>NZ_JBLWGB010000002.1:0-684980 GCF_048320955.1 Faecalibacterium sp. 9
CACGATGCCGAGGGCGAAGGACTGCACCTGCTGCTTCTGGTCGGCGGTCAGGCCGCTGTAAATGGTGCTTGCGACCCACTTGCCGACGGAGAGCCAGTCCTGATTCTTGACGGCGGTGTACAGGTCATCGAAGGTGCCCAGCACGCCGGTGTTGGCGCTGTCCTGCAGCTCCTTCCACAGGCCGTCAAAGGTGTCTGCGCTGGACTTTTTGATCTGCTCGGCCACATGCACGGTGCCGTCTGCGGCGATGGTCTTGACCCGCTCGATGGTCACGAGGGCACCGTCCACCACGTCGTCGTAGGTCTCGGTGATGACCTGCTTCTGGGTCTCGGTGCCGTCGGTCAGTGTCTCGGTGATGGTCTGGGTGGTGGTCTTGACCCCGTCTGCCAGCGTCTCGAAGGTGGAGGTGACCGTCTTGGCGGTCTCCCGCACTGTCTCCATGGTCTGCTTGACGGTCTTGGTGCCGTTTGCCGCCACTTCCGTGATGGTCTTGACATCTTTCAGCACGCCGTCCACCATCTGCCGGGAAGTCTCGGTGATGACCTGCTTTTGCTGTGTCTTGCCGTTGGAGAGCGTTTCGGTGATGTTTTCGGTGGTGCGGGTCGTCTTGCCGTCGATTTCGGTCGTGGTGTCCGAGATGGACTTGACCACTTCGGCGGTGGATTTTTTGGCGCTTTTCGATGCTTTTTTGCCGGACTTGTCGATGGCAGCAGCGGCGTTGTTTGCCGACTGAGTAATCAAATTATCCGTCTCCTCCGCCTGCGCGCTTCTTCCTGACGTTAATCCAGCTCTTATTGCTGATGCCTTTCCCCAGCAGCGCATCGGCATCCGCTGGTCGCGGTTACCGTCCCGGCGCTCGTCGAGCCGGAAGAGGTAGAGCCAGAGGTGCTCTGGGTGATGCCGTTGACGGCGGCATTGCTGGCCGTGCCCACCAGATTTGCAATCAGGCCGCTGACCCACGAGGTCAGCCGGTTCCACATCGACGCGATGCCGTTGATGATGCCCTGAACGATATTTCTCCGATATCGCCCCGCTCGTAGGTGTTCCCGTCCCAGACGCCCACCAGCTTTGCCGCGCCAGCAAGGGCGGCTTCGGCCAGATTTTTTCAATGCTGTAGAGGATCAGTTCCACAAGGGTGGTAGAGCATGGCCGCGCCGCACTCGAAGTTCTTCGGCAGCTGGAAGTGGCGGCAAACTTGGCAATCGCCGCGCCTGCCGGACTCGATTCGAGTCCCAAGTGTCGGTGATTTCAATGATCGACTATGTCGATCGTCTGCAGGCCGGCGGATCATCATTGCGTCTGTGTGGTCACCGGGGTCACCGATAAATCCGGCGATCGTCTGGGCGGCGCTGGCGGTCAGGGTCCGGGATGTTGTCGACGAGGCCCTGTGCCAGCGCGCGGCACTTCAGCGGCCGTGTCCGGCGTGGCCGGTGTCCTTCCACGATGTCCTCAGCCAGCTGGGTGATCGTCTCCACGCCGGTGTTCATCAGGCCGGGCAGCTGCTCGGTAATGCCTGCCGCCAGATCGAGAGAATCTGGCCTGCGGGCCTGAAGCATGGCTTCGGGTCCGCCATCAGACAGGGCGGTGGTCAGCTGGGTGAGGCAGTTGCCCCACTGAGTGGCATCGGCTGCAGAGAGGATTCCAGCGGCCATACAGGGTGATGCCGAAGTTCTGGGCAGCGCTGGTCTGCATGGTCTCCGCCTTGTGCTGAAAGGTGTCGGTCATGGTCTGGTCGGCGGTCTCGGTAGCGCCTGCGCTGTTCTGCATCTGGCTGAGCGCATCGTTGAAATGTTTGGCCGCGCCGCCGGTTGCCATAGTCGACGATGCACCGGTGCCTGCTTCCGCACTCGAGCCAGCAGACCTGCAAAGGCAGCGCCGCTGCCGCCGCCGACGCTCTTGATTACGAAATCTGCAGAACATCGCCTAGGCTCTCTGCCCTACGAGCATTCAGCTGAGCGAAGCTCTGTGCCGGTATCCGTTTCTGCAAAATTTTGCCGACAGTAGAACCGGCATCGCCAAGTTCGTTGAAGACATGGACTTGGTGTAGGTGGTGGCTTCTGCCGTGGCAATACCATTTGCGGTCATGACGGCCAGACCACTGGACAGATTTTCGACGGTCACGCCATACGCTGCAGCCAGAGGAATGACCTTGCCGATGCTGGACGAAAGCTCATCCACGCTGGTTTTGCCCAGATTCTGGGTGGTCAGCAGCACATCCGTATACGTGGATGGCCTGGTCTGCACTGAGTCCGTAGGCATTCAGCGCGGTGGTCAGGATATCGACTGCCCGGGGACTTGCTGGAAGATGAAGCCAGCAGCAGACCAGCTTGGAAGCCTGTCCGGCGAAAGCTACGGCGTTTGCCGTATCCTGTCCGGCACTGATGGCCTGATCAGGCTGCTTCGGCAATGTCTGCAGCGGCAACGCCCATGCTGCCGGATGTATCAGGAACCTGCTACGTTCAGTTCGCCCACGGAGACTGCTTGCTCGTGTCGGCGATGGTGCCGACCTTGGCAAGGGCATGTCTGAACGATATAGAAACCAATATCGACCGAGGAAGTCACCAGCTCGGCCATTTTGCTGCTGGCCGATTTTACAAAGTCAGCAAATCGATTACCAGCAGCCACCGTCATGCTGGAAATGCCATTGGTAAAACCGCTGGTATCCAGTTTGGTGTTGCCGGTAACGTCAAAATCAAATGCCACTGTGTCCACCTCTCTCCATTCCAAAAGAGCGCGGGCACAAGGGCACAGGCTGTTATAACTTGATCTTTACCTCCCGCTTACAGGCGGGATTTTTGCATTTTACCCACAGGCCATGGGCGGATGCGGCATTTTCTGCCCACACCGGCAGCGCCCGCCCGCAGTATGGGCAGGGCACCGGGGCGCGGCTAGTGCCGGAACCGCGCAAGGAACGCAGCATCATGCTCTTCGACGGACACGACACGGGCGGCACCCCCTCTTCAGCTTCAGCAGGCGAGGGCAAAGCGCTCCTGCAAGTCGGCATCAGTGGGCACGCACGCTGCCCTCGTACTCGGACAGGTCCATGGTGCGCCAGCTCATGACTCTTGGCCATGAGGGTCTCCTCCGGCAGGGCCGCGAACAGCGCCCGGAACCGGAACCAGTTGCACCCGCTCCCGGGTCAGGTCGATGCCGTAGGCCTGCTGGAACGCCGCCACGATGTAACCGGCATCACACTGGTAGTCGAAGGCAAGACCGGAAGAGGGCGCGGTACTGCTTTCAGCTGCGGCGCTTTCGGCTGCTTTTTCGCCCGCCTTATAAAACTCGATCATGTACCCGTAGGCGTCGATCAATCTTCTGAGGGTCGTTCAGAAAACAGTGTGGGTCTTTGTAAAAACGCCAGAGGGCGCTGACCGCAAAACCGAGGGGGTCATCTCCTGTCTGGCCGCGCACATAGGCGTTCACCAGCCAGACCATGGGCCGGAAATCCGGGATGATCTCGTGTCCGTGCCACCGGGTGGGCAACTCGTCCAGCAGCAGGTCAGACATGGCGCTCGGATGCCAGCTGCAGAGCGTACTCTGCCAGCTGCTGCATGGCATCGGGGTCGTCCCGCAGGGCATTCACAGCCTGCCGGGCATCGATTCAGCTGGTCGGTCTTGCGGCGGGTCTCGGCTTCCGTGTCCGGCCAGAAAGTGTTGGTCTGGGTGATAGGCTGCTGCGCCGGGCGGCTTGCCACCTGCGGGTGGAAACCCTCGCTGCGGGACGCGGGTTTCTGCTTGCGCTGCTGCTGCTTTGCCGCTGCGCGCCGCTGCTCGCGGTTCATGGGCATTGCAGCCGCCTGCTTTACGGTGGCCTGTTCTGCGGCGATGGCTTCCTTGATGGCGTTCGTCACACGGACACAGGCACCAAATGTTTTTCCGTCAAGACCCAGACGTTCAGATGCACCCTCGCCCAGCAGCTCGTCGAAGTAGCCCATCATAAGGCGGCACTGGCCGCGCAGGATGTCGGCGGTGCCCGTATGCGAGCGCTTGCTCTCGCGGTCAGAAGCCGCCTGCATGTGCTGCTGTGCCGCGTCCATACGGTCGAGGTCGTTGGCGTTCAGCGCCGAAAATTCAAATTCCTGTCCCACAAATAACCATGTTTTGGCTTCTTCTTGGGCCGTGCCCCGGTTCTGCCCCGGAGGAATAAGCTTTGTTCACGGCATAAAAAATCCCCGTTCCGGTGTGGAGCGGGGACTGTGTTTGAAAAAAATCAGCCCTTGACGGCCTTGGCAGGCTCAGCGGACTGGGTGGCGGGGTTGTAGTCAAACTCCTCCGGCGTGCCGATGACCTTCACGTCGCAGGCAAAGGTGGCCTTGGAACCGGCTGCACCGCCCACGTCGCTGGTGACGATGATGGAAGCGCTGCCCTTCTCGCCCTTGCCGGTGCGAAGGCTGAAATAGATGTACGGCCTGATGATATCGCTGCCGGTACCGTACACGATCTTGTGGCTCAGCACAAAATTCTGAAAAGCATCGCCCACGCAGCGGTCGCCGTTGACGGTAAGGGTGCGCTGGGTGCCGGTCTTTTCGGTGACGTTGCCGGTGCGGATGTACTGGGCATCCTCGGTGGTGGCGTTCAGGGAGCCGGAATGCTCCTTCACGTGGTCGGCGCAGACGATCCACTGGCTTTCCTTGGTCTGGGTGCTCTCGATCTGGAACGCCAGCACAAAATCGTTCGCCGTCTCAATACCGGTATACGACGCGCTGGGCGTGATGCCGGACTTGGTAATGGCTTCGGATACGGTCATATCAAAACTCCTTTCATTTTGGCATGTAGTAGGTCAGGCGCATTTGCAGCTGCATCTTACAGCTGCCCGCGCTGTTTGTGACGATGTAGCCGCTGTTTGTCACGGCAATGCCGGTAGGGGTCTTGCCCTCGCCGCAGGCCGAGAGGTCGGGCAGGTTGTGCCGGGCGTCCTGCCGCATGACCCACTCGGTGAGCTGCTCAAAAAAGCCGCTGTTCTGGATGCTGACGGCATCCACCTCGCTGTACTCCCGGCGGCTGAGGAAGAGGTAATTCTTCGACATTTCCCAGCCGGAGAAATGCTCGGTGATGATGGAGATCACCGGGGCTGTCCTCGATGGAAAAGGCG
This sequence comes from Faecalibacterium sp. 9, assembly GCF_048320955.1. Lineage (NCBI taxonomy): Bacteria > Bacillati > Bacillota > Clostridia > Eubacteriales > Oscillospiraceae > Faecalibacterium > Faecalibacterium sp. 9. Next base: position 5,093 of record NZ_JBLWGB010000002.1, read on the forward strand.
GTGGATTCTTTCTTCCAGTCCGGCAATGCGGAATGCTGCGCCGGTGGCTTCCTGCTCGTCGGCGATCGAGCGGGCAGGTCTTGAGCCATGCCCGCAGGGCGGCAATGGTGGGCTTTACGGTTTCGCTCATTTGTTCCCTCCCAGAAACTGCTTTGCGGCATCATGGGCGAACTTTTCCAGCTCGTCCTTGTGGTCGGCAATGGCCCGCTGGCCCCGATCAGGAGCCGCGCAGGCCGTTCTCACCATGCAGACCCTTGCCCTGTTCATGCAGATAATACTGCCTGCGGGCATAGGGCGTATTGTACACCAGCAGACCTTCCTTGAAGTCGGATGCCTGATTCACGCTGTTCTTCAGCGTGCCGGTGTCAAAGGGCACATAGGGGTCTACCGTTGCCGCCACTTTCTGTGAAAAGGCAAACTGCAGCTTTGCGAACCGTGCATCCATGTCGGCCTGAAAGCCGGGCCGGAACGTCACCTTGAAATCAAAAACCGGTGCGCTCATGCGATCAGCTCCCTTCCACATGCCAGTGGGGCAGCAGCGGCTCCCGGTCGTCCGAGACAGCCGCCGCTGTGCAGCACAGGTGCGTTTTTTCAAGCCGGGCATACTCTTCGGCGGTCAAGGCAGGCACCGCGCCCTGCACCAGCTTCCAGCCGCGTTTCAGGGTCCAGTGCTTGGTCTTTTCCGCCGCAGACAGCGCCGCCCACTGGGCATAGGGCAGGTAGCCCACCGTACACACGCTGGCCGGGATGCGGATGTGGGTGGTGCGCTCCGGGTCTTTGGCGGTGCCGGAGCCGGAGGTGGAGCGGCATTCCCGCCAGCAGCACCCGGGGAACACCCAGCACACCGGCCTGTCTGTCTCGGTGGTCACATCGTGGATGAGGTTCACCACAGTAACGGCTGTCTGCATCACAAAATCCCCCTGTACAGCAGGTCGTGCGGGTCATTGCCCAGCGCGGTGCGGAAGACCTCGATAGGCTTCCTGCCGGGCGGCGGCGGTCACACTGGCATTGCTGCCAAAGGTGACGCTGTAGCCGTCGTTGGAGACGCTGGCAGCACCCGGCACAGCACCCGCCGCAGATGCAGCGGCCAGCAGGCCGACGATCTGCCCGCAGGCGTCCGCCAATGCTTCCCGGCAGGCCTCGCACCCGGCGGCGTGGCTCTCGGCCCGGCCAAAGGTGGCGGAATCGATCATGCGGGAAGCCCGGCTGCACAGCACACCGAACGCCGTTTCTGGCACCATGCCGCCCGCCGCCGTGTACTGGTCATAGGTGCAGTAGAGCATGGGGCCTCCTTATGCTGCGACGGCAGCTGCGGTCAGGAACGCAAAGGGGACTTTGGAGCGGTCGGCGTTCATACGGGTGGCAGGGTTCGGCAGTGCCCAGCCCATGCGCATGACCACACGCAGGGCCACCATATCCTGCTGGGCGAGGTTGTAAACGATCTCCTTGGTGGAAGGATCCTGAATAACGCCCTGATCCAGCAGCTTCACGGTGACGTCCTGACGGATGGAGTACACCAGCTTCTTGAAGTTGCCTGCGATCAGCTGTGCCTTGGAAGCATCAAAGCCGCCGTTATCCGGGAAGTACATCGGTGCGCCGTCCAGCGCGTAGGTGGTGGCACCCTGCATATCGGAACGGAACAGGGGACGGCCAGTGGTATCCACAAGGCCGCGCAGCTCTGCCTTGGCGGTCAGGTCGCCCACCACGGCGTCCACGCCGAAGCCGCCAGCCTCCACCTTGGAGAACAGACCGTCCTTGCCCAGCAGCTTTGCGTAGTCGATGGGGCCGGTGACTTTGTTCTTGGCCGCAAGGGTCAGAACATCGGTCGTCCACTCGGTGGGACGCTCGCCGCCGAACAGGATGGCGTTGTCGATCTTTGCGCCCATGGCTTCCCGGACGCGGGGCTGTACCTCGCCCATGATGTCAAAGCTGGAATCTGCCAGCACAGCCTCGGGCACAGGAACGATGACGGCCAGCTCTGCAGCGGTCATATACACGTTGTCCCATTCCTGCTTGCTGGTCTTTTTCATGCCGGTGTCACCGTTGACCCAGTAAGCCAGCGGCAGCATGGACAGCACGGGGATCTTGGTCTGGTTAGAGGTCATATTGGCAAGGCGGGTGCCCAGCTGCATGACGGTGGAGCTTTTGGGCACGTCCTGCTGGATGGTGTTCACCAGCTGCTCCCGGATCAGGGCCTCAGCCTTATTGCGAGCGATTGCATCAGTAGCCATAAGAATCAACCTTTCTGGCCGAACGCTGCGCGGAATGCAGCATTTGCGGCCTCATGTGTGTTTGCGGGCTGGCCGGGTGCGCCGGTCGCCGATGCGGAAAAACGTGCCATGCCGCCGTCCGGCAGAATGGCGCTGGATTACTCTCTTTGAAAGCCTTGACATAATCATCAAAGCCCAGAATCTCGCCGTCCTTCATAGCAAAATTCTGGGCCTTTGCCTCGGCAAGGAACGCCTTGCGGGCGCTCTCGCTGGAAAATTTCAGGCCGGATGCCTTGCGTTCCAGAGCGTAGCCCTTTTCGAGGGCAGCGACCTGAGTCGCAGCATCGGTCTTGGCCTGCTCGGCCTTGGCCTTCCACTCGGGGTCGTAGCCTTCCAGTTTGCTGTTTGCAGTGGACAGCTGTTCGGTCAGGGTGGTTTTCTCGGCCTTGAGGGTGGTGATCTCGTTCACCTTGGCCGTGATATCCGCGCCGTGCAGGTTCATGATGCTGTCCAGCTGGTCCGAGGTGATACCCGGAATGATCTTGCTCACATCTTCGCGTTTCACTTGCGATGTGCTCCTTTCTTTTGTCTGTTGGGTGGATAAGTCCCTGCTGTTTTGTATCGCGGTTCTCATTCCGCACGGGACAAGACGGGGTACGCGCCGCCTTCCGCTGTGGTGCCGCTTGCGGGAGTTGAACCCGCCACACCCGGATTAAAAGTCCGGTGCTCTTCCAACATGAGCTAAAACGGCATGAAAAAACCACTGTTGTGCCTTTTTGATGGCATACAGTGGTTAAAATGGGGCATTTCCGTGAATGAAAGCTTACTTTTTGGGGTGCGGGTGCGGCGTGTATTTGTCGTCCTGCGCCTGCTGCACGGCGGATGCAATCATGAAGAACAGCCGGGCGCCGTTCAGCAGAACGATCTCCAGCAGCGCGAGGATCATCAGAGTGATAAGAACTGTAGTAACCATAGTGTACCTCCTGAAAAATTGGCAAAAGAAAACCACCGTCCGGGTGGATGGTGGTTAAGGTTATTCGATGCCGGGCGGGAGCTTGCCAATCCCTTTCAATGCATCATAGGCACAGCGCGATGCAAGTTGCTCAGGCGGAACATCATTGTCGTATGCTTCACATTCTTCATCATACGAGTGGTCAATCGGATGTTTCAGCAATGTTTCTTGAAGCTCTTTAATTACTTCTGGTGTGAAATAATCACTCATAGAACCGGATGCCATATTTTTTCATCTCCTTGATTGAATCACGAATTATGGATTCGGCTTCCTGAAGCAGTTGTTCGTCAGGCAATTGTTCCCTTGGAATGTCACTCAATGCATTTACTTTTGTGAAAAGCCGGGAAGAAATAGCCTTGATGGTATTCGAATCATACTCTGATGTTTTCTCAATCGCGTAAATGTGCCCGTTATGACCAACTGCGGTCAGAAGTTTTATAGAATCGTCGTGTGCGAAGTTGTACAAATCGCCCTGCGAAAAAATACTGCAATCGGGATGGGTGTGAATGAAGATATGCGGAACCGCTGTTTTTGGAGGTTTCACGCTTCCGCCACGAGCGGGCCCGATGATATCCTTCGTCAGCGGCTTCATCTTGATGTCGAACACCCTGCCCACTTCAACATTTTCCGGCTGCTTTGAAGCGACCATGAGAAGGCGCTTGTGGGCGTTTTTCAGCTGTTGCTGCCCGGCGGCATCCAGTGTGTCACAGCTGAACGCCTTAACATTTGCGATTGACTGCATTGTAACAGGTTTTGGCTCCATGTTCAAGCTCGAATAAACAGAGGAGTTTTTCTTCGCCGCCCAATTCGCCCTGCTGGCTTCACTCCTGCCGAACTTCGGCACGCTGACACGGGCGCTGTCCACACGGCCACCCGTGGCCTGTGCAAACTCTGCAAGGCTTTGGCGGGCCGCTCTCAGGCGCACGGCGGCGTCGGTGGTGTCCAGCCCGGCAGCGTCCTCGGCCAGATACCGCTTTTTCCAGCGGCGGACGTTCCGCTCCCGGGTCCGCTGCATCTGGGATATCTCGTAGGCGGTGTACTTTTTGCCGTTCCATTCGATGTTCCGGGCGTTCAGCTCCCGCAGCTGCTCCTGTGTCCATTGGGGCGGGTCGCCCAGCTCCGGGAACACCGCGAAAAAGGTGTGGCGGCAGTTCCAGCCGCAAAGGCCTGCGCCGGTGCCGTAGCCGGTGGCGGCTTCAAAATCCGGGTAGTGTCTGCCCTTGTAGTCCACCGCGCCGCCCCGGTGGAAGCGCCTGCCCTGCCACTCTGCATGAGAAGGACGGGCACCGCCGTGGGCTGTCGTCTCCACAAATTCGCAGCCCATTTCGTCCATGCGGGCCACCTGCAGCTTGCCAGTCGTCTGGTTCACACCGGTGAGCACGGCACGGCGGGCGGCCACCTCGATGCTGTCCTTGTGGCCGCTGGGATAGGTGACCATGGGCATCTCGTCTGCAAGGCTGTCCACAGCCTGTTTGACGGCTGTTTTGTAGTCGAAGGCACCGGTGCTCACCTTGAGCCATGCAGCGTCCAGCGTGCGCTCAAAGGCCCCTGTGACGGTGTTTGCCGTGGTAGCGGTGAGGTTCTGCCATGTGCCGCAGGTCTGCCGGGCACCGGCATCAAGCAGGTTGTTCAGGGCGGCGCTCTCTTCAAAGGGCGTCGGCTCCATGTCGTAGTGGTAGTAGATGGCGTCCTCCCGCTCCATGGCTTCGGTGGCGGCCTGCAAAAGCAGCCTGCGGATGGCCGTTTCGCTCTTGCCGGTGTACTTCGCCAGCAGCTTCACCACGTCGTTGCGCAGCGCCTCGGTCTGCTGGTAGCGCCACAGCTGCCAGTTAGCAGTAGCGGTCACTTTGTCCATCTTGCCGATGCGCCGGGCAACGTCCTGTAAGATCTCGTCCTCGACCTGCTGCCAGAGCTGCACAAAGGCGTCCGGCATCTGGTCGAGGTAAGACGGCGGCAGCATCAGGCACCCCCGAAGGTGAGGGCTTCAGGGCTGCGGTTCTCAGCAACCGCTTCGGCGGCAATGGCCTTGGCATCGTCCTCGCTGTAGCCCTCGAACTCCACCAGATACCGCCAGAAGGGGAACTTGCCTGCGGTAACGTAGCCCCAGTACATCTGCTTGCGCTCCTTGGGGTCAGAAATGATGCTATCGTCAAAGTCAAAGGTCACGTTGCAGTCGCCCGGCGGGGAAACGGCTGCGCCGCTGTTCCACTGGGCATCCAGCAGCTTGCTGATGGAGTATACCAGATCGGTCAGCGCATTGCCCAGCGCCCGCTGCAGGTCCTTGACGGTAGTGTAGCTGCGCTGCTTGCTGCTCCTGATCTCCTCGGCGGTCTTGTCCACGTTCTGCGGGTCGGACAGGGTGCCGTAGGCAAGGCCGCACTGGAACTCCACCCGCTTGAGCATGGTATCCATCCCCCGACGATAACTTTCATCCCGCAGGGCAGGGGCAAAGGCTTCGTAGAGGTTCCGGCCATTGGCCCCGATGCTGCCGTTCAGCCAGCTGCGGTAAAGGCGCTCAAGCCGCTCCGGAAGATGAACATTTCCGTCGGCATCGGTACGCAGGGCGGTCTGGTCAACGTCAATGGCCAGCTGCCCGCCGTCATACTCCCACAGCAGGCGTCCATATTGCTCGTCAACGTCCCGGATCGTCTCGACAGCCGCCGCATAGACGCTCACACCCAGCGGAGAATGCCGGTCGGAAGAGTTGCCGCCAGATACCCTGAAATAGCCCCAGAGCGGGCGGTCTACGCCGGAAAACTCAGTGTGCGGGGAGATCGCGGCCCATTCCGGCACATCGGTCAGCGGGACTTCAATGCCGAGGTCTGCACTGGTCATGGAACGGAATGCCTTGACCGTGATGCTGTACGTGCTGCCGGAAAACTCGTGATCTTCAAGACGAGTGTAAATGCGGTTGCCGCGCACCAGATGGTCATAAAAAATAGCCCCGGTCATGCGGCCAGAGCTGTCAAAGCGGGTAGGGCAGAAGCAATCCCCCTGCACAGCATCGATCTGGATGCGTCCCTCTGCATCGAGGAAGGGCCGGAACAGGATGCCGCCCAGCGCACAGCCGTATTCCACCGGGGTGCGCAGATCTGCAATGAAAGGCTGCAGCATAGTGTTGATGCTGTCGGCGCGGGCACTGCCAGAAACAAGACATTCCATTTCCAGCGTGGTCAGACGGGCCAGCTCCGATGCAACGCTTTTGGGCAGACCCAGACTGTGAAGGGGGTTCTTTCCACCATGACACCACGGCCCGCCACTGTCGTACATCTGCGCCCACAGGACAATGGCATTCTCCATGCTGTCGGACACGCTGACGCTGACGGTGGTATTTTCACCGAACAGCAGCCGCGCTTTCTCCCGCAGCCAGAAAAGCAGTCTGTCAAACATTACTTTCGTCTCCAATCTGCCCAGCGGATCAGCGGGGCCAGTATCGTATAGCAGAAATAGCGGATGTCGTCCATGGCGTGGTCGTTCTCCTTCACGACGCGGTCCTCTTTGGCTTTGTCATCCCACGAGTACAGGCCGAACTCCCGGCGGGATGCCGTGCAGCTTTCGTGGATAGTCACAAGCCCGGCCTGCATCAGGGATGCCACGCAGCGGATGCCGTTCAGTACGTCGTTATCAGCTGGGATAACCAGATACTTGCCGTGCCGCCGGATGGTCTCGATGAAGGAAGCAGCGGACGGGTCAACCACCACCGCCTGAATGTAATAGCCCTTGGTCAGGCGTTCCAGCTCGGCATAGTGCTCTTCGTCCGTGCGCTGCACACGCTCGGCGCGGCTGTCAAAATAGCTTTCCTTGATGCGCAGGGCCTTGCCATCATGAATGACCCACAGGCCCATGCTGCAGGGGTTGTGGGTGCCGTAGTCGATGGACACGTAAAACTGCCCGTCGATGTGGGAAGCATCACCGTGAAAGAGGTAGGTGTCCTGCCCGGCGGAGAAGAAGGGATACACAAGGCCCTCGGCAGCTTTCCTTTTACCGAGGATATCACGGGCATACCAGACTGTGCTGCGGTCGTAGGTTGCAAGCACGGCCCGGAGCTGCTCGTCCGAGATGCTCATATTATCGGCAATGGTGAAATGTCCGTAGTTAAAGCCGTATTTTGGGTTCTCCGTCTGCTTCTTTTCGTGCAGATTCAGGATGTTTTCGTAGTACCAGTGCCCCTCCGCCTTGGGATTCAGGTCGTGAAACACCTTTCTGTCCGGGCTGGACAGGGTACGGTCGAATACTTCCTTGATGAAAGTTTCGCTGCATTCATTGGCTTCGGTGATGTACGCGGTGCCGTAGGTGTTGCCCTTGATCAGCTTTTCGTCACCGGCTTTGCCACCACCAGACACCAGCACCACTTTTTCGCCGGTGGCAGTCTGGATGTACAGACAGTCGCGGTTCTGGTAGGTGCCCTCACGGCAGCGGCCCTCAAAATAGTTTTTCAGGCCGAAGCCGTCACAGTCCAGAATGTTCAGCCGGGCCGTCGCAGTGGATACGCCTGCAATGAGGTGTATTCTGCTGGGATGCTTTTCCAGAATGGTGCAGTAGGCCATGGTGATAAGAACGTTCTTGCCGCCACGTTTGCCGCCCTCTGCCACGTTGAACCAGTGGTCGAAGCAGTTCCAGAAGAAACGCATCTGGTTTTCAGAGAATGGTGCTGGAATGTTCATTCTTCAAAGTCCTTGATATCGCGGTTGGGAACGGGCCGCTGCAGCAAGTCGGCAAGGGTCTGCATCTCGGTCTTTTGAGCCTCGGCTGCACTCTCCACCGGCTTGTCCTTCCACTTGTCCGGCTTCCGGTTCTTCAGGTAGAAGATCTGTGCCGTGGTGTTGGCCGGTACAACGACCTCTTCCTCTGCATACTCGATGTGTTCTTTTTCCAACCGTTTCTTGCCGTCTACCTTTACGGTCTTGACTTTGACAGGCTTTTTGACCGTTATCTTGCGGGTCTGGCAGCTCTGGAACAGCTCATTCTCCACGATGTAGTCAGCGACGTCCCGGCCCTTTTTTAGTGCTTCCGAAAATTCAGGAAATCGGTTTTTCCATTCGCAGAGGGTCGATATTGAGCAGCCTATATTCTCGGCAATCTGCTTGTCTTTCAGGCCGTCTTTTGCCCATCCGCGAAGCAGTGCCAGACCTTCCGGCTCTAACCACTGCTCAAACTTACCTTTGCGGCCAATCGCAACTCACCTCCAAATGCTTTCAAGGCGCTTGCCCACCAGATGGTACAGCAGAGCGCCCACCAAAAGAGAAACAGCCTCGCCCGCTGCCACGCACACAGCATTCAGCAGGAACGGAGAACCGTACACGATGGACAGCTCTGCGCCTACTACGATACCGTTGAACACAGCGCCAAACAGGACAGTCGGCAGCGCCTTGCCGCACTTGCGAGCGAAGGAACCGACAATCAGATTTGCCAGAGAACCGACAATGACATCAAGGATGCCCAGCGGGGAGGTCAGGTTTGCCAGTGCGCATCCGAGGGTGTAACCATAGACTGCGAACGTGTTGTGCATACAGAACAGCAGGATAACCTCGGAAATCCTGCACTGAATCTGTCCATAACTCAGGGGCGCGATAGCCACGCACAGGACATAATAGATGGCCGCAGTCATGGCGGCATAGATAAGGGGCTTGATTTTACTGTGCAGCATAATCAGTACCCCCCCCCAGAGAATTTTTCAGTCGGGTGGTTGCAGTAAACCAGTAACGTTCGTAGTATTCCTGCATCTTCATTGCCTCCTTATATGCAGCTTCCCACTGCCGTTGCCGCATGATAGTGCGCTTCTCGGCAGTATCTTCGTTTTTCAGCTTTCGGCTTCCCAAACGGCCATATAGAACGCCCTGCGTCCAGCTGGAACTATCCACATAGTCAAAGGGAACCTTCTTCAAGATGTCCTTCCGGGTCATGCCCAGACAGTGAACACGGCAGTTGTGCTGCCACGCTATCTTCAAGAATTGCGCATACTGGTCATCTTTGATGTCCTCATTTTTGAACCCAGTAATTGCAATGACCCTGCCGCTGTACTCTTCGCACATCCGGTAGAAGTTTTCTATTCCGCGCCCTTTGTGCCAGACAGGAATAATCTTGTCCGTTTCCTGTTCCAGCCGTCTACGCAGCTTTATGACGCGCTCAAGGCCGATGACCTTGTCCACGTCCATCTCAAAGTAACCAACGATTTTGTTACAGTCATTTTCACGAATGAAACGCGCATAGGATTCCGTGTATTCTTCCCAGTTGAGTTTTGTCTTGCCCTTCTGGAAGGTGTGCGCACCGGAATCTATCATGATGCGCTCGCTCTGCTCGATGATGCCCAGTGCTCTTTTGGGGTTCTTCGGGATGTAGTAGTAGGACATCAGGTTATAGTGCATCGACCCCAGTTCATCCAGACGAGCGTTGTTGTTTTCCAAGGAGCTGAGAAATATTTTCAATCCTCACCGTTTTGTTCATCTCCAGCGACTCCTTCAAATTTTTTGAACTTGGCTTTCAGGTCGATGTGGCCGCAGCAGGGGCAGATCAGCTTGTCATCGTGCGGCTCGTCATAGCTGCTGCGAAGGTCGGTCGAATCGTCAAAGATATCGTCCGGGGCCTCGCTGTCGAAATTGAAGTCGAAATCTCCGAAATCAACCTCGGCAAGTTCCTGTTCCAGCTTGGAAAAGTCCCAGCCGGTCATTTCGCCGGTCTTGTTGGCAAGGATGCGGTACTTCTGTTTCTGCTCCTCGGTCAGACCGGTGTAGCGCACCACATCGGCGGTTTCCACATGGAGCTGCATCAGAGCCAGACGGCGGGTGTGTCCGCTGAGGATGACGTTGTTCTCGTCCACCTCGATGGGGTCCAGCGCGGTACACTGCCGCATACTTTCCGCACAAGCGTTCACAGCTTCCGGGGAAATGACGCGGGGATTGTTCTCATAGGGAACCAGCTCCGACACCGGCAGTTTCAGCAATTCTTTCGTAATCATTCTGCCATTGTCCTCCTTGCTTGCGGGTAAAACGAAACAGAGGGTCGCCCCACGATGGGGGCAGCCCTCTGTTTTTCGGTGCTGCCTTTCGGAATCGAACCTTCCATGTCTACACACATGAACGCGCTCCAAATTGCGCTAGGGCAGCATATAGAGCCGTTGGCCGGATTCGAACCGGCACCATTCCGCGCCAGCCCGCTGCGGTGATTGGTCGCAGTTGCCTGTCATGGAATGTATCATCAATGTTGACCCGCCTGCAAAAGCGGCGCTCTGCGTTGAGCTACAACGGCATATAATATCCCCGCGCCGCGGTGGTCGGGCGCAGCTTGGGGAATGGACACACACACCAGCGGGACCAACGTCATAACCCGCTTTTGGCGTTCCGGGGCCTCCGTCTGAAATGCGTGTTGTTTCTATCCGCGCTCCCTCGTGGGGGGTGACGGAAAGTCTAGGAGGATGCCTGTGTGAGAGAAAAAGAAAGGAATGTGCCGCGTATGGGTAACGCGGTCAGCTCCCGGTGGTTTATGAGGCCATGTGTCCACTTCTGCTTACGGGGTCGGCAGGATTTCAAGCGCCGTGCCGCATTGCGCGGTTGCGCTTATGTCATTCTATCATGCCTCCCAGTCTGTTGGAAGTCCAGAGACATAACAATATCAGTCCGGGGTGATGTAGAAAATTTGAGAGTTATTTTTGCGCGTATTGCTCATTATGCACAATCCTTGTTGATGTATGGCCAAATTTCGGCCAGCGCTTGCAGCCCTTCCCGGATTGCGTCCGAAACTGTAGAGCGAGAAATGCCCAGTTCGGCAGCCACGTCATCGTAGGTTTTGAGTTTGAAATAGCCGTCCTTGTCTGTTGTTTCGCACTCGATGTAGTAGGCCCGCACAGCATCGGCCATGCGCAGCGTACTGTCATCTTCGGCGCTCACGATGCAGAACACGCGGGAAATTGCCTCAATGCGGCGCTTGACCAGCTCCGATTCCATGCGGCTCAGTTCGCGGTTCTCACTGTCCATCTTGCAGACGGCATCCAGAATCTTGTCACCGTTTCCGGCAGACATGGGCATCCCGCTGAAGCTCTGGGTCACTCTGGTTGCTGCGTCACGCTGCTTGGCCATCATTTCGTGCTGGATGTTCATGCCCTCGGCCAGATCGCGCAGCTTGCGGAACCAATCCTTGACCTCCATAAACGCGGCCTCTCTTGCCGGGTCCTGTGCTCTCCATGCTCTAATCTCCATATACACCCCTCTTTCTGGTCATGGCTGCGAGCCGGTCACTTTGCGCCAAAGATTTCCCGCAGCGTGTCGCTGAAGGTCTTGCGGGTCTGTGCAGGCTGCACCTGAACGTTCTTGCCGGTGGACTTTGCGATGGCCTCCGCGATGTCCTGCGCCAGCTTTTCCGGTACGCAGCTCTCCGCGTCAACGCGAATCTGGCAGTCGGGCGCGGGCATATTCTTTTCCAGCTCTGCCACGCGGCGTTCCAGCTGTCGGATGCGCTTATTTTCTCTCTTGCTCATGTGGTAACTCCTTTCGTCACACAAATTCTTTCGGCGGGGTCTCGTAGGTCTCGCCGATTTTCTTCCACAGGTGGAGGCAGTACGGATGGGTGTCAACGTACTGGCTGCGCGGCGGGTGGAACTGCACCACGCATTCTTCCTCGTCCCAGAAGATGTCCTTGATAAGGCACATCTCGTCCCACGTCGGGCAGCGGCGCGGGAGGCTCACGCTGACGTGTTCCCAGCCGCCGCCCCACGATGCAACGATGCCCACAGTCTGCGGCTTATACTGTGGGTGGACGAGGTAGGCCATGAAGCCGTCCCAGCCCTCCCGCACGATCATCAGGCGATGGTTCTTCTTGATTTCTTCAATCGGGCGCATTCGTTTCAACTCCTTCCAAAAACAGCAGCACTCCCGGCGCTGCGACCCGGACGCGGTAGGCTCCTACATCTGCCGGGGTTATGTACTTCCGGCCAAACACGTTCTTCATGTCTTCCCAGATCAGCCACGGAATGCGGTAGAACTCCCGGCCATTGAATGAACACAGAACGAACGCGATACCACCCAGCCGTGATATCCGGCGCAAACAGGCGGCTTGCTCGGCTGATACGCGGTCGGACAACAAACGACCGGTGTCGGTGTGTTTCGCCTCGAAAACGACAGCTCTGCCGCCTGAGAGAACGCCCTTGTAGTCCGGCTGTGCCTGCTTGGTGTAGCAGGCGAGGAACCTGCCGGAACGATCTGCGCCGCCGAGGGGCTTCATCGGCTCCGGGGTTTTCTCGATGTCAGCCCGCCCGATTGCGCGGTAGTAGTCACAAGCAGAGCTGATGATAGCCTCAAAGCCCGCGCCCTCTGCCCGGCTGCGATCGCCGATATAGCTGCGGCGAATGCTGGCTGCTGTCTTAACCTTCATTGTCCTGCCTCCAATACTCCACGAAATAGGTCAGGGTGGACTTGCCGCCGCGCTTCTCCTTGCCCATGCGCACGGTGTAGCCGTTCATGGCAAGCACGACAACGAGCACCTTTCTGTCCTCGACCTTGTCACAGTCGATTTTGTAATGCTCTGCCATCTTGTCCTCCTTACTCCTTCAGGCAGCTGGCAGGCTGCTGGAGCCACTTCAGCGCCTCTTCCTCGGTCGGTACCCCATCCGCGCACATCTGGTTCACGACAATGGGGATAAGGCGCTTGGCCAGTTCCTCGTCGTCCATGTCGCAGATGGCATCCGCAATGGTGTCCTCGTTATGGGGCATGATTTTCAGCGACAGTCTGACCACCGTGCCGTCCCTGCGCGTCCAACTGCTGATGATACCGGCACAGCCCAGCTTCTCGCAGGCTGTCAGCATGGTATCGCGAGCCTCTTCCAGAATTTTGTTGTCCATTACCGATACTCCTTTCCGGTAACCCTGTCCCGCAGCGGGATGCGGCCAATGATGTCGAAGCCGGACCACTCTGCGATCTGACGCAGCATCGGCACCAGAATGCTGATTTGCAGCAGCCGGGCGGCCTCTTTCTGGTATTCTTCCTTGCGGATGTTCCGCATCGCGGTGCCGGGGGTCGGGTCAGCGTAGTGCTCGGCGTTCCGGCTCATGTTGTCATTGCTCATGTTCAAGCTCCATTCTCCAACAGGTCAAACAGAGTGGGTGCATCCTTTTCCGCATCCGCAGATTCCAGATAGCCCACGCCGTCACGGAAATAATCCGGGTTCAGCTCCACGCCCTTGCCTCTGCGGTTCATCTTCACGGCCTCATACGGCACAGTGAACAGCCCCGCAAAGGGGTCAGCTACCAGCTCGCCCTCGTTGCTGTACCGCTCAATCAGGCGCTGCACGATGTCGATCTGAAGCGGGCAAACGTGGAGGTTCTGCCGCCGCTGGCTCTGGGTGGTGTTTAGGGTGCGCATCCGGTTGATATCGTCCCAGACGGTCATGTCCCACGAGCCGGGAGCGACCACCATGAACGTGGACGGCAAACGGCCATCCTTGTCCAGACTTTCCGCGAGCTTGACGTGTTCCTCGTAGGAGTAGACGCTGTTCCGGCTGAACTTGCGGTATACGTTTTGCAGCTTGGAGGTCGGGATTTTTTCCAGTTCCTCGCGGGTGAAAGGCCGGTCGCCGCTGCTGCGCCAGAATGCGTGAGCGTCAATTTGCCACTGGGCGCGGGTGTATTCCTCTTTGGACTTCTTCACCGGCGTATCGGCATATCCACGGCTGCAATCGGTGGGCAGCTTGCGGAACAGCAGGATGTATTCTGGGCAGCCAACACCCATCTTCGTGCCGTCCTTGCACTGCTCCGTCCATCCCAGACGGTAGGTCTGGTTATTCTCCCGGACAACGTCCGTGACAACCGTAATCATTCCGAAATAGGCGAACCCATGCTTCCGGAAATGAGCGATACAGTCCGCGTGAAACGGCTCAATGGTCGGCGCTGCAAGGCCGGTGACGTTGGCGAACTCCACGCGATCTTTCACATGGATTGCAGCCACGCGACCCGGCTTCAGGGTGCGCAGCAGTTCCGGGGTCAGATAGTCCATCTGACGGAAGAACTCTGCATCATCCGGGTTATGGCCGAAGTCATTGTACGAGGGCGAATATTCGTAATGGTTGCCGAACGGGATACTAGTCACATACAGGTCAATGCTGTCCGTTGGCCAGTTCCGGACTTCTTCCACACAGTCGTTGTTGATGGCCGTGTAATTGTTTCCCTTGACTTCCACTCTCTCACATCCTATCGTTCTCTTCAGGGTCTCAAGCGCAAGGCTACCGAGACCGTATTCTTTGATGATTTCCTCCATCTGCTCGCTCAGTTCATCGTACTGTCTCCACTTGCGTTGCAGCGCCAGCAGCACCTCCGTCTCCGTGTCCATGTACAGGATGTCGATGATGACCGGGGACTTTTGCAGGAAACGGTAGATGCGGTGAATGGCTTGAATGAAGTCGTTGAACTCGTAGTCGATGCCCATGAAAATGGCGCGGTGGCAATGGCGCTGGAAATTGCAGCCGGAACCGGACAGGCTTTTCTTGGTTCCGAAGATGCGGGTGCGGCCCTGTGCGAAGTCCATGACCCGCTGCTCTCTGGTTTCCAGCTCCATGCTGCCGTAGATATCGACCATCTCCGGCACGGCCTTTTTGAGCGCCTTGCGCTCGTCCTCCAAATCGTGCCAGACCACAAAATGCTCGTCCGGCGGTGCCTCCGCAATGATGCGGGCTACCTCGGCGGCGCGAATATCGATGCTGTCCCTTTTCTCCTTGGCTGCATCCGACAAGCCCATGGCGGCATCATGGCCGAGCTTCATCTGGCCGTCCGCTTCAAACTCGGCGGGCCGGTCAAGGCTGTTCAGCTTGTGGTATCGGATATCCATCGGCGGCAGTGAATAGCCGTCATCCGAGAATCCGAGGTCGCTCGGCTTTTGCAGGAAAAGGCCCCAACTGGCGCACCAGATCCAGAACTCGCGCTCGCGGCCAGGATACAAGGTCAGATTGTTGGCCTTGGTGCTGTCCCTCTTGAAAAAGCGGGTCAACGCCTGTCCGGTGTCCATCACTTCCAGAAAGCCCGCATAGTGAATCAGCTCTTTGAACCGGTTCGGGGCCGGGGTCGCGGTGTTTGTCAGCTTATATTTCACGCCCTTGAACTTGAGCATGAAGCTCTGGTAGGTCTTGCTGCCGAAGCTGCGCAGCGTTGCAGCCTCGTCCAGACTGACCGCCGTGAAGCGGTGCGGGTCAATATCGCCATCGCGAACCCTCTCGTAGTTGGTCAGGATGATGGGGGCCGTGCTGGCCTCCACCTCGGCCATGGTCTTGCAGTAGGGCGGTTCTTCCATTCCCAGCAGATTGACCGCATCTGCCCGGAACTCCGGCATTACGTTCAGCGGCATCACAATGAGTGTCTGGCCTCCCTCGTGCTTCTGAAGGATTCTGCACCATTCCAGCTGCATGACCGTCTTGCCCAGACCGAAGCGGGCAAAGATGCTGCGCCGACCGCCGCGCAGCGCCCACAGGACGCTCACGCGCTGGTGATCTTTCAGCACCGGGTTGACCTCTGCGGGGTCAATCTCAATGCCTGACAGGGGCGCAATGTCGATTTTGCGCTCCAAAAATTCTTTGTATGTCACGTTTTCATCTCCCATATATTGCGAGCCGTTACGCTTTGGCTCTCCCCACAAAAACGCCCGAAAACAGGCGGTTCCCGATTGTGTAGTGATAATACCTGTGTCCGTCCGGAATGGTTTCTTCCGTGCTCTCTGCCGGTCTGAGCACCAGAGGATGGCCTGCCACCTGCACAACGTACTCGCCGCCGGGGACAAGACGCTGCATCCAGCTTTCGGCGGGTGCAGCGTCCGCCCGGTCGCCGTCCATACAGCAGACCGCCACAGCGGGCAGCGCCGGGGCCAGCATGGTGAAGAATGAAAGCTGTTCAACGTCCATTGCAGTGGGCCACCTCCACCTTGCGGATTTTGCGGACCGTGATAGTCCAAGCATCTGGCCAGCGGTCGCGGGCGTGGTAGATGCCCTGAATCGCTGCGTCGCCCTCGTCGTCGGCCTCCAGCTTCAGGCAGTGGATTTCATCCCTGCCGGGTGTATGGCATTCGACGGACACCTTGAACTTAGGCATTTGCGGCCTCCAGTCTCACCGGTTCCGGGCCGCCGCGCAACTGGGCGGCCTCCTTTGGCGCAGTCTCGATCTCTTCCCGCGACTGTTTCAAGAACTCAATGCGCCGGTATGTAAGATCGGGAGTTCGGGCCAGCTCCTCCAGCCCGCCGACGCTTCCGATGTAGACCTTCGCCGCCGTCGGGAGCTTGTCGAACAGCTCTTTCAGCTCCTCGCGCCCGTCGCTGCGGATAGGCCGCCCGTTGTCGTCAACTCCGACGACCATCGGGCATGTGCGCCAGTACAGATACCTTTGCGCCTTATGCGAAGCTTCCGTTATAGCATCCCACTCCGCCGCCGGGTCAAGGCTCTTGGAAAGCTGCTTGAAGATATCCGCGACCGAGATCGGGTAGACGCAGACGCGGCGCGCCGCGAGATACGCCTTCTTAACGACCTCGCCGGGGTAGTCCCTGAACTGGTATGTCCACTCGTCGATCGTATCTTCCAGCTCTTCGTCGGTCAGTGGCTTCATCATCTGCTTGTAAAGCGTCGCGTTCCTCAAAATCAGCTCCGCCACCTCTTCCTTGGTCATGTCTCAAAACCCCTTTCTTTGTCCATGTTGCCCAGTACGCGGGCAAGCTGGTCTCTCGTGCTTTCTGACGGCTGCCGTGGGCTGCTGCCTCTTCCGGTCGGCCTCTTGTGGTTCTCGTCGCTCGCGGCTGCATCTCCGGGTGTATGTATTCCGCTATGCTGCCAGTTCGACAAGATCCCGTTGATATAGTTCCATGAGCGCTTCCCGGATTCTGCCGCCTTATTGATAGCCAACAGAATCATCTCGGTGCCGAATACCTCTCGCCAGCCTTGCAGCTTATCCAGAGCAGAGCGCGGGAAAGTTCCAATAACTGCTTCATACTGCTGGACTATCCTTGCAAGGTCTACATCCGCCGAACTCTGCGTAACAACAACAGTAGTAGTATCTGATACTTTAGTATCAGTTGTACTTTGTACTTTGTACTTTGCACTTTGGTTTTCATGGGTTTCTTTGGGTTTTGATGGGTTTTCTTCGGTTTCCATGGGTTTCTCCAAAAACCCATCGGTTTTTTTGGGTTTTTCCGATAACCCACCGGTTTCTGCGGGTTTTCTCGGTCTACCACCTTTGCGGCCATTTTCACGGTTTGCTTCAACAGTACGTTGGTAGGTTTTTACATTTTCGTCCAGAAACTGGCGCATAGATTCAAAGGCCAGCTGTTCGATAGGCTCCGATAAATCCGGCTCTGTGCCGCTCTGGACATACCCGGCCATTGCAAGGAACACTTCCCGGAACGCCTTATCATCCAGAATGCTCAGGAGCTTGAGCTTGTCGAACGGTATCAGCAACCCTTTCGGGCGGGCATTCTCGGCTTCGTCCGCCATCTGCTCACCTCCTTTCTCTCAACGGTGAATCAGAACGGCAAGTCGTCCGTGTCCGAGATCGGGCGGTCATCGCCGTTGTAGTCGGGCACTGCCGCCGGGGCGGGTTGTTTTGCCGGTTCCGGCAGGGAAGCGCTCTGCGGCGGCTGAGAGCCGGTATCAAAGGGTGTGTCGTTCTCCACCGGTGCAAAGTCATTGGTTCCTGCCTGTCCGGTCGGCTGCATCATGTCGATTGCCATCTGAACCCATCGGGCAGCAACAAGCCCACCAACGACAACGCCCTCGACGTTATGCAGGTTCCAGTAGGTTGTACCGTTCGCGCCGGTATTGCTTTTCAGCTCGCCGCCGCAAATCTCGACAAAATCGCCCTTCTGAAGGAGGCCGTCCCACTTGTCGAGATCGCTCCAAATACAGCACTCGACAAACATATTGCTCCGGTTGCCGGAGGCATCTTTTGTACTATGAGCCTTGACGCTCAAGCTGAGGAACGGCTTTCCGGTCTTCGTTTCCTTTAGACTAGGGTCGCGAGAGAGGGTTCCTGTGATCTTCGTCCCGGTCTTTGTCTGAATAATCATTCTGCATCACCGCCAAACGGATCATCGTTGGTGTCGGTGGTTTCAACTGCAAACGGTTCGGGCTGCTCTTTTTTCGGCTTCAGCTTGCGGGGCTGCATAGCGCCGATTTCGGGCTGCTCGTTCTCGACCTCGCGGTAGGATGCTTCTGCAGCTACCGGAACCTCGCTCTCATCGTAGAGGCTGCCAAACGTGGCCGGGAAGGATTCGCGCAGCGCGTGGACAAGGGCTACCTTACGAATCATCGTTGCAGGCTTCGTTACCCACAGGGATTTCTTGGTGTCGTACTCGCTCAGTTTCACTTCCTCGTAGAAGGGGCGGCTGCGGTCCTTACGGTAGGCTTTAGCCCAGCCGCCGACCAGCTTCTCGTCCTCGTAGACGATGGATCCTTCGCGGTGGATGAGCTCACCAACTTCAGGAACAAAGACAATCACGCCAGCCTCAAAGCCATCATACTGCGGGTGCGCCTCTGCCATCTTCATGTAGCAGGTCTTGCCCAGAACAATGGTACTGGCCGTATCACCGTTCTTGTTGTCATAGTGGATGAGGTAGGCTTCCTTGGTGAAAGGGTTGAGGTGGTACTGCTTGCACGTTTCCAAGAAGATACGGCACTCTGCAATGGTAGCTTCCTTGCAGATGAAGTCGCGCACATCATCAAAGGTGACGGTGAGGTGCTGGCCGTCCATGCTCTCGATTTCGACCGGCTTGGATTCTGCGACCGGCTGCATCGCTTCGCTCTGCTTGACCTGAGCAGCGAAGGAGCGGCTCTGAACTGTGGTAGTGGTATTCGGCGCAGCAGCGCCAGCGCGTGAAGTGAAACCCATTTTTGTTACCTCCTAGAATGTTGAAGATTATTTGATGCTGCCGAAATCGAACCCGCGTTCCTTGGCAGCGCTGCGGAACCATGCAATGTCTTCTTTGGTGAACTCGACCCAGAAGTAATAGCGCTTGCGGGAGGAAGTCTCCTGCGCAGCGGTGAAGCTCTGCATCGCCTCCATGTCCAGACGGCCCTCCGGCGTGATGAATGCGGCGGCTTGCGTTGCTGCGGCGGCTTGCGCCCGCATCTCGCGTTCTTCAGCCGTCGGGGGAACGATTACCGGAGCCGACATCCGCGCCCGCTCTGCCGCTTCTCTGGCGGCCTCTGCATCTCTCTGTGCTGCGCGGGACTTCTCGCGGCGGGTATGCTCGCGGACAGCCTCGTTCACGCTCAGGTTGCGCAGGTATTCGGTGGTGCAGGGTTCGACGTCCTCTCCGCAGTTCTCGCGGATAAAGTCGAGGTCGCTGCGAACGCCCTCAATGGCCTTGCACAGTGTCTTTTTCGCTTCAGCGAGGTCAAAGGTCTTGTTCAGCCAGCGGGTGTCCAGCAACCGGTCAAAAGGAATGAGGGGTTCCAGCTCGCCAATGCAGTCCCGGTAGACCAGCTTCAGCGTGGACGCCTTTTCATCTTTTTCGGCCTGTTCGACGGCCTTGACCTGCTCGTCGATTGCACCGGAGACCTTTTTGCACTGCTCCCGCATCACCTTAATGTCGGCCTGAAAATCTTCCAGCGGCTTCAGATAGAGCTTCCTTGCAGCCGTTACCGCTGCGCCCAGTTGCTTGTCCCAGTTGTTGATTTTGGCTCGGTCGTCCTTTGCTCCTTTGATGCTCTCCGGGGTGTAGACGCGGCCTGTGTAGGCCGCCAGCTTTTCGTCGATGTTCTTCTGGACCTCGTCCTTGTTCCAGCGCATCGCCGGGATAACCGGGCGTTCCACCCGGACGGTCAATTCATTTTCCACGCTGTTCATCCTCCTGTTCTTCTTCAGCCTCCCGCTCGGCCAGCTCTGCCATCTGGGAATCCGTCAGGAAGTAGTACTCATCCGGCGGCTCCAGCGGCGGGCCGTAGCCGTCAAGCGCGAGATTATACATCGGGTTCATCCTCAGCCCGCCTTTCTGCTGCTGTCGTTCCGGCTCTCGCTGTGCTGAACTTGGCCATAAGGGCTGCTGCGCTTGTACCGCTGGCAGTCCTCGTACATTCCGTACAGAGACATCGCCAGCCCGCTTGCCAGTGCGAGCAGGATCCACGGTGCCGACTTTGCAGCCGCCTCCGGCTCCCAGGATCCGCGGTTGACCAGCAGCCACACAGTTCCTTCGCACATCCAGCTTGCGACCTTCCATGCACCGACCAGAGCCAGCGCAGCAGTCGCCAATTTCACAACCTTACGCATCTTTCATGTCCTCCCATCTTGATATCTTACGCGCTGTCCTTCTCTGCGCCGACCGGGCGCAGCGGGGGCAGCGGCTTGGCATCGTTCTTGTGGAGCTTGTAAAACTCCACATCTTCAACGCGGAAAAAGAACTTGCTCTTGCTGCCCTTCTCGCCGTGCGAGTAGGCGGTCAACTTGCCTTCTCGCCTCATCTGAAGCACTCTTTGACGGCATACGCCGAGCGCTTCCGCTGCCTGTTTGGTGCTGTAATATTCAGACACATTCTGTGCCTCCTTCCTGCGGTAGGCTCCCGCGACACCCTTTCGGGTGTTTCGGCTGCTGCCGGGCAGCCATCATCAGGCGGGTTTCAAGCAACTTCGTTGCTGTCGATGTGCTGGACGTTCTTGCTTTCGTCCACCCACATGGTATGGCTCCAAGCAGTTTCGCTGTGGGCGGCATCTGTGCGGTGCCAGCCATTGCCGCGATTGGTGATCTGATCGATGTAGGTGTTCTCCCTGATGCCGGGCAGTCCCTTGACCTTGTGGCCCGCCTTGTCTGCCTGCATGATGTTCAGCAGGTAAACCTTCTCGGTGTCAAGATAGCTCTCTGCCTCGCTCATTGCGTCCAGCAGGTTGTCAGCTTCCAGAACCTTGTAATCGGTGGTCATGGGCTTGTAGGTTGCGCGGTAGTCGATTGCGACGATGTAGGACTTCTTCATTTTCTTTTCCTCCTGTTTTGTGGAGTGTCATTCTCTACGCTTGTTATTATACTAGCTTTTGGCTAGTTTGTAAATAGCTTATCGCTATTTCTGGAAAAATATTTTAGCCATAAGCTAGAAGCGTTTGCCAAAAAAATACCGGTCGCACCGGTTTCGCATATCAAAACAGGGTTTGCTGCCCGAAATCCTCCGGGGAGGGAGCTGGGGGCTTTGCGACCCTCGGCTGGTACGTCCGCGTCTGGGTCAAAACGTCGATTTCGCAGAACCGGAAGCCTTTGCAGTGGTTCAGCCGCCGCAGGGCAGGGCCGTCCAGCATCTCGTCTTTGTAGCTGCAATAGGCCAGCTCGTCATCGTTCAGACAGGCGTTGCGGCAGTACCGGCAGTATTGTTTCATCGAGGTGCCTCCCAGAATCCAAAGGCCGCCGGAAGTTCCATCCAGTGCGTTACACGGCTGCCAGACCTCCCGTCTGTGTTTTCTGGGTCGAGCAGGGCGTTCATTGTCGTTGCGCCGCTATCCCAGCCAACAGAGAAAATTTTCTGCTCGGTGTCATACATCGCGGGTGAAACGTACTCCCCATAGCTTTCATCTGGATAAAACGGTGAGCACTCCAAATCCCACGTTATGACATTCACAAGGCATGGCACGAATATTTCATCTTCCTTGTCAGATTCGGGAAGCCGTGTCTTGATGCTGACCCACTGTCCAGCAAGCTGACCCTCTTCGTCACCAGCTAAGAGACCAACAGGAACTTTCAGTCCAGTTGCGAACTTAGCCAGCATCTTGGCCGTCGGGTTGACCCCGCCATTCTCGTACAGGCTCACCGTCTGCTTGGTCACGCCCATTCTTTGGGCAAGCTGAATCTGTGTGAGGTGAGCGTCTTTTCGCGCTGCACGAATTTTATCTCCGATAGAATCAGACATCTTTCAATTCCTCCACATAGCGCCAGCTCTGGGGAGGCCGCTGTACTTCCACAGGCCGTGTACCAAACCGCGTATTTTGCAAGCCTGTGAATACCCGCAGCTCGCGCGGCTGGTCATAAATCTTCAGGTCGGAGATATGCCACGCCCAGCCGTGACACTTGTTCAGGTAGCGGACAATGCGGTCTCTGTCCATGCAAGCCATTTCTTCGACATCATCCGGGGCGCGGCATATCGGTGCAAGCTCCCAAATCTTGTCGCAGACGAACTCGCCAATGACCGTACCATCCAACCGCTGCCAGCCTTTGCCGGGGACGATTCGCAGCCAGCCCATCTTCGACTGTTCTTTCGTGCAGTAGATGTAGCACTTGAATGGAGGCTTCACGCCCTCCGGCTTCGTCTTGCGTACCTCCACGGTCTTTTCTTTCAGGACGATCTTGCTGCACCATACCGGCTGGATGCTCAACAACACAGCTTTCACGCTCGCGCCTCCTCTCAGTAATACTCGATTTCTACCAGAGAGGTGGACACCAGCTCGAAGCGGCCATCTCCAAGAGGAATGCGCAGAAGCTGGTACTCTTTCTCGTAGGAGTAGGAACTCGGCACCAGTTCGCTGAAGCTGTCAACGGTGATTGTATATTTCGGAGACCGTGTGCCAGCATAGCCGACCTTTTCAATTTCCGGGGAATAGACCGTGACGTGGTAGCACGGCTCGACGGTAGCTTCAGCCTCAGCAGATGTAGAACCGCAGGCGGTAAACCAGAGCGTCAGGGTCAGCAGCAGAGCCGCGACAACAAAACAGGAAATTCGATTTTTCATTCTTCCGCACGTCCTTTCAGGTATTCTTTGGCAGTTTCTTTGATGGCCGTATCCCGGAGGAACGTCCACGAATCATCGTCGTCAATGAGCTTCCGCATCTTGGCCGCAGCAGTTTGAACCAGTTTGCAAAGGGCTTTGCGCTCCATCCGGTACTCCTGCCGGATTTCATCATCTGTGAGCTGGTCAATGTACGACTGAACATCCTCTATGTCGTTCTGTTTCTGGATGTCCCAGACGATTTCGCACCGGCGGCCATCAGCCTGAATGCCGTACAGCAGGAACGAAACTCCTTTGCTGTAACGATCATCGAACCAGTGCCAGACCTCCAGCCGGTTTGTGCCAGCCGGGAAATGTAGGAATGCAGCTTCTAGCTCTTCCGTTTCGGGGTTCATTGGAACATCGTCAAGCTGCTTCCACAGCGCTTCCAGAACAGCATCGCGCTTCTGCAAGGTTGCCATGCCCGCGCCGTTCACGGCCCGCTCGTTCCAGAGCTTCGCGGCCTGACCCTGCGCAATGAACTTCGTACTGTGCCACCGCTTGACCCATACAGCGCCGCCGGTAGCCCCACAGCCGGAACAGGAAACGCGGTACCTGCCGCCAAAGTCCCGAATGTGCGCCGTGCCGCTGCAGAACGGGCAGGGCTTCAAATCAAAATTCGCCATCTTCATTCCTCACTTTCTGCCGATAACTTCCATGAGCAGATCCTTGTAGGTGTCACGCTGCACACGGAGCTTTTCCAGCTCTTCCTTGGTGTCTGACACCGAAGGAGAGGCGACCGGAACCGGTGCTGCTGCAACGCCGGGAGCTTCAACCGGCTTCGGCTTGGACAGGTAGTTGTCAAGGCCGAGACTCACCATCAGGCCAAACTCGATGTCCTGCATTTCCTTATCGCACAGCTGGCCGATGTAGTCATTCAGCCGCAGCTTGTCCACAGTAAAAATCTGCTCACAGAGGGCAGTGGATTCCTGCAGCTTCCCAGCAGCATTGATGTGAACGTGGGTCTGCATGGGCCTCTTCTCCCGCGTGGTCAAATAGACAATCTCCAGAGTGGAGGAGTTCTTGTTATTCTGACTGTTGCTCACAATGATGGCCGGGCGGCCAGCGTGCTGCTCGCTCCCAATCTCATTGCCAGTGGGGTAAACATAGTAGACCTCACCGCGATAAAACATTCCATTCATGAGAAAATCTCCTTTCAATTCTGGCGCTGGATATAAGAATCAGGCTGCGCCTACCGCCTGAACCATCTTGATTTCTGCGAGCGCTTTCTGTGCCGCTCGCTTGCCGTTCTCGTTCAAAATCCGCTGCCATGCTCGCTGCGAATATGACCAGCGGAAAGCGTTTCCCTTGAGGATGCCGCGCACCTCCGGGCCGGGGTCATTCTCAAACGTGAGCTGCACCCGCATCAGAGCGCCGTTCTCGTAATAGGTAACGCCGGGCAGTCCTTCGACCTTGACCGGCTGCGAACCGGCTGCAATTGCCGTTTCTGCGTCCCTGATGCGGGCCTGCAACCGGCGAATGCGGTCTTTGGAACTGCTGAACTGCCACGGAAGGAACGGCGAATGGTCTCCCATTTTCAGCCGTCCTTCAATCATGGCCTTTTCGCAGCTACCAACGCCCTCGCAGCCATTGACCGTTCCACGTTCTCGGAAATACCTGTTGACCGCAATCATGTGGGCATGGCGGGCCTTTTCTTCTTCCAGCTTGCCCTTCAGGTCAACAAGCGCGTCCGGTTCCTTGGTCGTGCTGGGTGCTCTGCTGTTCATCTTCATGCTCCTTTCTGCTGCGCTGCCTGCGGAAAGAAGAACTTCCCAATGTCCTTCTGCTGGATTTCCAGCAGCTCGCAGATGGCGGCAATCTCACAGCTTGTCCACGCGGAATGACCTTGCATCTTAGTGGAAAGGGTGCTGGGGCTGATTCCGATAGCCTGCGCGACCTCCTGATCCTGATACCCGCAGACATGAAACCACCCGCGAAGGGCAAAATACGGAATGTTTTTGTAGCTGCCTCTCGGCGGGTTCGTTTTGACAATACGCTTTCTCATTGTTTCTCACCTCCATCTTGTGAGCGCCCGTAAGGCCAGATAGCACAGCCCTTATATTTACCGGGAAACGGCCTTTGCCATGGCATCCATCAGCCAGTGGCCGTTCATGACGTTGTTCCAGTTGTTCGCCTGATAGTCCTTCGTGTTGCGGTGCGGGGCGCTGTGAGTGACGAAATCGCTCATTGCGTTCACCGCGCCCCATGCGGTGTTGCGGAACTTCACGAGGTCCGGAGCCATCATGCAGACCATGTAACCGTCCTTCATGTCCTGCACATGGCGCTTCTGGCGGTCGGTCATATCGTCAGCTTCCGGGAACAGGCCGTCCAGAATCTCCCGCAGCCGGGCATCGCTGACCGTGGTGTTTGCCATCTGGTCGGCGCGGGTTGCAAGTTCGTCCATGTACTTGTTAGCCATGTCCAAGCACTGCCGGGCCTCTACCAGCTTGGTGTTGATATCGCCCACATGACGGACGCTCCATGCCCGCTGCGCAGTGTCCAGCGCAAGGTTCAGCGTGTTGTTACAGACCACGCGAACCGGGGTCATGCAGACACGGACAGCGCCGGATCCGTCATGCGTGTTGGAAAAGCACATATAGGTTTCAGTCTTGTCCCCGCAGATTTCGGAATCGGGCAGCTTTGCCAGCAGCCAAATCTTCTTACCGTCCAGCAGGCTGCCAGCGGTCTCATAGTGGACATCGCCGCCGATCAGCGCATCCGTGAACGCGAAAGCCTCTGCGTTCTGGACGATGCGGTACTTGTTGCTGACCACGCCCAGAACCTTGTTGTCCGAGCTGCGGACATTGGCCTTGTAGCCGGGAATCGGCTCGTAACCGCCGTTCAGCCACATATCACGGGCCTCGACCGTCCAGTCCAGACCGGCCAGCTTCAGAGCCTCCGCGCTGGTTGGCGCTTCCTGCACCATCTTCCCCAGACCGTGCCAAGGCTTCTCCCGGACATAGAACATCGTTTCAACGTTTGCAGACATTTTTCATACCTCCGAAAATTGATTGTTGGTTGCGGTGGTTCCCGCGACCTCCCCGGCTGGCTGCCGGGTGGTTTCGGCTGCTGCCATGCAGCCATCATCAGGCGGGGTTATTCAGAGCGAGTATTCCACGCTTCAATAGTTCGTTGCCTGCCCAATTCCCCGCGATGTTCATAAAAATCGCGTGTAAATGTGATGCTGCAATGCGGACATCTAATCCGAATGCCCTCAGTATTAGATTCAGTGATGGTCGTATACTCCTGCCCGCAGAAAGGGCACGGTTTCAGCGTTTCCTTTTTCATCGTTCAGACCTCCTTGACCTCAACTGTCTTGATGCTATCGGACATATACTCCCGGCCTCTGGCGCGTTCGCAATACTTCACGAATCCGTTTACTGCATCGCGGAGGTCGTATGCCTCCCGCTTGGAGAGCAGCTCCGACTTCTCAAAAGCCGCCTTGATTTTGTTGGCCTGTGCATCTTCCATCGGGATGAACACACACGCTTCGCCGACCTCGCCGTTCTGCATGGTGTCGTAGGTAATCGTCAGATTCTTCATCACGTTGTCCTCCTTAGTGCAGCTGGGCGCTGTGCTGGTTGTAGGTGACGGTATACACGCCGCTCTGCTTGGTGATCTGGATGTTGCTCACCACGACACGCTTCAGGCCGAACTTCCGGCGAACGAATTCCTTGACCAGCGGAGAAGCCTTTTCGGGAAGGTGCTTCTTGATGCGGCAGTCACGGCGGCAGTAGCGCTCGAAGCGCTTTTCATCGGCTGCGGTGGCCTCCTCTCGCGTTCCGTAGAACACGGAATCGTCGCGGTTGCTGCTCAGCTTGTAGAACCTCTCGCAGGAGATGACATCCAACCGGTTGTTCCAGATGACATCGCGGCGCTGGTTGTCGTTCGGCTTGACGTCGTCGGTGGCGATGCCGACCACGAGCTTCAGACCTTCCAGATTGTTGCAATCTTCCCACTCGGTGAAGCTGTCCAGCAGGACACGGACAATCTGCTTGCCGTTGGTCAGGTCAATGTGGGCGACTTCGCCCTGACTGCCGGACATCGAAGCGGTGTTGATGATGTAGCCCTGTGCGATGTAGCTGCTGACGGCTGCGGTGAACTTTGCGTTGATGTCGATGAACTTCATGTTTTTTACCTCTTTGTTATTGATTTCTGGGTTCTCAGATGTTATTATTTAGCTAGCATCTAGTTTTCCTTTGCATAGCTATTATACTAGCTTTTGGCTAGTTTGTAAAGAGCTTTTCGCTAATTGTTCCAAAAAAATTAGCTTATGAATAGTTTGGAGGCTGTATCATGGGTTCTTTCATGTTTGATCGACTTGATTTTTTGCTAAAAAGGAATGGACTGACGAGAAAAGCATTGTGTCAGGCTTCCGGTCACGCAGACAACTATATTCGGATGTTTGAGAAACGCAACACGGAACCGCCTAGAGCTTTTGTCAATTTTTGTGCCGATCGGCTAGGAACAACTAGCGAATACCTATTTGGCGAAACAGACGACCCGACAGCACCCAGCGTTCAAGCTGCGCAGCCTGAAAAAGAAAAAAGCCCCGCAGCAGATAGCCGCGAGGTAACAGATGACGATATCAAATTTGCACTCTTTGGGGGCGGGGACGTGACCGACGCTCAATTTGAAGAGGTCAAGAGCTTCGCTCGTTTCGTAAAGGAGCGAGATGCGAATGGACAGACTAAATGAACTTTATGACGTGGCAAATGAAAACGGCATCGACATTTACAATTTTCCGCTGCCAAACACCGGCAGCATGAGCATGGAAGTGAACGGTCATTGCTGCATCGGCATGGACAGCACCCGGCAGTTCACGAGGGCTGAAGAAACCGCCCGGCTTGGCCATGAGATAGGGCATTGCATATACGGTGGGTTTTATACCCGGCTCACGCCCTATGATCTGCGAGAGCGCCACGAGGTCAGGGCTGACCGATGGTACATACTTCACGCGATACCGGAAGAAACGCTGCTGGCGCTGCTGAAGCGCGGCATGGATGCTTGCGAGATTGCGGAAGCGCTGGACACCACAGAGGAATACGTCCGGAGAGCCTACTACTTTTATAAGGACATGAGGGGAGGCGTGTTTCATTGAAGAAGCGAACGAACACTGCCGAGTGGCAAGAATGTACAAACCGCTGGCGAATCAGGGTTCAGAAGAACGGCGTGATGAAGAGCTTCTACAGCTCCACGCCGGGCAGAACTGGGCAGCGTGAAGCAAACGCCAAGGCGGACGCATGGCTTGACGACAGCATCCGGGACGGAAGGAAAAAGGTCTCTGTCCTCTATGCAGAATGGTTGGAGGACCTTTCCCTCACCAGCGGCACGTCCTATCTGGAACAGTGCACAAAATACGGCGCCTATTATCTTCTGCCGGTCATCGGGAACCTGCGCATTGAAGAACTGACCGAGGGCGATCTGCAAAAGGCTATTGATATGTCGTTCAAAAAGCGCTGCTTGAAGAAAGAACGGCAGCGCAGCTCGCTCAACAAGCCATTGAGCCGCAAAACGCTTATGACCATCCGTTCCACGGCCAACAGCTTCTTGAAGTGGTGCAGGAAAAACCGGTACACCACGCTCAATCCGGAGCTGACCATCCCGAAAAATGCCCGCATGGGTGAGAAGAAGATTCTTCAGCCGTCCGGGTTGCGTGTTCTCTTTTCGGTTGATACGCGGCTTTTGTACTCAAAACGTGTTTTCGATGACTACATTTACGCCTACCGCTTCGCCGTGTCTACCGGTGTCCGGCCCGGAGAGCTGGTCGGCCTCTGGTACGGCGACATCAAGGGCAACACGGTCAACCTTCGCCGCAGCATCAACACGCATGAGGAAGAAACGACCGGCAAGAACGAAAACAGCATCAGGTCATTTGATATGTGCCAGCAAGCGCGGGAAGCATACGAGGCACAGGTGCAGCTCCTCAAAGATAGCGGTGTTGAGCTAAACTATAACACGCCACTGTTCCAGATTCCTTGCCAGCGCAGCCTCAAACGCCGGTGGGAGAAGTATCAGGCATCGAACGGAATCACGCCAGCGGTCACGCTCTACGAGATGCGGCACACCTTTGTCAGCATGGAGGCTGGAGCCTTGACGGACGGCCAGTTGAAGATGCTGGTTGGTCACAGCAAGAACATGGACACCTTCGGGGTGTACCGTCATGAGATAAAGGGCCAGCGGGAAGAGCTGGCAGCGGCTACGACTGCGGCCATCAACAAGGCTCACGGATGACCATTCAGTTGACCCATTTTTTGACCCAGAAAAATATCCTAGAATGAAAAAAGCGCTTGCTGGTTATGGCAAGCGCTTTTCTGGTTTTTTTATGATGTTTCGAGAATAAAGGTTGTGTTTTTGCAGATTGATGAAGAGAAACCGTTGTTCGATTCCCATTGCCCGCTCCATGCAGAAGAGACGCTGGTTCGTTCAGAACCAGCGTCTTTCTTTATACTCTGGCCCCACTTTTGGCCTCACTTCGGATTTTGAAAGTCAAAAAGCCCTTGCGAAATCCAAAAAGAAAAGAGCCGGGCGGCTGCCTTCCAGCAGCTTCCCGGCTCGATTTTTTCTCGATCCCAGATATGGCAAAAGGGGAAAGCTCCGCTTTTGCGATGGAAATAGAAGGAGTTTTTACTCCACGCTGATCATATAATAGTAAACGGGCTGGCCGCCGCGGATGTGGCTGACCTCCACGTGATTGGGGCACTTTGCCTTTACGATCTCGGCGACCTTCTCGGCATCCTCATCGCTGACGTCGCAGCCGGAGATGATGGTGACAAAGCTGGAATCCTTCTTGCACATGCTGCGTGCCAGACGATAGGTGGCCTTGGTGATGTCGTTGGAGGTGGAGACGATCTTGCCATTCTCCAGCGCCATGATCTCGCCCTTCCGGATGCGCTTGCCGTCGTACTCACTGTCGCGGGCTGCATAGGTGATCAGGCCGGTGGACACCTTATCGGCAGCAGCCATCATGTTGATGGTGTTGGTCTCGGCGTTCACAGAGGGATCAAAGTTCAGCATGGCGGTAATGCCCATGGGCACGGTGCGGGTGGGCAGAACGACCACCTGACGGTCAGCCAGCTTCTGGGCCTGCTCCGCAGCCATGATGATGTTCTTGTTGTTGGGCAGCACGAACACGGTCTTGGCGGGCACGCTCTGGATAGCCGCAAGGATGTCCTCGGTGGCGGGGTTCATGGTCTGACCGCCGGAAACGACCGCGTCCGCAGACAGATCGGTGAACACAGCCTTCAGGCCCTCACCGGCAGCAACAGCCACAAAGCCGTAGTCACGGCTGGGGTCCACGGCAGCATAAATGAACTCGCTGGACTGGGAAGGAGCCTTCTCGGCAGAAGCCTGCTTTTCCAAGCTCTTGCCCTGCTTCTGGCGGGCCAGGAACTGCTCGTGCATGTTCTCGATCTTAAAGTTGGTCAGGTAGCCATACTTGATGGCCTCGCTCAGGATCTTGCCGGGGTCGGCAGTGTGAACGTGCAGATTGATGACGTCATCATCCTCAATGCACACCACGCTGTCGCCGTTGGATTCTGCAAAGGCACGCATCTTTGCGGCGCTTGCGCCCTCATACTTGTTGATGAGGAACTGGGTGCAGTAGCCGTTCTTGATGTCTTCCACCTTCATCAGGTCGTCGGTGAACACGCCCTTGCCGGCGTTCTCGGTGGACAGCTTTGCCTTATTGGGGGCAGCTTCGCCGCCAGCCACGATGCCTTCACCGTGGAACACCTTGCCCATGCCCTCGAAGATGACCATGATGCCCTGACCGCCGGCATCCACAACACCGGCCTTTTTCAGCACGGGCAGCAGGTTGGGGGTGTCCTCCAGAGCCTTCTGGCCGGCGGCCATCACCACATCCCACAGGGCCGGCACATCCTCAGCGCCGCAGGCAGCAGCTTCCTCGGAGGCAACGCGGGCCACGGTGAGGATGGTGCCCTCGGTGGGCTTCATGACGGCCTTGTAGGCACCCTCAACGCCCTTCTTCAGAGCCTCGACGATGTCGGCGGCGGTAGCTTCCTTCTTGCCTTCCAGAGCCTTGGAGAAACCACGGAACAGCAGGCTGGTGATAACGCCGGAGTTGCCGCGTGCGCCGCGCAGCATGGCAGAAGCAGCGGTCTTGGAGGCCTCGCCCACAGTGCAGCTGTCGTCCAGAGCCTCCAGCTCGCGCACGGAAGCACCCACGGTCATGCCCATGTTGGTGCCGGTATCGCCATCGGGAACAGGGAAAACGTTCAGCTCGTCCACACGGGAACGCTGATTGTTGATGTTGTTGGCGCCAGAGATAATGGCGTCACGCAAAATCTTACCAGAAATCATTCTTTTTTACTCCTTGTACTTGCCGGAAAAGCCCGGCGCTTTCAGACACACCCTGGGATGGTCAGACAAAAATCAGGCGATCACATCGTCTACGGAGACCACAACGCGTGCCACCTTCAGGCCGGTAGAATGCTCTACCTCGTCCTTGACGCGGTGGGAGATGCTGCGGGCGGCTGTGGAGATATTCAGGCCGTAGCTCACGGCAATGTGCAGTTCGATCACCAGACGGCCATCCTCCTGCGTGACACGGACACCCTTTTCCGGGTAATCGGAACCGTGCACCATGCTCTTGACGGCATCGGTCATATCACGGGGTGCCATTGCGGCAACGCCGTAACACTGTTTGGCTGCTTCACCTACCAGAGTAGCAAAGTACCCGGACGTAAAGCTGACATCCCCCAGAGGGAAACGGGAAGTGATCATAGTCGCTCTGCTCCTTTATGTTCGTTTTCGTAAAACACATTCAAGGTCTGGGGTACAGCAGGCATCTGCACATGCTGCACCGAGAAACACCCACCTTATTATACAACTTCCGGGGACGGTTGTACAGTTCTAATTGCTGGGATAGCCACTTTTTGCACAGTTTTTTGCGGCTTTTGCAGAGTTCGGGCTGTTTCGCAGGAGGCCGATGCTAAGATGCTGAACGTGAGTCGCTTTTTTATCAAATACGAAAGTATGACGAAAGAAAGCAAACAATCTGTTAAAAAATTATAAAAGATGGAAGGAGATGCTTTATCTGACTATGAAAAAGTGCTAAAATAGAATCAAGGATAGGGACTGCGGCGCAGGGTTCCCGCTTGTGCGGATGGACTGCGTTATTTTTTGCGCACGGCGCATGGATCAATGTTTAGGAGCTGTTGTCATGAATATTCTGTTCTTCCTTTCCCCCAAGCAGGATCTGATGTACGTTTACGACGATTTCACCCTTCGGCAGACACTGGAAAAGTGGGAGAATAACCGCTACGCCTCCATTCCGGTGCTCAACCGTCAGGGCAAATATGTGGGCACTCTGACCGAGGGCGATATCCTCTGGGGCCTGAAAAAATACCACGGGCTGGATCTGGAAGCGGCTGAGGATGTGCCCATTTCCGCTTTTCCCCACAAACGGGACTACAAGGCCGTCACCGTGACCACCAGCATGGATCAGCTGATCGAAGCGGCTATGAACCAGAACTTTGTGCCGGTGGTGGATGACCGGGGCATCTTCATCGGCATCGTGCGGCGGCAGGCCATCATCCGGTATTGCTACGATAAGACCCGTGCTGAGCAGCACGAGGAAAAACACATTTTGGAATATGCGGCAGCCCATTGAGAAAGGAAAGCTGCGTCACGCTATATTATAATATGTAGGAGACCGCCCTGTTCGGCTGAAGGAACAGGGCGGTCTTTGTTCTGAAAAACTTTGAAAATCCGGTTTATGGTACCTGAACTGTGCGATAATACAGCCATGGAACCAAAAAGGTTCCAAAAATCTGCAAAAAACGGATATGGGAGGGAACCCCTATGAAGGATTTTGAAATGCGTTATGTAGGAAGCCATGTGGAAGTATACAGCGGCAGCGGAGCGTTCCTGTTCTCGGCAGATACCGTGCGGGAAGCCATGGAGGAACTGGCAGAGTAAGAAGCTGCGTTCCCTTGTGATACGGAAAACCGCCTTGCCGGGCCGGATAACTCGGGCCAATCGGTATACTCTTCCTGCAAAAAACAACTTCTGTGTATGGAGCGACTACAGTCGTTTACGGCTTTAATGTAAAATCAATGTAAAATAATTGAAAAAAGAAAGAGCGAAACTATTAAGAGACGGAAAAATGTGTAGAAAAAGTGATTTTCTTGTAAAATAAACCTTGTTGTGACGGGATAAAAAATGATATAATAAATCCAAGCGCGGTCATTGTGCGCTGTTCTGTGCAGCAGAGCGGCAGACCGCGGCATCTGCCAGATAAAGCAGGCCCGGTGTGCGGGCAGGGCAGATGGACAAGGATCAAAAGGAAGATCATTTTTTAGGAGTATCGTTATGGATATCACACACATTACCTCTCTGTTGGGTGGAATTGCGCTGTTTCTGTACGGCATGTCCATTATGGGCGCTGGTCTGGAAAAGCTGGCTGGCGGCAAAATGCAGGGCGTGCTGCAAAAACTGACCTCCTCTACGCTCAAAGCAGTTATTTTCGGCACCCTGATCACGGGTGTCATTCAGTCCTCGGCCGGCACGGTCGTGATCTGTGTCGGTCTGGTCAACTCCGGCATCATGACCCTTACGCAGTCCGTAGGCGTCATCATGGGTGCAAACATTGGTACGACTGTTACCGGTCAGCTGATCCGCATGGCGGACATCTCCGGCGACAGCCTCTGGCTGACCCTGATCCAGCCCAAGACCTTTGCACCGGTGGTGGCGTTTATTGGCTGCATTTTTTATGTGTTCCTGCGCAGCGCCAAAAAGAAGAACATCGGCCAGATCATGCTGGGCTTCGGCATCCTGTTTACCGGCATGAGCCTGATGGACACCGGTGTGGCTCCCCTGCGTGAGAGCGCCGTGTTCCAGAACCTGTTCGTTACCATGACGAATCCCATTCTGGGCATTCTGGTGGGCGTGGTGGTCACGGTGGTCATCCAGTCCTCCTCTGCATCGGTGGGTATCCTGCAGGCGTTGTCCAGCACCGGCCTTGTCACCTTCAGCTCGGCCATCCCTATCATTCTGGGTGCCCACATCGGTACCGCGTTTACGCCGCTGCTGACCATCGGCGGCTCTTCCAAGGACGGTAAGCGCGCTGCACTGATCCACCTGTACTTCAACATCATCGGCAGTGTGATCCTGCTGGCCCTGGTGTATGCGGTGCAGTTCACCGTTGGCATCCCCATGTGGAACGACGTGATGAACAAGAGCACCATCGCAAACATCCACACCCTTTCCAGCGTGTGCGCCATGCTGCTGTTCCTGCCCTGCAGCGGTGTGCTGTCCAAGCTGGCCATGCTCACTGTGCCGGACAGTGCCGAGGAAGCACAGGAGCTGAGCATGCCGGTGCTGGACGAGCGCCTGTTCAAGAGCCCTGCGGTTGCCCTGCAGCAGGCCAAGAGCGCTGTGGTCAAGATGTCCCGCCGTGCTGCCCGCAATGTGAATCTGGCCGCACCGCTGCTGCTGAAAATGGACGAGGATACGGTCAGCGCCATCCGTGTGCGTGAGAACCTGATCGACCGGATGGAGGTGGCAATCTCCAACTACCTGATCAAAATGACCGATCAGGAGCTGGGCGACGACGAGAGCCACACCGTGACGGAGCTGCTGAACTTTGTTACTGAGTTCGAGCGCATTGGTGACTATGCGGTGAACATCATGGAAAAGGCAGAGGAACTGGAAGAGAAGGAAGCTTCGTTCAGTGAGAGTGCCACCAAGGAGCTGCTGCTGCTGGAAAATGCACTGGAACGCATCCTGACCCTGACCAACGATGCCTTTGACAACAACGATATGCGCATGGCGGCTCAGGTGGAACCGCTGGAAGAGGTGATCGATGTGATGGCAGAGCGCCTGCGCGACCAGCACATCCTGCGCCTGAAGGACGGCGTGTGCTCCATCGACACCGGCGTTGTGTTCCTGGATGTGCTGAACAATGCAGAGCGCATCTCGGATCACTGCTCGAATATTGCCGCGCGTCTTATTGGCATGGATGCCAGTGAGGACTACGACTCCCATACCCTCAAGAGCATCATGCACCACAACCCTACCAAGGATTACATGCTGGAATACGAGGAGTGCCGCAAGACCTACCTTGTTCCGCTGGAAGAAATGGAAGCCTGAACCTGAATGAGAAAAGGACCTCCGGAGAAGCATCCGGAGGTCCTTTTTGCATCACAGTGAAATGGAGTACTCAGGCACTTTTGGGCAGAGACACAATGACCCAGCGGTGCGGCCCATGGAAGCCGTCCACCTTGGCAGCTTTGCTGCAGGTACCGGGGCTGGGCGGGCCGAGGTGGATGCCGCGGTCCAGCTGCTTGCCGCAAAGACGGCACTGGTAATGGAGGGTGATCTGTTCTGACATAAGGACGCACTTCCTTTTATAACTGCTGAAACGGGTTAAAAACCTTTACCTTACATCCCTATTATATGTTTTTCATATCGGAATGTCAACAAAAACAATTGCAAAATTAGAATAAAAAATGGGCAAAATGCGCTTATTCTCCCAGATCTTCCAGCAGCAGGTCCAATTCCCGTTCGCTGTACACCGTCACGCCGCGCTTGATGCGCAGAGCATCGTTCTCCGGCAGGAGATTCGTGTAGATGCCGGTGATGGTAATGAGCACTTCCGGCTGACCGTCGGTGCCGCAGCGGTACACGGCCACCCGTCCGCCTTTGTCGCACAGACGGTAGCTCTGCGCGGCAAGCTCCGGCAGCGCCTGCGCGGCAAGATCTGCTGCAGAGGAGGGCGGGGCTTCGCTGCCGGGATCGGGCACCGGCAGGCGCAGCTTTGGCAGGGCCATCCAGAACAGGCTGAACACAATGGTAAATACGCACAGCCCGTAAAACAGGCAGACACACAATTTGCGCATGGGGTAACACGCTCCCTTCTGGCACAAGTATGCCCAAAAACAGGGGAGAACAGTCAATTTTCACACGGGAATGCTGTACTTTGCATGGCAGAATGTGCTATACTACAATTGATTAAACCTGTTATGGCCGAAGATTGGTTCTTGCCCGCATTCTGTGTGCGTGCTATAATATGGTATTGTGTGCAGCTGTGTGCGCATGGATGAAAGGTACCAGCGCACGGCGCTGAAATGCAGCCTGAAATGTTAGGAGGCGATTCCTATTTCCAATATGAAGAAGATCAACCGCTCCGACAACGGACGCCCTGCTGCGCCCAGAGGCCGGAGGGTGAATACGAGCAACAGCCGCCGGGAACCTCAGCATGCCCCCCGGTCCGGACGGGAACCGGAGGAGCTGCAGGAATCCTGTGAAAAGAAAAAGCATCCGCTCCTGCGGTTCATTGGCCGGACCATTGCCACCCTGCTCTGTCTGGGCGTGATGGCAGGCAGCCTGCTGGCTGTGGGTGCCGTCTATTACGTGGTGCAGGCCACGGCCAATGACGGCGATTTGCTGGATCTGGATAACATTGAGCTGAGCCAGTCCAGCGTGGTGATGGCCACCGACCCGGACACTGGTGCACAGGTGGAGTACGCGACCCTGCGCTCCTCCAACAGCCACCGCGTGTGGGCAGATCTGGAACAGATCCCTGCCAACCTGCAGTATGCGTTCATCTGCACGGAGGATAAGGATTTCTACAACGAGCCCGGCGTCAACTTCAAGCGCACCATTGGCGCAATGGTCAATGAGTATCTGCTGCCCATCTACAGCTCCAAGCAGGGTGCGTCCACGCTGGAACAGCAGCTCATCAAAAACCTGACGGATGACAACAGCGCCAGCGGCATCGATGGCGCACTGCGCAAGCTGCGTGAGATCTATCGTGCCCTCTGCCTGAGCCGCAGCTATTCCAAGGAGACCATTCTGGAAGCGTATCTGAACACCATCAGCTTTACCGGTACTATTCAGGGCGTGCAGACTGCTGCCAACGAGTACTTTAATAAAGATGTCAGCCAGCTGACCCTGTGGGAATGCGCATCCATTGCGTCCATTACCAAGAACCCCACCAACTACAACCCCTATACGAATCCCGAAAACCTCATCAACCGCCGCAACTTCCTCATGTACAACATGTGGCAGCAGGGCGTGATCAGTGAGGAAGAGTACCGCAATGCAGCTGCCCAGCCGCTGGTGCTGGCCGAGGAAGAGGACAGCAAGAAGAACTCTTCTGTTACCTCTTACTTTACCGATGCACTGTTCACGGAGCTGGTGCAGGATATCATGGCCAAGGAGAACATCTCCGAAGCCGAAGCCCAGAAGCTGCTGTACACCGGCGGCTTTACCGTGGAGGCTACGGTGAACACCAAGGTGCAGTCTGCCATGGAGAACCTGATGCTGAATGCCAACGACGCATATTTCCCGGCGGGCTGGCATGAGGAAGAGGTGACCTCCATTTCCGATGACGACGTTCAGGTGATGAACGACGACGGTATCCCCAAGACCCGCACTGGCGATGACGGCACGGTCTACTATTATCGCAACGTCCGCACACAGGCGGCGATGGTCACGTTGGACTACGACGGCAACGTGATCGCCATTGTGGGTGGTCTGGGCGAAAAGACCAGAAGCCTCTCGCTGAACCGCGCTTACAGCGTCACCCGCCAGACGGGTTCTACCATCAAGCCCATTGGCGCGTATGCACTGGGCATTGAATATGGTCTGGTGAACTGGTCTACCATGCTCAACAATTCCCCCCTGTACCAGAAGCAGGACATGGTGATCCGTGACGAGGACTACTGCCGCAAGAACGGCCTGATGGGCCTGTCGGACAAGCAGCTGCGTGCTTACCCCAACGCATGGCGCAGCTGGCCCCGGAACTACGGCGGCAATTATGGCGACCACAGCGATATCCCGCTGTGGAACGGCCTTGCCCGCTCGCTGAACACCATCGCGATCCGCGTGGGCGATCTGGTGGGCGCAAGCAATATCTTCAACTTTGTTTATAACACCCTGCAGCTGAACACGCTGGACCCGGTGAACGATGTGGGCCTTGCCCAGATGGTCATGGGCAGCCAGACCCATGGTGTTACGCCCACGGCTCTGGCGGCTGCATTCCAGATCTTCTACGATGGCCAGTACACCACCCCGCACCTGTATACCCGGGTGCTGGATCGTGACGGCAATATTTATCTGGAAAACAATGCCACCAGCTATCAGGCACTGACGCCGGACACCGCTTACGTGATGAACCGCCTGCTGAAGAATGTGCTGTACTCCAGCGTGGGTACCGCAGGCGGACGCTACCCCAATTCCAACGGTATGGAGTCCTTTGGTAAGACCGGTACGGCCAGCGACGAAAAGGATCTGTGGTTCGTGGGCGGCACGCCGTATTATGTCACCGCTGTGTGGTGGGGCTACGACGCACCCTACGATATGACCAAGACCCTTGGCAAGCAGCAGGCAAAGACCCGTACCTGTGTTATGGCGTGGAAGGCACTGATGGAACAGGTGCAGGCAAACCTGCCTTATAAGGCATTCCCCAGTTCCGCTGGCGTTGTGGAGCGCCGCTACTGCACCCAGAGCGGTCTGCTGGCCGGCGGTTCCTGCCCCAGCACGGCCGTGGGCTACTACCGTGCAGATGATCTGCCCGCCGCCTGCAACTATTCCCATGCGGCAGCACCCGCTGCGCCTGCAGCAGATGCAGCAGATGCAGCAGATGCAGCACCGGAGCAGACTGTCATCCCGGCAGATACAAGTAATCTGGATACCGAGTGATCTGTATTCGGCGGGAAAACAAAATGCAAAAGGCGTACTTTCAACACAGTCCCGGGGTGAATCCGGCAAGGAAACACCGCACTTCACACAACAAAACTGGGTAATCTGACAAAAACGCATCCGACCCCTTGCATTGCAGGGGGCCGGATGTTATTATATTCACTGCAAGAACACTTGTGTTTGTGAGGTGAACAAGTTGGAACGCCGCTTTTATCTGGTGGACGCGCAGGTGCTGCCTGAGGTTTTTCTCAAGGTGGTACGCGCCAAAGAGCTTCTGGCCAGCGGGGAGGCACGCAGCATTTCCGCTGCTACCCGTGCAGTTGATCTTTCGCGCAGCGCTTTTTATAAGTATAAGGACTGCATCTTTGACTCCGAGAATGGCCGCGAAGTGATCACCGTCATGGCCACTCTGCGGGATGAGACCGGTGCGCTGCAGAGCCTGCTGGCAGGCATCAGCGCTGCAGGTGCCAGCATTGTGACCATCAACCAGTCCACGCCGGAAAACGGTGCAGCACTGGTGGCAGTCACCATCCGCACCGACACCATGCAGATGACTCCGGAAGAGCTGACCGAAAAGCTTTCGCGTCAGCGCATGGTGGTGGGTGTGCACTGCGGATACAATCTGTAAAGTAGATATCAAATCAGGAAAACTCAGGAAAACGAGGGAGAGCAACAATGGCTAAAATTGCAATTCTGGGCTTTGGCACGGTGGGCAGCGGCGTGTACGAGGTTTTGTGCCGCAACGCTGCAAGTGTCTCCCGCCGTGCAGGTGAGCCGGTAGAGGTCAAGTATATTCTGGACCCGAAGGATTTTTCCGGTCATCCGGCCGCAAACCTGTTTGTCAAGAACTTTGATGTCATTCTGGAGGACCCGGAGATCAGGGTGGTGGTGGAGACCATCGGCGGCACCCGCTTTGCCTACCCGTATGTAAAGGCCTGTCTTGAGAGCGGCCGCAGCGTGTGCACCTCCAACAAGGAAATGGTGGCTACCTACGGAGCCGAGCTGCTGGGCCTTGCCAAAGAGCACGGCTGTGCCTTCCTGTTCGAGGCTTCTGTGGGCGGCGGCACCCCCATCATTACGCCGATGCACCAGTGTCTGGCCGCGAACGTCATCACCGAGGTGGAAGGCATCGTGAACGGCACCACCAACTTCATGCTCACCAAGATGGTGCGTGAGGGTCTGGGCTTTGACGATGCACTGAAAATTGCGCAGGAACTGGGCTACGCGGAAACCAAGGACCCCAGCGATGATGTGGATGGCCGCGATGCCTGCCGCAAGATCGCCATTCTGTCCTCGCTGGTCTGCGGCCACCAGATCTACCCCCAGAATATTCCCACCCGCGGCATCCGCGATATCACCGCCGCCGATGTGGCAGCAGCTGAAAAGCTCGGCTGTGTCATCAAACTGATTGCATGGATGAAGCGCGGCAAGGACGGCAGCGTGGCGGCGGGCGTGGAGCCCTGTCTGGTGCCCAAGGCAAACCAGCTGGCCAGCGTGGACGATGTGTTCAACGCCGTGCTGGTCAAGGGCGATATGCTGGGCGATGTAGTGTTCTACGGCAAGGGTGCCGGCAAGCTGCCCACCGCCAGCGCCGTTGTGGCCGATGTGGTGGACTCCCTGAAGCATGGTGCCAAGGTGCACGACAGCCTGTTCTGGCAGCCCGCTGAGCCGGTGGACGGCATGCTCACCGATCCTGCTCCTGCCGCATATTATGTGCGTGTGGCAGGCATTGCTCCCGCAGTGGTGGAAGCTATCTACGGCTACGGCAAGGTGGTGGATGAGCGCTACGAGGGCTGCGCCTACTTTGTGGAACGTGCCGACGACAAAGCCCTGTCCGAAGCGGCCCGCAAGGTGGAGGCCGTGGGCGGCAGTGTGAAGCTGGTGCTCAAGCGTCTGCCGGAAGAAAAATGATAACGGAAAAAGAAAGGTGCAGCGGCTATGAAGATCAAGGTTTCTGTCCCGGCCACCAGCGCGAACATCGGCTCCGGCTTTGATGCGCTGGGTCTGGCGGTGACGCTGTATAATACGGTCACCTTTGAAGACAGCGAGGTGCTGGATATCTCGTCTGCGGACGGTACCCGCATCCCGCGCGGTGAATCCAATCTGGTGTACCGCTCGGCAAAGGGCCTGTTTGAAAAAGTTGGCAAGCAGATCCCGCCCCTCAAGATCACCCAGACCAACCCCATTCCCATGGCCCGGGGTCTGGGCTCTTCTTCGGCCTGCATCATCGCGGGCCTGCTGGGTGCCAACCGGATGCTGGGCGATGTGCTCAACACGCAGGAGCTGCTCACGCTGGCTACCTCCATCGAGGGCCACCCCGATAACGTGGCCCCGGCCCTGCTGGGCGGTCTGACCAGCAGCGTGTTTGAGGAGGGCAAAGTGTACTCGGTCAAGCGCAATGTGGACGAAACACTGTGCTTTGCCGCCATCGTGCCGGACTACAAGCTGCTGACGGAAGCCGCCCGTGCGGCACTGCCCAAAGAGGTCTCCCACAAGGATGCGGTATATAACCTTTCGCGTGCAGCGCTGGTGCCTGCCGCCTTCTGTGAGGGCAGACATGACCTGCTGGCCATTGCCACGGAGGATAAGCTGCACCAGCCCTACCGCATGCCGCTGATGCCGGGCTCCAAGGAAGTGTTCGACATGGCGCGCCTGTGCGGTGCAAAGGCGGTCTATGTTTCCGGTGCAGGCAGCACCGTGATGGCGGTGGCCGAAAAGGCTGAGGCCGAAAAGTTCTATTCCAAGCTGGAAAAGGGTCTGGAGCTTCTGGAAGGTCTGGACGGATGTGAAGCATTTACATTGCTGCGTTTGGATGCCGATAACACCGGCGCAACGGTGGAATGATAAATGGGATAGGGAAGTGCAAGGTTCTGCCTGCTGCTTCCACCCGGTGTACCCCTTTTGATCAAGGGACAAAAAGAGGAGAGTGACAAGATATGGCGTTGATCGTACAGAAGTTCGGCGGTTCTTCGGTGAAGGACCGTGACCGTATCTTCAACGTGGCACGCATTGTGGCAAATACCCACAACGCGGGCAATGACGTAGTTGTGGTGGTGTCTGCTCAGGGCGATACCACCGATGACCTGATCGCCAAGGCTGGGGAGATCACCCACAACCCTTCGGCTCGTGAAATGGATATGCTGCTGGCTACCGGCGAGCAGATCAGCATTTCGCTGCTGGCTATGGCGCTGAATGAGCTGGGCTGCCATGCCATCAGCCTGACCGGCTGGCAGGCAGGCTTCCGCACCGACCGCGCCTATACCAAGGCACGCATCAGCCGTCTGGAGACCGAGCGTATCTCCTCGGAGCTGGAGCGCAACCGTGTTGTTGTTGTGGCTGGCTTCCAGGGGCTGAACAAGCTGGACGACATCACCACTCTGGGCCGCGGCGGTTCCGACACCAGTGCAGTTGCCATTGCAGCAGCCCTGCACGCAGACCGCTGCCAGATCTATACCGATGTGGAAGGCGTTTACACTGCCGACCCGCGCAAGGTGCGCAACACCCGCAAGCTGGAGGAGATCACCTTTGACGAGATGCTGGAGCTGGCATCTCTGGGCGCACAGGTGCTGAACAACCGCAGCGTGGAACTGGCGAAGAAGTATAATGTGGAGCTGGAGGTGCTCTCCAGCCTGAATCCCGTGCCCGGTACGGTGGTCAAGGAGGTTACGAAAGACATGGAAGGTATGCTGATCAAGGGCGTCGCAAAGGACGCTGATGTTGCTGTTATCACGATTCTGAACGTTCCCGACGAGCCGGGCATGAGCTTCAAGATCTTCGGCCTGCTGGCACAGAAGAACATCAACGTGGACATCATCCTGCAGTCCACCGGCCGCGACGGCAAGAAGGATATCAGCTTTACCTGCTCTGAGGGCGAAGCCGATCTGGCCATGCGCGTGCTGAAGGAGAGCGCACACTTCAATGATGTGAGCGTGGACACCACCTGCGCAAAGGTCTCCATCGTGGGTGCCGGTATGCAGAGCCACAGCGGCGTTGCTTCCAAGATGTTTGAGGCACTGTCCAACAACAACATCAATATCAAGATGATCTCCACCAGTGAGATCAAGATCTCCTGCATCATCGACCGAGGGGATGCCGACAAGGCCGTTTCCGCCATCCACGATATGCTGTTTGACTGATTTGTAAAAAATGAATTTTGTGCGCTGTACAGTTTCTTTTGAAGCTGTACAGCGCTCTTTTTGTTAACGGCCTCGCCCTCTCAGTCGCTTGCGCGACAACTCTTCCAAAGGGCGAGCCTCTGGCGAAGAGAAAAACTTTCTGGTTCTGCCAAGGCCTCTCACTTTGGGAGAGGTGGACGCGAACAGCGTGAGCGGACGGAGAGGGCAAGGCCGCTGACGAGGACGGTCATACTTATTTTACACTTCCGGCGTTTACACAAAATGCAAAGGGGTGTATAATATACACTGTATCTGTGCGGCGCAGCGCGCTGCAAATTCTGCCAAAGGAGCTGCAACGCACCATGGAACCAACCAGCAAAAAAACTGTAAAGCCCCGTATGACCCGTGAGCAATACATGCGCCGCAAGCGCCTGCGTCTGGCCCGCAACTGGGCGCTCCTGATCCTGATCTGTGCTGCCATCGTGGCCCTGATGACCCGGGGCATCCTCTGGCTGCTGCCCAAAGCAAACACTCTGCTTGCCGGGCCCCGGAGCTTTGAAGCTGCCAGCTACAGCGGCACCGACTACACCTTTGACGCCGACGATGCGCGGCTTATACTGGTAAACGCCAATCTGCCCTTTGCCGGGGAACCGTCGCCGACGCTTGCCCCGGCCAATGAGGATGGCACCATCCAGCTGGAAGCGGAAGCTGCCGATGCCTACCGGCAGATGTCTGCCGCAGCGGCAGAGGATGGCGTTGCGCTGGTTCTGTCCGCAGGCTATCAGGACGCAGATGCCCGGACCGCAGCCTATGAGGCACAGAAGCAGCAGTATCTGGAAAAGGGCAAGACCGAGGAGGAAGCCGCCAGCCTGTCCGCAGACATCCAGCTGCCTGCGGAATGCAATGAGCATGGCACCGGTTATGCGGCGGATATCCTCAGCAGCGACTACCCGGACCGTGACACCGGCTTTGATACGACCCGCGCCTACGAGTGGCTGACCGCTTATGCCGCGGAATACGGCTTCATCCTGCGCTACCCGGAAGACCGGCAGGCCGCGACCGGTGTGGTGTTCGAGCCGTGGCACTGGCGGTATGTGGGTACAGAAAATGCCCTTGCCATCCGGGCCAGCGGCTTGAGTCTGGAAGAATTTCTTGCCTTGCAGAAGGCATCATAAAATAAAAAAGCTCCCTGCAAAAGCAGGGTGGAGGAACAAATTGGAACGTACTCTCATTGCGCCGGGCGTGCACCTTTCCTGCGACCCGGCGGAAAAATTCAACCGCTGCCGCATCAGCATCCATTTTGCCTTTCCGGCAAAGAGGGAGACTGCCACGGCACATGCACTTTTGCCCCTTGTGATGGAGCGCGGCTATGCCGACTGCCCGGACATGACCCGACTGACCAAAAAGCTGGCCAAGCTCTACGGTGCAGATCTCACGGTGGATGCACGGCCCATGGGCTGCAGCCACAATCT
Organism: Faecalibacterium sp. 9; assembly: GCF_048320955.1. NCBI lineage: Bacteria > Bacillati > Bacillota > Clostridia > Eubacteriales > Oscillospiraceae > Faecalibacterium > Faecalibacterium sp. 9. The sequence goes on from NZ_JBLWGB010000002.1 coordinate 49,261, forward strand.
GTGCGTCAGCGTCACCGGCATCAAGGATAAATTTGCGCTGGAAGGCGAAGAACTGACGCGGGAATATGCATCCATTGCGCTGGGCGCGGCCTTCCACCCCTATTTTGTGGGCGGAACCTTTGACCCGGAGGCTGTGGGCATTGAAAAACAGATGCTGAAAAAGGCGCTGGAGGATGAGATCAACGATAAGCGTCTGTACTGCCTGCATCAGGCCAACCGGGAATTCTTTGGCGACAGCCCGGCAGGCGTGCGGCAGGAGGGCTATCTGGAAGAGGTGGACGACCTGACGCCGGAACAGCTCACCGCGGCTTATTACGAGATGCTGCGGACCGCGAACATTGAGCTGCTTGTGCTGGGCTGTGACGCCGCGCAGACGGCAGCCGTGCGGGATGCCCTGCTGGCCGAACTTGCCGCCATCGACCGGGCTCCGCTGCCGCTGGCCGAGAACATTGCCATGCCGCGCCGCGAGCCTGTGCACAGGGTAGAAACCTACGATATGGTGCAGGCAAAGCTGTGCATGCTGTTTACGCTGGGCGAGCCCATGCGCACCGAACAGCTGGCAGCAGTCCGCCTTGCTATGGCACTGTATGGCGGCAGCGTGACCAGCCGCCTGTTCCTGAACGTGCGCGAGCGTGACCATTTGTGTTACTACTGCTCGTCCTCGTTCCAGAGCTTTACCGGCAGCATGGCTGTGAACAGCGGCGTGGAGCACGCCGACGCTGTCCGCGCAGAGCAGGCTATCCTGAAGGAGCTGGCCGACCTGTGCAGCGGGCCCATCACCGATGAGGAGCTGGAGGACTGCCGCCGGGGACTGCTGAGCGGGATGCAGGGCGTGGAGGATACGCTGGGCGGCATTGAGACATGGTATTACATCGAGGTGCTGCGCAGCGGCGGCGACCCTGCCAAAGTCCAGACGCCTGCCGGGGCCCGCGCCGCCCTGCAGGCCGTGACCCGGGACGATGTGCGCGCGATCCTGCGTAAGCTGACCCTCTCGGTCAGCTATCTGCTCACAAAGGAGGTAGACGCCCATGCCGCAGAATGATCAGACCCTGCTGGAAAAGACTGTGGCCGATCAGTGGAAGATCCTGCCCTCCGGCCTGACCGTCATCGTGCGGCCTATGCCGGGCTATTCCAGCACCCATGTCATTTTTGCCACCCGCTTTGGCTCCATCGACCGGGATTTCCGGCTGGACGGAAAAGAAGTGCACCTGCCCGCAGGCGTGGCACACTTCCTCGAGCACAAGATGTTCGAGGATCAGGACGGAGATGCCTTTGCAAAGTACGCAAAGACCGGCGCGAACGCCAATGCCTTCACCAGCTTTGACCGCACCTGCTATCTGTTCACCGCGACCCAGCAGCTGGACGAGAGTCTGGATGTGCTGCTGGGCATGGTGACCCACCCCTATTTTACCGAGCAGACCATCGCCAAGGAACAGGGCATCATCGGGCAGGAGATCAAGATGTACGATGACAGCCCGGACTGGCGGCTCATCACCGGCCTGTTCGAGTGCCTGTACCACAGCCACCCCATCCGCAGTGATATCGCGGGCACGGTGGAGAGCATTGCGGAAATTACCCCGGAAATGCTCTACGACAGTTGCAAAGCGTTCTATGCACCGGGCAACATGGTTCTGGCAGCGGCTGGCAATACCACCATGGAGCAAATTTTAGCCGCCTGCGAGCGCCATGGCCTGACGGAGCCCCGCACGGCAGAGGGTGTGCGGCGCCTTTGGACGCCGGAGCCCATGACGCTGGCCGCAGCGGAAAAAACGCTGAAGATGCCGGTGTCCAAGCCCTGCTTCGGCGTGGGCTTCAAGGAAGAGCCGCTGCCGTCCGGCGACCTGCGCACCGAAGCGCTGTATGATCTGATCCTGAGCTGCATCACCGGCGGCATGTCGCCGCTGTACCGCCGCCTGTACGACGAGGGTCTTGTGAACCCGGGCTTTGGCGGGGAGGTGCTGCGGGTGGACGGCTGCTGCTGCATCCTGTTCACCGGCGAGAGCGACGCCCCCGATGCCGTGAAGCAGATGCTTCTGGACGAGATCGCCCGCATCCGCGCAGAAGGTGTGGACCGGGAGATCTTTACCCTGTGCAAGAACGAAAAATACGGCCAGCTGATCGAAAACCTCGAAAATGTGGAGGATTCGGCCAGTCAGATGGCAGATTTTGCCCTTTCCGGCCAGACGGTGGCCCAGCAGATCGCCATGCTGGCGGGCCTGACCGCGGAGGATGCGGATGCAGCGCTGCAGCACATCCTCAGCACAGAGCGCATGGCTGTCATGTATATCCAGCCGGACGGCACTGCGCCGCTGGCAGAGGACGAGGAGGAAGCAGAATGACAAATCTGGTACAGTTCCCGGGCCTTGGCCTGAGCTTTGAGCTCAACCGCGTGGCCTTTTCCATCGGTGGATTCAGCATTTACTGGTATGGCGTGTGCATCGCGTTCGGCATCTGTCTGGCGCTGGTGTTCGCGTTCCGTCACAGCATCGAGTTCGGCGTGGACCCGGACAGCATGGTGGATGTGATCCTGATCGGCATCGTGCTGGGCATTGTCAGCGCCCGCGCCTACTATGTGGCCATGGCACCTTTTAAATATGAGAGCATCTGGGAGATGATCGCGGTCCGCGACGGTGGTCTGGCCATCTACGGCGGTATCATCGGCGGCTTTGTGTTCGGAGGCCTTGCCTGCAAATGGCGGGGCGTGCCGGTGCTGCCCATGTTCGACCTGACCGCCATGGGCTTTCTGCTGGGGCAGGGCTGCGGCCGCTGGGGCAACTTCTTCAATCAGGAGGCCTTCGGCTGCAATACCACCCTGCCGTGGGGCATGTACAGCGAGGCCACCAGAGCCTACCTCATGGGCAGCACGGTCACAGCCCAGAGCGGCGTGACCATCGATCCGAACCTGCCGGTGCATCCTACCTTCCTGTATGAGAGCATCTGGTGCTTCGTGGGCTTTCTCCTGCTGTTCCGCTACATCAAAAAGCGCAGATTCAACGGCGACATCGCCCTGCGGTATATGATCTGGTACGGTGCAGGCCGCTTCTGGATCGAAGCACTGCGCACCGACAGTCTGATGCTGGTGCCTTCTATTGGACTGCGGGCGTCCCAGCTGGTGGCAGGCATCGCCGTGGTGGCAGGCCTTGCGGCAGAGATCTACTTTACCCATAAGTTCAAGGACAAGCCCCTGATGGTGGAGCTGGCTTTGAACGCTGATAATAAAGCGGCCATGAAAAAGCTGGACGGGCCCATCGCCTTTGCAGGCAGCAAGACCCAGCTGCTGGCTTCCAGCCCGCGCAAGCTCTTCGTGGAGCGCACCGAAGCGTATAACGCCGAAGTAAAACGCACCATCGCGGAAAGCGGAAAGGCGGAAAAATAAAAAATCTTTCGGAAAGAGGAAAATTCCTCTTGCAATCCCGGCATTTTTTTGCTATACTATTCTAGCCGCGTGGTGTGGGCGCCTGAAATGGCCCAGTGTAAGGGCCTGCCTTTACGACCAGCGAGTACAACGAAAAGGAATGAACAAAATGTACGCAATCATTGTTACCGGCGGTAAGCAGTACCGCGTGGAGCAGGGCGACATCGTCTACATCGAAAAGCTGGACGTTGAGGCCGACTCCGAAGTGAAGTTTGATCAGGTTCTCGCTATTGGCGAGGAGGGTTCTGTGAAGGTTGGCGCTCCCGTTGTTGAGGGTGCTACCGTTTCTGCCAAGGTCATCAAGAATGGCAAGGGCAAGAAGCTGAACATCATCACCTATCGCGCAAAGAAGCACAGTGCTCGCCGTATGGGCCATCGTCAGCCCTTCACCAAGGTTGAGATCACTGCGATCAACGGCTAAGGAGGTAAATTACAATGGCACATAAAAAGGGCGTAGGCAGCACCAAGAACGGCCGCGATTCCGCAGCACAGCGTCTGGGCACCAAGCGTGCAGACGGTCAGTTCGTTCTGGCCGGCAACATCCTGGTTCGTCAGCGTGGCACCCACATCATGCCGGGTGAGAACGTTGGCAAGGGCAGCGATGATACCCTGTTTGCTCTGGTGGACGGTACCGTCCGTTTTGAGCGCGTGGGCAAGAACGGCAAGAAGTGCAGCGTCAAGCAGTAACTTCTTTCGGATAACTGCAAAACGTAGAGAGCCGGACCCTCGTGGCCCGGCTCTTTTTGATGAAAAGAACCCTCTCAGGCTGCGCTCTGGCGCGTCCAGCTCTCCCGAGGGGCGAGCTGAATAGAGGTAAAAACTAAGGAGGGGCTGTATGGCAGCACAAACCAACTTTATCGACATCGCCACGATATGGCTCCACGCGGGCAAGGGCGGCGACGGTGCGGTGAGCTTTCACCGTGAAAAATTCGTGGCCGCTGGCGGCCCGGACGGCGGCGATGGCGGCCGCGGCGGCGACATTATTTTTGTGGTGGACGATCACCTGACCACCCTGATGGACTTCCGCTATAAGCGCAAGTATGTGGCCCCGGAGGGCGGCAAGGGCGGTGCCAGCCTGTGCCACGGCAAAAACGCGGAGAACCTTGTCATCAAGGTGCCGCTGGGCACCGTCATCAAGGACGCCGAGAGCGGCCTTGTCATTGCGGATCTGTCCGACCACACCCCTGTCACCATCGCAAAGGGCGGCCGCGGCGGTTACGGCAACGCGCATTTTGCCACGCCCACCCGCCAGATCCCCAAGTTTGCAAAGCCCGGTATGCCCGGCGAGGACATTCAGGTGACGCTGGAGCTGAAACTGATCGCCGATGTGGGCCTGATCGGCTTCCCCAATGTGGGCAAGTCCACCCTCATCTCCACCATCAGCGCAGCCAAGCCCAAGATCGCAAACTACCACTTCACCACGCTGGTGCCCACGCTGGGTGTCGTATCCGTGGCAGAGGGCGCAAGCTTTGTCTGCGCCGATATCCCCGGCCTGATCGAGGGTGCCAGCGAGGGCATCGGTCTGGGCCACGACTTCCTGCGCCATGTGGAGCGCTGCCGCCTGCTGCTGCATGTGGTGGACGTCTCCGGCAGCGAGTGCCGTGAACCCATCGAGGATTTTGAGAAGATCAACGAGGAACTGGCAAAGTTCAGCCCTGTGTTGGCTGAGCGTCCGCAGATCGTCATTGGCAACAAGTGCGATCTGGCCACCGAGGAGCAGATCGAGAATTTCCGCAAGTATGTGGAAGCCAAGGGCCTGACCTTTGTGCCCATCTCTGCCGCTACGATGCAGGGCGTGAAGGAACTGCCGGGCCTCGTGTATAACCGCCTGAAGGATATCCCGCCGGTGCCGGTGTTTGCTCCCGAGTACAAGAAGCCCGAACCCAAGGCCAACGACCGTGCGTTTGAGATCAAGCGCATGGAAGCCCATGTGTGGAGCGTGGAAGCCCCGTGGCTGGAATACATTCTGGCCGGCAGCAATGTGGACGACTACGAAAGCCTGCAGTTCTTCCAGCGCCAGCTGGGAGAGAGCGGCATTCTGGATGCTCTGGTGGAAAAGGGCGTGCAGGAAAACGATACCATCCTCATCGGCGATTACCAGTTCGATTATATCTTCTAAGAGGTCACTATGAACGAATCGGAAAAAATCGACCCGCGGGAGCTCAGCCCCTTGGCGCTGGCCTTTGTAGGTGACAGCGTGCTGGAACTGCTGGTGCGTCAGCGGCTGGTGGAGCATCACCGCCTGTCTGCCGGAAAGCTCAACGCAGAAAAGGTCAAGTATGTTTCGGCCCGGGCACAGTTCCGGGAGGAACAGCTGCTGGAGCCGCTGTTCACCGAGGACGAACTGGCTGTGTTCAAGCGGGGCCGCAACGCCAGCAAGGCCAGTGTGGCAAAGCATGCATCCCCTGAGGAATACCGCGCTTCCACCGGTTTCGAGTGCCTGCTGGGCTGGCTGTATCTGAACGGTCAGCTGAGCCGTGTGCATGAGCTGTTTGATACGCTCTGGCAGCAGTTTGACCCCAACGACAAGTAAGTAAACATGCGAAAGCCCGCTGCTTTCCGCACTGGAAAACAGTGCCGGAGGGCAGCGGGCTTTGCGGTTTGAGAGAAAGGTCAAAGGGTGCACGTCTGTGGTCCGTCAGGCGCGCAGGGCAGCGTTAGCGGCTGTTTCTGGCGTTGCTGGAACGGCTGTTCGTGGAGTTTTTGGCGCTTTCGTCGTCAGCGCCCTTGGTGTACTGGTTGGGGTGCTTGTGCTCGTTGGTGGCGCTGTTGGAGGTCTGATTGCTGGTGCGGTTGGAAGTCTGGTTGGACGTACGGTTCGAGGTCTGATTCTTGCAGTTATTGCTGCGGTTTTCGGTTGCCATAGTGAATGATCTCCTTTCGGTTTTCCGTGCGGGGCGGTGTGCCCCTCACAAGACCTAGTTTGGCCGCAGACGGCGGCTTTATACATCCCACAGGAGGATTGCAGAATGCCTACAGAATATTTTGAGCAGCGGGAGCGTGCCCTGTTGGGAGAGCGGTTCGACGCACTGTACGCGGCCCCGCAGGAGACCGCCGAGCGCGGCGTGACGGTCTCGGCCTTGCGCACGAGGCCGGAGCAGTTCGCCGCAAAGGCAGACTTTTCGCTGGAAGCATCACCCTTTTGCAAGGCGGCATTTGTGGTGCACCAGCCGGACTTTAAGCCCGGGCGGCATCCGTACCACCATGTGGGCGTGTTTTACTCGCAGGAGCCGTCGGCGTCCTCGGCAGCGCCGCTGCTGGGCGTGCGGCCCGGGATGCGCGTGCTGGACATGTGTGCAGCCCCCGGCGGCAAAAGCAGTCAGCTGGCGGCGGCATTGCAGGGGCGCGGTGTGCTGGTGAGCAACGAATATGTTGCGGCCCGTGCGGATATCCTGAAAAGCAATCTGGAACGCATGGGCGTGTCCAATGCGGTGGTGCTCAATGAGTCGCCCGCCCGCATTGCGGACGCTCTGCCGGAGTTTTTTGACCGTGTTCTGGTGGATGCACCCTGTTCCGGCGAGGGCATGTTCCGTAAGGAGCCGGTGGCTCGTCAGCAGCACTGTGAAGCGCTGGTGAAGCAGTGTGCTGAGCTGGGCGCGGAAATTCTGGACTGTGCAGCCGCCGTGCTGGCCCCGGGCGGGCAGCTGGTTTATTCCACCTGCACCTTTGCGCCGGAGGAGGACGAGGGACAGGTGGCGGCATTCCTGCAGCGCCACCCGGAGTTCACACTTGCAGATGCCTTGGGAAATGTGGACTACACCTTTGGCAGCGAGGGCGAAGCCAACCGCACCGGCGGTTTGCCGCTGGATGTGAGCAAGGTGCGGCGCATCTGGCCCTGTCAGGGCGGCGAGGGGCATTTTATGGCAAGGCTTATCAAGGCAGGCACGCCCCGCGCCCTGCCGCCGGAAGGAGAATACACCCCGGAGGAGCAGCTCTGGCTGGCCGCAGCGGAAGCCGCAGGCAAAAAGGCCAAGGGAAAGAACGGTAAGACTGCCAAGACCCCGGACGCCCGCAGCGCCCGCCGCGAGAATGCCCGCGCCTGCCGTGAGGCGGTGCAGGGCAGCAAGCGCAGCCGCGAAGCACAGGCAGGGGAGACAAGCCCTGCCCAGAGCCTTGCAGCGTGGCATGAATTTGCCGGGCAGTATTTCCCGGCGCTGGCAGACCGCCCGGCTGTGATGCATGGCGGCGGTGTGCTGCTGCCGGTGCCCTTCCCGCAGACGAACCTGCATGTGTTGCGGGCGGGCGTGTTCGTGGGCAGCGTGCAGAAGGGCCGCTTTGTGCCGGAGCACCACCTGTTCACGGCATTCGGTGCGCAGTGCGCGAACTGCGAGCAGCTGACCCTTGCCGACCCGCGCACGACAGAGTACCTTTCCGGCCGTGAGGTGGAGGCCCGCACTGCCGCAGACGGCTGGTGCTGTGTGACAGTGGACGGCTGGCCGCTGGGCGGCGGCAAAGTGTCCGGCGGGCGGGTGAAAAACCACTACCCCAAGGCCCTGCGTCTGCTGTAAACAGGCAGAAAAAGCGCATTTTTCCCTACGATCCGCCGAAAACCGGGCCGATAAGACTTGAACGCTCTGCCCGGTTGTGCTACAATAATAGAGTTAGATTTTGTGTGCTGCCACAATGCGGGCGACCACAGCCCGTCTGCCCGCAGGCGGAGATTTGAGAATATACAGGAGGCTCTTTCCCATGTCTGGACATAGCAAATGGAACAACATTAAGCGCAAGAAGGAAAAGACCGACGGCGCAAAGGCGAAGGTTTTTACCAAGATCGGCCGCGAGATCAGCGTTGCCGTCCGTACCGGCGGCCCGAACCCTGCTTCCAACAGCAAGCTGGCTGACCTGATCGCCAAGGCAAAGCGCATGAGCGTGCCCAACGATAACATCCAGCGCATCATCAAGAAGGCTGAGGGCGGCGATAAGACCGAGTACGAAGCAATCACCTACGAAGGCTACGGCCCCGGCGGCGTTGCCGTTATGGTGGAGACCCTGACCGACAACCGCAACCGTACCGCTGCCGATCTGCGTCACTACTTCGATAAGAACGGCGGCAATCTGGGTGCTATGGGCTGCGTGGGCTTCCTGTTCAGCCAGAAGGGTGTCATTGATATCTCTCTGGAAGATAAGGATGCCGACGAGGCTATGATGGATGCTCTGGATGCCGGTGCCGAGGATTTCGACGCCAGCGAGGATGCAGCTGAAATCACCACCGATCCCGAGAACTACTCTGCCGTGGTCAAGGCCATGGAGGAGAAGGGCTACGAGATCCTGTCCGACGATCTGGCTATGGTGCCCATGACCACCACCCGCCTGACCGACCCCGATCAGCTGAAGCTGATGGGCAAGCTGCTGGATGCGCTGGAAGACAATGATGACGTCCAGAACGTCTGGCACAGCCTGGAGAACGAAGAGGACCTGCCGGAATAAGCATCCGCAAGGCTCTTTGCTTCTGAAATAAGACGATATAAAGCCGCTTTTTGTGCTGTTTAGCACGAAAGGCGGCTTTTTTGTGCTGTGTTGCGGAATGAAGATCGGCCCGATATCTTCGCTGGGCAATAAAAATCCCCCGCCGGCAAGGCATACCGGCGGGGGAAAGGGGGAGAGCGACTATCTTAAAAGATCATTGTACGCTTGCGAGGAACCGCACAAAGCCTGCACGGCCGGCCTCGTCCAGCTTGTAGACGCCGGCATCGGCGAGGACCTCGGCGAACACCTGACCGATCTCATCCTGCAGGATGGGGTGCACATTGTCGGCGCTGAGCTCCGGGTGACGGGCAAGGATGTCCCCGGCCCACTCGGCATGCTTCTGCAGCTCTTCGGGGTACTGGGCTGCAGGTGCGCGGGAGACCAGTACATCAGCAAGCTCAGCCATTTCCTTTTTCAGACGGCTGGGCAGCACGGCAAGGCCCATGACCTCGATCAGACCGATGTTCTCCTTTTTGATGTGGTGCAGCTTTGCATGAGGGTGGAACACGCCCAGCGGATGCTCCGGGGTAGTGATGTTGTTGCGCAGCACCAGATCCAGCTGGTATCTGCCGTCCCGCATCCGGGCAATGGGTGTGATGGTGTTGTGGGGTTCGCCGTCCGTCTCGGCAAAGACAAAACAGCTCTCGTCAGAGTAGCCGCGCCATGCCGTCAGGATCTTGTCCGCCAGCTCCACAAGGCGGCTGTCGTCCTCACTTGTCAGGCGGATGCAGCTCATGGGCCAGTGCACGATACCGGCATCCACGTCCTCAAAACCGGGGAACACCCACTTCTTTTCAATGGGAGCCTTGGCCATGGCAAACTCGTAATGACCGCCCTGAAAATGGTCGTGGCTCAGGATGCTGCCGCCCACGATGGGCAGGTCGGCGTTGCTGCCCACGAAATAGTGGGGGAACAGGCCTACGAAGTCCAGCAGCTTGCGGAAGGTGGCGCGCTCGATCTTCATGGGGGTGTGCAGATTATTGAACACGATGCAGTGCTCATTGTAGTAGACGTAAGGGCTGTACTGCAGGTTCCACGCGCTGTCGTTGATGGTGAGCGGGATGATGCGGTGGTTCTCGCGGGCGGGGTGGTTCATGCGGCCTGCATAGCCCTCGTTCTCAGCGCAGAGCTGGCACTTGGGATAGGCGCTCTGGGGGGCCAGCTTTGCGGCGGCAATGGCCTTGGGGTCCTTCTCCGGCTTGGAGAGGTTGATGGTGATATCCAGATCACCGTAGGGGGTCTTGGTGACCCATTTCAGATCCCGCTTGATGCGGTAGCGGCGGATATAATCGGTATCCTGACTGAACTTATAGAACCAGTCGGTAGCGGCCTGCGGGCCTTCGTTTTCGTAGCGCTCCTCAAAATTGGCGCGCACGATGCTGGGACGCGGAGTCAGCACACCCATGAGTTTGGTGTCGAACAAATCGCGGGCGGTGGAATTGTCCTCGCACACGCCGCGGGCTGCGGCGTCGTCCACCAACGTTTTCAGGATGCTTTCCAGATCAGTGTAGCATACCTCGCCCTCGGGTGCCGTAAAATCGTCCAGCTGCATGGTCATGAGCAGCTGGTTGCGGATATAGATTTCGTCGTCGGGCAGGATAAGCCCGGTGTCCAGCCCGTAATTCACGAGCTGCTGGATGGCGGTAGAGATCACAGGACAGCGCCTCCTTCGGGACGGATGCTCAGCACATGGCAGCGGCCCTCGCCGAGGATGGCCTCCATGTTTTTCTTAAAATCAGCCAGCATTTCCACCGGCACAAAAGCCTGAGCGGTACCGGCAAAGCCGCCGCCGTGCACGCGGACCGCGCCCTTGCCGTTCAGGTAATGCTTAGCAGCAGCAATGGTCACGCCCATTTCCTGATGCTCCTTATACCCGGCGGGGATGACGTTCTGTAGGTATTCCCAGCTGCTGTGGCCGGATTCGTTGACCAGACGCAGGAAGGTGCTGAAATCGCCCTCGCGCAGAGCAGCGACCTGCTTTGCCACACGGTCGTTGTCGGCATAAATATGGAAGGCACGCAGTACCGCGCGGTCGCCGCACTGCCTGCGGCATTCCGGCAGCTTTGCAAGGAAGGTCTCAAAGGGCACATCCCGCAGCACCTCGCCGCCGCACACAGCGGCCACAGCGCGGCACTCGGCGGGGACGGCGGCGTATTCGTCGGTCAGGTCAGCATGGTCTGCGCAGGAGTCCAGAATGCACAGTGCAAGACCGGCCTTGGAGAAATCCACCGGCACCGGTTCCACATCGGGGTGGGCAGGGTCGGCAAAATCAATGGTGATGATGTTGCCCACGCTGGAAGCCATCTGATCCATCAGGCCGCAGGGCTTGCCAAAGTAGACATTTTCTGCCCACTGGCCGATCTGCGCGATCTCGATGGGGGAGACCTTATCGGTCATGAAGCAGTCGTTCAGAATGACGCCGATCAGCACCTCGAAGGCGGCAGAGGAAGAAACGCCGCTGCCCTTGGGCACGTTGGAAGAAATGTACACATCCAGACCGGCCAGCTTTGCGCCCCGTTGACGGAACGCCTCACACTCGCCGCGCAGAAGGGAGATGGTGGTGTTTTCCTCTTCCTTGCGGGCAGTCAGGTCGTCAAGGCTGATAACGCACAGGTCGTAGCCCTCGCTCTGCACCCGCAGCTGGTTCAGGCTGTTGGGCGCGGCGGCGGCGATCATATCAATGTTCACGCTGCCGGCCAGAACGCGGCCGTGCTGGTGGTCGGTGTGGTTGCCGCCGATCTCGGTGCGGCCGGGTGCGCTGTAAAGGCCGGCTTCGGCGTGGGGGCCAAAGGTGGTCTCCAGACCATTCAGGGCTGCTTCGTAGCGGGCAGCCTGCGGGGCAGTCTCTTCGGGTGCACAGCAGTACAGCGATGCCAGACGGGCAGCGTGTGCGCCGCTGGAAAGCTCCTGCTTCCATGCGGAAACAGATTTCATCATAGGATAGTCCTCCTTTTGAGCGGGTTGGAACTGCAAGTACAGGGCAGCATACAGGACGCTCTGCACACTTCTGCTTTTATCATATAAAATCCGGACAGAAAAAACCATGTGTTATTGTTGCATCTGAATGAAAAGTTGCAAAAAGTATAAAATCCGGCATCGGAATGGAAATGGACGATTGAAATAAAATCGATTTAGAAACAGGAAAACCATTGTGGAAAACGCCTGTGAATCGGGTGCTTTGCGCAAGGCGGACAAACATTGCACGGCATGGAGATTTGCGTCGGACAGATGGGACGATGCCGTTGACGGCTATGCTCCTTCCGGTGAAATAAAAAAGCCGGGGCTGCTGCACATCATCTGGTGCAGCAGCCCCGGCCTCCTATGATATAAGATCCCGTCTGAGCGGTCATTTTGCAAAGTCGCTGCCGGTCAGGCCGTCCATGTTCAGCATTCCTTCCAGTGCAGCCACATCGGCGGAGACATCCAGCGCGTCGGACTGGAACAGCTTGTCCAGCTGGTTTTCAAAGGCGGTCACCAGCAGGTCCATGCTGCGCTCGATGTTCTTTTTGGCATCGGCGATGTTTTCACCCTGCACATCCTGCGCGGGAAGGCTGGCATAGGTGTTCAGCAGCTTGAGGGCGGTGGGCAGATAGTAGTCCATGAATTTCTGCAGCTGTGCCTTTTTGCCGGGGTCCTGCTTTGCCAGCTCAAAGATGCGGGCGCTGACCGCTTCCAGACGGCTGATCTTGGCGGTCATCACCGGGTCAGGAATGGCGTCGTTGGCCTGCCGCAGCTGCTGCAGAAGGGCGGCGTACTGGTCCGCTGGTGCCGGCGCGGGCTTCGGTTCCGGCTGCTTGGGCGGCTGGGGCGCAGCACCGCGCACCACAAGGGTAGCGGTGCGGTTGTCGATGTAGGCGTCGGCACCAAAGTAACCGTGGGAAATGGCGCTTTCCACCGCAGCACGCCCCTTTGCGGCATCGATGCCTGCGGCGGCAAACAGCTCGTCCAGCGGGATGTTGTCGCGGTCGCCCACGATCTTGTCCAGCAGGCGTTCCAGCTTGCGGGTGCGATCCATGCGCAGGCCGGTCAGCAGAGCAGCGCCGCCGCCCAGCATCTGGGCGATGGCTGTAAACGCCTCCATCATGCTGTCAGCACCATCCATGAACAGGGTGCTGAAGCCTGCAAACAGAAAGACGGCACCGCCGATGGTGCACAGGGTGGTAAGGAGCTTGTGCCGCTCCTTGGCATCCTTCTGCTCTTTGGTGGGAACATCGTGGCCGTAAGCTGGCTCGGTTTCCTGCCGGGGTGCCGTCTGCGCAGGGGCGGGGCCGAGGTCGGAACGATAGCCTGCCTGCGCCTGTGCAGCGGCTTTTTCTTCTTTTTCAGCGTTTTTATCGATGCTTTTTAAAATGAACAGCAGCACGCCCAGCGGTGCCGACATGGCAAACACAATAAAAATGGCAATGGTAGGGATATGCGCAAAATAGTGCTTCTTTGGCTGCATGGATAAGACCTCTCAATGTATCAAAAACAGTTCAAAACAGAAAAAGACCGCGTTCCACTCTATTATAGCGGAGCACGGTCTTTTTGTTAAGGGGTAAATATCGATGCGTGCGAAAACAGCAGGGGAGTAAGACCGCTGTTTTCCGGGAAACGTTACTTCATCAGGCTGCAGACGGCCTCCGCGTAAGCGGCAGGGTCATCCACCGGCAGGCCTTCAATGAGCTGCGCCTGTGCATACAGCAGAGCGCTGTACTTCTTGAGCTTGTCGGTGTCACCTGCCTCCTGTGCGGCCTTGAGCACGGCAAACACGGGGTGGTTGACATTCAGCTCCAGCACCTTGTCACTCTTCACGCCCTCGCTGCCGGGCTGCTTGGACAGCACCTTTTCCATTTCGATGGACAGCGGGCCGTCGGCACTCAGACACACGGGGTGATCCTTCAGACGGGTGGAGACCTTGACCTCCTTCACCTTGCCGTCCAGAGCATCCTTCATAGTGTCGAACAGAGCCTTGTTCTCGGCGGTGGCATCCTCGGCGGCCTTCTTCTCTTCCTCGGTCTCAAGGCCCAGATCGCCGCTGTTGACATTCTTGAACTCCACAGTGCCGTCCTTGCCCTCGGCATCCTTGCGGGGATAGCTGCGCAGGATCTGCAGGCAGAACTCATCCACATCCTCGGTCAGCAGCAGGACGTCATAGCCCTTATCCATGACCAGCTCAGCGGCGGGCAGCTTTGCCAGACGGTCGGTAGAATCACCGGCAGCAAAGTAGATATACTTCTGCTCAGCGGGCATCTTGTCCACATACTCCTGCAGAGTGACCATCTTCTGCTCTTTGGCAGACCAGAACAGCAGCAGGTCGCGCAGCAGCTCGGCGTGCATGCCGTAGTCGGAGTAAGCACCGAACTTGATCTGACGGCCGAACTCCTTCCAGAATTCCTCGTACTTCTGGCGGTCGTTGGCCAGCATGGCGTGCAGCTCGTTCTTGATCTTCTTTTCCAGAGCGTTGTGGATCAGCTTGAGCTGGTTGTCCTTCTGCAGCATCTCGCGGCTGATATTCAGGCTCAGATCCTGACTGTCCACGATGCCCTTGACGAAGCTGAAGTAATCGGGCAGCAGGTCGGCGCACTTCTCCATGATGAGCACGCCGGATGCGTACAGGGCCAGACCCTTCTCGTAATCCTTGGTGTAGAAATCGTAGGGGCGGTGGCTGGGTACGAACAGCAGAGCGTTGTAGTTCGCAGTGCCCTCGGTGCGGCTGACGATGACACGAGCGGGGTCGGTATAATCGTTGAACTTCTCTTTATAGAAGCTGGCGTATTCTTCGTCGGTCACTTCGCTCTTCTGCTTTTTCCAGATGGGCACCATACTGTTCAGGGTCTCCAGCTCGGTGTAGCTCTCCCACTCGGGCTTGTAATCCTCGGGCTTGGGGTCCGGTTCCGGCTTCTGACGCTCGTGCTGGCGCTCCATCTGGATGGGGTAGCGCACATAGTCGCTGTACTTCTTGACGATGGCAACAATGCCGTATTCATCCAGGAAATTATCGTAGTGGTCGGTCTCGGTGTCCGGCTTGATGTGCAGGATGATCTGGGTGCCGGCGGTGTCCTTCTGGGCGGGGGTCATTTCGTAGCCGTCCACGCCGGAGGACTCCCACTGCCATGCTTCATCCGAGCCATAGGCCTTGGAAATGACCGTGACCTTGTCGGCAACCATGAAGGAGGAGTAGAAGCCCACGCCGAACTGACCGATGATGTCGATGTTCTCGTCCTTGTTGTCTTTCTTGAAGTCCAGAGAACCGGAGTGGGCGATGGTGCCCAGATTCTGTTCCAGTTCCTCTTTGGTCATGCCGATGCCGTTATCCTCGATGGTCAGGATGCGGTTATCCTTGTCGCGGGTGATGAGGATGCGGAAATCGCCCTTGTTCATGCCCACGGAGGGATCGGTCAGACTCTTATAGTAGAGCTTATCAATGGCATCCGATGCGTTGGAGATCAGCTCCCGCAGGAAGATCTCCTTATTGGTGTAGATGGAGTTGATCATCATATCCATCAGTTTTTTGCTTTCAGCCTGAAATTCTTTCTTAGCCATAATGCAAAACCTCTTTTTATCTGTATTCGGTGCCGGGCACTCGGGAAGTTGGAACACTTCGGAATACTTAGCACTCATAACTTTCGAGTGCTAATATACACCGCTTCCAGGCAAAAATCAAGGGCTTTCATAAAAAGTTTAAAAATCGGAAGCGGCCTGCGGTCTGTGCAGACCTTTTGTGCCTGCCAATTAAAACGGAACTGCCATTATAGATGACCGTGGTGCACACAAAGGCGGGTTTAAATCGTATTTCAAATGAAAGCGTTTTGTGCTATAATGAACCCCGAAGATCATTTCCAAAGGGGGAGTATCATGCAGCTGAAGCAGCTGGAACTGGAGGGCGGCGGAACGCTGACTGTTTATCTGCGGGATTCCTGCGAACGAATGCCGAAGGCCATCGACCGGCCTTTGGTGCTGGTGGTGCCCGGCGGCGGCTATACCCACGTCAGCGCCCGGGAGGGCGACCCGGTTGCACTGCAGTTTGCCGCAGCGGGATATCATGCCGCTGTGCTGGACTACGCCATCTGCGAACAGGCGAAGGACGGTCTGCCGCTGCGCCAGCTGGCACAGGCCATCGGCCTTGTGCGGCAGCACGCGGCCGGGTGGCATATCCTGCCGGAAAAGATCGCAGTGTGCGGCTTTTCGGCGGGCGGCCATCTGGCACTTTCCGGTGCTGTGCTGGACATTCCCGGGGAGCGCGCCCAGCCCCGGCCCGATGCGGTGATCCTGGGCTATCCGGTGATCACCGCAGGGCAGTATGCTCACCGCGGCAGCTTTGTGCAGCTGGCGGGCAGCACCGACCCGGCGGCACAGCAGGCATTCGGTCTGGAGGATAAGATCACGCCGCAGACGCCGCCGGTGTTCGTGTGGGCCACCATGGAGGACGCCACTGTTCCGGTGGAAAACACGCTGATGCTGGTGAGCGCCCTGCACAGGGCAGGTGTGCCCTGCGAGGCGCATCTGTTTGAAAAGGGGGTGCACGGCACCAGCATCAGCACCGCAGAGGTGGATCAGCCCAGCCGTCACCGGCATCACTGGGTGGAACTGGCAGTGGAATGGCTGGGAGACACTTTTGACTGGTCGGTTGGATAAGTCTGACATATTTGAACGAACCTACAAAAAATTTACAATTAAACTGTTGACTTGCATAAGGCTTTGACGTATACTGGTCAGCAGGGACAAACTTAAGGAGGAATACCTATGGTTATGGACCCGACCCTGCCGCGTGTTTCTGTGCGCGACCTGCTCATGCAGGCATTTCTTACCGGGTGGGAGCTTTCGGACAAGACAGTCTCGCAGGACGAATACCTGCAAAGCTCCATTCAGGTGATCGAAATGCTGCAGGTGGAACCGGAAAACCTTTATGCCGAAGAAGGCCTTGGCCTGCCGGACGGCGAAGAGGTGGATCATCTGGACGATTGGCTGCGTGCCGACGGCCAGTGGCTGTACTACGGGGTGGAGGAAGAGAACTTCTTCCTGATCCAGTGGTATCCGGACAAAGCGGCTGCAAACGCAAAGCTGGCCCAGCTGGAAGAACTGGGCGACGGCAAGCAGTATCTGGTAGATCTTTCCCTCAAGCGGGAGAACCCTTCCAGCGCAGAAAACTTCGGCAATTCCAATCCGGTTCAGCTTCGTTCCTGAAAACATCACCTTAAAGCGAAAGGAAATTTTGCAGCATGCAGCTTTCTGAGATCGAGCGCGAACAGCTTTATGCCATCGTAGAAAAATACGATCATCACCCGGATGTGCAGCGGATGCGGGAGTATATCCAGCACGGTTCTGTCACCACCTACCAGCATTGCAAGAATGTGGCGCTGGTGAGCTTCTGGCTCAACCGCCGTCTGCATCTGCACGCCGACGAGACCTCGCTGGCGGTGGGTGCCCTGCTGCATGATTTTTATCTGTATGACTGGCATAACAAGGGCACCTTCCACGGCCTGCGCCGGTTGTTTGAGATGCACGGCTTCTCGCACCCGGGCTGTGCCTGCATCAATGCAGAGCGTGTGTTCGGCATCACCAAAAAGGAACAGAGCATCATTTCCAGCCACATGTGGCCGCTGACCTTCCGTCATGTACCCACCTGCCGTGAGGCCATTATCGTCTGTCTGGCAGATAAGTACTGCGCTGTGGTAGAGAGCATGTTCCAGCGCTCCCACGCCGGTGCTGTGGTAGACGGCAGCGTGGAAGTCGATGGCGAAGAGTGGTAAGCCTGCCTGCTGGTAAATAAGCGAAACAAAAAAAGGACTCTGCATCGTCAAGGTGCAGAGTCCTTTTTTGCATCTCACAGCTTTTTGTAGCCCTCCGGCTCATCCGCAGCGGCACGGCGCTCCATGAGGAAGGTGTCCAGCCAGCGGCCATGACAGTCCCGCGCAATGCGCTCGCGGCGGCCTACCAGACGGAAGCCACACTTGGTGTGCAGGGCACGGCTGGCAGCATTATCCTGCAGCACGGTGGACTGCAGGGTCCAGTAACCGGCCTCTTCGGCCTGACGGCACAACTCGGCCAGCAGATGACAGCCCAGCCCATGGCCGCGGAACTGCTCCCCCACATAGATGCTCACCTCAGCTACGCCGCGGTAGCACCAGCGCGGGTCTACCCGGTGCAGTGCGGTCCACCCGGCAATGACATCATCCACCAGCAGCACCAGCCGACAGTCCTTTGTGTGGGAGGCATCCCACGCAGCGTATGGGGGGCAGGTAGTCTGAAAGGTGGCATGTTCTGTGGCGATGCCCTCTAAATAGATTCTGGAAACGGCGTCCCAGTCTTCCGGCTCCATGGGCCGGATTGTGATCTTGCTCATATGCAATTTCCCAGCGGACAGGCAGAAGCCTGCCCATACCCTCAACTCTCAAAAATGACCGATTTCAGTATAGCAGAATTTGCAGTGCGGTACAAGCGCCGCACTGCACAGAAATTTCTTTGACATCAGGCAGGTTTGTGATACAATAAAACATATAAACAAGAGCACGGCGCAGAGACCGCCGCTGCAGAACGGAGGACATTGACACATGAAATGGATCAGAACGGCACTGTGTGCGCTGGGAATGCTGGCGTGCCTGTCACTTTCGGCTTTTGCAGCAGAGCTTGGAGAGCCGAACATCACAGAGCAGACCACGATGAAGGAGCTGCGGGAAAACCCCAGCATCAAGGGTTCGGGCTTTTACACCTACTGCAACGAGTGGATCGAGGGCAGCACAAAATACGACAACACGCCGATCAAGGGCTATGTGAGCTGGGCAGCCTCTGAGGATGCCGCCGAGGGCATGAACCTTGTGATCGAGAACTACAACAAGGGCGTGCAGGTCACATGGCAGGTGTATACACCGGAAGAGATCGAGGCAGACCCGGCGCTGGGCATGGTGCAGATGTTTTATTTCCCGGCAAAAACGGAAAACGCCAAATATGTGGTCGTGGTGCCCGGCAACGGAGGCAACACCACGGCAGAGCTGAACGAGGGCGCATCCATCGCGAACCAGCTGCACGATCTGGGCTATGCGGTGTTCGTGCTGCGGTATCGTTCGTTCCTGAATGCTTCCGACAACGCGCCGCTGTACGACATTGCCAATGCCGTGAAGTATCTGACTAAAAATGCAGAGCAGTTCGGTGTCCAGCGCGAGAACTACGCCCTGATGGGCTTCTCGTCCGGCGGACACATCGTGGGACTGATCGGCTCGGACAACGAGCGGTTCGGCTACAAGGCCTTTGGCATTCCTCAGCCGGCAGCACTGCTGCTGGGTTATCCCATCAACGATTTCTATGAGGTAAAGCCGCTGTACCACATTGCCATCGACCCGCTTATCATCGGCTGGCGTTACTACTGGACCAACATCTCGGATGTGGTAAATAAGAATTACACCCCCACCTTCTTCTGGTACGGCAAAAACGATTATTACATGGAGTGCATGAACTACGAAAAGCAGGGCCCCCTGCTGGAAAAGACCCTGAAGGAGAGCGGTGCGACCTATCAGTGCGTGGTGTATGAGGACGCTCCGCACGCCATTGGCCCGGGCCGTCACACCGATGCGGACGGATGGATCAAGCTGGCTACTGAGTTCTGGGAGGAACAGTGTAAATAACCGACAGAAAAAGGGGATTGCTGTGAAAAAACGATTTCGTGCGGTGCTGCTGAGTCTGGGATTCCTGTTCCTGCTGGCACAGCCTGCATTTGCGGCAGAGCTGGGCGAGCCCAATATCACACCGCAGACTACCATGCGGGAACTGCGGGAAAACCCATCATTGAAAGCTTCCGGATACTATACTTACTGCAGGGAAATGCTGCCCATCGAAAGCAATTACTGGAACAATAAAACACTGGCCCAGTATGCAAAACCGCAGCTGGTCTATGATTGCGCGGATGCGATGAACCTTGTGATCGAAAACTACAATAAGGGCGTACAGGTCACATGGCAGGTGTACACTCCGGAAGATATTGCGGAAAATTCTTCTCTGGGCATGGTGCAGCTGTTTTATTACCCGGCGGAAGGATCCGGCGGGCGTTATGCGATAGTGTTGCCAGGCAACGGAAGCACCATCACCTCAGAAATGGAAGAGGGCGGCTCTGCTGCCAGCCAGCTGCATGCGATGGGTTATACCGTATTTGTGCTGCGGTATCGTTCTTTTCTGGACGCAACGGACAATGCGCCGCTGGACGATATTGGCCGCGCTGTGCAGTTCATCACGCAGAATGCAGAGCGGTTCGGCGTACAGGCAGAAGGGTATGCCATTACAGCGTTTTCCTCTGGCGGACAGCTGGCTGGACTGTTCTGCAACGAGGAGGTCGGCTGGGGCAGATACAGTGTGCCCAAGCCCGGTGCGCTGCTTATGGCCTATCCGGTCATCAACTTCAACGAGGTCAAGCTGCTGTATCATGTGCTGATGGATCCGGGCGAGTGCGGCTGGCGCTTTTACTGTTCCAGTGTAGCCGATGTGGTAACGGATGATTACCCGCCGGTGTACTTCTGGTATGGCAAAAATGATATCATCCTGCCGCTGATGGACCTGCAGAAGCAGGGCCCTGCCTTTGAAAAAGCTTTGCAGGCACATGGTGTGCCATACCAGATGCATGTATATAAAAATGCAGGACACAGCATTGGCACAGGGCGTGGCACAGACGCCGAAGGCTGGCTGACGGAGGCAGCTGCGTTCTGGGAAGAACAGGTCGGATAAAAAGGAGGCGCGGCAATGAAACACAAACTCTGTACAGCTGCAGTGTGCATCGGGCTGCTGCTGGCTCTGGCACTGCCCGCGTGGGCGGCAGAATACGGTGAAGCCAATATTACCCCGCAGACCACGATGAATGAGCTGAGGGAAAATCCCAGCATCGTGGGCTCCGGCCTGTACACCTACTCGCGTGAGCAGGACTGCACCCTGAAACAAGCCTACTGGGGTACACAGGAACTTGAAAAGTTCTCCAACCAGTGGACGGCACAGGATGCGGCAGAGGGCCTCAATCAGCTGATCCGGAATTATAATGCGGGCATCCAGATCACCTACCCGCTGTATACGGCAGAGGAAATTGCGCAGGACACCAGCCGGGATGTTGTGGAGCTGTACTATTTTCCGGCGCAGGGAGAAACGAAAAACCGGAAATATGCACTGGTGCTGGGTGGAAATGCCCTGATTACCAGCGCCGAGATCCGCGAGGGCATATCTACGGCGTGGCAGATGAACCAGATGGGCTATACTACGTTTGTGCTGCGCTACCGTATTGGGATACGGGCAGGTGGCAACGCACCCATGGAAGATGTGGCGCGGGCAGTGCAGTATATCACCGCACATGCAGAGCAGTTTGATGTGCAGCCGGAGCAGTATGCGGTGATCGGATACTCTTCCGGCGGACAGATCACCGGTCTGTTCGGTACGGATGCAGTGGGATACCGGAACTACGGCTTGCCAAAGCCTGGTGCTCTGCTGCTGGGTTATCCGGTAAATACATTCCGGGAACTGAAACCGGGCTATCGGATCCTGCTGGATCCCGATGTGCTTGCACAGCGGTATTACGATATGAATGTGTCGGACTATATAACGCCGGATTACCCACCGACCTTTTTCTGGTGTGGCAAAAATGACCTGACGCTTATGCTGATGGACTGGTACGCACAAATTCCGCAGCTTCAAAAAGCGATGGAGAAGAACGGCGTGCCCTATGTCAGCCATGTGTATGATAACGCGCCGCATTCGATTTCTACAGGACGCGGCACCGATGCAGAAGGCTGGCTGAACGAGGCTGTTGCATTCTGGGAAGAACAGACAAAATAAAAAAACACGCAGATCCGGGCTTTGCAGCTGCACAGCCCGGATTTTGCAATGGGAGACGAAAATGGAATTTCTGGCATTTCTTTACACGGTGCTGCTGGTGGCCATCTGCCTGATGATGGCGCTGCTGCTCTACCGCTCGGCAAAGCCGACGGCCAGCCGGGACGATACGGAACTGAAGGAATGGCTGCGCCAGCAGCTGGATGCGCAGAGCCGTCAGATGGAAGCAAAGCTGGCAGAGATGTCTCAGCAAAACCTTGCCGCCATGGGGCAGATCAGTGAGACGCTGCAGGCTTCTGTGCAGAGTATGAGCACCGCCCTTGCTGCCGGGCAGGGCAGTCAGCAGCAGACCATGGAGCAGCGGCTCCAGGGGCTGGAAGCCTCCAATGCCCGTAAGCTGGAAGAGATGCGCCGCACCCTTGCCGAGGGCCTGACCACCTTGCAGGCCCAGAACGCCCAGAAGCTGGACGAGATCCGGCATACCGTGGACGAGCAGCTGCAGGATGCCCTGCAAAAGCGGGTGACTGAGAGCTTCAAAGCGGTCAATGACCAGCTGGAACAGGTATATAAGGGTCTTGGCGAGATGCAGAACCTTGCCGCCGATGTGGGCGGGCTGAAACAGGTACTTTCCGGCGTGAAGACCCGCGGCATTCTGGGCGAGATCCAACTGGGTGCGATTCTGGAAGAGATCCTTGCCCCGGAACAGTACGACACCAATGTGGCCACCATCCCGGGCAGTACCCAGCGGGTGGAATATGCCATCCGGATGCCCGGCGCGGACGGCGGCACGGTCTGGCTGCCCATCGATTCCAAGTTCCCCGGCGATACCTATGCTCACCTGCAGGACGCGCAGGCTTCCGGCGACGCACAGGCTGTGGAGAACGCCCGCCACGCACTGGAGCTGGTGCTGCGCAGCGAGGCCAAGGACATCCGGGAAAAATATGTGGAGCCGCCCTATACCACGGCCTTCGGCATCCTGTTCCTGCCGTTTGAGGGCCTGTATGCCGAGGTGGTGAACGCCGGTCTGCTGGAAGTGCTGCAGCGGGACTATCAGGTGAACATCGCGGGCCCCAGCACCATGGCGGCGCTGCTCAACAGTCTGCAGATGGGCTTCAAGACCCTTGCCATCCAGAAGCGTTCCGGCGAGGTGTGGCAGCTGCTGGGTGCGGTAAAGACCGAATTTGACAAGTTCGGGCAGGGACTTTCCAAGATGCAGCAGCGTCTGCGCCAGACCGACGAAGAGCTGGATAACCTCATCGGGGTGCGCAGCCGTGCCATCAGCCGCAAGCTGCGGGCGGTGCAGACCATGGACGAGGGCGCTGCTGCCGCGCTGCTGGAGCTGGACAACGAGCCGGGCAGACCGGTGGCGGCACGTCTGCCGGAGAGTGGGGAAGAGCTCTGATGCGCAGAATATTCCCGCGTTATCCCTTGCGATTTTTCTGACGATGTGGTATGATAGGAACTGTTCTCAGAAACAACCGCCGCAAAAACGCGGCACTGCATAAAAATATAAATAAGGAGACCGAGCATTATGAGCGTAAACAAGATCAGTGAAGCCATTCTGGGCGTTGGCGTGGATGATACCACCATCGACCTGTTCGAGAGCCAGTATCCGGTGCCCACCGGCGTCAGCTATAATTCCTATGTCATTCTGGACGAGAAGACCGCCGTTCTGGATACGGTGGATGCCCGCGCCACCGAGCCGTGGCTGGAGAACCTGACCGAAGCTCTGGCAGGCCGTAAGCCGGATTATCTGGTGGTCTCCCACATGGAGCCGGACCACGGCGCAAATATCGCAAAGCTGGCGGCACTCTATCCGGAGATGCAGGTGGTGGGCAACGCCAAGACCTTCCTGTATATGGATCAGTTCTTTGGTGCTGATGCTGTGGCAAAGGAGCGCCGCGTGGTGGTGAAGGACGGCGAGAGCCTGAGCCTTGGCACCCACACCCTGACCTTTGTCTTTGCCCCCATGGTGCACTGGCCGGAGGTCATGGTCAGCTATGAGAGCAGCGAGAAGGTGCTGTTCTCCGCTGATGGCTTCGGCCGCTTTGGCGCTGTGGCAAAGTTTGACGAAAAGGCCGACTGGGCCAGCGAAGCCCGCCGCTACTACCTGAACATCGTAGGCAAGTACGGCCCGCAGGTACAGGCGCTGCTGAAAAAGGCAGCGGCGCTGGATATCCGGACCATCTGCCCGCTGCACGGTCCGGTGCTGACCGGAGATCTGGGCAAGTATCTGAACTACTACGATATCTGGTCCAGCTACAAGCCCGAGGAGCCGGAAAAGATCCTTGTGGCAAGTGCTTCCATCCACGGCCACACCCGTGCAGCAGCCCACCTCATGGCAGAAAAGCTGCGTGCAAAGGGCGCAAAGGTAGTGGAGATGGACCTGACCCGCACTGATGTGTCCTATGCCGTCACCGAAGCCTTCCGCTGCGGAAAGATCGTGCTGGCCTGCGCCACCTATGACGGCTTCCTCTTCCCGCCGATGGAGAATCTGCTGACCCACCTCAAGACCAAGAGCTTCCAGAACCGCACGGTCGGCCTGATGGAGAATGGCACCTGGGCACCCATGGCTGCAAAGCTCATGCGCGCCGAGTTGGAAGGCATGAAGAACATCACGGTCTGTGAGAATGTGGTTACCATCCGTTCTGCTGCCAATGCCGCCGCAGAAGCCCAGATGGATGCTCTGGCTGCGGAGATCATGGAAAAGTAAACAGAATGGTCTGTACAGGGTCGCTGCCTGCCGGAGAGCCTCGGCGGGTAGCGGCCTTTTTGCAGCCATTGAACAGACGAAAGAAGTCTGATATAATACAGCTAAAACATATGGTGGGAGGAGCTCAGGAGTGTTAAAATCGATACACAGGGATGTGCTGCAATGGTGGAAAGGCCCGGATAAAAAGTATTTTTGTGTGATGCTTGGGTTTGCTGTTGTGGTGTATTTTCCACTAATGAGTCAAAAACTGACAAATACATTTGACGGACTTTGGATGGATACATATTATATTGCCGGCGGCTGGGAACTTTCTATCGGCAGATGGCTCTGGCCGCTTGCAGATGCGCTGAGGTTTGGCGTTCAGACGGACCCGATCAATTCGCTGCTTACGCTCTCGCTCGTGACACTTTCGTTTATTCTGGTGCGCAGGCTCTTTACGACAAAGGATTCGTTTCTTACCTATCTGCTGGGAATGGCATTTATCTCAAGTGCATCGGTCAGCATCCAACTGTCGTATCGGTACATGTCACCGATCTTCGGATTATCGCTTTTTCTCTCGGTTGCTGCAGCATACTGTGTGATCCGCACGGAAAATAAGGTCAGAGCAGTTGTGCAGGGTACAGTGTGCTTGGCACTGAGTCTGGGTCTGTATCAGGCAAATCTCGGGAGCTTCTGCCTGATCCTTCTGGTCTATTTCCTCATGCTTCTGTTTCAAAAGCCGGATCGCAGCCTGATTCATGGGCATATTGCAAAAAGTCTTTGCAGTGCGGCGGCTGGCGTGGTATTGTATTATCTGACCCTGAAGATTGTTTTGCTGGTTACAGGCTTTCAGATGTCGGAATACAACGGAGCTGCGAGTGTTTCGCCGCTTTATGTTTTAAAGCGGCTGCCCATAGGAGTAGCAAAGGCATACCAGATCTTTGGGGTCTATTTTTTCCGGAACCAGTATCGGAACAATATTCTGCAGGCGGTGGGCTTTTTTGCGCTGATCATTTTGCTGGTCGGATTCGGGCTGTTAAAACGCTTTTGGCGGGTCGTGCAGAGCAGAGATCTGGAATACATTTTGCTGAGCGCTGCGGCGTTGGCTGTGCTGCCGGCAGTGTGCAATGTGATGCTGTTGATCACCAGCGAAGCGACCTGGCGTCTGCAGATGGCAGGGGCACTGGACTTGTTTATCCCTTTGTGCATCCTTCTGCTGGATGTGACCCGGAAGGAACAGCCTCAAAATGAAAAATTAAGGATGGCGGCTATCGGAGGGGCCGTCCTTTTGGCAGGCCTTATCGTATACGGCAATGTTTATATGAGGGCGGTCGATCAGGAAGCGATGTATGAAGGCAGAAAATCGCTAAAGACCATGACGGACCGGATCGCGGACGATCTAATCGACTTTGGATATTTTGACGGAGAAGAGCGGCTGCCGGTGGTGTTTGTGGGCAGACCCAGTTCAAACTCGGCTTTCCTGATGAGAGAATATTACCTGTACGCAAACACGTATGCCCAGATAGGCCGATTCTGGGGTGACGCCGATGTTGCCCGGCAGGTGTGGAAGAGCGTTTTTCAGAATATCACACCGGTCAACTTTACCTATGGAAGAGTGGAACGTTACCTTGAAGTTTATGCGGAAAGCGAAACGGAGCAGATGCCGACTTATCCGCAGGAGGGGTATATCCGGCAGATCGGAGATACGGTGGTCGTCAAGATCTCGGACGATTACAAGGATGAGCTGACCAGCGCGGAAGAAGAAAAGCCGCTGTCGGGCTTTTTTGAACTCGGGCAGGTAGACAATGGCTTTTATGAGCCGTGGAAAGAGGAAGAATGAACCTGTCTGAAAAATGCGGTTGAGTGCGGCATTTGCGGAAACTGCGTGCGCAGCCCTTGCAAACTTCCGCGAAATGTGGTAGTATACATATGGTTATGAACCTGAATACTCCCAAACGCAGCGACGGAGAGAGTAGGTCTGTACCGCACGGCAAAGAGAGAAGCTTCACCGGCTGAAAGGGCTTCCGTGTGCGGGCTGGCTGAAGTTCGCTCCTGAGCGGTCTGTGCGAAAGGCGAAAGCTCACTAGCACAGAACGGTTGCGCCCCGTTACGGCGTTCTGAGAGCCGCCCGGCATCTGTGCACGGGTGGAAACCGGGTGGTACCGCGGAGCAGAAGAATTACAGCTTCGTCCCTTTTGCCTGAGAAATCGGGCAGGGGACGGAGCTTTTTTGTTGCACTCCGCTCATCAACACGAAGAATAAAGGAGAGAACATCCATGCAAGCAATGATCGACGAGCTGGCAAAACAGGCCGCTGAAAGCCTTGGTCAGGTGTCCGGCAAGGAAACGCTGGCCTCCTTCTGGCAGGAGTACCTCAGCAAAAACGGCAAGATCCCTGCCCTGATGAAGAATCTGCGCACCGTTGCGCCGGAAGAGCGTCCTGCCATGGGCAAGATCATCAACGAACTCAAGGCAAAGGTGCAGGCAGACTATGACGCTGCTGCAGAACAGGTGAAGCAGGCAGAACTTGCTGCCCGCAATGCTGCGGAGACGGTGGACATCACCCTGCCCGCCAAGACCCGCCCCATGGGCGGCCTGCACCCGCTGACCCTGATCACCAACCAGATCATCGACGTGTTCTCCGGCATGGGCTTTTCGGTGGGTACCTTCCCGGAGATCGAGGACGATGACCACAACTTTACCCGTCTGAACGTGCCCAAGGATCACCCGGCACGCGACATGCAGGACACCTTCTACCTGTCGGAGGAGTTCCTGCTGCGCACCCAGACCTCCGGCGGTCAGATCCGCACCATGGACGTTCAGAAGCCGCCCATCAAGATCCTGATGCCCGGCCGTGTGTTCCGCTCCGACTCGGACGCTACCCACAGCCCCATGTTCCACCAGATGGAAGGTCTGGTGGTGGATAAGGGCATCACGCTGGGCGACCTGCAGGGCGCACTGAACACCTTCGTGCAGAAACTGTTCGGTGCTGACACCCGCACCCGCCTGCGTCCCTCTTATTTCCCGTTCACCGAGCCCAGCGTGGAGGTGGACGTGAGCTGCTTCGAGTGCCACGGCAAGGGATGCCCGCTGTGCAAGCACACCGGCTGGATCGAGGTGCTGGGCGGCGGCGTTGTCAACCGCAAGGTGCTGGAGAACTGCAATATCGACCCGGACGAGTATTCCGGTTTCGCCTTCGGCATTGGCATCGAGCGTATCGCCATGCTGAAGTATGGCGTCAACAACATCGGCCTGATGTTCGAGAACAACCTGCAGTTCCTCAAACAGTTCCACGAATAAGAGGGGAGAGAAGAGACAATGAAAGTACCTTTCAGCTGGTTAAAAGAATTTGTAGATATCGACGTTACTGCGCAGGAACTGGAGGAAAAGCTCTTCTCCTGCGGCTTTGAGGTCGAAGAGCTGATCCCGCTGGATGCCGGCATCAGCAAGGTGGTCGTCGGCAAGATCGTGGAGATGGAAAAGCAGGAGGGCACCCACCTGACCAAGTGTGTGGTGGACTGCGGCGACTACGGCCACGACATCCGCATCAGCACCGGTGCCGCCAATATGAAGCTGGGCGACTGCGTGCCCGCTGCTCTGGATGGTTCCACCCTGCCCGGCGGCATCAAGATCAAGGCCCGCAAGATGCAGGGCGTGGAGTCCAACGGTATGCTGTGCTCCGGCGAAGAGCTGGGTCTGAACGACGACCTGTTCCCGGGCTCTGAGGTCTACGGCCTGCTCATCCTGCCCGAGGATTCTGTCCCCGGCACCGACATTGCCCCCGTGGTGGGTCTGGATGACTATATCTTTGATATCTCCATCACCGCGAACCGCCCGGACTGCCAGTCCGTTCTGGGCATCGCCCGCGAGGTGGCTGCCGTTCTGGGTAAGCCCCTGCACATGCCCGCCATGGACTACAAGACTGTCTGCGAGCCGGATGCGCCCATCACCGTCAAGGTGGAGGCACCGGACCTGTGCCCCCGCTACATGGCACACTATGTGCGCAACATCCGCATGGGCGAGTCTCCCCGCTGGATGAAGCGCCATCTGGCTCTGTGCGGCCTGCGCTCCATCAGCAACGTGGTGGATATCACCAACCACACCCTGCTGGAAATGGGCCAGCCCATGCACGCCTTTGACCTGAACAAGGTCGCCGGCCGCACCATCGATGTGCGCCGTGCCCATGAGGGTGAGAAGATCGTCACACTGGACGAGAAGGAATTTACCCTGAACCCCAACAATCTGGTCATCTGCGATGCCGAAAAGCCGGTGGCACTTGCCGGCATCATGGGCGGCGCAAACTCCGGCATGGATGAGAACACCACCAGCCTGCTGTTTGAGTGCGCCACCTTCGCCCGCGACTGCGTGCGTAAGACCAGCCGCGCTCTGGGCCAGAACAGCGATTCCTCCGCCCGCTACGAGAAGGGTGTGGACCGCCACT
Source organism: Faecalibacterium sp. 9 (assembly GCF_048320955.1). Lineage (NCBI taxonomy): Bacteria > Bacillati > Bacillota > Clostridia > Eubacteriales > Oscillospiraceae > Faecalibacterium > Faecalibacterium sp. 9. Next base: position 78,054 of record NZ_JBLWGB010000002.1, read on the forward strand.
CTCCCGAACTGGGCCTTGCCCGTGCCCTGCACCTGATCCAGGAGCTGGACTGCGGCGACATCACCACGCTGGAATATGACCTGACCGATGGCCGCCCGATGGAGCGCAAGCACATCGTTACCACCCCGGCTAAGATTTGCGGCGTGCTGGGCATCACCGTGCCGGATCAGACCATGATCGACATTCTGCAGCGTCTGGAGTTCACGGTGGATGTACAGGCCGATGGCAGCTGGGATGTGTCCGCACCCCTGTACCGCGAGGACGTGGAGAGCTTCCCGGATCTGGCCGAGGAGGTCATCCGTGAGTACGGCTACGACCACATCGTGCCCACCTTCCTGAACACCGCCTCCGTTACAAACGGCGGTCTGAACTACGACCAGAAGCAGCAGCTCAAGACCAAGCGTCTGCTGGCTGCGCAGGGCTTCTACGAGGCCTCTACGCTGGCCTTCTACTCCAACGCAGAACTGGATATGCTGCACATCCCGGCGGATGATGCTGCCCGCAAGGCCATCCGCATCCTGAACCCCATCAGTGAGAATCTGTCCATCATGCGTACCCTGCTGGCTCCCTCCATGCTGAACGTCATTGTGGACAATCTCAAGAAGGGCAACACGGAAGGCCGTCTGTTCGAGATGGCACCGGTGTATCTTGCCAAGGAACTGCCCATCAATGAGCATCCGCACGAGCGCCAGACCCTGTGCATCGGTGCATTCGGCCCTGAAGAGGATTTCTTCACCGTCAAGGGTGCACTGGAAGCACTGGCGGCCGGCTTTGGCCTGAGCTTTGACTACAAGCGCGAGACCACTCCGTGGCTGCACCCCGGCATCAGCGCCGCTGTTTACTGTGGTGACAAGCGTCTGGGTGTGTTTGGCAAGCTGTCCAACGAGATCAACGGCGAGCTGGAAATTGCAAAGGATCAGAAGGATAGCCAGAACATTTATCTGGGCGAGCTGGATTACGAGGCTCTGATGTCCTGCGTGGACGGCGAACTGCGCTATCAGCCGCTCAGCCCCTATGCTGCTGTCAAGCGTGATCTGGCACTGGTCTGCGATGAAAAGACTACCTGCGGTGAAATCGAAGAGACCATCAAGAAGGCCAGCCCTCTGGTGGGTGAGATCAAGCTGTTCGATATCTACCGCGGCGCAAATCTGGGCGAGGGTAAGAAGAGCATGGCATTCACCCTGTCTCTGTCCGACCCGAAGAAGGAAGTTTCCACTGAGGAAGTGGAGCGTGTGGTCAAGAAGATCCTCGGCAATCTGAAGTTCAAGCTTGGCATCGAGATCCGCTAACTTTACTATATAAGTAATATAAGGCCGTCTGTGCAGGAATGCGCAGGCGGCTTTTTTGCGTAAAAAGAGAACGTTGAATACAAGAAAATGAACGTTTTTCAGCAGCACAAGAAAAAAGATGAAAAAAATCTGTCAAAAAGTGTTGACAAGGAGGCGGGGGTGTGGTATTATACTTGAGCGCCAAGCGCTGAGGCAAAAGAATGACTTCCGAAACCTCGGCAGGAAGCCTTTGAAAAGAACCAATAGACGCTGAAAAGTTTCAGTTTGTTCTGAGAAACTTCTTGGATGTCCAAGTTCAGAAAGTTCAAAAGCTTCTAAAAAATAAGGCTTGACAAAAAACCACTTCGGTGGTACAATAAACAGGTCGTCAGCCGCAAGGCTGAGGCGCACAGGACCTTGAAAATTGAACAATATCGAAAAAACTTGTAAGGAACCTTTATGTGTTTGGAAAAACACTTAAAACAATTCCAAAAGTAATTCACACAGGACGCAAGCGATTGCGTGCTGAGCGAACAAGATTTAACACTTTTAAGTGATAAATATCATTTATAAAGAGTTTGATCCTGGCTCAGGACGAACGCTGGCGGCGCGCCTAACACATGCAAGTCGAACGAGCGAGAGAGAGCTTGCTTTCTCGAGCGAGTGGCGAACGGGTGAGTAACGCGTGAGGAACCTGCCTCAAAGAGGGGGACAACAGTTGGAAACGACTGCTAATACCGCATAAGCCCACGGCTCGGCATCGAGCAGAGGGAAAAGGAGCAATCCGCTTTGAGATGGCCTCGCGTCCGATTAGCTAGTTGGTGAGGTAACGGCCCACCAAGGCGACGATCGGTAGCCGGACTGAGAGGTTGAACGGCCACATTGGGACTGAGACACGGCCCAGACTCCTACGGGAGGCAGCAGTGGGGAATATTGCACAATGGGGGAAACCCTGATGCAGCGACGCCGCGTGGAGGAAGAAGGTCTTCGGATTGTAAACTCCTGTTGTTGGGGAAGATAATGACGGTACCCAACAAGGAAGTGACGGCTAACTACGTGCCAGCAGCCGCGGTAAAACGTAGGTCACAAGCGTTGTCCGGAATTACTGGGTGTAAAGGGAGCGCAGGCGGGAAGACAAGTTGGAAGTGAAATCTATGGGCTCAACCCATAAACTGCTTTCAAAACTGTTTTTCTTGAGTAGTGCAGAGGTAGGCGGAATTCCCGGTGTAGCGGTGGAATGCGTAGATATCGGGAGGAACACCAGTGGCGAAGGCGGCCTACTGGGCACCAACTGACGCTGAGGCTCGAAAGTGTGGGTAGCAAACAGGATTAGATACCCTGGTAGTCCACACCGTAAACGATGATTACTAGGTGTTGGAGGATTGACCCCTTCAGTGCCGCAGTTAACACAATAAGTAATCCACCTGGGGAGTACGACCGCAAGGTTGAAACTCAAAGGAATTGACGGGGGCCCGCACAAGCAGTGGAGTATGTGGTTTAATTCGACGCAACGCGAAGAACCTTACCAAGTCTTGACATCCCTTGACGATGCTGGAAACAGTATTTCTCTTCGGAGCAAGGAGACAGGTGGTGCATGGTTGTCGTCAGCTCGTGTCGTGAGATGTTGGGTTAAGTCCCGCAACGAGCGCAACCCTTATGGTCAGTTACTACGCAAGAGGACTCTGGCCAGACTGCCGTTGACAAAACGGAGGAAGGTGGGGATGACGTCAAATCATCATGCCCTTTATGACTTGGGCTACACACGTACTACAATGGCGTTAAACAAAGAGAAGCAAGACCGCGAGGTGGAGCAAAACTCAGAAACAACGTCCCAGTTCGGACTGCAGGCTGCAACTCGCCTGCACGAAGTCGGAATTGCTAGTAATCGTGGATCAGCATGCCACGGTGAATACGTTCCCGGGCCTTGTACACACCGCCCGTCACACCATGAGAGCCGGGGGGACCCGAAGTCGGTAGTCTAACCGCAAGGAGGACGCCGCCGAAGGTAAAACTGGTGATTGGGGTGAAGTCGTAACAAGGTAGCCGTAGGAGAACCTGCGGCTGGATCACCTCCTTTCTAAGGAGTCAGGCGAAAGAGCAGGACATCAAAAGATGGACGAGTCTTTCGGACAGGTTTAAACGAGTAGAGTAGATATTGTTCGATTTTGAGGGCCCTGAAGAGCGAAAGCTCGAAAGAACCTTCAAAGACGTACCTTGAAAACTGAATAATAACTGCGAAACAAAGATTATAGTAAGTTCTTTTTTAAGAAATATTACAATTTCAAAAGGAAGGGTAACAATAATCTTCGTTGGCAAGAGAGAATCAAGAGGATACCAAATGTTCTTGAAAGAACGTTTGAAAGGTCAAGCGAACAAGGGCGCAGGGCGAATGCCTTGGCACTGGGAGCCGATGAAAGACGTGATAAGCTGCGATAAGCTTCGGGGAGCTGCAAATAAGCATTGATCCGGAGATTTCTGAATGAGGAAACTCACCTGGGTTCATACTCAGGTACGTTATACTGAACTTCAAAATAGGTATATCGAGGGAACCGCCTGAACTGAAACATCTAAGTAGGGCGAGGAAGAGACATCAAACGAGATTCCGTAAGTAGTGGCGAGCGAACGCGGAAGAGGGCAAACCGAGAGTAGAAATACTTTCGGGGTACGGAGCGCATTTAGGACTTAAGTTGTTAACCGAACGGCATGGGAAGGCCGGTCAGAGAGTGTGAGAACCACGTAGGTGAAAACGACAAGAGCCGAGCGAATTCCAGAGTACGGCCAGACACGTGAAACCTGGTCGGAATACGGGGGGACCACCCTCCAACCCTAAATACTACCCAGTGACCGATAGCGTATAGTACTGTGAAGGAAAGGTGAAAAGCACCCCGGGAGGGGAGTGAAAAAGAACCTGAAACCCTGTGCCTACAAGCACCTAGAGCGCGTCAAAGCGTGATAGGGTACTTTTTGTAGAACGGTCCGGCGAGCGATTGTATGCAGCAAGGTTAAGGACTTAAGGTCTGGAGCCGAAGCGAAAGCGAGTTTGAAAAGGGCGTTAAGTTGCATATAATGGGCCCGAAACCGGGTGACCTACCCATGGTCAGGTTGAAGTGGAAGTAAAATTCCATGGAGGACCGAACCGACCTCCGTTGAAAAGGCGGCGGATGAACTGTGGGTAGCGGAGAAATTCCAATCGAACCCGGAGATAGCTGGTTCTCCCCGAAATAGTTTTAGGACTAGCCTCAAGTTAGATACCTGGAGGTAAAGCACTGAATAGCCTAGCGGCCGAGAGGTTAGCGAAGCTTATCAAACTCAGAATGCCAGAGTATTGATGCTTGGGAGTCAGACAGTGTCAGATAAATGTCATTGTCAAAAGGGAAACAGCCCAGATCTACAGCTAAGGTCCCAAAGTCAGGTTAAGTGGAAAACGATGTGAAGATACGCAGACAACCAGGATGTTGGCTCAGAAGCAGCCACTCATTCAAAGAGTGCGTAATAGCTCACTGGTCGAGCGTCTTTGCGCGGAGAATTTAACGGGGCTAAACCTGACACCGAAGCTTAGGCAATACAGCAATGTATTGGGTAGGGGAGCGTTGTATACGCGGTGAAACAGTAGCGTAAGCGGCTGTGGAGTGTATAGAAGTGAGAATGCCGGAATGAGTAGCGCGAATGCAGTGAGAATCTGCATGGCCGAAAGCCTCAGGTTTCTGGAGGAAGGTTCGTCCGCTCCAGGTCAGTCGGGAGCTAAGGTGAGGCCTAACGGCGTAGCCGATGCACAGACGGTAGAGATTCCGTCACCACCAAAAGAGTTAAACACAGGGACACATATGAAGTCTCGGAGCCGGGTGTTGGTTCCGGTAGCGATCGAGGGAAGTTAGTACCGAAGTCCGGGATGGAAGATGGCGAGAAAAGCTGTGTGTATTTCTGCGGTGCCCGTACCGCAAACCGACACAGGTAGGTAGGAAGAAGATTCTAAGGCCAACGGGAGAAGGGTTGTTAAGGAACTCGGCAAATTGACCCCGTAACTTCGGGAGAAGGGGTGCTGCAGCAATGCAGCCGCAGAGAATCGGCCCAAGCAACTGTTTACCAAAAACACAGGTTTGTGCTAAATCGAAAGATGACGTATACGAGCTGACGCCTGCCCGGTGCTGGAAGGTTAAGAGGAGATGTGCAAGCATTGAATCGAAGCCCCAGTGAACGGCGGCCGTAACTATAACGGTCCTAAGGTAGCGAAATTCCTTGTCAGGTAAGTTCTGACCCGCATGAAAGGCGTAATGATTTGGGCACTGTCTCAACAGCCCGCCCGGCGAAATTGTAGTACCGGTGAAGATGCCGGTTACCCGCGACAAGACGGAAAGACCCCATGGAGCTTTACTGTAGCCTAATATTGGGTTTCGATGTTGCATGCACAGGATAGATGGGACACTGGGAAACAGGTGCTTTGGCGCTTGCGGAGTGGCCGTTGGGATACCATCCTTGCGATATTGGAATTCTAACCTGCGCCTTTGAATCAAGGCGGGGGACATTGTTAGGTGGGCAGTTTGACTGGGGCGGTCGCCTCCTAAAGAGTAACGGAGGCGTTCAAAGGTTCGCTCAGCTTGAACGGAAATCAAGCAAAAGAGTGCAAACGCAGAAGCGAGCCTAACTGCGAGACTGACGGGTCGAGCAGTAACGAAAGTTGGAGTTAGTGATCCGGTGGTATGTGAGTGGAAATGCCATCGCTCAACGGATAAAAGTTACCCTGGGGATAACAGGCTGATCTCCCCCAAGAGTCCACATCGACGGGGAGGTTTGGCACCTCGATGTCGGCTCATCGCATCCTGGGGCTGTATTCGGTCCCAAGGGTTTGGCTGTTCGCCAATTAAAGCGGTACGCGAGCTGGGTTCAGAACGTCGTGAGACAGTTCGGTCCCTATCTGTCGTGGGCGCAGGATATTTGATGGGAGCTGTTCCTAGTACGAGAGGACCGGAGCGGACGTACCTCTGGCGCACCAGTTGTTCTGCCAAGAGCATAGCTGGGCAACTATGTACGGATCGGATAAACGCTGAAAGCATCTAAGCGTGAAGCCGACCCAAAGATAAGATATCCCATTGTTTCAAACAAGTAAGACCCCTTGAAGACTACAAGGTTGATAGGCACGATGTGTAAGTGGAGCGATCCATTCAGCAAGCGTGTACTAATAGGTCGAGGGTTTGACCACAATTCGCTTGAGACTCTCAAGAGTCAACGAAAAAATGCTAGCAGTGATTATTCAGTTTTGAAGGCACGTCCTTCTAAGAAACACTGGACAAAGTACAACAGATATGTTATACTAGGCCAGTCAGATCGGTCGGTGTCGATGACGGTGAGGTTCCACCTGTTCCCATTCCGAACACAGAAGTTAAGCTCACTTGTGCCGAAGATAGTTCGCTGGAAACGGCGCGTGAAAATAGGTAGTCGCCGACTTGAACAGAAAGCCCTGAGATAGATGTCTCAGGGCTTTTTTGAATTTATGCTGGCAGGATTGCAGGGAAAGAAGGAAGAACAAATGAGGAACCATCATATCGACCTTTGCGGACAGATCGATTTCATACGTACGGATGCCATGCCTCTGCTGGCACGGGACGCGCATTTCAGCTTTGCGTGCAATGGCTGTGGCGATTGCTGCCGGGGGCGGGAGGATATCGTGCTGTCGGGCTTTGATCTCTGGCGCATTGCGGCCCGGCTGCGTCTGCCGCCGCAAATGGTGGCGCGGGGGTTCTGCCGGGCAAGCATCGGCACAGTGAGCCATCTGCCGGTGCTGCGGCTGGCCCCGGTGAAAGAAAACCGAAACAATTGTCCTTTCCTCACCGGGAATCACTGCGCCATCCATGATGCTGAGCCGCTGGTGTGTGCACTTTACCCGCTGGCGCAGGAGATCAGCAGGGAAGGGGAGGTGAGCTATTTTCTGCAGCCCACTGCCTGCGGCGGACGGGTGATCGAAGCGAAGGTGGAGGATTACCTGTCCCGCTATGATGTTCCCGCCCGGGAGCAGACGGACGTGCGCTGGGCACTGGGCTGTATGGAGCTGGAAGATGTAGTGGAACAGGCCGAGATGCTGCTCAGCCCGGTGCTGATACGGCGGATGCAGGCGAAACTCTGGCAGGCGCTGTACTTTAACTACGATTACACCCAGCTGTTCCTGCCGCAGTTGGAGCGCAACCTCAATTGGCTGAATGGCAAAATTGTAAAATTGACGGAATATCAGAAGAAACGGAATAGCAAATCAAAATAATCGATAGATATATTTAATACAATCGATAATAAAGGCCGTTTTTGGACAAAAGTGAGTTGTTTTACCGCGAAATGTGTGTTATACTTCACGAATGTAAAGCGAGACTGTACGAGTCCCGCATACAAGACTATGCTTTCTGGCGCGGCACCTGTAGGCCGCGTAAGCAAAGAGATAGAGGAGATAGATCATTATGCGTAAAATCACTCGTCGTTCGTTTCTGGCAGCAGCCGCTGCCTGCGGTGCTGCAGCTGCTCTGACTGCCTGCGGCGGTTCTTCTGCATCTTCTGCAGCTGCTTCTTCTGCCGCCCCTGCATCTTCTGCAGCAGCCTCTGCCGCAGCTGACGGCCAGAAATTCACCATTGGCATCTGCCAGCTGGTGCAGCATGCCGCTCTGGATGCCGCCACTCAGGGCTTTGAAGATGCTTTGACTGCGTCCTTCGGTGAGAATGTTACTTTCGATTTCCAGAACGCACAGGGCGATTCTGCAACCTGCGCTACCATCACCAACGGCTTTGTTTCTGCTGGTGTGGATCTGATTATGGCAAACGCCACTCCTGCCCTGCAGGCTGCACAGTCTGCCACCAACACCATCCCGGTGCTGGGCACCTCTGTTACCGAGTACGGTGTTGCTTTGGGCCTGACCGATTTCGACGGCGTTGTGGGCGGCAATATCTCCGGCACTTCCGATCTGGCCCCGCTGGATCAGCAGGCTGAGATGATCGTGGAGTGGATGCCTGAGGCCAAGAAGGTTGGTCTGCTGTACTGCTCTGCTGAGGCCAACAGCCAGTATCAGGTGGACGAGGTTCAGAAGTATCTGGAGGAAAAGGGTGTCACCGTTACTCAGTACGCTTTCTCTGATTCTAACGACCTGTCCTCTGTCTGCCAGAAGGCTGCGGACGAGAACGATGCTCTGTACGTTCCTACCGATAATACGGTCGCTGCCAACACCGGCATCGTGGACGGTATCTGCCGCCCGGCAAAGAAGCCTGTGTTCGCAGGCGAAGAGGGCATCTGCGCCGGTTGCGGTGTGGCTACCCTTTCCATCAGCTACTACGATCTGGGCTACACCACCGGTGAGATGGCAGTCAAGATCCTGAACGGCGAGGCTGATGTTTCTTCCATGCCCATCGAGTACACCGATGTGACCAAGAAGTACAACAAGGCCATCTGCGACGATCTGGGCCTGACCGTTCCCGATGGCTACGAGGAAATCGAAGGCTAAAGTATTTCGGAAAATAAAATAGAAAATCAGCGGAGAAGGGCTGAAAACGCTCTTCTCCGCTTTCCCGTATTCAAACGGGTGAATAAAAAAGTGTATCAGAATCAGGAGGAATTGTTTTGGACGTTATTGCAAGATTGGCAAATCTGCCGGGCGCTTTGCCGGGTGCCTGCGCACAGGGCCTTATCTGGGGCATCATGGCCATTGGCGTGTATCTGACCTACCGCATTTTGGATGTGGCTGACCTGACTGTGGATGGTTCCTTTGGCACCGGCGGCGCAGTGTGCGTCATGTGCCTGCTGTCCGGCCAGAATGTCTGGGTCTCGCTGTTCGTGGCGCTGTTGGCTGGCTTGCTGGCAGGCTTTGTCACCGGCATCCTGCACACTTTTATGGGAATCCCGGCTATCCTTGCCGGTATCCTGACCCAGCTTTCGCTGTATTCCATCAACCTCAAAATCATGGGCAAGGCCAATCAGGCTATCAATGTGGATAAGTACAGTCTGCTGATCTCCCTGCGCTGGGTCAAGGAATTTGCACTCCATAACCCCATCATCATGGTCATCATCGTTACCGCTGCACTTATCGGCATCCTGTACTGGTTCTTTGGCACCGAGCTGGGCTGCGCCATCCGTGCTACCGGCTCCAACCCCGCAATGTCCCGGGCGCAGGGCATCAACACCAACTTCAATATTGTGCTGGGTCTGGCGGTCTCCAATGGTCTTGTGGCTCTGTCCGGTGCGCTGCTGAGCCAGTATCAGGGCTTTGCAGATGTCGGCATGGGCCGTGGCGCCATCGTCATTGGTCTGGCTGCGGTTATCATCGGCGAGGCACTGTTCAGCCGCATCTTCCACAACTTTGCACTCAAGATGGCTGCCGTTTCTCTGGGTGCCATCATCTACTACATTGTGATCCAGCTGGTGCTGACGCTGGGCTTTGACGCAAACCTGCTCAAGCTGCTGAGCGCCTCCGTGGTGGCAATTTTCCTTGCCGTGCCGTACTGGAAGGGCAAGTACTTCTCGAAGCCGGTGAAGAAGGCAAAGGAGGATGCAAAAAATGCTTGAGATCCAGAACGTTTCCAAGACCTTTAACGCTGGCACGGTCAACCAGAAAACTGCCCTGAACGGCCTGAACCTGAAGCTGAATGAGGGCGATTTTGTCACTGTGATCGGCGGCAATGGTGCGGGCAAATCTACGATGCTCAATGCTGTTGCCGGTGTGTGGCCGGTGGATGAGGGCAAGATCATCATTGATGGTGTGGATGTCACCCGCCTGAGCGAGCATCAGCGCGCAGCCTATATCGGCCGTGTATTTCAGGATCCCATGACCGGCACCGCCGCTACTATGCAGATCGAAGAAAACCTTGCGCTGGCAGCCCGCCGCGGCAAGCCACGTACCCTGCGCATCGGCATCACGAAGGCCGAGCGTGAGCAGTACCGTGAGCTGCTCAAGACCCTTGATCTGGGCCTTGAAAATCGTCTGACCGCCCGTGTAGGCCTGCTTTCCGGCGGTCAGCGTCAGGCACTGACCCTGCTGATGGCTACCATGAACAAGCCCAAGCTGCTGCTACTGGACGAGCACACGGCGGCATTGGACCCCAAGACGGCATTAAAGGTGCTGACCCTATCAGCCAAGATCGTGGAGGAAAACCACCTCACCACCATGATGATCACCCATAACATGAAGGATGCCATCAAGTATGGCAACCGCCTCATCATGATGCACGAGGGCCACATCATCTATGACGTGGCCGGTGAGGAAAAGAAGAATCTGCATGTTTCTGACCTGCTGGCCAAATTCCAGATCGCCAGCGGCGGTGAGTTTGCAAACGACCGCATGATCCTGTCCTGATAAAAATTTCGTTGCCTGCAAAAATCAAAGGACGTCTGCCCTCGGAAAAAACCGAGGACAGGCGTCCTTTTTTCAAATACGGAAAGCACGTTGAGAGGCTTCATAGGTAACCGCCCAGTGAAAGCACGCTCACAGAAAGACAAGAGGCTGTTGCACAAGGATAGTGAACCGCTCCCTGTCAAGTAGACAGACGAAAAAACAAAATGTTTTCTCCAGGATTTCAGAGATGAGATATACAACGGCAACTTTTTCATTGCAAAATGCTTGTTGGGGGACACCAAAACCCGTGAACTGCATCCGCCGGATGCAGGCTGATGTACCGAAAAAACTGGTATAACAAACAAATTTCAACCGAATGATTTGGATAAAATGCGGCTGTTTGGAATTTCTATTTTATTGTTGAACTATTAGTGGTAATATTAATCTATTATAATTGGGTTCGACAAAGTGTATGAGGAGAACTATTATGGGATCACTAACGCATGTATGTGTGTGGTCTTCTAAGGGCTGGACTCATATCGCACCTGAAGAAGTCGCCCGTAGCCATCCGGGAGAATCGGTATCTGCACGCAGTGGGCTTTTTATGTGTGAATTGTGCGGACAATATGCAAAGTCGTATGCAGTTCAGAAGATTTTGAATGTCTGATAAGACAATAGAACTCTATATTATGTAAAGTGTACAGGAGAGTGTGCTCGATGACTGAACAGGAAAAACTCCACCACGCAAAACACTATATTGACAGCCTTGCCAATGGGTTGAATCCACTGGATGGAACACCGATTCCAGAACAGGACATCGTGAATAACGTAAAGATTTCTCGATGCCTGTTCTTTGTATCCGATGTCCTGAGAAAACAGCTTGATGGTCATGAACCTAAAAAGGTGTCCGAGAAGGATAAGAAACTGTTTTACATTACGGAAGAAGAAAAGCTGCAATATGTACCGTCAAAAACACCGATACCTGCCAGTGGAATCAGCTATAAAGTAAATGAGATTCTGGACGAAAAGAAAATGCGGAAGGTATCTTATCGAACCATCACCACGTGGCTGGTAAAAGTTGGACTTATGGAGGAGGAAGATATTTCAGATGGAAAATGTCGCAAGGTTCCAACTGCCAGTGGTATTGCGATGGGAATCACTACTGAAATCCGTACAGGAGTACATGGAGAATATCCGTGCGTTGTCTACGATGAGAATGCACAGGAATTCTTGATAGACAATCTGAATGCAATCATGAATCCAACGGATGATTGAAAAATCCCCAGTCTAAACCGACTAGAATCGGTATAGACTGGGGATTGCTTATCAGATTATCTTAAAATACTTCAATGCTTCCACAATCGCATCCTCTTTATCCTTCGGACACTTAGGTTGCTTTGCATACCATAAAGTTATTCAAATTTTTAGGAAGTGATACTTCCGCTTTTTACCTTCAAAACCGGAAGTAATAGTTCCGGTTTGATGTGATATTGGATGAATCAACGCCGATTTTCATAGAACAAATTTTTCTCCAAGAAAATTTGCTCATTCGGCATCAGCGAGAATACACGGTCAGCGCAATTTTGTGCGGAATATCGGGTTTGGGCGAAGCCCAACAAGTGTTTTGAAGTCGGATTTGTAAAAAATCAGGTTCAAAACTTGCGAGGTGGTACCGGCTTGCCCTGCTTGCTGCGATTGCAAACTCGAAAACTTCCTGAGCAAAAAATAACCGCCAGCTTCAAGGTGAACTTGAAAGCTGACGGTCTGATTTGCAAAATGATTTTCAAATTTGGGAAGCACGTTGAGAGGCTTCATAGCACCCGCAAGCAATGCAGACGTATATACATCTGCTTATTTTGCGTTGCAAAATACTTGTTGGGAACACCCAAACCCTCGAACTGCATCCCGTGGATGCAGGCTGTTTTAAGCAAATAAAAAGGGAAAACTGTTTTACTTCTTGCGGAATTCCCCATACAGCCACTCTGCCAATGCCGACATAATAGCCTTGTACTTGCTGGTATCCTCAAACAAGGAAGAGAAGGTGTCCTGCGCTTCGAGATAGCTGTCCTGTGCGGCGGTGTCAAAGGCTTTGGGGAAGATGCTCTCGGTGAAGATCTGCGGGTCGGAGCTGCGCGCCAGCTTTGCCAGTTTCGGATCGGCCAGCAGACGGTCATGCAGGGCAGTAAGCAGCACCCGGTCGGCGTTGGTGAATTCGCCCTTGAACTTCTCGTTGATCTTCAAAATGATCTCGTCCAGCGGCTCCTTGGGGTCGTGGCCGAGAGCGCCTTTCTGGGTGACCGGCTCGTAGACGCCCTTGGCGTGTTCCAGCTCGATGGTGCCGGCAAAGGTCTTTTGCAGCTTGTAATACTCCAACTGTAATTTGCCCTCCAAGTCCAGCGGAGAGACCTCGTCCGGCGGCAGCAGCTTGAGCAGGTAAGCGCAGAATACGTTCTCCTTGTGCAGCTCTTCATCAAACATCCGCGCCACCTGTGAAACATAGCCGTACCACTTGACAAGGCTGCGCAGCAGGCGGCGGAACTGGTACCGCTCGGCCTGCGTTTTCTGGTTGTAGCGGTCTGCAACCGGCTTCAAGACGCTGCTCATGCGGCCCACGGCGTTTTTATCCTGCTTGGTGCTGCGGAAATACTCCTTGGCAAAGGCTTCCACGTCTGCATCGGAATAAACGGCAAAGCTCCGCAGCTCCTTCTGGGTCTTGTAAATGAGGTCGGTGTTGACTTCCTGCTCCAGAAAAGTCTCCTGATAAAACGGCTGGAATGCCTCCCGGATGTCCTCTGCCTTGTTCACAAAATCCAGCACAAAGGTGTCGGTTTTACCGGGACAGGTACGGTTTAAGCGGGAGAGGGTCTGCACCGCCTTGACGCCCTTCAGCTTTTTGTCCACGATCATGGTGTGGAGCAGCGGTTCGTCAAAACCGGTCTGGTATTTTTCTGCCACGATGAGCACATTGAAGTTGTTGTGGAACTCCTTTTTGGTCTGACTCTCCGCAATGTGGCTGCCGTCGGCGCGGACGTTCAGAGACGGCTCCGTGTACTCCACGCCGCCGTCCGGTACGACACCGGAAAATGCCGCTAAGATCTGCACATCATCATAGCCCTGCTCCGCAATGTAGCGCTTGACCTCGTGGAAGTACCGCACCGCCGCTAATCGGGAGGAGGTGACTACCATCATCTTGCCCCGCCCGCCGATCTTGTGGCTGGTGGTCTCCCGGAAGGTCTCTACAATGATCTTTGCCTTCTGGCTGATGTTGTAGGGGTGCAGTTCCTCGTACTTGCGGATAAGCTTTGCCGCCCGGCTGGCAGGCAGGTCGGGGTTGTCCGGGATGGTCTTGGCGATCTTGAAGCAGGTGGAATAGGTCATGTAGTTTTGCAGCACATCCAGAATGAACCCTTCTTCAATAGCCTGCCGCATACTGTAAATGTGGAAAGGGTGGTGGCTGCCGTCCGGGTACTCGGTGCCGAACAGTTCCAGCGTGGCGGCTTTTGGGGTGGCGGTAAAGGCAAAGAAGGACAGGTTCTTGTGCCGCCCGTGGGAGGTCAGTTCCTTCACCAGCGCATCCTCCGGGTCGATCTCGTCCTCCGCTTTGCCTTCCAACTCGGCATATTCCCGCAGCGCATCCTCGGTGTCGGCAAGGGCGGCTTTCAGCTTCAAAGCAGAGGTGCCGGTCTGGGAGGAGTGCGCTTCGTCGATGATAACGGCATAGTTCTTCCCGGCGGTCTTGTTTACCTCAGTATAGATGACCGGGAACTTTTGCAGCGTGGTGATGATGATGCGTGCGCCGTTGTTGATGGCATCCCGCAGGTCGCCGGAGTTTTTGTCCTCGCCGATGGCCTCCACCGCACCCAGCGTGTGGTCGAAGCCGGAGATGGTCTCCTGCAGCTGTGCGTCCAGCACGGTGCGGTCAGTCACCACGATGACGCTGGCAAACACCGGCTTGTTCTCGGTGTTGAACAGGGAAGCCAGCCGGTACGCCGTCCATGCAATGGAGTTGGACTTGCCCGACCCGGCGCTGTGCTGGATGAGATAGTGCTGCCCGGCACCCTTCTGCCGCACATCTGCCACCAGCTTGCGCACCACGTCCAGCTGGTGATACCGGGGAAAAATCAGTTTTTTTCCGTCCTGCAGGCTCATAAACTTTTGCAGGATGTCCATCATGCTGTCCTTCTGGAACACTTCTTCCCAGAGGTAGGCGGTAAGGTAGCCGTTGGGGTTGGGCGGGTTGCCTGCACCGCCGTCCCGCCCGGCACCGTTAGAGCCCTGATTGAAGGGCAGAAAGCGGGTGTCCTTACCCGCCAGCCGGGTGGCCATCCACACCTCGGTCAGGTCTACGCAAAAATAGCCCAGAATGCGCTTATTGAACTGGAAACACACCTCCCGGGGGTCCCGGTCGTGCATCCACTGCTGTTTGGCGTTCTCCACGGTCTGCCCGGTGAACTGGTTCTTCAGCTCAAAGGCGAACACCGGGATGCCGTTTACCGCCAACACCATGTCCACCGAGTTGTGGGCGGTGTCGGAGTAGAACCACTGCCGGTTGCAGGTGATCTCGTTTTGGGCGTAGCGCTGGGCGTCCTTCTGGTTCAGCGCAGATTCCGGCTGAAAATAGCACACCCGGAACCGCCGTCCCCGGTGCTTGAACCCATACCGCAGCACCGAAAGCAGCCCGTCCGCATCGCAGGCATTGTTAAAGGCCGTGCAGAACTTCCGCACCGGGTTTACCGGGTTCTGCTTTTCAAAAAATGCCCACTCGTTGGGCTGGGTCTTTTGCACAAAGCGGATGAGGGTATCCACAAACAGCCCCAGCTTGGGGTCGTAGCAATCTCCGTTGCGGGTGTAGCCCCCGGCAGGGGAGAGCAGCGCCGCCGCAATGTCCGATTCAAACTGCTTTTCGGTGGTGTTGAGGGGCATGGTTAGACCTCCTTGTTTTATCGCCATAAAAAATGTCTGGAGCAAAGTTGCTCTAAGTCTTTGTCATTAATTCCGATGCTATGAAGAATCATACAGTAAATCAAACCAATCAGATAAAGAGCAGTTATTACAAGACGTTCATCCAAAACTTCTTGTGTGCCATGAGTGGTTTTGTTGCGGTATACAATTAAATTTTCCACGTCATCTGTTGTTGGCTTGAAATCGAGTTTGTCAAATAATCTTGAAAGGATATCCTGATATTTGGAATAGAAAATGCAAATCTTATCAGCATCTGCGAGTGTCATATGTTTGAGTGTGCCGCAAATCATATCGTTTGTCTTTTTTGAAAATTTACCATTCTTTGATTGGAAGTCCTTGGCAGTTTTTTGTAATTCTTTTATAAGAGAGTTGAGACGCTGTTCTTCTTGAATGTATTCACTGCTTTTATCATCAGGTTTTGCAGCAGAAACATTGTTTCCTCTTATGCGTGCAATTTCACATTCCAGGCAAGTTACAACGCCTTTGACCATATCATTGGTCATTCGACCAAGGTCGGCATCATTCTCTGGAATGAAATTCATAAAGGAAAAAGGATTGTTTGTCTGTTCACAGTAAATTAACTCGATTAAAGATGAAAGAGTGACATCTAAATCGTTAAAGCAAATATTGTTGAATGGCTTTTTCTGAGTTACAACAGAAGGACTTTTTGAATAAACTAAAGCGGTATCCATCAAAACATCAGAAGGCGCTGTCTTTTCTTGTAGGGCGATTTCGTTAAAATCGACATTTTGCCGGAACGTCATAAAAGACAATAGTGTTTTGATTTTTTCAATATGAACTGGAACCTCTCCGAAGGAGATCGGCTCTGAAAATTGAAGCGTTAAATAACGTGTACGACCGATAAGTTCAACGTGGGTTGAGTTGTAGGTTTCATTAGATTGGTTGCCGGATTTGACTGTAATGTAAAGACCCTCATACTTGAAGGAAAAAGAGAGGGGTAACTGTGGAGGAATCACTTGAATGGCTCTGCCTACAAATTCGTATGGACTATCCGGTGAAAAGGACAGTGCGTCCAACGTTCCGCTTCTGAACTCAATGGCATCGATTTTATTCCAATTACAAGGACCGAGATTTCCTTTTTGAATAGCATAAATATTAGAATGAAAATTTGCAACAGTTCTGATGGCGGGTATTATGCGATTTCCACAATAAATCGCAATGTCGTTGCCATCATGTGTTGTTCCATGAAAATATTTATCTTCCTGTGCTAATTTTGCAAAATCTTCAGTGTTACTGGAAGTGGCCTTGAAGGGAACACTGTTCATAATACGAAAGTCAAAATTATCTTCGTAAAATGTTGCACTACCTTGCTCACAATCAAGAATGCCAGACCGTGGAGAAATTTCATCCTTCATAAATTTACACCTCCCTCTTTCCCGTTACAACCTCATAAATCAAACTTTTCTTGTAGCTTTCCAGCTCTTTTACCAGCTGCTCCTTCTTTGCAATCAGCTTGTCAATTTCGGCGCACTTGGCGTCAAGGTAGTCGGTGATTTCTTTTTGTTCATCTAGTGGAGGAATGAGTATTTTCATTCGTGCGACAACGTCTTGACTGATATTGGGGTCTTTTCTTGTTCCAACAGCATATTTCATCCAATATGATTTTAGTGCAAGCAACTGCATTAGCAGAAAAATGGGAGAAACAATTTCGCGATTGCAGACGATGGAGCAAACAGCCTGATTTGTTGCACAATCTGACATGAGTAGACCACATTTTCCGATTGTTCCAGCACCACCGTACATGGCAACACAAACTGTACCTTTAGGCATAATAGAGCAAGCAGATGAGGCTAAAGCCAATTCAGTTATTTTCTCTGAACTATCATAAACTAAGCCATCATTCAAATCAAGTGTACGAACCCATCTGATAGCGGCATCATCAAAAAAAGAAGCTTCTTTACTTCTTAGTGGCGTGGCACCACTGGAAGTTTGACCTATGCTTCCAATTTTAGCGACACCCCAATAGTGTGGAACTAGACCAGCCCATTCAACTCCACTATCCTTCATCTCCCGCTCACCACGCACGCCTTTGGTAACAGCCTGCGTAATAACAGCTTGCTTGAGCTTTTTGTATTCCTCAATGCTGGAACGAGTTTCAGAAATAAGGGAATCAATCTTAGCAGAAGTGGCATCAAGATAAAGTGCTATCCTATCTTGTTCAATGCGTGGGGGAACAGGAACACAAATGTTTTTGATAAAATCAGTATTGGCTCGGGGCATTTTAGTCCCGTATGTAGATTTTGTGACATGATCAATAAATGTAGGCGAAATTAAAAGATTCCAAAAGTATCGGATGTTCACAGAACTTGAAAAATTCAAAATGCAAAATTCACTTGAACAGCAACCATCGTTAGAAGCACAAAAAACTTTGGCAAGGTAGGGCCTTAATTTGCCAAAGAGAATATTGTTTTCGAAAAAGGCCAAGGCCTGAGATTTGTCATATTGAGAATCCGATGAAACATACTTTCCGGTCCAACTTTCGATATTCTCAAGTCCAATATACGGAGAATCTGTGCGAGCATTCTTTTCTATAGGAAAAGTGGATAAATATTTGAGTTTTGTGACTTCCCACCCCTCTGGAATCTCCCCAATCCATTCAATGCCGCTGTCTTTCATTTTCCGTGCCATGGTCAGCCCTCCTTGTGGAACAGCTCTGCCAGCCCGGCGGAGATGTCCTGTTCCAGTGCGGTGATGCGCGCCACGATATCCTCCACGGCTTCCGGTGCCTGATACTCATAGAAATAGCGGGTCATGGGGATCTCGTAGCCCACCTTGGTCTTGCTGTGGTCGATCCATGCGTCGGGGGCGTAGGGCAGAACTTCCCGGGCAAAGTAGGTGTCAATATCCTGCACCAGCGGTACGTTTTCGGTGTCCCGCAGGCTGGTGTCCGGCACAGGCTTGCCACGCTTCAGGATAACGTTGCCCGCCTCGTCCCGCTGGGGTCGCTCCACCACGATCTTGTTGTAGCCGAACTCCACGCTCTCGAACACCTTGCTCTCGCAGTAGATGCCGTTTTTGTCGCCGTACACCTTGCCGTTGGCAAACTCGCCGTAGGCGGTGACGATCAGTTCCCGGCAGGCATCGGTGATGTCGTTGCGCTTGGTGCCGATGCTCTTGCGGCGTGGCTCAAAGCAGTGGCTGGCGTCAATGAGCTGCACCTTGCCCGCACGGTGGGCGGGCTTATCCTTGCTGAGCACCCAGATGTAGGTGGAGATGCCGGTGTTCATGAACATATCGGTGGAAAGCTGGATGATGCAGTCCAGCCAGTCGTTTTCCAGAATATACTGCCGGATGTTGCTGGGCCCGCTGCCGGCGTCGCCGCTGAACAGGGGAGAGCCGTTCTGGATAATGGCCATTTTGCCCTTGTTTGCCAGCTTGGCAAGGCCATTCAGCACAAAAAGCTGCTGACCATCGCTGATCTTGGGCAGACCGGGGGCAAAACGCCCCATCTCGCCCCGGGCAGCCTCGGCTTCCACCGCCTTCTGCTCCCGCTTCCAGTCAATGCCGAAGGGCGGGTTGGAGATGATGTACTGGAAGGTGAACCCGGGGAACTGATCCTCTGACAGGGTATCACCGAACCGCATATTGTTAGGGTCGCCGCCGCGGATCATCATGTCTGCCTTGGCGATGGCAAAGGTGGAGGGATTGAACTCCTGCCCGAAGCAGGTCACCTCAATGTCGCTGTTCAGCTCGTGGATGCGCTCCTCCATGCAGCTCAGCATCTGGCTGGTGCCCATGGCCATATCGTAAACGGTCATGCTGCTGGTATCGAGGTCGGCTTCGGACAGCAGCAGGTCGGTCATCAGGTAGATGATATCCCGGCTGGTGAAGTGGGCTCCGGCTTCCTCGCCAAAGCTCTCGGAGAACCGCCGCACCAGGTCCTCAAAGATGTAGCCGCAGTCCACGGCACTGATCTTGTCCGGGCCAAGATATCCCTTCTCAGAGCCGAACTCCTTGATGACGAGGTAGAGGGTGTTGCTCTCTACCATCCGCTTGATGATGTTGTCAAAGTCGAACTTTGCCAGCACGTCCTGTGCGTTGGCAGAGAAACCGGACAGGTAATCCCGGAAGTTGGACTCAATGTTGTCCGGGTCTGCCAGCAGGGTCTCGAAGGTGAAACGGCTGGTGTTGTAGAACTGGTAGCCGGAGGCTTTCTGCAAAAAGCCATCGATGACCTGCAGTTTTTTCACTTTCTCGTAGGTGTCCAGCACTGCCTGATGGGTGGGCAGCAGGCAGTCGTGAAACCGCTTCACCACGGTCATGGGCAGAATGACCAGACCGTACTCGTGGGGCTTGAACGGCCCACGCAGCATATCGGCTACGTTCCAGATCATGGCGGCTTTTTCGGCAATGTTGGCACCTACGGCGGTGATCTTATCGTTTGGCATACGTTGCTCCTTGTTTTTTGTGATAGGTGGACATCCTGATTTTACAACAATGGGTGTCCCATAAAGTGGACGGAAGATTGCTTTTCCTGAAAAATGATTCTTGCATCTATTGTACCACGATAAAAGTGGAAACACCATATTCCGGCAAAAGAAAATGCCCGCCTGAAAATCAGACGGGCAAACTGTAAATCATATCATCTGAAAATGCTTCAATGCTTCCACAATTGCATCTTCTTTCTCCTTTGGACACTGGGGCTGCTTTGTATTTTCGGACTTCGCCTTGTGGTGGTTCTCCCGTACCTCCAGACCGCATTTCTGCTTGACCTGCGAGATATACAGGGAAGAAACCTTCAGCCCAGTCTGTTCCAACACACGTGCCTTGATTTCAGGATAGGTCGCACCCTTTTGCAATCCTGAAGTGTCCATACCCTCCAAAGAGAACTCTACACGGACTTTTTTGGAGTCGATCTCACCCTTGGAAAGTGCAATGACACATTCGCAATGCTTCGTCCTTGGAAACAGATCCACAGGCTGCACTTTCTCTGCGTGATACCCATTTTGTTCCAACCATGCGGCGTCCCGGGCGGCGGTGGCGGGGTTGCAGCTGACGTAGACCACCCGGCGGGGGGCCATGCGTACCACGGCAGAAAGGGTGGCCTCGTCGCAGCCTTTGCGGGGCGGATCCAGCATCACGACATCCGGGTGCAGGCCCTCGGCGGCCAGCTGTGCGGCCGCCTGCCCGGCATCAGCGCAGAAGAAACGGCTCTTGGCAGAAACCGCTGTACCCATGCGGGCGGCATTGGCCTTGGCACTCTCGATGGCTTCGGGTACGATCTCCACGCCCACCAGCTCACGGCAGTGGTCTGCCATGGAAAGGCCGATGGTGCCCATGCCGCAGTAGAGATCCAGCAAAAGATCATCCGGTGTCAGCTGGGCGTATTCGGCAGCGATGCCGTAGAGCTGCTCAGCGGCAAGCGTGTTTACCTGATAAAACGAAAGCGGGCCAAGCTGCACCGGGACGCCGCAGAGGGTGTCTTCAATATACCCTTGTCCATACAGTGTGTGAGTCTCGGAACCAAGGATGACATTGGTGTTTTTTGCGTTGACATTCAGCAGGATGGTGACAATGTCCGGAAACGCCTCCTTCAGCCGGGTGCACAGCTCGTCGGCTGAAGGAATCTTCGCACGAGTGGATACCAGACACACCATGATTTGTCCGCTGTGTGCACCACGCCGCAGGAAGATATGCCGTACAAGGCCCTTGCCGGTCTCCTCATTGTAGGGCTGGATGCCTTTTTCTGCAAAGAATGCGCACAGTGTGTTGCCGATCTCATTCAGTATGCCGGGCTGCAGGCGGCAGTCCGGACAGGGAACGATACGGTGGGTACGCCCGGCATAAAAACCAATGCAGGGGCGGCCGGCTTTGTCTGTTCCGACCGGAAACTGGACTTTGTTGCGGTATCGGTCGATCTCCGGGGAGTCTACGATGGGAAGGACCGGAACATCCAGCCCGCCGATGCGTGCAAAGGCGTCTGCAACATTCTCCTGCTTGGCGCGGAGCTCGGCGCCATAGTCCAGATGTCGCAGGCTGCAGCCGCCGCAGGGACCGGCCACAGCACAGTCCACCGGGATGCGATCCGGCGAGGGCGTGAGCACCTCGTCCAGAATGCCGAAAGCGTAGCGCTTGCAGTCCTTGACGATGCGTACCCGGGCTTCATCGCCGGGCGCTGCACCGGGAATGAACACGGTCTCACCCTCCGGGCTGTGGGCGACACCGCTGCCATCGCTGGACAGGCGCTCCACCTGCAGAGTGAGAACTTGATTTTTCTGTAAGGGCATGAAGGGTCTCCTTTACTGGTGGTCGGTGCCGTCGGCAGGGGCATCTGCCTGTGCCGCAAAATACTTGCTGGGCGGCACGCCCTTGGCACGCTTGAATACCCGCGAAAAATAGAACTGGTCGAAGAAGCCTACCGAAACAGCGACCTCTGCAATGGACAGATTGCCTGCACGCAGCAGCTTGCAGGCTTCGTTGATACGGTACTCGGTAAGGTAATCGATGGGGCTCTTGCCTACATTCAACATGAACACACGATAAAGATGGCTGCGGGATACGCCTACACTTTTTGCCACATCGTCGATGGAGATATCGTGAGAATAATTGAATTGGATATACTTGATTGCATTGAGCACATACTGGCTGGAAGAAGAAGCCGTATGAGGCTTGCCGACGCTGGTCTCCTTCATCAGGGAAGCGATGAACAGGTACAGATATCCCACCATGGCGGCTTCGTCCTGCGGCTGCAGCCCACGAGAGGAATAAATGTTGGCCAGTGCGGTACGCATTCCCTCCGGATCCTGCGTGTGATGCACAGGCGAGTCATCGGTAAAAGGCAGCTGTGCAGTCAGTTTATGGGCACATGCGCCATTAAAACCGACCCAGCTGTACTCCCACGGCTGCTGCTCATCGGCTGTGTAACGGATGAGCTGGCTGGGCCGTGCAAAGAACAGATCCCCCGGGCTCACTTCCCAGGTGCGGCCGCCCACCTCGAATACACCCTTGCCGGAAAGCACCAGATGGATCAGGTAATGATCCCGGATGCCGGGGCCCCAGGTCTGCCCCGGAGCACAGCGTTCGATACCGCAGTTGAAAATGGACAGCTCAATATTGTTGGTATAATTTTGCTTGAAGGATTGCTTGTATACGTCCGCCATAGCCGCGTTTCCTCCACTTTGTCATATTGCAGGCAGTTTTCTGCCCGACATTAAGATAAGTATACCACACATCTGCCTGCAAGTTCAACAAAAGTACATCTTATTCTTTGAGCTGGACGCCAAAATTCGTGCTTTTTCTGCGATGGAAATTGAAAAAAGGTGCTGGATGCATTACAATAGGCATAACAAACCCGTCTATCTCAAGACAGCATTCTGAGGGAGGGATCGTCATGGCGACAAGCACACAGCTTCGGCAGCGGATCGCGACAGGGGAGTGGGACCCAAAGCTCCGGGCATTGTACGGAAATACGGAACAGGAGCTTTGCCGCCAGCGTGCAAGGTACTGCGCCGCACTGGAGCAGTTTGAGCTGTATTTCGGCCCGGGCAGGCAGGTGCAGATCTATTCGGCACCGGGCCGTGCAGAGCTGGGCGGCAACCATACCGACCACCAGCACGGTTACGGCCTTGCGGCGGCGGTGACACTGGACCTTGTGGCGGTCGCAGCCCGCAATACGGATGGCTATGTCCGGGTAAAGTCCCGTGGATTCAACAAATTGGATGTCATTGATCTGACTGTAGCAGGCCCGCAGGAAGGGGAGGGGACCCACTCCGCCAGTCTGATCCGCGGCATTGCGGAGGGGTTCCGGGCCGTTGGAAAAAAGGTGGGCGGCTTTGATGCCTATACTGCCAGCGATGTGCTGCGCGGGTCCGGACTTTCCAGCTCTGCGGCCTTTGAAATGGGAATGGCGGTCATCTGGAACGGGGAGTACGATTGCGGCCTTGCCCCTACGGAGCTGGCGAAGATCTGCCAGTACGCAGAAAACACCTACTTTGGCAAGCCGAGCGGACTTTTGGATCAGCTGACCAGTGCGGTGGGCGGCATCATCTTTGCAGACTTTGCAGATCCGGCATCGCCGCAGATCGAAAAGATCCATACGGACGGCCTGCTGCCGCCGGGCATGAGCCTGTGCGTTACGGATACGCGCGGCAGTCACAGTGAACTGACAAGCGAGTTTGCAGCCA
This sequence comes from Faecalibacterium sp. 9, assembly GCF_048320955.1. NCBI lineage: Bacteria > Bacillati > Bacillota > Clostridia > Eubacteriales > Oscillospiraceae > Faecalibacterium > Faecalibacterium sp. 9. Next base: position 101,724 of record NZ_JBLWGB010000002.1, read on the forward strand.
TCCGGAAAGAGATGGAGCAGGTGGCCGGGACGTTGGGCAAAAAGGTTCTGGGACAGGTGACGGAAAGCGAATTCTGGGCGGCGCTGCCTGAGCTGCGCAGAAAATGCGGTGACAGGGCTGTGCTGCGGGCCATTCACTATTTTGAAGAAAATACCCGCACGCTTGCACAGCGGGACGCGCTGCAGGCGGGAAGGTTTGCAGCTTTTGCTGCGCTGGTTCTGGAAAGCGGACGGGCCTCTTTTGCATTATGTCAGAACGTCTATTGCAGCACGGATGTGCGGCATCAGGGGCTCTCCGTGGCGCTGGCGCTGAGCCAGTGCATCCTGCAGGGCAGCGGTGCCTGGCGGATGCAGGGCGGCGGCTTTGCAGGAACCATTCAGGCCTATGTGCCCAAGGAACTGCTGGAACGCTATCATAGCGAGATCGAGCGGGTGTTCGGTGCAGGCAGCTGCTATGTGCTTCGCCTGCGGGAACAAGGTGCTGTGCAGGTAGGCTGAAACAGCAAAAAGAAAAGCATCTGCGGTGTGATATGTACCGCAGATGCTTTTTATGTGTAAGAATGAGAACCGGATAAAATCAGCAGCCAGACATAAAGCCGTTTGTCTGATTCTGTGCCTGCTGTTTTCGCTGCTGCTGATCCGAGAGATACTCCACCATTTCCTTTTCCTCACGGGAAAAATGGAACAGGTCGGAGATCGTGTCATAAGCACCGACCACAAAATTGAAGCCGGTCTTTACCACATTGAACAGCAGAAGAGGAACAAAGGTGAAGGAGAACGAAATCAACCCGCCGCCAAAGAAGAAATCATCCAGACGCAGACTGCTGAAGAAAAGATCCAACGCATCGCCCAACGGTCCGCCGCCGACAATGGAATACAGTTCCTCTTCCGGGACAGATGCGTAAGAATGAGGCATCTGAAGGTTTTTCATGGATGAAGCTCCTTTCCGACAAATAGATCTGCTACCTCAGGGTCAAACGCAGGGATCAGGCGGCTGCCGTATCAGAAGCCTGTCCGTTGTTGAAAACAGGCATGGGGTTCACAAGGTCGTTGTAGATGTTCTTGACCGTACGGATAATGCTTACGACCTGACCGTATGCATAATAACCTGCCAGAGTACCAATACCAAACAGAGCAAGCTTGCTCCAGCCGTTCAGCTTATCCCAGGTGTGGTAGAAGGTGCCAGCCGGGGACAGGCCATTGTTGGCTCCGCTGACAATGGTGTTTTTGATGTAACTGAGGGAATAGCTGCCGCCCAGAAGGAGCGCATTGACAAGAGCGCTTTGGCAGAAGATAGCAAACTGATTGGTATCAAAGGTGATGTCGTAGCCAAACACACTGCCAAGAAGAATCTCCTTACCGCCGTCCAGATAGGTCATTTCTTCTTCGGAAATAACGGCGTAGGAAGCCGGTAAAAGCATGGTGGTCTGATAGAGATGGTCCATGATGGGAAAACTCCTTTCCATAGTGGAATCTGCATAAAGGCAGATAATATACTACCTGAATTGTAGCATAACTGTGTCAAAATAACAAGAGCAGAGCTGCGTAAAATCATGATACATTTGTGAACAAATTGTTACAAGTAAGCGACAAAATGACGAACGTCAGTGTAAAACCGTGCGGCGTGACCCAATTCCGGTTCCGAAAAAATGTTCCGGTGCAATAATAAAAAGCATCCGCACGGATCCGTGCAGATGCTTTGAAGAGAATGCAAAATTTTACGCAACCCGCTCATACAGCACGGTCAGACCGGCAATGTGAGCAGAAAGACCTTCCGGCAGGGGAGTGGAGAGCCGCCACTGCCAGTTGGTACCCTGCGTGCTGGGGGTGTTGATGCGGGCCTCGCTGCCCAGATGCAGCCAGTCTGCCAGCGGGATGATGGCCATGTCCGAAACACTGGCAAGGCAGGCGCAGATCATGGCTTCGGTCAGTTCCTCGGGCTTGCAGCGCAGATAGCGGCAGGCATAGGCAACGTCCTCTGCACTGGCGTTGATGCGCCAGCCTTCTGTCGTCACATTATCGTGCGTGCCGGTGTACACCACGCTGTTGCGGTGGTAGGTGTGGGGCAGATAGTTGCCGGACTCGCGGCTGTCGAAGGCAAACTGCATGATCTTCATGCCCGGGTAGCCACTGGCAGAAAGCATGGTCTTGACCTCCGGGGTCAGGTAGCCAAGATCCTCGGCAATGATGCTGCCCTCGCCCAGCGCTTCGTGCATGGCATGGATGAAGTCCCGGTCGGGGCCCTTTTCCCAATGGCCGTTCGCCGCCGTTTTGTCCCCGGCGGGGATGCAGTAGTAGCTCTCAAAGCCCCGGAAATGGTCGATGCGCACCACATCATAAATGGAGGTGGCGTACTTCATGCGCTGCTTCCACCATGCAAAGCCGGTGGCCTTGTGAACGGGCCAATCATACAGCGGGTTGCCCCACAGCTGTCCGTCTGCCGCAAAGGCGTCCGGAGGGCATCCGGCCACCTGCGTCAGGTGCATGGTGCCGTCGGTCTGGAACAGCTCCGGGTGGGTCCACAGGTCGCTGGAATCCGGGCTGACATAGATGGGGATATCGCCCACCAGCCGGATGCCCTTCGCGTTTGCGTAGGCCTTGAGGGCGCTCCACTGGGTGTAGAAGAAGAACTGCACAGCCTTGTAGTAGTCGATACTCCCGGCAAGCTCTGCCTTGGCTGCGGCAATGGCTTCCGGCTCGCGGCAGCGCAGCGCGTTCGGCCAGTCGGCAAGGCCCGCCTGCCCCTGCGCGGCCTTCACTGCCATGAACAGGGCATAATCCTCCAGCCAGAAGCTGTGTTCGCGGCAGAAGGCTTCATAAGCGGGGGTAGGGGAGGCCAGCAGACGATCCGCTGCTTTTTTCAGGACAACGGGCCGTTCGTTGTAGAGCGCACCGTAATCGATGGGTCCGACGGGCCTTTCCGCAGGAATCTCGTCAGCGGTCAGCCAGCCGTCAGAAGCCAGCAGGCGGTAATCAATGAAATAAGGGTTGCCGGCAAAGGCAGAAAAGCTCTGGTAGGGGCTGTCGCCGTAGCCGGTGGGGCCGATGGGCAGGATCTGCCAGAAGGCCTGCTTCGCCTCGGCCAGAAAATCCACGAATGCAAAGGCCTCTTTTCCCAGCGTACCGATGCCAAAGGGGCCCGGCAGGCTGAAAACAGGCATCAAAATGCCGCTTGCACGCATTGTGCGCACCTCCTTAGCCCTTCACGGCACCTGCCACAACGCCTTCGATGATGTATTTCTGGCAGGTCATGTACAGGATGATGATGGGGATGATGGCAATGATGATGCAGGCCATCATGGGAGCCAGCTCCACACGGCCGTAACCGCCGCGGAAATACTGGATGGCCATGGGGATGGTACGATACTTCTTGATGTCCAGCACCAGCGTGGGCAGCAGGTAGTCGTTCCACACCCACATGGTCTCGAGGATGGCAGTGGAGATCATGGTGGGCTTGAGGATGGGGAACACGACCTTAAAGAAGATCTGGATGGGGTTGCAGCCATCGATCATGGCAGCTTCTTCAATCTCCATGGGCACGCTCTTCATGAAGCCGGTAAACATGAACACGGCCAGACCTGCGCCGAAGCCCAGATAGATGATGCAGATGTTCCAGGGGGTGTTCAGATTGAGCTGGTCAGCAGTCTTGGACAGGGTGAACATGACCATCTGGAAGGGAACGACCATGGAGAACACGATCAGCAGGTTCATGAACTTGCTCAGCTTGTTGTTCACGCGGGTGAGGTACCAACCGGTCATGGAGCAACACAGCAGGATCAGCGCCACACTGGTAACGGTGATGACAAGGCTGTAGCCAAGGCTGGAAAGGAAACCCATTTTGGTGACGCCGTAAACATAGTTGCTCAGGCCCGCAAAGGTCTCTGCGGTAGGCAGCTTGAACACGGTGGAGGTGGTAAAGGTACCCTCGACCTTCAAGCTGTTCAGCAAGATCAGCACGATGGGGTAGATCCACAGCAGACTCAGCAGAGACATGATGACGGTGAGGACGTTATCCCACATTTTTTTCTGTTTAGGCATTACTGCTGCACCTCCTTGGAACGGGTAAAGTGGAGCTGGATCAGAGAAATGACCACAACGATCAGGAAGAACACCACAGCCTTTGCCTGACCGATGCCCTTCCACTGGGCACCGGAACGGCCATAGAAGGTGTTGTAGATGTTCAGGGCCAGCATTTCACTGGCGTTGGCGGGTTCGCCTGCGGTCAGGGCAACGTTCTGGTCGAACAGCTTGAAGCTGTTGGTCAGGGTCAGGAAGGTGCAGATGGTCACGCTGGGCATGACCATGGGAATCTTGATCTTGAACAGGATCTCGCGGTCGTTGGCACCGTCGATCTTAGCGGCCTCGATCAGGTCACCGGGCACGCTCTGCAGGCCGGCAACGTAAATGATCATCATGTAGCCGATCTGCTGCCAGCACATCAGAATGACCAGACCGACGAAACCGGCCTTGGCATCCAGCGCCAGCAGGGGCTTCTGCAGGTTTGCCAGCACACCGTTGAGCAGGATCTGCCAGATGTAGCCCAGCAGGATACCGCCGATCAGGTTGGGCATGAAGTAGACAGTACGGAAGATGTTGGTGCCGCGGATGCCGCGGGTGAGCGCCAGCGCAATGGCAAAGGCGCAGACGTTGATGAGCACGGTGGAAACCACAGTGAACGCTGCGGTAAAGCCGAACGCGTGCAGAAAGGTGGCATCCTGAAATACGCTGAGATAGTTCTGAATGCCCACAAAGGTGGTCTTGCTCACAGTGGTGAACCGCTGGAACGAAAGGTAAATACCCCAGATAAAGGGCCAGATAAAGCCGATGATGAATGCGATGAGGGTAGGCAGCACGAACACCGGCCAGTATTTGCTGATGGCTTTTTGCATGATGTACCTCCTATATGCGGAGTGGTTAACAAAAAAGGGGAGGCGGGGCGAACTTCTTCGCCCGCCTCCCTGTTCAGTTCTTTTTTATAGACCGATCAGGAGCTTAGCCGTTTGCCAGCTTGTATTCCTTAGCCCAGCCATCGACGAAGGCGGTCACAACGCCGTCCCAGTCGCCGGTGCCTGCTGCGTAAGCGGTCAGAGCGCTGCCCACGCCGTTCTTCCACTCCTCGGAAGGCATGGTGGAGAAGCACCAGTCCACACTGGTCTTGCCCTCGGCAACGTAATCGTTTGCAATGGCGATCAGAGGATTGGTGGAGTCCTTGGCAGCCTTGAAGGGGATCACGAAGCCCATCTTGTCAGCCATCGCGCTGGTGCCAGCCTCAGAGGTGACACACCAGTACAGGAAGTCCAGAGTAGCCTGAATGTCGGCATCAGAAGAGTTGTTGTTCACGCACCAGAAGTTCTCGGAACCGGTGCACAGGCCCTGATTCTCCTCGCCATCCACGCCGATGTAGATGGGCAGCATACCCAGGTTGTCGTCGCCCAGATCCTTCACGTCATTGTAAGCCCAAGTGCCGTTCTGGTAGAACACAGCCTTCTTGCCCACAAACTCAGCCACAGCGTCATCGCCGGTCTTGGAAGCCAGCAGGGTGGGATCACAGGTGGAATCGGTGATGTACAGATCCCAGATCTGCTTGTAGTTGTCCAGATAAGTGCCCTTGATGGCGTCGGTGGAGCCGATGCCGTCTGCCTTGTACTCGTAATAGATGGGCAGGTTTGCCAGATGGGTCTTGAAGCGCCAGTCAGAAGAACCGTCCATGCCAGCGGAGGTGAAAGCACCGTCCACGCCCAGCTCAGCCTTGCGTGCCTGAATATCGTCAGCGACCTTCTTCAGATCAGCAAAGCCCTTGATATCGTCCTGCGTGTAGCCGGCGGCGCTCAGCAGTTCCTTGTTGTAAATGATGCCATAGGTCTCGATGACATATGCGATGCTGGTAACAGCGTCGCCATCCTTCAGTGCGAAAGAGTCGCTGGTCAGCTCGCCGTACAGCTGGCTGCCGGACAGATCATAGCAGTAATCCTTCCAGTTTGCCAGACCAACAGGGCCGTTCACCTGGAACAGGGTGGGAGCCTCGCTCTTCTCCATCTCGCTCATCAGGGTGGTCTCGTACTGGCCGGAAGCGGCGGTGACAACGGTCACAGGCACGCCGGTCTCCTTGGTGTACTCAGCGGCCAGATCCTGCCAATCCTGATCCTGCTCGGGCTTGAAGTTCAGGTAGTAGACCTTGCCGTCAGCCTTTGCAGCGGTGCTGGAAGCAGCGGCAGAACCGGCAGCAGAGGAAGCAGTGCTGTTGGAAGAGCCGCCGCAGGCAGCCAGACCCAAAGCAGCGGCGGAAACGCCAGCGGCCTTCAGGAAGTTACGACGAGTGATCATTTTCTTCATAATAAGTTCTCCTTCTTATTAAAAATAAACTATTTTAAAATCTCCGTCCCCTGACGGAGGGAGTACAAGGTTTAGATGGCCCTCACGCTCTCACCCTGCTGCAGCTCCGGCTGCAAGGTGATGGTCTGGGCCGGTGCACCGTGCTCGATCTGCCGCACCAGCAGCTCAATGCTCTGCAGCGAGATCTGTTCGCTGGGCTGCACGATGGTGGTCAGCACGGGCACGCAGTAACGGGACATCGTGATGCCGTCAAAGCCGATCACCGAGACATCCTCCGGCACCCGCAGCCCGGCGCTTACCAGCGCACGGATGGCACCTAAAGCGATCACATCGCTCATGGCGAACAGGGCGGTAAAGTCGGCCCGGTGGGCCAGCAGGCTGTTCACAGCGTGATAGGCAGACTCAAAATCGTAGTTGGACAGGCCGTACAGCTTGTCGCTGAACAGGATGCCTGCGTCCCGCATCGCCTGCTGTGCACCTTCGCGGCGCATCACGCTGGGATAGCTGGTGACCGGACCGCCCAGCACTGCGATCTTGCGGTGTCCCTGCTGGATGAGGTAGTCCACAGCAGCGTAGGCTGCGGCGCGGTCATCCACGCCCACCATGGAAAGATTGGGAAAGTCCAGCTCGTCGGAGACCAGTGTGGTCAGCACCGAGGGGACTGTGATGTTGGCAAAGCCTTTTTTGAAGTTGGCTACGCTGCCGCCCAGAAAGATCATGCCTTTGGGCTTGATCTCCCGCAGGATCTTTTCGGCGGCATCGATCTCGTTGGCGTTTTCATCCAGATAGGAAACGATGCCATTGTAGCCGTACAGGGTAGCGGCCCGCTGCAGCTGGACTAAGAAGTCGGAGAAGAAGAGATTGCGGGTACCCTTGACCACGAACACCAGACTGCGGGACTGCTGGATCTTCAGCTGTCGTGCATTGGTGTTGGGCACGAACCCGGCTTCCCGCATTACCGTAAGTACATGTTCCTTGGTCTCGGGCCGGACGTCGGGCCGGTCGTTGATGACACGAGAAATGGTGCTCACCGAGCAGCCGCTGATCCGGGCAATGTCCTTGATGGTCAGATTCGGCATTTTGTCGGAGTACCTCACTTTCGGTAATATATTCGGGAACGTTGTCGGGAACGTTTTCAGTGACTATATTATGGCATAATTTGTATAAAAAATCAATAACCCAAAAGTGTTTTCGTGAAAATTGCATAACATATGGAGCTGCTTTTGTGCAGATTGGATTGCGTGTAAATCGAAACATGCCAATAGTTCCGCAAATTCCCGGTACAAATCAGAAACAACCGGTAAAACCGTACCGATTTGTAACTTTTCGACATAGAGCAGTGGTTTTATAAAAGGGGAAAGGAAATAAAAAAACAATGCCCGGCAGGATAACACAGCCTGCCGGGCATTGCATGGTTTTGAAATGGTTTATCCGCTTTTTCAAAAATACGGGTGCTGATAGGGTTCGGGTTCCGGGCCGCAGTACAGGCCGAACGCGTCGCAGATCCAGTAGTTGCCGTCCTCCATGGGCACGCGGCACCACTGGTGAGTGTACTGGTTCTCGTTCACATGCTCATAGGGGATGCCCAGAATGTCCAGACACAGAGCGGTGGCCCGGGCACACCCGGCACAGGATGCTGTGCGCAGTACAAAATAACCGTAGGGGTCGTTGTAGTGGTTGGCTTCCATGGAGTAAGCCATGGAACCATCATCCACCACCGCACGCAGGGCAGAGGCGATGCCGTAAAGCTGGTCTTCCCGGCTCATGAGCGCCAGCGGTGTGACCACCTTCAGCGCTTCCTGATATGCCTGCGCAAACTCCTCATCGGTGCATTTGCGCTTGAGGGACTTGTAGTGGGTCAGCTTGTTGATGGCCACCGGCGACCAGACGGAAGAAAACTGCGCTTCGGTCAAAGACAGCTCGTCATCACCGGCAATGCCGTCCGCAGAAGGCTTGCGGCCTTCATCAATGCCGTGATCCAGATAATGACGCAGCAGCGCGCCTTCGTCATTGCCGCATACGGCCGCAACATCCGGATATTGTGCAGCGTAGTATGCTGCATCAAAGGTAGAAAGCGCAGCAGCGGAAAGACCGGTCTGTGCGGTCAGCAGCACACCGGCCGTCAGCGCCGCAAGTCTAAGATACCGTTTTTTCACGACAGAAAACCTCCTCAAAAAATAATAAAACAACCCCTGAACTCAGTATAGCACATCCGGGCCGGAAGGAAAAGAGAAAAAAGCGCTCCCACCTTGTCATCGGTGAGAGCGCTTTGCTGATTGCTGATTATTTTGATTGGGTTGATTCTTTAAAGATTAGTCGCTGACGTAGGGCATCAGAGCAACGTGACGAGCACGCTTGATGGCGATGGTCAGTGCGCGCTGATGATAAGCGCAGGTGCCGGTCACACGGCGGGGAATGATCTTTGCACGCTCAGAGACGTACTTACGCAGACGGGGCACGTCCTTGTAATCGATGGTGTCGATGCGATCGACACAGAAGCTGCAAACCTTCTTGCGGCCGCGACGCATGGGGCGTGCGGGGCGAGAGCCTTCGGTTCTTTCAAAAGCCATTGCTTATTACCTCCTATTGGATTTTTAACGGATTGACCGTTTCGTGTCAGAACGGCAGGTCGTCGCTGTCATCAATCACAGCGAAATCGTCTGCATTGCCGGCAGAGTAGCTGGGAGCTGCCTCCACAGCGGCCGGACGGGCAGGCGCTGCGTTCTGGTAGGCGGGAGCAGAATTATTCTGATAATTTGCTCCGCCGCCTGCATTGCTGCTCTTGGGGCCTGCGAAGTTGATGTTGTTGGCTACCACTTCCACAGCGGTGCGGTTGTTGCCATTCTTATCCTGATACTGGCGGGTCTGAAGACTGCCTTCAATGGCAATCAGACTGCCTTTCTGGAAATACTTGCAAACAAAATCGGCCTGCTGGCGCCATGCAACGATATCAATGAAATCGGCCTGACGCTGCTCGCCCTGACGCGCAAAATTGCGGTCACAGGCAATGCGGAAACTGCACACATTGGTACCCTGCTGGGTGGTGCGCAGTTCAGGATCCGCCACAAGACGGCCCATGATGGCAACAACATTCAACATACTACGGTCTCCCTTTCTGCCACGGAAGGATTACTCCTCGTGAGCAATGATCAGGCTGCGCATAACGCCTTCAGTGATCTTGTACACACGGTCCAGCTCAGCGGGGAAGCTGGGCTCGCTGGTGAAGTCGATCACGGTGTAGACGCCTTCCTCCTCGTCGTTGATGGGATAGGCCAGACGGCGCTTACCCCACTCGTCGATGGAATCGATCGTACCGTTAGCCTCGATCAGGGACTTGAACTTACCAACCAGAGCGGCGGTAGCCTCCTCGTCGAGAGCGGCGCTGGTAATCAGCATGGTTTCGTACTTTGCCATTTTGTAGCACCTCCTTTTGGACTTAAGGGTCCTGCAATCACAGGACCAAGGGTACACACAAAACGCGGCGTCGCGCCTTGTGTGCGGCGTGTCTGTTCAGACAGCAATTCATTATAGCAAGCTGTAAAGGATCTGTCAAGTGTTTTCTGAAAAAAGATACAACAAAAAATGTTTTGATTTTTTGTTGAAAGAGGACTATAATATAGTCGCTTTCAGAGGATGAACAGAAGGGCAGCCGGGGATCGGCCGTCTCTCTGCTCTCTGTTATCCGTCTTCGAAAGAAATGTATATATGGTTTTGGGAATTTTATAGTAAAGGAAGGATTCTTTGTGTATTTGGTTTTCCGTGATCTGGCAATTATCATCCTCAGCGCAAAGTTCTTTGGCCTTGTGGCCCGCAAGTGCAAGGCACCGCAGGTGGTGGGCGAGATCATTGCCGGCCTGCTCATCGGTCCGTGCATCCTGAACCTCGTGCAGACCAGTGATGCCATCTCCACCTTTGCGGAGATCGGCGTGGTCATGCTGATGTTCACCACGGGCCTTGGCACCAATCTGAAGGAACTTATCAAGGCTGGCCCCATCGCCACCTTGGTCGCCTGCGTGGGCGTTGCCGTTCCGCTGGTGGGCGGCACCCTGCTGTACAGTGCGTTCTACGGCTTCTCTGCCGTGGGCAGCCCTGAGTTCTACCGTGCCCTGTTCATCGGCACCATCATGACCGCCACCAGCGTGTCCATTACGGTGGCGACCCTGCAGGAGCTGGGCCACCTGAAGAGCTTTCTCGGCACTACCATCGTCAGTGCCGCCGTCATTGATGATGTCATCGGCATCGTAGTCCTCACCTGCGTACTGGGCGCAAGCTCCGGCACCGGCACAGGTCTGGGCAAGGTGCTCATCAATACGGTGCTGTTCTTTGCCACTGCCGTGGGCGTGGGCGTTGTGGCTCACTTTGCTATGACATGGCTGGACAAGCGCAATCCCCACACCCAGCGCATCACCATCGTGAGCATGGCGTTCTGCTTTGCCATGGCCTACATTGCCGAGGAATACTTCGGCATTGCAGATATCACCGGTGCCTATATCGCCGGTATCGTTCTGTGCACCATGGACGATGCCCCCTACGTGGAGCGCCGCGTGGACATCAGCAATTATATCATTTTTGCACCCATCTTCTTTGCATCCATCGGCTTGAAGACCGACATCAGCGGCCTGACGCCGGAAATCTTCCTGTTCTGTGTCTGCTTCGTCATTGTGGCACTTATCACCAAGATCATCGGCTGCGGTTTGGCCGCAAAGCTCTGCCGCTTTAACTGGGGCGACTCCCTCAAGATCGGCGTTGGCATGATGACCCGCGGCGAGGTGGCACTGATCGTGGCCCAGAAGGGCCTGGATGTCGGCGTGGTGGACTCGGTCTACTTTACCGCTGTGATCCTGCTGATCGTGGTGTCCAGTGTGGCAACGCCGCTGGTGCTCAAGGCACTCTTTACCAAAATGCCGCCGCAGCTGCACCCCAGTCAGGCGGAATAAAGAATGAGGCTGCTACGCAAATGATGTGGCTTACGCCATGATGTCTGCTGTGCAGATGATGTGCACCGCACAGCGGTGCAATGAAAACACCCCGGAAGCTTTCGCATTCCGGGGTGTTTTTTTGCTGTCGTATCGTCCTTCATGCGCCGCAGCGCGCATCATTTTTGCGAAGCAAAATATCATTTGAAGAACATCATTTGCGCAGCAACCTCATTTATTTACAGTGTCTTGCAGAACTCCTTCAGGTACTCGCGGAAGGCTTCGCCGATCTCCGGATGCTGCAGGGCCAGCTCCACCTGAGCCTCTACCACCTTGAGCTTGTTGCCCATGTCGTAGTGCTTTCCGGTGAACTCTACGGCCGTCATTCCGCCGCAGGTGCGGGCATACTCGGCCATGGCATCGGTCAGCTGGATCTCACCGCCGGCACCGGGCTTGGTGTGGGCGAGGATCTCGTAGATCTGCGGAGTCAGCAGCACACGGCCCAGAATGGAGTAGTTGCTGAACTCCTGCCCTTTCTTGGGCTTCTCAATCATGTCATCCACAAAGAAGTAGTTGTCGTGGATGGGGGTGGTCTTCAGGCTGCAGTACCGGCTCACATCCTCCCAGGGCACAGCGGAAACACCCGCGACCGGGCGACCGAACTCCTCGTAGGCGCGGATCAGCTGAGCGCAGACCGGGTCCTCGCCCCAGATCACATCATCGCCGTAGATGACAACGAAGGGATCGTCACCGGTGAAGGCCTTGGCGGTGTTCACGGCATGGCCCAGACCCAGCGTCTGCTTCTGACGCACAAAGAAGATGTTTGCCATGTTGGCGATGCCAAGGCACTCTTCCAGAGCCTTTTCCTTGCCGGGCTTTGCCAGCTTTTCTTCCAGCTCAGGGCTGCGGTCAAAGTGATCCTCAATGATGCTCTGGTTGCGGCCCAGAATGATGAGGATATCGGTGATACCGGAACGCACCGCCTCTTCCACCAGATACTGGATGGCAGGCTTGTCCACAATGGGCAGCATACCCTTGGGCATGGCCTTGGTAGCGGGCAGCACGCGGGTGCCAAGACCGGCGGCAGGAATGACAGCTTTTGTGACTTTCTTCATCATGATCCATATTCTCCTTACGATTTTGAAATCCGCAATGCCAGCCTTTGCAGGCGGCATTGCAGATCAGAGCATCCCGACCAAAGCGTCCAGATTCGGGCCCATGAGCATGGTGGCACAGGCACCCAGAACCATCAGCAGCACAAAGGCACCGATCACACCGGCGATGCTCACGCCGCCCTGTGCAGACAGGACCGCACGGCGCTGAGCAGCGTCCGGGAACTCGGCACGGATGCGGCGGATGCGCTCGGCTGCGCTTTTGCGGTACAGCCACTTGGCGTACAGGGTGCGCAGCATCACCAGCGCAAAGCTGAACACTGTCATAATGCGGGAAAGCACGACGATGGCAGTGCTGCTGATGCCCGCAGTGAGCGGACTGCCGGTGGCCTGCATCATGCTCAGCAGGGTGGGCAGGGCAACCACCAGCTCTGCGGCCAGAAAACCAAAGGCCGGCTTCCACGCCTTGCGGTAGAAGAAATAGAACGGGCCGAACACCAGCGCCGAGAAGCACATGGAAATTTTGGTGTGCTGCAGCTGCATCCGGCTGTAATCGTTCAGGTAGACGGGCGCGGCCTTGCCAATATAATCGTTCCAGTCGCTGTAGGGGATGCCGTCGATCAGCTCTTCTTTGCCAAAGGCCGCCTGCACGTTGCGGCGGGTGGGCTCCTCCACCGTCTGCTGATACTGGCGGTAAAGGTCGTTGTAATCAAAGCGTCCGTCTGTGTCGGTGCCGGGCTGGCTCTGGGTGGGCGGCTCCGGGCACTGGCTCTCCGGCGGAAGAACGGCACCGCAGCAGCGGCAGCGCTCTTCGGTGCGCAGGGTGCGCTCACCGCAGCTGGGGCAGGTGCGCAGAGCATCGTCTTTGTACGGGAACGTCCATTCATAGCCCGCGCCATGGGCGGGGGTGTGGATGCAGCGGCCAAGCTTTTCGTAGCACTCGCGGTGATAGGGTGCGCCGCAGTCCGGGCAGACCACGATATCATCGGTCAGCGCCAGCGGTCTGCCGCAGCCTTCGCAGGGACAGCCATAATATTTTGGCATGATTTCCTCCTGTTATATGATTCATACTGGTATTATACTCCCCTGAGAACGAAAAGAAAAGGCAAAAATCTTCAAAATTCCAGCAGGATAATCCATTTACCTCTTTACTTTAACACAGATTCTCGGTATACTAGTGAAGTATCTGTGTATAAACTGTGTCTTTTGAGAATAAAAGACTTTACCTTATTATCATTTCGAGAGGAACTGAAAGAATGATCACGATTGACGAACTGAAGGTGCAGCTTGCCGATTATGGCAAGGCGGTCAAGGACCTGGAAGAGGCTCTGGCCATCGATGCCTCCCGCAAGCGCGTGCAGGAGCTGGAGCACACCATGTCCCGCCCCGGCTTTTACGATGATGCAGACCTGAGCAAAAAGGTGTTTGACGAGGTGGGCGACCTGAAGGGCAAGCTGAGCCGTTTTGAAAAGCTGCAGGGCCTGTACGATGACGCCGAGACCATGCTGGAAATGCTGGATGAAGAATATGACCCTGCCATGATCCCCGAAGCAGAGGAGTCTGTGAACGCTGTGGGCAAGGCGGTGGACGAGCTGCAGCTCATGACGATGCTGAACGGTGAGTACGACCACAGCAACGCCATCCTCACCTTCCACGCCGGTACCGGCGGCACCGAGGCACAGGACTGGGCCGAAATGCTGTACCGCATGTACAATAAGTGGGCTTCCAACCACGGCATGACCGTGGAGGTTCTGGATTATCAGGACGGTGATGAAGCCGGCATGAAGAGCGCCTCCATGATGGTGAAGGGTGCCAACGCCTACGGTCTGCTCAAGAGTGAGAACGGCGTGCATCGTCTGGTGCGTGTGTCGCCCTTTGACGCTAACGCCCGCCGTCAGACCAGCTTTGCTTCGCTGGAAGTGATGCCCGAGCTGGACAACACCATTCAGGTGGATATCCGCCCCGAGGATATTGAGATGCAGGTGTACCGTTCCTCCGGTGCCGGCGGCCAGCACATCAACAAGACTTCTTCCGCTGTCCGTCTGATCCACAAGCCCACCGGCGTCGTGGTCAGCTGCCAGACCCAGCGCAGCCAGTTCCAGAACCGTGACTACGCAATGGAAATGCTGAAGGCAAAGCTGTATCAGATCGCAAAGCAGCAGCATATGGATAAGATCGACGACATCAAGGGCGTGCAGAACGAGATCGCATGGGGTCACCAGATCCGCAGCTATGTGTTCATGCCCTACACCATGGTCAAGGATCACCGCACCAACTACGAGACCGGCAATGTGGACGCCGTGATGGACGGTGATCTGGACGGTTTCATCTTCGCATACCTCAAGGCTGCAAGCCGCGGGGAACTGCAGGATACCTGATCTTGAACGTATAAAATGCAAAAGCCGTGCTTCCTTTTGTGGAGGCACGGCTTTTTTTGTGTTCTTATGCCAGATCGGGCAGAATGGTGTCCCAGAGGTTTTCCTCCTGCCGCAGGGCGTTGAAGCAGCAGTCCAGATACATTTTGTTTGCCGCTGCAAGGATCGTGCTGCGCAGAAGCAGCTTTTCATCTGCGGCATCCACGGCAAGGTCACGGATCTCCTTGGTGCAGCCGAATACGAACGGCAGGCAGTTCTCCATCTCGTCGCAGAAGTAGTCGTAAGCTGCCCCGGCGGAACAGTGCGCCCGCTGCATTTTAAACAGGGCATCGATGTTTTCCATCGAAAGAACGGTCTTGGAGACTGCAATGTACATCAGGGATGCGATCTGATCGCGGGCATACTTCTTGCGCACCGGGTGGGACAAAATGCCCTTTTTGACGTAGTTGCTGACCATGGAAGAGGTGAGCTCCATGCCGCAGAAGGTGCGGAAATAGCTGTTGACGTACTGCACGGTCTGGTCAAGGTAAAGCCCCATCTGCGGGAGATCGGCGTACCGGGGCAGGGCAAACCCGGCGGCGCAGGCCGCAACGCGGCATTTGGTTTCAGTTTTCATATCGTAAGCAGTTCTCTAAGGTTGGCGCAGCTGGGCTGCGCGGGATACAGAAAATGGTTTTATGGCGGTATTATAGCGCAAATCTGTACTTTGGTCAACGGATTTTTAAAACTTTTGAAAGAATGCATAAAATCCCTTGACAGGTTTTTGAAAAACTGCTATGATGTCTGCAGTGAACCGAAAAAACCATGCAGGCAGAAGTGCGTGTAAGGCACGGAAAATACAAAAATGACCTGCTATCACAAAATAGATTTGGAGCGTGCATTTTATGAAAACCAAGATCGTTGTGGATTCTTCGTCCAGCCTGTATGCCCTGCCGGGCGTGGATTTTGCCTGTGTGCCGTTGAAGATCGTCACGGATGAACAGGAATATCTGGATGACGGCACTCTGGATGCTGTGGGCATGGCCCGGTCTCTGCGTACTTACAAGGGCAAGACCAGCACCTCCTGCCCCAATGTGGCAGATTGGCTGGCTGCTTATGAGGGCGCAGAGCAGATCTTTGTTGCCACCATCACGGGCACACTGTCCGGCAGCTACAATGCTGCACTGCTGGCAGCGGAAGAATACAAGGAAACACATCCGGAGGCCCGTATTTTTGTGCTGGACAGCCTGTCTGCCGGGCCGGAGCTGCGTCTACTGGCGGAGCGTCTGCGGGACCTCGTCCGGATCGGGATGGAGTTTGACGAGATCTGTGAGGCGATCCTGGCTTACCACAAGCACACGCATCTGGTGTTTTCGCTGGAATCGCTGGCAAATCTGGCCCGCAACGGCCGTGTGAAGCCCGCCGTTGCCGCTGTGGCACGGATGCTGGGCATCCGGGTCATTGGTCAGGCCAGTGAGAGCGGCGAGCTGGAGGTGCTGTGCAAGACCCGTGGCGAGCACGGCGCACTGGAGCGCATCGTGCTGGAATTGAAGGATCACGGCTTTACCGATGGCAAAGTGCACATTGCCCACTGTGATAACCCGGAAGCTGCCAAGCGCCTGAAGCTGATGATCCATGCGGTGTTTGCAGGCGCACAGGTGGATGTCACCGAGTGCGGCGGCCTGTGCAGCTACTACGCTGAGCAGGGCGGCCTGATGGTGGGCTTTGAGGACGGCGAAGCCGAAGCATAAAGCGGCTTTCAATGGCTCCGCATTTGCGCGGGAACTGCAATAGCTGTCTCTTTGACGAAAAAATCATTTCTTTGTTTGCCGACCGGAAAAATCTGCGGATTTTTCCGGTCGGCTTTTTGCGGGGCGCATCAGGAAACAACGCAAATCTTGAAAAAGCTGCAAAACCGCGCTATACTTACACATATTATAATAAAGGAGGAGGGCAGGCCGATGTTTTTTCGTTCGCCGATCGTGCGCTTTTTCAACCGCATCCTGAACCGCGTCACCATCACGGTGGTGCTGGTAGCGCTGCAGCTGCTGTGGCTGTGCTGGGTGTTCTATTCCATTACCACCGGTACAGGCCGTGTATGGGTGAACGGTCTGCTCAACGCCCTGAGCCTGCTCATTATCCTGTACCTTGTGCGCAAGGATGAGAACAGCGCCTATAAGGTGGGCTGGATCGCACTGATCGGCATCCTGCCGCTGCTGGGCGGTGCACTGTATCTGGCCTTTGGCAACAAACGCCCGAGCAAGCGCCTGAGCCTGAAAATGCATGCTGTGGACAGCGCACATAAAAAAGACCTGCAGCAGCAGCCGGGCGTACTGGACAGTCTGGATGCCGGCGGGCAGGGCCAGAGCCGTTATGTGGCAAAGTATGGCCCCTATCCGGCATGGCAGAACACCCGTGCGCAGTATTTTGCCAGCGGCGAAGCGATGTATCCGCAGCTGCTGGCCGATCTGGAAAAGGCCCAAAAGAGCATCTTTCTGGAATTTTTCATCGTGAGCCATGGCTGCATGTGGAATGGCATCGAGAAGGTCCTGCGCCGCAAGGCGGCACAGGGTGTGGATGTGCGTCTGATCTACGATGATTTTGGCAGTCTGCTGGGCCTGCCTGCCGATTTTATCGTGCGGATGGAGCGGGCGCACATCCGCTGCATCCCGTTCAACCCGGTGGTGCCCCTGATCTCGCTGGTGATGAACCACCGCGACCACCGCAAGATCGTAGTCATTGACGGTACGGTGGCCTACACCGGCGGCGTGAATCTGGCAGATGAGTATATCAACGCCGAGCAGCGCTTCGGCTACTGGAAGGATGCAGCCCTGCGTGTGGAAGGCGACGCCGCGTGGAACTTTACGGTGATGTTCCTCAACTTCTGGAATGCTTTTCGCCCCAGCGAGACGGATTATGATGCGTTTCGCCCCATGCCGCGGGTGCCGCTGGTGCCGGACGGCGTGGTGCAGCCCTATGCAGACAGTCCGCTGGACGAGGAGCCCATGGCAGAAACCGTTTATCTGAATATCCTTGCGCAGGCAAAACAGTATGTCTACATCTATACACCCTACCTTGCGATCGGCGAGGAAATGCTGGATGCGCTGAAAAACGCCGCCAAGCGCGGGGTGGATGTCCGTCTGGTGCTGCCGGGCATCCCGGACAAGAAGCTGGTATTCCGGTTGAGCCGGTCGTACTATCTGCCGCTTTTGCGGGCGGGTGTACGCATTTACGAGTTCACCCCCGGCTTCCTGCACGCCAAGTGCTGGGTGAGCGACGACAGCACCGCTGTGGTGGGCAGCATCAACATGGATTACCGCAGCCTGTTCCTGCACTTCGAGTGCGGCGTGCTGCTGCAGAACAACAGTCAGGTGACCGTCCTGCGGGATGACGTGCGGGATACACTGCTCAAATGCCGGGAGGTACAGGTATCGGACTGCCATACCGGTC
This sequence comes from Faecalibacterium sp. 9, assembly GCF_048320955.1. Taxonomy (NCBI): domain Bacteria; kingdom Bacillati; phylum Bacillota; class Clostridia; order Eubacteriales; family Oscillospiraceae; genus Faecalibacterium; species Faecalibacterium sp. 9. The sequence continues at coordinate 119,888 of NZ_JBLWGB010000002.1, forward strand.
TGCTGGGCACTGTGCTGGACAGCGTGCTGCGGCTGCTGAGCCCTTTAATGTAAAAGAAACGACAGACCGCGGTAGACGCGAAATAAAACCGCTGCTTTCCGGGCAAACTAGCCCAAAAGCCCCTTTACGATGGGGCAGGAAAGGGAGCGTTTCGATGATAACGAAAAAGATATCCTGCACGGTTTTGGGCTGCACGCTGGCGGCGGCGCTGACACTCACCGCCTGCGGTGGGAGCGGCTCCGGTTCTTCCGGAAGCATGAGCACAGGCATGGGCGGCAGCTCGTCCCAGACCACGCAGAACGCCGCATGGCGCACCGGCCTTGGCATCTTGACGGAAGCGGACGGAGAGGAGCGTGCCGGGAAGATCAACACGATTGCTGCCGCCGTTTTGCTGGATGCTGAGGGGAAAGTGGCCGATGTGATGCTGGATGAGGTGGAACTTTCTGTAACGGGGGACGGCACCGGCAAGGTGACGATGCCCGGCGAAACTCTTACCAAGCGCCAGAAAGGGGAGGACTACCCGCTGGCTGCGGTGTCCTCGCTGAAAAAAGGCTGGGCAGAACAGGCAGATGCCTTTGGCGATTTTCTCACAGGTAAGACGCCGGACGAGGTGAAAAAGCTTGCCACCGACGATGACGGCAAGCCCAAGGATGCCGACCTGCTTTCCGGCTGTACCATTGCAGTGGACGGCTATCGGGATGCAGTGGTGCGCGCCTGTGAGAACGCAAAGGCGGTGGGTTCGGCCCGCGGCGACCGTGCTGTGCTGGGCGTGTCGGTGCGCAATGATACCAAAGATCTGACCGCCGCCGACGACCACGATGTGACTGCGCAGGTGGATATTACGGTGACAGCTCTGACGTTGGATGCCGACGACCGCGTGACTGGTGCCATCGCTGACGTGACGGAGCCTGCCCTGACAGTGAGCGCGGACGGCACCGTATCGGCACCGGAGCTGGTGAAAACCAAGCTGGAGCAGGGTGATCAGTACGGGATGCGCAGTGCATCCGCTCTGGACAAAGAATGGTATGAGCACAGCGAGGGCTGGTGCGACTACCTCAAGGGCCGGACCCGCGCAGAGGTGGCGTCCATCCCGGATGACGGCTCGGATGCCGACCTTGCGGCGGTATGTACTATTTCAGTGACTGAGCTGCAAAAGGCGGCACTGGCAGCGTTCGCAGAAGAATAAGCAATCGGAAAGGGGAAAGACACTGCGTCTTTCCTCTTTTACTTGTGCAATTCAACAAGAGACGAAACGAAAAGAAAAAAATAAAGGGCAATATGCACTAACTTTTATATTTCCTCTTGCCAAATGCCCTCAAACGCGCTATTCTATAGTCACGGTTTAACACTTTAGCATGATAAAACGCTAAACCGAGAGGGAACATCTTTTGGGAAATAACGAGGGAGGAAACCTGTTATGAAACGTTTAGTCTCCGCTTTTCTGGCCGGTGCCATGGCACTGAGCCTTGCCGCCTGCGGCGGTGCCGCATCCACTTCCACCGTGGCATCTTCTGCCGCGTCCGGCAGCGCAGCTGCTTCTGCTGCCGAAACCGCTGCCAGTGATCTGGATTACATCAAGGAAAAGGGCAAGATGGTCATTGGCTACACCGTCTACGAACCCATGAACTACACCGATGCAGACGGCAACTTCACCGGCTTTGACACCGAGCTGGCAACGGCTGTGTGCGAAAAGCTGGGGGTCGAGCCGGAGTTCGTGGAGATCAACTGGGACACCAAGGTGGTTGAGCTGGATGCCAAGAGCATCGACTGCATCTGGAACGGCATGACCCTGACCGATGATATCATGGCCAACACCGCCACCACCAAGGCCTACGCCAAGAACGCACAGGTCGTGGTCGTGAAGGATGGTACCGACTACAGCTCCACTGCAGATCTGGTGGGCAAGACCGTAGTGGCTGAAGCCGGCTCTGCCGGTGAGGCTGCCATCGAAGGAGACGAGAATCTGGCACAGGCCGATTACGTTTCCAAGAGCGTGCAGACCGACTGCCTGATGGAAGTTGCCGCAGGCACTGCAGATGCTGCTGTTCTGGATCTGACTCTGGCCAACGCCATGATCGGTGAGGGTACCGACTATGCAAGCCTGAAGATCGTGGACGAGCTGAACGCTGAGGAGTACGGCGTGGCCTTCCGCAAGGGCAGCGATACCGCCGCCGCTGTGGATGCCGTCTTTGACGAGCTGAAGGCTGACGGCACCATGCAGGCTCTGGCCGACAAGTACGATCTGGCTCTGGCCGATTAAGCATTTACATTTAAAATGATCGGAGCGCCCCCTGAGCGGGGCGTTCCCTTTGTTAAAAACGGATTGATGGGTGTGTTCTTGTGTCTGTGATTCTGGGGCGCCTTTCCGGCGCGTTTCTGCTCAACTGTGAACTGTTTGCATTGACCCTGCTGTTTGCGCTGCCGCTGGGTCTGGTGGTCGCTTTCGGCTCCATGAGCCGGTGCAAGCCGCTTTCCGGCGCGGTGAAAACTTTCGTGTGGGTCATCCGCGGTACGCCGCTGATGCTGCAGATCATCGTGATCTACCTTGGCCCCGGCCTGCTGGGCATGAATAATCCGTGGCCCTCCGGCTCCGGCGGACGCATGGTGGCAGCGGTGGTAGCCTTTGCCATCAACTATGCCTGCTACTTCTCCGAGATCTACCGCGGCGGCATCGAGGCTGTCCCCAAGGGCCAGACCGAGGCCGGTCAGGTGCTGGGCATGACCAAAACGCAGATCTTCTTCAAGGTGACGCTGCTGCAGGTGGTCAAGCGCATTCTGGCCCCCATGGGCAACGAGGTCATCACCCTCGTCAAGGATACCTCGCTGGCCAACACCATCGCCAACAAGGAGATCATCATGATGGCCAAGGAGTACAGCGCAAAGGGCCTGATCTGGCCGCTGTTCTCCACCGCCATCTTCTTCCTGGTGTTCGTGGGCGCGCTGACTTTGCTGTTTGGCTGGGCTGAAAAGAAACTGGATTATTTCCGCTGATGAAAGGAAGGAAACTGAATCATGGCACTGCTTGAAGCCTCCGGCATCGGCAAAAACTTTGGCGAGACCAAGGTGCTCAAAGATATTTCGCTGAACCTTGAGCAGGGTGAGGCGCTGGCCATTATCGGCTCGTCCGGTTCCGGCAAGACCACCCTGCTGCGCTGCCTGAATTTCCTTGAGAGGCCGGATACCGGCATCATCAAGGTGAACGGCGAGACCATGTGGGACGCCGCCGACCCCGCCACCCAACGGGAAAGCGAGGTGCGCAAAAAGCGGCTGCACTTTGGTCTGGTATTCCAGAACTTCAACCTCTTTCCGCAGTACACCGCCTTGCAGAACGTGATGCTGGCCGGTGAGCTGCTGGCAAAGGAGAGCCCGGATTACAAGGCCAACAAAAAAGCCATCCATGCCCAGCTGGAACAGCAGGCGCAGGAGCTTCTGGCCCAGATGGGCCTGTCTGCCCGTGCAGGCCACTATCCGCACCAGCTCTCCGGTGGTCAGCAGCAGCGCGTGGCCATTGCCCGCGCACTGGCCCTGCACCCGGACATCCTCTGCTTCGACGAGCCCACCAGCGCCCTTGACCCGGAACTGACCGGCGAGGTGCTGAAAGTTCTGCGTGACCTTGCTGACCGCAAGACCACCATGATCATCGTCACCCACGAAATGCATTTTGCCCGTGACGTGGCCGACCGTATCATGTTCATGGATGGCGGCGTTGTGGTGGAGGAAGGCCCTGCCCGGCAGCTCATCGAGCACCCGCAGGAGGAGCGCACCAAGCAGTTCCTTGCGCATTACTCGGAATAAGCAAAATCACCAATTCTTTCTGCAAAAATTCGTAAATGTTGATGCAATGCAAATCTTGTAAATCCTGCGTCACTCCGCTATAATACCATTCATGAATGCACACAACGTCCTGCCCCTTTCCGGCAGGGCGTTTTTCACGGCAAAAATACGCCGTTGAGCAGATTTTTCCGGGGCGTATCTGAAAAGCGGAAAACATGGTTTGTTTCTTTGCTTTGCTTTCAGATATCCCCTGAGTGGTAGGAGGTTTTGCCATGACAAAGGATATGACTCAGGGCAGTCCGCTGAAGCTGATCCTTGCGTTTGCGGTGCCGCTGATGCTGGGCAGTCTGTTCCAGCAGTTCTATAATCTGGCCGATACCATCATCGTTGGCCGCTTTGTGGGTGTGGAGGCGCTGGCGGCTGTGGGCAGTGTGGGCGGCCTGAATTATCTGGTGCTGGGCTTTGTGAACGGCATCGCCTGCGGTTTTTCCATCCCGATCTCCTGGACCTTCGGTGCCAAGGATTACAAGGAAATGCGCCGTTACACCGCCAATACAGTGTGGCTGTCCATCTTTTTTGCGGTGGTGCTGACCATCGTTACGGTGGCACTGACCCGCTCGGTGCTGGTGTGGACGAATACGCCGGAAAACATCATCGACCTTGCGGATATCTACATCCGCACCATTTTCTGGGGCATCCCGTTCACCCTGCTTTATAATGTGACCAGTGCGTTGATGCGCGCTTTGGGCGACAGCAAGCGTCCGCTGTACTTCCTGCTGGTGGCAAGCTTTTTGAACATCGCTCTTGACCTTGTATGCATCATCGTATTCGACATGGGCGCATTCGGTGCGGCTTTTGCTACCGTGTTCAGTCAGGCGGTGGCGGGCCTTGGCAGTCTGCTGTACATCATGCGCCACTACCCGGAGCTGCGCTGGAGCAGGGAAGAGGGCCGTTTCAGCCTGACCCACTGCGCAAAGCTGTGCAACATGGGCATCCCCATGGGCCTGCAATGCAGCATCACGGCCATCGGCAGCGTGGTACTGCAGGGCGCTGTGAATGGTCTCGGCAGCGACATCGTGGCTGCGCAGACTGCAGGCGGCAAGGCGGCGCAGTTCCTCAGCGTGCCGCTGGAGAGCATCGGCACCGCCATGACCACCTACACCAGCCAGAATATGGGTGCCAAAGACCTTGGCCGTGTGAATCGCGGCGTGAACACCGCCTTGGGCATTGGCTGTGTGTACAGCATTGTGTCCTTCCTCATCCTGCGCGTGACGGATAAGCTGCTCATCGGCCTGTTTTTGGATGCCAGCGAGACTGCCATCATGGCCAACGCCCAGAGCTTTATCTTCTGGAACAGTGTTTTCTATATCCCGCTGGCGGTGCTCATCATCTACCGTTACACCATTCAGGGACTGGGATTCTCCGGCCTTGCCATGTTTGCCGGTGTGGCCGAGATGATCGCCCGCGCCATGGTGGGCTTCTGGTTCGTGCCGCTGTGGGGCTACTTTGCGGCCTGCATCGCAAACCCGGTGGCATGGTTCTTTGCCTGCTTCTTCCTCATTCCGGCCTACTTTGTGGTGCGTAGAAAGCTGCAGAAGGAAAAGGACATCGAGAAAGCGCACGACGCGCAGGCGGCAAAGGCCTGACGCGGCAGCGCGAATATTTATAGTAGCACAAGCCAGCTGGGCCTTCGGGTCTGGCTGGCTTTTTTGTGTGGAAGAAAACGACTTTCTGCAAAAGTGCTGAAATTTCAAAAAGTCCTTGACAAAAATCCTCGGGGGGGGGGGTATCATGAATGCGGAACCATGCCGGATCACCGGCATAATACGACCCGTGAGGAGAAAAGAAAATGAAATTGCAAAAGCGTTTTGCAGCAGTCCTTCTGTGTGCAATTATGACTTTGATGATGCTGACAGCCTGCAGCGGCAGCAGCGGTCCCGCACCGACAAAGCTGGAGTGGGCAAATTCACGCACCAAGCAGTATTTTGATGCAAAGGGAGTCACGCCACAGGAGTTTACGCTGACGGCAGATATTACAATGTCTGGACAAAAGGCTGGTCTGAAATTTGCCGTGAAGGGTAAGCGTGCCGGATATGAGACCGCGGTCGACCATAAGCTGCGTGTGGATGCTGACGGCAATGTTTACCTGATAGGTTCCAGAGGCGGCAACAAAGAATGGTGGAAGTATCCGGCTGGCAGCCCGACTGCAGATAGCTATGCTGCTTCCATCCGGGCATGTTACGGCTATTTTACGCTGCCGACCGATCAGAACGTTGGCTCCATTTCGGCAGGAAAATACAAAAAAGATGATAAGACGTATGACACGGAAACACTCAAGGTGCATCAGGAGAACGTTTATGCAACCTATACTTACTGCTACGATGGCAACGAGCTGAGCTTTATTCTGGTGGAACCCATTGTCGGCATGGAAAACATTGAGCTGAAACCCACTGCGGATGAAGCGGTGATCGCGATCCCGCCGGTTGACCGAGTGATAAATGATTGAACGAACAAAATCGGAAGCATCATACAAGGTGCTTCCGGTTTTGTTTTTGTCTGTTGACTCTTCTGATTTACAAATCCCGCCAAAAGCGTTATACTACATATGATTGTGTATCTGGCAGGAGGTGAGCGCATGGCAGAGCTGGAACAGATCGAAGGCACCGTGGAAGATATCATCTATGAAAACGAGGATAATGGTTACACCGTGTTTGAACTATCCGGCGGCGGGGTGGTCACGGTGGTGTGCGGCATCGTGGGGGAACTGCACGCAGGCGAAAGCGTGGTATGCCGCGGCCGGTATGAGAACCACGCCACCTATGGCCGCCAGTTCCACGCACAGGAGTGCGAGACCGACATGCCGAAGGATCTGGAAGCTGTCTACGCCTTTCTGGCCAGCAAGTCGCTGCCGTATATCGGAGCCAAAACAGCGGATAAAATCATCGATCTGTTCGGGGCTGAGGCACTGGAGGTGATCGCCAACGACCCGGCCCGGCTCACGCAGGTGCCCGGCATCTCTGCCGACAAGGCCGATCGTATCCAGCAGGAGTTCAAGCGGATGTTCGGGATGCGGGAGCTCATTGCCTATCTGGCTCAGTTCGAGATCAGTCCCCACAGGGCAATGGAAGTGTTCCGCACCTTTGGGCCCGGGGCCATGCAGGCCATTGCGGCAAATCCCTATCTGCTCTGCGGCGAACCGCTGCAGCTGGACTTCCGCCATGCGGACAGCATTGCCCAGTATTACCATATGGAGGGCGATTGCGCCCAGCGGCTGGAAGCAGCCCTGCTGCGCACCTTGCGCCACAACGCAGGCAACGGCCATACCTGCCTGCCGCGCACCCAGCTGCTGGAAACGGCGGCGGGCTTCATCCATCAGCCGCCGGAAAAGCTGGCCGCAGCACTGGATGAATGCATCCGAACCGAAGAGCTGCGGGTGAAACTGTTCGATGGCACACCTTATATCTATCTGCCCGACCTGCTGGAAGCCGAGGAGGACATTGCTGCCCGGCTTGCCATGCTGACAAAACGGGGCAAAAACACCGCCCGTGGGCTGGATAAAAACATTCAGATCCTGGAACTGACGCAGGGCTTTGCCTATGCACCTTTGCAGAAGGAAGCCATCCGCAAGGCCATGACCGAGAACTGCCTTGTGCTCACCGGCGGTCCCGGCACCGGCAAGACCACTACGGTCAACGCCATCCTGCAATTGCTGGAAGATCAGGCAGAGAGGGTGGCTCTGTGCGCCCCCACGGGCCGCGCAGCTAAGCGCCTGAGCGAACTGACCGGACGCAAGGCCAGCACCATCCACCGTCTGCTGGAGGTGGACTACACCGGCGGCGTGGTCAGCTTTATCCATAACGATAAGAACCTGCTCAAGTGCGATGTGGTCATTCTGGACGAAATGAGCATGGTGGATGTGAAGCTGTTTCAGGCCCTTATTGCAGCGCTGCGCTACAGCTGCCGCATCATCATGGTGGGCGATGCCGACCAGCTGCCCAGTGTGGGGCCGGGCAACATTCTGGGCGAGGTGATCCGCTCCGGGCTGGTGCCCACGGTCTGCCTGAACGAGATCTTCCGGCAGGCGGCGCGGAGCCTGATCGTGGAAAACGCCCACCACATCATCAGCAGTGAGCCGCTGCAGAAGGGCGGCAGGACCGACGACTTCTTCTTTCTGGAATCGGACGGCGACGCGGCCCGGAAGCTGGTGTGCGATCTTGTTACCACCCGCCTGCCGCGCAGCTATGGCTTTGACCCGATCCGGGATATTCAGGTGCTCTGCCCCACAAAGCTGGGGCCCACCGGCACGCAGGCGCTGAATGTGGAACTGCAGAATCTGCTCAACCCGGAGCAGAAGGGCAAGCCTCAGCTGCAAAGCGCGTCCCGGGTGTTCCGGGTCGGCGATAAAGTGATGCAGGTGCGCAACAATTACGAGATCGTCTGGAACCGCATCGGCGGGGAACAGGGAGTGGGTGCCTACAATGGCGATATCGGCATCGTGGAGAGCATCAACCCCCGTGACCGCTCCATGGTGGTGCGCATGGATGACCGGCGGCTGATCTATCCGGTAGAGAACCTGGGCGAGCTGGAGATCGCTTACGCCATCACGGTGCACAAGAGTCAGGGCAGCGAGTTCCCGGCGGTGATCCTGCCGGTGGCGCAGGTGCCGCCGCGGCTGTGCTACCGCAACCTGTTCTACACCGGTGTCACCCGCGCACGCAAGCTGTGCATCGTGGCAGGTCGGCGGGACGTTGTGAACCGCATGATGGGAAACGTCCGCCAGAATCTGCGCTACAGCGGCCTGTGCTATCTGCTGCAGGCAGAGCTGCCGCCGGAGCAGATAAAAACAGAAGAATGACCGATGCCTGCAGAGCGGAATCTGCCCGGGAAGCCGTTCAAAACCGGTATACTTTTTACGGCAACTATGCTATACTGTAAGCTGGTATGATTTCCGGCCTGCATCAACAGGCCGTTGTTTCGATAGAGGAACCAGAAAGGAACAGAGAATTTATGGCACAGAACGATATCGGTATCGACCTTGGTACCACCACCATCATCATCGCACAGGCGGGGCAGGGCGTTGTACTCAACCAGCCCAGCGTTGTGGCAATGGACACACGTAAAAACACCGTGCTGGAAGTCGGCGATAAGGCTCTGGCCATGGTGGGCCGCACCCCGAACTATATTTCCGCGATCTTTCCGCTGAAAGACGGCGTTATCAGCGACCACACCATGACCCGTGAGCTGATCTGCCGCTTTGTCAAGCAGGTATACAACTCCCATATGGTCAAGCCCCGGGTGGCAGTCTGCGTGCCTGCTGCGATCACCGGCATCGAAAGCGATGCTGTGGTGGAAGCTGTGGTGGCTGCCGGTGCTCGTCAGGTGTATCTGATCGACGAGCCCATTGCCGCCGCTCTCGGTTCCGGCATCGACATCACCCAGCCGGAAGGCCGCATGATCATCGACATCGGCGGCGGCACCACCGATATTGCAGTGCTGAGTCTGGGCGGTAAGGTCAAGGCCACCAGTGTGCGCGTGGCCGGCAACCACTACGACGAAGAGATCCTCAAGTTCGTGCGCAACAAGTACAGCGTGGCCATCGGCCAGCGTACCGCTGAGGAACTGAAAAAGAATGTGGCCTGCTGCCCCCAGAAGACCGATTTCCACGAGACCATGGAGATCAAGGGCCGCAGCCTGCTCACCGGCCTGCCGGTGCGCGTGAATGTTTCCACCGATGATCTCTACGATCCGGTCATGATGCTCAGCGAGCAGATCGGCACCGCAGCCCATCAGGTGCTGGAAAAGACCCCGCCGGAGCTGGCCGGTGATATCTACCGCAACGGTGTCATGCTCACCGGCGGCGGTGCACAGCTGCATGGCCTGACCGAGTATCTGAGCGAGGAGCTCAAGGTGGAAGTAACGGTTTCGCCCGACCCCGTGAACTGCGTGGCGCTGGGCACGGCCATGAGTCTCGGCCTGAACGACAAGCTGGAGACCGGCTTTATGGACGCAACGCCCCGCATCGGCCGCCGGTAAGCCCGACAGGCCGCAGCAGAGAAAAAGGCGGACACGATTTATCCATGCACCCGAATGAAAGCGGCAAAAAGAAAAATTGTCGGTTTTTATTGAAATGAATTGGAAAATAAGGTATAATATTTCCAAATTGATTTTCTGCTGACGACCTCGGGGCCGGATGCGGATTCTGAAAAACAGGAGGAAAACCATGGATTTAGGTTTTGACGTGGTCGTTACCATTACCGGCATCGTACTGGTGTTCTTGATCCTTATCCTGCTGATGGCCATCATCACGCTGGAAGGCAAGATCTTCGATTCGATGGGGACCAAGAAAAAGGCCGCAAAGGAAGCCGCCAAGGCTCCCGCCGCAAAGCCCGCTGCACCCGTGCAGCAGGCCGCAGCCGCTCCCGCTCCTCAGGTGGAAGAGGGCATCCCCGGCGATGTGGTCGCTGCCATTATGGCTGCGATCCACGCAATGGGCAACGGCAAGTACACCCTCAAGGCCGTGCGCCGCAGCAAGAACGGCTGGGGCAATGCGGGCGTGAATGACACCACCGCACCGTTTTAACAGAGGAGGAAGAGCATGACACAGTTTATTGATACTCTGGTCGGTATTTTCCAAAGTTCCGGCTTTGCACGCTTCGGTGAGCCGGGCGGCTACCTGTACGCGATCATGATCTGCGTGGGCTGCTTTTTGCTGTACCTGGCCATCGTCAAGGAATTTGAGCCGCTGATCCTGCTGCCGATGGCATTCGGCATGATCCTGGCAAACCTGCCCGGCAGCGGCGTCATCCACATGCAGTATTTCGTTGGTGACGGTCTGGAACACCCCATGTGGGTGGAGATCCTGAACAACGGCGGTCTGGCCGATATGCTCTATATGGGCGTCAAGCTGGGCATCTACCCGCCGCTGATCTTCCTGGGCATTGGCACCATGACCGACTTCGCACCCCTGATCTCCAACCCCAAGAGCCTGCTGCTGGGCGCTGCCGCTCAGTTCGGTATCTTCGGTACTTATATGGGCGCCCGCCTGCTGACCGCTACCGGTCTGGTGGACTTCACCCAGAAGCAGTCTGCTGCAATCGCCATCATCGGCGGTGCAGACGGCCCTACTGCCATCTTCGTCACCTCCCGTCTGGCTCCTGAGCTGCTGGGCTCCATCGCTGTTGCGGCGTACAGCTACATGGCTCTGGTGCCCGTCATTCAGCCGCCCATCATGAAGGCTCTGACCACCAAGAAGGAACGTACCGTCGTGATGAAGCAGCTGCGCACCGTCTCCAAGACCGAAAGGATCATCTTCCCCATCATGGTCACCATCGTGGTGTCCCTGATCGTGCCGGATGCCGCTGTTCTGGTCGGTATGCTGATGCTGGGCAACCTGATGAAGGAGTGCGGCGTTGTGGATCGTATCCAGAAGACCGCCGGCAATGAGCTGATGAACATCATCACCATCTTCCTGGCACTGTCTGTTGGCTGCACCACCTCTGCAAACACCTTCCTGAACACCCGCACCCTGTTCATCATTGTGCTGGGCCTGATCGCATTCTCCTTCGGCACTGCCGCAGGTGTGCTGTTCGGCAAGCTGATGTATGTGCTGAGCGGCGGTCAGGTGAACCCGCTGATCGGTTCTGCAGGCGTTTCCGCTGTGCCTATGGCTGCCCGTGTTTCTCAGAAGGTCGGTCAGAGCGAGAATCCCTCCAACTTCCTGCTGATGCACGCAATGGGCCCCAATGTGGCCGGCGTTATCGGCTCCGCTGTTGCTGCCGGTATCCTGATCAACATTTTCAGCTAAGCGCTTTCTGAAAAGCATTTTTTCCGCCCGTCGGTTCGCAAGAGCTGCCGGGCGGTTTTTGTTTTACGATTTGAAATGCCCGCCGCGTTTGCTTTGGGCATAAAATAAGGAAATTATATTATTTATTTCGTGTTTGTCGCAGCCTGCGGGCTGATCCAAACACATTTTCACAAAAAGGCCGTAACGAAAAACGGCTGCTGTTTTATCAGATGCAATTTTTCTCTACGACCTCTTTCGTGAAAAAGTAACTCCGAAAAGCCCGCAGGCTTTTCGGAGTTACAAATTATAAAAATATTTTTTCCGCTGAAAATAGCCAGAGCGAACGCGGCGGCTATTCTCAATCGTTTTAAAATGTGGTATACTGTACTTTGATAGTATAAACATAAAAGGAACAGGGGAAACCATGGCAACAGATCTCACACAGGAATTCTGCGCTCTGCGCGATACCTATATCGAAAAACAGTTTGGCCGCCTGAACGATATGCAGCGGCAGGCGGTGTTCACCACTGACGGCCCGCTGCTCATTCTGGCCGGTGCGGGCAGCGGCAAGACCACTGTGCTGGTCAACCGCATTGCCAATCTCATCCGGTTCGGCTCAGCCCACGGCTCCAGACAGACGCCACGCCCGGCCACCGAGGATGATGTGAAGGCTCTGCGCAACGCCATTATGACAGGCACTGCCGTGCCCGGCTGGCTGGATGGGATGCTGCGCCAGAACGCGGTGCGCAGTTGGAACGTAATGGCAATCACCTTTACCAACAAGGCGGCAGGGGAGCTGAAAGAGCGTCTGCGCCGGATGCTGGGCGGTGAAGAAGGCGATGAGGTGTTCGCATCCACCTTCCACTCGGCCTGTGTGCGCATCCTGCGCCGCTGGGCGGAGGAGATCGGCTATCCCCGCAGCTTTACCATCTATGATACAGACGACTCCCAGCGTGTGATGAAGGCGGTTTACAAAGACCTGAATGTGGACGATAAATTTCTGCCCATCAAAGCGGCCATCAACCAGATGAGCCGCTGGAAGGATCAGCTTGTCAGCCCGGAACAGGCCCTCGCCAGCCCTGCAAAGGACACCAAGGGTGCGCTGACCGCCCGCATCTATGCCGCTTATGAAAAGCGCCTGAAGGAAGCCGGTGCCTTTGATTTCGACGACCTCATTTACCAGACCGTGCAGCTGCTGGCCGAACATCCGGATGTGCGGGAGTTCTACCAGAACAAATACCGCTACCTGCTGGTGGACGAATATCAGGATACCAGCGTGGCACAGTTCCGTCTGGTCAGCCTGCTCACCGGTCCGGAGCGCAACATCTGCGTGGTGGGCGATGACGACCAGAGCATCTACCGCTTCCGTGGGGCTACCATTGAGAACATCCTCAACTTTGAAAAGCTCTATCCTGGCACAAAGACCATTCGCCTGGAACAGAACTATCGCTCTACCTCCAATATCCTGAATGCCGCCAACTGCGTCATCCAGCACAACACCGAGCGCAAGGGCAAGACTCTGTGGACCGACAACGGCGAGGGTGACAAGGTGCAGGTGTACACCGCCGAAAATGAGCAGGATGAGGCCAGCCACATCGCGGATGTGATCGGCCAGCACCTGAAAGCGGGTGGGCATCTGGCAGATCATGCGATTCTGTACCGTATGAATGCCCAGTCGGCCCCCATCGAAAGCTACTTTACCCGCGCGGGCATCCCTCACAAGATCGTGGGCGGCCAGCGCTTCAATGACCGCAAAGAGGTCAAGGACATCCACTCCTATATGTCTATTGTAGCGAACCCACGCGATGATGTGCGCCTGCGCCGCATCATCAACGAGCCTGCCCGCAAGATCGGTGCCACTACCGTGGAGGTCATTGCCGATCTGGCCGGGCAGGAGGGCGTGAGTATGCTGGATATCATCAGCCACGCCGACCAGTACGCAAAGCTCAGCCGTGCCGTAATGCCGTTGCTCAAGTTCTGGCAGATCTATCAGCGCCTGCAGGACTCTCTGGAGACCCGCACACTGGACGAGTTTGCAGCCGATGTGATCGAGCTGACCGGCTATAAGGCAATGCTGGAAGCGGACGCTGCCAAGGGCCACGAGGACGCGGCAGACCGCCTGCAGAACCTTGGTCAGCTGGTGAACAACGTCAAGAACTACTGCGACCAGCACGGCGAGGAAGCCACGCTGGAAGGCTATCTGGAAGACATCGCCCTCATCAGCGATATCGACAGCTACAACGAGAGCGCAGATCAGGTGGTGCTGATGACCATTCACTCTGCAAAAGGCCTTGAATTCCCTTACGTGTTCCTCATTGGAATGGAAGAGGGCGTGTTCCCCAGTGAGATGAGCAAGTATTCCGAAGCAGACCTTGAAGAGGAACGCCGTCTGGCTTATGTGGGCATTACCCGCGCCAAAAAGGAGCTGTACATCTCCAACAGCGTTTCCCGGATGCTCTATGGCCGCACCCAACGCAATGAGCCCAGCCGCTTTTTGCGAGAGATCGAGCCAGAGTATATCGAGGAGACCCGCAGCCCGGTGCTGGAACAGCGCTCCCGCTTTGGCGGTTGGGGTGACAGCTATAGTGATACGGTGCCCGGCGGCGCATCCGGCTATTCCGGGCCATCCGGCTGGGGCCGCAGCGCAGGCGGTTACGGGAACGGTTACAGCAGCCGCAGCGGTTATCTGAACCGGGAGTACAATGCAGGCGAGAGCCGCGGCTTTGGCTCTGCCTACGCAAACCGGGGCAGCAGCGGCGGCTATGGTTCCGGCTACGGCCGCAGTGGTGGAAGCACTGGTTATGGTGCAGGCTATGGTTCTCAATATGGTTCTGGAAATTACAGCGGTGCAGCGCAGAAAAAAACTGAAAAGCATATTTCCTTTACAGGCGCTCCTGCCCAGAAACCGGCCTCTGCCGGTCCCAAACACTACGAACCCGGCGACATTGTGGAGCACAAGGTGTTCGGCCGGGGTCAGGTGGTGGCCGTGAAGCCCGCCGCCGGAGATCAGATCGTGGAGATCAACTTTGAAAAGGTAGGCATCAAAAAGACCATGGCCAATTTTGCACCCCTCACCAAAATCACTGCGGAGGAATAACAAACTTATGATGACTGTTCGTTTGATCGCCCATACCCCGGAACCCGAAAAGGTAGTGGCCGCAGCGGCAAAGCTGTGCTATTCCGATGCCCACATCACCGATCTGCTGGACGGGTTGGACGAAGAAAAAACTGCAAAATTCCTGACGATGCTCAGCGATCTGGGCCATGCCAGCCCCATTGAGCACGCCAGCTTCACCTTTGGCATCGAGGGGGTCAGCCGCACCCTGCTTGCCCAGATCACCCGCCACCGTATCGCGTCCTTCAGCGTGCAGAGCCAGCGCTATGTGCGGCTGGATGACTTCCGCTATGTGGTGCCGCCGGAGATCGAAGCCATTCCGGAAGCAAAGGCGGCTTTCCTTGCCAGTATGGAAGAGGACGCCAGACGTTATCTTGATCTGGCTCACAAGCTGGAAGAGGGCCACACCGCCCGCCTGATGGCCGAAGGAATGCCCGAAAAGCAGGCCCGCGCCAAGGCCAGCAAGCAGGCCAACGAGGACGCCCGCTTTGTGCTGCCCAACGCCTGCGAGACCAAGATGGTGGTCACGATGAACGCCCGCAGCCTGCAGAACTTTTTCCACCTGCGCTGCTGCAGCCGTGCCCAGTGGGAGATCCGGGAGCTGGCCGAAAAGATGTTTGGGCTGGTGTATCCGGTGGCACCGCATATCTTTGCAAAGTCCGGCCCGGCCTGCGTGAGCGGCCCCTGCCCGGAGGGAAAAATGTGCTGCGGAAAAACCGCTGAGGTGCGCGCAAAATATGCATCCATCAAGGAGGCTGCAGGCGTATGAGCAAGGGAAAACTGATTGCCATTGAAGGACTGGACGGCAGCGGAAAGGCCACGCAGGCAAAGCTGCTGGCCGGGTATCTGGCTGCACAGGGCCTTGCGGTGCGCGAGGTGAGCTTCCCGAACTATAGTAGTGACTCCAGCGCCCTTGTAAAAATGTATCTGGCCGGGCAGTTTGGTCAGCATCCGGACGATGTGAACGCCTATGCGGCCTCCAGCTTTTACGCGGTGGACCGCTACGCCAGCTACAAAAAAGACTGGGGCAGCTTTTACGAGAACGGCGGCATCGTCATTGCAGACCGGTACACCACCTCCAATGCGGTGCACCAGTGCTCCAAGCTGCCGCCGGAGCAGTGGGAAAGCTTTCTCGGCTGGCTGTTTGATTTTGAATTCCATCTGCTGGGCCTGCCTGCGCCGGATGAGGTGATCTACTTACAGGTAGACCCTGCCGTGAGCCAAAAGCTTATGACCCAGCGTTACCACGGCGACGAGAGCAGGAAGGATGTGCACGAAAAGGACACAGAGTATCTTGCCCGCAGCCGCCGCGCCGCCGAGTATTGTGCCGCGCACCTTGGCTGGGCCGTCGTGCATTGCACCAGCGGGGACAACATGCGCAGCATCGAAGACATTCAGGCCGAAGTGCAAAAAATCGTTCTAAAAATCTGAAAGACGAACAAGTTTGCAGGGCCTGTGTGTCGGCAGCTTTCTCCTCAGACACGAAATACGGGTTGCGGCACCCAGCAGCTGCTTCGCATCCGCTTGCATCTCGCTGGCCGCGGCCCCAACAACAGCTCCCTATTTCCGCCACTGGCGGCGGTCACTGTTGTTGCAAACCATTCCATCGCTCGGCCCTATTGTTTACGGCAACAGGGTCCCACCCCAGCGGACGGTCTTCGGAGAAACTACCGACCCACAGACTGATGACAGCGTTTCTGACATAAATTTCGATAAGAGGGGGTATCCTGACAGATGTATCGTTTGATGCAGCCGGAAGATAAACCGGCAGTGCTGGCCTTATGGCAGAGCCAGCGCAATGAATCGGAAGAATTTGCCCAAAAGGCCATTGAGCAGTTTGCAGGCGAGCAGAATGTCTATGTCGCAGAAGAAAACGACGAGATCGCAGCTGTAGCGCTGGCAGTTCCTGTCACGCTGCAGGGCCGCACCGGCACCTATTTATATGGCCTGTGCGGCGAGGGAAGCCTGATCCTGGCGGGCTTGCTGGATTATCTGTGTGCCCAACAGAAGCTGCGCGGCGCAGGCTTTACAGTGGCCGTGCCCACTGGCCCGGAGCAGGCCGCGCTTTTGCAGGACAAGGGCTTTGCATGGGCATTCCCGCTGCGGTGTCTGCCCCGCGAGGTGGAGCGCAACTTGTGGAGTCAGGCGGAATTTGACTCGGTCACAGCCAAAAAGCTGTGCGAGCTGCGGGAGCGTTTCTGGCCCGATACGGTGCAGTTCAGCCCGGAGCGCATGGCGGTGGTGCTGGGCGACCTCTATTCTGCCGGTGCAACCATCGTTTCTACAGAACAGGCATACGGCATCTATTTCCGCAAGGAGGATACCCTCTATTTTGTGGAGCTGCAGGCTGACAATGACCGCGCTGCCGAAGTGCTGATGGAAGCCGCCCGCGAGAAGGAAGTGATCGTGGAAAAGGCAGTCATCACCGTGGGCGCAGCGCAGCCGCTGTTCCTCGGCGAGGGCAAGCGGCAGGAATACGGGATGATCCGCTTCGATGCGGAACCCTTCGATGTGAGCGAAAGCTACATGCGTCTGATGCTGGAAAACTGATATAAAAAGGAGTGCTTATGGCACAAAAAAGCTCTCATGCCGCCCGCAAAAAGGGCGGTGTATGGAAGATCCTGCTGGTGCTGGTGGTACTGCTGGCACTGGCCGTTGGCGGGGCGCTGCTGTTTGCGCGCAATGAGATCAGCGGCAATGGCAGACCCGGTGCGGAGGTAACGGTGAGCATCCCGCAGGGCAGCGGCGTTTCCGCCATTGCGCAAAAGCTAAAGGATGCGGGAGTTATCCGCTCGACCTATCTGTTCCGCTGGTATGTGGGGCAGAAGGGCGCGGCGTCAAAGCTGCAGTATGGCGATTTCACCCTGCAAAAGAGCGCCTGTTCTTACGATGCCATTATTGCGGCCCTGTCCACCTACGCCAAAGCCGAGACGGTGCGCGTGACCATTCCGGAGGGAACGACTGCCATTGCCATCGCCCAGAAGATGGAAGCTGCGGGTCTGTGCAGCGCGGAGGATTTTTTGAAGGAAGCCAACGAGGGTGATTTCAGCAAGTACGCCTTCTGGCAGTATGTGCCGGACGATGCCGACGCCCCTGACCGGTTTATGAAGTGCGAGGGCTATCTCTTCCCGGAGACCTACGAATTTTTGAAGGATGATACTGTGCACAACTATGTGGCAACCTTCTATGCGCAGTTCGATGCACAGATCACAGAGGAAATGTACGCAGAACTCGAAAAGCAGGCTATGACCCTGCCGGAGCTGATCACACTGGCATCTTTTGTTCAGGAGGAAGCAGGAAACAGTCAGGACTCCAATGTGGCGCAGGTGTTCCGCAACCGTCTGGCCGATGGCTCACCCTATCCGCGCCTGCAGAGCAACACCTCCAGCCACATCCAGAGCGACGATGACAACAATTATCTCTGGAACTGGGTGGCACCCTACTATGGCGGCTGGGATAAGATCCCGGAAAATATTGTGGCTGCGTATGATACCTACAGCTGCACCGGCCTGCCTGCCGGGCCGATTTCAAACCCCGGCCTTGCGGCTATCAAGGCGGCGCTTACCCCTGAGCCGGATGAGGCTGCAAAGAACGCGTATTTCTTTGTCACCGACCTCAAAGGCAGCTATTACTATGCGCATACCCTGAGCGAACACAACGCCAACTGCAAGACCGCAGCGGCGGTGAACAAATCTATGAATACGGAAAAATGAGAGGAATTTGAATTATGCTGCAAATCCCGGAACTGCTGGCTCCGGCAGGCGATCTGGAACGCCTGCGCTATGCCATCAACTACGGTGCCGACGCCGTCTACTGCGGCCTGCCTGAATTTGGCATGCGGTCGGCACCGGCCAATTTTACACCGGAACAGTTGGCAGAGGGCGTCATCTATGCCCATGCCCGGGGCCGCAAGGTCTATCTGACCATGAACACCCTGCCCACCAATGAGGAAGCAGACCGTCTGCCGGAAGCGATCCGGGAAGCGGCCAAGGCCGGTGTGGATGCCTTTATCGTGGCAGACCTTGGTGTGCTGGATGCCTGCAAGACCTTTGCACCGGACATCGATGTGCACATGTCCACCCAGACAGGCATCACCAACTGGGCTGCGGCCCGCGCCGCCTACAACATGGGCGCAAAGCGCGTGGTGCTGGCCCGTGAGATGACCCTGCAGGATATTGCGATCCTGCGCGATAAAACACCGCCGGAGCTGGAGATCGAAGCCTTTGTGCACGGTGCTATGTGCATGAGCGTCTCGGGCCGGTGCCTGCTTTCCAACTACATGGCGGGCCGCGATGCCAACCGCGGCCAGTGCGCCCAGCCCTGCCGCTGGAAATACTATCTCAGCGAGGAGACCCGCCCGGGGCAGCTGTACGAGATCGGCGAGAACGAGAACGGGAGCTACATCCTCAACGCAAACGATATGTGCACCGCCCCCTTCCTTGACCTGATCTGCAAGGCAGGTGTGGACAGCCTGAAGATCGAAGGCCGCGCCAAGACCTTCTATTATGTGGCCAGCGTTACCGCTGCCTACCGCAAGGCGCTGGACGCCTATCTGGCAGACCCCGCCAACGACAACTTTGAGCTGCCTGCCGAGGTGTACGAAGAACTCACCCGTACCAGCCACCGCCACTACTCGCCCGGCTTCTACTTTGGCCGCGAGCAGGCCAGACAGGCTACCGACAGTGCCACTTACATCCGCGAGTGGGAGTTTGTGGGCACTGTGGAAGGCTGGGAGAACGGCGTTGCTTCCTGCCAGCAGCGCGGCAAATGGAGCCTTGGGGATACGCTGGAGGCCCTTTGTCCGGATGGCCGCAGCATCCCGCTGAGCCCCGAGTGGATCGAGAACGAAGCCGGGGAGCGGGTGGAAAGCACTCCCCACGCCATGGAAAAATACACCATTCCCACGCCGGAGCTGCCGCCCATGAGCCTGCTGCGCCGCAAGACGGTGTAAAAAGCTGCGTCCATTCGGCGCACTCTGCCTGCAAAAACGGATCCTGAGCCATATTTTGGGCCAAACAGAGACGCAGCGAAAGATCATTGATTTAAGAGGGAAAAGAGACTATGGAAGCAACACGCCTGTGCCCCTACTGCCTGCAGCCGCTGCCCGATGGAGCACAAAGCTGCCCGCACTGCGGCAAAAGCTTTGCAGGACGCAACCCCGGCGGCACACTGCCGGTGGGAACGGTGCTGGCCGGGCGCTACACCGTAGGGGAAATGCTCAGCATCGATGGCGAGGGCATCCTGTACCGCGGCGCAGAAAATCTGGGCCGCTTCCGGGTGACCATCAAAGAGTACCTGCCAATCACCCTCACGGCAGAACGTACCGTCGGCAGTGTGCTCCGCCCCAAGACCGGCAGCGAGGTGCTGTTCAAGACCACCCGTATGGATTTTGCAGATCTGTACCACTCCATCCAGCGCATCACACCGGCAAACGGTCTGGAAGCGGTGCTGGATGTGGTGGAAACGAACAACACCGTCTATGCCGTGCTGGAAAATCCGGGCGGGACCCCGCTGGATCAGTGGCTGGAAAACCACCCCGGCCCCATCCGTCCGGACGACGCCTGTGCGATGCTGCAGCCGGTATTTGAGGGCGTGGCTGCAATGCACAAGATCGGTCTGGTGCACCGGGGCATCTGCCCGGAGAACATCCGGGTGATGGAAAACGGCCGCTGCCGTCTGGCGGGCTACGCCACAGTGGGTCTGCGCACAGCGGGGAGCGGCCTGCACGAGCAGCTCTATGAGGGGTATTCTGCCCCGGAACAATACTCCACTGCACAGTTCGAGGGCCGCTATACCGATGAATACAGCCTTGCAGCGGTGTTTTACCGCATGGTGTGCGGGCAGGCTCCGGTGCCTGCAGCACAGCGTGTGGTCGCAGACTCCAACCCGCGGGCAAAGTCCGTTAACGGCAGCCTGCCGCTGTATGTTTCGCAGGTGCTGCAGCTTGGCCTGCGTCTGCGGCCCATGGAGCGCATCCAGACCGTGCCGCAGCTGTATCAGGCACTTTCCTCCAAGGAATACACGGCAGAGCTCACCCGCACCATGAAGCCGGAGACTCCCGTGCGCACGGCCCCGCCGGAACCGGAACGCAAGGAGCATCTGCTCAGCCTGAAAGCGCTGCTGGCAGGTATCCTGATCCTGCTTTCCATTCTGATCCTGCTCACGCTGTGGGGCATTCTGGGCCGTAAAAATGAGTCCGCCTCCTCGGCAGTGGAGCCGGAGCCTGCCAGCAGCGAAGTGATGGTGCCGCAGAACCTTGTGCCGAACTTTATCGGCATGGACTACACGCAGGTGCAGAACAACCGGGAGTACACCAGCATGTATCTGTTCTACGTCACCGAGGAATACAGCGACACCGCCCCGGCGGGCCAGATCATCCAGCAGCAGCCGGATGCAGACACCGTGCTCAAGGCAGGGGAGACGATCCGTCTTGTGGTGAGCAAAGGCCCGCAGATGGTGGAAATACCCAACATCATCGGCTTTACGCAGGATGGCGCAGTGAAGGAGCTGGAAGCCCGGGGCCTTGTGGCCAGCTGCTTTATGGTGGTGAACGACGGCTCCTATGCATCGGGCTGTGTCGTGCGCACCAGCGAGGAGCCCGGCACTCGTGTAGAGGTGGGCACAGTCATTACGGTATATATCGCGGCAGATCCCAGCGTGCAGATCACTGTCACGCCGGAGGAGCCTGCAGTGACAGAGCCCACCACGGAGCCGGAAACGCCGCCTGCGGCAGGTGCTGCCGACCCGGCGGTAGATACGAATTAAACAAAAGGAAAACGGGCCCGCCCTCTCAGGCACTGACGATAACAGAATAACAAAAGCAGAAGCGGGAGCCTTTACGGGCTCCCGCTTCTGCTTGTTTAGGATAGGAAAGAGAATGGCTTGGTTAAAAATGCAGCTGCCGCCTTACGGAGCTTACAGGTTGGTGTAGCCCATCAAAAAGCGGTCAACCTCGGCGGCGCAGTCGCGGCCTTCGCGCAGGCCCCAGACCACAAGGCTCTGGCCGCGGCGCATATCGCCGCAGACGAACACCTTTTCTACATTGGTCTTGAAGGTGTGGTCTGCCACGTTGCCGCGTGCGGTCAGCTCAACGCCGAATGCATCGGCTACGTAGTTTTCGCAGCCGGTAAAGCCTGCGGCGATGAACGCCAGCTGGCAGTTGTAGGTAAATTCTTCGCCGGTGGGCACCATGTTGGTGCGGCCGGTCTCGGGATCCCGCTCCGGCTTCAGGTAACTGATCACGGCACCGGTCAGATTGCCGGCATCGTCCTTCAGGAATTCCTTCACGGTGGTCTGGTAAACGCGGGGATCCTTGCCGAACTTGGCAAGGCACTCGGTCTGGCCGTAGTCTACCTTCAGCACACGAGGCCATTCCGGCCACGGGTTGGAAGCTGCACGCTCCTTGGGCGGCTGAGGCATCATTTCCAGAGCCACCAGATCGGTGCAGCCCTGACGCAGGGCCGTACCCTGACAGTCGTTGCCGGTGTCGCCGCCGCCGATGACCAGAACATTCCTGCCCTTGGCATCGATGGCTTTGCCATCTGCAAACTGGCTGTCCAGCAGGCTTTTGGTCACGCTGGTCAGGTAGTCCACCGCAAAGTGCACGCCGTTGGCGTCGCGGCCCGGTACGTTCAGGTCGCGGGCCTTCTTGGCACCGCAGCACAGAACCACGGCGTCAAAACTGTTCAGCAGTTCTTCGGCGGCGACCGCACCGCCCACGTCCATGTTGGTGCGGAACTCCACGCCCTCGGCCTGCATGATCTTGACCCGGCGCTCGATGACGGATTTGTCCAGCTTCATGTTGGGAATGCCGTACATCAGCAGGCCGCCCACGCGGTCGGCACGCTCGAACACAGTCACCGCGTGGCCGCGCTTGTTCAGGTATTCGGCTACCGAAAGGCCGGAGGGGCCGCTGCCCACCACGGCTACGCTCTTGCCGGTGCGGGAGGGCGGCGGTGCGGCGTGCAGCCAGCCCTTGGCGTAAGCTGTCTCAATAATGGCGTGTTCGTTCTCGCGCACGGTCACGCTGCTGCCGGTCACATCGCCGCAGGTGCAGGCTGCTTCACACAGGGCAGGGCACACCCGGCTGGTGAACTCCGGAAAACGGTTGGTAGCCATCAGCCGATGCATGGCCAGCTCCCATTTGCCATGGTAAACAAGGTCGTTCCACTCCGGGATGAGATTGTTCAGCGGACAGCCGGAGGCCATGCCGCCGATCATCATGCCGGCCTGACAGAAGGGAACACCGCAGTCCATGCAGCGTGCCGCCTGCGTCTGCTGCTCCTCGCGGGAGAGCCAGACGTGAAATTCGTTGAAGTTTTCAATGCGCTCCAGCGGCGGTACATCCGTGCTGGTTTTGCGCGTATAATCCATAAATCCTGTTGTCTTACCCATGACGCTGCCCTCCTTACTTCTTCTTCTGCACCGTATAGAATGCTTCGATCTGCGCCTGCTCACCGTCCAGACCGCGCTCCTCAACGGATGCGATCACGCGCAGCATGCGGTCGTAATCGTAAGGCAGAACTTTCTTGAACTTGGGCAAAAATTCGCTGAAATTGTCCAGGATCTCCTTGCCGCGGGGGGAGCCGGTGGCTTCCACATGCGCACGGATGAGCTCTTTCAGGGTAGCAACATCGTACTTGTGCTCGACGGGCTCAAGGCTTACCGTCTCCTTGTTGACGCGCTGGTAGAAATCCCAGTTCTCGTCCAGCACATAGGCAATGCCGCCGGTCATACCGGCTGCAAAGTTTTTGCCGGTCTGACCCAGCACCACCACGGTGCCGCCGGTCATGTATTCGCAGCCATGGTCACCTACGCCCTCCACAACGGCGGTAGCACCACTGTTGCGCACGGCAAAGCGCTCACCGGCCACGCCGGAGATATAGGCCTTGCCGCTGGTAGCACCGTACAGGGCCACGTTGCCGGTGATAATGTTCTCCTCGGGCTTGAAAGTGATGCCCTTGGGCGGGCGCACGACGATCTTGCCGCCAGACAGGCCCTTGCCCATATAGTCGTTGCAGTCGCCCACAAGATCCAGCGTCAGGCCGTTGGGGATGAAGGCACCAAAGCTCTGGCCGCCTGCACCCACGCAGTGGGCGGTGTATACGTCATCCGGCAGAGTGTTGCCGTATTTGCGGGTGATCTCGCTGCCAAAGATGGCACCAAAAGCACGGTCGGTGTTGGAGACGTTCAGCTCCACGCTCTGTACAGCCTTGCTGTTCAGCTTGAACTTCTTCATCAGCACCTTCATGTCGAGGGTATTTTCCAGATGGAAGTCGTAGGTGTCCTCCTTGACAAAGTGGACGTTGCTGTTCTCAATAGCGGGGTTGTGCAGGATGCAGTCGAGGTTCATCTTGGAAGCACGGCTGCCGGATGCAGTCTCCTTCACGCGCAGCAGGTCAGTGCGGCCCACCAGTTCATCGATGGTGTGCACGCCCAGCTTTGCCATGTACTCGCGCAGCTCTTCGGCCACGAAGGTGAGGTAGTTGATGATGTACTCCGGCTTGCCGTGGAAGTTTTTGCGCAGCTCCGGGTTCTGGGTGCAGATGCCCATGGGGCAGGTGTCCAGATTGCACACTCGCATCATCACACAGCCTTCGGCCATCAGCAGGGTAGTACCAAAGCCGAACTCTTCAGCACCCAGCATACAGCTGATGGCAACATCACGGCCGGAGAGCAGCTTAGAGTCGCTCTCAATGCGCACGCGGGTGCGCAGACCGTTCAGGATCAGGGTCTGGTGGGTCTCCGCAATGCCCAGCTCCCACGGCAGGCCTGCGTGCTTGATGGAGGTACGCGGTGCTGCACCGGTGCCGCCGTCGTAGCCGGACACCAGAATGACCTGTGCGCCGCCCTTGGCAACACCGGCCGCAATGGTGCCGACGCCTGCCTCGCTCACCAGCTTGACGTTGATGTTGGCGTTGCGGTTGGCGTTCTTCAGGTCGTAGATCAGCTCAGCCAGATCCTCAATGGAGTAGATATCGTGGTGCGGCGGGGGAGAGATCAGGCCCACACCGGTGGTGCTGTGGCGGGTCTTTGCGATCCACGGATATACCTTGGCACCGGGCAGATTGCCGCCCTCACCGGGCTTTGCACCCTGTGCCAGCTTGATCTGGATCTCTTCCGCAGAAACGAGGTATTTGCTCGTTACACCAAAGCGTGCAGAAGCCACCTGCTTGATCTTGGAATTGCTCTCGCTGTGGTAGCGCTCCTCGGGCTCGCCGCCCTCACCGGTATTGCTGCGGCCGCCCAGACGGTTCAGGGCAATGGCAATGGTCTCATGGGCTTCGCTGCTCAGTGCACCGTAGCTCATGGCTGCGCCCTTGAACCGCTTGACGATGCTGGACACCGGCTCCACCTCTTCCAGCGGGATGCCGCCGTCAGGAGCATAGTTGAAGTCCAGCAGGCTGCGCAGATGCACGCCGTCGGTACCCATGTTGTCCACCGTGCTGGTGAACTGCTTGAAAGCAGAGTAATCGTTCGTCCAGCAGGCTTTCTGGAACAGATGGATGGTCTGGGGGTTGAACAGATGTTCTTCCTTGCCGCTGCGGAACTTGTGGGCACCGCTGTCGGCCAGCTCCATGTTGATGTCCAGACCCAGCGGGTCAAAGGCTGCATTGTGCAGGGCCTCCACATCGGCCTGAATGTCCTCAACGGTAATGCCGCCCACACGGCTCACGGTGCCGGTGAAGTACTTATCAATGACATCCTTGGAGATGCCCACTGCCTCAAAGATCTGGCTGCTCTGGTAGCTCTGGATGGTGGAAATGCCCATCTTGGAGGCGATCTTTACGATGCCGTTCAGGATGGCGTTGTCGTAGTCCTCCACGGCTGCGTAGTAATCCTTATCCAGCAGGCCCTCGTCGATGAGCTGACCAATGGTCTCGTGTGCCAGATAGGGGTTGATGGCGCAGGCACCGTAGCCCAGCAGGGTGGCAAAGTGGTGCACCTCGCGGGGCTCTGCGCTTTCCAGAATGAGGGCCAGCGCAGTGCTCTTCTTGGTGCGGATCAGGTACTGCGAAACCGCCGACACTGCCAGCAGACTGGGGATGGTCACATGGTATTCATCCACATCGCGGTCGGACAGGATGATGATGTTGGCACCCTCCTTGTAAGCACGATCCACCTCAAGGAAGACGCGGTCAATGGCCTTTTCCAGACTGGTATTTTTATAATAGTTGATCGAGACCGTGGCGACCTTGAAGCCGGGCACGTTCATGTACTTGATCTTCAGCAGGTCGGTGTTGGTCAGAATGGGGTTGTGCACCTTGAGGACCTTGCAGTTCTCGGGCTTATCCTCCAACAGGTTGCCGTGGGCACCGATGTATACACTGGTGGAAGTGACCACCTTTTCGCGGATGGCATCGATGGGCGGGTTGGTGACCTGCGCAAAGCGCTGCTTGAAATAGTTGAACAGCGGCGGATGCTGGTTGCTCAGCACGGCCAGCGGGGTGTCGGTGCCCATAGCGCCGGAAGGCTCTGCGCCTGCCCGGGCCATGGAGAGGATCATGGTGTTCACATCCTCATACTTGTAGCCGAACACCTTCTGCAGGCGGGTGAGCTGGCTGCCGGTGTAGCTTTCCACCTTCACATTGGGGATCTTCAGCTTGCTGAGCTGCACCAGATTGCGATCGATCCACTCACCGTAGGGCTCACGGCTGGCGTAGAACTCCTTGAGCTTTTCGTCATCCACCACTTCACCCTTGACGGTATCCACCAGCAGCATTTTGCCGGGGCGCAGACGATCCTTGACCAGAATGTTATCCGGCTCGCATTCCAGCACACCCACCTCGGAGGACAGGATCATGCGTCCGTCCTTAGTGATGTAATAACGGCTGGGACGCAGGCCGTTGCGGTCCAGCACAGCGCCCATCACGTCACCATCCGAGAAGAGGATGGCAGCGGGGCCGTCCCAGGGCTCCAGCATAGTGGCATAATACTGGTAGAAATCGCGCTTTTTCTGGCTGATGTTCTTGTTGTTCTCCCATGGCTCGGGAATGGTGATCATCACGGCCAGCGGCAGATCCATGCCGTTCATCACCATAAATTCCAGCGCGTTGTCCAGCATGGCAGAGTCGGAACCGGAAGTGTTGATGATGGGCAGGATCTTGTTCATGTCGTCCTGCATGATGGAGCTGGAAATGCTCTCTTCACGGGCCAGCATGGCATCCGTGTTGCCCTTGATGGTGTTGATCTCACCGTTGTGCAGGATAAAACGATTGGGGTGTGCGCGCATCCAGCTGGGGTTGGTGTTGGTGGAGAAGCGGCTGTGCACCATGCCAATGGCAGACTCGTAATCGGGGTCCTGCAGGTCGGCATAGAACAGGCGCAGATCATGCACGAGGAACATGCCCTTGTAAACGATGGTGCGGCTGGACAGGCTGGGCACATAGGTGCCGTTGCTGGCCTGCTCGAACACGCGGCGCACGATATACAGCTTGCGGTCAAAATCAATGCCCTTGCTCACCTTGGCGGGCTTTTTGATGAAGCACTGCCAGATGGCAGGCATGCAGTCGCGGGCCTTCTGACCAACGGCGTCCGGGTTCACGGGCACCTTGCGCCATGCCAGAAACTCAAGGCCCTCCTTGCGGGTGACCACCTCGAACAGCTTCATGGCCTGCGCCCGCAGATGCTCGCTCTGCGGGAAGAAGAACATGCCCACGCCATATTCACGCTCGTTGCCAAGGCTGATGTTCAGCTCTTCGGCCACTTTGGAGAAGAACTTGTGGCTGATCTGCAGCATGATGCCCACGCCGTCACCGGTCTTGCCTTCCGCATCCTTGCCGGCACGATGCTCCAGCCGCTCCACAATGGACAGCGCATCGTCCACCGTCTGATGGCTCTTGCGGCCCTTGATATCCACCACAGCGCCAATGCCGCAGGCATCGTGCTCAAACTGTGGGTCATACAGACCAAGGGTGTTTTTCTGCTCTGTAAAGTTTTCCATAGACTTTCCCATCCTTATCTAAAATCCTCACCGGATGCGGCACCCTCCGCATTCTGACAAAAAAGAAAAGCGCCCCGCAAAGGGCAAAATAGCCCCTTGCAGAACGCCTTTGTTCCGGTAACTATTATTATACAGAACGCTGAAAAATCTTCAAGTGACAGCTGCACCAAATGTGGGTACACCGACCCTCTTTTTTCTTGTTCAAAACAGACACACCCGGTGGGCAGAAGTATGGCTTTTTGCAGGCTGCTGCCGGGCCAAAACGCCGGACGGCCCCGGCAGGGAGCCTTTGATGGCTCCTGCAAAATCGGCAGTCTATGGTTCCCGCAAAATTGGCGGCCCGTGGAAACGATACCGGTTTTCCCGGGACTCCCGAAAAAGAGGATGATTTTTGATGCTTTTCGGCGTGATGTCCATAAATCTTGGCGAATTATCGCACAAGATGCACATAAAACTGCAGAAAATTTGGTAAAAAATGCTCTTGCGCACATGGAATGGGGGGGTAGAATGAGAAAAAGCGGGCAACCCGCAAAACGATTGGAGGAAAAAATTTATGCGGTTACGAAAAAACATGAAGCGGACGGCGGCGGCCGCCCTGGCCCTGAGTATGGCAGTCTCTACAGCAGCGGTACCTGCATCGGCTGGCTATACCATTGATATGTCCGATGCAAAGATCACCGGCGATGTGGAGATCAGGCAGGATGCGGACGGCAGCGGCACAAAGATCACCATCAGCGTGGACGGTCAAGATAAAACAAAAGATTTCTCAGACGGTAAAGAGGACGACAAGATCACCATTACCGGCGACAACACGGTCACAAAGTCTGCCGCCACCACAACGGCCGCTGCAGATGCTGCGAAGGACGATACCAAGGCCCCGGAGACCACGGTAACGGAGAACAAGGACGGCACCGTGATCAGCTATACCGGGGAGCTGGACGCTCAGCCGGATCAGGAGGTCTCCCGCCCGGACAGCCAGAATGACCAGAACGACCCGGAAGCCGACCAGAAGAATCAGGGCGACCAGGCCGACCAGAACGACCCGGAAGCCGACCAGAAGAACCAGAACGACCAGAAGAACCAGAGCGACCCGGAAGCCGACCAGAGCGGCCAGAAGAACCAGAACAAGGACTCTGAGGATGCAGATGCGGGCATCATGACCTATGAGGCCCCGGCTCCAACGACCCTTACCAGTGCGGTGGCAGCTGCCGTCCGCAATGTCATCAAGATCATCAATAATGTCGCCGGAGCGGAAAATGCCCTCAATATCACGCTGGACAATGCAAAGATCGAATCCGACAGCGATGCCGCCATGAAAATTTCGGGTGAAGGCGATGTCAACATTGAGCTGAACCACAGCAATGTCCTGACCAGCGGCAATGCTCATGCCGGCTTGGAAAAGAGTGACGGGGACTCTAAAGGCAGACTGACCATCCGGGATGACCTCAGGAACGATGGCACAAAGAAGGATGATGAGGAGAAAAAGGCCGAGGAAGATGCAGTTGCTGCCGGAAAAACCGGCGATGCTGTCAAGGACGTTGGCAGCCTGACTGCTACGGGCGGTAATGGTGTCGGAGACTATGGCGGCGCTGGTATAGGAGGAGGAAATAAAGCCTATTACTCGGGTGATCTAAGTACCAGCAGTATCGTGATCAATGGCGGAAAGATCACGGCAACGGGCGGCGGAAGTGCTGCCGGCATCGGCGGAGGCGCTGGCGGCAATGGCGGCAAGGTCAATAGGAAAGACCCGGATGACCGCAGCCAAACGATCACCATCAACGGCGGCAATATTGAGGCTACCGGCATTGGCG
This sequence comes from Faecalibacterium sp. 9, assembly GCF_048320955.1. Lineage (NCBI taxonomy): Bacteria > Bacillati > Bacillota > Clostridia > Eubacteriales > Oscillospiraceae > Faecalibacterium > Faecalibacterium sp. 9. The sequence goes on from NZ_JBLWGB010000002.1 coordinate 149,314, forward strand.
GCGGCTCCCTCTATAACAGGGGCCACGACGGTGCAGTGACCATCAACGGCGGTCATATCCAGTCGAAGGCTGAGTATGGCGCTGGTATAGGCGGCGGCTGGAGCGACGATTATGGCGGCGATGGAGATGTGCTGATCACCGGAGGCGTGATCGAGGCGGAGGGCCTTCGTGGTGCCGGTATTGGCGGCGGTGGCGCTGACAATGACGATACCGGTAACTATGACGGCTGTCTGGGTGGAGATGCTAAGGTCGAGATCCGCGGCAAAAACACCATCATCAAAAAGGCTGTGGGCCACCTTGGTGCAGGCATTGGTGGTGGAAGCGCTTTCGTTGCTGCACCAGGCTCTCTCCTCTATGACGGCGGCTCCGCAGAGATAGAAATTACCGACGGAGCCACGGTGCAAGAGGCTGTTGGCGGCAACGGCGCAGCCGGCATTGGTTCTGGTGCTGGTGACGGTTACCATTCCTACGCTCCAGACAAAACGTATGCGCATGTGACGATCAAAAATGCTACGGTCGAGTCTGCCAAATCGGGTTCTCCTTCGAGGTATAATACCTACGGTGCTGGTATTGGCGGCGGCGGAACCAAAGGTGACTACTGGAATGGCGAGAACGTGATAACGATCATCAACTCGGTCATTGGTCGGTTCCAACTGGATCAGAACGGCAACCGCCAAAAAGATGAGAACGGAAACTATCTTCTGGAAGATGGGACAGGGGCTTTAGGCAACAACGGATCAGAGGGCATCGGAAGAGGCGCAAATGAACGCGGAGAACTGTCTGAAATTCTGGATGGCAAAAACGACGTAATTATTGATAACTCCTGGGTCCCCAACGGAGACGGAGACACGATGAAACAGGAGTTTAATCACAAATGGAGCGACACGGAAACGCTTCCTACCTGTACGGAAGCTGGAGAAAAGGGCAAGGTGTGCAGCCGCTGTGGCATGGAGACAACGGAAAAGATCCCCGCCCTGGGCCATGATTGGGGCGCCTGGACAGTGACCACCCCCGCTACCTGCACCAAAGAGGGCGTGGAGACCCGTATCTGCAACCGTGACCCCAGCCATGTGGAGACCAGAACCATCCCCACCACCGGCCACAACTGGGTGGACAACGGCAACGGCACCCACACCTGCACCAACTGCGGTGCCACCGAAGCCTTCGGCGCCCTTGAGCTGCGGGTGGTGGATGCCGAGGGCATGAATAAGTCCTTTACCGTGAGCCAGAACGGCACCCTGCGCACCTACACCGGTGCCTACGACACGGCCACCCTTACCGGCGACCTGAACACCCTGCGCTACCTGCAGGATCACGGCGCACAGACCATCCAGTTCGTCACCAATGGCCAGACCAGCAGCTTTGACATCAACGACCTGCTGGCACAGGGCAGCGGCAGCGAGGTGTTCTACCTCACCCACCGTGGGACCGAAGAGCCCACCCTGCTGCTGGTGGAGGCAGACCACAGCGAACTGGTGAAAGACTAACCATCCCCGGAGGCGGAGTTTACCGCAAGGCTCCGCTTTCCTCCATATTGCAAAAGCAGGCCCCCCGGCACTTCCGCATGGTGCCGGGGGGCCTGCTTTGTCTTTGTTTGGGGCGGCGGGGCAAACCAAATAAAATCCTCACCGGATGCGGCACCCTCCGCATTCTGACAAAAAAGAAAAGCGCCCCGCAAGGGTAGACTCCACCCTTGCGGAACGCCTTTGTTCCGGTACTTATTATTATAGCGGCTCGTGAAGAATCTTCAAGTGACAGCTGCACCAAATATAACAACAGCTTTCCACTGCTTCTTGTGCGAAACGCCGCGTACGGCGGTCAGTTGTAGCTATAGTGAGAACAGTGCAGGCTCAATGTCTGCCCAGAATGGCCTGCAGGTCGGCTTCCGGGGTGGCAATGGGCTTGAGGCCGTACCGTTCCTGCAGGGTGCGCACCACCCCCGGCGAGAGGAACGGGGGCAGGGTAGGCCCCAGCCGGATGTTCCGGATGCCCAGCGCCAGCAGCGCGATGAGGATGCACACGGCCTTCTGCTCAAACCAGCACAGTACCAGCGAGAGGGGCAGGTCGTTGACGCCGCAGCCAAAGGCGTCGGCCAGCGCCAATGCGATGCGGATGGCGCTGTAGGCGTCGTTGCACTGGCCCACGTCCAGGATGCGGGGCAGGCCGGTGCCCGGCACGGTGCCAAGGGGCAGGTTGTTCAGGCGGAACTTGCCGCAGGCCAGGGTCAGCAGGATGGTGTCGGGCGGGGTAAGGCGGGCAAACTCGGTGTAGTAGCGGCGGCTGGGCCGGGTGCCGTCGCAGCCGCCCACCAGAAAGAAGTGCCGCAGCTTACCGTCCCGCACCGCCTGCACGATCTCGTCCGCGTGCTGCAGCACGGCGGTGCGGGCAAAACCGGTGGTCACCGTGGAGCCGCCGTTCAGGCCGGGCAGCAGGGTGTCCTGCGCGTAGCCGCCCAGCTCCAGCGCCTTTTCGATCACCGGGGAAAAGTCGCGCCCTTCGTCGATGTGGGGCACGCCGGGGTAAGCCACCACCGAGGTGGTGAACACCCGGTCGGCGTAGCTGGCGCGCAGGGGCATGATGCAGTTGGTGGTGAACAGGATGGGCGCGGGGATGTCCTCGAACTCCCGCTGCTGGTTCTGCCATGCGGTGCCAAAGTTGCCCTTGAGGTGGGGGTAGCGGCGCTTCAGCTCCGGGTAGCCGTGGGCGGGCAGCATCTCCGAGTGGGTGTAGACGTTGACGCCCCGGCCTGCGGTCTGTTCCAGCAGCTGCTGTGCGTCGTAGAGGTCGTGGCCGGAAATCACGATAAACGGCCCCTTTTCAATGGTCAGGGGCACCTGCACCGGTTCCGGATCGCCAAACGCGCCGGTGTTGGCCGCATCCAGCAGCTCCATGCAGCGGTAGCTGGCTTCTCCTGTGGCCTGCACCAGCTGCCACAGGGCGTCGGTGGTCTGGCCGGGGTCGCCCACGGCCTGCAGGGCGGTACAGAAGAACCGGTCCAGCTCCGGGTCGATGCGGCCCAGCACCCGGGCGTGGTAGTTGTAGGCGGCCATGCCCCGCAGGCTGAACAGCACAAAGCATTTCAGGCTGCGCCGGTCGGCGTCCGGTTCCCGCCAGAGGGCCTGCATGTCGTAGTCCGGGCCGGTGCCGGGGCTGGCGTCGTGCACCCGGCGGGTCAGCGCGTCCACGGCGGCGGGGTCAAAGTTCACGTTGGTAATGGTGGTGAACAGCCCCTGCATCAGCAGCCGGGCCTGTTCCGGGGCCGGGCCGCGCCCCGCCGCGATGAGCTGCCCGGCAAACGCGATGAGCGCCCCGGTGAGCCGGTCCTGTGCGGCGGCTGTCTCGGCCGACTTGCCGCACACCCCCGCTGCGCCGGTGCAGGCGGTGCAGCCCGCCGCCTGCTCACACTGAAAACAAAACATCTGCTCGTCCATACAAAACTCCCTTTCTGCCATAAGATACTGCCAGTGTGGGCAGAGCGGGGCGGGGTTATACCAAAAAAGAGCCGCACCCCTGCGGGCGCGGCTCTTAGACGACGCGGTATGACTTAGTAGGTGATGCCCTGAGCCATCATAGCGGTTGCAACCTTCAGGAAGCCGGCGCAGTTTGCACCGACCATCAGGTTGCCCTCGGAACCGGCAGCCACAGATGCATCGTAGGAAGCATGGAAGATGCCCTCCATGATGCCCTTCAGCTTGGCATCGACCTCTTCAAAGGTCCAGCTCAGACGCTCGGAGTTCTGGCTCATCTCCAGACCGGAGGTAGCCACGCCGCCTGCGTTGGAAGCCTTTGCGGGTCCGTACAGGATGCCGTTGGACAGGTAGACCTCGATGGCCTCCGGGGTGCTGGGCATGTTGGCGCCCTCGCAGACCACGGTGCAGCCGCCCTTCACCAGAGCCTCAGCGGACTCCTTGTTGATCTCGTTCTGGGTTGCACAGGGCAGGGCGATGTCGCAGGGGACAGTCCAGACCTTGGTGCAATCTGCAACATAAGTTGCACCCTCGTGGGTCTCGGCGTACTCCTTGATGCGGCCGCGGCGGACTTCCTTCAGATCCTTGACGTAGGCCAGATCGATGCCGTTGGGGTCGTAGACGTAGCCGTTGGAGTCGGACATGGTAACGACCTTGGCACCCAGCTGGGTAGCCTTCTCGCAGGCGTAGATCGCCACGTTGCCGGAACCGGAGATGACCACGGTCTTGCCCTGGAAGCTGTCGTTGCGCATGCACTTCAGAGCTTCAGCGGTGAAGTAGCACAGGCCGTAGCCGGTAGCCTCGGTGCGGGCCAGAGAGCCGCCGAAGGTCAGGCCCTTGCCGGTGAGCATGCCGCCCTGGAAGCTGTTGGTCAGGCGCTTGTACTGGCCGAACATATAGCCGACCTCACGGCCGCCGACACCGATATCACCGGCGGGGCAGTCCACGAACTGGCCGATGTGGCGGTACAGCTCGGTCATGAAGCTCTGGCAGAAGCGCATCACTTCCATGTCGCTCTTGCCGTGGGGATCGAAGTCAGAGCCGCCCTTGCCGCCGCCCATGGGCAGGGTGGTCAGGCTGTTCTTGAAGGTCTGCTCAAAGCCGAGGAACTTCAGGATGCCCTGATTGACAGAGGGATGGAAGCGCAGGCCGCCCTTGTAGGGGCCGATGGCGCTGTTGAACTGCACACGGTAGCCGCGGTTCACCTGAACCTTGCCCTGATCGTCAACCCAGGGCACACGGAAGGTGATGATGCGCTCCGGCTCGACCAGACGCTCGATCAGAGCGGCCTTCTCGTACTCGGGGTGCTTCTCCACAACGGGCTGGATGCTCTCCAGAACCTCGCGCACAGCCTGCAGGAACTCAGGCTCGTTGGCATTGCGCTTTTCCAGACCTTCGTAAACGCGCTTCAGGTATTCATTTGTCAGCATAGTAGAATACTCCTTTTCCCAATTACTCTATAAAATTTGAAAAAGACGAGACCGCCCGGCCCGCCACACAGCGGACGCGCTGCTAAAACGCTTTGGGGACGATCCCGGATTTCCGTTCTTACACACCGGCCTGCTTATGGCTGCAGACCGCTTTATTATTATAAAGCTTTCCTGTGGGTTTGACAATAGCGAAAAAGCAGAAAATGTTTCAAAAAAACAGATGAAAAGTTGAAACCGCTTCACAAAACGAAAAATAAAAGAAAAAAACCGCATGACGCCTTGTTTTTTAAAGCGGAAAAGAATGCCTTTTGCACAGATGTCGCTTCCGGCAGCAAAAAGGCTGCTGCACAGCAGTTTGTGCAGCAGCCAGAGGGTCAGATCATTTCAGCAGCTTTTCGCAGGCGTCTGCGGCACCTTCCAGATACTCGCCGCCGTAGGTCTCGATCATGCCGGCATCGGACAGCTGAGCCAGCTGGGGATCGATGGGACACTTTGCCAGCACGGGCAGGTGATGCTTTGCGGCCACCTCGTCCACATGGCTGTTGCCGAACACATTGATGTGCTTGCCGCAGTCGGGGCAGACGATGTAGCTCATGTTCTCCACGATGCCCAGCATGGGCACCTTCATCATTTCAGCCATGTTCACGGCCTTGGCCACGATCATGCTTACCAGCTCCTGCGGGCTTGCCACCACCACGATGCCGTCCACCGGCAGGCTCTGGAACACGGTCAGGGGCACATCACCGGTTCCCGGGGGCATGTCCACGAACAGGAAGTCCACGTCCTTCCAGACCACATCGGTCCAGAACTGCTTGACGGCACCGGCAATGACCGGGCCGCGCCACACAACGGGGTCTTCCTCATTTTCCACCAGCAGGTTGATGCTCATAACATCGATGCCCATGCGGCTCTGGATGGGCCAGCAGCCCTTGTCGTCGGCCATGGCGCGGCCATGGATGCCGAAGAGCTTCGGGATGGAAGGGCCGGTGATGTCGGCATCCAGAATGCCGCAGTGGTAGCCGCGGCGTGCCATGGCGCAGGCCAGCAGGGCGCTGGTCATGCTCTTGCCAACGCCGCCTTTGCCGGACACAACGCCGATGACCTTTTTGACGCTGCTGTTGGGGTTGGGTGCGTCATGCTTGGGCGCTGCATCGCGGGAAGAACATGCTGCTCCGCAGCTGGAGCAGTCATGGGTGCATTCTTCGCTCATTCTCTTTTTGCGCACGGCGGGCGCGGGGCGTTTGCCGTGTGCTTCCTCCTTGATCAGAATACGGCTGCAAAGGCCGCCCCTTTACTATACCATAAAAGTGCGCGGGAAACAACCCGCCGCGCCGCTCGTCTTTTTCAGAGCGCAGATGCATAGGCTGAAAAGAGAGACTGTGACCGTCAGGAGGGGTGCGCCATGCGGCAGAGCTATTTAAAAAATGCAGCGCTGCTTACCGGCTCAGACGTGGTGCTGCGGCTGGCCGGTATGGGGCTGCGCATCTGGCTGGCAAACGAGCTGGGCGGCGAGGGGATGGGCCTGTATCAACTGGTGCTGGCGGTGTATTCGCTGTTCATCACGCTGGCAACGGCGGGCGTCTCGGTGGCAGCTACCCGGCTCATGGCCGAAGAACTCAGCGGCCCGGACTCTGCCCGCGGTGCGGCCCGGGGAATGCTGCGGCGTCTGCTGGCGACGGGGCTCCTGCTGGGGCTGTTTGCCGCCGTGCTGCAGCTGGCAACAGCGGATCTTGCAGCCCGGTGGTGGCTTGGCGATGTCCGCGCCGCCGGAGCGTTGCGCGTTTCAGCGCTGGGAATGCCATGGATGGCAGTGTCTGCGGTCCTGCGGGGTTTTTTCATCGCCCGGCGGCATGTGGCCCCCAATGTGTTCAGCCAGCTTACGGAGCAGACGGTGCGCATCGCGCTGGTGGCACTGGCGCTTACCCGCACCGAGGGCCTTGCGGTGGGCGTGCGCTGTATGCTGGTGCTGGGAGCTACTGCCGTCAGCGAAGCGGTGTCGGCGCTGTGCATGCTGATCTTTTACCGGCGGGATGCCCGCAGCGCTTTTGCGGGGCAGAGAGCCGTCCGCCCGGCAGACCCGGCCCGCCGTCTGTGGGAGATCCTGTGGCCGGTGGAGGGCGGGCGGGTGCTGGCAAGCGCCCTGCACACCGCAGAGAACATGCTGGTGCCCGCCTGCCTTGCGGTATATCTGGCAAAAGCAGGCGGGCGCAGCGCAGCACTGGAGCAGTACGGGGTGCTCAAGGGCATGGCCCTGCCGCTGCTCACCTTTCCCTTCGGGCTGCTGGGAAGCCTTTCGGTGCTGCTGATGCCGGAGATCACGCAGGCACATATTCTGGGTCAGACCAAACGTCTCAATGCGCTTTTGAATCGGATGCTGCGGCTCACCGGTTATTTTTCTGCATTGGCGGGGACGCTGTTCTGGGTGTGGGGACGCCCGCTGGCGCAGCTTTTATACCGCAGCGCCGAAGCCGGGCTTTATCTGGAAACGCTGGCCCCCGCCATGCCGCTGATGTATCTGGAAAGCATGGTGGACGGAGCCATGAAAGGGGTGGGGGAGCAGAAGGCCGCGTTCCGCTACAGCGTGTGGGACTCCATCCTGCGCATTGGCGGGGTGGTGGTGCTGCTGCCGCGCTTTGGCATGAAGGGCTTTCTGGCAGTGATCCTGCTTTCCAGCCTGTACACCTGCATTGCCAACACCGGGCGGCTGTTGTTTTCCAGCGGCACGCGGCACGCTTTCCGCCGCTGGCTGGGTGCGCCTGCTCTGGCGGCGCTGCTGGCAGCAGGGGCGGGTGCTTTTTTGAAAGGGCTGCTTGCGGACGGACTGAGGTCGGAACTGCCCATGCAGCTGGCGGCTCTGGGGGCGGGCGGCTGCATGACGGCGGCAGCATTCCTGCTGGCGGCATGGCCGCTGGGGCTGGGGGAGGAAGTGAAAGCCCTCCGGACAAAAAGCAGGCAGCCTGCTGCGGGGCGCACCCGCGCCGGATGAGGGGGATTTGGGGTAAAATACTGCTGTCCTGCGCCCTCATCAGCCGCATGAGGCGGCAGCTTCCCGCAAGGGGACGCCTTTCCTGCAAATTTTCTGGACATTCCCCGCGCTTCTGAGTATAATATAAAGATAGGACTGTCCGGTGCGCCGGGCAGGCCGGAACGCCGGAAGCTCCTTCCGGAAAAAACAGCGGCGTTTTACGCCGTGTGCAAAAAGAGGACTTTTTTGTGAAAGATAAAAAAAACACGCCGCAGGTGCTTGCGCGCCGGGCGCTGCTTGTGCTGCTGGATGCAGCCATTGTTGCATTCAGCTTTTATTTTGCGCTTCTGCTGCGGGCAGACGGAGCAGTGGAAGCTGCCTGGTGGCCGCATAATCGTGAGCTTCTGTACGAAAATTTGCCATGGATCGTGGCGGTGTACATTGCCAGCTTTCTGTTCAGTGGGCTGTACTCCGTACTGTGGAAGTACGCCGGTGAACGCGACCTGATGCGTCTGGCGGCAACGGTGGCTGTGCCTACCGTTGTCGTCTACGGTGTCAACCGTCTGTGCATCCACGGTGTGCTGTTCAACTCTGCCAACTGCATGGCAGCAGTGCTCATCTTCCTGCTGGTGGGCGGCAGCCGTCTGGCATGGCGGCTGTTCCTGAACCACCCGCTGGGCGAAAAGCTGCGCGGCTCTGCCAGCAGAGACCCCAACCGGCCCGTGATGATCGTGGGTGCCGGAGAGGCCGGTGCATGGGCCATCAACGTGTGCAAGTCCAATAAGGAATACGGGCATGCTGTGGTGGCGGTTGATGACGACCCCGCAAAGCTGAACCAGACCATCCACGGGGTGCCGGTGAAGGGCACGCTGGAGGATATCCCGGAGCTGTGCAATCGCTACGGCATCCACAGCATCATCATTGCCATCCCTACCCTGAAGGGCAGCAAACTGAACCATGTCATCGACCTGTGTGTCAGCACCCATTGTGCGGTGCAGCTGCTCAGCGACCCGCAGCTGGTGGGCAGCGGCGCACCCCAGCAGGGAGCCTTCCGCGAGCTGAACCCGGCGGATTTCCTTTCCCGCGATGAGGTGACGCTGGATACGGATCAGATCTCCGGCTACCTTACCGGCAAGACCGTTCTGGTCACGGGCGGCGGCGGCTCCATCGGCAGCGAGCTGTGCCGTCAGGTGATGCGCTTCAAGCCCGGCAAGCTGCTTATTTTTGATATCTACGAGAACTGCGCCTATGAGCTTTTGATGGAGCTGCAGCAGAAGTACGGCCGGGATATCCCGGTAACGGTGCTGGTGGGCTCCATCCGGGACAAAAAACGGCTGGACGAGGTGTTTGAGACCTATCACCCCACGGTGGTGTTCCACGCGGCGGCTCACAAGCATGTGCCGCTCATGGAGGTGAGCCCTGCCGAGGCCGTGAAGAACAATGTTCTGGGAACCAAGAACCTTCTGGTGAGCGCCAGCGAGCACGACGTGGAGCGGTTCGTGCAGCTTTCCACCGATAAGGCTGTGAACCCCACCAGTGTGATGGGATGTACCAAGCGCATCTGCGAAATGCTCATCCAGACCTTTGCGGGCAACACGGATATGAAGTGCGTGGCTGTGCGTTTTGGCAATGTGCTGGGCAGCCACGGCAGCGTCATTCCGCTGTTTGAGGCCCAGATCAAAAAAGGCGGGCCTGTCACCCTGACAGACCCCAACATTGAGCGCTACTTTATGACCATTCCGGAAGCGGCCCAACTGGTGCTGCAGGCCGGTGCGCTGGCCGAAAGCGGCAATATCTATGTGCTGGATATGGGCGAGCCGGTCAAGATCATGGATCTGGCAAAGCAGCTCATCCGCTTTTACGGCTATGAGCCGGGTGTGAATATGGAGATCAAGATCGTGGGTCTGCGTCCGGGCGAGAAGCTCTATGAAGAGCTGATGATGGACGAGGAGCAGGACAAGATGCGCCGCACCCAGCATAACAAGATCTTTGTGGCCTCGCCCCGCAGCATTGACCTTGCCGAGTTCTACGAGCAGCTGCAGGAGCTTGCCAAAGCCGCCCAGCACAACGATGAGGGTGTGGTGCAGCAGCTGGCAAAGATGATCCCCACCTTTACCCCCACCCGCCAGAATCTGAAGCTGTAAGCTCCCCCAGTCTGCTGCACAGACAGCCCCCTCAAAGAGGGAGGCGGCATCGCGTCAGCGATGACGGGAGGAGCTTCTACCAACGTCACTGCGGCAATCGGCCGCGTGTATATAAAATGAGAGGGATGTTACTATGGAAAAGAAACCGTTTCTGACCGAGGCGATGGCACAGGAGATCATTCAGGATGTGCCCACGCCGTTCCATGTCTACGACGAGAAGGGCATCCGTGAAAATGCCCGCCGCATCAACAAGGCATTCAGCTGGAACAAAGGCTTCAAGGAGTATTTTGCAGTCAAGGCTCTGCCGAACCCTGTCATTCTGCAGATCCTCAAGGAGGAGGGCTGCGGCGTGGACTGCTCGTCCCTGACCGAGCTGATGCTCAGCGAGGTGTGCGGCTTCTCCGGCAGCGATATCATGTTCTCCTCCAACCAGACTCCCGTGGAAGATATGAAGAAGGCCTACGAGATGGGTGCCTATATCAATCTGGACGATGCCACCATGGTGGAATTTCTGGAGCGTGTCGCCGGTGTGCCGGAGAACATCTTCTGCCGCTACAACCCGGGCGGCACCTTCAGTCTGGGCGAGAGCGAAGAGGGCTTTCAGGTCATGGACAAGCCCGGCGATGCCAAGTATGGTATGACCGAGGAGCAGATGGTCGAAAGCTACAAGAAGCTGGCTGCAAAGGGCGCCAAGAACTTCGGCATCCACGCTTTCCTGGCCTCCAACACCATTTCCGATGAATACTATCCGGAGCTGGCAGGCATCCTGTTCCAGCTGGCAGTCCGGGTGCAGAAGGCCACCGGTGTGCACATTGGCTACATCAACCTGTCCGGCGGTGTGGGCATCCCGTACCGTCCGGAGCAGACCGAAAATGATATCATGGCCATCGGTGAGGGCGTGCGCAGAAAGTTTGAGGAGATCCTGGTGCCTGCCGGCATGGGTGATGTGGCCATCTTTACCGAGATGGGCCGCTTTACCACCGGCCCCTACGGTGCTCTGGTGGCAACGGCCATCCACGAAAAGCACATCTATAAGGAGTACATCGGTCTGGACGCCTGCGCTGCCAACCTGATGCGTCCCGCCATGTATGGTGCTTACCATCACATCACTGTGCTGGGCAAGGAGAACGAGCCCTGCGACCACATGTATGATGTGGTGGGCGGTCTGTGCGAGAACAACGACAAGTTTGCCATCGACCGTATGCTGCCCAAGATCGACATTGGCGACATCGTTTATATCCACGACACCGGTGCACACGGTTCTGCCATGGGCTACAACTACAACGGCAAGCTGCGCAGCGCAGAGGTGCTGCTGTGCGAGGACGGCACCCACCGTCTGATCCGCCGCGCCGAGACTCCGCGTGATTATTTTGCAACGCTGGACTTCCTGCCCCTGATGAAGCCGCTGTTTGAGGATTGACCCTCTCAGCTTCGCTGCGCTCAGCAGCTCCCCCGAAGGGTGGAGCTTTTCCTCTGCTGACCGAAAGGTTATCCTCCCAACGATGGGAATACTTTCCCGTTAGTGCATAAGAGCTCGTCCTTCGGGAGAGCAGGCAAAGCCGACAGGCTTTGCCTGAGAGGGTTATAAATTCAATACAACGAGGTACAACAGATGTTTTTTGGTTTTCAGCTCACCCTTGGCCTGATGATGGTATTCTACGGCTATTCGGTCATGAAAAATCCCCGTGTCTGGGGCGATCAGGGCCGTCGTGCCGTCAAAGCGGAGCACTTTGAGGAATACTGCCGCCAGAATGGCCTGTTCTTCCTGAAGGCAGGCTGTGTGGTGGCGGTGATCGGTGCACTGGATGCGCTCATCACGCTGGATGCCCTGCTGTACGCTCTGCTGTACCTCTTCGGTCTGGCCTTCGCGTTCTATCCGCTGGTCAAATGGTGCCGCGAGAATGAGGGCTTCAGCTGGCCATGGCCCCATGTCCAGAGCGAGAAAAAGCGCATCAAAGAGCTGCGCCGTGAACAGGAATCGCAGGAAAAGGTGGAGCAGGACTCCGACAAAAAGTAAAGAACAAAGAGAAAAACGGCTGCTGTACGGTAAAGTACAGCAGCCGTTTTTTACAATTCATCAATGCTTTTTTGAAGCGTTTGATAAAACTGCCCCAGGTGATACCCATCGATGAACCGGTGGCTCACCTCAAGGCTCATGCCCAGCGTTTCGCGGCCGTTTTCCGGGACATACTTGCCCCATGTGATGCGGGGGATGGCGTCGTCTTTGTCAAAATCCCGCTCGTTGGTGCAGCTGGTCAGATCAAACCACGGCGTGGTGGAAATATAGATCAGCACGTCCGTCTCGCAGTCCTGATCCAGAAAGCTCTGCTGTGCTGCGCTCTTAGCTTTTGCGGCGCAGCAGAACTCGTCCAGCGTGCCGGTCTTGGGCAGTGTGACGATGTGGAACTGCTCACTGCCGGGCTTCAGGTCGGTCAGGCTGGGGATGCGCTTATCCAGAAGCCAGACCTCGCCGTCCCGGATGGTATAGCGGAAATTCACCACGCTGTTCACAGCATCGGTCACGAGATAGCCGAGGGCATAATAAAAGGAAATGCCGCGGGCTTTGGTGTAGGCATGGAGATTCGTCACGTCCACCCGGAAGGTGACGCTGTAAAATGGCTGTGACACTCCGGAAAAGAACCGGAACAGCTCTGCCCGCGGCCACGTGTTCATGTCGATTTTATGCATGGCCGTTTTCCCCATCCGCCTTGTTTTTATCCAGTGCATCAAACTGCTTTACGATTTGCGGGTCCTTCAGCTTGATGACCTTGCCGGAGAGGTAATGCAGGCTGTTCTCCTCAGGAATGTCCAGAAAGCTGACGCGCACGGCGCACAGGGCCTGCGTTTTGGTGCCGGTGCGCTCGTTCATTTTGCGGTTGCCGTACTTGATGTCGCCCAGTACCGGGCGGCCAAGGTAGGCAAGGTGGGCGCGGATCTGGTGGGTGCGGCCGGTGATAAGGCCGATCCGGCACAGCGCAAAAGGCCCGGCGGTACGCAGTACGTCTACATCCGTAATGATCTGCTTGCGGCGCTCGTCCTGCGACTGGTGTGCGTGGATGCTCACCTTATTGTTTTTTTCGTCGTGCTCCCACCATGCGGTGAACCGTCCCGACTGCGGGATGCCCACCGTAATGGTGTAGTATTCCTTCTTGAGCAGATCGGTGCGGATGATCTCATTCATGTCACGCAGGGCGGTATAGCTCTTGGCTGCGATCACAAGGCCCTCGGTGCCGCGGTCCAGCCGGTTGCAGATGCCGGGCTTGAAGCGGTTCTCGCCGTGGGGGTCGTATTCGCCTTTTTCGGCCAGATACTGGGTAAAAGCGTCCACAAGGTTTGCGTCGCCGGTGCGGTCACTATGGCACAGCAGGTGGGTGGGCTTGTACAGAACAGCAATGTTTTCGTCCTCGTAGATGACAGTCACCTTGGGCTGATTGGGCTGCTTTTTGGGGGCAGCCTTCTGCACCGGCTTTGCACCCTCCGTCGGGAAAAACTCGTCGTTGATGTACAATTCGATCAGATCCCCCGTCTGGATGCGGTACTCCGGCGCGGCCTTTTTTCCGTTCACCTTCACACGCTTGTTGCGGAAGCTCTTGTACAGCAGGCTGGTGGGAAAATCGCGGGTCACGCTCTGCACAAAGCGGGAAAGACGAACGCCGTCGTCGTTGGCGGTTGCAGTATACTGTTTCATAAATGGTTCCTCAAATCTCAAAAGATACCTTTATAGTAATACAGCCACGGCTGCAAGTCAACGCGGAAACGTCCCGGATCGAAACTATTTTTCCCCAAAGCCTTGAGTTCCCGATGCAAAATGGGTACTATTATAGGGAATGAACAAGAAGGAGAGTACCGGCAATGGCAGAATACAAACGGCATCAGGGGCATCGCCAGCGGATGCGCGAACGGGTGCAGAACTACGGGCTGGACAGTCTGGCCGAGCACGAAGCACTGGAATATGTGCTGTACCTCACCAATGCGCAGAAGGACACCAACGGCATCGCACATGACCTCATCGACCGTTTTGGTGATTTTGCGGCGGTACTGGAGGCCAGTGAGGAGGAGCTGTGCACCGTGGAGGGTGTGGGCCCTGCCACTGCCCGGATGCTGCATCTGCTGCCGCAGATCTGCCGTTATTACAGCCGCAGCCGAACCAGCACCACCCGCTGCATCAAGACTACCGAGCAGATGGGCAGCTACCTCATGGCAAAGTTTGCATGGTCAGACTACGAGCGCGCCATGCTGGTGAGTCTGGACAGCCGCAAACGGGTGCGGGCGGCGGTCTGGCTGCGGGAAGGCACCTCTGACCGGGTGAGTCTGGAGATCAAGAGCGTGGTGGCTGCGGCTATCAAGGGCGGCACCGACACGGTAGTGCTCTGCCACAATCACCCCAACGGTGCGGCACTGCCCTCCATGGAGGACATAGAAGCCACCGGCAGCATCGCTCAGGCACTGGGTCTGGTGAACATCTATTTGCTGGACCACTTCATCCTGACCGATACGGAATATTTCTCTATGCGGGATGCCAACCGCCTGCCGATCTATGATTTCAGGACCGGTACGTTGTTCTGGCCGTGAGCTTTATCGGAAACGGGAAGCGGCTTTCATCATGTGCCGGCCGAATTAACAGCTGTCAGGATGGTTTTCACAAAGAACTGTTTACATTATAAAACTGCTGTGCTATAATCAAAACGTAAAATACAACTGATTGTGGTTCTTTGCGCAAGGGCCGGAGAGGAGAGGGAAGATGGCAGACGAAAAATTTGAACTGGTATCCTCTTACCAGCCCACCGGCGACCAGCCGCAGGCTATTGAAACACTGGTGGAGGGCGTGGAGCGCGGCGACCGCTGCCAGACCCTGCTGGGCGTTACTGGCAGCGGCAAGACTTTTACCATGGCAAATGTGATCGCAAAATGCAACCGCCCCACGCTGGTGCTGGCCCACAATAAAACACTGGCGGCGCAGTTGTGCACCGAGTTCCGCTCCTTTTTCCCTAACAATGCGGTGGAGTATTTCGTCAGCTACTACGATTACTACCAGCCGGAAGCCTATATCCCCAGCACCGACACCTATATCGAAAAGGACAGTGCCATCAATGACGAGATCGACCGTCTGCGCCACTCGGCCACGGCGGCACTTTCGGAGCGGCGGGACGTGATCATCGTAGCTTCGGTGTCCTGCATCTACTCGCTGGGCGACCCTATCGACTACCGCAGCATGGTCATCAGCCTGCGCCCCGGCATGCAGATGGAGCGCGATGCGCTGTGCCAGAAGCTTGTGACACTGCAATATGAACGCAATGATGTGAATTTTGTGCGCAATAAGTTCCGCGTCCACGGCGACATCGTGGACATCTACCTTGCCTATATGAGCGAGCTTGCCATCCGGGTGGAGTTTTTCGGGGACGAGATCGACCGCATCACCGAGTTCAATCCGCTTACCGGTGCCAAGCAGAATGTGGTCAAGCATGTGGCCATCTTCCCGGCCAGCCACTACATCGTCAGCGCCGAGAAGAAGGCCGCCGCGCTGGAAAAGATTCGTGCCGAGTGTGACGCGCAGGTAAAGCAGTTCACCGCAGAGGGCAAACTCATCGAAGCCCAGCGCATCGCTCAGCGCACCAATTACGACATTGAAATGCTCAACGAGGTGGGCATGTGCAAGGGCATTGAGAACTATTCGGCAGTGCTCTCCGGCCGAAAACCGGGCAGTATGCCCACCACCCTGCTGGATTATTTCCCGGACGATTTTCTGCTGTTTGTGGATGAGAGCCATGTGACCCTGCCGCAGGTGCGCGCCATGTACGGCGGAGACTACGCCCGCAAAAAAACACTGGTGGAGTATGGCTTCCGCCTGCCGTCGGCCTTTGATAACCGACCGCTCAAGTTTGAGGAAGTGGAATCCAAGCTTAACCAGATGATCTTTGTTTCGGCTACGCCCGGCGACTACGAGCGTCAGAACAGCACGCAGGTGGCGCAGCAGGTCATCCGGCCCACCGGCCTTCTGGACCCGCTGATCTCGGTGCGTCCGGTGGAAGGGCAGGTGGTGGATCTGCTGGGCGAGATCAACACCCGCATCCAGCGGCATGAGCGCGTTCTTGTGACTACCCTGACTAAGAAAATGGCCGAAGACCTGACCGATTATCTCACCGAGCAGGGGATCAAGGTCAAGTATATGCACCATGAGGTGGACACCTTCGAGCGGATGGAGATCATCAAGGATCTGCGGCTGGGCAGCATCGATGTTGTGGTGGGCATCAACCTGCTGCGCGAGGGTCTGGACCTGCCCGAGGTGAGCCTTGTGGCCATTCTGGACGCGGATAAAGAGGGCTTCCTGCGCAGTGAGACCAGCCTGATCCAGACCATTGGCCGCGCAGCCCGCAACGCCGAGGGCCTTGTGATCATGTACGCGGATGTCGTCACCGACAGTATGGACCGTGCCATCACCGAAACCGAACGCCGCCGCGCCATCCAGATGGCCTATAATCAGGAACACGGCATCGTGCCCAAAACCATCGTCAAGGCCATTGCAGACAGCATTGAGATCAGCGATAAAGCGGAGAACGCTAAGCTGAACACCCGCCGCATGGGCAGGATGGAGCGGGAAGCCGCCATCGAGCGCCTGACCCGTGAGATGAAGGAGGCAGCGAAGCTGCTGGAATTTGAACATGCAGCCTTCCTGCGTGACCAGATCGACCGCCTGCGCCGCGGCGAGAACCCGACGGTAGACTCTGCCGCTGAGACGGAGCGCAAACAGAACCATTCACAGACACAACGAAAAGGGAGAAAATACCTTGGCAAACGATAAGATCGTCATCAGAGGTGCACGCGAGCACAACCTGAAAAATGTAAATCTGACCCTCCCACGGGAAAAGCTGATCGTCATGACCGGACTTTCCGGTTCGGGTAAGTCGAGCCTTGCTTTTGACACCATCTACGCCGATGGTCAGCGTCGCTATGTGGAAAGCCTTTCCAGCTACGCACGCATGTTTCTGGGCCGAATGGATAAGCCCGATGTGGACGAGATCACCGGCCTTTCGCCGGCAATTTCCATCGACCAGAAAACCACCAGCCACAACCCCCGCTCTACGGTGGGCACTGTGACCGAAATCTATGATTATCTGCGTCTTTTGTACGCCCGCGTGGGCGTGCCCCACTGCCCGGTGTGCGGGCGGGTGATCAGCCAGCAGACTGTGGACGAAATGGTGGATGCGGTGCTCAAGCTGGAAGAAGGTACCAAATTTCAAGTGCTGGCACCGGTGGTACGGCAGCGAAAGGGCACCCAGCAGAAAGAGCTGGATGCCGCCCGCCGCGGTGGTTATGCCCGCGTGAAAATTGACGGAAACATGTATGATCTGGACGAAGAGATCAGGCTGGAAAAAAACATCAAGCACACAGTGGAGATCGTGGTGGACCGTCTTGCCCTGCGCAAGGGCATCCGGGGCCGTCTGGCCGATTCTCTGGAGACTGCGCTGGCGCTTACCGGCGGCATCGCCGAGGTGGATGTGATCGGCGGCGAGTGCATGACCTTCAGTCAGAACTTTGCCTGCCCGGAGCACGGCATTTCCATCAGCGACCTGTCGCCGCGGCTCTTCTCCTTCAATAACCCGCTGGGAGCCTGCGAAAAATGCACCGGCCTTGGTACCTTTATGCGGGTGGACGAGGAGCGCATCCTGCCCAACCGGAATCTTTCCATCCGGGAGGGAGCCATCAAGGCCAGCGGCTGGTACTATGCTGAAGGGTCTGTGTCCGAAATGTATTATCTGGGCCTTGGGAAAAAGTACGGCTTCACGCTGGATACGCCCATCAAAGAGATGAGTACTGAGGCCGTCAATGCTTTGCTGTACGGCACCAATGGCGAAAAAATTGAGATGCACCGCACCAACGAGTTCGGCAGCGGAGTGTATTATAATACCTTCGAGGGCATCGTGGAGAATCTGGAGCGCCGCTTCCGCGAGACCAACAGCGAGTGGATGAAGGAGGAGATCGGCAGTTTCATGTCCGGCGTGGAGTGCCCGGACTGTCACGGCAAGCGCCTGAAGCCGGTAGTTCTGGCCGTGACCATTGGGGATAAGAATATCAGTGATTTCTGCGAAATGTCCATCCGGGATGAGCTGGCCTTCATCAAAGAAAATGAGCCGCACCTGACCGAAAAACAGAAGCAGATCGGCGGGCAGATCATGAAGGAGATCCGGAACCGCCTGCAGTTTTTACAGAGCGTGGGTCTGGATTACCTCACGCTGGCCCGTTCCGCAGGCACCCTTTCCGGCGGCGAGAGCCAGCGCATCCGCCTGACCACCCAGATCGGCAGTGCACTTTCCGGTGTGCTCTACGTGCTGGACGAGCCCAGCATCGGTCTGCATCAGCGTGATAATGACAAGCTCATTGCTACGCTGAAAAATCTGCGGGACCTCGGCAATACGGTGATCGTGGTAGAGCACGATGAGGACACCATGCGCAGCGCGGATTATATCGTGGATGTAGGCCCGGGGGCCGGTGTTCATGGCGGCGAGATCGTGGCTGCGGGCTCTGTCAAAGATATCTGTAAAGCAAAGCGCAGCATCACTGGCGATTACCTCTCCGGACGCAAGCGCATTGCCGTGCCGCAGACCCGCCGCACCGGCAACGGCAATTTCCTCACCGTGAAGGGCGCACGGGAAAACAACCTGCGCAACATCGACGTAAAATTCCCGCTGGGCGAGTTTATCTGCGTCACCGGAATTTCCGGCTCTGGCAAGTCCAGCCTGATCAACGAGATCCTGTACAAGACCCTTGCCTGCGAGCTGAACGGTGCCCGTTCCCGCGCGGGCAAGTGCGATGGGGTAGAAGGGCTGGAATTTGTGGATAAGGTCATCGGCATCGACCAGCAGCCGATCGGCCGTACGCCCCGCTCCAATCCTGCCACTTATACCGGTGTGTTCAATGATATCCGCACGGTGTTCTCCCAGACGCAGGATGCCAAAATGCGCGGCTACGGCCCGGGGCGTTTCAGCTTCAACGTCAAGGGCGGCCGTTGTGAAGCCTGCGAGGGCAACGGCATCCTACAGATCGAAATGCACTTTCTTCCGGATGTGTATGTGCCCTGCGAAGTGTGCAAGGGTGCACGCTACAACCGTGAAACGCTGGAAGTGAAGTATAAGGAAAAGACCATCTCCGATGTGCTGAACATGACGGTGGAGGAAGCGGTGGTCTTCTTTGCCAATCAGCCCAAGATCGCCCGCAAGCTGCAGACCCTGCTGGACGTGGGGCTTGGTTATGTAACACTGGGCCAGAGCGCCACCACCCTTTCCGGCGGCGAAGCCCAGCGCGTGAAGCTGGCAAACGAGCTGGCCCGCCGCAGCACCGGCAAGACCGTGTATATTCTGGACGAGCCTACTACCGGCCTGCACATCGCGGACGTGCACCGCCTGATCGAGGTGCTGCAAAAGCTGGTGGATGCGGGCAACACGGTCATTGTCATTGAGCACAATCTGGATCTGATCAAGTGCGCTGATCATATTATCGATCTTGGCCCTGAGGGCGGCAGTGCAGGCGGTGAAATCGTGGCCGAGGGCACGCCGGAACAGGTGGCAGAGGTGCCGGGCAGCTTTACCGGCCAGTATCTGAAACCACTTTTGGAAAAAGACAAGATCCTGCAAGAAAAAGAGCAAAATAAATAAAGCACGTACTTTCGCAAAAATCAGACTTTTTGCAAAAAAAGCAAAGAAAATTGCAAAAATCGGTTGAC
This sequence comes from Faecalibacterium sp. 9, assembly GCF_048320955.1. NCBI lineage: Bacteria > Bacillati > Bacillota > Clostridia > Eubacteriales > Oscillospiraceae > Faecalibacterium > Faecalibacterium sp. 9. The sequence continues at coordinate 169,038 of NZ_JBLWGB010000002.1, forward strand.
AAAACTGTTGCATCTGAGTATAATATTTCATGTCGCCACGCTTCGGTAGGGAAGCAGCGGTCGATATCCGGGTGTAGCGCAGTTTTGGTAGCGCGCTTGAATGGGGTTCAAGAGGCCGTGAGTTCGATTCTCGCCACTCGGACCAAACAAAAATAATCCGAACTTGTTTCCGATAGGAGATAGGTTCGGATTATTTGTTTTCTTCGGAAAATTAGCGTTTGCGAAGCAATGAAAGCCCCAGTGGGGCTTTTAAGCGACGGAACGGTCTGCGTTAGCAGATGGAGGGGCTTTGCCCCGACAAGTTCCATGCAGGTGTCCGTGGAAGATGAAATCCGAAATCATAGATTGGGCAATATAAGCTACGACATGATTTCAGGAGGACACGAACATGAAGTATGATGAAAGCGTTTGCAAATTCAACATGGACACCGGCTGCGTGGAGCTGCTGCTCCGGGATGGGAGTAAAATTTCAATTGACTGTACCGGGGTTGAGGATGCGCTGGATGTGACCATGGCGCAGACAGTGCAGGGAGTCCAGACTTGCCCGTTCTGCAAAATGGTGCGGTGCATTTCGCGCACTTTTACCGGAAGGGATGCTGTCCCAAATCAGCTTGTCCAGCTTTTGAAGCTCCAGACGCTTTGCCCGGAACCTGACAGCCAACATCCCACAACCAATATGGAGCCTTTGGGCAGATGGTATTCCCCGATGCGTCGCTCCAGAATAAGGGAGTAGAACGCTTTCTGAACTTCCTGCGAGCATGCGTTCAACTCATCCAGAAACAGACAATAAGGCTCTTCTCGTGCGATCATCCGGGGCGGGCAAAACACACTGCGCCCGTCCACGATCTGCGGCACACCAATGATATCTTCCGGTGCAAGTTGGCTGCCCAGCAGAGAAACACAGGGCAACCCCATATCTTCGGCAAACTGCTCCACGATGGCAGATTTGCCGACGCCGGGTGCGCCCCAGATAAAGACCGGGCGCACGAGGCCGACATTCAATAAAATATCCAGAAGCTGCTTCTGGTTGACCGAAACTGTGAGATTCAAGGCGATTTATCCTCCGTGATGCGACGAATGACGATTCCTGTATAATTCAAAGATTTCATCTTCCGCGCCCCTTTCCATTTGTTTGAACACAGTATAACAAAGCAGGATGACAGATTCTGTCATCCTGCTTTGGCTTTTTGTTGAGTTTTGCGGTTTAGTAGTCCTTCAAGGCTTCGCAGATCTGAGGGCGAACTTCCACCCCGAACCGGAGGCACAGAGTCTTGACCATCCGGACATAGATTTGCTTGGCCGGTTCCCACTGACGGTTTTCCAGTGCCGTACAGCTGGGGCGGATGTAGTCTTCCCACAAGGACTGATACAGTGCGTCGGGATCCGGAGTGCGATCGATGGCCTGCACCAGCAGCGGCCCCACGCGGTAATATTCCCGGACGATGGCTTCACCCTGTGGCGTGGATTGCAGCTTGTTGTCCCGGAACCAGCGCAGCAGGTTCAGCTCGCGGCAGTCATCCCCGGCGTGCAGTGCACGACAGGTGGCCGTTGTGATAAAGCAGCCACTGTCGTGAGTCTGGTAGTTGGACGTTGTGCGTTTGTAGCTGTTTCCCTCCTGATAGGCGGTAGTCTGTTCTTCTTTTTCTTTTGCATCTGCCTGATAGCACGCACGCAGGGAAGGCTGCAGGGATGGGTTCTTGAAGCCTTTGAGGGCGGCCAGCTGATAATAGCGTATGGCCTGCTCCGTATTCTGGGCGACACCATAGCCGTGATGGTACATACATCCCTTGCAGAAATTAGAAACGCCGGTGTCGATGCCGGAAAGCAGGCGCATGGCCTCGGAATAGGATTCGCCCAAGCAGAACAGCACCACACCAAGAATCTCGCTGTTGTGCAGTGACTGATGGCTGCGTTCCTCGATGAGATAGTGGCACAGGGAACAGAGAACCTTTCCGTTCTCTGCATATTTTTTTCTGGCAGCATCGGTCAGGCTGGTCGAGCCGATCCGCTTGGCGGTGGAAAAACCAGAATCATACAGCTTGTCCACGATGAACTGGATGGCGGGTAGATATCCTTTGACTGCGGCCAGCTTATAATAAGTGAATCCCGGATCGGCCAGATCGGAGTATGTTACACAGCGCGGGGTGCTCCGTTGAGCCATTGCCACGCAGGCTTCCGGCAGCAGACCGTTGACCAGCACGGAAAGATCAATGGAAGAGGAAGCGCAGTTGTAGAGCTGCAACAGCTTTTCTCCGGCGGGCAGATATCCCCGCTGGAAGCTTTCGGTCAGGGCCGAGGTGACGTCTTCTGGGAACGTGGCAATCAGGCTTTTTGCGTAATATTCCCGGCCAGAGGAAAGCCGGTTCGGCTTCAACAGATCCACATACTGGCGCAATGTTGCGCGGGACAGACTGTCCGGGTTCTGAAGTTCCAGCAGCATCCGGGCCTTTTCCCACTCGCCGGGGCCTACCGTGACGACTGGAGCACTGACGGGTTTTCCGGCCTTCTTTTTCAGGTAGGCCTGTACCAGCGGAAGCTCCGGATATTCCAGTGTACGCAGGCTGGCTTCGATCTTCTGCCCGAAACGGGTCTTTTCTCGCTCTTCGGTAAAGAAAATCTCGAACACAGCATCCCACACACGGCGGGGCACCTCTTTCCCGCTGGAAGAGAGATCCCGCAGGTCCTTTTCGTTTTCCGTCAGGCAGGTGTGAATCGTTTCCAGAACAGGCTGCAGGGCGTTCCACTCATTGTTCAGCTGGTCTCCGGCCTCTTTGGCCGACTGTCGGAGCTGCGGCAGGGCATCGTTCTGTTTCTCGCCCAGCCGCACGATGTCATCGGTGATCTGTCGGACGATTTCCTGCATTTCATTGCTGCTGCGCAGATAATAGCATTCCAGCTGCGTAAAGAGTGCCTGAAAACGGTATTGGAAGCCGTACAGAATCGGGTGGATGGTGCCCAGACAGGGAACCAGCATCGCCCAGTCCATGCGGGGACAATGGCAGAGTGCCGGGTGGGCTTTCAGTGCGGGAACCAGCTCCGGTTTACAGGTGACCGCGTCAAAATGATCCAGTCCGCGCTTGGAAGCGGTCTGGAATCCGCGGGAATTAAGACAGGCGATCTTTCGGCTCACCGCGCCCCCGAACAGCTGCTCTGCCCGGTGGTAGACGTTATCGAAAATAAGCGAAACGTTTTTGACCGCCAGCGGGGTGCGCAGCAGAAAGACTTGGACGATCTTGTTGAGAGCCACGCGGTTCTTGCCGCTTTCGGTCAGGAGCAGTTCATATTCGTCGGGGGACAGGGCAACATGCCGGTTGGCATAGTTCAGAACTTCCAGCTGATCCTCTTCGCTGTCCACGATCAGAAATGGAATCTGTGTCTGGAGCCGGAGCAGCGGGGCAATGTCTGCCCAGTGCAGGAATGCGCGCCGGAAAGGCTCAAAGAGAGTGTTGGTGTGGTAGTCCGAGATCAGCAGGCAACCGGTGCCGGCCAGCTCGGGGCAGAGGTACAGGGGTTCCATCTCGTCCAGCAGACCCTCAGCCTTTTTTTGCAGGGCGGGCGCATCGGGATAGCGGGAGGCTTTGAGCTGTGTGGTCAGGTCGGTATGGACCAGAGCGTACAGCTTTTCGTAGTGCTCCCACGACCCGGTAGTGGTCTCTGCGCGCTCCTCCTGCATGATCCGAGCCAGAACGGCTAGATAGGCTGTGGTATTATCCATGTTGATCCTCCGACTGAATGTAGCTTGCGATCTCATGATTTATCTGTGTCACGAGATTATCATAGCGCTTGAGCAGCTTCCTTAACTGCGTGTACTTTTGCTGTGTTCTGCCCCACAGCTCCACCAACGAGCGGATCTGCATCACCTGCCGGGAGCGGGTGATACCCCCAAACAAGTCCCGCGCTGTGTGCCCGGTTGTGTCGATAGCACGGACAAGGTTCTGGCGCAGCTGGTCTTCCAGTTTCTGGAACGCAGTGAACAGATCATTGCTGCGCACGGAATCCTGCAGGACATACTGGAAGAACACCGGGATCAGATTACCGCAGTACTCTTGGTTCTGATTAGAGGAATAGGCCGTGACCCCGAAGCATGGGATGGCAGTCCGGACCATTGTCTGCCGGGCAAGATTCAAAATTTCACGGATTTCATGCTCCGGTTTCAGATCGGCTTTGGTGAAAACAACCAGAACTTTGGTCTGAAAATGCAGCGAGGCCAGAAAATCGAGGTCATCCTGAGTCAACCCGCCGTTGTCGATATCCACCAGCCAGATCAGATAATCGGAAGCGCGGAGCTGTTCAAAGGCGCGCTGTCGGTCAGAGAGAGTCATCTTGGAAAGGCTCTTCTCATCGTATTTCGTATAGCCCGGCGTGTCCAGCAAGGCGATCCCTTCCGGCAGAATGAACGAACTGGATTCTGCAATGATGCAGTCCAGAAAAGCCGAAAACCCGATGCCATATGTATCGTAGAATTCGTGGGTCAACGCGCCCATGGACTGCGTGGTCAGCGGGGTGCTATAGCCGTAGATGCTGTTGGCAGAAAGCGTATCATGGTCGGCTTTGATGATGTAGGTGGGAACAGAGGTGGTGGGTTTCTGGTCAACCGGGAGCAAGTCTTGAATGCCGGAAATGGCGTTGATGAAGCGGGACTTTCCGGCACTGAATTTGCCGCCGAAGCTGACCACAGCCTTATTCTGGAGTTTCCGGATCTTCTGAATCTCGGTCAGCCGGGCACACAGGTTCAGGAATTGCTCGTACAGTTCCAGCTCGTTGTCCAGCGAAATCTCTGAAAACAAGGCAAACAGTTGCGCCACCATGGACTTGATTCGGTGGACGGGCGGCTGCTTTTCGTTGCGGATCAGCTCCGACAGCAACCGGACGGCCTGACTGCTGTCGGAAATGTACATGTTGGGTTCGGGCACTTTTACACCCTGAAAAAGCGTGCTCAGGTCGGGCTCGTCTTCGTCAATAATAAATGGCACGGTGTCACACCTTTCTTATGGTTTCCGCAGGCGGGGAACAAAACCCGTCAGTGGGAGCTGTCGGTCTGTGCCAGCTGTTTTTTCATCTGCTGGATCGTTTTGTCAAACTGCTGATAGGCAGCAAGGTAGGTCTCGCGCTCCTGAATCTGCCCCTGAAGCTTTTCCAGCTCGCCGCAGAGCAGCTCCTGAATCCGGTCGGCAAAGGTTACGGCCTGCTTGTTCAGCATGTTGGCGGCCATCTGCAGCGCGGCGGTCAACTGCTGGCCCATGTCTTGGTCAATTTCGTTCAGCAGTCGGGTCTGAAGAGATTTCAGCTTGTGGATGTCATCGTTTTCCGCATAGCCGGAAGGAAACTGACTTTCGACCTTGTCGATGTAGGTTGTGTAGTCGAACCGGATCTCCGGACTGGAAAGCTCGTTCAGCACATTCTGGAGCGGCAGCCGGATGTCGTCCTCGTCAAACTCCATGTCGCTCTTCCGGAAAGCATCCAGAACCACCTCGACAATGCGGTGGGAGAGCTGCTCCCGGTTGAAGACATACTGGAATTCCTGATTGATCGTGTTCTGGCAGGTGGAGGCGTGGTGCTCAAGGTTGGTCACGACCTCCGAAACATCAACCCGGTTGTTCGTGACCGTATAGGAGTAGTGCTCTTTTATTAAACCGAAAAGGCCTGTGCCTTCGACACCGTGATGTTCCTCGGAACTGGTCTGCACGTCCAGCCGCTGGTGGTTCTGCTGTTCCAGTGTGAGCTGCGGTAGCAGCTGGTTGACTTTGTTTTTGCAGCCGATGGCAGCACCGTCAAAAATATACATCAGCTTGCCGCGGGAGGACTCCATGACCTGTTGAATCGCTTCGGTACGCTGCAGGAGCTGCTCAGAGGTAGAATTTTTCAGGGTGGTGCGGCTGGAGGACAGCTCCTGCTGGATCTTATCCAGTGCGCGCAGATGGTTTATCTGTGCGGTTTCCAGCAGGGTATTGTTTTTGCCATGGATGATTTCTGCCTTCTGCTGTCGCACGGCTTCCAGCGTCTTCAGGACCTTGTTGATGCCGCCGATGGATGACAGCAGAGTCTCGTCAAAGTCCGGGAAGTTGCTGTGCAGATTCTGCAAAACAAGGTTCTCTGCCGGACTCAGCGGCTGATGCTGCTTCTGCTTGCGGGCCATGGAAGAGCAGGTGGAGGAGACGAACAGCAAATCGCTTTCGCTGATCTTTTCCATGATGCCGGCCCGGCGGGGATTGTTACGCATGGCCTGCTGCATGGTGTTACGGAACTGACCCTTGTAACTGTTCAGTGCGTGTTGAGAGGCAACAGCAAAACTGCCTTTCGGCTCGTTCAGCAGGCCGGAATCCAGTTTGCTGCCAACCACGATTACCTTCCGCACGCCGTTGTCCGGCAGACCGTTGGCCATCAGGCCGACCGTGTTGGCGTCCATGAACTGGCTGCACGGGGACAGCAGGATCACGACGTCGCAGGCGCGCAGAAACTGCCGTGTGGCATAGCTGCGGGAGACGATAGGGTCATTCAGGCCCGGGGTATCCACGATCTCCAGATCCTCCAGCTCAGGGAGATTCACTTCCAGCTCGACATAGTTCACGATGGGTGTGAACCGGCCGCGTGCGCCAACGTAATCCTGCAGCTTGGCCATGATGTCACCGTCCAGCACGTCCGCATCCCCCAGATGTTCCAGGATGGCAGAGTTCGAGCCGACCATCTGGGTCAGCTCTTTGGCGCTTTTCAGCACCTCGGAGACATCCTGCTGGAAGAGTGTGCGCTCAAACACTTGCTTGGAGCACACGCCCTCTGTGCTGTCCGCGTGGGACCTGTCATAGATTTTGCAATAGTTGCTGTATTTAGTGTTCAGTTGCTCCTCGTATTTCTGCGCGTTGTCCTCGATTTTTTCCCAGTCCTTCCGCTCATAGAAATGCACTGTTGCCTGCGGTGTCTCGGAATAGCGGATGCGGGTCAGGGCGGCGGTCATGGGGGTGGCCGCCTTGGGCAGAACGTCCCTGCCGCCAAAGATACAGGCGTTCAGAAAGGAGGATTTTCCGGCCTTCATGGCACCCACGATACCGATGCTCAGCTTGCGGGCATCCTGCTGGGCGCGCTGGATCTCAGTTTCCAGCGTTGTGGTGACGGACTGAAAATCAAGGAACTTGCCCTCGTCGAACAACTCCTGATGTTCGCTCAGGGTCTGTTCTATCTGCCGGGCCTGCTGAAGATACGCATTTGCTTTTGCTGGATCAAATCCCATAATTCGTTACCTCAACTGCTGCAGCATCTTCTGGATTGCTGCAATGTCTTCTGCGATGTACCCCTGATAGGCGGCAAAAGTTTCGACTTTCTGCGCCTTCTGCTCCTTGACGGATGCAATGCTGTTCTGCAGCTGCTCCAGCTTCTCGTCCAGCATCGACTTGTAGGCGGCCTGCACTTCCCGGGTGCTGGTCTCAATGTTGGTGCGGATCTGCGGGTAGAGCTTGTTGCAGATCTGCGGAATCACATTGTTGATAAAATTTCGTTTGACGATGTCCTCGTCCTTCTCTGCAAACAGCCCCTCCAGCAGGTGGATGATGTCCGGCAGCAGGATGATGATGACTTCCAGCCAGGGTGCGATGGCGTCGGTGGCAGCGGCCACAACGCCGGTGATGGCGTGGTAAAGGGTATTGTTGCGGTCATCCTTTTTGTGCTTGCCCAGCCCGGATTGGGGAGCGGGGGTAAAGGTGCCGCTGTCGATCAGGCTCTTCAGGTTGGAGGCGAGGTTGGTGGTCATCGTTACAAGATCCTCCGCGTCCATATCGTTGTGGACGAGCTGGTCAAACTGCAGCTCCGCAGTGATAGCATCGATCTGGCCGGATACGATGTTTTTCATGGATGCCACGAGCACCGGCCGAATGGTTTCCAGAATGATGGCCTTCACAGCGGTCTGGTTGCCGTTCAGCAAGGCGGTGGAAATGGTGTCGGCATGGGCGGTCAGCGCTTGCCGAACCGAGGCTAGGGTGGTCTCGGTCTGGGAATCGAGCTTGTCCTGTGCCTGCTGTGTTTTCTGGTCAAACGCGTCCGCGAGCTGTTTCTTGCTGCGCTCAAAATTGCGGAGGCTTTCGTCCAAATCGTGGGTGTCCAGACTGAGTTTGCGCTGCTCGATCTGCAACAGTTTTTCTGTGTTTTCCAGATCGATGCGCAGCTGCCGGGTCATGATACGGTCGAAGGCTTTCTGTGCATGGAACTGTCCGAGAATGGATTCCAGCTGGGTACAGCAATCCTCTGCCCGGGCAGAGATGGGATAGACTTTGTACGGGAAGCCCCACATTTCCAGAGTTCCCTGTGCGGCGGATACGATCTGCTCCACGGTATCCGGGGTGATTTTGTCGCACTTGTTAAGGACAACAGCAATCTGATTGCTATAATGCGAGATCTCCCGGATGAACTGCAGGGTGGTTTCGTCCAGACCGCCCTTCTCCTGATCAACGACTACTAGATAGGCTGAGCCGACCCCGATGTAGTTCGACAGGGCCTGCGCATGGGCCTCGATGCCGGAATCGAACCCCGGGGTATCCACGATGGTATAGTCCGCAATGCGTGCCAGCGCAGGGGCATTCACATGGTATTCCAGATGGCTGTACTCCTCCGGAAGATATTCCTTGCCAGCCTGCAACTCCTCGCAGGAGCCGTCCTTCCGGTAGGCAAAGGCCTGCTCGGTGGTGTCATAGACCAGCTCGGTGGCAAGCGCAGTCTGCGGCTGCTGGGCCTCCTTGAGAAAAGCTGGCCGCTGCAGCAGTGCGTTCAGCAGGGCACTTTTGCCGGCACTGAAATGCCCCACCACAAGCAGCTTGATTTCAAAATGATCTCGCAGCTCTTCGGACAGCTGAAATGCGTCCTGAAAATTCCGGTCCGGATAATGTGCTTCCAACTGCTGGCGCATCGCAAGTGCATGGTCAAACTTTTTACGATCTACCATTGTTTTTCTCCTTCTTCTTGGATACTGTCGCTTCTGAACGGCCCGGCATCCGGCATGGCGTTGCCGAAATTCGCAAAAATCAGACGAGATTTGTGAAATTCATAGTGCGATTATAACATAAATTGCATAAAAATACCATAGGGCGAGCCGCAAATCTGTACGTAAGCGGTTTCTGCTGGATGCAGGTCCAGTATACAAAATAAAAACGACAGAATCTGTCATTCTTCAATAATATAATCGAATTGCATTTTAAACAGATTTTTCGTATACTGAACACAGGAAGTGGGGGCTGAACAATGGGCTATTCCAAAAACGAACGAATTTTAGACCTTTATGAGCAGTTATGTGCAGGCAGGACGCTGACCAAAGTCAAAGAAGCACTCCGGTTTGGCATTGACGAGCGTTCTGTCCAGCGGGACATTGATGACATCCGGGCATTTCTTGCCGAACGTAACATAGCAAAAGGAGAGAACCGGCAGATCATTTATGACCGGCAGCAAAAGGGCTTCCGGCTGGTGGGCAGTCCCTCGCCGCTGATGACCAACAGTGAAATCCTGGCAGTCAGCAAAATTTTACTGGAAAGCAGAGCCTTTACCAAAGAAGAAATGTCGGGCATTCTAAACAAGCTGGTGGCAGGCTGCGTTCCGCTGGAAAATATCAAGCTGGTTTCTGCACTGGTGTCCAATGAGCTGTTTCATTATGTGGAGCTGACCCATCCGGTAGGCATTCAGGATAAGCTGTGGGAGATTGGGTGCGATATCCAGCAGCATCATCTGATGCGTATCCGCTATCAGCGGCAGGGCGCAGACGCGGCATCTGCGGTGGAGCGCATTGTGGAGCCGGTGTCTATCCTGTTTTCGGAGTATTATTTCTATCTGAATGCCTACATCACGAAAGAAAACGATGGAAAGTATACCCGCAAGTACGATTACCCGGCCATTTTTCGCATCGACCGCATTGCGGACTATAAAATTATGGAGCAGACGTTTTCGCTGCCGTATGCCAGCCGGTTTCAGGAGGGCGAGTTCCGCAAACGGGTGCAGTTCATGTATCCGGGGCGGCTGCAAAGCATCCGGCTGCGCTACACGGGCAGCAGCGTGGAAGCTATCCTTGACCGCCTGCCCACGGCAAAAATCGTCTCACAGGATGCAAATGGGTATCTTGTCGAGGCCGAGATTTACGGCAACGGCATCGTGATGTGGCTGCTCAGTCAAGGGAATCGAGTCGAGGTGCTTGCACCGCAGACTCTACGGGAAGAGATGTTCCGTGTGCTGACGGCCATGCTGGAACGATACCAGCCCTGAAACAGGGCAATCCGCTTTTCACGCAACAGCAACAACACTGGTTTGCAGGTCGTAGACAAAAAGCAAAGATGACAAAATTGTCATTTCAGGTGAACAGAATAATACAGGCAAAATAGAAAGGAGAAAAAGATCATGAGAAAGACACACGCACCGGACACCGTCAGACAACCTTTGCCACCGGAGAAACCGCACCGCAGAAGGTTGGGGCGCAAACTGGCAGATTCGCTGGAAGTAGTGCCGCAGAAACCAGCACTGGAATCCTTTCCTGTGGAAGAACTGGACGGCAGTGGAATGATCCATGCAGAAAAGCCGATTCGTCCTACCCCACTCCCGCCACCACAGGAGCTGATTTACTGATGGTCATTTTTATGGGGAAATATAGAAAAAACGACATTTCCGTAGGACAAAAAGTATGATAGAAGGAGACATATGAGAGAGCCAAATAAATCGGAAGTTGGAGAATCGTGCTATATAAAACGAACCCGTAATAAGCATAAAATTGTGAAGCGTCTAATTTTCTCTTGACAACATACGGTCTTGCCTTTGAAATAATCTTGGAGAATACTGCACGAATAAATTCTCTGACATCGTTCATTGCAATCAAACCAGTCACTTCCTTCCCATTCTTTCAACAAAAAACGTAGCGTACCCCAATTCTATGGGCTGCACTGCGTCTGAGCGTCTGGCGGCTTGCTTGATTCAACTATTCTGCCGCTAATTTCAAAAATTTCTTGTCCGACTGAATGCTCTGGGTCACAAACTTCCCATCCCGGAACAATGCGTATGTTGTGACCGGTGCAGGAACATTCTGAGCCGTCTCTTTCTCGGTGATGTGGATGGCTTTGAACGGGATTCCATGTTCCTTTGCAATCTCCTGCACCTTTGGCACCCAATAATAGGTGTAGGGGCACTGGTCGGTATAGTAGAGGACAAAGCCGTTTTCCTCCACCTTGGGATGCTTGGCACAGTCTTTAAATCTTGGCGGCTGGGCACTCTCTGCAAGGGGCAGATACATGAGGTTGATCCCGCAATCGGAGATGTCCGAAACCTTAAAGCCCTTATGGGTCAAAAACTTGGGGTCCGCGAGAAACTCCCGTTTGCGCCCCTCGGCACACAGAATGCAAACGCCGTTTTTGCCCTGCGCCTTGGCATCCCGAAGGCATTCTTCCAGCAGCTCGCTGGAATAGCCGTGCCCTTTCAGGGAGCCGGAGACCCACAGACAGTTGATATAAAGCCAGCCTGCCGCTTCAATGGGCACCCATGCGTTTTCTGCCGGGATGTACTCGATAAAGCACTTGCCGCGCTCCGCACTGCGGTAAAAAACAAGCCCCTCCTCAAATCGCTGCTTAAGCCATTCCTTCTTGGCAAGGCTCTGTTTGCCGGACATGGCACAACAGATGTGTTCCTTGTCGATGTTTTCTTTTGTGATTCGGATATACTCCATCGAAGCGTCCTCCTATATCCTTATGCCTTTTCCGGCACAGTTTCTTCCATTTTTCCGTCTTTGAAGCGGATCACGCAGGTATACCTGCACTTGGGGCAGAATAGCGGAAAATCTTCCAGTACCGTATGCTCCCGGATCATGGTGCGTGTTTTGCTGCCGCACTTCGGGCAGCGTATCCAATCCGTTTTATCCATTGTTCGTACCCTCCTTCTGGATCTCCTCCCGCTTGCGCTTCCGGATCTGTTCGTTCAACGCTGCTGCCATGTAAAAGCTCTGTCCGAAGTCGATGAGATGCCACATTACCTTTGCCACCAGAATAAACGTGCCGTAAATAAGTCCATCCAGCGTGTTGTACCAAAAACCCCAGTTATGGGCAAGAGGGAGCAGCACCGCTTCCAGCAGAATTACGTGCAGGATGGTGCGGGTCCACCATGCACGATTGCTCAGTTCTTCGTTGGAGGCATAGATGAGAAGGGTCAGCATACTGACCAGCGTCAGCAGGATGCAGCGTCCCAAAAACGTGACGACAGGAAGTTCGCTGGTGGGGTTGAACAGCAGACACATGAAAAAGGTGCTGAGCATGATAAGTCCATACACAAAAACAAACCGATGCAGCCAGAATTCGATCTTTTTCATACGCTCCTCCTTATCGTCCCAGCAGCCGTTTGAGCGTGCTGACATACTGCCGGGATATGATCACTTTTTCGCCATTGTCCAGAACCGCCTCAAAGCGGCCGGAAAGAGAGGGCAGGACATAATCTATTTTCCCGGCATTCAGGATCATGGACTTGCTGCACCGGAACAGCATGGTGCCCACACACAAAGCTTCAAATTCGTAGAGCTTCTGCTTGCTGGAAAACACCTCTTTCTGGCAGTAGAAAAAAGCGCTTCCGTCCACCACTTCAAAATAATGGATGTCGCCAAGTTTCAGCCAACACAGTTTCCCGTCTGCCATGCCGTTGACGGTGATCTGCCCGGCAGCAATGCCTTGGATCTCCTCCACCCAAGGCTCTTTGGGGGCGTGGCAGCGCAGCAAAACTTCTTCCGCTCGCTCTGGGGTAATCTGTTCCACCGTTACCTTCATGTCCTCACTCCTTTCCCTGTAAAGAATATAGCACAGAACGCCCGATTGTTCCATGATGGGTGCGGTAAGTTGTAAAAATCAGGGGGGTAAGTTGCAAAAAGGCCGCTGTGTCGCAGAGCGCTTCTCCGACACAGCGGCCTTTTCGTTTTTGGCTGCGGCTTATCGCATCCGTCCATCGCCGCCCATCAAGGCGGTCATTTCTTCAATATAGTCCAGCGGGAACGGCGGAGCGCACAACGGCTTCATGGCAATGCTCATGAGCTTCATGGGGTTGTCATCTGCCGCCACCCGGTTGGAGCTGAGTTTTCCGCAGCGTTTGCAGCGGTGGATGATGGCCCATTCGCCGCCCTTGCGCACCCAGACGGCCACCGGCTCCATGATGCCGCCGCAGTCGGAGGCACGGTCGCCGGGTTCTTCGTCCACATGAAGGCTGGACAGGCAGTTGGGGCAATGGTTGCGGTGGTCGCTCCCAGCATTTTGCGGGGTGCAGACCCGTCCGCAAACTTTGCAGGTAAAGGTATCGTTGCAGGCGTGGGTCTTATAGTAACCTTTTTCAAAGGTCTTACGTTTGTTTTCACGATTCATGGTAATATCCTCCTGAAGATCTGTGTCTGTTCGTCTTCGGGAGGAGTGGCTTGTGGTATTTGCCAGACCTCCCGGTCAGCCCACAAGCTCCAGTGCAAATGTTGTATGTTTCAAAAAGTTCTCCTTATATTTTTGTACCGTAAAATTCAGATTTTTGGGCCCTATGAACGTGTGCTGAAATTATCAAGCCTCCTTCCTTCGCCTTGGTTTTGGTGACGGCAATTCATCGTACATTGCCTCAACCAGTTTTGTGAGAAATTCTTTGTTACCAACCTCCTCCACCAACAGCATTTCTTTCGCTCCTTCATACGGAAAATCACAAACCGCCGCAGGCATACATTCCAAAGCAGATTTTGTTTTCTTTACAAGCAATCTGTCATCATAGATTCCGCCGACGATTTTGCCATGATAATAGAGGATGTATTCTCCCATCATAGACCGATACGAGATATCCTCTAAATCAGATAACTGTTCCAAAATGAAATGAAGATACTCTTTGCTGGAAGCCATAATTCTTACACCACTTTTCGCATTGCTCTGTTGGATGGTTTCATTTTTTTCCTCGTTCGATGTTAAAGGTACGGAAGAACAGCTTTACATGGGCGTCCAGCTTTTCAAGGCTTTCGGCTTCCCGCTCCGGCTGGCGGTCGCAGACACTGAGCAGGGTGATGACCGGAGAAACGTACATCCATGCCAATGTATCCGGGTCCTCGTCCCGAATTCCGCCGCCTGCGATCAGGGAGCGGAAAATTCCTGCATGGTAAGAGATCATACGGTCCACATAGCGTTCCGAGAACAATGCTGCAAGCTCCGGGGAGCGGAACTGCTCCAGCGTCATCATCCGGCGGAACTGACTGATCTGCTTATCGTGCAAAGAATACAGGAAGATCCGCCGGACTTTGTCCGCAAGAGCCTGCTCCGAAATATGAGAAAACGTAGGGCAGTCCTGCTTAACATTCTGCACATGAATGTCGATCCTGCCCGTATCTTTTTCGTAGTGGGCAGCCGTTGATTCCACGATGGCATCAAAAATCGCCTGCTTGCTGGGGAAATGGTTGTAAAGAGACGGAGCCTTGATGCCCACCGCTTTTGCAATTTCGCCCACGCTGACCGCATCATACCCTTTGGTCGAAAATAGTTCCAGAGATTTTTCTAGAATGCGCTGTTTGGTATCTTCCATTTTCCTTTGCCCTTTACTAACTAATATTTGTTAGTTCCACTATAATCAAAAAAGTTCCTATTGTCAAGAGTTTTTTAAGACAATGGAAACAAAATCGTTAGCGCAGACCAACAGCGTCCATAATTACTTCAATGCTTTCCACAGGTTGATTTCCCCAGTCGTGCTCAGCTTAACCGTGATAGTCTCCCGTAGCAGAATCTACGCAAACCTGCTAACGAGTGTCAATGGTCTGAACAAAAAATCAGCACTTCCTGCGACGGTGTACTGCCTGTTTTTCCCTGTATCCTGCGTGAATCGCCCTGTTTTGTGCGCGAATCACTGGCCACAGAATGCGGAAGCTGTGCTATAATATAAGCATCAGGACGTGGAAGGAACAGGGGGTGCAGCAATGAAGCTGCGGACAGCGATCGTGGAAGATCAGAAACCGGATGCCGAGCGGCTGGAACAGCTGCTGAAAAAGGCATTTGGCGAGGAAGAGATCCTTTGCAGGCGGTTTGTGTGCGGAGACGATTTTTTGAAGGAATTTCCGGGCGAGGGATATCAGGTGGTGTTTCTGGATATCTGCATGGAAGGCACAAACGGCATCGAGACGGCGCGGCAGCTGCGCGCCGCAGATCCGGAGCTGCTCATCGTGTTTGTGACATCCTCGCCGGAGTATGTGTGGGATGCCTTTCCGGTGCATCCGTTCGACTACCTGCTCAAACCGTATAAAGAAGAAAAGTTTGACCATCTGGCAGGGGAGCTGCGGCGGGTGCTGGGGCGGCAGCAGCCGGAGCTGGAGGTGCGTATTGCCCGCCAGACCGTGCATCTGCCGCTGAAAAAGATCCACTATGCCATGGCCCAGAACCATTTTGTAAAGGTCGTTACCGATGACGGCGAGTGCCGCGCTGCGGCAAACTTTGCACAGGTGCAGGAACAGCTGATGACCCAGCCGGACTTTCTGGTGTGCAACCGAGGGATCATCATTAACATGTCCAAGGTGCTGCGGTTCGACGGTGAATGCATTGAAATGCTGGATGGAGCCCGCCTGCCAGTGCGGCAGAAGGATAAAAAAAGCCTGCTGGCACAGTTTACGCAGTATCAGTTCCGCAATATGCAGCGGCAGATGTGAGCCCGGAGAGGAGAAATGCTTGTGAATTTTGCATTGTTTGGACGGTTTTTTCTGGAATTTGCAATGATGTATCCGGCAGAATACCTCTGCCTTGCCTCGCTGCAGGAGCACCTGCGTGCGCCGCGTAAAACCTATGCCATCGGTACATCGGTGATCACACTGATGAGTCTGGCTGGCGCAGCGGTGTGCAGCATGCTGGATATTGAAACGAACTTCCTGCTCATCCCGCTGCTCATCATCAGCTTCTGGCTGCTGCGCTGGCGCACCGACCGGGAAGTATCGATCAGTCAGACCATGTTTCTGTTCTCGGTGTCGGCAGTGATGATGTCCGTGTGCACCCTGCTTGCCGTCGTGCTGAATGCGGAAGCCGAGCTGGACAATGCACTGCCGGTGTTTCTGCCCAGCACCTCGGTCATCTGCCTGACCCTCTCGGTGATACTCAGCACCATCTTCCGCTTTACAGCAGTGCGCTGGAGCCGGTGGCTGCTGCAGGAGTACCACGGCGAAGCGTTCTGGGAGTCGGCATGGCCGCTGCCGGCGCTGTACGCGGCGTTTCTGGTGTTCTGCATGCCGAAGGAAATCGGTATCGTCCTGATGAACCGCATCCGCATCATTGCAGTGCTGGCGGTGAGCATCTCACTGCTGGGCATCTTTCTGCTGCTGTACGAGATGTACCACGTGGCAAAGGAGTACACCCGCAGTTCTCAGCTGGATCGTGAAAACCAGTTGCTGGCCGTGGAGTCCCGCCGTTATATGGAGCTGCGCAGCTATCTGGAACAGACCCGCCACCTGCGGCACGATTTCCGCCAGCATCTGCATGTGATCTCCGGCCTGACCGAGGCCGGGCGGCTGGACGAACTGAAAAGCTACCTGAGCCAGTACGAGAGCGAGCTCAGCGATGCCCGGCCCACCCTGTGTGCCAACGCTGCGGTGGATGCGCTTGCCGGCCACTACGATTATGAGGCCCGGAGACAGGGCATTCCGGTGGAATGGAAACTGGAACTGCCCAGATTCCTGCCCCTGCCGGAAGCCGACCTGTGCACCATTCTTGGCAATCTGCTGGAAAATGCGCTCCATGCCAGCCAGAAGCTGCCGCCGGAAGAACGGCAGGTCAAGGTGCTGGCCCGGATGCTCAGTCCGGCCATGATGGGCTTAATGGTGGAAAACCGCTACGATGGTGTGCTGAAAAAGCAGGGCCGCGTTCTGCACTCCACCAAGCATGACGGACAGGGCATCGGCCTTGTTTCCGTCGAAACTGCTGTGCACAGGTATAACGGCAATCTGACGGTGGAAACGGGCGGCAACGTTTTCCGGGCCAATGTGCTGCTGAACCTGTAGAATATTCCTGCCCTCAGGCACCGGCTTTTTTGCACAAGCCGGTGCTTTTTGGTTGCACTTTCCCCGGGAAATCGGTATACTTAAACGAAAGACTGGGTACAGCAGGGCAGGAGGGGAGCGTATGGCACCGAACAAAACTACGCGGGGCGGGATCTCCCTGCGCCGCAGGGTCACGGCATGGCTTGCCGCGATTTTACTGGTAACGATGCTTTCCAACGGCATCGCCACGGTGGTGGGTCAGTGGGCCGTGCGCGCCTTTGACGCGCTGCTGGCCGACAACGCCGCCTGTTACACGGTGCAGGATGCCATCAAGGACGAAACACAGGCTTTTGCACGCTATGTGCGGCAGCCCACCTCGGAAAGTGAGCAGGCCTACACCGCCGCCTGCGCTGCGGCCGAACAGAGCCTTGCGGCCCTGCCCTTCGATTATGCCCGCATCGGTGCGGAACGCTATGCCCGCACATGGAACCTTCTGCAGGGCTACGAGGGCTACCGGCAGGAGCGGGACGCTTTTTTGCGGCTTTCGCCCTCAGCGGATACCTACATCGAACGGATGTACCATGTGATGGCCCTGCAGGATTATCTTGCCGAGTATGCACTGCGGCTGACGCAGGCCACACTGGAACAGGAAAATACCCTTTACAGCAGCACGGCGGCCCACATCCGGCATCTGCCGTGGCTGTATCTGGGGCTGTTCCTGACGGCGGCAGCACTGATGGTGCTGCTGGTGCGGGGGCTGAGCCGCGCGGTGGTGCGCCCGCTGCTGGAGCTGGCGCAGGCTTCCCGCAGCATTGCCGAGGGGGATCTTTCCGGTCCGGATCTGCCGATAAAAAGCAGCGACGAGGTGGGGCGGCTGACAGGCACCTTCAATCAGATGAAGCACGCCATGGCTCAGCAGCTGAGCACCCAGCAGGCCCTGCACCGGGAAGAGGTGCGGAACCTTGCATTGGAAAAAGATCTGGAACACACCCGACTGGAAGTGCTCAAGAGTCAGGTGAACCCGCATTTCCTGTTCAATACCCTGAACATGATCTCCTGCATGGCCCGGCTGGAGGATGCTTCCACCACCGACCAGATGATCGTGCATCTGGGCAGCCTGTTCCGGCATAATCTGCGCACCAAGCGTCAGCAGATCACACTGGAAGAGGAACTGGACGGGCTGGAAGATTATATCTATCTGCAGCAGATGCGGTTCGATGGACGCATTACGGTGGAAAAGAGCATCCGGGTGCAGCCTGCGGCGGTGCTGGTGCCGTCCTTTATACTGCAGCCGGTGGTGGAAAATGCATACTCTCACGGGCTCAAGTCCTGCGAGGAAGGCGGGCGCGTCCTGCTGCGGGCATGGATGCAGGGCAGCGTGCTGGTGCTCACGGTCGCGGACAACGGCAGGGGAATGACGGCAGAGGAACTGGATACCCTGCAGGCCCGGATCGCCCAGAGTGAGCAGACCGGCCGCAGCATTGGCCTTGGCAATATTTCCCGCCGCATCGGGATGCTGTATCCGGGCGGCAAAATGCAGGTATACAGCCGCGCAGGCCGCGGCACAGTGGTGCGGTTTGAGATCCCACAGACGCAGTGGACGGAAGAAAGGGAGGGAGAACCTTCGTGAAGTGCAAATTGCTGGTGGCAGAGGATGAATTGATCGAGCGCAAGGTGCTGTGCAAGACGCTGCAGAAATATCTGGGGGATCTGATCAGCCTGTACGAGGCGAAAAACGGCAGGGAAGCCATGGAGCTCTTTGCGCGCGAAGCACCGCAGGTGGCGGTTCTGGACATCGAAATGCCTGGCTTCACCGGGCTGGAAGTGGCCCGCAAGATCCGCGAGACAGACAAAAATTGCGCGATCCTGTTCCTGACCGGATTTGACAAGTTCGACTACGCGCGGCAGGCGATCTCCGTGCGGGCCATGGAGTATCTGCTCAAGCCCTACAACGAGCAGGAACTGGTGTTTGCGGTGGAGGAAGCCATCCGGCAGGTGTCGGTGCAGCTGCCTGCCCGCCCGCTGCAAGCCCCTGTGCCGGAGGAGCCTGTCCGCCCAGAGGAGGACGGGGACATGCGCACCGCCATCATCCGGGCCGAGATCGGCAGCTTTATCGATGCCCACTATCGGGAAGACATCTCCATGCAGGATGCCGCAGCTGCCCTGCGTTACTCGGATGCTTACTTCTGCAAGCTGTTCAAACAGTGTTTCAAGGTGAATTTTTCGGCCTATCTGAACGAATACCGGGTGAACAGGGCCCGCCAGCTGATGCTGGACCCGCGCCTGAACATGAAGGACATCGGTGCGGCTGTGGGCTACAGCGATGCCAACTATTTTACAAGGGTGTTCAAGCGCCTGACGGGCCAGACCCCTTCGGAGTACCGCATGGCCGCAGCGGAAAAAGCGGTACAAGGATAAAACGGATAGAAAAGAAGCACTCGTTCTTTCCTGCCTGTCAGCAGGAAAAGGACGGGTGCTTCTTTGTTTTTGCCAGTTTCTTTCGTCTAAGGAATGCAAAAATTGTACTTGGATACAACAAAGACAAAATCGTCCTGCGTTTCGCAAAATAATCCGATTTCGCAAAAATTCACGGTTTGTTAAAATCTAATCATAGAAAAAGAGAGAAAAGAGAGGATGCAATTCATGAAGAGAAGAACGTTTCTGTCGCTGATGGGCGCTGCGGCACTGACCAGCGGCATGATGTTCACCGGCTGCGGAGCAGGCTCCGACGGCGATGACCGCAAGATCGTGCGCATCGGCCATGTGCAGTCCCAGACCCACCCGGATCATCTGGGTCTGGAAGCCTTTGCCAACTACATCAACGAGAAACTGGGCGACAAGTACCGCGTGGAAGTGTACCCCAGCGAGCTGCTTGGCTCTCAGACCGAAATGGTGCAGCTGACCCAGACCGGTGCCATCGACTTTGTGGTGGCATCCACTGCCATCATGGAGACCTTCAGTGCCAAGTACCAGATCTTCAACCTGCCGTATCTGTTCTCCGGCGTGGAAGCCTACCACGAGGCAATGGACGACCCCGAGGTGACCGATCCCATTTTCAAGACCACCTCCAAGGCCGGTCTGGAAACGGTGGCATGGCTGGACGCAGGCACCCGCAACTTCTACACCATCAAGACCCCCATCAACCAGCCCTCCGACCTGAAGGGCCTGAAGATCCGCGTGCAGCAGTCGCCCACCAACGTGGAAATGATGCGCCTGCTGGGCGGCACCGCCACCCCTATGGGCTTCGGTGATGTGTACACTGCACTGCAGGCTGGTATTCTGGATGGTGCCGAGAACAACGAGCTGGCCCTGACGGATAACGGCCACGGTGATATCTGCAAGTATTACTCCTACGATATGCACCAGATGGTGCCGGATCTTCTGGTGGCAAACTACGCCTTCCTGAACGAGCTCAGCGCCGAGGAGCGCGCCATCTTTGAAGAGGGCTTTCAGATCGTAAAGAGCACCGAGCAGGATGCATGGGAGGATGCTGTGGCCGAGGCCAAGGACAAGGCTGAGAATGAGCAGCATGTCAACTTCATCTATCCGGACACTGCACCGTTCCAGGAGGCCATGGCCCCCCTGCACGATTCCGTGCTGGCAGCAAATCCGGAGCTGCAGCCCATTTATGATCGGATCCAGCAGCACAACGCTGCCCATACTGCGGACTGAGGAGGAGCATCATGGAAAAACTGAGAAATACTCTGAACAAGCTGCTCAACCTGCTGGCAGGCCTGAGCATGACGGTCATGGTGGTGCTGACTACCTATCAGGTCATCGTCCGTTACATCTTCAATTCGCCCTCCACATGGTCGGAAGAGCTGGTGGGCTATCTGTTCGGCTGGAGCACCATGCTGGGCGCTACCATCGTTTCCGGTGAGCGCGGCCACATGAACATCCCCGTGCTGGTAGACCGGTTCAACCCCACCATGCGCAAGGCGTTCCACATTTTTGCTGAGGTCATCGCCTTCATCTTCTCTGCTGCCATTCTGGTCTTCGGCGGTTTTCAGGTGTCCAAGCTGGCTATGGGCCAGCAGACCTCCTCGCTGGGCGTGGCCGTGGGTGTGTTCTACTGGGTCATGCCGGTCTGCGGTGTGATCATTCTGGTGTATTCCGTGCTGAACATTATCGGCATCGCCAACGGCTCTATCTGTCTGGATGCCCCGGAGGATGCAGACTTTGCAAAGGTGGAAGCCGAAATGACTGCCGATGCTGACAAGGAAAACAAGGAGGACTAAGCTGTGGCAATTCAAGCATTACTCGTGATCCTGGCAGTGCTGCTGGCGCTGCTGTTTCTCGGCGTGCCTATCTCGTACGCCATTGCAGTCTCTTCGCTGACTGCCATCCTTTCTTCCATCGACCTGAACGTGGCTGTGCTGACGGCTGCTCAGCGCACCTTTGTGGGTATGAGCAAGTTCAGCCTGACCGCCATCCCGTTCTTCATTCTGGCGGGCAACATCATGAATCAGGGCGGCATCGCCAAGCGCCTGGTGGATTTCGTCATGGCCATTCTGGGCAAGCTGCCCGGCGCACTGCTGGTGACCAACATCGGCACCAACGCCCTGTTTGGTGCCATTTCTGGTTCCGCCTCCGCCGCGGCTGCCGCCGTCGGCTCCATGATCCGCGACGGTGCCGAGGAGCAGGGCTACGACCCCGCCGTTACTGCTGCCACCAACGCCGCCTCTTCCTGCTCCGGCCTGCTGATCCCGCCGTCCAACGCTCTGATCACCTACTCTTTGGCGTCCGGCGGCACCTCTGTGGCTGCGCTGTTCATGGCCGGTTACATCCCCGGCATCATCTGGGCACTGTGCTGCTGTGTGGTGGGCGTGCTGCTGGCTGTCAAGCTGGGCTATAAAGGCACTCCCGGCAAGTTCGACTGGAAAAATCTCGGCGTATGCACCCTGCGCGCCCTGCCTTCTCTGTCCCTGATCATCGTGGTCATCGGCGGCATCATCGGCGGCGTGTTCTCTGCCACCGAGGGCTCTGCCATCGCGGTCGTCTACGCGCTGGTGCTGGCTTTCTGCTACCGTTCCATCAACCTGAAGAGCCTGTGGAAGATCATTGTGGACTCTGCCAAGATGTCCGGCATGGTGGTGTTTCTGGTGGGTGTTTCCAACATTCTGGGCTGGGTCATGGCTTTCTTGCAGATCCCGGATGCTGTGGCGGCTGCCCTGCTCAGCCTGACCAGCAACAAGTATGTGATCCTGCTCATCATGAACGTGATCCTGCTGGTGTCCGGCACCTTCATGGACGTGACCCCGGCCATCCTCATCTTCACCCCGCTGTTCCTGCCCATCTGCCAGAGCTTTGGCATGAGCACAGTACAGTTCGGTCTGATCCTCGTGTATAACCTGTGCATCGGCAACATTACCCCGCCCGTGGGCAATGCGCTGTTCGTGGGCATCAAGGTGGGCCGCACCTCGCTTGCCAAGGTCATGCCGTACATGCTCATGTACTATGTGGCCATCATCGGCGGTCTGCTGCTGGTCACCTTTATCCCGGCAGTGTCTACCGCACTGCCTCAGGCAATGGGCCTGATGTAACAAAGACATCTCCTTTTCTTCTCCTAAAAGGCGGTACCTGCTTTGCGGCGGGCACCGCCTTTTCCTGTTGCACAACCCTGTGCCGCTGCGGTATACTATCAGCAAAAGGGGAGTGAGACAAGATGCGCAGACGAACTTTTCTGGCCGGGCTGGGCCTTGCTGCGCTGCAGCTGGCAGGCTGTGCCGCGCAGCCGCAGACCGTGCCGGACTTTGTGCTGACCTATGCCGACAACCAGCCTGCCGGGTACCCCACTACGCAGGGTGCGCAGTATTTTGCAGACCTTGTGCAGCAGCAGACCGGGGGCAGGGTGGTCGTTCAGGTCAAGGCGAACGGCGAGTACGGCTCGGAACAGCAGGTGTGGGAACAGCTTGCCATTGGCGGCGTGGATTTTGCGCGTGTGTCACTGTCGGTGGCCGCCGATGATCTGCCCCGGCTCAATGTGCTGCTGCTGCCGTACCTCTATCGGGATGCCGACCATATGTGGCGTGTGCTGGATGGCAGCATCGGGGAGGCGTTTTTGCAGGATTTTACCGCGCAGGGCATGGTGGGCCTGAGCTGGTATGACGCAGGTGCCCGCTCTTTCTATGCCCGTCAGCCGGTGCGCAGCCTGAGCGACCTGCAGGGCAAGACCGTCCGCGTACAGGACTCCCAGATCGTGATCGATATGATCCGCCTGCTGGGTGCAGTGCCGGAAACTTCGGCCTACAGTGACGTCTACTCGGCCTTTGAGACCGGACAGATCGATGCTGCTGAGAACAACTGGCCAGCCTACTATTCCATGGAGCACTACAAGGTGGCGCGGTACTACATGGCCGATGAACACAGCCGCGTGCCGGAGGTGCAGCTTGCTTCCGGCCGCACATGGAATGCACTGCCGGAGGAATACCGGCAGATCCTGCAGGAATGCGCCCGGGCATCGGCACAGTATGAGCGCCAGCTCTGGGCACAGGAGGAAACAACGGCCCGCGAAGCGGCGTTGGCGGGTGGGTGCCGGGAATTGCCGCTGCCCGAAGAAGAAATGCAGAACTTCCGCCAGCTGGTGCAGCCGCTGTACCAGAAATACTGTGCCGACTATCTGCCGCTGGTAGAAGAGATACAGCGGAATTGAGGCCGCTAAAGAATGATTCAAAAATATTCTCTTAATATTTCCTAAGAAATCTTTCGTGGAAAACGCGGCAGCGGGCTGGTATACTGAAAGAAATAAAATGAAAACTGGGAGGAAAAGAGAATGGCAGGACAGACGATTCTGATCGTGGAGGACGACCCGGACATCCGGGACGGTGTGCGCATCCTGCTGTCAGGGGAAGGCTATCATATTCTGGAGGCGGAAAACGGCCTGCGGGCATTGGAACTGTTCAACCCGGAGGTGGATCTTGTTATTCTGGACATCATGATGCCGGGCATGAGCGGCCTGCGCGTGTGTGAGGAGCTGCGCAAGAGCTCAACGGTGCCCATCCTGTTCCTCACCGCAAAATCGCAGGAATCCGATAAGTTGTTGGGCCTGACTGCGGGCGGCGACGACTATCTGGCAAAACCCTTCTCCTTTACGGAGCTCAGTGCCCGGGTCAAAGCACTGCTGCGCCGGTACTGCGTCTATCTGGGCAAGGAGCAGGCGCCGCAGAAGCCGCGCAACACCACGCTGGAAGCGCACGGCGTGCGGCTTGCGCTGGACTGCAACCGGGTATGGGTGGATGAGCGGGAGGTGGACCTGACCGAGACCGAATACAAGATCCTGCGGCTGCTGATGCAGAACCCGCAGCGCATCTATTCCATCCAGGTCATCTACGAAACAGTGTGGAACGAGCCTTATTATTATGTCTCCAACGGCACGGTGATGGTGCACATCCGTAATCTGCGCATGAAGGTGGAGGATGATCCGCAAAAACCCGCCCGTATCTGTACCGTGTGGGGCAAAGGCTACCGCTTTGCTGCCGGAGAGGAAGGCCGCTTATGAAAGAGCATCACGGCCTTGCAAAACAGTTCATACGCATCATTGCACTGGCGGCGCTGGAAAGCGTGCTGCTGCTGACGCTATCGCAGGTGGTGCTTGCCAAGGGGCTGCGCTTCTGGTTCAGCCGCACGGAGGTACAGCAGCACGCCACCCAGAAACAGGTGCAGGAGCTGCAGAGCTATGTGACCGAACATCACCTTGACAGTACCGATGTAAAGGAATTGACAGACTGGAGCCATAAGCGGCGCTATACCCTGCTGGAACTCTACCGGGGCCAGACGATGATCTACTCTTCGTTTGCACCCAAAGACGGGATGATCTCGTTTCTGCCGCAGAACGGCACATCGGATCATAACCCGGGTGTTCTGGTGGATAAAACCGACTTTTACGATTGGCTGCCCTGCTACACGCTCACCTTTGCAGACGGCGAGGTGAGCGCGATGCTCTATTACAACGGCTTCAATACCTATTACGGCACCGGGTGCGAAATCCTGCTTTGCCTGTGCATCTTATGGTGGTTCCCGAGCCTCTTCCTGCTGCACTGCCGCAGGATCGTGCGCTACGTCGTGCAGCTCAGCGAGGAGATCCAGGCCATGGAGGGCGGCGATCTGGATCACCCCATTACCATCCGCGGCAGCGATGAGATCACCACGCTGGCGTCCTGTCTGGATTCCATGCGGGTGACCTTGCGCCAGCAGCAGGAAGAGGAGGCGCAGGCATCGGCTAAGGTGAAGAACCTCATCACCGAAATGTCTCACGACCTGCGCACGCCGCTGACCACCCTGCTGCTGTATACCGAGATCCTGCGCTGCCGCAAGTACGAAACGCCGGAACAGGCCGACAATTACCTGAACAAGATCGACGCGAAGGCCCGGCAGATCAAGCAGCTTTCGGATAATCTGTTCGAGTATGCGCTGGTCACCCGGGATACTGTGGCCGTGCTGGACCCGCCCGCACATTTTTCAGCCGTGTTTGAAGAGCCGCTCACGGAAATGGTGGAAACGCTGCAGCAGCGCGGCTTTGCCTGCGCGCTGGAACTGGGCGATGAGGACGTGCTGCTCTCGGTCAGCGGGCAGTATGTGCGCCGCATTCTGGATAACATCACCTCCAATCTGCTCAAGTATGCAGATCCGGACAGGGATGTTGTCGTGCGCTTCGTGCAGGAGGGGAGCAAAGCGGGGCTTTGTTTTGAGAACTGCGTGCTGCCGGTGCCTGCTTCCTCAGAGAGCACCAAGGTGGGCCTGCCCAGCATCGAAACCATGATGGAAAAAATGCAGGGTGTCTGCCGCATTGAGCAGCCGGAGGGCGTTTTCCGCATGACACTGCTGTTCAAAACAGCAAAAGAGTAAATTTAGAACTGCTGCATGAGAGTGCGGCAGTTTTTTTGTTGTCAGCTGCTGTACCCTCTCAGCTTTGGCGGTGCGGAAAAGGATGTGGCTTTGCAGGGGCTTTCCCCATGGAAAAGCTGACGCCGTCTTTTTTCATCTTAACCACTCTTAAGAAATTCCTGCCCCTTTTCCTAAGAATCATCCTGTATACTTCCAGATATTGGCGGGGGAGTACCACCGCTGTACACAATACAGGAGGGGCGATACAATGCTGCGAAAGAAAAACAGCGAGCCGGCGCAGCTGCCGGAGGCCCGGCAGGAGCTGCTGGGATTTGAAAGCCCGGCGGCGCAGCCGGGCAAAAAAGACCCGAAACAGTTTTTGAAGCACAACTGGAAAAAGATCACGGCGGTGGTGTGCGTGGCGGCGGTGGCCGCTGCGGTGCTGCTGCCCAAAACCAGCAAAAAAGACGTGCAGGCCAGCACCCAGTATGTGGAAGCAGCGCTGGAACGGCGGGATATCACCAACACCTTCAGCGGTTCCGGAACCATTTCCGCAGCCAATACCTATACGGTCAAGTCGCTGGTGAAGGGTACCGTGCTCACCGCCGATTTCGAGGTGGGTGATACCATCGAAAAGGGAACGGTGCTGTATACCATCGACAGCTCAGACGTTGCTACCAGCGTGGAAAAGGCTCAGCTCGCTCTGGAGCAGGCGCAGCGCAGCTACGACGATGCCGCCGATGCCCAGTACATCCGCAGTGTTATTGGCGGCACAGTGGCTTCCATCAAGGTCAAGGCCGGTGACTACGTAACCGCCGGGCAGGAGATCGCCACCGTGCGGGACGATTCCAGCCTGCTGCTCACGCTGGAATTCCCGGCGGCAGATGCTTCCAATTTTGCCGTGGGTCAGGCTGCACAGGTCATACTCAACGGTACCTTTGAGACCCTTTCCGGCACGGTGCAGGCTGTGGCCGGTACCGACACCATCAGCAGCGGCAATCTGCTGGTGCGCACCGTGACCATTGCGGTGCCGAACAACGGCAGTCTGACCACCGCACAGGCGGCGTCGGCCTCCATCAATGGCGTCAGTGCGCTGGCATCGGCCCGGTTCGATTACCAGCACCAGCAGACCGTCACAGCCACCACCAGCGGCACCGTGTCCGCTGTCTGTGTCAAAGAGGGCGCTGCCGTTGCGGCGAACACGGCCATTGTGCAGCTTTCCGGCACCGAGCTGAGCAGGCAGGTGCAGTCCGCTGCCGACAGCCTGCTGAATGCACAGCTTTCCATGAGCGACACCGAAAAACAGATGGAAAACTATACCATCACCTCGCCCATCAGCGGCACCGTGATCCAGAAGAATGTCAAGGCCGGTGACACTGTGGGCACCGACACGGCTTCCAGCGAGACGCTGTGCACCATCTACGACCTGAGCTATCTGGAAATGACCCTGAATGTGGACGAGCTGGAGATCCTCTCCATCAAGGAGGGTCAGACCGTCACCATCACCGCAGATGCCATCTCGGACCGCACCTTTACCGGCGTGGTCACCAGCGTTTCCGCTGCAGGCACCACCACTGGCGGCACTACGACCTACCCGGTGACCATCCGCATTGATGACACCGGCAACCTGCTGCCCGGCATGAATGCCACGGCCGAGATCGAGGTGAGCAGTGCCGAGAACGCCCTCACCATTCCCAATGGCGCGGTGGTGCGCGGCAATTACGTGCTTGTCACCAAGGACTCGCCCAGTGCCGTCAACGCCGTGCAGGATATGACTGCGCCGGACGGCTATGTGTACGTAAAGATCACCACCGGCACCAGCGACAACGATTCGATCGAAGTGACCGGCGGCCTGCAGGAGGGCGACACCATCGCCTACGATGCCGACGCTGCTGAAAAACAGAACGCCAGCGGCAGCGGCGGGCACGGCGGAGGGAACGGAGGCCCCGGCGGCAGAGGCCCGGGAGGTGGCTTCTGATGAGTGCTCTTATTGAATTTGATCATGTGTGCAAGTATTACCAGATGGGCGATACCCTTGTAAAGGCTGCAGATCACATTTCGATGCAGATCAACAAGGGCGAGTTCGTGGCCATCGTGGGCCAGTCCGGCTCCGGCAAATCCACCTGCATGAACATCATCGGCTGTCTGGATGTGCCCACGGCGGGCACCTATAAACTCAATGGCCGGGATGTGGGCAGAATGAGCCGCGATGAACTGGCCGAGATCCGCAACGAGCTGCTGGGCTTTATTTTTCAGCAGTACAACCTGCTGCCCAAGCTCAGCCTGATGGAAAACGTGGAGGTTCCGCTGGTGTATGCCGGGGTGCCGCGCGGGGAGCGTCACCGCCGTGCCGCCGCCGCACTGGAACGGGTGGGCCTTGGAGATAAGCTCCGGAACAAGCCCAACCAGCTTTCCGGCGGTCAGCAGCAGCGTGTTTCCATCGCGCGGGCACTGGCAGGCCGTCCGGCTGTCATTCTGGCCGACGAGCCCACCGGCGCACTGGACAGCCACACCGGCCGTGAGGTACTGAAAATGCTGCAGGAGCTGCACCGGCAGGGCAATACCGTGGTGCTCATCACCCACGATAACTCCATTGCCGTGCAGGCCCAGCGCATCATCCGACTGGAAGACGGCCGTGTGGTGTACGACGGCGATGCCCACGCACCCGAAGCCGTGGTGCAGTCCGGCTGTGGGATCAGGACGGAACAGGAGGGGAGCGCATCATGATCTATGAGACCTTCCGCGAGGCTGTCCAGAACATCTGGAGCAACAAGTTCCGCACCTTCCTCACCATGTTGGGCATTATCATCGGCGTGACGGCGGTCATCGTCATCGTGGGTCTGGGCAACGGCATGACCCAGAGCATCACGTCCAGCTTTGCAGACCTTGGCACCAATATCATCAGCGTGCAGGTCATGGGCTACGGCTCCCGCTCGGTGAAGGTGGAGGATGTTTACAGCCTCGTGGATGCCCACCCGGATCTGTTCGAGGCGGTGTCGCCGACAGCCAGCATCAACGGCACCGTGAAGGTGGGCACCACCAGCTACAGCAATACCTCCGTCAAGGGCGTGAGCGAGAGCTATCTTGGGATGAGCGGCTACACCGTCCGCGTCGGGCGCGGCATCAACTATGTGGATCTGACCGACAACAAGAAGATCTGCGTTGTGGGCGACTATATCAGCCGTGTGGCCTATGGCGGCAATGCCGTGGGCCAGACCATCAAGATCGGCTCGGAGAAATATACGATTGTGGGCGTACTGGAAGCCAAGGTGACAGACACCTCGGATCAGGAGGGCAGCAGCGATGATATCGTTCTGCTGCCCTACACCACGGCGCTCCGCGTTTCAAAGACCAGCACCGCCAGCTCCTACGCTGTCACCGTGACCAGCGAGGACAACATTTCCGAAGCGAAGACTGTACTGGAAAACGGCCTGCAGGAGCTGCTCAATTCCGATGAGGGCTACATGGTTACCAGCATGAGCGAAATGCTGGATATGATGACCTCCATGGTGAACATGGTCGTCACCATTCTCACAGCCATTGCGGCGATCTCGCTGCTGGTGGGCGGCATCGGCATCATGAACATCATGATGGTGTCCGTCACCGAGCGCACCCGTGAGATCGGCATCCGCAAGGCGCTGGGTGCGAAGGAACGGGTCATTCTGGGACTGTTCGTCACTGAAGCTGCCACCACTTCCGCCCTTGGCGGCGTGCTGGGCATCGGTCTCGGCTATCTGCTTTCCGCGCTCGCCAACAGGATCCTGCCGCTGGTCATGAGCGATATGGAAATGACCGTGTCGCCGTCCCTTGGCTCGGTGGCTGTGGCCTTTGGCATTTCGGTGGGCATCGGTGTGCTGTTCGGCTACCTGCCCGCAAAGCGTGCGGCCCGGCTGAACCCCATCGAAGCGCTGCGCTATGACTGATAACCCTCTCACCGGCACGGTCCGCTTGAAGCGGCGCAATGCCGGAGCTCTCCCGAAGGGCGAGCCCAAAATTAAGGAGGCAACTATGAAAAAACGATTTCTCGCACTGCTGCTGGCGGTGTGCATCGGCGTGTCCGTGCTGGTGCTGCCGGCTTCGGCAGCGGGCTCCAACACGGCGGTGCAGACGGCGGTGACGCTAGGCGCTTTCTCCACCGAGGAAGCGGCCGGGCTGAGCACGCCGCTCACCCGCGGGCAGCTGGCAAAGCTGCTGGTGGCCTTTTCTGCCTACCACGATAACGCCAATACGCAGGGCAGCATCGGTACCCTGTATACCGATGTGAACGGTAGCAGCGCTTATGCGCCCTATATCCGCATTGCAGTGCAGCAGGGCTGGATGAGCGGCTACACCGACGGTTCCTTCCGCCCGGATAACACCGTCACGCTGGAAGAAGCCTGCACTGCCGCCCTGACTCTGCTGGGCTACGATATTACCACCCTGACCGGCGGTTTTCCGGCAGCACAGCTGAACAAGGCCAATGCCATCGGCCTGCGGAGCAATCTGGGCTGCACGCAGGGCCAGACCATGACTCTGGAAGAGGGCGCAGTGCTGCTGTACAATGCCCTTACCGCAAATACGGCAGACGGCAGTGTGTACGGCACCACGCTGGGCTACACCGTGACGAACGGTCAGGTGGATGTTTCCTCCATCCTGCTCAGCAGTCTGGAGGGCCCCTTTGTGGCATCCGAGGGTGAGAGCCTGCCCTTTGTGCCGGAGGCCGTCTACCGCAATGGCAGTGTGAGCACCTCGGCACAGCTTTCCGCCTATGACGTATACTATTACAATGCCAGCGCAAAGACGGTGTGGATCTACACCCGCAAGGCGGCAGGCCGGATCACAGCGGTGTCGCCCAGCGCCAGCGCACCCACCTCTGTTATCGTGGCGGGCACCAGCTACACCATTGCAAGCTCCTCGGCGGCGGCACAGCTGTCCAGCCTGAACGGCGGCGGCGTGGGGCAGGTGGTCACCCTGCTGCTGGGCATGAACAACGAGACCGTTGCGGTGCTGACCGGCGATGAAGCGGACGAAGTATTCTACGGTGTGGTGCAGACCGCTGCCCGCAACCTTGTGGAAGAAAACGGTGCGGACGTCCGGCAGGCGGTGGCAGTCAAGTGCACTGACGGCGTTACCCGCACCGTGAATGTGGACAAAAGCCTGAATTACCCGGCGGGCTGGATGGTAAAGATCACGGTGAACGCCGAGGGTGAACAGGTGGAGACCATCACCAAAACCAGCACCTCCGGCACCATCAATGCAGACAGCACTGCTCTGGGCGGCACTGCCCTTGCAGACGACGTAGAAATTCTGGATACGACATCGGAGGGTGTGGCTGGGACGGTAAGTCCCAGCCGCCTATCGGGGGTAACACTTTCTGACGCCGATGTGCGCTACTACACCACCAACGAAAACGGCCAGATCGACCGCCTGATCCTGAACGATGTGACCGGTGATCTGTGGACCTATGGCGTGCTGGATGATGTGAAGAACCTCATCAACAACACCACGACCACCACCAGCGGAACAACCTCCTCCGGCATGACGGTCAGCACGGCGATCAAAAAGCTCACAGGGAACGACAGCACCACTGGCACGACCGACAGCAGCACCACCACCACGACCACGACAGATGATTCCCAGATCATCAGCGATGTGGCGGATATCGTGCTGCCCAGCACCGGCGATCTTTTGTGGGGCCTTGTGGACGGCAGCATTGGCAGCAGCCTGTGGGAAAGCGTGACCGGCAGCACTGATAAACTGGCAAGCTACCTGCTCAAACTGGGCGCCAACAATACCAGTGGCAGCCTGAGCACCGTGCTCAACTATCTGGGAAGCGGTGCAGATTACGTGTGCTACGTGAACGGCAAACAGACGACCTACAAGACCAGTACCAAATATCCGGTGCTGGCAGGCGGCATCGCCATTGGCACCAGCACCTCCGGTACGGTCAAGTCCATGACGCAGCTGCTGCCCGTAGTCATTGACAAGGTGGGTGCGGCCTCGGTCATGAGCGGAAACAAAAAGTACGAAACTGCCGATGAGATGCAGGTGTATCTGTGGTATAAAGGCACCTACTATCCCACCACTCTTTCTCAGGTGAACGGTGAGGAGTACACCCTCATCGGCTGGTACGATGGCGGCCTGCGCGCGGCAGGCGGCAAGATCCGCGTGCTGATCGCGGTCAGGAAAAACTGAATCCAGCCCGGCCCTCCCCGATGGGAGGGCTTTTGCTGTCCGCACAGCGCATACGGTCAAGCCGAAAAATGAATAAAATTTACGCACGTGATGATATCATTTTAGGCTGATTGAGCAAAGAATCGAAAGAAGCCCCATAATCATATTGACATAATAGGTAATGGGGTGTAAACTACATGCATCGGGTCGAGCAAATCCGAAAATTGAGATCATTCAGGGAGGAAACGGCTATGATGTGTTGTTGCGCAATGTGTTGTTGTACCGCAAACGCTTCCCGGACCGGCCGCCCTGCAGTATGGTATGCCGTGTGAGCATATCTGCAAATTCTGTGTGGGAACACGCAGAGAGATCTGACGCTGACCGCCTGGGAGCTTACTCGAAGAGGGAGCTTCCGGGCGTTTTGTTTTGACCCGCAAATCAGGATACAAGGGAGGAATCCGGCAATGGACTGGAATGCGATCCAGCAATATTTGCCGCTCTACCAGAAAGCAGCCGTGCTGACGGTACGGCTGGGCGTTGCAGGCATCATTTTTGCCATCATCATCGGGCTTGTGTGCGCGGTGATCCAATACGACAAGGTGCCGGTGCTGCGGCAGATCGTGGGTGTTTACATCCAGTTGTCCCGCAACACGCCGCTGCTGGTGCAGCTGTTCTTTATCTACTATGGCCTGCCTAAG
This sequence comes from Faecalibacterium sp. 9, assembly GCF_048320955.1. NCBI lineage: Bacteria > Bacillati > Bacillota > Clostridia > Eubacteriales > Oscillospiraceae > Faecalibacterium > Faecalibacterium sp. 9. The sequence goes on from NZ_JBLWGB010000002.1 coordinate 201,663, forward strand.
GTGGGCATCCGGACCAATGCCGAGATCTGCGGCATCGCAGGTCTGGCGTTTCTGGGCGGCAGCTATATGGCCGAAGCATTTCGCAGCGGTCTGGAAGCCATCGAGCCCATCCAGACCGAGAGCGCCTACAGTCTGGGCATGGATCGTCTGCAGACCATGCGATATGTGATCCTGCCGCAGGCAATGTCCACAAGCATGCCGGCCTTCATGGCAAACGTGATCTTCCTGCTCAAGGAGACCAGCGTGTTCAGCGCCATCAGCCTGATGGACCTGATGTTCACGGCCAAGGATCTCATCGGTATGTATTCCAAGACCATCGAATGCCTGTTCCTGCTGGTGGCGTTCTACCTCATCATCCTGCTGCCGGTATCCATCGTGGGCAGCCTGATCGAAAGGAGGCTGCGCTATGCTGGATTTGGGTCTTGACGTCCTGTTCAAGGGCAAAAACATGGCCCGCCTGATGGGAGGTCTTGGCGTAGCTCTCAAGATCAGCGCGGTATCCGTGCTGATCAGCCTGCCGCTCGGCATTCTGCTGGGCGTGCTGATGACCTTCCGCAATCCCATCATCAAGGCAATCCTGCGGCTGTATCTGGAATTTATCCGCATCATGCCGCAGATGGTGCTGCTGTTCCTCGTCTACTTTGGCACCACCCGCGCGTTCGGGTGGAACCTTTCCGGCGAGACGGCATCGATTATCGTGTTCGTGCTGTGGGGCACTGCCGAAATGAGCGACCTTGTGCGCGGTGCACTGATCGCCATTCCGAAGCACCAGTACGAGAGCGCTGAAGCGCTGGGTATGAGCCGCATCCAGACCTACTGGTACATCGTCATCCCGCAGACGGTGCGCCGCCTGATCCCGCTGTCCATCAACCTGATCACCCGTATGATCAAAACCACCAGTCTGGTGCTGATGATCGGTGTGGTAGAGGTGATCAAGGTGGCCCAGCAGATCATTGAGGCCAACCGCACCGCCAGCCCCAATGCAGCCTTCGGCATCTATCTCACAGTTTTTGTGCTATATTTCCTTGCATGCTGGCCCATCAGCCTGCTGGCAAGCTATCTGGAAAAGAAATGGAAGTGACCGTGTATGGCAGAACCTATTTTGACCGTTGAACATTTGATCAAAGCCTACGGCGAGACTCCGGTGCTGGACGATATCAGCTTTGCCGTCAAGCCCGGTGAGGTCATCGTGGTGGTCGGCCCCTCGGGCTGCGGCAAAAGCACGCTGCTGCGCTGCCTGAACGGTCTGGAGCCCACCCAGAGCGGCCGTGTGCGTCTGGGCAGTGAGACCGTTGCCTACGGCGGCAAAAATCTCACCCAGCTGCGCCAGCGGATCGGCATGGTGTTCCAGAGCTACGAGCTGTTCCCGCACATGACGGTGCTGGACAATGTCCTGCTGGCCCCCACCAAGGTGCAGAAGCGCCCCAAAGCAGAGGTGCAGCAGGAGGCCGAGGCCCTGCTGGACCGCGTGGGCCTGCTTGCTAAGAAAAACAGCTACCCGCGTGAGCTTTCCGGCGGACAGAAGCAGCGCGTTGCCATCGTGCGCGCACTGTGTATGCACCCGGAGATCCTTCTGTTTGATGAAGTGACCGCTGCCCTTGACCCGGAAATGGTGCGTGAGGTGCTGGACGTTATGCTGGACCTTGCCAAGCAGGGCAAAACCATGATCATCGTCACCCACGAAATGCAGTTTGCCCGCGCCATTGCCAACCGTGTCATCTTCCTGGATGGCGGCAAGATCGTGGAAGAGGCTGCACCGGCCGAGTTCTTTGAACGGCCCAAGACCGAGCGCGCGCAGCGCTTCCTGCGCACATTCACGTTTGATGCTGTGAAATGAGTCACAGATCAAGATAAAGACTGCGGGTGTTTCGCAGCCAATGGGAAAGATTTTGTAAAGGAGAATCCACTATGAAACAGTCTAAAATTTCTCGTCGTTCCTTCCTGCTGGGTCTGGGCGCAGTGTCCGCTGCTGCCGTTCTGACCGCATGCGGCGGCTCTTCTTCTGCTTCTACCGCAACTGCAGCGTCTGGCAGCGCAGCATCCGGCAGCAGCGTGGTCTACCGCACGCTGGATCAGATCAAGGAGTCCGGCACCATCAATATCGGTGTTTTCTCCGATAAGAACCCGTTCGGCTACGTGGATGAGAACGGCGAGTATCAGGGCTATGATGTCTACTTTGCCCGCCGTCTGGGCGAGGATCTGGGCGTAGAGATCAACTTTGTTTCTACCGAGGCTGCCAACCGTATCGAGTATCTGCAGACCGGCAAGGTGGATGTGATCCTGGCAAACTTCACCGTGACCCCCGAGCGCGCAGAGGAAGTGGACTTCGCTCTGCCTTACATGAACGTTGCACTGGGCGTTATTTCTCCGGACAGCAATGTGATCACCACTCTGGACAACTGGAGCGCTGACGATCAGATGATCGTCATTTCCGGCACCACTGCCGAGACCTACCTGACCAAGGAGTACCCCGACATTCCGCTGCAGAAGTACGATTCCTATGCAACGGCCAAGAATGCACTGGAGAACGGCAACGGCGTGGCATGGGCCAACGACAACACCGAGGTCATTGCATTTGCAAAGCAGAACCCCGGTTACACGGTCGGCATTCCCTCTCTGGGCAGTCAGGACACCATTGCTCCCGCTGTGAGCCAGGGCAACACCACCGTTCTGGATTGGCTGAACGAGGAGATCAAGGCTCTGGGCGAAGAGAACTTCTTCCACAAGGACTATGAGGAGACTCTGGTGGATACCTACGGCCTTGACTATGAGGATGAGCTGGTCGTTGAGGGCGGTGTGACTGGCGGCGCAGATGCCGCATCCAGCGAAGCTGCTTCTTCGGAAGCCGCATCTTCTGAGGCTGCTGCTTCCGAAGTGGCTTCCAGCGCAGCCGCACAGTAAATAAAAAAACACCGAACGGGCAGGAGAGGGCTGAACCTTTCCTGCCCGTTTTTGCATTGCACCATCTGCCGGAACGTGCTATACTGGAACAAAACAACTCCTGTCCGAAAAACCTGAAAAAGAGAGGATGTTCCCAATGAAACGTGCCTATACGAACGGGATCCTGCTGGATGGCACCGAGCAGATGCAGCCGGTAGCGCACAAAATCCTGCTGACCGAGGATGATAAGATCACTGCCATTGCCGATGAGGGCATGGATCTGGATGGCTATGAGGTCATCGATCTGCACGGCAGCTACATCATGCCGGGTCTGGTCAATCTGCATGTGCATCTGGCGGGCAACGGCAAGCCCAGCGCAAAGCCGCGGGACAATGCTGCGCTGGTGCGTAAAATTCTGAGCAATGGCCTGACCCGTGCGGTGGCCTACAGGCTGGTGTGCAGCTACGCGAAGCTGGAACTGCTGGGTGGCGTGACTACCATCCGTACCGTGGGCGGCATTGCGGATTTTGACACTCGCTGCCGGGACGATGCCGCTGCAGGCAGACTGCTGGCACCGCGCATTCTTGCCGCCAACGAAGGCATTTCGGTGCCCGGGGGACACATGGCGGGCTCGGTGGCAGTTGCGGCCCATAACAATGCCGAAGCGCTGGCTCAGCTCAGAAAGGCCAGCGGCCAGAAGGTGGATCTTGTCAAGCTGATGATCACCGGCGGTGTGCTGGATGCCACGGAAAAGGGAACGCCCGGAGAGCTGAAAATGAAGCCGGAGATGGTCAAAGCCGTCTGCGACGAAGCCCACAGGCTGGGCTACACCGTAGCAGCACACACCGAATCGCCGGAGGGCGTAAAGGTGGCGCTGGAAAATGGTGTGGATTCCATCGAGCACGGTGCAAAGATGGACGATGAGACGGTCCGCCTGTATAAGGAGCGGGGAGCCTTCCTGTGCACGACCATCTCCCCGGCGCTGCCCTATGCGCTGTTCGATACAGCGGTTTCCGGTGCCTCGGAAAAGGATCAGTACAACGGAAAGATCGTGTTTGACGGCGTGGTGGAAAGCGCAAAGACCGCGCTTGCCAACGGCATCCCGGTGGGCTTGGGCAATGACGTGGGCTGCCCCTACATCACCCAGTATGATTTCTGGAGGGAGCTGTGGTATTTCCATAAGTATTGCGGTGTGAGCAATCGGTTCGCCCTCTACACGGCGACCCTGCGCAACGCACAGCTGGCCGGAGTAGGAGATGTGACCGGTTCCATTGAGCCGGGCAAGAGCGCAGACTTTATTGTGACGAAGCACGATCCGCTGAAAGACCTGCGTGCGCTGCAGCATCTGGAGCTGGTGGTGTGCCGGGGCCATGTGGTCAAAAAGCCGAATCCCAAGCGCAATAAAACGGTCGATGCCCTGCTGGACCCGTATCTGGCATAAAACTGCGGAAAGAGATCAAAAGAACAGCAAGGGGCTGCTGCACCAGATGACGTGCGGCAGCCCCTTGCTTTGCAGCGGAGGATTCATATGCTTGCCATCACAGCCAGAATGCTCTGCCAGCTTTTGTTCCGGGCGGGGGAAGTGTGAGCCGAACGGCTGCGGCTGATAACTGTGGCTGTGCCGGAAGCGGCAGGGCCCATGGCAGTCAGCGGCACAGACGGATGGAAGAATACGGCGGTATCGCTGGCCAGCCACTGGGCCGCAAGGTGCGCGGCCTGCGGGTCTGCCTGCAAGGCGCGGCGCTCGCTTCCGGCCAGAAAATCTGCCAGCCAGTAGAGGATGGCGCTCAGCGGCTGACTGGGTGCAGGGCCCTGACTCCAGTAGGTCCAGCGGGCACCGGCCCCTACAAAACTCTCCACGGTAACAACGGCACCGGTGCGGGCGTTCTGCGGGATGCTGCCCTGATGATCGGCTCCTGCAAGGGCGCGCAGCTCAGACAGGATGCGCTGGGTGCGTGCCAGATCCAGCCGGTCTTCCCGGCAGTAGGCGCGAAAATCGGTCTCGTCGATCAGGCCGTCTGCACTGGAAGGGAAGCGGCCTACCAGCTGCCCATCAGCATTGTGGCACAGCTGCCAGCCCTTGCGGAACAGCTGGAAGTTCAGGCAGCGGCGCCCCATGGTGGAGTAGCACAGGATGGAGGTGTTCTCACCGGGCAGCTGCTTGAGCTCCAGACAGGCATCGTTGCCGCAGGTATCCTGCAGCTTTACCGTTAAAAGAAGCTGCGCACGGGGGTGCTGGGCAGACATGGCGTTGTGCATTGCGGTAAAATAACGGCTGGCGTCCATCGTGAGTTCCTCCCTGAAAAACTGATACAGCGGTTCGTTGTATAACAGGCGGGTTCTGCAGCAGACAGCCCTGTGCACGGGGCGGCTTACGCAGGATTGTTTTATCTTGTGAACCTAGCATAGCATATTTCACAACGAAAAACAACTATAAGTTTATCGAAAATTAAAAGAATTTGCAGGATGCAGCAGGGTGAGCAAAACCCGGACGAAACACGGTTGTGGTGCAGTTGTATTAAAAAGGCCTGCAGACGGAGAAAACTCTCTCGTCTGCAGGCCGTTGCTCTTATAAAACTCTTATTTCAGTCGCCCAGTTCCCGGATCTCGTTCTGGATCAGCCGCCCGGCAGCACGAGCCAGCTGGTCCATGCCGCGGATGCGTGCCATATTTTTGCCGTAGATCTGTGCAGCGGCACCGGCAGAGCTATCCTCGCCCATGAACACGGCAGACACCCGGATGCCCATGCGCTGCAGCGCACGCACCTGCGCGGCAGTGTCGGCCACACCGGCGGCGTCCTCGTAACCGCAGCCCAGCGGTTTTTCCGGGCTGGGCGGGATGCGGCGGCTGTCGTTGGGCGAAGCATCCGTCAGTACGATGAGCAGGTGCCGCGGCGCAGGGCCGGGCGCATACTGCAAAAGGTCGCCTGCGGCCCGCAGGGCAAGGCCGTCACGGTTCCAGCCGGAAGCGAAATAACGGTTGATGTTCTGCAGGTTTTTGTCCGCAAAGCCCTTGAGCACACGCAGCACAGTGTAGCCCCGCAGGCTGCTGAAGCTGGACACCCGCACCGGGATCCCGCAGGCTGCAAGGCTCTGGGCCAGAATGGAACCCTGCGCCGCAATGACCTCCTGACAGTGCAGGCGGGACGCAGACGCATCCAGCAGAAGATCCACCGTGAAGGAAGGCTGGTTTTCCTCCTCGGCGCATAAAAATACCCGGTCATCGTTCAAAAGCGGGGCCCGCCAGATGCGTCCGGCATTCAGGTTTCCGCTGCGGGCCACACGGGCGTTGGGCTGCTGATGCACCAGAATGCAGTTGCGGATCTGTTCGGTGAGCCGTAGCACGACGCTGCGGTGCAGTTCCCGGTTCTTAGCGTAGTAGGCGCGATTGCGGTCAGCCTGAAGTTCGGCCTGCTCAGCCAGATGTTTTGCCTCCGGGGTGGGGGCCTGCTCCGGGCTTGGCACACCGGCGCTGAACCACAAATGGCATCCCAGGTGGTCGCCCACGCAAAGCTCCTGCTCAGCCTTGCGCAGCCGTTCCGGCGGGTAGAGGGAGCGGCCGAAGCAGCTTTCGATGTAGGCTCTGTCCTGCGCGGCATCCTGCTTCAGGGTGATGTGGGCCCTGCGCTTGTCCACCGCCAGTCCGCCGCCCGCAGCATCCACGGAGCTTGAGTGCTCCACGGTCACGCGGTCCGTTTTGATCATCTGGGTGGGCATGGCTTTGGTGGCAAGCTTTGCCAGCAGGCCGTCCAGATGCAGATGCAAAGCTGCTTTCTGGTGCACAGTACCGTCGAACAGGTTGAATTTTGCGTAGATCGATAAAATTTCAGCTTTCAGCTGTTCCGGCTCCGGCACATGCTCCGGGGCCAGCGCGGCGGCAAGGCCGGACTCGTAAGGGGTCATCACCGGGTCGGTGCGGCCCAGTACACGCCGCCAGCGTGCGGCCTGCATGGTGTAGACCAGCTGATTTTTTGCCATCCACTCCTGACGGGAGAGCTTGTACTGGATGGCAAAGAAATAATCTGCATGGGCATGGCGCAGTGCTTCCAGCACCGGGCGGCGGGGCAGCTCCAGCCGATAGGCTGCATTTTCCAGATACAGCCATGTCATGTCGTCCAGCATCGTCTGCCGCAGATCACTGTCCCATGCGTCAAAGATGCTGCGGATCAGCACGTCACCGTAATATTTGTGGATGAGGCCCACGACCGTGTTCATGTAAAAATCAGTGGTGCCGTCGGTATAGCGGGCCAGAAACAACGGCTCAAAGCCATAGGCTCCTGCAGCAGCCCAGACCTGATTGGCCGCACGCCGCTCCTGAGCGGTGTAGCTCTGGGCGTCCATCAGCCAAAGAGCTTGGCGGCATCCAGCTTGGCCGGAATGCGCGCCGCGATCACATCACGGATCAGGCTCTGCTCGTAGGAGTCAAAGGCTTTGTTGGTGATGCCCATATCCAGTGCCGCGCCTGCCGTGATGCCGCGCCGGATCAGCCGCAGGGCATCCAGCATGCCGCGCAGGTCCAGCGCCTTGGTGGAAATTTCCGCACTGTCGCACTTTTTCTGCAGGTCAAGGAACAGCAGTGCAAACTGGCGCACATACTTGGAAGCAAGATCGGGGAACTGCGTCCGTAGCAGCTTTTCCAGATCGTCCTGCGTAATGGTGGGCATCTGGATGACCACGAAACGGGAGGTGAGGGCCTCGTTCAGCTCACGGGTGCCGGCATAACCGTAGTTCATGGTGGCAATAAAGCGGGTCTCCTCCGCCAGCGGGATGCGGTCGTAGCCGGGCACATCGATGGCACGGCGGAAGTCCAGCACCGCGTGCAGCACGGCCAGCGCTTCGTTTTTGGCCATGTTGATCTCGTCCAGCACACCAAAGCCGCCGCACTGGGCGCAGCGGTATACCGGGCCGGGCCGGAACACCACCTGACCGTCCGCAAAAGTATCCATGCCGATGAGGGACGCCGCATCCATGTTCACATGGAAGGAGATGTCCCACGCAGGACGGCCAAAGGCGGCGGCAAGGTTTTCCGCCAACACGTTTTTGCCGGTGGCTTTTCCGCCTGCCAGCAGCAGGTTTTCGCCGCAGAGCAGCGCCGCCAGCGCCTGCTCCCACACCTGTTTGCCGTAGTAGGTAAAGGCAGGGGAAGGAATGCGCGGGCGCAGTGCGTCCGGCAGGGCATGGGCAGCGCGGTACTGTTGGACTGCTTCCAGCAGGGCGGGGTCTACCCCTTCCTGCCGCAGAGTTTCAAGGAGATCAGACATTTGTACAAACACCTCGATTTTGCCGGTTGTCTGGCACAAACCGGCTGTTCAGCTTTATCATAGCACAATCGTGGGGATTTGTGTAGGGGGCACGTGGCGAAAAAATGGCAAAGAGAGGCGGCCCCCAAACAGGGACCGCCTCTCTTCATGAAGAAAGAAGAAATGGAAAAACGCTTAAGTTGTGCCGGAAAACCGCGCTGGATCAGGCGTTATCCAGACCCGCCATCTGCTTGACAGCCTTCATGGCGAAGGTCAGGGTGCGGCCCATGGCCACACCAGCCATCAGGCAGGGATAGTTGTTGGCAAAGAAGCTGCCGGACATATCACCGGTGATGTACAGGCCCTCCATGGGCTGGTTGTTGTTGTCCAGCGCCTGACCCTTTTCGTTGATGGCAATGCCCTGCTCGGTGGTCAGCAGAGAGGCACCCAGCCAGCAGCCGTAGAAGGGCGCAGTGCGGATGGCACTCAAGCGGTAAGCGGGCTTGCCGAAATCCTCGTCGTTCTGCTTGTCGTACAGCTCATTGTAACGCTCCACGGTAGCAAGGAAGGTGTCCTTGGCAGCACCGGTAAAGCCCATCTTGTCTGCCAGCTCGTCCAGCGTATCGCACTTGAACAATGCTCCGGCCTCGATAGCTTCGTCCATCTTACCCTGAATGTACTTCTCGCCGCCGTTGCGGGTCTGGGCAGAGCAGCCGATGGTGTGGAAACGCTTTGCGTCTTCTAGAATGTTGGCATCGCAGATCTGTGCGTAGACGCGGCCCGGCTGGTGGGCAGCAGCGTAGACGATATCGTTGTAGGGGCAGCTCTCGTTGGCAAAGCGCTCGCCGTTGCGGTTCACCTTCAGGAAGGGCTGGGTACCGGGGTTGTACTGGCGGATCTTGCCGGGGAAGGCCTTGCCACCAAAGGCGGAGTCGCTATCCACATAGCCGCCATCCACGCCGGGGGCGACAACGCCGCGGTCAAACAGCATGGGAGCGGCTTCCTTGTCCAGATTGGCACCGGCCCATACAGCAGCGCGGATGCCGTAGCCCTTGTCGGCGGGGGAGTAGGAGCAGGCGGTGGTCACGCTGGTGCCCAGCGGGTCCAGCTGCTCCATCATGTAGGGGTTGCCGGGGAAACCGCCGCAGGCCAGCAGCACGCCCTTGTTGGCGTTGTAGCGGATAAAGTGGTCATCTTCGGTGCTCTGGGCGATGATGCCGGTAATGCGGCCCTCGCTGTTCTTTTCCAGCTTGGCCAGACTGGTCTTGAAGTCCACATCGTAGCCCAGCTCCTGAATGTACTGCAGCAGCAGCTCGTTGCGTGCCAGACCGGACTCGCTCTCGCTGGCCATGTAGTTGTGCTCCTGCACAGGGTAGAGGTAGTCGGTGTTGTGCTCGGCATTCTCTGCAGGCCATGCAGCCTCGCTGCCGGAGGTGAAATCGCACACCCAGCCGTACTTATCTTCCAGAATGCTGCGCATGAAGTCGTGCATAGCGGCAGACTCATTGATCCAGGTCTTGACAACGCGCTGATCGCACTTACCGGAGGCGTAGCGGGAGATCTCGCTCAGCAGCTTTGCCTTATCGGTGGCGGGTTCGCCAGCCTCCTTAGCGGCAGCAGAATCAACAGCGCCGTACCAGTGACGGGTGTCCTGCACGTTGGCGTTCTGCTCAATAACGCGGAAGTTCAGGCCGTTGGCAGCAGCATAGGCGGCAGCAAACATACCGCCGTTGCCTGCACCCACAATGAGAATGTCGGTGTCCACGGTCTCGGTGATGGCAGCCTCGTCGATATCAGGTTCTTTGCCCAGCCAGTCGTTTGCGTCGCCTGTGGGCAGCTGCACGCTGGACACCACGGCCTCACCCTTTGCCTGTGCGTAGCAGCTCTTGGCAGCCTTCATCACGGCGTCGGAGGTGATGGTAGAGCCGGAAACGCCGTCGATCTCGGCAGAACCGGCAGCCATCAGCTGCTCACGCAGCTCATCGGCAGCGGCAGCACCGAAAGAGGCGGTCTCGCCGGAGGTATCCACCACAACGTCGGTGACAGCGCTGTCAGAGAAGGTCATGGTGACCTTGACGGTGGAGGAGATGCCCTCGGCGGTGCCCTCGTAGGTGCCGGGAATGTACTGACCGGCAGCACCGGAGGCAGTGGAGCTGGAGGCGGAATTGCAGGCAGCCAGCGCGCCGGCGGTGACACCGCTCATGGCGGCGGCAGCGGCGATCTTCAGAAAGCCCTTGCGGGAGATCTTGTTCATAGGTACGCTCTCTTTCTCTTTTCTCTTCTTGTTTTTCTTCTCATCGCGCAGCAAGGTAACAACCACTTTGCTGAATCTTTAACAATTGTATCGTAGAGCGGCGCACTTTACAATTCAATTATGTTATATTATAATTTAGGAAATCCTAATGTAAGAAAGCGAGGATGCGCAGATGAACCAGAGTGCACTGGAAGGATTTGTGAAGATCGTAGAGATGGACAGCTTTTCGGCAGCAGCAGAGGCACTGTATCTTTCGCAGTCAGCGCTTTCGCAGCAGATCCGCACGCTGGAGGGACAGCTGCAGTTTGAACTGTTTCAGCATGTACCGCGCCGGGTGATCCTGACCCCGGCAGGGCGGGATTTTTACCCCAAGGCAAAGCAGCTGGTGGCTCTGTATCAGCAGGCGGTGCGCCATGCCCGCGCGGTGCAGCAGCAGGAAAAACCGCCGGAAAGGCATCTGCTCATCGCAGGATATCATGAGGCGATGCGGATGTTCGTGTACGACCTGTTTTCCCTGACAAGTGACCTGTGCCTGCAATATACCCCTATTCTGGGGTGGTGTGCCAACCGCAGCGAGGTCTGGCGCAGCCTGAAAAAAGGGGAGATGGATCTTTCCTTCCAGCTGGAAAGTGCAGAGTTCTACGCGCAGGGGCTTACCTTTGTGCCGCTGTTCTATATGCCGGAACTTTGCATCCCCATCCACCCACCCGCTGATATGCCGGTGGGCAGACTGACCTTGGAACAGGCATTGCAATACCGCTGGCTGCCCATCAAGGAGATGTACCAGACTGTCTACGAAACAAGACTGTTGCAGGAGGGAATGGACCGAGGGGTGGAGTTTACGCCGGTGGGCGGTATCCGCAGTGCAGCCTACGGCGACCCGGCACTCAAGATGATCCCGCCTTTCTACTACCGCAGACCGGACCTCAGTTTTGTGCGGGTGCTGGACTGGAACAAAGGCCACCGATTTGGAGTCGTGCTGGGGCAAAAGCGCGAGGACCCGGTGGTAATGGCTTATGTCCGCGCGTTGCAGCAACAGCTGCCGTCCCTCTCGGAAAAGCTGTTCGGCCTGAAGCTGGAACCGGTGGAGAAATAAAGAAAAAACAGAAACCCTCTCAGGCGCATTCGCGCCAGCTCTCCCGAAGGGAGAGCTATATTGCAGCTGACCGGTAACTGCTGAAAAGCTCCCCCTCTCGGGGGAGCTGGCATCGCGCAGCGATGACGGAGAGGGTTCGGCAAACAAAAAAGTAATAGCACCTGCTGCCCTCGGAAAGGAAGGCGGCAGGTGCTATTTTTGTGCTTATACTGCGATGACGGGCAGCTTACTCCACCACGTCCTCGAACTGGCTGTTGTACAGGTCGGCGTAGAAGCCGCCAGCTTCGATCAGCTGGTCGTGGGTGCCCTGCTCCACAATGTCGCCATCTCGCATCACAAGGATGAGGTCGGCGTCCCGGATGGTGGAAAGACGGTGGGCGATGACAAAGCTGGTGCGGCCCTCCATCAGGCGGTCCATGGCGGTCTGGATGCGCTGCTCGGTGCGGGTATCCACACTGCTGGTGGCCTCGTCCAGGATCAGGATGCGGTTATCTGCCAGAATGGTGCGGGCGATGGTGAGCAGCTGCTTCTGGCCCTGACTTACGTTGGAAGCGTCCTCGTTCAGCTCCATCTGGTAGCCGCCGGGCAGGGTGCGGATAAAGTGGTCAGCGTTGGCAGCCTTGGCGGCGGCGATCACTTCTTCATCGGTGGCATCCAGTCGGCCATAGCGGATGTTCTCCATGATGGTGCCCTTGAACAGCCATGTGTCCTGCAGCACCATGCCGAAGCCCTCACGCAGGGCGCTGCGGTCAAAGTCCCGCACATCGTGGCCATTCAGGGTGATGGAACCGGAATCTACATCATAGAAGCGCATGAGCAGCTTGACCATGGTGGTCTTGCCTGCGCCGGTGGGGCCGACGATGGCCACCTTCTGGCCGGGCTTGACCTTGCAACTGAAATCGTGGATGACGGTCTTGTCCGGGGTGTAGCCGAAGCGGACATGGCTGAATGTCACCTGTCCGTCGATGCAGGCAGGGTCCGCGCGGCGGGCCGGGTCTGCCTGCTGGTCCTCTTCCGGCTCGTTCAAAAACTCGAACACCCGCTCAGCGGCAGCGGCCATGCTCTGCAGCATGTTGGACACCTGAGAAAGCTGCTGGATGGGCTGGGTGAAGTTCTTGACGTACTGGATGAAGGCCTGAATGTCGCCGATGGTAATGACGCCGTTTGCCGCAAAAATGCTGCCTACAATGGCTACGGCCACATAACCCAGATTGCCCACAAAGTTCATAATGGGCATCATCAGGCCGGAGAGGAACTGGCTTTTCCACGCAGATTCATACAGCTTGTCGTTGGCGGCGTTGAAGTCATTCAGCACCACGGCCTCACGGTTGAAGGCTTTGACCACGTTGTGGCCGGAGTAGACTTCTTCTACCTGACCGTTCACGACGCCCAGAATGGCCTGCTGGGACTTGAAGTATTTCTGGCTGAACCGAACTACGATGAGCACAAGCACCAGCGAGACGGGCAGGATCAGCAGGGCGATCAGGGTCATCTTCGGGCTGATGGACAGCATCATGACCAGCACGCCGATCATGGTGGTCACGCTGGTGATGAGCTGGGTGATGCTCTGGTTCAGGCTCTGGCCCAGCGTGTCCACATCGTTGGTGATGCGGGACAGCACCTCGCCCACGGTGCGCTTTTCAAAATAGGCAAGGGGCAGGCGGTTGATCTTTTCGCTGATCTGACGGCGGAAGTCGTAGCACACCTTCTGCGAAAGACCGGTCATCAGCCAGCCCTGAATAAAGCTGAATGCGCTGCTCAGCAGGTACATGCCCAGCAAGAACAGCAGAATGCGGCCGATATACACAAAGTCAATGCTGCCAGTGCCGCGCAGCTTGGCGACCCAGCCGGTAGCAAGGGCCGTGGTGGCTTTTGCCAGCACCTTGGGGCCTGCAATGTTGAAGATGGTAGAAAGAATGGCAAATACAATGGCGGTAACGAGCGAAAGGCGGTAGCGGCCAAGGGTGCGCACAAGCTGCAGCAGGGTGCCCTTGAAGTCCTTGGCGCGTTCGGTCGTCATGCGTCCGGGTCTTGGCATATCACTCACCCTCCTTTTCCGTATTCAAAGTATCCAGAGCCAGCTCCTTCTGGCTCAGCTGGCTGCGTGCGATCTCCTGATACTCCGGGCAGGTGACCATCAGCTGGGCATGGGTGCCCTTGCCCACCAGACGGCCCTCGTCCAGCACCAGGATCTGGTTTGCATGCAGTACGGTGGAAATGCGCTGTGCTACGATGATCACAGTGGAGTCGCCGGTCTCAGCTTTCAGCGCACGGCGCAGGGCTACATCGGTCTTGAAGTCGAGGGCAGAGAAGCTGTCGTCGAACAGGTAGATCTTTGGCTTTTTCGCAATGGCACGGGCGATGGAAAGGCGCTGCTTCTGGCCACCGGACACATTGGAGCCGCCCTGTGCGATAGGACTTTCGTAGCCCTGCGGTTTTGCATCGATGAACTCGGTGGCCTGCGCAATGGCAGCGGCCTTTTTCACGTCGGCATCGGTGATGTGCTCCCCGCCGAACTTCAGGTTCGAGCCGATGGTGCCGCTGAATAGCACACCTTTCTGGGGCACATAGCCCAGCAGGTCGTGCAGCTGTGCCTGCGGCATATTGCGCACATCGATGCCATCCACGGTCACACTGCCGCCTGTCACATCATAGAAGCGGGGGATGAGGTTGAGCAGGGTGGATTTGCCGCAGCCTGTGGAGCCGATGATAGCGGTGGTCTCGCCGGGCTTTGCAGTAAAGCTGATGTGCTCCAGCGCATCGCTGTCCGCACCCGGGAAGCGGAAGCTCACATCGTGGAACTCTACCTCACCCTGCCAGTTTTCGTGCTCCTGCGCGGGCTTTGCAGCAGCTTCGTCCGGGTCGTTGATGGTGGCCCTGGTGCAGATCACCTCATCGATGCGCTCCGCAGCCACACCGGCGCGGGGCAGCATGACGGCCACCATGGCCAGCATCAGGAAGGACATGACGATCTGCATGGTGTAGGTGATGAACGCGATCATCTCGCCCACCTGCATGGTGCCGGTGTCCATGGCCTTGCCGCCGAACCAGACGATGAGCAGGCTGGTGCCGTTCATGATGAGGGTCATAAAGGGCATCATGGCCACCATGGCACGGTTGGTGAACAGCTGGGTGCTCATCAGGTCTTTGTTGGCCTTGTCGAAGCGCTCCTCCTCAAACCGTTCGCGGCTGAACGCGCGCACCGGCATGATGCCGGTCAAGATCTCGCGGCTGACAAGGTTCAGCCGGTCCACCAGCTTCTGCATGATCTTGAATTTCGGCATGGCAATGTTCATCAGGAAGAGGATGAGCAGCAGCAGAACGGCCACGTCCAGCACAATGATCCAGGAAAGGCCGGTGCTGCTGTTCAGCACATGCAGCACGCCGCCAATGCCCAGAATGGGCGCATAGGCCACCATGCGCAGCAGCATGACGCAGACGAACTGCACCTGCTGGATGTCGTTGGTGGTGCGGGTGATGAGGGATGCGGTGGAGAAATTCTCGATCTCTGCATTGGAGAACCCGATGACACTGGCAAAGGTCTCTCGGCGCAGGTCACGGCCAATGGCGGCGGACACGCGGGAGGCGAGGAAGCCCACAGCAATGGACACGGCCGCCATCAGCAGGGTGAGGCCCAGCATCTGGCCGCCTACGCGGTAAAGGTAGCGCATCTGCACATCGTGGGCAACGCCCTGTGCCTCGTATTCCAGCTGCACCAGCAGCACGGACTGACTTTTGAGGTTCTCCATCAGGGTATCATCCAAGCTGGCAAACGCACCGGCCAGCTGCTGCTGGACGGCTTCGCGGGTGAAACCGGGCATCTGGCTCATGGCGGCAAATTGGGCGCACACGGTGTCCAGATCCTCGGCAGTGGGGGTGACGGTCTCGGTATCCGTGGTGGTGCTCTCAGAGGATGCCGCCTGCATGTCGGCAAGGCCGGTCATACCCATGCTGTTCTGCCCGGCGGGGGCGTTCGCTGCCTGCGCAGCTGCCATATACAGCACGATGTCCGGCGTGGTGACGGCATCCTCCAGCGCGGCGCGCTCGTTGTCGGTCAGGTCGGTGCGCAGCTTCAGCACGCCGTCGTCCTGAAGATAATACCCGTAGGCGTTCTGGAGCGCATCGGCGTCCTCTTCGCTCATCAAAAGCGTGAGGGCGTCCAGCGTGCTCTGGCGTATCGTTTCCGGCAGGGGGCTTTCAATGCCGCCCTGCTGGATGCCGGTGTCCACGATCTTGCTGGTGTAGTCCGGCAGCGAAAGATCGCAGTACGCCTGCACGAACAGCAGCGCGAACACCACAAGACAGACGGCCCAGTGCCGGGCCAGCTGCTTGAAAATTTTCGTCATGGTTCGGTTCTCCCTTCGTTGTTTTTTGCTTCACGGGAAGCGTTTTCCGCAAGGATGGCATCCATCAGTGCGCCGCGCAAAACGTTCATCTGCTGCACCTGCTCCGGTGTCAGCCGGGCCATCACGCAGGCAAAATAATCGCTGAGGGCATCTTCACACCGGGCGCAGGCGGCGTAGCCCTCCGGCGTGATGCGCACCAGCGTTTTGCGCCGGTCAGCCGGGTCCGCTTCGCGCAGAACAAGGCCGTCCTGTTCCAACTGGCGCAGGCTGCGGCTGATGGCCGGCAGCGGCTGGTGTGCCTCCCGGGCAAAATCGGAAACATACACCGCTCCGTCCTGCCCGCGGGTGCTGATCGTGTGAGCCAGACCCTCCAGCATGGGAAAGTGGCACTTGGGACAGCCCCGCAGAGCCGCCTTCATGCCGGCCTGGGACGCCTTGCTCAGCCGTCCGAAAAAATGGCACAGGCCGTGAAAGCTCGCTGCGGCTTCGGTCTCGTTCAACATTCTATCTCTCCTCATTGCAAAATACTTAACAGCTGTTAACTATTAACGCCTGACAATAATATTCCTCCGGCACCCAGAATGCAAGGGCGGTTTGGGATAATTTTAAAAAAGTTCACAAAAAGGGAAGGGAGGCAGAAAGCCTGAACCGCCCGGCAGCTGCATAAATAGAATAAGAAACGTTTCTGCGGGAGGGGCGGCGGCATTGGAACAGGGGCTGAAAGGAATCTTTGCGCTTTTTGGCGGGCTGGCATTGTTTTTGTATGGCATGGATGCTCTCAGCCGCAGTCTGGAAACAGCGGCGGGACAGCGAATGAAGCGGCTGCTGATGGTGTTGGCAGGCAGCCCGGTGCGGGGCGTGCTGGCGGGGGCAGCGGTCACGGCAGTGCTGCAAAGCAGCTCGGCAGTCACGGTGATGGTGCTGGGCTTTGTAAGTGCGGGCCTGCTGACCCTGCAGCAGGCGGTCCCGGTGATCTTTGGCTGCAACATCGGAACCACCGTTACCGCACAGCTGCTGGCCTTCCGGCTGGAAGATGTGCGCGGTCTTGTGCTGCTGGCCGGGCTTCTGCTCTGTTTTGCCTGTGCAGGGCAGAAGGCCCGGGCCGTTGGCCGGGCGGTGTTCGCCTTTGGCCTGCTGTTCGAGGGCATTGCCGGTATGAGCACGGCGCTGGCCCCGCTGGCACAGAGCCCGGTGTTTGCGCTCTGGCTGGCACGGGTACGGCATCATCCGTGGCTGGGCCTGCTGACAGGCCTCTGCATGACCCTGACGGTGCAGAGCAGCTCTGCCACCATTGCGGTGCTTCAGAGCGTTGCGGCCCGGCCCGGGCCGCAGGGCGGCAGTCTGCTGGGCCTTGCAGGGGCACTGCCGGTGCTGCTGGGGGATAACATCGGCACCATGGTCACGGCGCTGCTGGCATCCATCGGGCAGAGCCGGGACACAAAACGGGCGGCGGCGGCCCACGCTCTGTTCAACCTGACCGGTGCGGCGGCGTTCTGTGCCCTGCTGCCGTGGTATGCGGGTCTGGTGGCAATGATCTCGCCCAAAGGGCCGGAGCTGGAAGTCATTGCCCGGCAGATCGCCAACGCGCATACGCTGTTCAACCTCATCTGCACAGCGGTGTGGCTGCCGCTGACCCCGCTGATGGTGCGTCTGGTCTGCCGCCTTGTGCCGGACCGCCCGCCCAAAGCCCGAAATAGCTGAGAAATCCGGCACATCCCGCCTACGGGGGTCTGACACGGCTAACCTGCCAAAAATCCAGCGCTCAAGCCAAATAACGTGCATTTTAAAGTTGATTTCCGGCCAAGGATGTGGTACACTGGATAGGTTATAGGAGTATAAAAATAGGGCGTGGATTTGGCGGTTTTGCAAACGACGAAAATACGCTGTTTTTAGTATAGTGAGGATGAAAAACATGAAGGATATCACAACGGCACTGATGCAGCAGTTCCGCAGGGAACACAAGGCAGCGCGGCGGTATATGGCACTGCTGCTGGCATTGGCGCTGCTCACCAGCCTGTTCGTCAACTGGCAGCTGCACAGTGTGGGCATTGCCCAGACGGCAGACTACCAGTGCGGCGAGATCGAGCACCAGCACACCGCCGAGTGCTACGAGAAGGTGCTGGTGTGCGGCTATGAGGAGGGCGAACCGGAGGACTGGAACGCCACAAAGCCGGACGACAGCGCATTCCCTGATGCGGATTACGGCGTGGAGCAGAGCGATGCCGACATTGCCGCCTATTCGGCAGAGCCGGAGCCGGAGTACATTTTTGTGCCCCACCAGCACACGGACGACTGCTATCAGGAAGTGAAAACGCTGACCTGCCACGAGGAAGAGCATGTGCACACCGACGACTGCTTTGACCCCGAGGATGGCAGCCTGATCTGTGACCTGTTCGAGCACACCCACGACGACAGCTGCTATACCATTGAATATGAGCTGGTGTGCGGTCTGGAAGAGGGCGAACTTGTGGAGGAGCCCAACCCGGACTATGTGCCGGTGGATGAGGAAGCCTCTGCGGTGTTTGACGATGCCGTGGCCCTTCAGCCCGTTGTGGACGACAGTAGTCTGGACACCCCGGTGCACCACCACACCGACGCCTGCTATGAGGAAGTGCTGGTCTGCGGCCTGCCGGAGCACCACCACACCGTGAACTGCCTGTCCGACCCGCTGGCGGATGTGGAGGACGAGGAGACATGGAGCGCAAAGACGAATGTTGTGCTCACCGGTGCGTGGGCCGACGACCTGACCGCTGTGGCAAAAAGCCAGCTGGGCTACCAGCAGAGCGAGCGCAACTTCCAGCTGGACGATGAGGACCAGACCACCGTGCGCCACTACACCCGTTACGGTGCATGGTATGGCAACGCCTACGGTGCGTGGGATGTGATGTTCCTGTCCTACTGCCTGAACTACGCGGATGTGCCGCAGACCACGGTGCCGCAGCGCGCCGGTGTGCAGGCCCTGCGCAGCGACCTGCGCGGGTCCGAGTGGCTGAAGGCGGCGGCAGAGGCCGAGCTTGTGCCCGGCGATATCGTGTTCTACAACAACATCACCACCGAGACGGTGGCAGTGGAAGAGGACGCGCCGCAGATCATGGATGATTCCGCCGATGCGGACATTGCCCTGCTTTCGCTGGAGCCTGCCGCCGCTGAGCCCCAGACCGAGGAGCGCACCGTCAGCACCGAGACCGTGGGCATCGTGTCGGATGTGGACGCGGATACCGGCACCCTGACCGTGATCTCCGGCGACGTGGACGGCAAGGTGGCCGAGGTGTCCCTGCGTGCGGACGAGATCACGGATGTGATCGATCTGGCCGCAGCTGATAAGGCACAGGAAGATGGTGAAAGAGAGGAACCTGACGGCGTGGAACCGGCAGGGGACGAGGAGACCTCTCTTGTGATCTGGGCAACTGGGCCCGTATCGCGGGTCTCTCCGTATGCGGTGGCATTGCTGTCCGATGAAGCCGCAGATGATGTCAGCACAGCGGCAGAAACGGTGCAGTCGCTGGATAAACATATCACCAGCGTAACATTCCAGAAGGAGATCGGAACGGGAAGCAATAAGCAATGGATAGACATCTCCGCTGGTGAAACGGTGAAGGATGGCGATTCCATCAAGCTCGTGGTGAAATTCAATCTGCCAAAAGGTGCTTTCCCATCGGAAAGCGGCACGATGACCTATCAGCTGCCGGGCGGATTGAAACTGGATAAGAAGATCGACAATGACGTGATCAAAGATGCAGAAACCGGTGCATCGATGGGCACTTATAGCATCGACACTGACGGCAAGGTCACGATGAACTTTGCTGGGATCGGCAGCGGCGCAGCCTTTGACGGAGTACTGACCTTCAAAGCCAAAGCGGACCTCGCCACGACCACGGACGGCAAGATCATCTTTGGAGACCATATGGAGCTGCAAGTTACCCCAAAAGAACCGGAGCTGCCGGATCTGTCCGTCAAAAAGGAACTCGCGAACTACAAGGACAAGGGCAGCAGCTGGTGGAGCAACGAAAACAGCTGCTACTATGCCTATTGGAGGGTTACGGTATCTACCGAGAACGGTTCCGGCGGCACGGTGAAGCTTAGCGACAAAATAACCGGCTTCCCGGGAAAGCATAATACCACGGATATCCCCATCAGGCTGTTCAAGCAAAATGCGAACGGTACCCAAACTGAGCTTTCGGTTGAAACCGAACCATACCGGTATACTGTTTCTAAAGGTGGCAGCGAGTTGAGCTTTGCGGCGCTTCCGGAGCTGAAGGAGGGTGAAAAGTACATCCTGTACTACGCCACAAAGGCGGCGGACGAAGACCTGAAGGCTATGTGCAAAAATAATAAGCCGAGCATAATGTATAACGAGGCTACGGCGAAAACCGATAAGGTGGAGGAAGTCTCCTCTGGCCAAAAGCAGATCACGTATTTCTGCGATATCATCAAAAAGGAAGGCAAGCCGAATGCAGATGGCCTGATCGAATGGACAGTCGTAGTTCATGCACCGCTGGATGGCTCCACGAATTTCCTGAAGGACTATAAATTTCAGGATGTTCTGCCGGAGAATATCAAGCTGTCCGGTGATATCAACGTCAAAATCGAGGGAGAGAAGACGACATACGTAACGATGAAGCCGGAGGCTATGAATGGTGGCGTTCAGCTCTCAACGCTGGACAAGAACGCAGGGACCGCCTACCGCTTTACCATTACCTACAAGACCACTGTACCGACCGGAACAAGTAGCGTTGAGAATACAGCGTCCGTTGATGACATCAAGGCTTCTGATACGGTTCCCATTCAGCAGGGCGTCTGGACACTGACCAAGACCCACAACCGCACGGAAAACGACATTGCCTACTGGAACCTGAGCGCAGCGAATGCGACCGGTGCCGACCGTTTTGAGCTGACCGATACCATCGGGAATACCACCGATGACAGCGACAGGCACTATGCCATTGCTTCGGAGCTGCAGAAAGCGATTGAAGATGGCCTGACGCTGTATCTGACAGGCAGCAATAGTACACTGAACTATGAGCAGGCGAAAAAATACCTGACCATCACCTATTTGGATGCATCCGGTCAGCAGGTTGATGCAAACGATAGAACCACCCACGTGCTGAGCTTTACCGTTGCAGTGAAGAAAGTGGAAAACGGTAGCTCCATTGCTGTGCGCCAGATGGTGCTGAAGGATGTGCCCACGCATGAAGAGCGCAGTGATAAGCCGGATGGTGAGGATTGGACTTTCACCAACAGCGCAAAGATCACGCAGGACGACAGCACAAAGGCGACCGATTCGGCTGAGGATGTTTATCGCAGCAGTGTCTTTGAAAAATCGGTGGCCATCGATGGCAAGCGGGATAATTACATTACCGGCAACACCACTGTGAGCTATGATCAGGTCCAGAATCAAAAGCTGCTGTACCGCATCAAGTTGGTGACAACGGGAACGGAAACAGACTACACGAAAGATGGCAAAATTCTTATCGAGGATACCCTGCCGGAGGAAACCGAGTTGACTGTGAGCCGCGATAAGCTCAAGCTCTGCGTGGACAACGAGTGGTACGATTGGTCTGCTGGTGCGCGATGGCACGCTAGTTATGAAAATAATAAGCTGACTGTAGAGGTGAAAGACTGCCACGACGGAAAACAACACGTCATTGAACTTCTGTATGAGGTCAGCTTTAAGAATGACTCCCGCTGGAAGGACCTGCTCACATCGGATGTCACCTACACCAACGAAGCAAAATGGGGCAATAAGCCTCCGGTCGCCATCAAGACCACGGTGCACAAGGATATTGTTCCGCTGATAAAGACCGGCAAACAGCTGAAGGACAAAAATGGTAAATTGACGAACAATGTCACCTATACTGTCATCATCAACCCGGCAGCGCAGATGCTGGGAAACTCCGGAACACTGGAACTGCGGGATAAGGCAGAAATCATACGCGGCAGCAGCTTCTACGGCCACAACGTCCGGCTGTACCGCTACGAGCGTAATGTGGATGTATCGAACCTGACGCAGGTAGATGAAGGACTCTATCATATCCACGACCCCGAACCCGGTTGCTGGCTGCACATGACCGTCCCGAACGGAGTTGCGCTGCTGCTGCAGTATGACATTGAATTCGACCCCGGTAACTGGAGTGATCCCAAGCTGAGCAACACGGTTCAGCTGGAGGGTGTTGCGTACAGTCCAAAGGAGAACGTAGATTTTAAAACGAACGAGAGCGGCATGCAGATCAGCCGCGGCCAGCTGGTCATCCACAAAATGGATGCGGAAACCAGCAAGTTCCTGCCGGGCGCGGAGTTTACGATCGAACGCTACAATAAGAACTCGGGTGAGTTTGAAGAATTTTTGTCTGACACGACCGATGCAAACGGCGAGCTGACCTTCAGCATTACAAGTGCGAAACAGACGCTGTCGCCGAATGTGCTTTACCGCCTGACTGAGACGAAGGCCCCGACAAACTATAATCTGGACAGCACGCCGAAGTATCTGTTCTTCTATGAGAAGGGTGCCAATGCAAAGGAAGCCTTCCAAAATGCTCTGGGCGATACTCTAATCACAGACAACGGCCAGACCGTGACGGCGGATAATGTGACCTTCGGATGCTCGACCAATACCACACAGCTGACGGTCAAGAATACCTACAATCGGCTCACTGTCCAAAAATACTGGCTGAGTGCAGCGGACGGTAAACCACTGGCAGATATTCCGGTGAAGTCCATTCAGGTGCAGCTGTACCGTTATACGGAAGGCCAGCCGGCAGATAACGTGGAGCTCGTGAATACACAGGAGCTGAATAAGGATAACGGCTGGTCGTATACATGGACCGACAAAAATCAGATCCCGGCAACAGATGGAAAGGGCCACAAGTACTGCTACTTTGTAAAAGAAGTGACTACCGGCAACTGGGTCACGGAGATCAACAACAACAACGGCATCCAGACCGGCAAGATCTTCATCACCAACAAAGTCTACAGCGGCTACGAGCTGCCCTCTACCGGCGGCATGGGCACGGTGCCCTTTGCGGCGGTGGGCGGTATGCTGACCGTGGGTGCGGCCCTGCTGCTGGCCAAACGCAAAAAACACGAAGAGAAAGGGGAGTGAGCAGCCGATGGAACAGAAAAGCTTGCGCAGGCGGTTTGCAGCCCTGCTTTTGATGCTGTGCCTTCTGGCGGCAGGCGCACTGCCTGCCCTTGCCACCAGTGCGAACATCCGGCTGGTGGATGCCAGCGGGAACCCCGCCACCGGCACCATCCGCGTTGCGCTGTACGACAGCGCGAAGGATAAGGCCCTGAGCGGCGGTCAGCTGACGCTGTACCGCGTGGCGGAGGTGAAGCGCAAAAACGGCGACCTGAGCTTTGAATACTGCGGCGATTTTTACGGCTGCGGCATCGCGCTGGGCGACCTGACCGACAGCACGCTGGCAGACCAGCTGCTGGAATATATGCCGCAGGGCGCACGAGGCACCACAAAAACCGTTGATGCGGACGGCAATGCCGCCTTTGAGGATCTGGAACTTGGCCTGTACCTGATCGTGCAGAGCAAGGCCTCCAATGGCTATGCGCCCATCAAACCGTTCCTCGTTTCCCTGCCCATGGCAGAAAACGGGAAATGGAATTATGAGGTGGACGCCTCCCCCAAGGTGGGCGGCTACACCCCCGTCAACCCGGATACGCCGCCTGTGCCGCCCACTCCCGTGCCGGACAAGCCCGGCACCCCGGAACAGCCCACGGAGCCCACAAACCCGGATACGCCCAAGAACCCGGACGGCCCGGATAGCCCGGTCTCACCCGGCAGCCCGGACAGCCCGGTGGCTCCCGGCAATCCGGACAACCCGGTAGCCCCGGGAAACCCGGATAATCCCGCACTGGCGGGCCATCCGGACGGCGCAGTCATGAGCGGCCTGCCCCAGACTGGCCAGCTGAACTGGCCCGTGCCGGTGCTGGCGGTCAGCGGTGTGCTGCTGTTTGCTGCTGGCTGGGTGCTGAACAAAAAGGAAGCGCTGCCATGAGACAGAAAATAGGAAAGATATGCATGGTGCTGGGTGCGCTGCTCATTTTGGCGGCGGCGGCGCTGCTTGCCTACAACAAGTGGGATGCGGCCCGCGCAGACAAGGCCGCACAGCAGGCGTTGGGAGAGCTGGAACAGACCCTGACCACAACGGTTGAGGAAAAGGCAAAGTCGGAGACTGTTGTGCTGCAGCCGGAGCTGGACCCTGCCCAGCCCATGACCGAGACGGAACTGGACGGCTGGAGTTACATCGGCTACCTGTCCATCCCCTCCATTGGGCTCGACCTGCCTGTGATGAGCGAGTGGAGCTATGCGGGCCTGAAGATCGCGCCCGGCCGGTACTCCGGCTCCACCTACGCGGACAACATGGTGGTCTGCGCCCATAACTATGCAAAGCACTTCAGCCCCATCAAATGGCTGGCCGAAGGGGCACAGGTCTATTTTACCGATATGGACGGCATGCGGTGGAGCTATGAGGTCTCCTATGTGGAGAATCTGCAGCCTACCCAGATCGAAAAAATGACCGAAAAGACGGAAGATTCTGATAACTGGGACCTGACCCTCTTCACCTGCACTACCGGTGGCCGTGCCCGCTGTGCCGTGCGGTGCGTGCGGACGGGCTACCCGGTGCTCACAACGGAGACCGCAGAATAAGATGCAAAAATCCCCTGTGCGCTGGCACAGGGGATTTTTCATATCCGGTATTCAGTGGGCTGGGCCCATCTTCACAGGGGATTACTTGCTCTGGATGTACTCGTCAATGGCCTTTGCAGCAGCCTTGCCTGCGCCCATGGCCTTGATGACGGTGGCAGCGCCGGTCACGGCGTCACCACCCGCGTACACACCGTCACGGCTGGTCTTGCCGTCGTCGCCGTCGGTGACGATGCAGCCGTGCTTGTTGGTCTCCAGACCCGGGGTGGTGGAGCGGATCAGCGGGTTGGGGCTGGTGCCCAGACTCATGATAACCGTGTCCACGTCCAGCTCAAACTCGCTGCCCTTCTTCTCGATGGGGCGGCGGCGGCCGGAAGCATCGGGCTCGCCCAGCTCCATCTCGATGCAGGTGATGGACTTGACAAAGCCCTCGTCATTGGCGTGGATCTCCACAGGGTTGCACAGGGTCTTGAAGATGATGCCCTCTTCCTCGGCGTGCTCCACCTCTTCCTTACGGGCGGGCAGCTCAGCCATGCCGCGGCGGTAGACGATGTACACGGTCTCGGCACCCAGACGCAGGGCGCTGCGGGCAGCGTCCATGGCCACGTTGCCGCCGCCCACAACGGCGACCTTTTTGCCGGTGCGGATGGGGGTCTTGCTGGTGGGCAGATAAGCCTTCATCAGGTTGGAGCGGGTCAGGAACTCGTTGGCAGAGTAGACGCCCTTCAGGCTCTCGCCGGGGATGCCCATAAAGCGGGGCAGGCCGGCACCGGAGCCTACGAACACGGCCTCATAACCGTACTCGTCCATCAGCTCGTCGATGGTCAGCACCTTGCCAATGACCATGTTGCACTCGAAATCAACGCCCATCTTCTTCAGGCCGTCGATCTCCTGCTGCACGATGGCCTTGGGCAGACGGAACTCGGGGATGCCGTACATCAGCACGCCGCCGGCCACATGCAGGGCCTCGTAAACGGTGACCTTATAGCCCAGCTTTGCCAGATCGCCTGCGGCGGTCAGACCGGCAGGGCCTGCGCCGATGATGGCCACCTTGTGGCCGTTCCATTCGGGCACGATGGGGGCAGTGTGCACATTCTCACGGTGCCAGTCGGCAACAAAGCGCTCCAGACGGCCGATGCCCACAGGCTCATTCTTGATGCCGCGGGTGCACTTGCCCTCGCACTGGCTCTCCTGCGGGCAGACACGGCCGCAGACGGCGGGCAGGGAAGAGGAGCGGTTGATCACCTGATAAGCGGCTTCAAAGTCGCCCTCGGCCACATGACCGATGAACTCAGGGATATCGATGCCCACGGGGCAGCCGGTCTGGCAGGGCTTGTTCTTGCAGTGCACGCAGCGCTTTGCTTCGTTCACGGCCATTTCTTCGGTGTAGCCCAGAGCAACTTCCTTGAAGTTCTTGTTGCGCACATTGGGGTCCTGGGTGGGCATGGGGCACTTCTTCGGGTCCATATTGAAAGCCATCTTATTTTACCTCCTGATTGAGCAGATTGCATGCCGCTTCACGGGCGTGTGCCTCAAACGGGCGGTACATGGTGCCGCGGGCCATTGCTTCGTCAAAATCCACCAGATCGCCGTCAAAGTCGGGGCCGTCCACGCAGGCGAACTTGGTCTCGCCGCCCACGGTCAGGCGGCAGCCGCCGCACATGCCGGTGCCGTCGATCATGATGGGGTTCATGGAAACGATGCTCTTCAGGCCATGCTTCTGGCAGGTCTTGACCACAAACTTCATCATGATCAGCGGGCCGATGGTGATGACCAGATCGTACTGATTGCCTGCGGCCACCAGCTCGTCCAGAGCGGCGGTAACAACGCCCTTGGTGCCGTAGCTGCCGTCGTCGGTCATAATGCGCAGCTCGTCGCTGCAGGCCCGGAACTCGTCCTCCAGGATCAGCAGATCCTTATTGCGGAAGCCGACCACACTGTGCACCACACAGCCCTGCTCGTGCAGCTCACGGGCAATGGGCAGAGCGATGGCGCAGCCCACGCCGCCGCCCACGACACAGACCTTCTTCAGACCCTCCACCTCGGTGGCACGGCCCAGCGGGCCCACGAAATCGTGGACGCTCTCGCCGACCTTCAGGCTGTTCAGCTCCATCGTGGTACCGCCCACGATCTGGAAAATGATGTCCACAGTGCCCTTCTCGCGGTCGTAACCGGCCACGGTCAGGGGGATGCGCTCGCTGTCCTCAAACGGGCGCACAATGATAAACTGGCCCGGCTTTGCCTTTTTGGCGATCAGCGGGGCTTCAATGACCATCTTTGTCACGGTGGGGTTCAGCGCGACTTTTTCAGTGATCTTATACATCGTGTTTGCTCCTTTATGCTGGCATTTCCTATTTCTGCGCACGAAAACGCGCCTGCATGCCCTCGGCGGCATAACAGACGCAGCTTTTGCAGGCGATAAAATGACATTCTTATTATAATGGTTCCTACAGGAGAAAGCAACTAAATTTTCCTCGTGTCTGTTGCGGCAAACATGAATGAACGACGGTGTCAGCCGGTGCAGAGAAGGTTTTTTGTGCGCAGACAGGCATGTTTTGAATTTTTTTGCAAAAAATGCAAATTTGTGGTTGACAATTGCCGGGAGGTACGGTATAATAATCAGCGTCGCCGGTAAACAACCGGCACGAACACATGGAATGTGCGGCCGTAGCTCATCTGGTAGAGCGCCACCTTGCCAAGGTGGAGGTAGCGAGTTCGAGCCTCGTCGGCCGCTCCATTTGTGGAAGTTTAGCTCAGCTGGGAGAGCATCTGCCTTACAAGCAGAGGGTCAGCGGTTCGAGCCCGTTAACTTCCACCATGTGGCCCGGTAGCTCAGTTGGTTAGAGCACCAGCCTGTCACGCTGGGGGTCGTCGGTTCGAGCCCGATCCGGGTCGCTTGCTTTGGCGAAAGCCAAAGCATCCTTTGCCTCTGTAGCTCAGTCGGTAGAGCAGGGGACTGAAAATCCCCGTGTCATTGGTTCGATTCCGATCGGAGGCACCATATGCGGCCGTAGCTCATCTGGTAGAGCGCCACCTTGCCAAGGTGGAGGTAGCGAGTTCGAGCCTCGTCGGCCGCTCCAACACGAAGCCATCATCAATGCAGCAATGCAAAGGTGATGGCTTTTTTGCTGTTGTTTCCCATTGCATCTCCTTCCTGTGAAAAAGCAAAGCCGGAAAATCTGCGGATTTTCCGGCTTTGCAAATATAAAAATAATTATTCCGCTGATATTGTCGGAGCGCACTCTGTGTGCGGAGACAATTTTAAATCGTTTCTTACAGGATTACATTTTTGATGAGCAGCGAGATGCTGCCGTCGTCGCTGTGCAGAAACTCTACTTCATTTTCCGAGTTCAGCAGCTCGGTGGGGATCTTCACCTCAATGCCGTTTGCAGTGTGGATGCTGCGGCTCTCCATGCGGCGGATGCGTGCAGGGGTCACGGTCACGGGCTGCTCAGGCGCTTCCAGCACATCGCTCTTTTCTACATAGTCGTCAAAGGGCACGGCGGCAAGGGGATATTCCTCTTCCAGCTGCTGGCGCACCTGCTGGATGGATACCTGATTGTCGTTGTCAGCGGCCTGATTTGCAATCAGCATCGCGACCTGAGCCTCTACGTGGGGCTGGTCGGCGTAGTTCTCCTGCACGGCCTGCACGGCGGCTTCCTGAATGGCCTGCAGCTTCTTTTTCTCCGGCTGAGCGGTGGTGTACTGGAACACCACGGTGGAAAGGTAAAAATCCTTGTGTCCGTCGATGTCAAATTTCTTTTCCAGCAGCTTCATGGAGTAATCGGTGAGGTTCACGAGTGCGCCTTCCTCTACTTTGCCGCTCTGGCTGGGCAGACAGGCCCGCTGCTGTATGATGGAGTTCACCGGGGCACCTTCTACGGTCTCGGTGTAGTGGGTGTAGCCGTTTTTGTAGTTCAGCTTCAGGATGCCCAGCCACGGCTCGCCATCGCGGGTAAAATCCACCACTGCAAGGTCTGCCCCCGGGATGGTGGTGTGGGCATGCATGTAGTCGAACAGCACCCCGGCAATGCGGCAGGAAAGGTCCACAAAATCGTGATTGTGCTCCAGCTCATTTTTAAAGGCGGAATCCGGCAGCGGGCGGCACTGGCGGATATCGTCGCTGGCAAGCAGCTTCTCAATGTGATACTGGAAGTAAGCAGTCTTTTCAGCGGTCATTTCCATGCCGCCGCCGCTCAGCACAGGGGCGTCCATGGTGGTGTCCAGCACATGCAGGATAGCCTGATGAATAATGATCTCCACGGGTACAAAACCTCATTTCGTACAAAATCTTTTTTGCATACAGTATAGCACAGCATGACGCAAAAGGCGAGACCGCATCTTGTAAACAGCAGGCGGGAATGCTACAATAAGAGTAGAAAACTACCAAGGAAAGGGGACAAAAACCATGGAATTCCGTGATAAACCAATGGAAAACCTCATTCGCCTTCAGGAAAAGGATATCTGCAAAAATGCCCGCGCACTGCTTCTGGACGGCGAGAGCATTGTGGGCGCCTACAAGACGGTGCGCGATCAGGTGATCTTTACCACCCACCGCATCATCATGGTGGATATGCAGGGCGTCACCGGTACCCGGCAGCAGATCTTTGTACTGCCGTACCGCAAGGTGCTTCACTTCGGCATTCAGACGGCAGGCTTTGGCGACCCGGTGCAGGCATCACAGCTGACGGTCTGCTTTGCGGATGCACACGAGGCAAAGTTCGGCTTTATCGGCCAGCAGGAACTGTTTGCGGTCGCCAATGCCATCAGCCGGTGCATCCTGTAAATAACTCCTCTTAAAACAGCAGGCTCCCCGCCCGAGACCGGACAGGGAGCCTTTTGCTGTATATGAAATGGGAGAATGGCAGAATTAGCAGCGGCTTGTTTTGCGCACCAGCTGTTCGTGCATGAACACCATGAACACCAGCAGTGCCAGCAGATAAAATGGGAACAGTGCCGGAGTGATATTGTTTGCCATCAGCCCGAACAGCGGCGGCATGGCCAGATTGCCCACATAGGCGCTTGCCATCTGGATGCCAATGACCGCCTGCGATCTGTCTGCACCGAAGTGCTCCGGCGTGGAGTGGATGATGCTGGGATAGATGGGCGCACAGCCCAGCCCCACCAGAACAAGACCGCACAGGGCAAGTACCTGCGGCCCGGGCAGCAGCAGGGCCAGCACGCCTGCGGCCAGAATGCACTGACCCATGCGGATCATCTGCGTATCGTTGAATTTCAGGGTCAAAAAGCCGCAGGCGGCGCGCCCGGCGGTGATGCCGATGTAGAACAGGCTGGCAAAGCTGGCGGCAGTGTCGGGGGCGACGCCTTTCGTCAGCGTGAGGTAGCTGCTGGCCCACAGACCTGCTGTGGTCTCCAATGCACAGTAGCAGAAGAAGCACAGCATCACCTCTCTGGCACCCGGCAGACGGAATACCTGCCCAAGGCTCAACACCTGCGGCGAGGCAGCTTCGGCGTCGGTGCCTGCAGTACGGCCCTGCCATAGCGGCAAGCTGAAAAAGAGCACTGCACTCAGCAGGATCTGGAACAGGGCGATGCACCGGTAGCCGGTCGTCCACGGTCCGCCGCCTGCCAGCACCCGGCCCATGACCATGGGGCTGATCATGGTACCGATGCCCCACATACAGTGCAGCCAGCTCATGTGGCGGCTTTTATAATGTAAGGCAACATAGTTGTTCAGGGCCGCGTCCACGCTGCCTGCACCCAGCCCATAGGGCACGGCCCACAGGCAGAGCATCCAGAACTGTGTGGAGACCGAAAAGCCGAACAGCGCGGCAGCTGTCATGGCCACACTGAGGACGGTCACTTTTCCAGTGCCCAGCGCACGGGTGAGCCGGTCGCTGTTCAGGCTGGAAACGATGGTGCCGAAGGAGATGATCATGGAGATCAGCCCCGCATAGGACACCGGCACACCGAGCGCCGGATACATGGAAGGCCACGCCGACCCCAATAGGGAATCCGGCAGGCCCAGACTGATGAACGAGATGTAAATGATCGGAAGCAGAAGCTGTACCATAAATCTTGAGTTCCTCCGGGAAGCATGTTATACTTGCAATGCATTTTGTGCTTTGCTGATGTAATAATATCACACATCAGAGCGGAATGTTAGGATAAAAACGCCCGATTGATACAACAAAACCGGCGCGGATGCGGATGTGCACCTTGACGGAAAGGAGATGGCGGATCGTGGCATTTCAGACCAGCTGTGCAGCAGCGGGCGGGCTCAACTGCCTGCCGGATGTTGTGGCAGATGACGAGGGCCGGGAGCTGGTGCAGCACGGCAGCGCACTGTTTCCCATTGCCTGCTATGAAGAGGACCTCAAAAGCTACTCGGTAGCATGGCATTGGCATGAAGAGTTTGAATACATCCTTGCCGTAAAAGGCCCGCTGGCGGTAGACGTGAGCAAAGCCCGGCTGGTTTTGCAGACCGGGCAGGGCGTGTTTGTCAATTCCGGAGTGTTCCATGCGGTGGAGCAGGCGGAGACCGGGGATGCTTTGCTGCATTCCGGGGTATTCCATCCGCGCCTGATCGGCGGCATGGACACCATCTTCTGGCAAAAGCTCGTGCACCCGCTGCTTCAGCCGGGAGCACCGGCCTTCTTTCTGCTGGACGAGGCAGACGACGGGCAGAAGGCCGTGCTCTGCCATTTGCGGAAAGTCTGGGACGCAGTGGCCCAAGAGGTCTTTGACTATGAGAATCAGGCGCGGTACCATCTTTCGGCGGCGGTGCATCTGCTGGGAATGCAGTGCGAGGGTGGAAAAACAAAGGTCTCTCAGCAGGAGCAGATCGCGGCCCGGCGGATGAAGCAGATGCTGCGCTTTGTGGAGGTGCACTACGCAGAGGAGCTGAACGTGGAGCGCATTTCCGACTGCGTGGCCCTGAGCGAGAGCGCCTGCCTGCGCAGCTTCCGGCAGCTGCTGGGGATCACACCCATCCAGTATGTCAAGCAGTACCGCATTGAAAAGGCCGCCGAGCTGCTGCTTTCCACCAGCATGAAGATCGGCGAGATCGGTGCCGAATGCGGGTTTTCGGATACCAGCTACTTTACAAAGACCTTCCGGGAAATCAAGCACTGCACGCCCAGAGAGTACCGTCAGAAGTTTGCAGGAAGAGAGCAGTCTCTTTCAAGGCGGGACGGCGGCAGAGCCGGTGCACCGGCTGAGACAGCGTTATAAAAAGGAGAATCGGGAACAATGCAGCGTAGTCTGACAAAAGGTCCCATCACCAGCAGCATTTTGCTGTTTGCCCTGCCGCTGATGCTGGGCAATCTGCTGCAGCAGATGTATAACATTGCGGATACATGGGTGGTAGGCCGCTTTCTCGGCGCAGACGCGCTGGCGGCATTGGGTACTACCTGAAAAAGAAGCGCTAAAAAAGCAAATAGCACAAAAACAGAAACCCGGAACCTTCTTGAGCCGCTTGGCTCGGAACAGGTTCCGGGTTTTGCGCAGTATCTTTGCAGCAAAGGGGCAGGGGACAGCAAAATACAGATTACCGCTTGATATCGTAATTCATGTTCATCAGGTTGCGGATGGTGCTTACATCATCGGTAATGTTGGCATCGCCGTGGATGGTGTGCTTGATGGCGCTGCTTGCCACCGCAAAGTTGATCATGTCCATAGCCTTGTAATCGTGCAGCATGGCGTAGATCAGGCCGCTGGCGAAAGCATCGCCGCCGCCCACGCGGTCCAGAATATTAAAGGTGAACAGCTTGCTCTCAAAGGTGTGGCCATCGTACCACATAAAGGCCTTCAGGCTGTTCTCGCTGCCGCTGTGAGCATAGCGCACATGGCGGGCGATGCACTTCAGATTGGGATAACGCTCGATGAAATGCTGGAAGATCTCGTCCTGCTGCTCATAGCTGGGCTGCAGGGGTACGCCGTCCTTCCAGTCGCCCTTGCTGTGGTCGTTCTCGTCCTTCCACAGGTGGTAGGGCTCAATGCCCAGCAGAACATCCACATAGGGCAGGCATTCGGTGCAGAAGTCACGGGCTTCTTCCCAGCTCCACAGGGTGGAACGGAAATTGCCGTCGAAGCTGACGGTCAGGCCCTTTTTCTTGGCAACCTTGAGCATGTCCAGGATCAGGGTGCGGCAGTTGGGAGCCAGAGCCGGGGTGATGCCGCTCAGGTGCAGCCAGTCAAAGCCCTCCAGCAGAGCGTCCAGATCGACCTGCGAGAAATCGTACTCGGTGATGGCGCTGTGCTTGCGGTCGTAGATGACCTTGGACGGGCGGATGCCGTAGCCGGTCTCCAGATAATAGGTGCCCAGACGGTTGGACTGTGTCTCGTTCGGCTCGGTAAGGATCATGGGGGTGCAGTGCACATCATTGGAACGCAGCCAGCGCACGGCGCTCTTGCCAAGGCTGTTGTTGGGCACCACGCTGAAGAAGGTGCTGTCCACACCAAGGTTAGCCAGTGCCAGTGCAATGTTGGCCTCGCTGCCGCCGTAGCTGGCCTCAAAGCTGGATGCCATACGGATCTTCTCGTAGTTCGGCGGGGTCAGGCGCAGCATGATCTCGCCGCAGGTGATGAATTTCTGGCCGGGGGTATCGTTGCCAAGGATCGGGTTGAAATGTTCCATAACGCTCCTCCTGATATTTACAGCTCATCAGAGCCCTGTTAACACATCGTTGTATCCATTATAATCCGACACAAGAGGGATTGCAAGCGCTTCCACGGAAATGCAAGAAAAAATAATTGCTGATTTTTGGAAGATTTGACGAAAAGTGTGCTGACGGCCAGCCTGCCGGGAACTTTCTCCGTGGGGGCGATTCTGAATCGTTTTTACACGCCGGTCAGATCGAACGAAGGCGTATATTCTTCCTTTGCGCTGCTCTTCTGCTGCATGTATCCCTGCGCAAGCCCCTTGTCCATGGCGTAGTTCACCACCCGGCGGTACTCGTAGGTGGTGATGCGCCGTCCGATGCCGTGCTCTGCGGCCTTATAGAAAGGGGTATACTGGCTCATGACACTGGGAATGAAGCATCCCGGGTCGGCATCGTTCCACGCAGCCATCTGATCCAGAACAGCAAAGCTGTCATCGATGTGGCCGGGCAGGGCGAGATGCCGCAGAATGACCCCCTTTTGCAGGATGCCCTCTGCATCGAACGCCGGATGTCCGGCCTGTGCCATCATGGCTTCAATGGCGGGCTTTGCCTGTGCAAAGTAGTCCGGCGCAGAGGAAAGCTCTGCCGACAGGGCAGAGGATACATATTTCAGATCGGCCAGCCAGATGTCGATGTACCCGCGCCAGGCTTCCACGCTCTCCACCGTCTCGTAACCGCCGGTATTGCACAGGATAGGCAGGTGCAGACCCTTTGCGCGCGCAAGGTCCAGCGCGGCAATGATCCAGGGCTGCCACTGCCCCGGCGTGACCAGATTGATGTTGTGGGCACCCTGAGACTGCAGGTCCAGAAAGATCTCTGCCAGATGTTCAACGGTGATCTCCCTGCCGAGGCCTTCGGCGCTGATGGGATAGTTCTGGCAGAAGCAGCATTTGAGGGTGCAGCCGGAGAAAAACACCGTGCCGCTGCCCCTTGTACCGCTGATGCAGGGCTCTTCCCAGTAGTGCAGGGCCGCACGGGCGGCTTTCAGGGTGCTGCCTGCACCGCAGAAGCCGGTGCGTCCGGCAGCACGGTCGGCTCCGCAGCGGCGCGGACAGAGCGTGCAGGAAGAGGGAATGGAAACAAGATCGGTTTTCGGCATAATATCCAAAGTCCTTTGCAGAAAGTTTGTCAGCTTCAGTATACCACTTTTCAACCGGACGTGCTATACTATAAGATATGGAAAGAATAATATATATCAGAAGCAACATTTTTGCATAATGCGGCCGAAATGACGGGCTGCGGCAGAGAAATGACCATGATGGAGGAAATCATGCGCACCGAAACCGATGAAATCCGTGATAACCTGAAGTATCTGATCCTGCTTTCCCGGGACTACCCCTCGCAGGCGGCAGCGGCCAGTGAGATCATCAGCACGCAGGCGCTGCTCAAGCTGCCCAAGGGCACCGAGCATTTCATGAGCGATCTGCACGGCGAAAATGAGGCCTTTGTGCATATCCTGAACTCGGCCTCCGGTGTGATCCGCGAAAAGGTGGATCAGGTGCTGGGCGATACCGTGCCGGAAAATGTCCGCGCCGAGCTGGCAACATTGATCTATTACCCCAACGAAAAGCTGCCCCAGCTCAAGGCCCGCTGCGCCAGCGAGGAGGCGCTGGATCAGTGGTATACCGAGACACTGCTCCGGCTCATCGATATCTGCCGGCTGGTGTCCTCCAAACATACGCGGGAGCATGTGCGCAGCTGCCTGCCCGTCAGCTGCGGTTACATTCTGGACGAGCTGCTCCACGCCCACTTTGAAGACCACGATAAAGACCTTTACTATGGTCAGATCGTGGGCAGCATTATTGAAAATGGCCGTGCAGACCACTTCATCGTGCGGCTGTGCGAGCTGATCAAGCATCTGGCCGTGGACAAGCTGCATATCGTAGGCGACCTGTTCGACCGCGGCCCGCGCCCGGACATCATTCTGGATCTGCTCATGCGCCACCACAATGTGGATATCCAGTGGGGCAACCATGATGTGGTGTGGATGGGAGCCGCCGCAGGCAGCCCCATCTGCATCTGCACAGTGCTCAAGACCACGCTGGCCTATCATAATCACGGAATGCTGGAAGACTGCTATGGCATCAATCTGCGTCATTTGCAGCGTATGGCCGAGCAGTTTTACGGCGAGGACGACCTGAGCATCTGGATGCCCCATACCGATGCGGCCCGCGGCCCCTACACCGAAGGGATGCTGCACCGCTGTGCTGTGATGCACAAGGCCATCAGCATCCTGATGTTCAAGCTGGAATGTCAGGTGATCGACCGCAACCCGGACTTCCAGATGCAGGGCCGGGATTATCTGCGCCGCATCGACTGGTCGAAGCATACGGTCAGGATCGGGGAAAAGGAGTATCCGCTGCGGGATACCTCGTTCCCCACCGTAGACCCTGCCGCCCCGGCGGCACTGAACCCGGATGAGCAGCTGGTGCTGACCAAGCTGGTGCAATCCTTCCGCCAGAGCGAAAAAATGCAGCAGCATGTGGAGTTCCTCTATGCCAAGGGCAGCGTGTACCACATTGAGAACGGCAACCTGCTCTACCACGGTGCAGTGCCTATGACCGGCCGGGGCACCTTTGCCACGGAACGCTTTGAGGGCCGCCACTACTCCGGACGGGCCCTGATGGACTACTGCGACGCCCGGGCACGCCGTGGCTATTACGCGCCCGAGGGCAGTGCCGCACGTCAGAGCGGACAGGACTTTTTGTGGTATCTATGGTGCGGCAAGCTCTCACCACTGTTCGGCCGCAGCGCCATGACCACCTTTGAACGGCTTTATGTCGCGGACAGCTCCACCCACACCGAGGTGAAAGATCCCTATTATACATGGTATAATGACGAAGCCGTATGCCGCCGCATTCTGGCAGAGTTCGGCCTGCCGGGCAGTAGCCATATCGTCAACGGCCATGTACCGGTGCGGGAAAAGAACGGCGAAAGTCCCATCAAGGGCGGCGGCAGGCTGGTGGTCATCGATGGCGGCTTCTGCCGTGCGTACCACGAAAAGACCGGCATTGCGGGCTACACGCTGGTGTATTCCAGCCGCACTATGTCCTTGCGCACGCACCAGCCCTTTGAAAGCGCGGAAAAGGCTGTGAAGGAAAATCTGGACATCATCTCTCAAAAGAATATCCTGGAAACCGAAAATCATCGCATCCTTGTAGAGGACACCGACGAGGGTGAGGTGCTGCGGGAGCGGGTGCACGACCTCAAACAGCTGGTGACAGCCTACCAGCTGGGCTGGATCACCGAGGCCCGCTGCGAGGACCATATCTGGTAAAGCGCAACAATTGTACACCATTTTTCTGTAAAATACCTAAAAAAGAAATCAAAATTTTGGAATATTCTGCATGAAAATGGGCAAAACAGAAAATAATAGAACATCACCAAGCGGGGCTTTGCTTTTTTGTGAAAGTTGTGTATAATAAGATAGCTGTAGTAGTACGGCATTGTTTATTGCACGGCTGCAGCAGCTTTTATGGAGAATGCTTTCAGGAACCTTAACAGGCCTGAAATAACGGGCCTTTGACAAGGAGATCATAAAATTGGAGAAATTTGTTATTACGGGCGGTAAGCCCCTGCGTGGCGAAGTTACCATTTCGGGTGCGAAGAATGCGGCGGTAGGCATCCTGCCTGCAACCATTCTGGCAGCGGATGTCTGCGTGGTCGAGAACCTGCCGGATATCAGTGATGTGGCGGTGAGCCTGAAGATCCTCAGCGTTCTGGGCGCACAGATCAGAATGCTGGACCGTAACACCTATGAGATCGATACCACCCACCTTACCGGGACCAACGTCCCGGACGATCTGTCCCGTCAGATGCGCGCCAGCTATTATTTTCTGGGCGCACTGCTGTCCCGCTTTGGCAAGGCACAGGTGGCCATGCCCGGCGGCTGCAATCTGGGCCCCCGCCCCATCGATCAGCATCTGAAGGTGTTCAGTGCGCTGGGCGCTGAGGACAGCGTGGATTATGGCATGATCACGGTGCGTGCCAAGGAGCTGAACGGCGCACACATCTTCTTTGATAAGGTCAGTGTGGGCGCTACCATGAACGGTATGCTCTCCGCTGTCATGACCAAGGGCCAGACCATTCTGGAAAACTGTGCCAAGGAGCCCCATGTGGTGGATCTGGCAAACTTCCTGAATATGTGCGGCGCAGATGTGCGCGGTGCAGGCACCGATGTCATCAAGGTGCGCGGTGTGGAAAAGATGCACGGCTGCACCTACAGCATCATTCCGGATCAGATCGAAGCCGGCAGCTACATGGTGGCTGCTGCGGCTACGGGCGGGGATGTGCTGGTGAAGAATGTTACCCCCAAGCATTTGGAGCCGATCACCGAAAAGCTGCGCCGTGCAGGCGTGGAGGTGGAAGAGTTCGACGATGCAGTGCGCGTGCGCCGCACCGGCGATATTCTGCCGCTGAAGATCAACACCATGCCGCACCCCGGCTTCCCCACCGATATGCAGCCTTTGATGGGTGTGCTGCTGAGTGTGGCCAAGGGCACCAGCACCGTTACCGAGAGCGTGTGGGACAACCGCTTCCGCTATGTGGACGAGCTGCGCAAGATGGGCGCAAACGTACAGGTGGACGGTCAGGTGGCCGTATTTGAGGGTGTGGACAAGCTCAGCCCTGCGCCGCTGCGTGCGCTGGATCTGCGCGCAGGCGCTGCCATGGTGGTGGCTGCTCTGATGGCAGACGGCACCAGCGAGATCGAGGAGATCGGTCACATTGAGCGCGGCTACGAGAATATCGTGGAGAAGCTGCGCGGTCTGGGTGCCGATATCAAAAAGGTAGAACGGATGCCTGCCGCACTGGATCAGGCATTGTAACGTATCAGAAAACAAACAGCCTGCTGCATATGCGGCGGGCTGTTTTTGAGTGTATCAGAGGTTTTTCATGGCAGAATTTATCTCATTGTATTCCGGCTCTTCCGGCAACAGCAGCGTGGTGCGCTGCGGTGAGCACTACCTCATCGTGGATATGGGCAAGGGCGTGCGCACTACCACGGCGGCGCTCAAGGCGCTGGGCCTTGCCGTCAGCGACTGCGACGGCATCCTTATCACGCACGAGCACAGCGATCATGTGAAGGGGCTTTCCACCTTTCTCAAAAAGAACCCGCTGCCAGTATATGGCGCGGCGGCTACACTGGATTTTCTGGATGCCAATGGGATCGTCCCGGCAGCCTGCGAGCTGCACGAGTTGGAGGGCAGGGAAGAGGACGTGGGCGCATTCGGCGTGCGGGCATTCCCCACCAGCCACGACGTGCCCTGTGTAGGCTACCGCATCCACACGCCGGACGGTAAGACAATGAGCATCGCCACGGATCTTGGTACGCTCACCCCGCCGGTGCATGAAGCACTGACCGGCTGCGACCTTGTGGCATTGGAAAGCAATTACGACCTGCATATGCTGCGCAGCGGGCCGTACCCCTATTACTTACGGGCCCGGATCGAGAGCACCCGGGGCCATCTTTCCAACGATGAGTGCGCTGCAAAGCTGCTGGAGCTCATTCAGGAGGGGTGCAAAAAGTTTGCACTGTGCCATCTCTCGCAGGAGAACAATACACCCTCCCTTGCGCTGCAGACCGTATTCAATACGCTGGGCGCAGCGGGCGTTGTGCCGGACAGGGACTGCATCGTGCAGGCACAGCGCCGCAGCGAAGTCAGCCCTGCATTGGAATTTTGAGTAAAAGAAAAAGCAACGCTTTTGGCGTTGCTTTTTCTTTTACTCGTTCGCTTTCTGAACGCGGATATCGTTGCCGAAGAACTTGATCTGGACGAAACCGGCAAGGCGGCTGGAGATCTTTTCGGTGTAAAGCTTTTCCAGCAAAGTACCATCTGTGACATTGGTGGTGACGATGGTGGGCAGCTTTGCGCCCAGCCGGTTGTTCAGCAGGCTGTACAGATTGGTGAGAAAGAAGCTGGAATTGAACTCCGTGCCAAGATCATCGAGGATCAGCAGGTCGGCATTGGATGCAGTCTGGAACAGCGCTTCTTCCTCGCCGTTCGGGTCGGAGCCGAAATGCAGCGCTTCCAGCTTGCCAAAGAAATCCGGGCAGGAGACATAGATCACATCATAGTTCTGCCGGAGCACCTCTCCGGCAATGGCCAGCGCCGCATGGGTCTTGCCAAGACCGGCATTTCCCAGCAGCAGCAGGCTCTCGCGGGTGGCGGGTGAAAAATCGGCTGCATAATCGCGCAGATCGGCCAGAACCTCTGCCATATAGGTGCGGATGCTCTCACCGATCTCGGGATCTGCAACAGAGGGGTAATATTCCAGCTTCATAGTGTCAAAGCTGGAAATGGACAGGCTGGACAGCGCTTCGATCTCCTGACGGCGCAGCTGCTGCATCACCTTGTGGACGCAGGCGCAGGTGCGGCCGTTCACACTGCCAGTATCCTGACATTTCGGACAGGTGAAGTGCGGTTCCAGCGCATCGGCAGGGCGTCCGCTTTCGGCCAGCAGGGCCGTCAGCTTCTGCCGGGCATCGGCCAGCGCGGCGGCGGCTTCGGTGCGGTCTTTGCCCGCAGCACCGGCCAGCGCACAGCGGATGCCCCGCACCCGTACCTCTTCTTCTGCATGACGCAGGGCGGGAATGGCAGCTTCGGCCTGTGCCTGTGCATCCTGCGCCAGAGCCCGGGCGGTCTGCCGCCGTAGGGCAACGGTGCGGAGAGCTTCCTGATACAGTTCATTTTTGGTACGCATAGCGGCTCCTTATTCAGGCTTTTTGATGAGGGAACGGCGGCGGGTGGCGTTTTTCAGGATATCGTTTCCGCTGGGGGCTGCACGATCCACCCGGATGTTCCGGCTTGCGCCCGCAGCAGCTACCGGGCTGCGCACATCGTGCACGGTGCGCAGTCCCTTGGCGTTCCATGTCTTGAGGATGCTGTTCCAGTACCACAGATCGCGCTTGGGCCCGGCCTGCACGGCAGCTTCCTGCACCATGGCGTCGTCATAGCCATAGACTTCGTACCATCGTGCAATAGCCTTGCGCCCGCCTAGAGTCAATTCGTCCGGAGCAATGTCCAGCAGGCTGCTGACATACTGCTCACGGCTCTGGCGCAGAGCCAGCAGCTTGAGGTGGGCGTCTGCCTGTTCACCGGTCTCCACGCCCTCGGTGCGCCACACCTTCAGCTCATGCACCACAGCGGCTATGGTGCGCCGGCCGGTGCTGGCAACGTAAGCGGTGCACAGCATCACGGTCTCGGGCGCAAAGCCCTCCTGCACATAAAGATTGACCAGCTTTTCCATTTCCTTGTGGGTCAGCGGGCGGGCAAAGCCGGTCTGCGCGCAGTCGATGAGGCTGGAGATCATGGGGTCGGTGCGGCTTGCGGCAGCAATTTCGGCCCATGTCATAGGCGTCGGGGCGCTGGGCTCCTCGCCCGGTGCAGCGTTTTCTTCATAGCGCTCCAGCAGGCCCGCACCTGCCCAGAAAGCCAGCGCACTCTCGGCGCTGATGCGGCTGCGCAGTTTGAGGTCGGCGCAGATCTTGTCCGGGTCGGTGACGCCGGTGGCCAGCACATACAGCGCCACGCGTACGTTGTATTCCTCTGCGATGCCGAGCTTTGAAAAGATCAGCTGCGGCACGGCGATGGTATCGCCTTTGAGCTCTTTTAAACGGTAGATCATCTTTTATTCCTTTGGTTCGTCCGGTTCATCTTCAGCAGCTGGCTCCCAGGGATCACAGTCCATCATGCTGGGACAGCTTTTCCACCGCTCCGGCTCTGCATTGAAAGCGTCCTGCAAAAAGGCGGCGGCAGCCTCGCGGCCCTCGTCTGACAGCGGAAACACCTTCTGTACCCGCAGGGCAGGGTCAGTCTTTTCAATGGTCCAGGGGTCGGGCCAGTAATCCACAGTGAGGATGCTTTCTTCCTTTGCAGCACCTTCGCCGCCATCCGGGTCCGGTACGGTGCGCTTGCCGGGGATCATCCGGTACCGCAGGCCATATTCGTTGCCGCTGTAGGAATTTTTGCATTTGAAATAATGCAGCAGGGGAACAAAGATCATGATAGAGTCCTTTCCTGCGGCAGGCTGAGCACCGCATGCTTGATCCTATTATAAGAAACACCCGGAAAAAATGCAACGGTTTGCTTGCTCAATTGCTGGATCAAGGGCAGAAAAACGTGATAGTGAAAACAAAAAGAAAAACGGCAAACCGATATTTCACGGTTCACCGTTTGTTTTGGAGCAGGGTACGGGACCCGAACCCGCCGCCTGCTGCTTGGGAAGCAGCCGCTCTACCGGATGAGCTAACCCTGCATTGCTCACTTATTGTAGCAAAGCAGAGCAGGATTGTCAAGAGCGGAAGCGTGTCAGTTTTTTGTGGTATAGGTCAGATCCAGCACCGGAGTAAACGGGTCAAACACCAGTCCTTTGATGCCGTCTGCCACCAGCAGACGCTTTTGCTGGCCCAGCAGCGGCACCACGGTGCAGCCTTCCAGCAGCTGACGTTCGCACTCGGCCAGCAGGGCACAGCGGGCACGGCCGGTCTGCTGTGCGCTTTCTGCCAGACGTTCGGTGTACAGCGGGTCAGAGTAACCAGTCAAACCACCGCTCTCGGCAGTGAACTGCTGAAGCATCTGGTATACGCTGCCGCCCTCGGCACAGATGGGAGCCAGTGCGATGGTGTAATCGCCCGCCGCAAGGCGCTTATCAAACTCTTCCTGCGGCACCTCCTCCACTGAGAAGAAGAGGGAACAGTCCTTCTGCCATGCACCGTTGATCTGCTCGGCCAGTTCGGTGAGCCCGGCTTCCTTGGGCAGCAGGATGGTCACACCGGAAAAATCAGAGCTGGCCATGCCCTGCCGTGCTTCCAGATACAGTGCACGCGGGTCCGGGATCACAGGCATGGGATCCCCGGCAGTGTCGCGGTAGGCGATGCCGTCTACAGTCAGCCCTGCAGGCACAAGGCCCTCGGCGGCGGTGTACAGGCTGGAAGAGGGCACTGCTGCATTTTCCCGGGCAATGCCGGCCAGTGCCTGCCGCAGTGCCTGATTCTCAAAGACAGAGCCCTCGGCACTGTTGAACAGCAGGGCCCAGGTGGTATCGGAGTAGGAAACAGCCCGCAGCGCGGTCGCTTCGCCGGTGTCGTCCAGCGCGGCAGAGCATTTCTCGTCCGCGATGAGCTGAGCGGCACTCTTGCCGGTGCTGCCGGTGTTCTGCACCAGACGCAGGCTGCCGATCAGGGGCGCAGAGACATCGCGCCGCAGGAACAGGCCGCTGGCGGTCCAGTTGTACAGATAGAAACTGCCGCTGGAAAGGGTGGTCTTTGCCGTCAGGCCGTAGGTGCCGCGGGTGCTGTTGAAGAACTCCTCGTCGCAGGGCATGGCACCGGGCAGGGTGAGCTTTGCGAGGAAGTTGTCGTCCTTTTCACTCAGGCGGAACACCAGCGTCAGCGGACCGGAAGCCGAAACCCCCAGCGT
Source organism: Faecalibacterium sp. 9 (assembly GCF_048320955.1). Taxonomy (NCBI): domain Bacteria; kingdom Bacillati; phylum Bacillota; class Clostridia; order Eubacteriales; family Oscillospiraceae; genus Faecalibacterium; species Faecalibacterium sp. 9. The sequence goes on from NZ_JBLWGB010000002.1 coordinate 244,177, forward strand.
ACTGAGCGCCGCTGTGCCGTCCAGAACAGCGGCGCTGTTTTCAATGGCAGAAAACTCTACCGCATAGGGAGAGCCCGTCTGTGCCTGAAAGATGCGCCGGAACGCAAACACAAAGTCCTCGGCGGTGATGGAATAATCTGTGGCGGTTCCCTTAGCAGCGGTGTAGGTCAGGCCGTCTTTTATGGCAAAGGTGTAGGTGCGGCCATCCGGAGAGACGGTCCAGCTTTCGCACAGGTTGGGTACGATCTCGCCGTCGGCGTTTTTGCGCACAAGGCCGCCGTAAAGATTCTCGCAGGCAATGACGTCTGGCGCGGCAGACACGACCTGTGGGTCAAGATTTGCGGGGATGGTATCCACAAACCATGTAAAGCTGGCTGCACCGGAGCCGCCGCTGCAGCCGGTAAGGGCAAACAGGAACGCAGCGGCAAGCACCGCTGCGGTGATACGCAGGAACTGTTTCAAGGGAATGACCTCATTCTATGGTATTTGCTGGGAGTGTGTATAGATACAAAAAGCACTCTGCTTCGACAAGTGTAGCAGAAATGAAGGCAAAATACAATTGAGGAATTGTGAATTTCCCTTGCTTTTTGGGGCAAAAGGGCGTTTTTCCGTTGCCAATTGCGGCCAAATGGACTATAATGGTACAGCGAATGTTTCAGCGCCCCTTTGCGGCGCGTTCGATACGATATTACTTATTGAGGAGGAACTGTTTTTATGCAGAAGGATCAGCAGAAACTGGCCGAGCTCATCAAGGGCAAAAAAGTTGCCTTCATCGGCGCAGGCGTCAGCCATAAGACGCTCATCAAGGAGTTCGTGGAGCTGGGGGCGCACGTCACCCTGTGTGACCAGAAGAAGAGCGTAGAGGACTTTGGCGATTATGCCGCCACCATCCGGGAGCTGGGCATTGACCTGAGCCTGGGCGAAAACTATCTGGACGGCTTCAAGGGTCAGGACATCATCATGCGCACGCCGGGCTTTGTGGGCTACTTTGAAAAGCCCTTGCAGGATGCCATGGCCGCAGGCACCATGGTGACCAGCGAGGTGGAACTGTTCTTTGATTTCTGCCCCTGCGAGATCGTGGCTGTGACCGGCTCCGACGGAAAGACCACCACCACGACCCTGATCTCCAAGTTCTACGAAGCGGCTGGCCGCAAAGTGCATCTGGGCGGCAACATCGGCGCAGCTCTGCTGCCCATGCTGCCCGAGGTGGCCCCCGAGGATGTGGCTGTGGTGGAGCTTTCCAGCTTCCAGCTCATCAGCATGCATTCCAGCCCCAACATTGCCGTTGTGACCAACGTCACCCCCAACCATCTGGATCATCACAAGGATATGCAGGAGTACATCGACGCCAAGCGCAACATCCTGCTGTATCAGAAGCAGCCCTGCCGCGCCGTTCTGGGCTACGAGAACGAGATCAGCCGCAGCATGCAGTCCGACTGCAAGGGCAAGCAGGTGTGGTTCACCCGCCTGCATGACACCGACAATGGTGCCTTCCTGCGCAAGGAAGATCACATGCTCTGCATGGCGGAGGACGGCGTTGTGACCCCGTTCCTGGCACAGAAGGACGTGAAGCTGCGCGGTCTGCACAACATCGAGAACCTGCTGGCCGCTGCCGCTGCCGTGTGGGGTGAGGTGCCTGTGGAGGCGATCCGGCAGGTGGGCAGCACCTTTACCGGCGTGGAGCACCGCATCGAGCCGGTGCGTACGCTGGACGGTGTGCTGTACTACAACGACTCCATCGGCACCAGCCCTACCCGCACCATTGCCGGTCTGCGCAGCTTCGATCAGAAGGTCATCCTGATCGCGGGCGGCTACGATAAGCACATCCCGTATGAGCCGCTGGCACCGGAAGTGGTGGCGCATGTGAAGGAGCTGGTGCTCATGGGTGCTACCGGCCCCCGCATTGAAAAGGCTGTGCGTGAGGACCCGAATTTCAACGAAGCAGAGCTGCCCATCCAGCATGCGGACAACATGCAGCATGCTGTGGAGCTGGCCCGTGCCTGCGCAAAGCCCGGCGATATCATCATCCTGTCTCCGGCCAGCGCATCCTTTGACCTGTACCCCAACTTTGAGGTGCGCGGCCGTGAGTTCAAGAAGATCGTCAACGAGCTGAAGTGATCGCACAGGTCGATACAAAGCGGCGGCGTGCCCGCTTTGCCAATGCCTGCCGGGGCCGGTGGGTGCTGGGGGCAGTGCTTCCGCTGGACCTTGCTCTCTTTGGCAAAAGCCAGCCGTGGCGGTTCTACGCCGGGCCCACGCTGGCGCTGGAGATCAGCGGCAGCACTGCATGGGTTGCCGGGCACGCAAATCCCGAGGAACTGGCCGGCTTTCTGGCCTTCTGCGGGTGTGAGAGCGTCATTCTGGACGAAGCCGGATGTCTGCCGCCCACCGGCTGGCACCGGGCTGAGACACTGACCGTGTTCGGTCTTGCCCCCGGCAGGGCGTTGCCGCTGCCTGCCGCAGACGAAGCCCTCTGGGCACAGCTGGACCTTGACCGGGAACCTGCGGCTATGGACGTGGCCCGGGCATTGTACCCGGAAGATACGGCCAGACAGGAGGATCTTTATTCGGAACTGTGCACCAAGCGTATCCGGGGCAAGGCACTTGTCTGGACGCTGAGACAGGGCAGGAAAGCGGTCTGCACGGTGGGAGCCTATGCCCTTGCAAATGGGCAGGCGTATATGGCCTGCGGACAGACAGAAAGCTCCCTGCGCGGCAAAGGCATCGGCGGGCGGCTCATTGTGCAGATGGCAAACGAGCTTTCCGCAGAGGGGCAGCGCCCGGTGTTCCTCTGCAGCCCGGAGCGGGTGCATTTTTATACCCGGCTCGGCTTTGAAAAGCTGGGGGAGTATATTCGTTATGTGCCATCGTAGTTTGTCGGCTGACACGTCGGAAGTTTCTCTGAGGACCGTCCGCTGGGGTGGGACCCTGTTGCCCGTAGGGCAATAGGGCGGGCGATGGAATGGCCTGCAACAACAGTGACCGCCGCCTGCGGCGGAAACAGGGAACTGCTGTTGGGGCAGCGGCCAGCAAGATGCGAGCGGTAGCGAAGCAGATGCTGGGTGCCGCAACCCGTATCTCGTGTCCGAGGAAAAAGCTGCCGACGCGTCAGTTCATGTGAGATTTATCCCAAATCATAAATTAAGGAACCATTATAATGTCAATCTTAAATCACTTTTTTGATTATAAACCCGAAGTTCTGGCGCTGGACGAAAAGGCCATGGAGCTGTGCCAGCCCTATTTCCGTCATATGGAAGAGATCCGGGACTTCAACCAGCTCAAGATGCTGAAAGCCTTTGCGGACACGCAGATGTCCTCCACTGATATGCTGGGCACCACCGGCTACGGCCTGTGGGATACCGGCCGTGCAAAGCTGGAACAGATCTTTGCCGAGGTGATGGGAGCGGAGGATGCGCTTGTGCGCAGCCAGTTCCAGAGCGGCACCCACACGCTGGCAGTGGCACTGTTCGGTCTGCTGCGGGCAGGGGATACGCTGCTGGCTGCCACCGGCCGTCCCTACGATACGCTGGAAGGCGTCATTGGTCTGGACGGGAAGGGAAAGGGCACCGGCACCCTGATGGATTACGGTGTTCAGTATGATGAAGCACCCCTCAAGGCTGATTTTACCCCGGACTACGACCTCATTGCAAAAAAGGCTCCGGGGGCCAAGGTGTGCCATATTCAGCGCAGCCGCGGCTATCTGCAGCGCAATGCCTTTGATCTGGAAACGATCCGTAAAATTGCGGATACCGCCCGTGAGGCCAATCCGGATATCATCATTTTTGTGGATAACTGCTACGGCGAGTTCACCCAGACGCAGGAGCCCTGTCAGGTGGGTGCAGATATCGCTGTGGGCAGCCTTATCAAGAACCCCGGCGGCGGCATTGCCCCCACCGGCGGCTACATTGTGGGCCGCAGGGATCTGGTGGAGCTGTGCGCATACCGTCTGAACGCCCCCGGCCTCGGCAAGGATCTGGGGTGCACGCTGGAAACGCCCCGTGATATGTATCTGGGCTTTTATTACGCTCCCGGCGTGGTGTGCGAGGCCATCAAAACGGCCATCTACGCACAGTGTATGCTGGAACTGCTGGGCAAGAACCCGGTGCCGCGCTACTGCGATGACCACAACGACATTGTTACCTGCTTTGATGCAGGCACTGCAGATGCCCTGATCGGCTTCTGTCAGGGCATTCAGGCTGCAAGTCCGGTGGACAGCTATGCTGCCCCGGAACCTTCTCCGGAGCCGGGCTATACCGACGAGGTGGTCATGGCAAGCGGCAGCTTTACGCAGGGCAGCACCATCGAGCTTTCCTGCGATGGCCCGCTGCGTGAGCCCTATACCTGCTACCTGCAGGGCGGCCTGAACTTTGCTGCCAGCCGTGCGGGCGTGCTGCTGGCCATCCAGAAGGCGTATTTTAAGGATTGAACAGGAGAGAAAAGCACATGCCTGTTTTAAGTGACCGTGTGGGCACCTTTACGGATTCTGTCATCCGCCGCATGACCCGCATCAATAATCAGTATAACTCCATCAACCTGTCTCAGGGCTTCCCGGATTTTGACCCGCCGAAGCAGCTGCTGGACGCGCTGGCAAGGACAGCCTATGCCGGCCCGCACCAGTACGCTGTGACCTTTGGTGCACAGAACTTCCGCGAGGCGCTGGCCAAAAAGACCAGTCCCGCCCTGCACCACACTGTGGACCCCAACACCGAGATCTGCGTGACCTGCGGCGGCACCGAGGCCATGATGGCGGCCATGATGACCATTTGCAACCCTGGCGACAAGGTGATGATCTTTTCGCCGTTCTACGAGAACTATGGCGCAGACGCCATCCTTTCCGGTGCGGAGCCGATCTATATCCCGCTGGTGCCGCCCACCTATGAGTTTGATATCTCCCTGATCGAAAAGGGCTTTGCCGAGGGAGCCAAGGCACTGATCCTGTGCAACCCCTCCAACCCTTGCGGCAAGGTGTTCCGCCGGGACGAGCTGGAGGCCATTGCCGCCCTTGCAATCAAGTACGATGCCTTTGTGGTAACAGATGAGGTGTACGAGCATATCGTCTACGCTCCGGCAGAGCATATCTGCATGGCAAGCCTGCCCGGCATGTTTGAGCATACCATCACCTGCAACTCGCTCTCCAAGACCTACTCCATTACAGGCTGGCGTCTGGGCTATCTCATCGGCCCGGCAGAGGTGATCGAGAGTGCCCGCAAGGTGCACGATTTCCTTACTGTGGGTGCGGCTGCACCGCTGCAGGAAGCCGCTGTGGCCGGTCTGGAACTGCCGGCAAGCTACTATAAAGACCTGCAGGCCCTTTACACCGCAAAGCGCGACCACTTTCTTGCCGGGCTGGACCGTGTGGGCCTGAAGCACAATGTGCCGCAGGGGACCTATTTTGTGATGATCGACATTTCGGAATTTCTCACTCTGCCGCAGTTTGAGGGATGGACAGATCTGGAATTCTGCGAGTGGATGATCCGGGAGATCGGCGTGGCAGCTGTGCCGGGTTCCAGCTTCTTCCGGGAACCGGTGAACCATCTGATCCGGATGCACTTTGCCCGTGGTACCGATGTTCTGGACGAAGCCATCCGCCGTCTGGAAAAGCTGTCCGAGCTTTTGAAATAAGCCACGATCAAAATAAAAGGATTTCTTAAAACCAAATCTCCAAAATGAGTACAAAAAAGCTGAGCATCTGCAAAAAATCAGGTGCTCAGCTTTTTGTATTTTGAGTTCCGAAAAAATCTGTCTTTTTGAAAGATTTCGCACCTTACGATGGAATCGATGCGGATAAAACAGACCGATCTGCCGCTGTTTCAGGGAGCAAAAGCGTCCATGACATCGGTGCACCACTTCAGCTGCCGGGTGAACTTTTCCCGCAGCACATCGTCACTGCCGCTGCCCTTGAAAAGTCCTTTGTTGTTTTCCACGGCAAAATACAGGGTGCCGTCTCGGTGCAGGCTCCCGCTGAAGCTTCCCTCCGCTGTCCCGGCAAGAGCCAGCAGCTTCCGGCATTTCTCCTCCGTCAGGCAGGCTTTCAGGGCGGTGTCATCGTCTGCTGTCAGCTTGAACTGCTGTTCAAAGCCGTCCATGGAGTTCTGTACCGATGCACCCCGGACGAGCTGTCCCAGCCTGCCCCGTGGGGTAAAGGTCAGGCTCACGGGCATTGGCACACCAAAACGGCAGATGCCCCACAGCCCGGCGTATACCGTGTCGTAGGACGGCGCGTTGACCACAGTGGGGTCGTTCGGGTCGGTATAGCTGACATCCCGGTCCAGCTCGATGCTGCACAGTTCCACCTCATAGCCCCGGTATTTTGCACGGACGTGCTCTCCGCCGGTCATGCGGTCATACTGGGGCAGAGGAAGCCCGGAGTCCCCAAAACAGGTGATCCTGCCATTGGGCGCAAACTGCACCTGCTGCAGCGCAGCATCCAGCACCGCGGGGACGATGCGGCGGTCTACGTCCTGTCGGGCGGCTTCTTTCCGGCTGCTGTGCAGCCATCCCAGAAGAAGCACCACGGCAATCGCAAAAATCATTCCATAGCTCATAGCGTCCTCCCTTTCTCTTTCCGGCTCAGCCGCAGATGCTGAAGTACAGGCTGGCGTAGGGGTCCAGCGGAGCAAGATCCATGATGTTACCTTCGGGGCTTACATTTTCCAGATTATCCAGTGCCATGGCATCAGCATAGTTGTCCGGCTGCGCCTGTGCGGCAAAAACCAGTCCGTCGTAATCCTCCGGCAGGTAGACCACATAGCTCTTGGTAAAGATCTTGTCATCGCTGGTGCTGCTCATGTTCCAGTCGGTAGAGAAGAAGAACTCGATGTCGTAAGCGTTGTCGTTCCAGTACACCGTGTGATAATAATGGTGGTCGGCCCGACTCGTGTCCCCTTTGGCGGTGGATGCCGTGAGCCATGTGCCGGTATAGGCATCGTAGAGTTCGCTGGAGATGTAGGTATCATAGGTCTGCCCAAAGTAGGGAATAGAGGAATCCGGGATATAGCACACGGCATCAAACTGGATCTCCCGGATGCCGTCGTGGGTCACATCGTTGTACTTTGTCACCTGCCAGTAACACTCGTCGGTGTTGTAGCCGCTGCCCTTTCCGGTAAAGCTGCAAACGCCGCTGTTCAGCTGGATGGGGTCGGAAGAATCCACGATGCCATTGATCTCCAGCCCGTTTTTCTCAAAGCAGGTCGCCCGGGAGACGATGGCGTCCACCGGGTGCAAAGCATCCGAAGAGCCTTCCTCCAACAGGTCGCCGCTGACCGAAAGATCCAGCCGCATCTGCGGAGTATCGTCGTCGAAGTAGAGGTCCATGCCGTATTTGTCCGCATCTGCGGTGCCGGTGTAAATGGTCTCGTCCTCGGAGTTGACGAATTCAAAGGTGCTGTCCTCGTGGACACGGAGCCAGAGCTCGATGTCGTAATAGCCCCACAGACCGACATAATCATTGATGTAGTCGTAGCCGTCCATGGCATCGACCTCTTCCACAGAGGAAGCCGTACTGACGTCAGCCGGAACGCTGCTGACGGGGGCATCGCCGCCGCAGCCGGTACAGAGGATGCCGCCTGCCAGCAGAAGACTGGCAAGGGGCAGCAGATGAGTTTTGTTTTTCATGGTCGTTTTCTCCCGATCTTCAAAGTTTCTGTCCTGCTGCCCAGACGAACAGCAGCGTCAGCAGGGCATACGCCGCGCTGAGCACTGCCATCACGATGCACAGGACCTGTAGTCCCCGGCGCAGCCGGGGCTTCTGCGGCAAAAGCCGGGGCAGCGCATAGGCCCCGGCCAGAGCCAGTGCAAGCAGCAGAACCGATTGTTCCAGCGTCATATCCTCAAACCTCAATCCACCAGTTCAAGATGATCGCAGATGTTGTAGAACACATCCTGCATGTCGTCCGCTTCATCGGCAATGGTGCCGAAGGCATAAAGGTAGGTGTAGTCGTCGGTGTCCACCGTGTAGACCATCCACTCCCGCTGGTCCTCCCCCGAGCCGGTGGTGTACCAGACGATGTAAACCGGGTAGGAAAGGTTCTGGGTGTAGTCCTCATCCTGAAAGCAGGTGACATCGCGGGGTTCCCCTTCGCCGGTATCCAGAGCGGCAAACCGGGCAGCATATTCTGCGTATTCCTCCACCGTCTCGTTGGTGCGCAGCGACTGGAACGCCATATCCACCACCAGCACAGAGCCGTCCTGCGTCATGTCCTCGTAGGTGTAGGTGCCATCCTCGTAGTTCTCGTTCATCAGATTTTCCATGCTGGTGAAGGGGAGACCACCGCCCACCAGCACCGGGATGCTCACCACGTCCGAAGAGGCGGGGATCAGGTCGCCCCGGCCATCCTCCGGCGGGATGACCTCGTAAGCCCCGGCCTTGTCGGAGTCCGAAGCCTTGCCCGCGGCCTCGGAACTGCCGCATCCGGTCAGGGAAAACATCAGCAAGGCGGCAAGTAAAAGTGCGATACGTTTCATTTTGGTTCCTCCTGTTTCAGAAAAGCTCCGTATTCTGCGCCACGGCTTCCATCAGATCCTTCATCATGTCAACCGAGTCCTGAAAACTGCGGCGGTATTCATCAATGATCTTCGGGTCGATGTCCTTGGAAACTGCCATGATCTTCTGGTCGGTGTCAAAGGCGGCAAACATCAGATCTCCCCGGAAGCTCATCCGCAGTGCCCGGGCGTTCACGGCCCTCTGCAGCTGCTGCTTCCAGTTTTCCGGTGCCAGATCAAACTCGCCGGGCAGGGCAAAGGGCTCCGGAGCCATCGGCCTGCGCATCCGGCACACCAGAAACAACCCCTTGAAGATCGTTTTGGAGCAGGTGCGGGTGTTGTGCGGGTCGTCGGGCATGGGGTCGCGCACCTCCCAGACGTGGATGAGGGAAGCGTTGTGCATGGCAAAGGGAATGCCCTGATAGCTGCCCTCGTAGCTGCCGTGGGCACTGGCCGATTCCCATTCCTCCGGGAAAAGCCCGGAACGCCGCGCCAGTTCATCGCTCATGGGCCACTGCTTGTGCTCCGGCTGCGGGCCAAAGGCCTTGTGCAGTGCGGCCATAAAACCATCCCCCAGCTGTCCGAGGATCAGGGAACTTTGCATGGCGTGGATCAGCTGGATCAAAAATACTGCTGCTACGATCACAAGCATCACGATGGTGCAGCCCGCCGTAAAGCTTTGAAGCAGGATGCCGGCCAGAACGCCCAGCACGGCACCTGCAATGCAGCCGTAGGCGCAGAGGTTTGCCAGATGCCCGTAAAACAGGATGCGGCGGGAAAGCTCTTCATCCGGCATCTTTTCCTGCGGGGCACGGTTCCGTGTCCTCATACTGCATCACTCCCATCAGCACCCGACGGTGCTGCTCACCTTCTTGCCCATCTTGTCGGCCTTATCGTAGCCGTTGTACTCCGGGACAAAGAAGGTCTTTGCCATGGCGTTGTTGTAACTGGTGTCCCAGTAGATCACGGTCCACATGTAGGCATCCATCTCATCGTTCCAGATGTAGCCCCGCATGGTGGCGATGCGGTTGGAAGCGTTGCTCTCGTCCACTACCTCCCACGAGGTATCGGGCCACTGACCACCGTACAGCTGCTGGAAATCATACTCCAGATATTCCTCTGCATAGTCCAGAACAAAGTCGTCATCAGAGCCGGTATAGTCCAGATATTCATTGGTGATCCTGCGGCAGACCGCAAAACCGCAGTCGTCCCATTCGGGGTTTGCCACCACAAGGGCATCCTCCAGAACATCCAGCACATAATACTCATAGGGGTAGTAGGTCTGCACATGAACGGTTTTGTCCTTGACATGCATCCGGTTGCCTTTGTCGGTAAAGGTCAGGTCGTGACCGGATGCATAGACGCTGAGTGCCAGCGACATGGTCAGCAGTGCAGCGGCAAACAGCCCCAGCGTGCATTTCATCGTGTTTTTCATAGAATTGCCTCCTTTTTTAATAAATGGTTTTTGCTCCGGTCATGCCGGAACGGATCGAAAGGCCCCAGTCTCCGGGTCCCAGCAGAACAACAGTTCCAGCGTTCCATCTTCCTGTGAAAAGCGGAGCAGGACATCGCTGCTGCCGTCGCCGTTCCGGTCTGCGGTCTCCATGCCGAGGTAGCGCTGTTCCGCATTCTCCACAGGTGCAGGGTAGTCCAGCTCTGCCAGTAGCACCTGACTTTCGGTGTCATGGTAGAGGGTCGTGTCCCCGGTGTGGACGCAGGCGCAGAAGGGGATGGTCTCCCCGTCCTGCACCAGTGTGCCGGAGTCGTTGATGATGCCCCATGTGCGCCAGTCGCTTCCGGCAATGTCTTCCTCCGGTGGATCATCCGACGGCATTGCCGGAGCCGGGAGGATGGCCCACCCCAGCAGCAGGATCAGAAATGCCGCCAGTAGAACGCCGATTTGTTTTTTCATCGTTCACCACCTGTTGTTGAAGAGCAGGTCGGTGCCGTTCAGGCTCAGGGTGCTTACGTCTTCTCCCACATCGCCCGGGTGCTCATTCGGGATCAGCACTGCAGCGTCCTCGGTTCCGTCGTCCCAGAAAAGGCTTACGGTATCGCCGTCCACCATCCACTGACCGGTATACACGCTGTCGGCATCAAAGCCGTAAACGCCGTCCCCCAGATCTTTCTGGCCATGCAGGATGAAGCCATGGTTGGGGTAGAAGTTGAGGTACAGGTGCTCTTCGTCCATCCGCCACTGCCGGTACATCAGCACACAGGCGTTGTGCAGGTCCTCGTCATCGGTGTAGTCGGAGCGGATGTAGTAGCTTTCAAAGGAGCTTGCATTTCCGATAAGGAACGCTCTTCCGTCCTCGATGATCTCCACACTGTTAAAGACATTCTCCTCCATCTGAAGGCTCAGGAAAGGCACATCGTCCGAGCCGACGTCAAAGCCCTCAAAGTTGTAGGAGCATCCCAGCATGGGGTAGGCGGTGTAGGTGTCCTCGGTGGAGTCGTACTCGGTGTGCATCTCCACCGTGCCGTCGGACGCAATGTGGTACCAGTTTTCCGAGGTGTAGTCCCCCCGCTCGTACCAGATCCAGTCGTCCAGCGCTTCCCGCTGCTCATCGCTCAGCTCGGCCGCAGAGGTCGTGTCCGAGGTCTCCTCAGAATACGGGGCTTCCTCCGATTCTGAGCTGGGGGAGGGCTCTGCCGCGCCTCCTCCACAGGCAGAAAGGCTGATGCTCAGCGCCAGCAGAAGGCTCAGAACAGTCGCTGTTTTTCTCCATTTCATCTTGCTTTTCTCCTTTCCTGTTTTGATCTGCAAAGTGTTTTCCCGGCAGTGAAGCAGCTGAGAAAAAAGGCCCATGTCCGCATCGCAGGGGTGCCGGACATGGGCCTCGCTGTTTTAAAAAACGGAAAAGCATTTAACCCAAGCCGTTTCCGCTGCGGCAAAAAGAACCTTCCTTCTGCTCTGCGGGGAGCGGGTTCCGCTTTTGCCGGGATCCATCAGCAGGTTCTCTTCACATCCGTCCTGAATTTTCCGGTGCAGATCTGCAGCTGCCCCATCACTGCTGCGGTGCCGCAGCCTGTTTCCAGACCCGGATCACGCGGTACTTCGTGACCTTCTGTTCCGGGTGGAACGCGCCGTCCTCAGCCGTCAGCAGGCCCTGTTCGGTGCACCACTGGGCGGCCTTTGCAGTCTCAGCATCTGCCATGTCCGCAAAGGCGGGCAGTGCAGCGGGTTCCGGCCTTCCGGCGTTCTGCCACAGCAGCAGGGCCAGCTCGCCGCGGGTCGCGGGGATCGCCGTGCCCTCAGGCAGCAGGTCTTTCAGGATGGCGCGGGTGGCCAGTTCGTAGATGCCAAAGCCTGCAGCTCCCACCGCAGCAGCGCCGCCTGCCACGGCCAGCACTGCGCCGAACCCGGAGCCGTCTCCGCCGTCGATTACCGTTTCGTCCGGGACAGGGGCGGGGCCAGGCTCAGGACCCTCGCCGATCCACTGCCAGTGGGCATAGAGGGTGATATTTTCTTTGATCTGTTCCAGATGCTGATTACTTGCATAATAGGTCTGTTTTTCCACTGCCTCACCGCCGACAGCTTCAGTGTACCAGCCGACAAATTCGTAATCTTTCCGCTCAGGGCCCATACCCTTCATCAGCGGGACGTTCAGACATTCGCCCTTGTCTCCAGTCTGTGTGGTAAAACTCACCTGATCGTGGTCATTATTCCACTTGCCGCCGCTTTGACTGATCCAGCTGTCATTCGTGCCCCAGGAAGTGCCGCCGTTGAGGTCGAAGGTAACGGTGTAGTGCGTGGTGGTGGGGGCGTTGGTGGTGATCTCAAAATAAGACGCATCGTCAGGCCGCGTCCAGCTGCCGCCCGTCACTTGCGTCCATGCGCCGCCTTTCGCCGTGCGGTACCAGAAATCAGCTGCAGTTACCGTCAGCTTGTTCAGGGCGATTGCCTCGTTATTCGTGGAATCCAGTTTCAGGGTTCCGCGGGTGAAGGTCACGGCACCGTTGTCGATGCAGGTTGTGGCACTCACCGAAAGGCTGCCGCCGTCCACGGTGGACCCACCGTTCAGGCCGCTGGTTGCTCCGGTGATGGTCACCACGCCGCCATCATAGACCGTGACACCGCTGTCGCTGACGGCTGTGGTTGCGCCGTCGATCTCCAGCGTACCATAAACTTTTGCACCGCCGCCGGAAACTGCTTTGTCAGCTTTCTCAATGACCAATTTACCAGTGCTTTGAATCGTGGCACCACCACTTGTGACACCGAAATCCACATTGCGGATCGTTACATTTCCGGAAATATCTGCACCCGCATAGGAAATGCCATATCCAAATGCGTCCAATGTGATATCAGCACCTGCCGCTACATTGATCGTCTTTGTACCACAAAGCCCGGCGTACAATTCTTTCTGCCCATCGGTCAGTGTAAGTGTACTGTTTCCGTCAACAGTTATCTGCTCCCCGAATGGGTTGACTGCATTGTCTGTGGCTGAGATGTCTCCACTCAGGGTCAGCGTTCGGGTGTCAGCATCATAACTTGCCTTGCCATCGTCCAGAATATTCGTTGCGTTGGCCGAGGTCACCCTCGTTCCATTCACAGCAAGTTCATAATCTGTCACGTCCGCCGCGAATGCAGCCGCAGGGAATATGGTCAGAGTCATGGCCGCTGCCAGAAAGGCACTGAGCAGCCGCAGCTTTGGGGTGCGCCGGAGTTCATTTGTCATAAAAACATCCTCCTTCCGCCGTTCCGCTGCCCTGTGCACCGCTTTTTTCAGTCTGCATCCGGGCGCAGAAAAACCGGCCTGTTATTCCTCTAATAAAAGAGTACAACGGGCCGGTGAAAAAAGCTATTAACCTGAGGTTAGTATTTTTTGGCGAACAATTCTGCCAGCTGGGCACGCTTCGTACGCACCCCGCCGCCAATGCCCAGCTTGGAATAAAGCTGGTTTGTGTACTGCTTCACCGTTCCTTCCGAAAGGAACATCTTGGCAGCGATCTCTTTGTTGGTACAGCGGTCTGCAATAAGCCTTGCCAGTGTAAGCTCCCGCTCTGTCAGCCGGGCGGCAGCTTCGGGCAGGGCCTCGCTGTGGTTCAATGCCCGGCAGCGTTCCTCCTGCGCGGCACCCAGAGCAAGGATGCGTCGGACAGCATCGGAATGGGGCCCTTCCTGCGCTGCTTCCAGCAGAGGTTTCAGATCCCGGAAATTTTCCGCAAAGGGCACTACAAAGCCGTCCGGGGCGGCCTGCGCCAGAGCCTGCTGGAGCAGGCTGAGACCTTCGTCCTGTCGGACCAGCCGGGCACAGGCTGCCGCCATCTGGATTCGCAGATGCAGGGCCACAAGGTCATAGTGAAGGGCTTCGCACAGGGTCAGCAGCCCCGGGCTGCGGCCCAGCACTCGGGCCCATTCTCCCTGTGCCAGATACACCTGATTTTCGATCAGCCCGATCATGGGTTTGCCGGGAGCGAGGGTGTTTACAGTATTCATGCGGTGGGCGGAGTACACCTCCGGGATGCTGTCTGTCTGCCCCCGCAGGGCGTAGTAATAGGCGCAGATGGCGTTGAACAGATTGCGCCATGACATATTGTGCTGCCGGAGCATCTCTTCCCGCCGTACTTCCAGCGGGACCCGGGGCGTGTAGGGCCCGCAGAGGGACAGCCGCCACGCCAGAAAATCACAGCAGAGGGTCATGTTGGTCTGACCGTTGCCCTCGATCTGTGCATAGGCACGCTCCAACAGGATCTGCGCGTCGTCGAACCGCCCCTGCTGCAGATCTGCTTCTGCCCGCATGATGGTCTCCGCCCCCATGCCGTGCCCATTGGTGATCTTATAATAGTGGGGCATACATTCATCCATCTCCGCCAGCTCCCGGTCCAGCTGACCGGGCTGACGGTGGAACATCATCAGCACCGAGGGAGAACCGAAGGTCCACCCACCGCTGTTCTGGATGCTGATGGCCGGGTGGGACATCTGCGCACTGGCGCTGCGGTGCAGGCGGCTCATGGCAGAGATATCATTGTACATGAGAAAGCTCAGGATCAGGTCGCACTCTCCCAGAAGGCTGCCTTTTTCTTCCTGAGACCACTCCGGATGCTCTGCCACCGTGGTCAGCAGAAGCTGCTTCAGCTCCATCATTTTGGGGATCTGCCGCCAGTTGAACATACAGCGCATCAGTACCAGAATGGCAAATGGGTGCCGCTTGAGCGTTTCCACCGGACAGCGCTCCAGCCGTTCCAGCAGCTCTGCCGGGTCGAGGGAAGACAGCAGGATCCCGGCATCCCGTTCGATGACCTGCAGCGCTGCATCGTAGTCCTTGCACGCCTCGTAGGCGGTCAGGGCATGGAGATACTGCTGCTTTGCCTCATACCACACCCCGTACCGTTCCCGGCAGGCATCCTGCTTTTCCGGAGCCAGCCGGGCAAACAGCCGCACGGCACACTCCTTGAGCATGTGATGGAACCGGAAGGTCTTTCCGTCCGGCAGTCGGGTCACAAAGGCGTTCTGCTCGGTCAGGGTCAGCAGGATCTCCTCTGCGTCCGGCATTTCGGTCACGACCCGTGCCATTTCCACCGTGAACTCATCCGCAAGCCCCATTATGGCAAGGAACTCCCGCTTTTGGGACGGCAGGTTTTCCAGCATCGCCGCCGTGAACATGGAGTAGATATCGGCATCCTCGCTCAGCAGGATGCCCCGCTCGGCTAAGGAGTGCAGATTCAGGTATATGGCAGAAAACCACCCCTCGCAGGAGCGCAGGAGGCTTTCCACCTGTGCCTCGGTCAGGTCCATGCCGCAGCGGTGGGCGTAGTGGGCAAGCTCGGTATGGTTGAGCCGCAGCTGCTCCCTGCCAATGCGGTGCAGACGGTGCCCCAGCCGGAGGATCTCTTCCTTGGGCAGGAAGTTGTTCCGGCTTGCCACGATCAGGTGGATGTTCGCCGGCAGGCGGTTTGCCAGCCCGCACAGAAACTTTGCCGCTTTTTCGTCCTTTAACAGGTGAAAATCATCCAGAAACAGGTAGCAGGGCGTGTCTCCTGCCAGCACAGCGCACAGGTCATCCATCAACTGGGCGGCGCTGCTGGCGTCTTCGGGGTATTCGCAGCCCGCCAGTGCTGTCAGCCCTGCTGCCGCAAAGGCGTTCTGAACACTTTTCCAGAAGATGAAGCGATTGTCGGAATAGATATTCACCCGCAGGATGACTGCATTTTCCGTCTGCCTGCGCTGGTTCAAAAACCAGTTGACCGCCGTGGTCTTGCCGTAGCCCATAGGAGCCACCACCGCCGTCAGTGCACTGACCGAAACAGGGCGCAGGGTCTCCTGCACCCGCTCCGAAATGTAGATCGCGTTCAAGTCTGTTTTCCGCATCGTTTTTGCTCCTTCTCACCATCCGGAGGAACTGTGATTCACTGCATCCAGTATAACATAACTGCAGAAAAGCTGCATCCTGTTTTTCTTTGACGGATCATGCCGCATCCAGCAGCTCTTCGGGGTCTTCGATCGCTTCCTCAATCACCTCTTCCTCCGGCGTGGGCTCGTCCCCAGCGTCGAACCATCCGATCAGGCTGCGGATCGTGTCACGGATAAAGAGCAGATCATTGTCCAGATCGGCATCGGCATTCATCAGCTGCTGGACCATTTCGGGTTTGTCCGTGATAATGTCGTCTACGCCAAGGCTCAGCAGATCGCTGGCGTCTTCCTGACGGTTGACCGTCCATGCAGAGATGGTTTTGCCGCGCAGGTGGATCTGCTGGACCATGCCGGGGGTGATGAAGGTGGACTCCACGCTGAAAAAGTCTGCGGCGGGCAGGTCGTAATAGCTGCCCACGCCCAAAGCAAGGATATAGCCGGTCTGGATCTCCGGGGCAAGCTCCTTGACCTTGCAAAGGGTATCGTAGCTTTGCGAGGTGATCACGCAGTCATGCTCAAAGCCTTTTTCATAGATGATCCGGACGGTCTCTGCCTCCAGCTCAGGTGTGGCCACATTGGGCTTTATCTCGATGTTCAGTTGGATCCTGCCTTTGCACTGGTCCAGAACTTCTTCCAGCGTGGGGATCCGGGTGCCGGTGTACTTCTGGCCGAACCAGCGCCCGGCGTCCAGTCTCCGCACCTCATCATAGGTCAGGTGATAAATGTTTTCGTTCCGGCCGGCACAGCGGCGCAGGTTGGCGTCGTGCGTCACCATCACAATGCCGTCCTTTGTCATCTGAACGTCCAGCTCAGCGCGCTCACAGCCGTGGTCAAGGGCAAGCTGGAAGGCGGGCAGGGTGTTTTCCGGTGCGGCGGCGGAATAACCGCGGTGTGCCGTAACGATCGGCACAGTGCCGCCCAGCATGGAGCGCAGCGCATCGTCCTCCGGCAGAACAAAGTAGCAGGCGGCAAGCACGAAGGTGAGCAAAGTGGCACCGGCAATGGCGGCGGTCAGAAGCAATCTGCCATTGGAGCGGCAGGGTCTGCGGTCCGGGTCTGCCTTCGCTTCAAACGATAAGCGACCCCGCAGGCGGTCATAGAGCGCGGCAATAACGGTGCACTGTGTAAGAGTGATGGTGCAGTCGATGAGAAACTGGAAGAAGGGAAGCTCAATGGTCAGCGCGGCACGGGACAGTGCAAACATGGCCTGCGTGCTCTGCATCCCGATGCCGATGATAATGCCGTACAGCGGCAGCGCGACGGCGGCAGTCAGCAGCAGAGAACGCAGCAGGGCCGAAACATTCCACCGCAGCAGCAGAAGAAATGTGCGGAGAATGCGCGTGCGGACATAGCCGACGCTTTCACGAACCGACTGCCACAGGCTTTTGTGCTCCAGAAGGAACAGCGGCAGCACCAGGACCCAGCTGATCAGGAAAACCAGAAGTGCGGCGCAGAGGGCCAGATAAAGCAGGTGATACCGGCTGTTGGCACGAATGACGCCCATGATATATTCCGGTACTGCAAGCTGAGTGATATAATTCACAGCAAGGAAAAAATTGGTGAAAGGGATCAGCGTGGTGCTGTAGACCAGAATGAGCCAGTTCTGCGGTAGAAAGGCATGACAGGCGTCCAGCAGGGAGGTGCACAGCAGTGCGGGCAGGCGGATGCTCTCGCCCTTGCGGGCAAGGTCCAGTCCATGCAGCAGGACGGAACATTCAAACAGCGACCAGAAGGCCGTCAGGACGGCGATGAGAACGATGCAGCCGATAATGGCAGGGGAGGCAAAAATATCCGAAGCATTGCTGTTGCTCAAATAGTGCATGGGAGCGAACCGCAGCGTCAGGGACCAGACCTGCTGCATCAGGGGAACGAACAACAGGTTCGTGGCAAGCTTGCAGAGGATGAGAATGGAGAAAAGTGCAGCTTCGGCGCGGTGCATCAGGGAAAAGACAGAGCGCCGCAGGACAGAATAGGTCTGATTTGCAGTGCGGAACAAAATGAACAGATCTTTCAATTTAGCAGAACCTTCTTCTTATAATTTGTGGGACAGCCGGTCGCAGAGCGTTGGAACGGGCTGTTCTGTGAAAATTTTTTACATGACCGGCAGAAGCAGACCGGAAAACAGCAGACATCCTGCGCCGTGCAGCTGGGGCTGCCGCCTGAGAAAACAAAGCATCCGGCTGAGCCAGCCGGAAAAACTCTGCAAATATAATATAAATATAGTGTAACATATCTTTCTTTAAAATAAAATGCGGCAGAGACAAACGAAATCAACAAAAATGCAGGAAAAAATTTGGCAGGCACCGTACATGGCCCGGAACTGTAGAAGAAGGAGACTCTGGCAGAGGAACGCAGAATCGTTAAAAAATTATAGAACGGGGTGTGACGGATGTTGATTTGCATGGACTTTTATAGAAGCTCTTGCATTTTTATGGAAAATTAAGTATAATAAAACCAATTTTGAAAGCTCACACAGACAACCAGGAGGTCTTACCATGGCTTCAAAGATCAATAAGGGAGAAATCCTCGCCAAGTTTTTCGATGACGGGGAATACACTGCGCTGTTTGCTGATGGTGCAGTGAGCGCTGCCTGCGGCTATGCTGCAGGTCAGCAGGCTTACGCTGTTTATCAGAATGGCGAAGCTGTTACCGTAAAGGATGTTGAAAAGAACATCAAGGTTCTGGAAATGGCAGCACAGACTGGCTGCCCGGTCGTCACCTTCTACAACTCCGTTGGCGCAAAGCTGGCTGAGGGTCTGGACGTGCTGACCGCCAGTGCAAAGCTGAATGCGCAGATCGCAAAGGTTTCCGGCGTGATCCCGCAGGTGGCTGTTGTTCTGGGTGTCTGCGGCGGCACCAGCGCACTGAGCGCAGCCAATGCAGATGTCTGCATCATGGCTGAGGGCGCAGAGCTGTTCTTCACCGCTCCGTTCACCTCTGCCGCCAAGGGCGACAAGGTGGCCGATGCCGGTACCGCAGCCGCCGCTGCAAAGGCTGGCGTGGCTGCTATCGTGGAGTCCACTGCTGCGGAAGCTGCCGAGAAGGCTGCTCACATCGTTGGTCTGCTGCCGGCCAACAACCTGACCGGCCCTGCGATCTTTGAGTTCGAGCAGCCCACTGCTGCTCTGGCTGCTGGTGCAGAGCCTGCAAAGGCTGCTGCCGCTGTGGTCGATAAGGACAGCGCCGTGGAGCTGTATGCAGGCTTTGGTAAGTCTGTCTATACCGCATTTGCAACCGTGGGCGGCAACGCTGTGGGTGTTGTGGCCACCGGCAAGAACCTGTGCCACAACTGCGTAGCCAAGGCTTCCCGTTTTGTGCGCCTGTGCGATGCTTTCAGCGTGCCGGTGATCACCATTGTGGATACCGAGGGCTTCGTGCCCAGCGCTACCGATGACATTGCAGGCGGCATCCGTGAGGCTGCCCGTCTGGCTGCCACCTATGCCGACGCTACCACTGCAAAGGTGGCTGTGCTGGCAGGCAAGGCTGTGGGCCCTGTCTACACCGCACTGGCCGCTGCTGATCTGCGCATTGCTGTGACCGGCTGCACTGTCAGCGCGCTGGAGCCCAGTGCTGCTGTCAGCGTACTGTACAAGGAAGAGATCGATGCTTCCGACAACATCATTGCAGCCACCAACGCAAAGGCTGCTGCCTACACCGCTGAGGTGTGCAGCGCAGCAAATGCGGTTGCCTGCGGTGCTGCTGACCTGACCTGCGATGCAGCGAATGTCCGTGCAAGCGTGGTTGCTGCACTGGAGCTGCTGAGCACCAAGCGTGCTGCCCGCCTGCCCAAGAAGCACGGCAACATGGCCCTGTAATCGTCTGTATAAATCTTTAGATACGATTTTGATTTGGAGGATCCTTCCATGAAGTACTACAATATTACCGTCAATGGCGTTGCTTACAGCGTCTCCGTGGAGGAGACTGCCGCTGGTGCTGCTCCGGTTGCTGCTGCAGCTCCTGCCGCACCCGCTGCTCCTAAGGCTGCTCCGGCTCCCGCTGCTGCTCCCAAGGCTGCTGCAGGCGCTGCCGGTGCTGTTGCCGTCAAGGCTCCCATGCCCGGCAACATTCTGGATGTCAAGGTCAAGGCCGGTGCATCCGTCAAGGCCGGCGATGTGCTGGTGATCCTGGAGGCTATGAAGATGGAGAACGAGATCGTTGCTCCGCAGGACGGCACTGTGGCTTCCATCAACGTCAACAAGGGCGACACCGTCAACTCCGGTGACGTTCTGGTTTCCATGAACTAAGGGAGAGGTGACAATCATGGCCAAAAAGCCGATCAAGGTTACCGAGGTCGTCCTGCGTGATGCCCACCAGTCTCTGCTGGCAACCCGCATGACCATGGATGAGATGCGTCCCATCCTGCCGGAAATGGATAAGATCAACTACTTCTCCGTGGAGTGCTGGGGCGGCGCTACGTTCGACAGCTGCATCCGCTTCCTGGACGAAGATCCCTGGGACCGCCTGCGCATCCTGCGCAAGGAACTGCCTCACCAGAAGCTGCAGATGCTGTTCCGCGGCCAGAACATGCTGGGCTATCGTCCCTACGCAGATGACGCCGTTGAGTACTTTGTGCAGAAGTCTGTTGCAAACGGCATCGATGTCATCCGCATCTTTGATGCACTGAACGATCCGCGCAACCTGCAGACTGCTATCAAGGCAGCCAACAAGGAAGGCGCTCATGTGCAGGGCTGCATCAGCTACACCCTGAGCCCCGTGCACAACAACGAGTACTTTGCAGCCTACGCCAAGACTCTGGAGGAGATGGGTGCAAACTCCATCTGCATCAAGGATATGGCCGGTCTGCTGACTCCCTATACCTGCTACGATCTGGTCAAGAAGCTGAAGGAGACCGTCAGCATCCCTGTTGACATCCACAGCCACTACACCGCAGGTCTGGCTTCCATGTCCATCCTGAAGGGCATCGAGGCAGGTGCCGACATCATCGATACTGCCATGAGCCCCTTGAGTCTGGGCACCAGCCACATGCCCACCGAGAGTCTGGTCGCTGCCCTGCAGGGTACCGATTATGACACCGGTCTGGATCTGAAGCAGTTGAACGTTGTCCGCGCATACTTTGCAAAGCTGCGCGAAAAGTACATCGCCAACGGCCAGATCAGCCCCAAGAGTCTGGGCGTTGATGCCAACACCCTGCTGTATCAGGTGCCGGGCGGCATGTTCTCCAACATGCTCAAGCAGCTGAAGGATGCCGGCAAGGAAGACAAGCTGGATGAAGTGCTGGCTGAGATCCCCCGTGTCCGCGAGGATGCAGGCTATCCGCCGCTGGTCACTCCCACCAGCCAGATCGTTGGTACGCAGGCTGTGTTCAATGTTATCCTTGGTGAGCGCTACAAGATGGTCACCAAGGAGTTCAAGGGTCTGGTCCATGGCGACTACGGCAAGACTCCCGCTCCCATCAAGCCGGAGTTCACCAAGAAGATTTTGGGCGACGAGCAGCCCATCACCTGCCGCTTTGCCGATACGCTTGCTCCCGAGATGGACAAGCTGAAGGCGGAAGCTGCCAAGTGGGCAACGCAGGAAGAGGATGTGCTGACCTACGCAATGTTCCCGCAGGTGGCACCCAAGTTCTTCGACAAGCGCAATGCCAAGAAGCAGGGCGTTGATGGCGATCATGTGGACTACGCCAATCAGTCTCACCCCGTCTAAGTAACGGTACTTTAAGGGCTTCCCGCTGTGAGCGGGAGGCCCTTTTTGCATAGCAGGGTGGTGGGCAGGAGATGACATGGGTCGTATAAACCGGCAGAGAATGTTTTTGCAAAAATCTGCCCCAAAAGGCAATGAATGCATTGACTTGAAAACATCCCCACTCTATAATGGATAAAAATGGATGTGCGCGGCATTCGGGTATTGCCACAAAAGAAGGAGGGGACCCCTATGAGAAAAGTTACTGCCCAGCGCCTTGCGGAATTTACGGAGCGGGACTATGTGCTGACCTTTGGCGTTGGAAAAAGGGAGTTTGACCGGATGCTGGCAGCACTGGAAGACGCTTATCGTAGGGAGCATAAGCGTAAGCCGCGCTTTACCAAGATCACCATGCTGGATAAGCTGGTGCTGACCCTGATCTACCGTCATGAATACCGCAGCATGGACAGCATTGCTGCAGAATACGAGGTCTCCCGCGATACCATTGAAGTGAATGTTCATTGGGTGGAGCAGACCCTGCTGAACGCAGATCTGATCCAGAAAAGCGTTACCTGTGTGTACAAAACCAACTGAAACAGGCTCCGGCACAAAATCTTTGGATTCTGTGCCGGAGCTTTTTTACTTATTGGCGTTCATTGCGGGCATTTTGGCCGGAATGCACAACAGTGCACCTTGAATTTTGAGCCGAAGAATAGTAAAATGAAGCTATATGTATCGTAACATGGGCTTGTGCACCCAAAGGCGGATACATATACCGGAATCTGTATGCAAAAACATTGAAAAACAGAAAATAGGAGAACGTTATGATCTTAAGCATGACCGGCTTTGGCCGTGGGACTGCTGTGCGCAATGGCCGTGAGATCACGGTGGAACTGCGCAGCGTCAATTCTCGCTACTTTGAGTATTCTTCGCGCATCCCGCGCACCTGCAGCTATCTGGACAGCCGACTGAAAAAGCAGCTCAACGAACGCATCACCCGCGGCAAGGTGGAGCTGAGCATGACCGTACAGAATGTGGATGCCGCAGATACCGTGGTTGCGGTCAACATGGAACTGGCCCGCAGCTATCAGCAGGCCATGCGGGATATCTCCGAGCAGCTGGGCATCAAAAATGATATCTCTGCCGGGGTGATTAACCGTTTCCCGGATGTGCTCACCACCCGCCATGCGGATGTGGACGAGGAACAGTTGTGGGAGGATGTGTCTGCCGTTACGGCACAGGCGCTGGACCGCTTTGTGGAAATGCGCGCCGCCGAGGGTGCCAAGATGAAGGCCGATGTGGAGAACCGCCTGAATTTTCTGGAGGAATGCGTCGGCAAAGTGGAGACCCTGAGCGCGGGCCGTGTGGAGGCTTACACCACCCGCCTGTATGAAAAGCTCAAGGTCATTCTGGAAGACCGCGATATCGATGATGCCCGCGTGCTGACCGAAGCCGCCATCTTTGGCGACAAGACTGCTGTGGACGAGGAGACCGTCCGCCTGCGCAGTCATATCGCACAGTACCGGGACATTCTGGCCCTGAACGAGCCGGTGGGCCGCAAGCTGGACTTCCTGACGCAGGAATTGAACCGTGAGACCAATACCATTGGTTCCAAGTGTCAGGATCTGGACATCACCCGCATCGTGGTGGACATGAAGGCCGAGATCGAAAAGATCCGTGAACAGATCCAGAATCTGGAATGATGAAGTAAGATCCGGAGGAATTTATGAAGCTGATCAACATCGGGTTTGGCAATATGGTCAGTGCGGGCCGCGTGGTGGCTGTCGTCAGCCCGGACTCGGCCCCGGTCAAGCGTCTGATCAAGGAAGCGCGGGAGCGCGGGATGCTGATCGATGCATCCTATGGCCGCAGCACCCGTGCGGTGCTGATCATGGATTCCGATCACGTGGTGCTCTCGGCGCTCCAGCCGGAAACGGTGGCCAACCGCGCGGCAGGGCAGGAGAGCAGAATGACAGCAGAGGAGGAACCGTCCCATGGCGAACGATAAATATCTGTTTGTAGTTTCCGGTGCGGCAGGCACCGGCAAGGACAGCGTGGTGAAGGCACTGCGCGAAGCACACCCGGAGATCGAAAAGACCGTCTCCGCCACCACCCGCGCACCGCGTCCCGGTGAGCAGGAGGGCGTAGACTATTATTACCGCACCCGGGAGCAGTTCCAGCAGCTGATTGAAAACGATCAGGTGGTGGAGCACAACTTCTACAACGGCAACTACTACGGCACCCTGCGCGAAGAGGTGGACAAGCGTCTGGCAGCCCGGAAGGTGGTCGTTCTGGTCATCGATGTGCACGGCGCAGCGAATATCCGCCGCATGTTCCCCGGCGCGACCACCGTGTTCCTGCTGCCGCCCTCGGTGGAGGAGCTGGAACGCCGTCTGCGCGGCCGCGGCACCGAGACCGAGGACAGCATTCAGGAACGTCTTGCTACGGCCCGGCAGGAGCTGGCCCAGCAGGATAAATTCACCCTGAAGCTGGTCAACGACCGGGTCGATACATGCGCCGATGCACTGTATGAGGCGATCTGCCGCCGCATCGGAAGCGCAGAATAATATTTGAAGGAGCTGGACGAATGCCCAAAACGGTAGGTGTTGCCGTCAGCAATGCGACCTTCCACTTTGATAAGCTGTATACCTACGCGGTCATGCCGGACCAGCAGGACACCGTAAAGCTGGGCAGCATGGTGCTGGTGCCCTTTGGCCGGGGCAGCCGCGCCCGCATGGGTGTGGTGCTGGCCTGCGATGCCGAACCGGAAAGTGCAAAGCTGAAATATCTTTTCGACGTGGCCCCGGCTTCGGCCTGCCTGACGCCGGAGCTGCTGCGTCTGGTGCACTTTTTGAAGGAACGCACTTTCTGCACCTATTATGAGGCGGTCAAGGCGGTCATTCCCTATGGTGCGCAGTACAAGCCCGCTGTGGCGGCAGACGGTGTGACGCCGGTGCTGCAAAAGCAGCTCACCCGCCACACAGAGAACTCTTACCGCCTTGTGGGCGGGCTGCCGCAAAAGCCTAAACCGACTGCCAAGCAGCTGGCGGCAGTGGCATTGCTGGGCGGCGGGCCCCGCACCCTGAATGAGCTGGAGGACAAGGGCATCAGCCGTGCTGTGCTGGATAATCTGTGCGCCAAAGGCGTGCTGGAATGCAGCAAGGTGAACAAGTCCATCGACCTGTATTCGTCTATTCCGCTCAAAAACGAGCCCATCTGCCTGACGGCAGAACAGCAGGCGGCTTACGATGCCCTGCTGCCAAAGCTGGAGGATGATGCGCCCCACTCGGCATTGCTGTACGGTGTGACCGGCAGCGGCAAAACGCTTGTATTTTTAAAGCTGATCGCACACTGTCTGGAACAGGGCAGGAAAGCGCTGGTGCTGGTGCCGGAGATCAGCCTGACGCCGCAGATGATCCTGCGGCTCAAGAGCCAGTTTGGCCGCCGGGTGGCAGTGCAGCACTCTGCCCTCAACCACACGGAACGTCTGCTGCAGTGGCAGATGATCCAGGACGGCGGTGCCGATATTGTGGTGGGCACCCGCAGTGCCATTTTTTCGCCGCTGGAAAACATCGGGCTCATTATCATCGATGAAGAGCAGGAGCACACCTACCGTTCGGAGTCTGCGCCCCGCTATTCTGCCCACGAAATGGCCCGGCAGCGTGCGGCGGAGAACGGTGCATTGCTGCTGCTGGCCAGTGCCACCCCCAGCACCGAGAGCTTTTACGCGGCCCAGCATGGCCGCACCCAGTTGGTGCGGCTTACCCAGCGCTACGGAGGCAACCCGCTGCCGAAGGTGCAGATCGTGGACATGCGCGCAGAGCTGGCATCGGGCAACCCCCGGGAAATCAGCCTTGCCATGGAGGACGCTATCCGCCGCAATCTGGACGCAGGCAAGCAGACCATTTTGCTGCTGAACCGCCGGGGCTACCAGACCATGGCCCAGTGCGAGGACTGCCGCGAGGTGCTCAAGTGCCAAAAGTGCAGCGTGCCTATGGTGTACCATAAATCGGCGCATAAGGTATTGTGCCACTACTGCGGCAGCCAGATGGAACCGCCCACCGTCTGCCCCACCTGCGGCGGCAAGCTGCAGTACCGGGGGTTCGGTACCCAGAAAGCGGAGGAAGAGCTTGCAAAGCTTTTTCCGGATGCACGGGTGCTGCGGATGGATCAGGATTCCACCGCGGCCAAGGACGCCCACGAAAAGCTGCTGGCAAAATTTGCAGATCACGAATACGACATCATGGTGGGCACCCAGATGGTGGCCAAGGGACTGGATTTTGAGGACGTGACCCTTGTGGGCGTGCTGGGCATCGATTCACTGCTGTTTGCGCAGGGCTTCCGTGCCTACGAAAACGTGTTCAGCCTCATCACGCAGGTGGTAGGCCGCAGCGGCCGGGCCAAAGACCCGGGCTTTGCCATCATCCAGACCACTGACCCCGATAACCCGGTGTTGAACCTTGCCGCCGCGCAGGACTACGACGCCTTCTTCGAGCAGGAAATTGCATATCGCAAGCTGGGCCTCTACCCGCCCTTCTGCGGGCTGTGCGTCATCGGCTTTGCAGGCGCAAAGGAAATCGAGACGGCAAGGGCCGCAGCGCGCTTTGCGGCTCTTCTGGGCCAGCTGGCAGCAAAACAGCCGGACCTGCCCCTGCGGGTGTTGGGGCCGACCCCCAGCAGCATCGAGAAGATCAACGACACCTATCGCTATAAGCTTACCATCAAGTGCCGCAACGACCGCCGCTTCCGCGACCTCGTGCGCAGCGCACTGGAATTGTATGAACAGGAAAAACTTCCGTCCAAGGCCACCGTTGCGGTGGATCTGCATTCGGACGGAGATATCTGATTAGGAGGTACCATAAATGGCAATCCGTAACATTGTAAAAGAGGGCGACCCCATCCTGAATAAGGTCTGCCGCCCCGTGACTACCTTTGATGACCGTCTGGCTACCCTGCTGGATGACATGCACGAGACCATGATCGCCGCCGACGGTGTGGGTCTGGCCGGCCCGCAGGTGGGCATGCTGCGCCGCCTGTTCGTGGTGTGGGACACCACCGACGCCCCGGAGGAGATCCCGGAGGATTACGAGTACAAGTTTATCGACTTTGTGAACCCGGAGATCCTGGCCGTATCCGAGGAAGAGGAGACCGCCTATGAGGGCTGTCTGTCCTTCCCGGGCCATAACGGCGCCGTGACCCGCCCCATCGCTGTCAAAGTGCGCGCACAGGACCGCCACGGTGAGTGGTTTGAGCTGGAAGCCGGGGATCTGCTGGGCCGCTGCATCCAGCACGAGAACGACCATCTGGACGGCATTACCATCATGCAGTCCAGCGAGTATTTCTATGAGGATACCGAAGAGGGCAAAAAAGCTGCCCGCGAAGCGAAAGGAAATAACTGATGCGCATTTTGTTCATGGGCACGCCGGATATTGCCGCCGAGTGCCTGAAAGCCTTGTATGCTGCCGGGCATGAGATCTGTGCGGTGTATACCCGTCGGGATAAGCCGGTTGGCCGCAAGCAGGTGCTGACCGCACCGCCGGTGAAGGAAGTGGCGCTTGCCCACGGCACGCCGGTGTTCCAGCCCCGCACCCTGCGGGACGGCAGCGAAGATGAAAATATCCGCGCACTGGCCCCGGAGCTGATCGTGGTGGTGGCTTATGGCTGCATCCTGCCGAAGTCGGTGCTGGAAACGCCGAAATATGGCTGCATCAACCTGCACGTCTCCCTGTTGCCCAAGTATCGCGGCAGCGCTCCGGTGCAGTGGGCCGTGCTGAACGGAGACGCCGAGACCGGCGTTTCCATCATGCAGATGGACGAGGGGCTGGATACCGGCGATGTGCTCTGCTGTGAAAAGATCGCCATTGGCCCGGAGGAGACCAGCGGCGAGCTGTTTGACCGCGTGACCGCCGTGGGTGCCCGGGTACTGTGCGAGGTGGTGCCCGCCATCGCTGCCGGCATGCTGATTGCACAGCCGCAGGACCATGCGAACGCCTGCCTTGCCCCCATGCTCAATAAAGAGATGGCGGAGTTCCGCCTTACCGAATCTGCCGCCCACATCCACAACTGGGTGCGCGGTATGAACCCGTGGCCCGGTGCATGGTTTGTCACCTCCGGCGGCAAGAAGCTCAAGGTGATGGAGTGCCGTGCGGTGGAAGCTTCCGGCAAAGCGCCCGGCACGGTGCTGGCGACAAAGCCGCTGACCGTGGCCTGCGGTGAGGGGGCCGTCCAGTTGCTGCAGGTGGTGCCGGAGGGCAAAAAGCCCATGGACGGCACCGCATTTGCCGCCGGTCAGCGCCTCAAGGCGGGGGATATCCTCTGATGGCGGCAAATCCGCGCGCGGCAGCTGTGGCGGCGCTGGTGCGGCAGGAGCAGGCCGGTTTTTCCAACCTTGTTCTGGATGCCGAACTCAAGCGCCAGCAGCTGGAAGGCCGCGATAAAGCTTTTGCCAGTGCCATTTTCTATACCGTGCTGGAACATCAGGGCACGCTGGACCACATCCTGTGCCAGTTCCTGCCCAAGGGCCTTGCAAAGCTGGATGCACCGGTGCGCGAGATCCTGCGTGCCGCGCTGGCACAGGCCCGCTATATGCAGGTGCCGGTATCCGCAGCGGTGAACGAGGCCGTCAAGCTGACCCGCACCTTCAAAAAATCCAGCGCATCCGGTCTGGTCAACGCTGTGCTGCGCAAGGCGTGCAGCTACGACCTGAGCACCGCAAGCTTCAAAAACGAAGTGGAGCGGCTCATGGTGCTGGGCTCTGCCGGGCGGGATGTGGCGGAATTTCTGCACAAAAACTACCCGGATGAAGCACTGGATATCCTCACCTACAAAGCCGATGGCGGCATGACCAGCCTGCGTGCAAATCCGCTGAAGACAAGCGCAGAAGAACTCTGCACAAAGCTGCTGGCTTCCGGAGCAAAGGAAGCAAGGCCCGGCATTGTACCCGGCAGTGTGCTGGCCCGCTTCGAGGGAAGCCCGGCGGAAAACGAGCTGTTCCGGCAGGGATATTTCCATGTGGAAGGGCAGGCCAGCCAGCTGGCAGCGCTCTGCGTGGAAGCAAAGCCCGGTGAAACGGTCATCGACCTGTGCGCGGCCCCCGGCGGCAAGACCGTCCTGCTGGCCGAACAGATGCAGAATACCGGCAGGCTTTACAGCTGCGATGCCGCCGAGAACCGCGTGGGACTGATCCGCACGACGGTGCAGCGCATGGGACTGACCAATGTGGAGGTCCTGTGCAGTGATGCCACCAAGGGAAACCCGGCTCTGCCGCAGGCCGACCGCATCCTTGCAGATGTGCCCTGCAGCGGCCTTGGCATTCTGGCAAAAAAGCCGGATCTGCGCTATAAAAAGCTGGATCCGGCCCGCGAAGCTGAATTATTGGCCACGCAGTCGGCCATCCTCGATACGGCGGCACAGCTGCTCAAACCGGGCGGCAGGCTGGTGTACTCCACCTGCACCATCGACCCGGCAGAGAACCAGCAGCAGATCGCGGCATTTCTGGTCCGTCACCCGGAGTTTACGGTGGTAAAGCCCGCCGTGGCGCTGCCCGCCGGGATGACGGCAGGGGAGCACGGTGCGCTTTCGGTGCCCACCCGTACCGGCATGGATGGATTTTTCCTGTGCGCCATGCAGAAAAACGGGTGAGAGCTGCAATGAAACAGGCAGCTTATTTGTAAAAACCAATAGGAGAACACAATGGAACAAAAACGCTGTATCTCTTCCCTGACGCTGGCAGAGCTGACCGCTGAACTGAAAGCGATGGGCCAGCCGGGCTTCCGGGCAAAGCAGATCTTCCACTGGGTGCACCAGAAGCTGGTCACCGAGTTTTCTGCTATGACCGACCAGCCCAAGACCCTGCTGGCAAAGCTGGAAGAAAGCTTCTATATCGCAGCACCCCAGATTGAGCGCCGACAGGAAGCAAAGGACGGCACCGTAAAATATCTGCTGCGCATGGCAGACGGCAACTGCATCGAGACCGTTGTCATGCGCTACCACTACGGCAATACCGTGTGTGTGTCCACTCAGGTGGGCTGCCGCATGGGCTGCCGCTTCTGTGCCTCTACGCAGGCAGGCCGGGTGCGCAATCTGGAAGCCGGCGAGATCTGCTCCGAAATTTACACCGCACAGAAGGATATTGGCGAGCGCATTTCCCACATTGTGCTCATGGGCATCGGGGAACCGCTGGACAACTTTGACGAAGTGATGAAATTTCTGGAAAATATCACCTCGCCCGAGGGCGTCAACATCGGGATGCGCAACATCAGTCTTTCCACCTGCGGCCTTGTGCCAAAGATTGATCTGCTGGCCGAGAAAAAGCTGCAGCTCACCCTTTCGGTGTCGCTGCACGCGCCCAACAACGAGATCCGCAGCGGCATGATGCCGGTGAACGACGCCTACCCCGTGGAAGTGCTGATGCAGGCCGTGCGCCGCTATCAGGATACCACCGGACGCCGGGTGAGCTTTGAGTATTCCATGGTGCGTGGCGTCAACGATTCGGATGCCTGTGCAAAGCAGCTGGCAAACCTCATCCGGGGCATGGGGGCTCATGTGAACCTGATCCCCATCAACCCTGTGGACGGCAGCCCGTATTCGGCTACCGATGCCGCCAATGTGCGCCGCTTCCAGCAAAAGCTGGAAAGCCTTGGCGTCAATGCTACGGTGCGCCGACGTCTTGGCAGCGAGATCAGCGCCGCCTGCGGCCAGCTGCGCCGGGACGAAATGAACGGGAAAGCGTAAAATAGAGGGAGTATCCTATGAAACTTGCAGGAAAAACGGATGTCGGCCGGGTCCGGCAGGATAATCAGGACGATTATCGCGCAGGAGAGCTGCCCGGCGATGCCGCATGGCTGCTGGTGTGTGACGGCATGGGCGGTGCACGCGGCGGCAGGGAAGCCAGTCAGAGCGCATGTGATGTCATTGAGCGCTGCTTTCAGGAGCAGTATGCTTCCAAGTGCCTGCCCGGCGAGGAAGAGACCTTCCTGAAAAAAACACTGCTCAGCGCCAACCGCTTTGTGTTCCAGAAGGCCCTGCGGGAGGAAGAACTGGCAGGCATGGGCACTACGGCGGTGTGCGCACTGGTGCGCTCCGGCAGGGTGTATCTGTGCCATGCAGGCGACTCGCGGGCGTACCTGTACCGGGATGGGCAGCTTGCCCAGCTCACCCACGACCACTCCTACGTGCAGGAGCTGGTGGACTGCGGCACCATTACCGTGGAGGAGGCCGAGCATCACCCCCAGAAGAACATCATTACCCGTGCTCTGGGTGTGGACTACCGGCTGGAACCGGAGTTTGCCACCGCACAGCTGCACAGCGGAGATATTCTGCTGCTGTGCTCGGACGGCCTGACCAATGCGGTGCCCAAAGAACAGCTGGAACAGCTGCTGCGCACGGGAAAATTCTATGATCTGCCGGATCTGCTGATCCGCACTGCCAACGAAAACGGCGGCCCGGATAACATCACCGCGCTGCTTCTGTGTGTGGAGGAGGTGCGCTGATGGACAACCTGATCGGCAAAAAGCTGGATGGTCTGTATGAGGTGAAGGAGCTGATCGGCTCCGGCGGCATGGCGAACGTCTACAAGGCGGTCATGCTTGGCCAGAACGGCCCTGTTCCCGCCGGGACAGTGGTGGCGGTCAAGGTGCTGCGGCAGGAATATATGCATGACCCGGATCTTGTGCGCCGTTTTAAAAATGAATCCAAGGCCATCTCGCTGCTGAATCACCCGAACATCGTCAAGGTATATGATGTTTCGGTGAACGATGATCTGCAGTATATCGTGATGGAATATGTGGACGGCATGACCCTGCGCGAGTACCTCAACCAGCGCGGCGGCAAGCTGACCAACCGGGAGACTGTGCATTTCATCTCTCAGATCTTAAAGGCGCTGGAACACGCCCATGCCAACGGTGTGGTGCACCGGGACATCAAACCCCAGAACATCATGCTTCTGGACAATGGTCAGCTGCGCATGATGGATTTTGGTATCGCACGCATCTCCCGGGCCGAGAATCAGCTGCTCAGCGGCAAGACCATGGGCAGCGTGCATTATATCAGCCCGGAGCAGGCCAAGGGCGATGAGACTGACTGCACCAGCGATATCTACTCGGTGGGCGTGATGATGTACGAGATGCTCAGTGGTCATCTGCCCTTTGACGCAGACGACATGGTGGAGGTCGCCATCAAGCAGATCTCGGATAAGCCGAAGTCTCTGCACGAGATCGCGCCGGAGGTACCGAACGCACTGGTGGAGATCACCGAAAAAGCCATGGCAAAGCTGCCGCAGAACCGCTATGCTTCTGCCCGCGAGATGCTGGATGCACTGGACGCCTACGTGCAGAATCCCTCCGTGATGTTCGAGTACAAATATATTACAGAAGATGCACCCGAAAAGGTGGTGAAACGTACCATGAGCCAGAACCGTACAAATCGACCTGCCGAAAAACCTGCGCCCCGCAGCAAAAAGACGGCATCCCGCAAAAAGAAACGCCGTACCATTTATCTTCCGGCGCTGCTGGGCATCACCATTGCATTTGCCCTTGCCTGCCTTGCACTGTGCTGGATGATCCTGAACGATTCCTCCAACCTGATGAACAACAAAGCAGATATCACGCTGGGCGATTATATCGGCATGACGCAGGACGAGGCTGCCGCCACCGAGCAGGTGGTCTCCGGCCAGATCAGTGTTACCTGGGAGCAGGAGTACAACAGCGACTATGCGGCGGGCTATATCTATAAGCAGTCGCCGGTCTCTGGCCGCACGGTGCGTGAGGGCCAGAATGTGACCCTTACCGTCAGTCTGGGCACCCAGTATGTCACGGTGCCCGATCTGACCAACTATGTGCAGGCAGATGCAGAGCAGCAGCTTAAAGATCTGGGAGTCTCGGTGCTGGTGACGCAGGCTGTGGATACCACAGTGGCATCCGGTGCGGTCATCCGCACCGACCCGGCAGCAGGCAGTCAGGTGGCAGCGGGCAGCACGGTAGTGGTCTATATCAGCCGCCCGCAGGTGGCCACCACCACTAAGGTGCCCTCGCTCATTGGCATGAGCGCCGGGGATGCCCGCACCCTGCTGGTGCAGAATCATCTGGGTCTGGGCAGCCAGTCTGAGCAGTACAGCGACCAGCCGGTGGGCACCGTCATCAGTCAGGACCCGGCGGCAGGCGCTACCGCAAAGCTGAATGGCCGGGTGAACATCGTGGTCAGTGCCGGGCCGGAGCCTGCACCGGAACCGGAAGCACCCAGCGACAGCACGACAGGCGGCGACTGGTGGAGCGGCCTGTTCGGCGGTGGTTCGTCCTCCTCTTCCTCCAGCACAACAGCGAGTGGTGAGCAGGGCACAGCGGGCAGCGGGGAGCCTTCCCAGACTCCGCTGACCGACTGGTGGTCCTCGCTGCTGAGCTGACGGAGGCGCACATGAAAGGATATATCACAAAGGGCATCGGCGGCTTTTACTACGTAAAAACGCCGGAAGGCATTGTGGAGTGCAAGCCCCGCGGCATCTTCCGCAAACAGAAGATCACGCCGGTTGCAGGCGACGAAGTGACGCTGGAAACCGAGAACGGTGTTTCGGTCATTGCGGAGATCGCACCGCGAAAGAACGTTTTTGTGCGCCCCCCGATGGCAAACCTCGATCTGCTGTTTCTGGTGGCAAGCACCACCCAGCCCACCCCCAGCACGCTGGTGCTGGATAAGCTTTCTGCCATTGCGGTGGACAAGGGCGTGCAGCCGGTGATCGTGTGCACCAAGGGCGATCTGGCAGAGGCAGAGTTCCTGCGCTCTGCCTACGAAAGATCCACCCTGCCGTTCATCCGCATCGACTATGAGACCGGTGCAGGACTGGACGAGGTGAAGCAGTGGATCAATGGCCGGCTGTGCGCCTTCTGCGGCAACTCCGGCGTGGGAAAGTCCACCCTGCTGAACCATCTGCTGCCGGAAGCCGAGCGGGAGACCAGCGCCATCAGCCAGAAGCTGGGCCGCGGCCGCCACACCACCCGTGAGGTGACCATCTTTGAAGCCTTTGGCGGGCGCATTGCGGATACGCCGGGTTTTGCCAGTCTGGAAGCGAACCGCGCCGGGTTCATCCCCAAGGAAAATCTGGAGCATGCGTTCCCGGAGTTCGGGCCTTATCTGGGACAGTGTCAGTTCACCGGCTGCTCCCACCGCAGCGAAAAAGGCTGCGCCGTGCGCGCGGCACTGGCAGAGGGCAGTCTCTCTCAGACCCGGTACGACAGCTACTGCGCCATGTACGAGGAAGTCAAGGACGTAAAGGATTGGCAGCGCCCGAAAGTATAAAGGATAAGGAAGAGATTCATGTCACGCTGTGTGATCATTTCGGCCTGCCCGGTCACGCCGGAGCTGGCAAAGGCCCTGCGGCCGGACGATTTTATCATTGCCTGCGATGCAGGCTATCGCAACTGTGTCCCGCTGGGCTGTAAGCCCGATATCATCCTGGGCGATTTTGACACCGCCCCCTGCCCGGAAAAGCAGGATGACGACATCATCGTTCTGCCCCACGTCAAGGATGATACCGACACTGAGTATGCCGCAAAGCTGGCCTCAGAAAAAGGTTTTGATGAGGTGCTGCTGCTGGGCGGCCTTGGTGGCAGACGGGTAGAGCATACGCTTGCAAACCTGTGCACAGGCCTTGGGCTGGAGCGGCGCGGCGTGCGCACCACGCTGCTGGACGAGCGCAGCCGCATCACCTACGTGATGCCCGGCGAGACCCGCCGCTACCCGAAGGAGAATTATTTCTTTTTCTCGGCCTTTCCGATGGAGGGCAGGGCAGAGGGCGTGTGCGAACACGGCTCTTATTATGAGTTGGATAACGCAGAGCTGACCGCCGCGTATCCGCTGGGTGTCAGCAACGAGTACGCCGAAGGTTCGGACTGCATCACCATCAGCACCCGTAGCGGTGCGCTGGTGGCGGTGGAGACCATCCCGGACTGATGCCTGCTGCTTCTGCCGGAACATTTTGTCTGCCGCCCGCATAGGATGGAGCAGAAAACGGAAAGGCAGGGGAGAGCATATGCAGGTAATTGTGATCCAGAGCCCCAAGGCCTTGCGCGGGATCCTGCGCAGGCTGTTCGGCATCAAAAAGGAAAACTGAAAGATCCCCTCTCTGTTCTGGACGTACCGTCAGAGAGGGGATTTTGTTGTTTATATCATGTATTGCCCCCCGCAAAATCAGGCAGTATTGGGCAGTATCTGGCAGTATTTGACCAGTGCCAAACGAAAAACCCGCGAAGTTACGAATTTTCAACGCAACTTCGCGGGTATTCTTTGGTGCGAGGGAGGGGACTCGAACCCCCAAGGATAAACCACACGCACCTCAAACGTGCGCGTCTGCCAGTTCCGCCACCCTCGCATATTCTGTTCGTGCCGTCCATCCAACTTCTGAGGTTTGAAGCTGTGCTTGCGGACTGCTTGAATATATTACCACGTTCCTGTCGGATAGTCAAGCTCTTTTTTCCCTTTTTGAAAAAAATCCGGCGTAAGCATAGATACAGCGGTTGTATGAGGGGGAGATCGCCGGAAAACTCATGCCCAGAAAAAACGCACAAGTTGAAATGCATCGGAACATGTGATATTATAAGTATAACTATGGAAAAGCAACGGTGCGGTTGAAGCATCGGGGGAGATAAAAATGAACGATGATGTAGTGGTGTCCGTTCTTTGTACCGCATATAACCATGAAAAATACATCCACAGTGCGCTGGATGGATTCGTGAATCAAAAGACAAACTTTCGGTACGAAGTTCTTATAAACGACGATGCGTCCACAGATCACACGGCTGCGATCATCGCAGAATATGAGGCAAAATATCCGGACATCATTAAACCGGTCTACCAGACTGAAAATCAGTATTCTAAGGGAGTGCATATTTTTCAAACCATTCTTTTCCCGATTGCAAAGGGAAAGTATATTGCTGTTTGTGAAGGCGACGATTATTGGTGCGACAAAAACAAACTGCAAAAACAGGTGGATTTTCTGGAATCGCATGAGGGGTATGCGGCCTGTGTGCATAATACCCGGCTGATGGACTGTCGCACGGGCGGTTCGTGGCCGATGTATAAAAGAAGCAAAGACCAGGATCTTACTTTTAAAGAAGTTGTGAATTACAGTGCGGCATGCTTCCACACCTCTTCCATCATGTGCGCAAGAGAACTGTTCATCGTTCCAGATGCGCTTACCGCAGAAGGCTTCGGCGATTATCCTCTGGCGGTTTATCTGCGTTTGAACGGGAAGATCCACTATTTAAAGGATATCATGTCTGTCTACCGGATGTTTACCGTCGGCTCGTGGACTGCCCGGAACCAGAACAATGCATCTAAGCAGCAGCGCATTTGCAGCCAGAAAGCGAGAACGGACTTTACAGAAAAGCTCCGCCGGTACTGCCGTGAACAGGGGGGTGCGCCCGAATACCAGAAGGCGGTAAATGATGTGGCGAACCGTGACCAGCTGCAGCTGGCAGTTCTCCAGAAAGGTGGCAGGTGCCTTTTGCACGGTCCGCAGCTGGGCATTTTTATGGGACTGTCGCTGGAAAAGAAAATACACGTACTGGATACAGTATGGACGGAGTTTAAGACAGAGCAAAATGAAAAAAGATAAGAACATTATTCTTGACAACTTTATCTGGCGCTTTGCAGAGCGCTGCGGTGCCCAGCTTGTGACAGCCGTTGTAACGCTGCTGCTGGCCCGTATTCTGATGCCGGAAGATTACGGCAGGACGGCGCTGGTGGCGGTGTTCATCAACATTTTGCAGGTGTTCATCGACAGCGGCCTCGGCACAGCGCTCATCCAGAAAAAAGATGCAGACGATCTGGATTTTTCGTCGGTATTCTATTTCAATTTTGCGGTGTGTCTGGTGCTGTATGCCGGAATGTTCATTGCGGCACCTTATATTGCGGCATTCTATAAAGATCCTTCGCTGACGCCCGTGGTTCGCGTTGCCAGCCTGACGCTGGTGTTTTCCGGTGTCAAAGGCATCCAGCAGGCCTATGTGT
The DNA here is from genome assembly GCF_048320955.1 of Faecalibacterium sp. 9. Taxonomy (NCBI): domain Bacteria; kingdom Bacillati; phylum Bacillota; class Clostridia; order Eubacteriales; family Oscillospiraceae; genus Faecalibacterium; species Faecalibacterium sp. 9. Next base: position 280,652 of record NZ_JBLWGB010000002.1, read on the forward strand.
CCCGCAATATGCTGTTCAAACGCTTTTTCTTTGCAACGCTGGGCGGTACGCTGTTCTCCGCATTTCTGGGGCTTGGCATGGCTTATGCCGGGTTTGGCGTCTGGGCGTTGGTGGCACAGCAGCTTTCCAACACGGCCATTGATACGCTGATCCTTTGGCTCACGGTGCATTGGAGACCGAAAGCGGTCTTTTCTTGGCAGCGGCTGAAAGGGCTGCTATCCTATGGCTGGAGACTGCTGGCTTCCTCCCTGCTGGATACCGTATACAATAATCTGCGCAGCCTTGTGATCGGCCGCGTTTACACATCGGCTGATCTTGCCTTTTATAATGAGGGTATGCTTGCACCGGATACGATCGCGGTCAACGTGGATTCTTCCATTGACAGTGTTCTGCTCCCGGCAATGTCAGCTGCGCAGGATGAGCCTGCGCGGGTGAAAAACATGACCCGCCGTGCCATCAAGACCTGCGTTTACGTCATTGCGCCGCTGATGATGGCGATGTTCTTCTGCGCGGAACCGCTCATCCGGCTGGTGCTGACCGAGAAATGGCTGCCCTGTGTACCGTATCTGCGGATTTTCTGCATCACCTACATGTTCTATCCGATCCATACGGCAAACCTGAATGCGATCAAGGCAATGGGCCGCAGCGGAGTGTATCTGAAGTTGGAGATCATCAAGAAGATCATGGGTCTGACCCTGCTCCTGCTGACCTACCGCATCAGCGTGATGGCAATGGCCTACAGCCTGATCCTGAGCAGCCTGCTGAGCCAGCTCATCAATACATGGCCGAACAGAAAACTGCTGGATTACCGTTATCTGGAACAGCTGAAAGACATCCTGCCCAGCATTTTGCTGGCTATTTTCATGGGCTGCTGCATGTGGCTGGTCAATCTTGCACATCTGCCGGACATCGTAACGCTGGTCATTCAGATCCTGATCGGTGCAGCGATGTATCTGGGCGGTTCTGCACTGCTGAAGCTGGATACGTTTGAGTATCTCTGGAATGTGGTGAAGCCTAAGATTCAGAGAAAACCGTGGGCTGATAACGAAGAGTAATCAAGACAAATATAAGAGGAGCCTAGAATGAAATCTTCAAGTGCAGTCGAAGTAATCACGCCGTCTTTGACAAGAGAATTATTCAATTTGGCACAAGGATATGATGACGTGATTGATTTGACGCTGGGTGATCCGGATATCCAACCGGATGACAACATTAAAAGAGCGGCCTGTGATGCAATCCTAAAAGGAAAAACGCGCTATTCTGCGAATGCAGGTTTATTGGAATTTCGACAGGCAATAGCTCAGCAGTTCGGCAGAGAATATGGTCTGCAAGTTGCGCCGGAAAAAAATGTGATTGTAACGGTGGGTGGCATGGAAGCGCTGTATCTGTCTCTGCGCTGCATTCTCGACAAAGGTGATGAAGTGATTATCCCGGGGCCGTATTATGTGAATTACATCCAGATGGTTCGTTCTTGTGGTGGTGTTCCGATTATTGTGAATACAACAGAGGATTCTGGATTTACAATTACTTCAGAACAGATTGAAAAGGCGATTACCCCCAGAACAACGGCATTGATTTTAAACTCACCCTGCAATCCATCGGGGCGTGTGATCGGATGTGAAGTTTTAGCACAGATTGCGGAACTGGCCAACCGACATGATTTTGCTGTCGTTTCCGATGAGGTATACCGGACATTGGTTTTTAATGGACGTCCATATAAAAGTATTGCATCATTTCCGGGAATGATGGAGCGCACTATTGTAGTAGACAGCCTTTCCAAGAGATTTGCAATGACAGGGTATCGTGTCGGTTATGCGATCGGTCCGGAGCGCATAATTGCAGATATGACGAAGTTGCAGGAAAATGTAGCGGCCTGTGCAGCACTGCCGTCCCAGTACGCAGGAATAGCGGCCTATCGTTGCTGCGCAAACGATCATCGAATAACAGAGATTTTTAAGCGCAGATGCCGCAGCATGTGCTGCAAAATCAATCAGATTGATAAACTTTTCTGTCCTGAACCAGAGGCTACCTTTTATTTATTTATAAACATCAGCAGAACAGGAATGGATTCTGTGGCATTTGCCCATGAACTGTTAGAAAAACAGCATGTGGCAGTTGTGCCGGGCGCAGCATATGGGAGCCATTATGATGACCATATCCGCATTGCCTGTACGCTGGAGGAAGAAAAGCTACTGGAAGCATGTGGGCGAATAAAAAGATTTGTAGACAGCATCGTTTGAAGGGAGCTTGTACGATGGCACAGAAAAAAATCCTTCTCTTGGGCGGCTCAATGCAGCAGATTCCCAGCATCAAAAAGGCAAAAGAACTCGGATTATATACAATCACTTGTGATTATTTGCCGGAAAATCCGGGTCATAAAATCGCGGATGAATACTATAACGTTAGCACGACAGATAAAGAAGCTGTACTTCAACTGGCGCAGAAACTGCAAATTGATGGTATTGTTGCTTATGCCTCAGATCCAGCAGCGCCTACAGCAGCCTATGTGGCAGAAAAGATGGGACTGCCTGGCAATCCATATGAATCCGTAAAAATCCTGACGGAAAAAGATCTTTTCCGTGATTTTCTTCACAAACACGGATTGAATTGTCCGTATGCCCATGGCTATGCGACCTATGAAGAAGCGTATAGGGATATGGAAAATTTTCACTTTCCAGTTATGGTAAAACCTGTAGATTCCTCCGGTAGCAAGGGCGTTGTCAAAATCTATGATAAAAGTGAACTGAAAGCTGCTGTGAAAGAAGCAATTTCTTATTCGCGTAGTGGCCGGTTCATTGTGGAAGAGTTTATTCAGAAAAAAGGCTATCAGGTATCTGGCGATGGCTTTTCAGTGGACGGAAAGCTGGTTTTTACAAGTTATGGCAATGAGCTTTACAGTGGCAGAGGAACCCGTGAATATGTTGCACTAGGTGAATTTTGGCCCAGCTTATTAACACCGGATATGAAAGCAAAGGTAGACGATGAGCTTCAGCGCCTGATTACCGAATTAGGCATGAAGACTGGTGCCTATAATATTGAAGCCATTATTGATGAAAATGATACGGTTTACATTCTAGAACTTGGTCCTCGCAACGGCGGCAGCTATATCCCGCAACTGATCCAGTATGCAACAGGTGTAGACCTTGTGGATTATACCATCCGTGCTGCCATTGGCGAAGATTGTTCTGCGTTGCAGATGACTCCAACTGTTGGATGCTGGAGCAACTACATGCTGCTTAGTACAGTGAGCGGTACGTTTAAAGAAATCTGGTTTGACGAGACCTTCCGTGCAAAGAACTTGCTGGAGGTATACTGTACCAAGCAGCCGGGTGAAGAAGTTCATGCATACCAGAATACCACGCATTCATTGGGTACGATTCTGTTCAAAGCAGATAATGTAGAAGAAATGATGGAGATTACAGGTAATATCCAGAAATATTACCGTGTAATCGTGGAGAATAGCTAATAGAAAGCTGGAAAATGGTATGATAGATTATAAAAAACTTCAGACGGGTTCTGATGTTTTGACACTGCTCCAATCATTTTCAGTAGAGTTTTGCACACTGTCACAGCGTGTGGAACTTACAGCGTATGCCGAAAAACTAGCCCAAAACGCAAATGTTGTTGCAATGCTGGACGATGGCGTCTGTGTTGGCATGGCGGCAATCTATACCAATGATATGAATACAAAAACAGCGTATATTTCGTTGATTGGTATTCGGAATAAATATCAGGGGACAGGGCTGGGAAGTCAACTGCTGGATTATTGTGCGTCGGAGGCGCAGAAGGCCGGTATGGAGAAGATTCGGCTGGAAGTAGATGATGACAATGCAAACGCACAGAAATTTTATCGGAAGCACGGTTTTGTGCTAGAACGAACTTCTGAGAGAAACAGTAGCTTTTTGGTGTGGAATTTTGGGAAGTGAGAAAAATGAATGATATCCTTGTTACCCGTTCCTCCATGCCCAGCATGGAAGAATACATCGAAGAGATCCGCTCCATCTGGGACAGCCACTGGCTGACCAACATGGGCGAAAAGCACAAGGCCCTGCAGGCTGAACTGCAAAAATACATGGGCGTGCCTGCTGTGGAGCTGCTCACCAACGGCCACATGGCGCTGGAGCTTTCTCTGCAGGCCATGAATCTGCAGGGCGAGGTCATCACCACGCCGTTCACTTTTGCGTCCACCACCCACGCCATCGTGCGCAATGGACTGGAACCGGTGTTCTGTGATATCGACCCCGAGACCTACACCATGGATGTGACCCAGATCGAGCGGCTCATCACCGACCGAACCTGTGCCATCCTGCCGGTACATGTGTACGGCAATATCTGCAACATCGAAGAGATCGAGCGCATCGCCCACAAGTATGGTCTGAAGGTGCTGTACGATGCCGCCCATACCTTTGGCGAGACCTATAAAGGGCAGGGCATCGGTAATTTTGGCGATGCCTCCTGCTTCAGCTTCCATGCCACCAAGGTGTTCAACACCATTGAGGGCGGTGCGGTCTGCTATCGGGACCCGGATATGGGCCGCAGGCTGTACGAGCTGAAAAACTTTGGCATTCACGGCCCGGAAGAGGTGGATGCCGTGGGCGCCAACGCCAAGATGAACGAGTTCTGTGCCGCTATGGGTCTGTGCAATCTGCGTCATGTGGATGAGGAGATCGCCAAGCGCAGGGCCGTAGTGGAGCGCTACCGTGAGCATCTGGAAGGCGTGGACGGTCTGCGCCTGAATGTGCAGCAGCCAGAGGTCAGGTCCAACTACGCCTATTTCCCGGTGGTGTTCGACGAAAATCTCTTTGGTGCCAGCCGCAATGAGGTAATGGATGCACTGGCCCAAAACGGAATAGGCGCGCGCAAGTATTTTTATCCGCTCACCAACACCTTCGAGTGCTTCCACGGTAAATACGATGTGGACGCAACGCCGGTGGCTCTGCATGTGGCAAAACGGGTGCTGACCCTGCCGCTGTATGCCGACCTTTCCATGGAGGATGTGGACCGCATCTGCAAGATCGTCTTAGAGCAGAAACTGTAATATCAATATAGGAAAAACTGTCCGCCGGGTGTCTGTGCCCGGCGGATTTTTTGTGGGGCAGGGGAGAAACACCACGCAGAAGGGGAGCTGTTTGTCCCGCCGCGAGAGCGCAAAGATCGTGAATTTCTAAACGAACTTTCGGATTTTTGCCTGCATGAGAGGAGATTTTTGTCCTTTTTGTCTAAAGTATACAAGAATAAACACTAAATTCCGGCAAAGCGTCCATTGAAAAAAATGAACTGATATACTAGAATATAAGTACAAGAGCGCGGCACACGGTTGCGCGGAAAATGCAAAGCAAAAAATATAAAACAGGAGGATTTTCCTATGCCTATGAAAATGGGTTGGCGCTGGTATGGCGAGGGCAACGATCCCATCAGCCTGAGCGACATCAAGCAGATCCCCGGTGTGACCAGCATCGTCTGGGCGCTGCACGACAAAATGCCCGGTGAAATCTGGGAAGTGGACGAGATCCAGAAGGTAGCCGATCAGATCCACGCCTACGGCTTTGATATGGACGTGGTCGAGTCGGTCAATGTCCACGATGACATCAAGATCGGCCTGCCCACCCGCGACAAGTACATCGAGAACTATAAGCAGTGCATCCGCAACCTGTCCAAGTTCGGTGTCAAGGTCATCTGCTACAACTTCATGCCGGTGTTCGACTGGACCCGTACCGATCTGTTCCACCCCGTGGGCGACGGCTCCACTGCACTGTTCTATGAGAAGGATAAGATCAAGGGCGATTACAAGGCTATGGCTGAGTACATCATGTCCTTCACTGAGAAGTATAACATGACCTTCCCCGGTTGGGAGCCGGAGCGCATGGCAAAGCTGGACGAGCTGTTCAAGGCCTATGCTCCTGTCACCAAGGAAAAGCTCTGGGAAAATCTGAAGTACTTCCTGGAAGCACTGATGCCCACCTGCCATGAGTGCGGCATCAAAATGGCCATCCATCAGGACGATCCCCCTTGGGATATCTTCGGCCTGCCCCGTCTGCTGGTGGATGCTGAGAGCATCGACCGCTTCCTGAGCATGGTGGATGATCCGTACAACTGCCTGACCCTGTGCACCGGCAGCCTGAACGCAAACCCCAACAACAACTGTGCCGAGATCGTGCGCAAGCACTGCGACCGCATTGCCTTTGGTCACATCCGCAACATCCACCACTTCCCCAACGGTGACTTCTCCGAGGCTGCTCACCGCGACTGCTGCGGCGAGACCGGCATCATCGAGGTGCTGCGTGCTTACCATGACTGCGGCTTTGAGGGTTACATCCGTCCCGACCATGGCCGTCAGCTGTGGGAGGAAGGCCCCGGCAACTGCCGTCCCGGTTACGGCAAGTATGACCGTGCTCTGGGCGTCCAGTATATGCTGGGTGTCTGGGATCTGCTGGATCGTCTGGATGAAGAGAAAAAGAAGGGCTGATGAATATGAAGCTGTCTGAGATCAAAAATGGCAATCTGTCTGCCGAATGGGCAGAAAAGGGCTATGAGCTGCCCAAATTCGATATTGAGGCTGTCAAGGCCAAGACCCACGCCGAGCCCACCTGGGTGCACTTTGGTGCAGGCAACATCTTCCGCGCTTTCCCGGCTGCCATCCTGAACGATGCGCTGAACACCGGCAAGTATGACCGCGGTGTCATCGTGGCCGAGAGCTTCGACTACGAGATCATCGACAAGGCTTATCGTCCCTACGACAATATGAGCCTGCTGGTCTGCCTGAAGTCCACCGGCGAGATCGAGAAGAAGGTCGTGGCTTCCGTCACCGAGAGCCTGAAGGCTGACTACTCCTTCGGCGAGGACTGGGCACGTCTGGTGGAGATCTTCCAGAACCCCAGCCTGCAGATGATCTCCTTCACCATCACCGAGAAGGGCTACAGCGTTGCTCCTGCTGATCTGGAGCGCGGCCTGACCCCCGTGCTGGCTATGGGCAAGGTCACTGCTCTGCTGTACGAGCGCTTCAAGGCCGGCAAGCTGCCCCTGACCGTTCAGAGCATGGACAACTGCTCTCACAATGGCGATAAGGTTAAGAATGCTGTCCACACCTACGCCGCAAAGTGGGTGGAGCAGGGTCTGGTGCCCGCCGAGTTTCTGGCCTATGTGCAGGACGAGACCAAGATCACCTTCCCCTGGAGCATGATCGACAAGATCACCCCGCGCCCGGACGCCAAGGTGCAGAAGATGCTGGCTGACGACGGCTTTGAGGACAACTACACCATCGTCACCGAGAAGCACACCTTCACTGCACCCTTCGTCAACGCCGAGGAGACCCAGTACCTGTGCATCGAGGATCACTACACCAATGGCCGTCCTCCGCTGGAGCTGGGCGGTGTGCTGTACTGCAGCCGCGAGACCGTTGACAAGATCGAGAAGATGAAGGTCTGCACCTGCCTGAACCCCCTGCACACTGCCATGTCCATCTATGGCTGCATGCTGGGCTACACCCTCATCTCTGCCGAGATGGCAGACGAGGATCTGCGTGCTTTCATTCAGAAGATCGGCTATATCGAGGCCATGCCTGTGGTCGTTGATCCCGGCGTGCTGAACCCCTATGAGTTCATCGGCGCTGTCATCAACCGCCGTCTGCCCAACCCCTTCATGCCCGATGCTCCCCAGCGTATCGTAACCGATACCTCTCAGAAGCTGGCCATCCGCTTTGGTGAGACGATCAAGGCATACGAGGCACGTGGTCTGGACAAGAGCAACCTGATCCTGATCCCGCTGGTGCTGGCAGGCTATGCCCGCTACCTGAAGGGCATCGACGACAATGGTCAGGCCTTTGAGCCTTCTACCGATCCGCTGCTGGCTGAACTGCAGGCCATCGTTGCTCCGCTGGAGGTTAAGGAAGGCGAGCAGGACTTCAGCTGCCTGAAGAAGCTGTACAGCCGTGTTGACGTGTTCGGTGTGGATCTGTATGCCGTTGGTCTGGGCGAGAAGATCGAGTCCATGGCCAAGGAGCTGTTTGCAGGCCCCGGCGCTGTGCGCAAGACTCTGCACAAGTATACGCTGGCCCGTTGATCTGCTGACACAATAATTTAAGATATCTTCGCACCCGCGCTGCGCTTTGCTTTGCCGCAGCGTGGGTTTTTTATATACAAAAAAGAACTGCTGATATCTCATCAGCAGTTCTTTTTGCTTGTATGTATGCTGGATCTTATGCTTTTCGGCAGTCATGCAGCTTTTCCTTTGGCAGGATGCCGGTCAAAAACTGCCATACCGCTTCCATGCGGTCATTCAGTAAGTAGGCCTTTTCTTTTTCCACGTAGAGGTACACAGCGTTGTCTGTGCGGTAGGCACAGTAAAAATTGTCCCATGCGTGGCGGTTGGTGGGTTCGGGCTTGTCCTGCTGGCCGTACATCCACACGGCGATGCCGGTATCGGCCAGCTCCACGCGGTAGAAGGCCCGCGGCAGATGCATCTGCCGGATCTGTTTGGAAACGCTGTGAAAAAAAGAGTAAAAGTAGCTTGCCGGCAGGCCGATGCCCACAATGGCCAGCACAGCGGCCAGCAGCCCGGCGCCCGGGCGCTTGCCCAGCTGCGAAAGGCAGACGGCGGCAAAAGCCAGCATAATGGCGGCAAAAATGGCGGGACGCAGCCATGCTTTGCGGTGATGGAATGCGTCAAACACGGCAAAATCATGGAAGCCGGGTCCATCCATGGTGGTGGAAACGGAAATGGTATGGGACATAGAGTCGCCTCCTTTGTATTTATAGGCATCGTACCACAATTGTGCGGTTTAGGCAAGAGAAACCCGTACAAACCTTGCCAATCCGGCCCAATGCGTGGTAGAATAAACTATTATAAAACAAAGGGAGGCGGCAGGCATTGCAGCACCGCAAATGGCGTTTTACCCTCAAGCAGCGCATGGGCCTGTGTCTGGCAGCATTTTTTGCGGCCTTTGCCATGCAGCTCGCGCTCAATGGCTACCAGTCCAGAGCAGTGCAGGCGGTACAGGACGCGCAGATGGGCAGCTTCAATGCCATCAGCCGCTTTCAGGGCGGTGTGGAAAGCTCTATTTCCGTGCTGGAAAACTACCGCTGGGAGAACAGCGAAACGGACGAGCTCATGGAACGGCTTCAGTCTGCGTCCTCGACCTGCAATGCGTGGTTGTGGCGCATCGGCACCAGTCTGGAAGAGCTGGAGAATGTCAGTGATGAGCAGCGGGTTCTGTACGGCGCGGTGGATACCGTCTACCAGACCTATACCGGCCTGCTGGAAGAGCTGCAGAGCGACCTGCGCAGCGGGGATGATGCTGCAGCCTCGCAGCTTTACTATGCAAAGATCCTGCCCTGCGGGGATTATCTGAGCCAGTACACCCTGCAATTGCTGGAAACGGCCATTCTGGATGCACAGGGTTCCTACACCGTCATCTCGGCGCTGAACGAGCGCATTGTTTTGCTGCAGACGGTCGTGGTGGCCCTGTGCGTGGCTCTGGGCTGCGTCAGTGGCCTGATGGTCATGCGGCTGCTCACGCCGGTGCAGCAGATGATCGCAGCATCCCGCGCCATTGGCCGGAGCAAATTCGACATCCCGGATATCCCGCTGCCCAAGCAGCCGGAGATCGCTCAGCTGGCCGAGTCCTTCAACATCATGAAGCACTCCATGGCCCAGCAGGTGACCACCCTGCAGGAGAAAAACGAGATCGAGCGGGAGCTGCACCGCCAGAAGACCGAAGCACTGGAGCTGCAGAACCGCATGGAGCGCAGCCGGCTGCAGCAGCTGCGCAGCCAGATCGACCCGCACTTTCTGTTCAACACCCTGAATGTGATCCAGCAGACCGCCGGTACCGAGACGGCCTACCGTACGCAGGCGCTCATCATGGCGCTTTCGCACCTGCTGCGCTACAGCCTGATGAGCAACGATGAACAGGTGCCGCTTTCCCGCGAGGTGCGCATTGTGGATGAATACTATTCCATCTACCACGTCCGCTTTGGCGAGCGTGTGCGCATGGAGTGGCGCATTTCCGATTTGCTGGATCTAACCGAGACCATGGTGCCGTCCTTTATTTTGCAGCCTGTCGTGGAAAATGCTTTCAAGCACGGCATCTGCCCCAAAGAGGAGGGCGGTGTGGTGCGCATCCGGGTCAACCCGCTGCGGGAAAAACACCTGTTGTGCATCCGTGTAGTAGATAACGGCGTGGGCATCCAGCCGGAACAATTACAGCAGCTGCGCGGGGCGCTCAGTCAGCCCGGTGAGCGCTGGGAACATATTGGCATCTATAATGTGGCGGCCCGTCTGCGTCTGCTGGACCGGAACAGCCGCCTTGTGATACGGTCCCATCCGGGACGTGGTACGGCGGTGGTGCTGTACCTGCCATTGGTGGAAAATGAGGAGGAGTTTGAGGAATGATTCGTCTGTTGATCGCGGATGACGAAGTACTGGAAAGAGAAGCTCTGGAGGATATCGTTGCCCGCCGCTTTGAGCACGAGATCACCATTGAGACAGCCGAAAATGGCCGCAAGGCGGCAGATACGGCGGTGCTGTGGGGCGCAGACCTGATCCTGATGGATATTGAAATGCCCGGCATGAACGGTCTGGATGCGGCCCGTGCGGTGCTGGAACAGCGCCCGGAGTGCAAGGTAATCTTCGTCACGGCCTACAGCCTGTTCCAGTATGCCCACGAGGCCATGCATCTGGGCGCCTGTGATTACCTGCTCAAGCCGGTGAACCCGGACGAGGTGGAGGCATCGATCCGCAAGGCCATGCGCCAGATCGAAGCGGGCCGCCGCCTTGCCGAGCTGGCTCCGGTGGAGCCGGAGCCGGAAGCGGATCCGGAAAGCGATGCCGCCGAAGCAGGGGAGAATGACCGCAACGCACTGGTCATGGCCCACGTACGCAAGTACATGGAGGATAACTACATGTTCGACCTCTCACTGGACAGCGTGAGCGAGATCCTGCATATCAGCCCGGCGTATCTTTCCGCACAGTTCAAAAAATACCAGAAGACCAACTTTCTGGACTGCCTGACCGAACTGCGCATCAACGCCGCCAAGGAGTTGCTCACCGACCCGTTCCGTTCGGCAGCGGAGGTAGCTTCCATGGTGGGCTACGAGGATTCCAGTTATTTTGCCCGTACTTTTAAGAAGCGCACCGGCATGACGCCTACCCAGTACCGCAAAGAGGCGGCAAAGACGATTCGGGAGGCCCGCCTGTGACCCGCCGTCAGATGCTCACCGCCCTGTTCGGCGCGGCGGTGCTGACCCTGCCGATGGCCGGCTGCGGCCACCAGCCGGTACAGGACGAGCCGGGGGCAGAGCTGATCCTGCGCTATGCAGAGAACCAGCCGGAGGATTATCCTACTACGCAGGCAGCGCTGGCCTTTGCAGACCTTGTAGCCCAGCGCACCAATGGACGGGTCAAAGTGCTGGTGTACAGCGGGGGAGAGCTGGGCGCGGAGCAGAGCGTGATCCAGCAGATGCAGTTTGGCGGCATTGACTTCTCCCGCGTGTCCCTCAGCCAGCTGGCGGAGTACGAGCCGGCGCTGAGCGTATTGCAGCTGCCGTACCTTTACACCGACGCTGACCAGATGTGGCGCGTGCTGGATGGGACCATCGGCGACGAGTTCCTCTCCATGCTGGAGTCGCTGGAGCTGACGGGACTGTCATGGTTTGATGCCGGTGTGCGCAGCATCTACACCCGGCAGAAGGTGACAGGCCTTGCGGATCTGCAGGGCCTGACCATCCGCGTGCAGGAATCGGACATGATGAGCGAAATGATCACCGACCTCGGCGCAAAGCCGGTAAAGGTGGTGTACAGCAAGGTGTATGCCGCTCTGCACAACGGCGAGATCGATGGCGCGGAGAACAACTGGCCCAGCTACGAGGCCATGGGTCACTACGAGGTGGCACCGTATTTTCTGAAGGACGAGCACACCCGCGTGCCGGAAGTGCAGCTGGCAAGCCCCATGGTGATGGAAAAGCTGGCCGAACTGGGTGAGAGCTATCCGGAGATCATCCGCATGTGCGCCCGGGAGAGCGCCAAGGTGGAGCGGAAGCTCTGGGCGCAGCAGGAAGCGGAATCCGAAGAGAACATGCGTGCGGTCGGTATTGAAGTGACCGAGCTGGATGAGGCGGAAAAAGAAAAGTTCCGTGCGGCGGTTCAGCCCATGTACGACCTGTTTGCAGAGCAGAGCGGGCTTATCGCCCGCATCCAGCAGGCATAAGCCTCACAGCAAAGCCCGGAAAAGATGGGCAAAGGAATCAGGAAAACAGAATAAAGAACCGGCAAAGTGCTGTGTGCTCTGGACCCAAAAGGGGAGGGCATCCAGCACTTTGTTTTTCTATTGAATACAGGAATGTATCCATCTGTTAGTAAAAGGTGCACAAACAAAAAGTAAAGCGTTTGGCGTTTTTCACAAAAGAAATTCTGACATTTTTTCAAAAAACAGGACATTTTTTGAAAGCCCTTGTTTCAGTTAAAAAAATTTGCTAAAGTGTGTACAGTAAATGAACAGCATCCGGGCCCTGTGCAGGCCGTGCTGTTCGGGAGATTTAAGGAGGACTTACTTATGAAAAAGATTTCTCGTCGTAGCTTTCTGGCAGTCGCAGGTGCAGCTGCCGCTGCTGCTGCTCTGACCGCATGCGGCGGTTCCAGCAGCTCTACTGCTGCATCCACCGCTTCTTCTGCAGCTGCTTCCGCTGCTGGTGATGCTACTGCTGCTGCAAACGATCCCAAGGTGACTCTGGTTTACGCCGAGGTCAACCCGCTGGATACCATCGTTGGCCAGACCGCTACCCACTTCAAGGAGAAGGTAGAAGAGCTGACCGGAGGTTCCGTCGTCATCGATGTGCAGGCTTCCGGTGTTCTGGGCTCTGAGAACGACGTTCTGGACGCAATCCTGGGCGGTTCTACCTCCATCGATATGAGCCGTATCTCCGCTTTTGCACTGACCAGCTACGGCTGCAACAAGTCCAAGCTGCTGTCCATCCCCTTCACCTTCGAGAACCGCGCACACTTCTGGAACTTCGCCAACAGCGATCTGGCACCTGAGTTCCTGAACGAGCCTCAGGAGCTGGGCCTGCCCGTTCGTGGTGTCTTCTACGGCGAAGAGGGCTTCCGTCACTTCTTCACGGTCAACCCTGTTTCCGGCATTGATGATTTCAAGGGCTTGAAGCTGCGCGTGTCCAACGACCCCGTCATGAACGGCCTGGTCGAGGGTCTGGGCGCTAACCCCACCGTCGTTTCCTTCGGTGAGCTGTACAGCGCACTGCAGACCGGCGTTGTGGATGGTGCTGAGCAGCCCATCGCAAACTACAAGTCCAATGCATTCCCCGAGGTTGCTAACAACCTGATCCTGGACGGCCACACTCTGGGTGCTGTTCAGGCTGTTATCACCGATAACGCATGGGGCAAGCTGACCGAGAACCAGCAGGCTGCCATCATGGAGGCTGGTGCTGATACGCAGGCCTTCAATGCAGACCTGTCCGAGACCGCTGAGAACAAGGTCCTGGATGAGCTGAAGAGCTCCGGCTGCAATGTTGTGGATGTTGACGACAAGGCACCTTGGCAGGAGGCCTGCGCTAAGGTCATCAGCGAGAACACCTCCGATCAGGCTGAGCTGTATCAGCAGCTGCTGGACATGAAGGCATAATTGAAAAAGCCTTTCCTGTTCTGAGATAGTACATAGCCCGGCGGGGGACTACGGGATACGCCCGCAGACCTGCCGGTTTTTTTATATGGAGGAATTCATATGCCGAAAATCTTTACCACTCTGGATAAGATCAAGCCGGCGTACGACATCACCTACAAAGTGGTTCTGTTTATCTGCAAGCTGCTGCTGATCGCAGATATCCTCATCACTACCATGTCGGTCATCGGTCGTTACGTCTCGTTCATCCCGGACCCGGCATGGTCGGAAGAAGTTGTGCTGACCTGCATGAGCTACATGGCTGTGCTGAGTGCTGCTCTGGCCATCCGCCGCGGTGCCCATATCCGCATGACTGCGTTTGACGTGTATCTGCCCAAGATCGCCGTCAAGGTGCTGGATATTCTGGCCGACCTTGCCGTGTGCATTCTGGGCGTCATCATGATGGTGGTCGGCTGGAACTATGCCACCACTCTGGGCGGCCGTGGCTTCTACGTGTCCATGCCTTGGCTGAGCCGCTTCTGGATGTACTTCCCGGTGCCTCTGGCCGGTGTTGCCATGATCATCTTCGAGATCGAGGCACTGTACAACCACATCAAGAGCATTTTTGTAAAGGAGGAAGTGTAATATGACAGTTCAGACACTGGCAATCATTGTCCTTCTTGTCAGCTTCTTTGTAATGATCTTCCTGCGTTTCCCCATTGCATACGCCGTTGGCCTTTCCAGCGTGCTGTGCCTGATGGTGCAGGGACAGGCACTGACCGATGTCTGCCGTCTGATGGTCAAGGGCATCTCTTCCTTCAGCCTGATGGCCGTGCCGTTCTTCATCACCATGGGCGTGCTCATGGGCTCCGGCGGCATTTCTGAAAAGCTGATCGCTCTGGCTGACGCCTGTGTAGGCTGGATGCGCGGCGGCATGGCAATGGTCAACATCGTTGCATCCTACTTCTTCGGCGGCATTTCCGGTTCTGCATCTGCAGATACCGCTTCCATCGGTTCCATCATGATCCCCATGATGGTCGATCAGGGCTACGACGCCGACTTCTCCACCGCTGTTACCATCACCTCCTCCTGCGAGGGCCTGCTGGTTCCTCCGAGCCACAACATGGTCATTTATGCCACCACTGCCGGCGGCATCTCGGTCGGCAGCCTGTTCCTGGCAGGTTATCTGCCCGGCGCTCTGCTGGCCATCGTCCTGATGATCGGTTCCTACATCATCTCGGTCAAGGAGAATTACCCCAAGGGCTCTCCGTTCAGCATCAAGGGCTTCGTTAAGCAGCTGGGCACTTCCATCTGGGCACTGGCCGCTGTTGTCATCGTTGTGTTCGGCGTTGTTGGCGGTGTGTTCACCGCTACCGAATCTGCAGCTATTGCAGTTATCTACTCTCTGTTCGTGTCGGTGTTCATCTACAAGGGTCTGGACTGGAAGGGCGTCTGGCATGCACTGGATGAGTGCGTGAACACTCTGTCCATCGTGCTGATCCTGATCGCTACCTCTGCGGTCTTCGGCAACTGCCTGACCATGCTGCATGTGCCGGATCTGGCTGCAAATGCCATCACCAGCGTCACTGATAACCCCTACATCATTGCTCTGTTGATCGACCTGATCATTCTGATTCTGGGCTGCATCATGGATATGGCTCCCATCATCCTGATCGCTACCCCCATCCTGCTGCCCATCGCAACCTCCATCGGCATCGATCCCATCCAGTTCGGTATCATCGTGGTCCTGAACTGCGGCATCGGCCTGCTGACTCCTCCTGTCGGCGCTGTGCTGTTCATCGGCTCTGCCGTTGCAAAGCGCCCGATGGAAAAGGTCGTCAAGGCAACCCTGCCGTTCTACCTGTGCATGTTCGTTGCACTGCTGCTGCTGACCTTCGTGCCCGATATCAGCCTGGCGATCCCCAAGCTGCTGGGCGGCTACGTCAGCCCCATCACCAACCCGCTGGGCCCTGTGTTCATCCACTGATGGCCTGACGGTGTAAGGCAAACCTGCAAAAGTCCTCTGCATGAAAGTGCAGGGGGCTTTTTTGTATGCAAAAAACTTTATTTTCCCTCTTGCATTCTGTCGGAATCGTGCTATAATAGTAAGGCAATCGTTTCCAAGGCCGCTCGACGGGGTAGCCGATATTGAAGGTTGTGATGGGCACATACATTTACAATATGGCCCCGATAAGTCAGAACCAGAAATGAGGTGAAAAGAATGAAACAGGGTATCCATCCGAACTACGTTGACTGCACCATCACCTGCGCATGCGGCAACGTCATTAAGACTCGTTCCACCAAGCCTGAGATCCACGTCGAAGTTTGCTCCAAGTGCCATCCTTTCTACACTGGCAAGCAGAAGCTGGTTGACACCGGCGGACGTGTTGAGCGCTTCAACAAGCGTTTCGGCCGTAAGTAATTATGGTTTTCTGAGCACTGTTTCCTTTGGGAGACGGTGCTTTTTTGTTTTATTTTGTATACAAAAATGCAGATTTAATGATTCTTAAGAATTCTTTTGGCCTCTCACCACAGGATTGTCTCAATTTTTACACATTTTCCGTCTAAAATATACCAGCACTGAATTAGACGAATAAAGGAGCGTTTGCTGTGATCGAAGTATCTCATCTGAGCAAAAAGTATGGCACGCACCCTGCCATTGAGGATCTGTCCTTTACAGTGGGGGATGGTCAGATCTTCGGCTTGCTGGGGCCCAATGGTGCCGGAAAATCTACGATTATGAATATCCTCACCGGCTACCTTGCACCCACCAGCGGCGAAGTTAAGGTGGCGGGCTTCAGTCTGCCGGAACAGACGCAGCAGGCCAAGGCCTGTGTGGGCTACCTGCCCGAGCAGCCGCCACTCTATCCGGAAATGACCGTGCAGGAGTATCTGGACTTTGCGGCAGAGCTCAAGGGCGTCAAAAAGAAAGCAGAGCGCAAAGAACAGGTGCTGCGCGCCGCCCGCCGCACCGGGCTGGAGGATGTTCTGCCCCGGCTCATCCGCAGCCTGTCCAAGGGCTACCGCCAGCGTGTGGGCATTGCGCAGGCACTGCTGGGTGCGCCGCAGCTCATCATTCTGGATGAGCCCACCGTGGGACTTGACCCTGCGCAGGTCATTGAGATCCGCAGGCTCATTCAGGAACTGGGCAAGACCCATACGGTCATTCTGTCCAGCCACATCCTCAGCGAGGTGCAGGCGGTGTGCAGTCAGGTACTGATCCTGTCCAAGGGGCATCTGGTGGCGGTGGGCGCACCGGAACAGCTGGCCGGTATGCTGGATTCCGGCAGCCGGCTGCACGCCACCGTGCTGGGCGAAGGCAAGGCCGTGCTCAAAGCGGTGGGGGAGATTCCGGGCATCCGCAGGGTAGCGCTGGAAAGTGAAGCTGACGGTCAGGTGACTATTACCGCAGAAAGCGTGGATGCTGCCGACCGACGTGCTGAGGTATCCCGGGCTCTTTCGCGGGCCGGATGCACGGTGCTGGCCCTTGCCGCCGAGAGCAGGACGCTGGAAGAGATCTTCCTTGCCCTGACCAAGGGCGAGTCCGATCAAAACGATGAAGAAGAGGAGGGAAAGGCTGAATGATCGCCATTTTCAAACGCGAGGTCCGCAGCAGCTTTCATGGCATGATCGGCTATGTGCTCACAGCCTTTATGCTGGCAGCAACGGCCATCTATTTTATAGCCCTGAATCTGGGCTATGGCCTGACGGATTTTGGTTACTATACGCTGTACCGCACGGTTTTTGTGCTGCTTTTGTATATCCCGGTGCTGACCATGCGCTGCTTTGCGGAGGAACGCCGCACCCGCACCGACCAATTGCTGCTCACAAGTCCGGTATCCGTGTGGGGCATCGTGCTGGGCAAGTTTCTGGCACTGTGTGTCATTTTTGCGCTGCCGTGCCTTGTGGATGCAGTCATGATCCTGGTACTGGCTGCACTGGGTGCATCCGGCACTGCTACAGCGGCAAATTTTGCTGCACTGCTTTGCTATTTTCTTATGGGCTGTGCGGCCATTGCCATCGGCGTGTTTCTTTCCAGCCTGACCGAGAACCAGATCATTGCCGCCGTGGCAGGTGTGGCTGCGCTGCTTCTGGCCTATATGATGCCCAGCCTGCGCAACCTGTTTACTGCCGGCAGCGCGGTGGCGTTGGCCCTGTTTACCGCGGTCGCGGCAGTGCTCAGTGTGGTGGCTGGTCTGCGCACCCGCAGCTTCACGCTGGGCTGTCTGACCTTTGCAGGCTGCTGTGTGGTGCTGACGGCACTGTTCCTGCTGCAAAGCAGCTGGCTGACCGAAGCCTTCAGCGCAGTGCTCAGCGCGCTGTGTCTGTTCACTCCCTTTGAAGAGTTCGTCAACAACAGCTTTTCCATTCCGACACTGGTGTATTACCTCACCGTGATCGTACTATTTCTGTTTTTTACGGCGCAGGGACTGGAAAAACGCCGCTGGAACTGAGAGGAGGACAATGATATGAAAAAATTCAAGCTCACTTCCTCCGCAAACGGCAAAGTGTTCCGCAGCGGGCTGTATTCCACGGCCATTCTGGCGGCAGCGATCGTGCTGGCGGTACTGGTCAACCTGCTGGCAGGTGCGATCCCGTCCAAGTACACCGAGTTCGATCTCTCTGCCGCCAAGATGTACACTTTGGGCGACAGCTCCAGACAGCTGATGCAGAGCCTTGATCAGGATGTGACGGTCTACTACCTCTGCGAGACCGGCAGCGAAGACGCCATTGTGAGCAAGCTGCTGGATCACTATGCCGATGAGAGCAGCCGTTTCCACTGGGAACAGAAAGACCCCGCCCTCTATCCGGCCTTTGCGTCCCAGTACGGTGCAGAGAATGTATCCACCGGCAGCCTGATCGTGGTCAGCGGCGAGAACAGCGTGGTGCTGGACGCCGCTGAGCTCTACGAATACGACTACTCCGATTACTACACCACCGGCTCTGCAAATGTGACGTTTGCAGGCGAAAAGCAGATCAGTTCGGCCATCTACAAGCTGACCTCCGGGGCAGAAAGCCATGCCTTCTACACCACCAACCACGGTGAGCAGGCCCCTACTTCCTCGCTGACCGAAGCGCTGGAAGCCCAGAATATCGACCTGCAGCCGCTGGATCTGCTAACAGGCACCATCCCAGAGGACTGCGGGCTGCTGATCATCAATGCGCCTGCTTCGGATTTTGCCTCCGACGGTCTTGTGGACGAGATCGCGCAGCTGCAGGCCTATCTGGAAAACGGCGGCAAAGTGCTGCTGATGACCAGTGCCTTTGTCGATACGCCGAATCTGGACGCTGTAATGACACAGTTCGGCCTTGCCCGTGAGCCGGGCATCGTGGTGGAGGGCGATGCAGGCCATGCACTGTACGGCTACCCGTATTCGCTGTTTCCGGATCACGCCTCCGACGATGACGAAAGCACCGTTCTGGACGGTGTGAGCCAGAATACCCATGTCATGCTTTCGGTGGCACAGGGCATCACCATTGCCGAAACGGACGGCGTTACGGCAGAACCCTTGCTGAACACCACCGGGGACGCCTACAGCAAGCTGAACTATAATGAGGCGGCCACCACTGCCAAAGAATCCGGCGATACGGATGGCCCCTTTGCGCTGGCCGCGTGGGCACGCA
The DNA here is from genome assembly GCF_048320955.1 of Faecalibacterium sp. 9. NCBI lineage: Bacteria > Bacillati > Bacillota > Clostridia > Eubacteriales > Oscillospiraceae > Faecalibacterium > Faecalibacterium sp. 9. Next base: position 299,883 of record NZ_JBLWGB010000002.1, read on the forward strand.
ATGAGTCTGCCGGTTCGGAGGTAATCTGGGTGGGCTGCCCCAATGTGGACAGTGAGCAGGTATACCAGTCCATCCCGGGCAACCTGACCTTCCTGCAGAGCTGCGCCGCTGCGCTGGTGGGACAGAGCATGCTCATCGATACAAAAGCACTGGAAGCAGCCCCCATCACAGTGGCAGCTTCCACTTCCATGGCGCTGGCCATGGTGTTCGTGTTCGTGCTGCCTGCAGCGGTGCTCATTGCGGGTGCCGTGTTCGTGCTGCTGCGCCGCCGCAGATAAGGGGGCCGCAGAATGAAAACGAAACAGCGCACTTTGACCGTCCTTCTGGCAATGGTGCTTGTGCTGGGCGGGCTGCTGTGGCTCATCACCCGCAGCAATGCTGCAGAAGAAGTAGCGTCCAGCGCTGCAGCAGAAGGCAGCATTGTGCTTTCTTCTTTTGCGGCAGGCGATGTGACCAGCATCCGGTATGCCTATGGCGGCGAAACGCTTACCCTAAATTACGATTCCGGAAGCTGGACGCTGGCGGATGACCCGGGCTATCATCTGGATGCATCTGCCTGCAACACCATGGTCACAGCGCTGGCATCCCTGAACGCTAAGCGCCAGCTCACGGCTCAGCCCGGTGAGGACTACGGCCTTGCAGACCCGGTCGTTACTGTCACGGTAACAGCGGCAGGCGAAACAAACACCTTTGCCTTTGGCAGCCAGAACCCTGTCACAGGGGATCTGTACGTGCAAAAAACCGGAGATGATGCCATTTACACCGTCTCCGGCAACAAGGCAGCCTGCTTTGAACAGACTAAAGCGGATCTCTTTGGCGCGTTCAACCCGGCAGGACTCACAGCTTCTGTGCTGGAGAGCGTCTCCATCGCAACAGATGCAGGAACACTCTCGCTGACAGCCGTATCGGAAACGGCGGAAACGGACAGCAATTCAGCAGATGCTTCTTCCGAAAGCGCCGCTGCTTCCACTGCCTACCAGACGGTCTGGCGGCTGACCGATGACCCGGCGGCTGAATTGGACGAAGCCAAGCTGCAGAGCATCCTGTCGGCCCTTGGCGGATACGTCTCGGCGCAGGTGACGAATGCTGACCCTGCCGCTTACGGCTTTGATGCACCCCTTGCAACGGTGCGGGCCGCCTCTGCCGATGGGAGCGTGACCCTCCACTACGCCGAAAATGCAGACGGCTGCTGGATGATGGTGGATGGGGACAGCTCCGTCTATGCGGTTGACCTTGACACTGTACAGGCCCTTCTGATAACAGCTGCCGAGCTGAAAACAGAATGAAAAATCCATGTACGCCGTATGCGGAAACTCCGCTGCGGCGTATGTTTTTTTGCTGCAGCGTGTAAAGTTTCGGCAAACAGCGGCAGAGTGATTGACTTTTCAGCAAAGATTGATTAAGATAGACGGGACAGGGTAGAATAACTGCGCAATGTTTTTGTATTTTTAAGGTTCGTCATGGAGGTTGTGCGGGGTCGAGTCTGCTTTTACCGCCAAAGTGTGATGGTTGGGCAAGCAGACTCCAAGTCGCCCTGGTACGAGGGATGGGGCAGAGCCCTGTCTTTTTTCGTATCTGAGTTACAAGGAGGATGTAGTAAAAAATGGACAACTCGGTGATCGTTTCACTGCGTGATATTGTAGTGGAATTTGATGGTCAGCGCATTCTGGATGGGCTGAATCTGGACATCCATGACAAAGAGTTCGTGACCCTGCTGGGTCCCTCCGGCTGCGGCAAAACCACCACTCTGCGCCTGATCGCGGGTTTTCTGGAGCCGAATGCCGGCAAAGTGCTGCTGAAAGGTGAGGACATCACCGGCGTGCCGCCCTATAAGCGCCCGGTGAACACCGTTTTCCAGAAGTATGCACTGTTCCCGCACCTGAATGTGTTCGAGAACGTGGCCTTTGGTCTGCGTCTGAAAAAGCTGGACGAAGAAACCATCCGCCGCAAGGTGCGCAATATGCTGGAAGTCGTGGGACTGAAAGGCTTCGAGCGCCGCAGCATCAGCCAGATGTCCGGTGGTCAGCAGCAGCGCGTTGCCATTGCCCGCAGTCTGGTGAACGAGCCGGAGATCCTGCTGCTGGACGAACCCCTTGGTGCGCTGGATCTCAAGCTGCGCAAGGAAATGCAGCTGGAGCTCAAGCGCCTGCAGCGTGAAATGAACATTACCTTTGTTTATGTCACCCACGATCAGGAAGAAGCCCTGACCATGTCCGACACCGTTGTGGTCATGAACGGCGGCAAGGTGCAGCAGATCGGCACACCCGAGGATATTTATAATGAACCGAAGAACGCCTTTGTGGCAGACTTTATCGGGGATTCCAACATTGTGGACGGTGTGATGCACCGGGATTTTCTGGTGTCCTTCTCCGGCGTGGACTTCCCCTGTGTGGACCGCGGCTTTGCCCGCGAGCAGAGCGTGCAGGTGGTAGTGCGCCCCGAGGATATCGAGGTGGTATCGCCTGTGGAAGGTCAGCTGGTGGGCGTTGTGAACGACGTCATTTTCAAGGGTGTCCACTTTGAAATGCATGTGGAATGCGAGGGCCGTGAATGGCTCATCCACTCCACCCGCGCCTGCACACCCGGTGAGACCATTGGTATGCGCATCGGCCCCAACGAGATCCATATCATGGCGCGTTCGGAGGGGTGAGCCGCGATGATGAAGATTTACGATAAAAAACTGGCCTATCCCTACTTCGTGTGGATGGTGCTGTTCACGGTGGTGCCGCTGATTATCGTTGTGTACTATGCGTTCACCGATGCAAACGGCGCCTTTACGCTGGACAACCTCACCTCCATCAGCGGCTACGGCTCGGTGTTTGCCCGCAGCCTGCTGCTGGCCCTCATTGCCACGGTCATCTGTCTGGTCATTGCGTTCCCGGTGGGCTATTTCCTTTCCCGCCTGCGGGTGAACAAACAGCACATCATGCTCATGCTGGTCATGCTGCCCATGTGGATGAACTTCCTGCTGCGGACCTATGCATGGATGGGCCTGCTCAGTGTCAACGGCCCCGTGAATGCTGTGCTGGGCGTGTTCGGCCTTGGCCCCTTCAATATGCTCAACACTTCCGGCGCGGTGGTGCTTGGCATGGTGTATAACTATGTGCCCTATATGATCCTGCCGCTGTACACCAGCATGACCAAGATCGACCAGAGCCTTGTGGAAGCTGCGCAGGATCTGGGCGCTTCTACCACCAAGACCCTTGTGCGGGTACTCATCCCCATGAGCGTGCCCGGCATCAGCACCGGCATCACCATGGTGTTTGTCCCGGCGGTGTCCACCTTTGTCATCAGCCGTATGCTGGGCGGCGGTTCCAATCTGCTGATTGGTGATCTGATCGAAATGCAGTTTCTGGGCAACAGCTACAACTTGAACGTAGGCTCTGCCATGAGCCTGGTGCTGATGATCATTGTGCTGCTGTGCATGAGCTTTACCTCCAGCTTTGATGAAGATGAAATGGAGGGCGTGTCCTGATGAAAACGAAACATCTGCGCCTGATGCAGCGTGTCTATATCATTCTGTTTTTCTGCTTCATGTATCTGCCCATCGCATACATGATCGTATTCAGCTTCAACCAGTCCAAGGGCTATTCGCTCTTTACCGGCTTTACCATCAAGTGGTACTCCAGCCTGCTGCACAACTCCGCTATCCTGCATGCGCTGCTGGTCTCGCTGGAGGTGGCTCTGATCTCTGCGGTCATTGCCACTGTGCTGGGTACAGCGGCAAGTCTGGGCATTGCGTCCATGGGCCGCAAGAGCCGCCTTGTCGTCACCAACATCACCTATATCCCGGTGGTCAACCCGGAGATCATCACCGGCATTTCGCTCATGCTGCTGTTCGTGGCCTACCAGCGCTTCGCCGGCGGCGTCTCATGGCTGCCGGATACCATCATGGGCTTCCCGACATTGCTCATTGCACATATCGCGTTCAATGTGCCATATGTTATCTTCAACGTGACGCCCAAGCTCAAGCAGCTGGACATCAAGCTGTATGAGGCTGCGCTGGATCTTGGCTGTGACCCCAGACAGGCCTTCTTCAAGGTCATTCTGCCGGAGATCAGCCCGGCCATCCTGTCCGCTTTCCTGATCTGCCTGACCTACTCCATCGACGATTTTATGATCTCCTACTTCAACTGCGGCACGGTGGAGACCCTGCCCATCGCCATCTATTCCATGACCCGTAAAAAGGTCAGCCCGGAGATCTATGCACTGTCCACCATTATGTTTGTGGTCATTCTGTGCATCATCCTGTTCTCCAATGCGATGGAAAGCCGCAATTACCGCCGCGATCAGAAGGCGCTGAGAGGGGAGGGCGTGTGATGAAACGTTTTGCTGTTTTGCTGCTGGCGCTGGCAATGATGGTCTGCTGTGCACTGCCCGCCTTTGCTGCCGGCACCATCGAAGTCACGGAGGACGTCTCGGTATCGGATGATTACGATTGGACCCGCTTCAAGGGCCAGAATGTCGCCATCAACGTTTACAACTGGGGCGAGTATATCTCCAACGGTTCGGACGACAGCGTGGATGTGGTGTCTGCGTTTGAGCAGCTCACCGGCATCAAGGTGAACTATACTACCTTTGACTCCAACGAATCCATGTACGCCAAGCTCAAGTCCGGTGCAGCCGACTACGATGTGGTCATTCCGTCGGATTACATGGTGGCGAAAATGATCTCCGAGGGGATGCTCAAGCCTCTGAACTACGACAATATCCCGAACTTCAAAAAGATCGATCCGGAATATGTGGATCCGGATTACGATCCGCAGAATGCCTACACTGTGCCCTACATGCTCTGTACCACCGGCATCATTTATAATACCACCATGGTGGACGAAGCACCCACCAGCTGGGCTGATCTGTGGGACGAGCAGTACGCAGGCAATATCCTGATGTTCAACAACAGCCGCGATGCCTACGCCATAGCTGCGTTTAAGAGCGGCCACAACATCAACCCGCAGTCTACCGAAGAAGTGGACGAGGTGGTGGAGGAACTCAAGGCGCAGAAGCCGCTGGTGCAGGCATACGTCATGGACGAGATCTTCGATAAGATGATCGGCGGCGAGGCAGCCATCGGCGTGTACTACTCCGGCGATGCCATCACCATGATCGATGACAACCCCGACCTTGCATGGGTGTTCCCGGAGGAGGGCAGCGTGCTGTCTGTGGACTGCATGGCCATTCCTGCTGCCAGTGAGCATCAGGAAGCTGCAGAAATGTTCATCAACTTCATGTGTGAGACGGATATCGGCAAGGCAAACGCCGAGTACATCGGCTACACCACCCCCATGCATGATGTGTGGGAGGTGCTGGACGAGGATCTGAAGGAGAGCGAGATCGCTTATCCGCCGGAGGAAGCTGCCGCTAAGGAAAAGGTGTTCACCGCCCTGAGCGACGATGTGAACAGCGAACTGGATGTAAAGTGGAGCGAAATGAAGAGCTACGACGAAGGCGGCAGCAGTCTGCTGTTCCTTGCGCTGCTGGCAGCTATGGTGGCGCTGGCCTGCTTCAACATCTGGCGCAAGGTGCGCAAGCGTGCCCGCAATCAGTATTGAGGAATCGTTTTCATAAGTATTGCCCACTGCATGAAGGGCCTTTTGAGCCAATACTGCTTACGAAAACAGGTTCTGAACGCAAAGGAGGCTGCTGCACAGAACAAGGTGCGGCAGCCTTTTTTATAGAAAGAGGGAAAACCATGGAACAATATTTTTACACGGAAACGATGACTGTTATGAATGCAGACGCCGACTTCCGCAGCCTGCTCAAGCCCAGCGCCCTGCTGCGCTATGTGGAGCAGATTTCGACAGACCACGCCCGCGCCTTTGGTATGGATGACCAGTTCTTCAAGGATCGCGGCGTGACCTTTCTGGTGGGCAAACAGGCTCTGAAGTTCAGCCGTGTGCCGCAGCGTGCCGAAACGCTGACCCTTACCTCCCGGGCGCAGGTCAGCAAACACGGCTCCGTCAAACGCATCACCACACTTACCGATGCCGAGGGCAAAGAGGTGGCAATGGTGGATTGCCGCTGGATCGTGGCCAGCCTTACGGAGGGCCGCATCCTGCGGGAGCCGGGCTGGACGGTGGAAGGTTTCTGGAACGACACCGTAGAGGACGAACTTCCTTTGCTGCTGCATAAGTGCAAGGACGGCCTGATCAGCGCAGGGGAGTGGACGGTGTATTATTCCCAGTGTGACTTGAACGGCCACCTGAACAATGCCTTCTATCTGGATCTTGTCTGCGACGCCCTGCCGCTGGAAATAGTGCGCAAGGCCCCTGTTACCTTTGCCTCTATCAATTATCACCGGGAAATTCCTCTGGGGGAGACGGTAGAAGTGCTTTACGCGCCCTCCGCAGACGGCTGGTATGTTATCGGCAGGCATAACGGCCAGACCAGCTTTGAATGCTATCTGGAGCTGGGAAAGTAAAAAAGAAATACTGCCGGTGAACGCGCAGCGCCAGCTGCTCCCAAAGGGAGATCTGAGAACGGGATTTTTTCTGTCCACAAAAAGTTCAAAAATTATTACAAAGAAATTACAGAAAAGCTATTGCAAATTGGTTTCAAAAGAGTTACAATATGGTTACAGCAAGGGCACAAGCCCAGCTGAGTGTGAAATCTTTTTCTTCTTGTTTTAGGGATATCGGGCACAGGTTCTCCTCCTCCGACTGTTCTCCTTCACAGTTCGTGAGCCATGTGCCGCACAGGCGGTATCCCGCTTCGTGTGCAAAAAAGCTCGTCCGTTCTGGACGAGCTTTTTTGCATCCTCTGCACCCTCAAAATGACTTCCCGCGCGGGAAAGTATGACCTTACCTCGTTTTGGTGGTCAATTTGTCTGTTTTTCCGCAAAGGACATTTACAAAGTTTGGCGCGGCAGGGGTTTGTATTCTGGCTGTCTTTGTGGTAAAGTATATTCAATCAATTTATACACCGCAAACATGAAATTCGTTTTATGCTTTTGCTGTTTCCGTTTTTGATGCGTTGAGAGAAAAGGAGTTTGAACATGGCTTATTTCTATGAAGAACCTTCCCGCACTTTCGGTGAATACCTGCTGATCCCCGGCTATTCCTCCGCTGAAAACGTTCCCACTGCTGTCAGCCTCAAGACCCCTCTGGTCAAGTACCGCAAGGGTCAGGAAGAGTGCCCTCTGCAGATGAATATCCCCATGATCAGCGCCATCATGCAGTCGGTCTCCGGCGATAAGCTGGCCATTGCACTGGCTCGTCAGGGCGGTGTGTCCTTCATCTACGGTTCTCAGAGCATTGAAAACGAAGCCGCTATGGTGCGCCGCGTCAAGAGCTTCAAGGCTGGTTATGTCGTGTCCGACTCCAATCTGGCCCCCACTGCCACCCTGCACGATGTGCTGGAGCTGAAGGCACGCACCGGCCACTCCACCATTGCCATTACCGCCGATGGCACGCCCAACGGTAAGCTGCTGGGCATTGTGGCATCTCGTGACTACCGCATCAACCACACCCCGGATGATGCCCCTGTCACCACTTTCATGACTCCGCTTGAAAAGCTGGTCACCGCCCCGGAGAATACCTCTCTGCACGATTGCAACAACATCATCTGGGACAACAAGATCAACACTCTGCCTCTGGTGGATGCTGAGGGCAACCTGAAATATATGGTGTTCCGCAAGGACTACGATTCTCACAAGAAGAACACCAATGAGCTGCTGGATGCCAACAAGAGCTATGTGGTGGGTGCCGGTATCAACACCCGCGACTATGCCGAGCGCGTGCCTGCACTGGTGGAAGCCGGTGTGGATGTGCTGTGCATCGACTCTTCTGAGGGCTATTCCGAGTGGCAGAGCCGCACCATTGGCTGGATCCGTGAGCATTACGGCGATACCGTCAAGGTGGGCGCAGGCAATGTTGTGGATGCCGAGGGCTTCCGCTTCCTGGCCGAGGCAGGCGCAGACTTTGTAAAGATCGGCATTGGCGGTGGCTCCATCTGCATCACCCGCGAGACCAAGGGCATTGGCCGCGGTCAGGCTACCGCTGTCATCGAGGTAGCAAAGGCTCGTGACGAGTACTTCAAGGAGACCGGTATCTATGTGCCGATCTGCTCCGATGGCGGTATCGTTCACGATTATCACATCACGCTGGCTCTGGCTATGGGTGCCGACTTCGTCATGCTGGGCCGTTACTTCGCCCGCTTTGACGAGAGCCCCACGAACAAGGTTCGCATCAATGGCCAGTATATGAAGGAGTACTGGGGCGAAGGTTCCAACCGTGCCCGCAACTGGCAGCGCTACGATCTGGGCGGCTCCACCAAGCTGAGCTTTGAGGAAGGCGTGGACAGCTACGTGCCCTATGCCGGCCCTCTGGCTGATGGCGTGCAGACCACTCTGTACAAGGTCAAGAGCACCATGTGCAACTGCGGTGCCCTGTCTATTCCCGAGCTGCAGCAGAAGGCCAAGCTGACGGTTGTTTCTTCCACCTCCATTGTGGAGGGCGGCAGCCACGATGTCGTGCTCAAAAATGCTACCCCCAACATCATCAATGGCTAAGCTTTTTTGATTGCAAAGCCGCCTGTGCCGTCTGGCACGGGCGGTTTTTTGCATAAAAACTCTTGAACAAGCCCGCATTTGGTGATATCATGATAGAAACGCACTGTCAAGACAGGCAGGCATGCAAACCTTCCCACAAGGAAGAGGAACGGCAAAGGCCGGAGGAAGCCTTTGTCAGGTGCAAAGAAGAGAGGATACTATTCATGGACGAAATCAAGGTTGTGCCTTACATCCCGGATGAGGACTACGACAACCCCGCAATGGTCGTGGATTTTTATGAATTTACTATGGCCAACTGCCTTTTCCTGCACGGATTCAAGGATACTACCCTGGTGTTCGATATGTTCTTCCGCAAGAACCCGGACAATCAGGGCTACTCCATCAGTGCCGGCCAGCGCAAGCTGACCCGTTTCCTGCTGAACTATCATTTCAATGCGCAGGATATCTGGTGGCTGCGCACCAAAGGCATGAGCGAGGAATTCTGTGAGTATCTGCGCACTTATCAGTGGAAGGGTGACATGTATGCACTGCCCGAGGGCACGGTGGCCTACCCGCATGTGCAGATGGTGCGCATTGAGTGCGACCTTGTGGGTGCGATCCTGATCGAAACCTACCTGCTGCAGACCATGAACTTCCACAGCCTGATCGCGACCAAGGCCACCCGTGTCACCGGCCTGAACACCCATACGCCCCGCAGCGTCATGGAGTTCGGCACCCGCCGCGCACAGGGCAAGAGCGCTGGCAACGATGGCGCATACGCTGCTGTTCTGGGCGGCTGTGTCGGCACGGCAAACTGTCTGGCGGAGATGAAGTTCGGCGCAGATGTCAAGGCCGTTGGCACTGTGGCGCACAGCTTTATTGAGTTCTTCCCGACCGAGTTCGACGCTTTCAAAGCATTTGCAGATACCTATCCGGATTCGGTCAGCCTGCTGCTGGATACCTACAATATTATGGAGAGTGGTCTGCCCAACCTCATTAAGCTGGACGATTACCTCATCGAAAAATATCCCAACGACCCGAACCGTCGTGTCAAGAGCGCCCGCATCGACTCCGGTGACCTTGCCCGCGGCTCCAAGCGCCTGCGCAAGGCGCTGGATGCAGCAGGCAAGCCCTACATCAAGCTGGTGGCGTCCAACGGTCTGGATGAGAAGAAGATCGCCAACATGGAGCTGTACGAACACGCTCATTTTGACTCTTACGGCGTGGGCGAAAACCTGATCACTTCCGCTTCCGACCCCGTGTTCGGTGGTGTGTACAAGCTGGTGGCAGTCAAGAAGCCGGATGGCAGCTATACCCCCAAAATGAAGTGCTCGGATTCTGCCAGCAAGGCTATCATCCCAGGCAAGAAGATGCCGTGGCGTCTCTACGATGAGAACGGTCAGGCGCAGTGCGACCTGATCGCTATGGATGATGAGGTCATCGAGGCCGGCAAACCCATCACCATGGTCAATCTGGACTCGGATGCCATCGAGCGCACCGTGACCATCACACCCACCAAGGTCAAAAAGCTGCTGGTGCCCCACATCCTGAACGGCCAGCTGGCCATTGAGCTGCCCTCTATTGCAGAAAAGAAGGCCTACATTGCAAAGCAGCTCACCGAGGAGACTTGGGAAAGCGAACTGCGTCTGGAATGCCCGCATAAGCACTATGTGAATATGACGCCGGCTGTGGCCGAGTGCCGTTCCAAAATGTATGCAGAGCTGCATGGCGGTAAGGTATAAAAGCTTTTCTTGACAAAAAAGCAAGCCTGTTGTATTATAAGAGCTGCCGTTTGAAAAAACGGTGGCTCTTCTTATGCCGCTGTGGTGAAATTGGCAGACACGAGGGACTTAAAATCCCTTTCTGGAGACAGAGTACGGGTTCGACCCCCGTCGGCGGCATGGACAAAAAGCACCTGAAATCGCTTGATTTCGGGTGCTTTTTGTTTGCCCAAAACCCGCCGGATAACCCACTTGCAGGAAATGAAATACTAAAACAGCCCCGAGGGACCGTCAGGCTCCCCCGGGGCTGCTGCGATGTATGGCTTTTTCGTCCGGGCATTTTACTTTTCCTGCGCTTTCCGCTCTGAATGGGGCAAGGGGTGCTTTTTGCAAGCCACAGTTCTATCTGCCCGGGACAGGCATATACTCATAGCAAGCTGGCAACCCCAAAAAGGAGGAAGAAATTGTGGACGAGTATTACCGTGCAGTACGGCAGCTGCCTTCGTGGTTGGCACAGCCTTTGGGGCAGCTTCCGACATCAACAGCGGCACAGATCCATGAGCTGCGATTCCGGACAGGGCATGGCATTTTTCTTACGATGTCAGGTCGCCAGATTCTCCTGAAGGAACTTTCTGAGTGTCCGCAGTCACTGCGGGAATGCATACTGGATCAGCTGCAGCTCGAAGAAATCTTTCACACTCTGTGCGGTGGTGCAGTCCATGCACATCAGAACGAACTGACGCAGGGGTTCCTTACCACACCGTCCGGCTGCAGGGTCGGAGTTGCCGGCCGCTATGTGGACCGCGACGGGCAGATGATCCTGCAGCAGGTGCAGTCGTTGAATCTGCGGATCGCGCGTGCAGTTCCTCTGATGCTGCCGGACAGGCTTTGCGAGATCCTGCAAAGGCATTTTATCGGGATGCTTGTAGTCGGTGAACCGGACAGCGGCAAAACAACATTTCTGCGGCAGATCGTTCAAAGCCTTGCAGGAATGCAGCGGAGAGTCTGCGTGGTGGACGAGCGTGGTGAAATTTATCCGCAAGAACTTTCAGGTCCGGATCAGCAGCTGCCCGCAGTGGATACCCTGTCCGGCATTCCAAAGGAGCGTGCCGTGCAGATGGCGCTGCGCACTCTTTCACCGCAGGTGATCGTTCTGGACGAGCTGGGTTCACTGGCTGAAACAGCAGCGCTGGAGCAGGGCTTTTTCAGCGGGGTGGATTTTATTGCAAGCGTTCATGCCGCAAGTGCGGAGGAAGCAGTCAGACGACCGCAGGTGAAGGCTTTGCAGCAGCAGGAAATGCTGCGTGTACTGGTGCTGCTGCAAGGCTGCGCCGAGCCGGGCAGAGTCCGGCAGATCGATGAGCTATGATCCAACTGTTTCATTGGATGGGAGCAGCGCTGCTTCCGCTGTGCGGATGGCTGACCGGAGCAGCCCTGCAGGCAGGAAAAGAGCAGCATATCCTGCAGCTGCGGCATACTGTGGAATTGCTGCGGCGCATCCGGCAGGAAGTGGCATACCGCAGGCCGGATATGGAACTGCTCTGTCGCTGTCTGATACAGGAAGGGCTGCTGACACCTGCGGAAAAATTGCAGGCTCTCGCGCCGCCTGCAAGCTTCCGCGCCGAAGAGCGGCTTTGCTTTGAACAATGCTTTTCCGGCCTCGGCCAGTGCGAAGCTGCGCAGGAGTGTGAACGGCTGGACTATTATACCGCGCGCTTTGAAGCGTTTCTGCAGCAGGCTCAGCAGGAAGCAGCCGCCTGTGCTGGCCTGTCCTGCAGGCTGGGATTTGCGGCAGGAGCTGTTCTGGCACTGATTTTTTTGTAAGCGCAGGAGGATGCAGAATTGGAGATCGATCTTGTTTTTAAAATTGCAGCCATTGGCATCATTGTGGCGGTGCTGAATCAGCTGCTGATCCGTTCCGGACGGGAGGATCAGGCCATGATGACCACTCTTGCGGGCCTTGTCGTAGTGCTGTCCATTCTTGTCAAGCAGATCAGCGTCCTGTTTGTCACCATCAAGTCGCTGTTTGCGCTATGAGTACCTCCGTTTCCATCCTTGGGGCGGCAGTCGTTTTTGCGGCAGCACAGCTTTTGCTGCGCAAGGATTCTCCGTCTTATGCATTTTTGCTTTCGGTCGGTGCCGCAGTATTTATACTGCTGAGGCTTGGCGCAGCTGCGCAAGATCTGATGCGGGGAGTATGGGCACTCAGCCGCCGGGTGGATGGTACTGCCTTTTCCTGTCTGCTGCGCTGTGCAGGGATCCTGCTGATCACGGATTACGCCCGGACACTGTGTGAAGAAGCAGGCGCAGATTCACTGGCGTGGTGTACAGGTTTGGCGGGGAGGCTCCTTGTTCTGGCAGCGGCATTCCCCTTGCTGGAGGAGATCTGTCAACGGATCTGGGGGCTTGCTGCATGAAATTATTTCAAAAGGCGTCCGCTGCTGTGCTTGCCGTCTGCGGAGTTTTGTCTGCGGTCCCGGGTGCGCAGGCGGCCGGGCTGCAGGATCTGCCCGGGCAGGAGCTCTGGCAGCCCTATCTGAATGCTGCGCCGCAGGATGCGGATTCATTTGTCCACGATCCGGTCGGAGCGCTGCTTTCCCTTTTGCCGGCTTCACCGCTGGAAATGATCCGGCAGATGGCGCATTGCTATGCAGACGTCCTGCTGTTCCTGCTGCTTTTGATCCTGCTTTCTTTTCTGGTCGGAGAAGCGGCAGACAATGCGCTTTTGGAACTGGCAGCGGCTGTAGGGTGCGGCACCCTTTTATGGGGCGACCTGATGACCCTCGCGCAGCAGGTGTGCGAGCGGATGACAGGATGGAAAGACTATCTTCTGGGGTTCCTTCCGGTCTACAGTGGGGTGCTCACCGCAGGAGGAGAAGCAAATGCCGGTGCAGCGGCAAGCGGTCTGCTGCTGACAGGGCTGTGTTTCCTTGCACAGTGCACGGCTACAGTCGTCAGTCCGCTGCTGCAAAGCTATCTTGCGGTCAGCATGGCGTGCTGCATCAGTACCCAGAGAGGGCTTTCCGATACCTGCCGCGCCACAGGTGCACTGCTGCAAAAAGGGCTGCGCTGGGCCGGCCGCCTTTTTGCGGTTTTACTGGGGCTGCAGCGTGCAATAACGGTGCAGTTGGATCGTTCGGCGCTGCGGCTCGGAGAGCTGTTCACCGGCAGTGTGCCGGTCATAGGACAGGCTCTGAGCGATACGGCAGAGGTCTTTCTGACCGGAATGGGGCTGCTGAAAAGCAGTCTGGGCCTTGCGGCGCTCATGATGATCGGTGCGGAGTTTTTGCCGCTGTATGTGCAGCTGATGCTCCATCTGGCGTTCCTCACAGTCTGCAGCCTTTTGTGCGGGCTTGCATCGAACAGCCGCTGTCAGGCGCTGTTCGCCTGTATGGCAGAAGCTGTAAAATGCATGGCTGCCATCACAGCATTGTATTTTGAACTGCTGACGGTGGGCGTCGGGCTTTTGATGATGACAGGAGGCGGATGAAGTGCAGGCATTCCAAAACGCTGCAGCTGCATTTTGCATCGCCTGCATCTGCGCAGAGGTCACTGCTTTGCTGACAGGCACAGGCTGGGCGGGCAGATGCATAAAAGCAGTTGCCGGGCTATATATTCTAGTAGTCCTTTTCCGGCTGGCACCGGGTGTGAAGCCGGAACTGAAAAGCGCCATGGAGGCAGTACCGTCCTCTGTCCATATCCAGAGTGCCGAAATATCGATCCTGCAGAAAGCGCAGGAGCGGCTGGAAAGCTCCCTGCGGACAGAGTGTATGCAGCGCTTTGGGGTACCGATAGAACTGGACATCACGCTGACGCAGGAGGGGCAGACCGTACAGGCTGGATCTGCAGGTTTTACCATCCTATCAGAATGTACCGACGCAGAAAAGCAGCAGGTCGCCGCATATCTGCAGGAAGCACTCGGCACGGCATCGGTACGGGAGATGCAGGAGGAAGTCGGATGAAAGAAACAGAGGGCTTTTCCATCCGTCTCTTTGCCGAAAAATGCAAAGGAAAGCAGGGCAGGACAAGGCTTGCGGCTGCAGTAGGATTGCTGGCGATGCTGTTGATCCTGCTGTCGGAGCTTTTCCCGCAGCCTTCTGCGGCAGGCAGCACCCAGAAAGCCAAAAGCGCACAAAGCAGCACCGAATATCAGGCACAATTGGAGGAGCGGCTGGAACGGCTGATCTCTCATATGAGCGGTGCGGGCAAGACCACTGTGATGGTCACACTGGGGACCGGGGAGGAAGTAATCTATGCATTGGACACGCAGTCCGGAGATATGCAGTCGCAGCAGACGCATGTCTTGCTGGAGGATGGTTCCGCCCTGACTGAGACGGTCTGCGTGCCGCAGGTCTGCGGCGTGGCAGTGCTGTGCGAGGGCGGCGGTGATGTCCGGATCGCGGCCCGGATCACAGAGCTGGTGAGCGCATTGCTGGATCTGCCGTCCAATCACATTTGTGTGGAGCAGCGCAAGGGCTGAGTCCCGGAAACTTTTATAAGGAGGAACGATCTATGAGAGCACTTTCTGGAAATACCCGCAAAGCTACTGCCGTTACACTGGCCGCAGCGCTGGTGATCGCCGTGTACTTAAACTGGCAGTATGCCCGCAGCGATGTACCTGCGGAGCTGGAAAGCACTGCTGCTGTCGCGGCGCAGGTGGAGGATGTTCCGGTGCAGGCCGATGCCATTCTGGATGAACTGCCTACCGAAGCGGAAGCAGTTTCCAGTGCAAATAAAAATTATGGCGAGGCGCAGCTGGTAAGTGTTGCCAGCGACAGCGGTGCAAAGTTCTTTGAGCAGGCCCGTCTCAAACGACAGAAAGCCCACGATGAAGCGATGGATTCCATTAAAAAGACGATGAAGGCTTCCTCTCTTTCCGCAGAAGAAAAGAAGGAATACACCTCCCAGCTGACAGCAAATCTGGAAGACCTGAATGCAGAAAATGAGATCGAGACCCTTATCAGGGCCAAAGGCTTTGCCGACTGCCTGTGCTTTTTGCAGTCTGGAAGGGCAGATCTGACCGTTATGACCTCAGGCCAGCCGCTCACTGCCACACAGGTGGCGCAGATCCGCGATGTGGTGCTGAGCAAAAGCAGTGTGACGGCACAGAATATCACAGTGGTGGAGGTCAAATAAGACACAGTCCTGCCATTTTGTCCCAGCATAGCTGCAGAAGGCAGAGTTTTCCCAAACAAGTATTGAAATCACCCCCGCTTTGATGGTATAATAACTCTATCAATCAAGCATGATGTTGTCCTGCGTATGGCATTGATCGTTTCAGGCAGGACCATTTTAAACAGGAAAAAGCAGGCGGACTGCCCGCTTTTGGATGGAGGACAACACAATGGATTTTCAGAATACGAATCTTCAGGGCGGCAGCCTTCAGATCTCCACCGAGGTTATTGGCAAGATCGCACGCTGTGCAGCGTTGGAAATTGACGGCGTTGCTGAGGTCTCCTGCGGCAAGCAGAATAAAAAGCTCAAGGATCTGCTGGAAGCTTCCAGCATCCAGTCTCCGGTCACGGTGGAGATGCGGGATGGTACCGCAAGCATCACCCTGAACCTGATGGTAAGCTTTGGAGCACGGATCCCTGCCGTGGCAGAAAAGGTGCAGGAAAACGTGAAGACCGCTGTGCAGAACATGACCAATGTTACGGTGAGCCGGGTCAATCTGGTCATTGCCGGTCTGGCAGATGCTGCAGCAGCGCAGGAATAAAACAAAATCAAACAGGAAAGACCGATCCTCTCTGCCGCTTCAGGCAGAGGGGGTTCGTGTTGCGAGAGGAACATTATGGAAAATATTTTGCCCCGTAGAGAAGCCCGCGAAAATGCATTTTTGCTGGCATTTTCGCAGACCTTTGGTGATATCCCGCTGGCAGAAGCCATCATCAACCACGAAGAAAACGATGAAGAACATCCGGTGGATGGCTTCAGCAAGCATCTGCTGAATGCATACTACGATCATTCTGCCGAAGTGGACGACGAGATCCGCGCACATCTGCGCAACTGGACCATGGAGCGTCTGCCCCGGGTGAGCCTGACAGTTCTTCGTCTGGCAATTGCAGAAATGCTGTTTGGCGGTGAGAACAAGCCCGGCGTCGCCATCAACGAGGCGGTCGAGCTGACCAAAAAATATGGTGCAGACGAAGATTACCAGTTTGTGAACGGTCTGCTTGGCGCAGTGGCCCGGGATCATGGTCTGGATGCAGGTGCCGCAGCGGAGCAGGCCGAACAGTGAGCCGCTATACGCTTGGCATTGATACAAGCAACTATGCAACCTCTCTGGCAGTGTTTGATACAGCTGGAGAGGTTGTTTGCGCAAAAAAACGTTTTCTGCCGGTAAAAGAAAGCCAACTGGGCCTGCGGCAGAGCGATGCACTGTTTCATCATACGGTCGCGCTGCCGGAAATGATGCAGGAGCTTGCGCAGGAATTTGATCTGACAAAGATCGATGCTGTCGGAGTGTCGCAGAAGCCGCGCCCGGTGGAGGGCAGCTATATGCCATGCTTTCTGGCGGGCGTCAGTGCGGCTGCAGCCTTTGCGCAGGCAAAGGGCATCCCTCTTGTGCGGACCACCCATCAGCAGGGTCACGCTGCGGCAGCACTGTTTGCAGCCAAGGGGGAACAGCTGTTTGCTGAAAAAGTTTTGCTGTTCCATATTTCCGGCGGTACGACGGACCTGTTGCTCTGCGATCAGGTGCGTCAGATCACGACTCTTGGCACCAGCACCGATCTCTACGCCGGACAGGCTGTGGATCGTGTGGGGGTCAAACTGGGCTTTGGATTCCCGGCGGGTGCTGAAGTTTCCCGTCTGGCTGCGCAGTGCGGGGAAGAGATCCGGCCGAAGTCCAGTGTAAAGGGAATGCAGTGCAGCCTTTCCGGGCTGGAAAACCAGTGCAACGGTTTGCTGGCTGCAGGCAAAACGCCGGAGTATGTCTGCAAATATTGTTTGCTCTGTGTGGCAGATACGGTGGTCAAAATGACAAAGGCCGCGCAGAAGGAATACCCCGGTCTTCCGGTGGTCTGTGCCGGCGGCGTGATGAGCAGCGATATCATCCGCGCATGGGTGCAAAAGCGGCTGCCGCAGGTGTATTTTGTGCCTGGAATGTATTCCAGCGATAATGCCATCGGCGTTTCGATCCTTGCAGCACGGGAGGCCGGATTATGGCTGAAGTGATTACCGTTTCGGCCCTGAACCACTACGTTAAAATGCTGCTGGATGCAAACGACATCCTGTTTGACATTGCCCTGCGCGGCGAGATCGCAAACTTTGTACAGAACGCACGCAGCGGCCACTGCTATTTTTCCCTGCGGGATGAAGCCAGCAGCGTGAAGGCTGTAATGTTCCGTGCAGATGCCCGTCGTCTTGCCTTCCGCCCGGAAGAGGGAATGCGCGTTGTGGTACGCTGCCGTGCGACCCTTTATGAGCGTGACGGTGCCTTTCAGCTGTATGTGAACGATATGTTTCCGGATGGCATCGGTGCCGCACAGCTTGCATTGGAGCAGCTCAAAGCAAAGCTGGAGCAGGAGGGCCTGTTTGCCCCGGAACATAAAAAGCCGCTGCCGGCATTCCCTAAATGCATTGGTGTTGTCACCAGCAAAACGGGAGCTGCATTGCAGGATATTCGCAATGTACTCACCCGGCGCTGGCCCTCGGTACAGCTGCTTTTGTGTCCGGTAACGGTGCAGGGCTTTGAGGCAGCACAGCAGGTCGCAGATGCGATCCGGAAGCTGGACCAGCGCAAAGAGGTGGACGAGATCATCGTGGCCCGCGGCGGCGGCAGCAGGGAAGATCTGTGGGTGTTTAATGCTGAAGTGATTGCACGGGCAGCCTACCGCTGCAAAAAACCACTGATCAGCGCGATTGGCCATGAGATCGACTATACGATCCTGGACTTTGTAGCCGACCGGAGAGCCCCTACACCTTCCGCTGCGGCAGAGCTTGCCGTGCCGGATCGGGAAGAGCAGAAACGGATATTACTGGATTTGCAGCAAAATATTCGTAAAAATATGCAAAACCGTCTCGATTTATGCTATAATGGTCTGGAACAATACAACTTTGTGTTGGAGCAGGGGCCTGCACGCCAAAGCTGGCAGAAAAAGCATGACCTGCTGCAGCAGGCGAAAGATGAGATCCGACAGCAGATGCAGACGCAGCAGAATGATGCAGAGCTTCAGCTCCAGCATGCCGCAACGCTTGCCGGATCACTGAACCCCTATAAGGTGCTGGCCCGCGGCTATGCTATGGTCACAACAGCAAATGGAGCCATTCTGGATGCAGAAGGTCTGCAGCCGGGAAAAACAATATATGTTCGCAGCGTTTCTCACCGGGCAAAATGCCGGGTAGAAGCGGTGGAGGAGATCAATGAGAACACCCAAAAGTTTTGAAGAGGGCATGGAACGGCTGAATACGATCCTTGTTCAGATGCAGAGTGAAGAGACCACCCTTGCAGATTCGGTCAAGCTGTACGCAGAAGCGGCTTCTCTGATGGAGTATTGCCATGCTGCATTGGAAAAGACATCTCTGCAGATCAGCGAGATCGATGCAAAGCTTGCAGGTATAGTGCAGGAGGAAAGCTGATGGATCACAAAGAGCAGTATCAGAGTTACCTTGCACAGGCAATGTCCGCATTGGAACATGCCTGTGCCCACTTTCTGCCGGAAGAGTCTGAGGTGTGCCGTGCAGCACGCTACAGTCTGATGGGCGGCGGCAAGCGGATCCGCGCCGTTCTGGTGCTCAGTGTCTGTGATATGCTGGGCGGTAATATGCAGGCGGCAGAGCAGTTTGCGGCTGCAGTGGAAATGCTGCATTGCTACTCGCTCATCCATGATGATCTGCCCTGCATGGATAATGATGATCTGCGCCGTGGCAGACCTTCCTGCCATAAAGCTTTTGACGAGGCGACCGCTATGCTGGCCGGCGATGTTCTTTTGACAGAGGCATTTGAAGTAATCGCCAATGCTCCGGCAGATGCCGATGTCTGTGTACGGGCCGCAGCTGCACTGAGTGCAGGTGCGGGCAGCCGCGGTATGGTCTATGGGCAGGAGCTGGATCTGAAGTACGAAGCGCTGGCCGCTACGGAAGAGCAGCTCCGGCTGATCCACCGCAACAAAACGGGCGCACTGATCAATGCGGCGATTCAGATGGGTGCTGCTGCTGCAAGGGCAGATGACGCTCAGTGCCGGGCGCTGGAGCACTATGCTTACGGTCTGGGGCTGGTTTTTCAGATCGTGGACGATGTGCTGGATGTTACCAGTACTCCGGAACAGCTGGGCAAGCCCATCGGCAGCGACAGCGAGAATGGCAAGACTACTTTCGTGACCCTTTATGGCGCAGAAGGAGCTATGCAGCTTGCACAGGATCTGAACAATGAGACCTGTACAGAGCTGCGCCGGAACTTTGGCGGCAAGGCTGCATTTCTGGAACAGCTTGCACAACAGCTTCTTGTGCGCAAAAACTAAAACGATCCATACAGAATAAAGGAAAAAGACTATGCAGTTTATTCAAAACATCCTGTCGTTCAATCAGATCCTGACGGTTTCCCTGCTTGGCTGGTTTGTGGCCCAGGTGCTCAAAACCGTTATCAATTTTATCCTGCTGGGTAAATTCCAGCTGGAGCGCATGTGGGGCGATGGCGGCATGCCCAGCGCGCACAGCGCAACGGTCTGTGCAATGGTTATTGCTACCGGGCGCTGTGTAGGTGTTGATTCTGCTATTTTTGCCGTGGCGAGCGTTGTGGCGATCATCACGATGCACGATGCAATGGGCGTGCGGCATGAGACTGGCGAGCAGGCCAAGGTGCTCAATCAGATGATCGATCAGTGGATCGACATCAGCGAAAAGAATGCACCGTTCCTTCAGAATATGCATCTGAAGGAAATGGTCGGCCATACACCGCTGCAGGTAGTGGCAGGCGTTCTGGTGGGTATAGCAGTTGGTTTTCTGTATCCGCTGGTGTGATGAATGGCATCGGCCTAGACTCTGCATTTGAAGGACGTGTGATTTTATGGGAGTATTGCTGCTGGACAGCATCAATCAGCCCGCAGATTTAAAACAATTAAATGAAAAGCAGGTAGAACAGCTTTGTGAGGAGATCCGCAGCTTTCTGCTGAAAAACATCTCTAAAACCGGTGGACATCTGGCGTCGAACCTTGGTATGGTAGAGCTTACAGTGGCATTGCACCGCGTGCTGGAGACCCCGCAGGATAAGATCGTATTCGATGTGGGCCATCAATGCTACACCCATAAGATCCTTACAGGACGGCGCGGACAGTTTGAGCAGCTTCGTCAGTTGGACGGCATCTCCGGATTTCCAAACCCGAACGAAAGTGTGCACGATGCATTTATTGCCGGGCATGGCAACACAGCCCTTTCGCTTGCTATTGGCATGGCATGGGCCAAAAAGCTGCATCATGAGCAGGGGCTTGTTGTGGCAGTGATTGGTGATGGTGCCTTTACCGGCGGCATGGTCTACGAGGGCATGAACAACATCGAGCATCTGGACAACCTGCTTGTGATCCTGAACGACAATAAAATGTCGATCTCTAAGAATGTTGGTGCGCTTGCCCGTTATCTGACCCATCTTCGTACGACCACCGCCTATGTGGATGCCAAGGATAATGTGCGCAGTTTTTTGGATGCCGTCCCGCTGGTGGGCACCCCGCTGAAAAATACCCTCACCGATTGTAAAACGCTCCTGCGCCGTGCGATGTACCACTCCACGATGTTCGAGGATATGGGATTCCAATATCTTGGCCCCGTGGATGGCCACAATGTGGAAGAGCTGGAACGCACACTCCACACGCTCCGCGGTCGGCCGGGGCCGCACTTTTTGCATGTTATCACGAAAAAAGGTAAAGGCTATCAGCCCGCCGAAGTGAATCCCGGCAACTATCACGGAGTTTCTGCTTTCGATCTGGATGGGATGCCCGACCCGGAAGTGGCGCCCAAGGAGTCATTCTCAACTGTATTTGGCAAAGCACTCGTGACAGAAGGGGAGAAAAATCAGGATCTCTGTGCCATTACAGCAGCGATGAAATATGGCACTGGTCTTCAGTTTTTTGCACACAGCCATCCAACACGCTTTTTTGATGTCGGAATGGCAGAGCAGCACGCTGTCACCTTTGCAGCAGGCCTTGCAAGTCAGGGAATGCTGCCGGTAGTCTGCATTTATTCCACCTTTCTGCAGCGCTCCTATGATCAGATCATTCACGATGTCAATTTGCTGCAGGAAAATGTGGTGTTTGCGATCGACCGCGCAGGCTTTGTTCCCGGGGACGGCGAGACCCATCAGGGAATCTATGACCCGGCTTTTCTGAGCCAGATCAATATCCCATTGTATGCACCTTCCAATTATCAGGAGCTGACCTACTGGCTGCAGCAACTGCTGAGTGACCGCTTCCATGGCCCGCGTGCGATCCGTTATCCGCGCGGTGGACAGGATGCTGTGCTGGCAGGATTTGGCTGCAGCGGTCAGGAGTACGATTATCTGTATAAGAACGAGAATGCAACAATCGTTCTGGTGAGCTATGCGGATGAATTGACCGATGTTTTACAGGCTGCACAGGAACTGAAGCAAAAAGATATCGTGTGTGACGTACTGAAGCTTGTAAAGCTATATCCCTTTACAGATAAAATGCTCGATGAACTGATAAAATATCAGAAAATTCTGTTTGCGGAAGAATGCGTTGCAAACGGAAGCATTGGCGAGCATTTGGAGTATGTTTTACAGCAAAAAGGATGGGGCGGATGTTTTATCCATCTTTCTGTGCGGGATGTGTGTCTTCCTCATGCCAGTGTGGCGCAGATCAAACAGGCAACAGGACTGGATGCTGCCAGCCTTGTACAGACGGTTCAGATGGCCGTGACGAAAGGAGAAAGTTTATCGTGAAGATTCGGTTGGATCAATATCTTGTTCAGCATGGCCTGACACAGAGCCGGGAGCGTGCAAAGGCATTGATCATGTCCGGCATCGTATTTGTCAATGAACAGAAGGTGGACAAGGCCGGCGAAATGATCAAAGAGGATGCCAAGGTAGAAGTACGCGGACATGATATCGGTTATGTGAGCCGCGGCGGTCTGAAGCTGGAAAAAGCCATGCAGTGTTTTCCGCTGACGCCGAATGGCAAAGTCTGCATGGATATCGGTGCATCTACAGGCGGCTTTACGGACTGTATGCTGCAGAATGGTGCCACCAAGGTCTATGCCGTGGATGTCGGCTATGGTCAGCTTGCATGGAGTCTGCGCACCGATGAACGTGTTGTGAATATGGAACGCACGAACATCCGCAATGTCACGCTGGAAGATCTGGCAGAGCCCATCGAGTTTTTCAGTGTGGATGTCTCTTTTATTTCACTGCATCACATTTTCCCGGTGGCACAGGCCATCACCACACCGGATGCCATGGGCGTTTGTCTGGTCAAGCCTCAGTTTGAGGCAGGCCGCGAAAAAGTGGGCAAAAACGGTGTTGTGCGCGACCCGGCTACCCACCGTGAGGTCCTGCACAATGCAATGGGTTATGCTGCTGCAAACGGCTTTGTTGTGCGCGGGCTGGATTTCAGTCCGGTGAAGGGCCCGGAAGGCAATATTGAATATTTGATGTTCGTGCAGAAGAGTACAGAGCCTGCCGTGCTGGACGACAGTGCTGTAGAACAGGTAGTAGCTGCAAGCCACAGTACGCTGGACCGCTGAGGGATACGCAAAAAATTCAAATGCAAAAGGAGCTTCCGGTATGACGATCTATATTTCGCCGAACCCCGGCAAAACTTCTGCCAATGAGATCGCGCTGCGTGCGGCACAGATCCTGTTGACGCATGGTGCGGCTGTTCTGATGTGCAAAGAATTGTGTGCGGAATGCAGTACCGCGGGTGTGGTCTATCTGCCGCAGGAGGAATGCCTTGAGCGCTCAGATGTGATCCTGACCATCGGCGGTGATGGCACAATTTTGCATGAGGCAAACCTGTCGCTCCGGTATGCAAAGCCGATCCTTGGCATCAATTTGGGACGCTGCGGTTTTCTGGCAACTTGTGAGGTCAACGAAATGGAGACCAAACTCTCCGCTGTTGCCAGAGGAGAGTTCAGTCTGGATCACCGGATGCTGCTGTATGTGCATGTTCTGGGTCATGATGGCTGGGAGGGACATGCACTGAATGACGTCGTGGTCACAAAAGGCCGGTTGCAGCAGGCGATCGATTTCAGCATCTACTGCGATGACATCCTTGTGGAGCACTATCGCGGAGATGGCGTCATCGTTGCCACGCCTACGGGTTCCACGGCGTATTCACTGGCAGCGGGCGGCCCCATTCTGGATTCACAGACAAAAGGCTTCGTCGTAACGCCGATCTGTCCGCACAGTCTGGCAAGCCCGGCCATGGTTTTTGCGCAGGAGCGTAAATTGAACATCTGTGTCGGGCAGGTGGCAGACGATGAGGTTTTTATCAGCTGTGATGGAGCAGCCGGTTATCCACTCAAAGCCGGCGCAACAGCTGAAGTCCGGCTTTCGGATCAAGTGGTAAAGCTGATCACCTTCGGAAAAGCCGATCAGTTTCAGGCAATCGATCAGAAGCTTCGCAGCAGACGATAAACGGGAGGCGAGTTTGATATGGCGCGCAGCCGCAAAGATGATGTAAGAAGTAAAGCAGAACGTCAGCAGGCGATCCTTCGACTTGTACGGGAGTACCCGATCAGTCGGCAGGAAGTTTTGTTGGACTACCTTTCCAAAGAAGGCTTTGAGGTGACACAGGCCACAGTTTCCCGTGATATCCGGGAGCTGTGTCTGGTAAAAGCCGCGACGGCCGAGGGATACCGCTATGTTTCCAGCCGGAACGAAAGCTTTAACCCCAAGGCACAGGGCCGTTTTGAAACGATCTTTCATGAATCTGTGCTGGGCGTGGATTATGCCGGGCATGTTGTACTGGTAAAGTGCTACTCGGGTATGGCCAATGCAGCCTGCGAAGTTTTTGACGCACTGCAGTGGAAAAATGTGGTCGGCACTCTTTCAGGCGATGACACGTTCCTGATCGTTGCGCGGTCAGAGCGCGATGCAAAAACGATCTGCTCAGAGCTGATCCGGCACATCGTACAAAAATAATGCGGGAGAGAGTATATGCTAAGCAGCCTGCAAATTGAAAATGTTGCAGTTATCCAGAAGGCTGAAGTGCATTTCAAGCCTGGTCTGAATGTCCTCACAGGTGAAACCGGTGCAGGCAAGTCCATCCTGATCGATTCCATCAATGCCATTCTTGGTAACCGCACTTCAAAAGATCTTGTGCGCACGGGCGCATCCAAGGCCGTCATCCGTGCTGCCTTTGAACAGGTGCCGGATGCTGTGCTGAACAGTCTGGAGAAGGCGGGGTACGAACGTTCGGATGCGCTGATGCTCAGCCGTGAGATCACCGCCGAGGGCAAGAGCACCTGCCGCATCAACGGGATGCCCGCGACCGCGTCCGTCCTGCGGGAGCTGTGCGGCGGACTTATCAACATTAACGGTCAGCACGACTCCGTGGGACTTCTGAACCCGGCAAGGCATCTGGGGATTCTGGATGATTATGCACAGAACGACGCGGAATTTCAGGAATACTATGTGCTGTACAGGGAGCTTGTGCGCATCAAGCGGGAACTGGATGCCATGATCACCGACGAGGCCGAAAAGCAGAGAAAAATCGATCTGCTGAGCTATCAGGTACAGGAGATCGAAGACGCCGGGCTGACGGCTGGCGAGGAACAGACCTTGGAAAGCCGCAGAAAAATTCTGGCCAATGCATCGGCTATCCGGGATAAGATCGCACAGAGTTATGCTCTGCTTTCGGGCGATGACGAATCGTCCGGTGCTGTCGATCTGCTGGGCGAAGCCTCCCATGCAATCGACACGGCAGCGCAGCTTGACGATGCACTTGCTGCTGCATCCAGCCAACTGCTGGATCTTTACTATAATGCAAAGGATGTTGCTGCTGACCTGATCGGCCGTTTGGACTCCTACGATACCAATGACGCTGAGCTGGATGAGATCGAGCAGCGGCTGGATCTCATCTATAAGCTTAAGCGTAAATATGGTGATACGGTAGAAGATGTGATCGAATTCGGACAGAATGCAAGGGAGGAACTGGAACGCATCCAGTCCTCTCAGGAACGGCACGACCATCTGCAGGCAGAAAAGCGGCGTCTTTATGCGCTGGCTCGTGAAAAGGCAGAGGCCTTGACTCAGACACGGCTGAACGCTTTTGAAGCACTAAACAAACGCATTTCCGGCACGCTGGATTTTTTGAATATGCCGGGTGTACGCATGACATTGCGGCACACCCGCGGCCCGTTGGCCAGCCATGGACAGGACAGCATCGAGTTCTACATTTCCACAAACCCCGGTGAGGCGCCCAAACCCCTTGCAAAAATTGCGTCTGGCGGCGAGCTGAGCCGTATTACGCTGGCCATCAAGAACGCAATGGCAGATAAAGATGCTGTGCCTACGGTGATTTATGATGAGATTGACAGCGGTGTTTCCGGCAAGGCTGCCGGGCGCATCGGCGAAGTTCTGCGTCAGAGTGCGCAGGGCCACCAGATCTTGTGCATCACCCATACAGCCCAGATCGCTGCACTGGCCGACTGCCATCTGCTGATCCAGAAAAATGTGGCCAATGACCGCACCTATACCGAAATTCACCCGCTGGATGAGGAAGGCCGTGTGGAAGCGCTGGCCCGCTTGATCTCCGGTGACCATGTGACCGATATTTCCCGTGCAAATGCCCGGGAAATGCTGGGTCTCGGAGCGCAGTAAGCCTGTTTCAGCTGCTGCTGGAAACAGGGGTTGACAAGTATCCGGTATTGTGATAGAGTAGCTATTGTTAATGGTGTTGAAGGGAACAAGTACCTTGAAGCGCTCTGCCCAGAGAAGTCCCGGTTGGTGCAAGGGGCTGCAGAGCAGCAGGGGAAATACCTCCCGGAGCTGCAGGTCGAATGCCTTTACAAGGCTAGTAGGCTGTGCCGCGTGCGAGCGTTACAAACGCAGGAGTGTCACTCTACTCTGGGGTGTGCACTCGTGAGGTCGTTTCTGTGAGGGAACGGCAAACAGAGGTGGTACCGCGATTTTTCTCGCCCTCTGCCAAATTTATTTTTGGCAGAGGGCGTTTTATTTTCCCTCTGCCCATACAACAGGAGGAAATGATTATGACTCTGTACGAAGAACTCAAGGCTCGCGGGCTGGTGGCTCAGATCACCGATGATGAGATTATCGACCTGATCAACAACGGCAAAGCAACCTTCTATATCGGTTTTGACTGCACTGCCGACAGCCTGACCGCTGGCCATTTCATGGCCCTGACCCTGATGAAGCGCCTGCAGATGGCAGGCAACAAGCCCATTGCGCTGATCGGCGGCGGCACTACCATGATTGGTGATCCTTCCGGCCGTACCGACATGCGCAAGATGCTCACCAAGGAAGACATCGCTCACAATGCGGCCTGCTTTAAAAGGCAGATGGAAAAGTTCATCGATTTTTCCGATGGCAAGGCCCTGATGCTGAACAATGCCGACTGGCTGCTGAACCTGAATTATGTTGAGCTGCTGCGTGACGTGGGTGCCTGCTTCTCTGTGAATAACATGCTGCGCGCCAAGTGCTATGAGCAGCGCATGGAGAAGGGCCTGTCCTTCCTCGAGTTCAACTACATGATCATGCAGAGCTACGACTTCTACTATATGTTCCAGCACTACGGCTGCAACATGCAGTTCGGCGGCGATGACCAGTGGAGCAACATGCTGGGCGGTACAGAGCTGATCCGTCGTAAGCTGGGCAAAGACGCTTATGCCATGACGATCACCCTGCTGACCGATTCTCAGGGCAAGAAAATGGGCAAGACCGCCGGCAATGCAGTCTGGCTGGACCCCAATAAGACCAGCCCCTTCGAGTTCTACCAGTACTGGCGCAATGTGGGCGACGCCGACGTGATGAAGTGCATCCGGATGCTCACCTTCCTGCCGCTGGAGCAGATCGATGAGATGAGCACCTGGAAGGATCAGCGCCTGAACGAGGCCAAGGAAATTCTGGCTTACGAGCTGACCAGCATGGTTCATGGCAAGGAAGAAGCCGAAAAGGCTCAGAACGCAGCCCGCGCTCTGTTCAGCGGCAACGCCATGGATACCGAGCACATGCCTTCCACTCAGCTGACCGAGGCCGACCTGACCGATGGCTCCATCGGTATCCTGACCCTGATGGTCAAGGCTGGTCTGGCTGCATCCAACGGCGAGGCACGCCGTCTGGTGGTGCAGGGCGGTGTGCTGGTGGACGGTGAGAAAGCCGCAGCTCCTACTGTCAGCTTTACTGCTGAACAGCTGGCAAAGGGCATTGTGATCAAAAAGGGCAAAAAAATCTATCATAAGGTCACCCTGTAATGAAAACACCCTGAAAGAATCAGTCTGCACACCGATAAAACGGTGCAGGCTGATTCTTTCACAGAACAAAAGGCGCAGGTGAGTTTGTTGACTCATCTGCGCCTTTTTCATGTTTACTGTATCAAGAAAACAGCTTACAGCTCATAAGCCTTCTTTAGGGCCTCATAAGCGGCATCCTCGTTTTCTGCATGGACCAGCAGGGAAATATCCAGATCACTGGTGGTAATGAGCAGGACCTCAATGCCCGCCATTGCAAGAGCATTCAGGGCACGGGCGGCCACGCCGCAGCTGGCGACCATTTCCTCTCCAAACAGATTCAGCTTGGAGTAGCCCACGCTGATCAGCGGGGAAGCCTTGGCATCCTTGTCCAGATTTGCAACGGAAATGGCCTTCATCACCAGCGGAAGATCACTGCTGGAAGCGGTAAAGCTGAAATCAATGGTAGTACCATGGGGTGCACTCTGGCTGATCATATCTACGACCACGCCGTTATCCGCAAAAATCTGCAAATACCGTGCCAGACTGTTGCCCTTGAACTCCACGTCCTGCACACTGATCATCATCAGGCTGGTCTCAATGTTGATCTTCGATACTCCGTACATAAAGAACCTCCGTTCTGCCCGAAAAGCGGGCTTCAACAACGTAAAATTCACTCAGGTAAGCTGCAAAAATTCCGGGTCTATGTTTTTCTGGGTAACCGTCCGGATCCACTCCAGACTGAAATCCGGGTAGTCATTCCGCACACCGTGCGCTTGAGCAAGCGCAGCAGTGTAGTCCTGAAGCAGATAGGTGCGCACATTGGATTTGCCTGCGTCGTAATGCGTTACAGTCGGCCAAAGTCTGGGGTCCAGTACCGCGCACCGAACAGAGCCATCGGGTTCTGTTGTTTTCTCAAGCTTCACGGTAAGGAGTGCGCCCACCAGCTGATCCGGCTTTGCCTGTGTGCTGATAAAATTTCCCAGAGAATAGGCGGTGAATACCTTTCTGCCATCTGCCGCAGTCAGCCATTGAGCGTTCTGCAATACATGCGGATGCGTACCTACGATCAGATCCGCGCCCCAATCCGCAAGGCTTTGTGCCAATGCACGCTGCGCATCCACAACGGTATGACTGTTTTCCACGCCCCAGTGTACACCCACCACTACAAAATCTGCCAGCTGGTGCGCTGACCGGACCTGTTGTTCGATCACATCCGTCTGACTGGTGTAGATGATGTTGGCCGTCATGGCTTTGCTCTGTGGAATACCGTTCGTATGCTCTGTATAGGAGAGGTATGCAATGGTCACACCGTTGACCGTCTGCATCGGGATGCGGCCGTAGTCGCTTTCTCCCTTCCACAAACCGGTCGTTACAACGTCCTCCGGCATACTGTCCCAGAACCGCAGCGTAGCAGCAATGCCGGAAGCGCCTTTATCGTAAGTATGATTGTTGGAAAGGCTGAACACCCGTACACCAGCCCGATAAAGCGCCCGTGCGCAATCGCCCGGAGTGGAAAAACACGGGTAGGTGGATGGCTCCAGCTCGTCCGTACAGAGCGTTTCCTGATTGATCCAGTTCACGTCCTGCTGCGCGTAGAAGGGAGCGATGTGCTCATAGCAGTAATCAAAGCTGTAGCCTTCTGTTCCGGCAGCCCGGCGCTTTGCCTGCTTGTAAATAGGGGAGTGGATCAGATTATCGCCGGTTGCAGAAAAGCGTACCGTCTGCACGACTGGCTGAGGCTCTGGTTCTGCCGCTGGCGATGCTGCAGCCGGACTGGAAGGCGGCTCTGGAATAGCTGCCACAGAACCGGCAGACGGAAGCAGATCCCGCGGAAATGTCCATGCAAGGAAGAAAATGCAGAGCAGAAACATGGACAGAACAGAGATCACCATTTGAAACGCATGTTTCCTCATACGCCGCCTTGTAGGAGGCCGCCGCCGATAATGCTGAGCGGGAAGCTTGCTCATTCAGGGCCACATCCTTTCATCTGGGTGGATCGTTGTTTACAGCGCAGCGATCATATCACCCATATTGTACAGGCCTGGCTCCTTTTTTGCAAGGTAAACAGCAGCATTTACCGCGCCGTTTGCAAAAATATTGCGGGAATAAGCGGTGTGCTTGAGAGTGATCACTTCATCCGGACCGCAGAACAGCACTTCGTGATCACCCACGATGCTGCCACCGCGCACAGAGCTGATACCGATCTCTTTCGGGTCGCGCTTCTGACGGACGGAGGAACGATCATACACATAGTGATATTCGCCATTATTCTGCTCGTTGATGGCATCAGCCAGCATCAGTGCAGTGCCGCTGGGAGCATCCAGCTTGTTGTGGTGGTGCTGTTCCACGATCTCAATGTCGTAATTCGCGCCCAGAATCGCCGAAGCGCGCTTGCACAGCTCAGACAGCACATTGATGCCCATGGACATGTTCGCGCTTTTGAACACCGGAACGGTGCGGGACAACTGCACCACCTTGAGCTGCAGCTCTTCCGAAAGGCCGGTAGTGCATACCACAATGGGCAGCTTGTGGGCCTCGCAGTAGGGCAGAGCCTTTTCTACGGCCGCAGGGGAGCTGAAATCGATGACCACATCGCCCTTGCCGTCCAGCTTTTCCAGACTGTCGTACACGGGGATGCCGTTCTGATCGCCGTCCTTCAGGTCGATGCCGGCGATCACGCGGCAGTCCTCACGCTGTGCGATCATATCACACAGCACATGGCCCATACGGCCGCCAATGCCCTGAATCACAATATCTGTCATATTTTTTATCCTTTCCTGCCCGCTTTGCATATCGGCATATCGCAAAATGCCCGGACAGAGCGCTCCGCCGGGCATTTTGCAGCCAAAAAACTTATTCCTTAATAAGACCCTCTGCACGCAGAGCCTTTTCAATCTGCTCCTTGTGAGCGTCACTGGGCTCCACCAGAGGCAGACGGCACTCGCCGGCCTCCCAGCCCAGCACGTTCATAGCATACTTCACCGGGATGGGATTCACTTCACAGAACAGCGCATCAGCCAGCGGCAGCATTTCCAACTGCAGCTGACGTGCCTTGGCGGTATCGCCGTCAAAGAAAGCCTTGCAGCAGTTGTGCACCAGCTCAGGCTTGACATTAGAGACAACACTGATGACGCCCTTGCCGCCCAGAGAGAGCAGGGGAACCACCTGATCATCATTACCGGAATAGATGTTCAGTTCGTCTCCGCACAGCTGGGCGATCTTTGCAACCTGAGAAATGTTGCCGGAAGCTTCTTTGATGCCGTTGATCAGCGGGTGCTTGCTCAGCTCCAGTGCAGTTTCGGGTGCAATATTCAATCCGGTGCGGGAGGGCACATTGTACACGATCACCGGGATGCCGCCAGCCTCAGCCATGGCGGTGAAGTGAGCCACCAGACCAGCCTGAGAGGTCTTGTTGTAGTAGGGTGTTACCATCAGCAGAGCGTCTGCGCCGCATTCGGCAGACTTTGCGGCCAGTGCGCAGCCGTGGTCGGTATCGTTGGAGCCGGCACCGGCAATGACGGGCACACGATGGTTTACAACGTCCACGGTATACTTGATAGTAGCAAGCTGTTCCTCGTCGGTCATGGTGGAGCACTCGCCGGTGGTACCGCAGATCACGATAGCGTCGGTACCGTGGGCGATCTGGTCCTCAACAATGCGGCCCAGCTCGTCAAAATTGATGCTTCCGTCCTCGTACATCGGGGTGATAATGGCAACACCCGCGCCGGTAAAGACAGGATTCTTCATAGACTAAAAACTCCTTTTGATGCGTTTGCACGCAAAATATACTCAGTCAAAGTAGCCCTTTGCGGCCAGCAGCTCGGCCAGCAGAACACCGCCGCCGGCGGCACCGCGCAGAGTATTGTGGCTCATGCAGGCGAACTTGTAATCAAACAGGGTGTCCTCACGCAGACGGCCGATGCACACAGCCATGCCGTTCTCGGTGTTGCGGTCCAGCTTGGGCTGCGGGCGATCCGGCTCGGTGAAGTAATGCAGGAACTGCTTGGGTGCGCTGGGCAGATCCAGCTCCTGTGCGGGGCCGCGGAAGTTTGCCCATGCCTCCAGAATCTGCTCCTTGGTGGGCTTCTTATCAAAGCTCACGAACACGGCAGCCGTGTGACCATCCGAAACAGGCACGCGGAAGCACTGTGCAGTGATGGTGGGCTTCTCGGCGTTGACGATGTGGTCGCCCTCAATGTGGCCCCACAGCTTCAGCGGCTCGCGCTCACTCTTTTCTTCCTCGCCGCCAATGTAGGGGATCACATTGTCCACGATCTCCGGCATACGGTCAAAGGTCTTGCCTGCACCAGAAATGGCCTGATAGGTGCACACCAGTGCCTTGCTGACGCCGAAGTCTTTCATCAGCGGGTGCAGTGCGGGAACATAGCTCTGCAGGCTGCAGTTGGACTTGACGGCAATAAAGCCGCGCTTGGTGCCCAGACGCTTGCGCTGTGCGGGGATGATCTCGATGTGGTCGGCGTTGATCTCGGGCACCACCATGGGCACGTCCGGGGTGAAGCGGTTTGCACTGTTGTTGGACACCACCGGGCATTCAGCCTTGGCATAAGCCTCTTCCAGAGCCTTGATCTCGTCCTTGGGCATATTGACTGCACAGAAGATGAAATCCACCTGCGAAGCAACTTCCTCTACTTTGGAAGCGTCCAGAACCATCATCTTCTTCACACTCTCCGGCATGGGGACAGTCATGGCCCAGCGGGGACCGACAGCTTCCTCATAGGTCTTGCCGGCGCTGCGGCCGGATGCGGCCAGAACAGTCAGTTTGAACCAGGGGTGATTTTCCAGCAGCGTCACAAAACGCTGACCGACCATACCAGTCGCACCTACGATACCCACTTTATACTGTTTTTCCATTTCCAGCACCTTTCCTTTCGTGAAAGCGAACTCAATCAATAAATATTTCTATTACATAGATTCACGGCTTGCAAACCGGACAGCAATGCAATATAATAGATACTGTTTATATAGATTTTATGATATCATTGATACGGTGTCCGTGTCAATCATCGGAAAGGCAAATTGCACGCTATGTTAAAAAAAGATTTTTGGTATGATTTACCCAAAGAGCTCATTGCACAGGAGCCGGCTGACCCCAGAGATTCTGCACGGCTGATGGTGCTGAGCCAGAAAGACGACAGCATCCAGCACAAGATCTTCCACGATCTGCCGGAATTTTTAGAGCCGGGCGACCTGCTGGTGGTAAACAATTCCAAGGTTCTGCCTGCCCGCATCGTGGGCGTCAAGCAGCCCACCGGTGCTGTGTGTGAGCTGCTTTTGTTGCGTCAGGTCAAAGGTGACCAGTGGGAATGTCTGGCAAAGCCCGGCAAGCGGATGCAGCCCGGCACCAAAGTGAGCTTTGGCGATGGCTCCCTGACTGCTGTGGTGGATGAGACCATGGAAGATGGCAACAAGTACGTTACATTTTATTACGATACTGAGACGCTTTATGAAAAGCTGGACGAATTTGGCAAAATGCCTCTGCCGCCCTACATCACAAAGCAGCTGGAGGATCAGAGCCAGTATCAGACTGTTTACGCAAAGGAGCTTGGCAGTGCTGCAGCCCCTACGGCCGGCCTTCATTTCACGCCGGAGCTGATGGATACCATCCGTGCCAAGGGCGTGAACATTGCTGAAGTGACCCTGCATGTGGGTCTGGGCACCTTCCGCCCTGTGCAGGAGGATGAGATCGCGGATCACAAAATGCACAGCGAATGGTACTGCATCGATGAAAAGACCGCGCAGATGATTCGTGACACCAAAGCCGCCGGTCATCGTGTGATCGCCGTGGGCACCACCAGCTGCCGCACGCTGGAAGCTGTTGCCGCAAAGTACGGCGAGATCCGCGCCTGCAGCGGCAACACCTCCATTTTTCTGTACCCGGGCGTGAAGTTCAACTGCATCGATGGCCTTATCACGAACTTCCATCTGCCGGAAAGCACCCTTATCATGCTGGTATCGGCCTTGTACGGCTACGAAAAGACCATGGCTGCCTATAAAGTAGCTGTGGAGGAACGCTATCGCTTCTTCAGTTTCGGCGATGCGATGTTTATACGAGGCGGGAACGACCCGGAAGATAAAAAGTAATGAAAAAGTCCAGAAGCCATGCGGGTTTCTGGACTTTTTTCTTATTCGGCGGTTTTGTACGAAAATCGTAGTTCAATGCCGTTTTTGAGCAAAATTGAGGTGGTAAGGCCATCTTTTATACAAAAGTTTGAGACCGTTTCGTTGAGGAAATTCTTGACGATTTTGGGGTCGATCTTGCGGATGAAACGCTCATAGTTCACATAGCGCTTGTCCAAGAGCTGCTGGGTCAGGATGAACTGGCTGGCCTTCTGCATGAATGCCTCATCGGAAAGCGACAGGTCGAAGGCATTAGCAATGTCCAGCTCGTTGATGCGGGAGTCTACCTCGCTGAGGGCTTTTGTGATGCGCTCACGCTCGATGTTGAAGTCTTTGCTTGCCATCTCGTCATCTCCGTAGAGATAGATGGTCTTCAGACGGTTGAGGGCGCGCTCAAGCCGGCGCTTCTCGGAGAGCAGCAGATCGCGTTCGCTCAAGTCTGCACTGGACTCCGTGGCCGCGATGGTAGGAGATTCAAAGCGCTTCTCATCAAAGCCGCTGCGCAGGTGGTTGTATAGTTCTTCGAGGCCCGGACGCTCGATGTGGTCAACGCGGGAAAGCGCTTCGCCACGCAGCAGCTTCTTCTCCAATGTTTCGATGGATGTCGTTCTGCCGAAGGAGTTGGATGCTTTTATCAGGTTGGCGAAGAAGTTCAGTACGAATGGGCCGAGGGTCACATCGGAGACGTACTTGTTGGTGCAGTCCTCGGATTTGCGTCGCCGGGAGCAGATGTACATAGACGGTCTCCAGCCGTCTGCCCGGACTTTATCGGTGGTTGCAGCCATCGTGGAACCGCAGCAGCCGCAGGTGAGCAGCCCGGCGAAGACGTGGACGTTTTTCCGCTGATAGGTGGCATTCTTGTTGTAGCGCTTGCTTTCCAGAATGACACCGACAGCAGCCTGTCGTTCAGGGGACACAATGGCCGGGTGGTGGTTCTCGACCAATACCCATTCGTCCTTGCCCTTTTCGCGGAAACGCTTTGTGTTGGACTCGTCGCGGTAATTGTACCGATACGTTCCAGAGTAGAATGGACTGGAAAGAATCGTGTGGACGGTGGTCGGACTCCAGTCGCTTCCAGCGCGGGATTTCAGGCCACGCTCATTCATAATCCGAGCAACCCGGACAATGGACTTTTCGGACTCGTACAGGGAGTAGATCAGACGGACGATTTTGGCCTCGTCCTCGGCGATGGAGAAGGTCTTGCTCTCTTTGTCGTAGGAGTACCCGTAGGGAACCTTGCCGCCGTTCCAGATGCCATCATTGGCGCGGGACACGAAGACGGCGCTGACTCGCTCAGAGGTCGTTTTGCGCTCCAGTTCCGCAAAGATCAGGATGATTTTGAGCATGGCTTCGCCCATCGCGGAGCTGGTATCGAATTGTTCGTTCTTCGACACGAAGACCACGCCAAGCTCTTTCAGCTCGGCGTACATGACGGAAAAATCCAGAAGGTTACGGCTGATACGGTCGATTTTCCAGACCAGCAGGTGAGAGAACTCGCCGGTCCTCATTCGGGCCATCATCTGCTGATAGTCTGGACGGTCGGTATTTTTGGCAGAGTAGCCTGCATCCTCGAAAATCACATAGTCCGAGATGCCGAGGGCATATTTTGCATAGTTGATGAGTTCTTCTCGCTGGACGGGAAGACTGGCCCGGTCAACCTGATACTGCGTTGAGACTCGAACGTATATGGCGGCTTTCTTTTCCTCAAAGCGTTGTGCCGCCTTCTTCACCACATAGCCCATTGCGGAACCTCCAGAAGATAATGATAGCTGAAGAAAAAGCAGCTCCGTGCGTAGTGCGGGGCTGCTTTTCTGTTATGCACAAAAAGGAATGATAGAAACTATGCAAAATGTCGGGGGGGGGGGTACACATTCAAGGAATCGACAACGGCATCACGGATGCTGCCATAGTCTACAAGGTATGGGTCCAGCTTTTGCAGCATAGTGAGAGAGATGGTCTTCTGAGGGCCGCACTGCTCGTCCAGAATATGAGTCGGTACGATGTAGAAATCCCATCCATCCAGTATCAGCGGGTCGGCACGCTCGCGCACGGTCTCCGTATAGAGGCAGAACACATACACGTCAGATTGCCGCTTAACCTCCTCGGCATAGCCGCTGATGGAGTCCCAAGCTCTCGTTGGCCGGATGCTGAACTGGATGCTGGACAGTCTTCCATCGCCCTGCCGCCATGCCTGAAGATATGCGCAACTCTTGACCTCGATGCGCACTTTATCGCGGGACTCGCCATTACATACCCAGTTGTAGGGGAAAGAGATGTCGTAGGGAGTCCAGTCATCGTTGGTCCCACTCAGATCAACACCCAGCGCGGCGGATACAATGAACTCGCAGTAGGAGCCTCGCAGGGTGTTGTTGAGCAGGTCTGAGGCGTTCCAGCGCCAGTAGTCGCTCAAGGATTTACCGATGGGCATATTATCAAAGACGATAAGTTCGTCCCCGGTACGTTGCTTCGTCATGATTTTCACCTCCTCGAAAAGTCAACCCGTATCAGCCTACGTCGGCTTTTTCCTCACGTTGCATGGAGGTGATGATGACCCGCTGCTCCGGGGTCATATAGCGGTCGAGCAGCGACCACAAAACCTGCCGGTCTGCGATGGACGCCTTCTCGTAGCAGGCGACTAAGATGTTGACATCGGGCGGCGTACGGCTTGCGGCGGGCAGATCGGCACCGACCAAAACGTCCAGCGTCACGCCCAGCACAGAGGCCAGCTCCACAGCGGTCTCGATGTTCGGCGTTCTATCGCCGGAAACATAACGTGAGATGGTAGTCTCCGTCGTGTTGATACGTTCTGCGACAGCACGCTGCGTGAGGCCGCGCTTGTCGATGAGTTCTTTGAACTGTTTGGCGAACATGGCTTTGCTGTACATAGTGATACCTCCCAATGTAGCTTACTTACCAAGTTTATAACATACTTGTCAAAGAGTAAACAAAACTTACCAAAATTATCATTTTAAGATTGACATATACCATATCGGTAAGCTATAATGAAGACACGGAAAGGGGGTGAGCGGATGAATAGCTCCAAGCTCAAGGGCATCCGGGTCGAGAAGGGAAAGACCCAGAAGAACATGGCCGAATTGATCGGCAAATCGCTTGTTACCTACTCCAAGAAGGAGCGCGGAGAAGTCGAGTTCTCCAATGAGGAAATGAGCACTGTCGCCAAAGCGCTTGACCTGACCAGCGATCAGGTCAACGCTATTTTTTTCGACGACAACTTACCGAAAGGGTAAGTATACGCATGGCGGTTTGCTGATGTCTAAAGTATAACGCATCAAGGGGGCAAAGAAAATGGGACGCGATGCCGCAAAAGCCTGTGAAAACCAGTGCTTCCGGTGTAGGAAAGAGGCCGCAAAGCACAACGATAAGCTCGGTAGCCGTGAAGGCGCTGCGGAACTGCTCGGAATCTCGGTTTCGAGCCTTGCGGATTACGAGCTGGGCAATACGAAGGTCATCCCGGTGGATAAGGCGGTGCTGATGGCAGACATCTACAATGCACCGGAGCTGATGGCGTGGTATTGCTCGTCGGAGTGCCTTATCGGAAAGAGCCTCGAAATGCCGTCCCCTGAAATTGCCTCGGTAGAGCGTACGACCATGAAGCTGCTGAAGCAGCTCCGGCAGGGTGACATCGAGCAGGTCAAAGAAAAGCTCATCGACATCACGGCAGATGGCATCATCTCCAAGGATGAGTGGGCAGACCTGACCGAAATCCTCGACTACCTCGACGGACTGATTCGGGCGGCGCGGGAACTGAAGCTCATTGGCTCCAAGCTCCTGAATGGAGGCGCAGACGATGGCTGACATCCAAACGCTGAAGAAGCTGCTGGCAGAAGAATATGGCATCACAACCGCAAGAGAACTCGACGAAGCCATGAAGAAAATCGGCGGATTGAATATCGGCGTGTTTGCATCGCCGGTAAGAAAGGATGGAACGAAACATGAAAAAGTACGCAGTATTGCACGAGCCGGGTGACATCGTTACGCTGGCCGGAACCAGATTTGTGGTGCTGGATGTTGAGCGTCGTGGTAGCCTGCCGGACAGCCTGTTCCTGCTGGCGCTGGAATCGGTTGGTGCTTCTGAATTTGGCAGCTCCAACAACTACGCAGAGAGCGACCTGAAGAAGGCCGTGGACAAGTGGTTGGAGGACATGGGCAAGAGGGGTCTCGACAACGCCAAGCTCATCCCCCGCGAGATCGACCTGACCACGCTGGACGGTTCCGGCTGCTATGGGAAGTTGTCGGTGAAGGCTGCGCCGCTCACGCTGGATGAAGCTCGCGAGTACGCTGACATCATCCCCAATGCGGAGCGGTGGTGCTGGCTGGCGACCGGTTGGAGCGGTCCCAGCAAGTCGGACGGTGATCTCGCCCTGTACGTCGACTCCAATGGCGACTGGAACCTCAACGGCTGCTCCAGCTCGAGCGGCATCCGCCCCGCTTTGAAGGCCCCCTCTATCCTCTTTGAGGACTCTGAGGCCGGTCTGGACTTGAGCAAGATTCCAACCGATGATCTGCTTCAGGAAATCCACCGCAGACTCGCGGAAAAGGCATGAGTGCCGATAAGCTGGCAGAAGCACGGCAGGCGGCGGAAACATCGCTGGGATTCAAAATCCCGGATGTGGTAGCCACCAGCGTTCTCTGGTATGCCCGGCGCAAATGTGAGCTGGCAGAGCAGCCGGAGAGCTACCTTCCGCTTCTGTACGAAACCGAGCTGACCGACTACTATATGCGGTTGGCAATCAACCTGAAGGGAGAAAAGCAACGTGAGCAACGAATGCGTGAAGCCCGAAATTCCGCAGTTCCCGGAATTGACATTTGAGGAAGAACGGCATCTCTACTACCTGAACGGGCTGGAAGTACCCAGCGTGACCACCCTGATGAAGCCGCTGTCCAGTGACTTCTACAGCACGGTGGACCCGGAGGTTCTGAACAAGGCCGCAAAGCGCGGCACGGCCATCCACAATGCGGTGGAGAACTACGCCAAGTTCGGCATTGAGGACATTCCGCCGGTGTATGCCGGGTATTTTGCCGGCTTCCGGGAGTGGTGGGATAGCCGCAAGCCGGAAGTTCTGGCGACCGAAACCAAGGTCTACCACAAAATCCTGCGGTATGCAGGCACGGTCGATCTGCTGTGCATCATCGACGGCAGGGTGACGCTGGTGGACTACAAGACATCGGCACAGGTGAACAGCAAGCTCTGCGCTGTGCAGCTTGAAGCCTATGACAGGGCATGGGAGAGCCACGACATCAAGGTCGATGACCGGCTGATTCTCCACCTGTCCAAGAAGGGCTATCAGGAAGTGCGCTTTCCCCGGAGCGGGAAGTGCTGGTCGGTGTTCTCGTCATTGATGACAATTAAGAACTACATGAACGAGTGATTTTTAGGAGGTTCGACAGATGGAAAAAGAAACTATGGTGGCAACCGTTCCGCAGGCCGAAATCGTTGATGAGCAGCAGCTCTCCCGCGATGTGACCGACATCGAGTTTCAGGCGGAGTCGCTGGTTATCCAGACCGATGAGGATTACGCCTTTGCCGGTGAGTTCGGCAAGATGCTGAAGAAAAAGGCGTCGCAGGTAACGACGTTCTTCAAGCCCATGAAAGACAGCGCCTATCAGGCCCACAAAGCGGTTTGCGACCGGGAAAAGGCCATGCTGACCCCGTTGCGCAACGCCGAGAAGACGGTCAAGCAGGTGATGAGCGCCTACATTGCAGAGCAGGAGCGTAAGCGCTGGGAAGCTGAAGAAGCTGCTCGACGGGCAGCGGAAGCTGAACGGGAGCGCAAGATTCAGGAAGCGGCTACGCTGGAAGCCGCCGGTGACGCAGATGGAGCGGAGGCCGCCTTTGAGGAAGCCGCCATCATGGATGATGCTGCAAGCTATGCGGTAGTGCCTGCCGCAGCCACCCCGAAGGTCTCCGGCGTCAGCACCTCGAAAGACTGGGAAATCGTCGAGATCGACCCCAAGGCGGTCCCGCTGGCAGTGGCGGGCATTGAGCTCCGCCCGGTCGATCAGGCCGCTGTTATGCGCCTCATCCGTGCCTCGAAGGGCCAGATCGAAATTCCCGGAATCACCTACCGTCAGGTCGCAAAAATGAGCTTCAGGGGGTAAAAGAATATGTCTACTGCTATGAGCAAAGCTGAGAGCAACGCTCTCGTTGTCAGCTACGATGTTCTTGGCACGCACGTTGAGCTGGATTTGGATTTCGTGAAGAAGTACCTCGTTCGCGGCAGGGCAGAACTGGTAAGCAATCAGGAACTCGTGTTCTTTATGAATACCTGCCGCCAACAGAAGCTCAACCCGCTGGTTCAGGGTGAGGTGTACCTCATCAAGTACAGCAAGGATGACCCGGCGCAGATGGTCGTTGGCAAGGATGCCTACCTCCGCAGAGCATTTGACCACCCGGACTACCTGTTCAAGAACGACGGCATCACGGTACAGCGTGGGAACGAGATTATCCAGAAAGAGGGATGCTGCCTCTATCCGGGTGAAACTCTGGTTGGCGGCTGGTGCCGCGTTACCTTCATGCGGAACGGCAAGGAACGCACTGCATTCAAGGAAGTTGCCTTTGCCGAGTACAACAAGGGGAAGGCAAACTGGAACTCCAAGCCTGCCACCATGATCAACAAGGTCGCTGTCAGCCAGTGCGTGAGGGACGCTTTCCCGAAGGACTATGAGGGTGTGTACTCCGAGGATGAGATGATTGCATCTGGTGCTATCCCGGTGGATTACAAGGAGCTGGATGACCAGAAGCCGGAAGAACAGCCGGCCGAGGAAGAAGACCCGGTCATCTCGCAGGAGCAGCGCCAGCAGCTTTTCAAGGCGGCGCAGGCAAACTTCGGCAAGGACAAAGGCAACGCCGTGGTTAAGTCCATCATCGAGGAGATGGGGCTGACCTCTACGACTGGCATGAAGATGTCCACCTACAACAAGGTGGTCGAGCGGCTGGTCGAGATCTGCACGGCCCACAAGGCGGAGTTGGAAGCTGAGGAAGGCACCAAAAATGACGGTGCGGCTGAAGAATAAAGCCACCGGCGGAAAAGGAAGGTGAGGGGATGCCGTGGATAAGCGTACATCAGGAGGTGGACGGTACGAAGCTCCGTAGATTATACCGTGCCATCGGGTGTTCCAAGTTTGAAGCCCTCGGCATCCTGAACTTCCTGTGGTTCTGGGGCATGAAGAACGCCGATGAGACCGGGCTGGTCAAGGATGCAGACCTCGAAGTCCTGAGCCGATACCTGTACGGCTGCGGCGAGGACTGCCAGCTCGACATGGGCAAAGTGGTGCAAGCCCTTGTGGACACCGGCTGGATTGATGTGGTGGCCGATGGCTTTTACATCCATGACTGGGACACATGGCAGGAACAGTGGTATAAGCTCCAGAAAAACCGCAGGCTGGATGCTGAACGAAAGCGGAAAGCCCGTCAGATAGAGCGAGAGGCCGCAAAGCCTACACCGAAGACCCCGGAGCCGGAACAGATGGAACCTCCTGTGGAACCAGAAGTCAAGCCGCCTGCAAAGCCGAAACCCGATAAAAAATCCTATGCGGAGTTCGTGAAGATGAGCGAAGCAAACTACGACAGGCTCGTGAAACTGTACGGCAAAGCCTTTGCGGATGCCTGCATTGTGGAGCTTGACAACTACAAGGGCGCACGGGGAAAGACCTACAAGGACGACTACCGCGCCATCCTCTGCTGGGTCGTAGACCGGGTCAAAGAAAAGAAACCGGGCCTGCTTCAGCAAAGCGTTAGCGAGGCAGCACCGGCTAAGGATAATCCGTTCAGAGAGTGGGGTGAGCAGAATGGGTGAATTTGACGGCCTGCTGCAAGGTGCTGTTCGTCAGGCGCAGGCGGCAAATCAGCCGGAGAACGGTGATTACTACGACGATGAAGGGTTCCTCGTCTGCGGGAACTGCCACACCCGTCGGCAGGTAGAAGTCAATATGCCCGACCTGAAAGCCGTTCCGTTCGACCCTAAAAAGAAAGTCCGGGTCAAAATGCCGGTGTCCTGCCGTTGCCGGGCAGAACGGCGGAAGCAGGAAGAGCAGATGCTCATGCAGGACCGGGAAATGCGGGCAGCGCAAACGCTTCAGCGGCAAAGCCTCATGGACGAACGCCTGCGGGACATCAGCTTTGACGGATTCCAGCAGACTAAGGATAACGCCTACAACCTGAAGCTCTGCCTGCGGTATGCGAAGCACTTCGATGAAATGCTGGCAAAGAATCAGGGGCTTTTGTTCTACGGCGGGGTCGGGACCGGGAAGACATTCGCAGCGGCCTGCATTGCAAACCATCTCCTGAGCCTGCGGGTCCCGGTGGTGATGACCTCGTTTGTGAAGCTGCTGGAAACCATGCAGGGATTCAGTGAGGATGACAGCACCCTGATTGCCCGGCTGAACAGGGCAAAGCTGCTCATCATTGATGATCTCGGCGCTGAACGCAGTACAGACTTTGCGCTGGAAAAGGTCTACGACATTGTGGACAGCCGGTACAGAGCCAAACTCCCCATCATCCTCACCACGAACCTGAGCATGACCGAAATGAAAGAATCTGCGGACATCCGCTACACCCGCATCTATGACCGTATCTTTGAAATGTGCTACCCGATGCAGTTCACAGGTCGGTCGTGGAGAAAGGCAGAAGCGGCCCGCAGATTTGACGAGATGAAGAACTTTTTGGAGGGAAACGATGGATAAAGTTATCATCGCAAGCGTTGAGGACCGGCTGACGGTAGCTGCCATCCTCGTAAAGAACGACTACACCGTCCGGCAGGGCAAACAGCTCCGTCCGGGCAAGAAAAGCTACGAATACTATCTGGAGTACACTCCGAACGACAAGCCGAAGCAGGCGGCAGGGAAATGAGGACGCAATTCTGCATCTACGGGGAGCCGCGAGGTAAGGAACGCCCGAAATTCTCAACCGTATGCGGCCATGTGACAGCCAGAACCCCGGAAAACACGGTTCTGTACGAAAACCTCGTAAAGACCGAGTACAGAATCCAATCCGGGGTTCGGTTTGCTGATGACGCCATGTTGAGCGTGAGGATTTTTGCGTTCCTCTCCGTTCCGAGGTCGGCCAGCCAGAAAAAACACCTTGCCATGATCGACCGCCTGATACGCCCGACACGAAAGCCTGATTTCGACAACATCGGCAAAGTCATCTGCGATGCCCTGAACGGCATTGCCTACCGCGATGATGCCCAGATCGTAGACGCACTGGTTCGGAAGTTCTACTCCGACACCCCGCGTGTTATCGTTGAAATCTCAGATATACCGTATGAACAGTAAAGGAGAAAGACTATGAGCGACAAAACGTATGTGCTGTCCCTGAGCGCGGACACCTTCAACGCCTTCAAGATGGACTTCGACAGCGCCCTCCAGCGCTTGCTTCAGAAGATGGACAGGCTCCAGAGCGACAGCGCCTCCATCAACTGCAAAATCAGCGTGGCACTGACCCCGGCTCCGGAACGGAACTTCGATGCAACGCGGGAGGGGGACACCGTGCAGGTGATGAAGCCCAGCTTCAGCCACGAGATCAGCACCGAAATCAAGGTCAAGGACAAAACGACCGGCAACCTCTCCGGCAACCGCAAGCTGGTGTGGGATGAGGAGCTGATGGAGTATGTGATGAAGGACATCGACGATGGGCAGACCTCGCTTTTCGACACGGCCCAGAGCCGCCAGAATGCTGCGCCCCCTGTGGAGCAGGAACCGCCCCAGCTCCCGGAAGGCATCGTGGATGTTGACTACACGGTCATCAGCGATGACAAGGGCTACATCCTGCGCAACCCCGATAAGTGCGGCATCAAGGACCAGTGGGGCATCCTCAAAGTCCTTGTGGGAGAGCGGATGACGGTGAGCCGGAGCGCAGGCCACTGCTATGCGGAGACCGCAGACGGCATCATCGCCCTCGGCTCTGCCTACCTCGCAGAAGACCCCCGCCATGTGGATGACAGTATTCTGGAGCCTCATCTGGCAGAGGAAATCGCCTGCAATGGCTTCGGCACGGTTCAGGTCGGCGACCATGAGGAGCCGGAAAAGATCGTGGTAGAATGTCTGGAATGCGGTGGCATCCTGCTGGAGGTGGAGAACCCCAACGCCCGGAAGGGTGATGCCGAATGAGGTACGGAACCTGTTTTCTGTGCGGAAAGACCGGTTGGCTGGAGGAGCACCACGTCTACCCGGGGCCGTTTCGGGATAAGTCCGAAAAGTATGGCCTGAAGGTGGGCCTGTGCGGCGAGAGCTGCCATCGGAACGGTCGGTATGCGGCGCACCAGTGCAGGGAAACCTCCGATGACCTGAAGCAGTTCTGGCAGATCAAGTACATGATGGCCCACAAAGCCAGCGTCGCAGACTTCCGGGCGGCATTCGGGAAGAACTATCTGGAACTCGACTACTACGATGATGAAAGGAGCTACCCTATGAACATTATTGCCATCAGCGGCCGCTTGACACGCGACCCCGAACTGCGCACCACTCCCAACGGAAAGCCCGTGGTGGAGTTCACGGTTGCGGTTGACCGGCCCGGCGTTAAGGACCAGACGGACTTTATCGACTGCGTGGCGTGGGAAAAGAAAGCTGAGTTTGTCGCCCG
This sequence comes from Faecalibacterium sp. 9, assembly GCF_048320955.1. Lineage (NCBI taxonomy): Bacteria > Bacillati > Bacillota > Clostridia > Eubacteriales > Oscillospiraceae > Faecalibacterium > Faecalibacterium sp. 9. The sequence goes on from NZ_JBLWGB010000002.1 coordinate 344,188, forward strand.
GTATTTCAAGCAGGGAAAGCGTATCGAGGCAAGCGGTGTCCTTACCACACGCACCTACGAGAAAAACGGGGTGAAGCGCAAGCGGACGGAGGTTCGCTGTGATCAGGTCTTCTTCGGCGAGTCCAAGAAAGATAGCGGCTCCACCCCGCAGGCAGCGCCGGAACCCACGAACGATGATTTCCGCCCGCTGCCAGATGATGATGACATCCCGTTCTGAGAAAGGAGAACACATGGAAGAAAATAAGAATCCCCTTATGGGCCACGTCGTAAAGGTCCCTGCACAGGTGTCCGGCATCCCTGACGGGGTGCAGATGACGGTGAACGCAGCCGTGACCACCTTTGCGGCGGTCGATGGCAAACCGGCTGGCATCGAAAGCATGGGTACGGCAGAATGCAATATGCTTGCCAGCTATACGCGGGGAACGGTCTCGTTCTCTGTCCACGGGGAAAAGCCCGTTATGGTGAGCGTCCGTCTGGATGAGTTGATGAGACTCTTGCAGGCGGCTGCTGCTGTATGTCACCATGAGCAGGAAGACAAGAAGAATGCTGAGGAGGAAAAGGCATGAGAAAGCTGTTTACGTCTGAGTCTGTGACCGAGGGTCATCCCGACAAGGTGTGCGACCGTATCTCTGATGCGGTGCTGGATGCAGTGCTGGCGAAGGACTCGGAGGGCCGGGTGGCCTGTGAGACCTGCTGCACCACCGACACGGTGTTCATCGCAGGCGAGATCACGAGCAAGGTCGATGTGGATATTGAGGGCATTGCCCGGCGGGTCCTGCGTGACATCGGCTACACCGGCGGGGCATCTGGCTTTGATGCCGACACCTGCAAGGTCATGGTGTCCGTCCACAAGCAGTCCCCTGATATTGCAATGGGAACCAGCGACATGGTCGGTGGCGCAGGCGATCAGGGCATGATGTTCGGCTACGCCTGCAACGAAACCCCGGAGCTGATGCCCCTGCCCATCATGCTTGCACACAAGATGGCCTACAAGCTCGCCCAGACCCGCAAAGACGGAACCATCCCCTTTATCCTGCCGGATGGCAAAACGCAGGTAACGGTGGAATATGAGGGGGATGGGAAGCCCCAGCGTATCGACACCATCGTCATCTCCACCCAGCACACGGACGGAAGCCTCCCTATGCTGATGCACCCGCTGGTGGAAAATGTCATCACGCCTGTTTTGCAGGAAGCCCGTCAGCACCTCCCGTGGCTCGACATCGACACCTACGACCTGTACATCAATCCTACCGGGCGTTTTGTGCAGGGTGGCCCTGCGGCAGACACCGGCTTGACCGGGCGGAAGATTATCGTGGACACCTATGGCGGTTATGCTCCCCACGGCGGCGGGGCATTCTCTGGCAAAGACCCCACAAAGGTTGACCGCAGTGCAGCATACATGGCTCGGCATATTGCAAAGAACGTCGTGGCATCGGGTCTGTGCGACAAGTGTCAGGTCCAGTTGGCCTATGCAATCGGCATGGCGCTCCCGGTATCCCTGCGCATCGACACGTTCGGGGCCAATGTGGATGAGGAAAAGCTCTGCAATGCAGTAGATCGCTGCTTTGAACTGACCCCGCTGGGAATCATTGATGCCCTGAACCTGCGCCTGCCTATCTATGAACAGACATCCGCCTACGGCCACTTCGGCAATGTAACGGGCGGCAATTTCACATGGGAGAGCACCCACAAAGCGGGGCTCCTGCGCAGAACGTATAACACGCTGTAAGAAACCGGGCAAGACTCTTTCCCCGTGGGCGGGGAAGGGGGCGAAGCCCATGATGGGAGGTTTAGACATGGCACAGGAAGACAAGAACGTCACAATTCCCCCGGAAATGATGCAGGAGATCGTACGGGTGGCATCGGAAACAGCCATTGAAAAGTTCCAGCACGAAGCGGAGCGGAACCGAAAGGCCGTCAAGGACAAGCGCCTGCATAATACCAAGCTGCTGCTTCAGAACTACCACTGCTTTGTAGAGCATAGCAAGAGTGCCGTGTATGAAGCCAGCCAGCTCTCCGAGGATGATGACTTCGAGGAGTTGATGGAGGAGCTGATGAGTCAGAGCGACGGCAGGGTGAGGGTCCCGGTGGTGAGGAGCATTCAGGAGAGTGCTGCCCACACCCGCATCATCGTGCAGCACATCGACCGTATGCTGGAATACTACAAGTTCCGCTGTGAGCATTCCAAGCGTGCGGAGGAAATGCGTCGGTATCGGACGATTTACGACCTCTACATTGCCCCTGAACCCAAGACTCAGCAGCAGATCGCCGATGAAGAACACGTCGATTTGTCAACCGTGTTCCGCGACCAGAAGGCGGGCATTTCCAAGTTGAGCGCCCTGATTTTTGGATGGTTGGACTAAAATTTTGGCAAAGTTGCAAAAAAGTTGCTATTGCAGTGCAATTACCACTGTGGTAAGATACGAAGCGTGAACCGATGTGTCACCCCGGAAAAACCGCGAGTGGCACATCCGGCCTCGTATCAAGCTGCGAAGCCAAAATATTTCGCTCCGAATGCAAAACCGATTGACTCCGGTGGGTAAAGGGTTAGAATGAAGATAGGCCCAAAATCTTACCGAAAAGGTCAGGAGGTACGACAGATGGAACGAAAATCCGATAAAGTCAGACGTCTGGTTGCAGACGGCGACTTCAAAGGGGCTTTGCGGATTGCAAAGGACTTCAGGCTCGGCATCACGAAGGAGCAGTCCTCCACGATGACAAGAGCGTATGAGTGCATGGTCCACGGCAGATTCTACAAGCAGCTCGGCTATGATCTCGATGAGAAGATAGCTGAGGGTGTGAAGATTCTGGTGGGCTTGTACGGAAGGAGCGAGGCACATGATTTACACCAGCCGGTACAGTAACCCGGAACTCAAGACCGGGAACTACACAGTCGTTGGGATAACGCGGGGAGCGCCTAAGTTCCCCCTTCGGTATACGCTTGCAGGCAACATCATGGAGATCGCGCCGCCGGGTTATCTGTTCAACGAATACAACCGGGAGCGGTTCACGCCGCCCTACTTCCAGCACATGGACAGAGTAGGGACGGCGCGGATTGCTCAGATTCTCCAGCATTATGAGGACATGGGCAAGCCCGTGGTGCTTTGTTGCTACGAAGATGTCCGAAAGCCCGGAGAGTGGTGTCATAGACTGGTGTTCGCAGAATGGTGGCTCCAAAGAACAGGAGAAATGATCGAGGAGCTGCCCGACCCGTCACCAAACAAGTGGGCGAAACAGCCTGAACCGCAGAAAGCGGTTGAGCCTGATGCAGTCCAGATGAAAATGTGGTAATACCCGCCGATAGCTCAGAAAGTAGAGCACCTGACTCTTAATCAGGGGGTCGCACGGTTCAATCCCTGCTCGGCGGACCAACCATAGGGAGTCATGTTGGAAACAGCATGGCTCCCATTTTTTATGCCTACGAACAAGGGCTTTCCAGACGCTCACGTCTTTGGAAACAACCCACCCTCTGGAAAGCAACTGCTCCAGTCGAAACCAGAGGGGCAAATTTGAAAGAAAGGTCGGTGATATGAATGGCAAAGTTCCAGAACCCCGGAGCGTTCTTCCTCGGAACTCTGGTTGCTCAGGAGCAGAAGTTCCTGAAGCCGCTGATTGAAAATGCCCGCAAGCAGGGGTACACCCGGTTCGTTGAGCCGTGCGCCGGCGCTTTCGCCATGTCGCACATCGCGGCGCAGTGTGGGTACAAGCCCAGCGAGATTGAGGCCAGCGACGTTTCGATGTTCACCTCCATCATGGGATATGCTATCACGGGCCAGTCCCTTGAGGAGCTGGAAATCAGAGCGGATGGCTTCACGAATGAGGAACTGCTCGACCCTGCGGTTGCCCTCTATGCCCAGTTGTACCTGCGAACCGTAAAGAACGCCGGGAAGGAATACTTCTACGGCATCATGCGCGATCTGGAATACCGCAAGGAGGAACATCTGGCGGAAATCCGTGCACAGCTCGACAGGGCCAAGCAGTCCTTGCATGGGATGAGCTACCGCCCACTGGATATGTGGAAGCACCTTGAAACGTGCTATGATGACCCCCACTGTCTTGTGGTCGCAAACCCGCCCACCTATGCCGCTGGCTTCGAGAAGTGGTATGACACCGGCGGGCGCATGACGTGGAAAGAACCTGAGTACGGCATCTTTGACCCGAAGACCGGGCTGACTGAGCTGTACGACAAGATGAACGATGCCAAGTGCCTTCTGATGTGCTACGAGGAGAACGCCCCGGGCCTCACTGCCGGGCATCCTGTCTTTGCCCGGTATGGTGTGCGTGACGGCATCAACGTGTACCTGACTACCAACCGCCCGGATGAGGCGACCATGCTTGCCGAGGGTAAAATGATTACCCGCCCGAACGAGGGCAAGCTGGAGCCGCTGGATTGCAGCATCCTGCCGCGTGATTATGAAATCACCCGCAAGAGCAAGATTCAGATTACTCAGATCGAGCGCACCGCCGCCCAGTATTACAGAAAGCTCTGGACGCACAACTTTGTCGGTTCGTCTGCGCCTATCAACATGGCCGTCCTCATCGACGGCAAACTGGCTGGCGTGTTCGGGCTGGATAAGTCAGCGCTCACGATGGGAGCCTTCGGTACGCAGGTTTCCGATGCTGTGTTCCTCATGTACGGCATGACCGTTCCCCATAAGACCTACCGGCTGGGGCGGCTTCTGACCATGCTGGCACAGAACAGGCCGCTGATTATGAACATCTGCACGGATTTGGAGAAGGAAAAGGCCAAGTCCCTCAAGACGGTGCAGATGACCAAGTACCCGGAGGCCAAGGAAATGCGGGGGCTGATGGAGTTGACCAAGAAAGTCCCAGATAAGAAGATGGGCTACCGGCTCACATACGAGTCGCCTTTGTACGACAGAAACGCCAAACAGGCATTGAATGAATGGTTAGGGAGGGAAGAACGATGGCAGAAACAGCGCGAGAAAACCAAGTCAGCAGCGCAGCCGTAAAGTATGAAACGGTCGCCGACATGGGTTCCGGTCTGGTCATTGCCAAAGTAAAGCTGACCGACTTCCGCGAGCAGGACATCAACGCTCGCATTATGAAGACCGAGATGCAGAAGCAGCTTACCGACAACATCAAAAAGCGGGGCCAGCTTGAAAGCCTCCCGTTCTGCGCACTCATCGACGGTAAGATCGAGATTATCTCCGGCCACCACCGCATCCGTTCTGCAAAGGACAGCGGTGTGCTGACGGAGCTTTTTGTCATTCTGGACACCACCGGCCTGCGGCGCTCTCAGGTGGCCGCAAAGCAGTTGGCGCACAACGCCATCAGCGGCTTTGATGACCAGTCCACCCTGAAGGAAATCGCCAAGATGATCGACGATGTGGACGATATGCTGGAAAGCTACATTGGCAAGGACATCATCGGCGAGCCTATGGCCGAGCTTGAGAAGCTGCTGTCCCCGAAGGTGGAGTTCGACTGGAAGAACGTCACGTTCACTTTCCTGCCGCACCAGCTCCGCGATCTGGACCAGCTTGTGAAGGTTCTGGGTTCCCTCAGCCCCGATATGCTGGGCGTTGCCGATATTGACCAGCACGAGGAATTCATCGAAACCATCACGAAGTACCAGCAGTTTGCCAACGTCAAGAACACCGGCGCTGCCATCCACGCCATGATTAAGGCCACCGAGTCCCTGTTCGATGACCTGCACTTCGATGAAAGTCAGGAGTGGGTGCAGTTGCCCAACCTGTTCGGCTCTCCGGCCATCCCCAAAGAGGCTGCTGATACCATCACGCAGGCGCTCGACAAGATGGTCAAGGAGGGCGAGATTGGCCCGAAGAACAAGTGGCAGGCCCTTGAATACTGGGCTGCGGATTATCTGGCAGGGAAGTAGGTGATAGCAAATGCCTACGCCTCTAAAGTACAATCCGGCGTACCACGATGACTGGGCATGGTCGCTTGCTATCAAGGGCGCAACCGATCAGGACATTGCTGATGCCTTCCATGTTTCGCGTAGGACTATCATCCGCTGGCGGCAGACGTACCCGTCGTTCGATGAAGCCTGCCAGCACGGGAAAGAAATCGCCGATGCAAAGGTGAAGCGGTCGCTGTATGAACGTGCCGTAGGCTTCGAGTATCAGGAAAAGGAAAGCGTCATCGACGTAGACCCCCGGACGGGCGAACAGAAGCCGGTGCGGGTCCGAACGCTCACCAAGAAAGCCGTCCCCGATACAATGGCGCAGATGTACTGGCTCAACAACCGATGCCGGGATGAGTTCTCCCAGACCCAGAAGGTTACGCTTGACGGAGCTGTTCAGACATCCCCGTTCGATAACCTGACGGATGATGAACTCCGCCGTTTGGCTCAAATGGACGAGGGCCTTGATGGCGACGCGGAATAATGTTTCGCCTGCCAAGCGCAAGTACCTCGGCTCCAATGCCCGGATTGCGCTGGCGAAACGGCACTACGCCGATTATGTCCAGTACGTCCACATGGGCAGGTGGAAAAGAGCCAGACACCTTGACCTCGTGTGTGAGAAGCTGGAAAGCATCATGGAGGGAAAGACCAAGCGACTGATGATATTCATGCCGCCGCGCCACGGCAAGTCCATGACCGTGACCGAAACCTTCCCCTCGTTCTATCTGGGAAAGAACCCAGAGAAGCGTGTCATCGAGATCAGCTACAGCGGCGACCTTGCCCAGCAATTCGGCAAGCGGAACCGCGATAAGGTCGAGGAGTTCGGTCCTGCGCTGTTTGGGCATACCATCTCCCAAGTGCAGGCCACCAAAACGAACTGGAACCTCGACAACGGCATGGGCGGCATGATCTCCGTTGGTATCGGCGGCTCCATCACCGGCTATGGCGCAGACCTGCTTATCGTCGATGACCCCATCAAGAACCGCGCCGAGGCTGAATCTGCCACCTACCGCGATAAGCTGTGGGACGAGTACCAGTCTACGGTGAGTACCCGACTGCACGCAGGCGGCGCTGTTATCATCATCCTTACCCGCTGGCACGAAGATGACCTTGCCGCCCGGCTCCTGAACCCGGAGTACGGCAAGGTTGAGGACTGGGACATTATCTCGCTCCCGGCCGTTTGCGAAGACCCGGCTACCGACCCTCTGGGCCGTGAGCTAGGCGAGGCGCTGTGGCCTGCAGGCGGCTACGACGAAGCATGGGCTGCACAACAGAAAGAGACCGTCGGTACATACGCATGGTCTTCTCTGTATATGCAGACCCCCACACCGAGCTCCGGCGGTATGTTCAAGAGAGAGTGGTGGAAACGCTGGGCGGCGCTGCCGTCCGGCCTGCATGACTTCATCCAGTCGTGGGACTGCACCTTCAAGGACAAGGACGGTTCAGACTTCGTTGTTGGACAGGTCTGGGCAAGGAAAGGCGCAGACCGCTATCTGCTCGATCAGGTGCGTGGCCGCATGAGCTTCACGGAAACGCTGGATGCCATGCGCGGGCTTTCCTCCAAGTGGCCCCAGACCACAAGAAAGCTGGTCGAGGACAAGGCCAACGGCACGGCGGTCATCGACGTGCTGAAGAAAGAAATCCCCGGAATCATCCCGGTGGAGCCGTTTGGTGGCAAGGTGGTCCGCGCCCATGCGACCACCGCTGTGGCTGAAGCCGGGAACGTCTACATCCCAGCGGCATCTGCCTGCCCGTGGGTGATGGACTTTGTGGAGGAAATGGCGGCGTTCCCAAGCGGTGCGCACGATGACCAAGTTGACTGCTATTCGCAGGCGAACGCCTATTACAACGACAATACGTTTGATATTCGTTCGCTGATAACGTAAGAAAAGAGGTGAATGCAATGCTGATTATTTTCTCGGTCAATGACCAGAAAATCACCCATGGCCTGAAAGGCCAGCTTGTCGCAGGCAGCGTAGACATTGTGCAGGCCGCATTCAAATTTGACAGCTCGTGGGATGAACTGGACAAGATCGTCGTCTTCACGAGCAGCGCTTGTCCCAAGCCCGTCCCGGTGCAGTTTGCCGATGAGGCGTTCTACATCCCGAAGGATGTGCTGAAGCCCGGCAAGCTCTACGTTTCCGTGGTCGGTTTCGGGCTGGACGGCCGGAAGAAAACTACGCAGAAGTGGGACATCATGCAGGCTATCACCGTTCAGAAGTGTGGCGATGGCGGCGATTGTGACCTGCTGCGATATTTGGCACAAGGTCAGGTCGCCGACGGGAAAGTCGCAAAGGACGAAGAAGTCAAAGATATGCTGGACACTGTGTTTGGCAAATCGGAAGCTCCCAAACCAGACCCCGGTGGCTCGGACTCCAATGACAAGAACGTCAGCGAGGATGACATTGCCACTGATAAGGACGTAGCCGATATGCTCAACAAAGTATTTGGCTGATGTCCTCTCGCCCTTGAAAGAGGGCCTTAATTCGTCATAGCAGCGCTGAAACTGCTGTGAAATATAATTTTGGAGGTATGCAAATGCCCGTATCCGCAAGTAAGCTTGTAACCCTCGCTCAGTTGCAGGCGCAGGCGGAGAGAGTGAAGCAGGAGCTGGCGAAGTACACGCTGGCATCCGAGCTTGGCTCCCTCGCCAAGAAGAGCGAAATTTCGGAAGCTGACCTCTCGGCTGCTCTGAAGTCCGTTATTGACGGAAAGATGGATGCAGCAGACAGCATGACGACCGAGGCAATCAACAGTGCCATCGCCACCGCCATTGCAAAGTCTGCTCATGCACGCTTCGAGAAAGTTGAGAAGGTTCCTTCCAACGATGAGGCGCAGGATAATGTGCTGTATCTGGTGATGAATGCTGCCACCGGGTACTACGACATTTACGCTAAGGTCGGTGAGAAAGTCGTCCGTCTGGATGATACCACCGTTGACCTGAGCAACTACGCGACCATCGAACAGCTGAATGCCGTTTCTGGCGGCATTGGCGGCACGGTGTATGCAGGTACGAAGGAAGACCTGTCTGCATCCGATGATTCGGTTATCGCCGCGTATTTCAAGGCGCACACCGACGTGGCCGTCAAGAAGGGCGATGTCTTCGTGGTCACGACCACCGTTGGCAACTCTACCTACGAGAAGTCCGCCTACTTCTACGACGGCAAGGCGTGGGTGGCGATGACCGGCAATGTCGATGCCGATAAGGTCATCCTGCGCGAGAACATCACGATGGCCGGTGGCTATACGCAGGTCGGCAACCTGACCAAGAGCCAGAACGGCACGGCCACTTTCTCTACCAAAGGCAAGAGCGTCATGGATGCCCTGACCGAGATTTTCAGCAAGCGGCTCCAGCCCAGCATCACCGCCCAGCCGTCCATCGGCACGTTCACGCTGACCGGTGCTGGTGCTGTTGAGGCCGGCACTAAGGTAGCTGCTGCGGCCTACTCTGGCGCAACGCTGAATGCTGGCTCCTACCAGTACGGCCCGGCCACCGGCGTTACCGCCACCAACTGGAAGGTCGAGCGTATCACCAATGCGGCCACCACGCAGGTGACTACTGCTGATGCAGCATCCCTGACCGCTGGCTCTGACAACAACGGCGGCGCTGGCTTCATCATCGGCGATGCAGGCGACAATGCCGTGTCCAGCCTGAAGTACCGCGTGACTGCAACCCACGGTGCAGGCGTGACCGCAAAGGACAATCTCGGCGCTGACTCCAGCCCGGTCGTTGCCATTGCGGCAGGTAGCAAGACCAAGGACACCGCTGCCTACACCCCGTTCCGCAACGTGTTCTACGGTGCGTCCACTGGCAAGCCTGCTCTGGACAGTACGGCTATCCGCGCACTGGGCAAGACCGGCAAGGCTTACGCCGCCGGTACGCTGACCATCAACGTCCCCGTCGGTGCGCAGCGTGTGGCGATTGCCTGCATTGCGACGGCCAAGGGTGTCACCAAGGTCATCAACGAAACCGCGATGAACGCGGATGTCACCAGCACCTTCACCAAGTCTACCGTGTCCGTCGAGGGCGCAAATGGCTATGCGGCGAAGGATTACAACGTCTGGGTCTTTGAGCCTGCTGTTGCCTATGGCAATGCCGCAGTCCTCAAGGTTACGCTGGGCTGAGAGGGGAGGAACTGAACATGGCTGTGAACAATACCGCAAAGGCATACTCCAACATGGAGTTCCCCCTGAGCATGAAACGTCAGGATGCTTTTGCTCTTGACCCGACCTGCGTCTGGCCTTCTCTGGCGGAGGCGCAGAACTATGCAAAGACGAACCCGACCGCATACATTGGTCAGGTTCTCTCCGTGGTCGCAGATGGCGTTGCTACGGCATACACCATCAAGAACGCTGCTGGCGATCTCGCCCCTCTGGGCGCTGCCGCAGTTGATATTGCGACCGATTCCGAAGTGAGCGAGATGCTGAGTGAAGTATTTCCCACCGATAACACCTGATAACGATATGGAGGAACGAACGATATGGCATACAATGAGGAAAAGCTGGCCCGCCTGAAGCACCTGAAGCAGCTCGCACAGAAAGCTAAGGCTGAGAGCGACGCTGTTGCTGCTCGTGTTAAGGCTCTGGAAGATGCTGGCGCACAGGCCAACGTGCTGGAGACCATTAAGGTCAACGGCGTGGTGCAGAGCGTCGAGGATAAGGCTGTGGACATCAAGGTTCCCGGCTACACTGTGGAGAAGTCTGAGAAGTCCGGCGACTATGCTGCTGTCTACCAGCTCATGAAGGATGGCGTTGCCGTTGGCGCGGCTATCAACATTCCGAAGGATATGGTGGTTAAGTCTGGCTCTGTTGTGACCAACCCCACCGGCCAGCCCAAAGGCACTTATATCAAGCTGGTTCTGGCAAATGCCACCAACGACACCCTGTACATTGATGTCGGCGGCCTGATCGAGTACGTTACCTCCGGCTCTGCTGCGGGTGATATGGTTGTCATCGCCATTGATGAGCAGACTCATAAGGTCACCGCATCTATCACCGACGGTGCAATCACTAAGGCAAAGCTGGAGACCGAGGTACAGACCGCCCTGAACAAGGCCCATGAGCACGCCAACAAGGCACTGCTGGACACCTACGACCAGACCAACGCCAACATCAAGGATGCCGTCGGCAAGAAGCACTCTCACGCCAATGCGGCCGAGCTGGACAAGATCGCTACCGGCGATAAGGCAAAGTGGGACGCCACCTCCACCAAGGTTGAAGGCATTGCTGAGGGTGCTACCAAGGTCGAGGCCAGCACCACCGAAGGCAATATTAAGATCAATGGCGTGGAGACCGCGGTCGTTACCATCGCCACCGACACTGAGGTCACTGAGATGCTGACCGAGGTCTTTGGCGCAACCGCCTGATAACCCATAAGTAAGAATGCAGCGGCAGGGGAATGGACTCCTGCCGCTGTTATTTTTGGAAAGGAAAGCGAACATGAGCGACAAACTCAACACGCTTGAAGCGCTTAGGCTTGCTTCTCTGAAGGCAAAGGGCTACACGGCAGAACAGATTGCAGCGTTGTCTTCTGCGATGGAAGACATCATCAAGGACATCAACGATTCACTGAAGACCTGCGAAGATCATGTACAGTCGGCTCATGCTCCTGCCAATGCGGAAGAAAACGTCATCGTTAGCATCCAGAGGAATGGGCAGGCTATCCCTCCCGACAACAAAGTCGTGAACATCGAGGTTCCGACCAAGACCTCTGCGCTGGAGAACGACTCCGGCTATGCTACGGCGGATGAAGTTCAGGAAAAGGTCAACGGGGCCGGGCATCTGAAAGCCGTCCCTGTCGATGCTCTCCCTGCGCCCAGTGAGGCCAACGCTGACACCATTTATTTCCTTCGTAAGAACAACAGTGAAGCTGGGAAGCAGTACAGAGCGTACAAGCTCATCCACGGCATCTTTGAAATCGTCGGCTCTGCCGAGGTGGACCTCACCAGCTATGCTACACGGGAAAGTGTGGCAAAGGCGGATGATGACCTCATCAAGGGCATCTACAACAACATGACCGCAAGCAGCGAGAAGTATCTGGGCAGCGGGAACCTGCTGCTGTTCTGGACGCTTCTGAAAAGCCTGCTCAATGGCCATGAGTCCAGCATCAACGACCTGCTGGCCCGCGTGAAGCTGCTGGAGCTGATTCTGAGCGCTGATGTTACCGGCAATCCATACTATGTCACCTTCAACACCCTGACGGATGTTGTGGTATCCTCTGGCATCTGGAACGAGTCGGATGGACGCATTGAATTTTAACAGGAAGGAGGAAGCGCAATGCACATACCTGAAGATGAGGCCGAGCGTCGGCGCTTGAATGAGCGTGGCCGTGAAATCCTCCGGCGGAAGAACGGCGCTGTGCGTCCGCATCGTGAGGATGGCTATGTGAACCTCCTGAACAAGTACGGAACCAAGCAGGACAACTCCGAGGCGTACAAGTTTGAACGGGAGCCGGTCATCCCTGATATGCAGCTCACCGGGCTGTATGAGGGCAACGGGCTGTTCTCCAAAATCATTGATACGCCTGCCGAGGAAGCGCTGAAGCATGGCTTCGACCTGAACCTGAAAAGCGACGAGTTGAACGCCTTTGTGGAAGACGCTCTGGATGATCTCGAATGGGAAGAGAGAGCCGCCACCGCAATCAAGTGGGCGCGGCTCTACGGTGGTGCTCTTATCGTCATGCTGATCGACGATGGGCGCGGGCTGGAGGAGCCTGTTGACTGGGAACATATCCGTAGCATTGATGAGCTGCGCGTCTATGAGCGCTCCATCGTGCAGCCTGACTACGCCAGCCTGTACCAGCAGGACTACGGCGGGAAGGGCGTTGGGAACCGGGTGTCCAAGTTCGGACAGCCGGAATATTACTATGTTTCCAGCATCTACGGTTCCTTCAAGGTCCATGAGAGCCGATGTCTGGTGTTCCGCAACGGCGTTCTGCCGGAGCAGACCTCCAATGCAACCTACCTGTTCTGGGGTATGCCTGAATACGTCCGCATTCGCCGGGCGTTGCGGGAAACCGTAACAGCCCACACCGACAGCGTGAAGCTGCTGGAGCGGAGCGTGCAGGCTATCTACAGCATGAAGGGCCTTGCCTCTCTGCTGACCACGGATGACGGCGAGAACCAAGTGCTGAAGCGCCTACAGCTTGTAGACACTTCCCGTGGTCTGCTGAACAGCATCGCCATTGACTCCGAGGGAGAGCAGTACGACTTCAAGACGTTCCAGTTTTCCGGCGTCAAGGATGTCATCGACGCGACCTGCAATATGCTGTCCGCGCTAACGAACATCCCCCAGACGATTCTGTTTGGCCGTTCACCGGCCGGCATGAACGCCACCGGCGACAGTGACTTCGAGAGCTATTACAACTTTGTGGAGAAGATTCAGCGCTTGATGCTGAAGCGTAACCTCCGCACACTGCTGGACGTTGTGTTCCGGGCGGGCATCGCTTCAGGCGATGTGGCCGAGGAACCCGACTACAAACTGGAGTTCAAGCCCCTGTGGAGCCTGAGCGACACAGAGCAGGCCGCAGTTGACCAGACCAAGGCTCAGACCGCTCTGGTCAAGGCCCAGACTGCGCAGGCATACGTCGATATGCAGGCGCTCGACCCCACCGAGGTGCGCCGCCGCCTTGCGTCCGATGAGGAGTTTGATGTCGAAGACATCATCTCCGAGGATGACGAGGATGATCTGTTACAGTCGTTGCTGGGTACTGAGCCGAGCACCATGAGCGACGTGGAAGCCGCCCAGAAGAACATTGAGCAGGGGCAGGCTCCGGGCGGCAAGGAACAGAGCGCTGCCGTAGTACCTACGGCCACTCCGCCGACCACCAATGCCGATGCCGCCGACACTGACCGCGGTGTCGGCGTTCTTGTTGTGCAGGATGGCCGGTTTCTCTGCGGAACTCGCCTGAAGGGCGGCTCTGTTGGTGGACCGGGTGGACATATCGAGGCGGGGGAGTCCCCGGAAGATGCAGCCATCCGCGAAACACAGGAGGAGTTCGGCATCACGCCGAAAGACCTCATGCCGGTAGCCTTCCTGAGCGACCTGAAACCGCCGTACTGCCCGTCCCATGTGTTTCTCTGCACGGATTTTGACGGCAGCATCCGGTGCGCTGATGGCGAGATGACCTCTCCGGGGTTCATCACCGCCGAAAAGGTGGCCGAGCTGTCCACTCAGAATCCGGAACGTCTGTTCCCGCCGTTTGCCCAGAGCATCACCGCGCTGCTCGACGTTTTATCGTCAAATCCCGGTTTGACATCGGATGCACAAAATGCTAAGATGAAAGATAGGATGGACTTCAACGAAGCCGACCACCCACGGGATGAAAACGGGCAGTTCGCAGAGGGCGAGGGTAGCAGCTCTGGCTCCACCGAAAGCGGGCCTGCGGTATCTCCCGAAGGCGAAAACGTCCCCTGCACTGGGTTTGCTTCTCCTGCAAGGCTTGAAGATCATGCCACCCGCCACGGGTTGGCTGAGATGGGCTTTGCGACGAAAGAGGAATACCAGCAGAATGGCATCGACTTTCTGAAGCAGCCTTGTGGCGGCGATGTTATTGGTTATGCTCGGCCTGATGGCGTAGTTGTTCGGTTCAACACCAAAACGACAGAGTACGCAACCGGTGTTCCCGGTGGGCCGCTTAAAACCTACATGAAAGCCAAGTGTAACCGAAAGACTGGCGAGGAACGACCCGAAGTCGCCATGAAGTATTACGAGTTCAACAGGGAAAAGGACCTGAAGGAGGTAGACGATGAGCAAGGCAGTTAAATGCCCGGTATGCGGGCAGACCGAACTTGTCGATGACGGCGATGTCTGCGATGTCTGCAAGTGGTTCCATGACCGCTATCAGGAGGAGTTTCCCGATGAGGAGGACTGCGAGAACCACATGAGCCTGAACCAAGCCCGCGAGGCATGGAAGAACGGGCAGAAGGTAGAGTGATTGCAATGTACAACTTCATTGCAATCTACCGGTTGCTGGAGGATGCCGGATATATCGAGGTCTTCGGCCATAGAACGAGGATAACCCTTCGTGGACTGGAGTATCTACAACAGAATAGCCTGATGCAGCGAGCCGTAAGCCTCATGTGAGGTTTGTGGCTTTTCTGCTGTGTAAGAGCGATGGGAAACCACCGCTCTTTTTCTTTGCCCGAATTTCCCATCTCAAAACGGAACGGAGATAGATTATGAACAAGGTTACGATTTTTAAGTACGAAGAAAACAAGCCGGTGCGAATCATGAACATCAACGGTGAGCCGTGGTTTGCCCTGAAGGACGTGTGCGAGGTGCTGGGCATGGATTCTACCCAGTTGAAAAAAGTAGCCGACCGTCTGGAAGAGGACGAAAAGGGGCGTACTCAGATTACGACCCCCGGCGGAGCACAGGAGAGTTGGATTATCAGCGAGTCCGGCCTGTACAACGTCATCCTGCGCAGCGATAAGCCAGAGGCCAAACCCTTCCGCAAGTGGGTCACGGCCGTGGTGCTGCCCAGCATCCGCAAGAATGGCGGCTACATTGCCGGGCAGGAGGAGCTTTCCCCGCAGGAGCTTATGGCAAAGGCCCTGCTGGTGGCGCAGAAGACCCTGACCGACCGCGATGCCCGCATCAAGGAGCTGACGGCGCAGAACCAGATCATGCAGCCGAAGGCTGAGTATTTTGACGAGCTGGTGGCCCGGAACCTGCTGACCAACTTCCGCGAAACCGCCAAGGAGCTGGGCATCAAGGAGAAGGACTTCGTAGGCTGGCTGTTGGAACACAAGTACATCTACCGCGACCAGAAGAACAAGCTGATGCCGTATGCGGCAAAAAACAACGGCCTGTTCGAGGTGAAGGAACGCACGGGCCGGCACAACGACTGGGCCGGGACCCAGACGCTCATCACCCCGAAGGGCCGTGAAACCTTCCGCCTGCTGTGCAAGGAACCGCCTGCTTTACCGCGGTTCACTGCATTGTAAACCGGCATCAAGGCGATTGTAAACCAAAAAAGAACCGCTTTTCCACCGCAATCGCCGAAATGGTCGTAAAACGCAGGCCCAAAATTCGCCTATTCTTAGAATAAATTCAATCAAATTTGGATAAATATTCAAAAATGGCCGAAAACAGGCCAAAATCCGCAGGAACGTCCACCGGACAATCCGGCGGAGCGTCCGACTATAACCGTACCTTACCCAACCAAACCGTAACCTGTTGTCAAATTTTCACTTCGTTCAAATTTGCCAACGGTGCGGGCGCGGGGCCGAGCATCAGGCAGGGGCTTTTCGCAACTGCCGCGAATAAAGCCATCCAGCGGCTTTCAACCCTCTGACACAAAATTATCCCACAAGCACATTTGGGACGTTTCCCGGCACTCATCAGAAGTTCTCAGAGGGCATTAAGCCATAATCTCAACTGCGGCGGTGCAAATCGCCGCTTTTTTGCTGTTCAGAACCAGAAAAGGAGGCGAAAACAGTGAATGATACCGTCCACGGACACATGGTACAAGACCTGCTCCGCCACCGCTTCGGCAGTCACGATAACCTGATATGCAAATATTCATCCAAGTACCCTGTGCAGGCGGAACGCGAGTTCCAGCGGCTCACCAATGCCTACATCCGTATCTTGAACGAACTGCTGAAGGAGTATCTGCCGGAGATCAGAGACGCGGCTCGCGCAGAGCGTGAAGCTGGTCAGCGCCATGATGACGCTTCAGACCTGATTGCAAAGGTCAAAACGGTTTTCTCCAAGATGACCGTGGAGCTGGAGCGGCGCACCTCTATGTTTGGCCTGCGCAGCAAGATCGAGTCTATGGCAAAGCTCACGCGGAAGTTGAGCATCCGGGAGTGGAAGAAGGCCGTCAAGTCCACGCTGGGCATCGACCTGATGGATGACTACTACACCGGCGAGCTGTACAGAACGATGATGGAACGCTGGGTCGAGGATAACGTGGCGCTCATCAAGACCATCCCGCAGGAAAGTCTGGGGCGTATGCGCCAGATCGTGCTGGAGGGCTATCGGAACGGCGAAACCACGACGGCCATCGTCAAGCAGATTCAGCGGACGTACAGCGTAGACCGGCGGCACGCCAAACTGCTTGCCCGCGACCAGATCGCCAAGCTGAACGGTGACATCACCCAGCAGCAACAGCAGGACGCAGGCGTGGTGGAGTACGTCTGGTCAACCTCTGGCGATAGCCGCGTCCGCCCAAGCCATGCTGCGCTGAACCATAAGCGGTTCCGCTGGGATGACCCGCCGGTGGTCGATGAAAAGACCGGGCGGCGCTGTCACCCCGGCAAAGACTACCAGTGCCGCTGCTGCGCACTGCCGGTCTTCAACATCAAAACCGTTGACCTGCCGGTCACGAAAGGGGGCGATGGCCGTGGATGAAACCATCCTGTAAGACCTGAGAGGGGAGTTGTTCAACATGGAAAACGATATGAAGGTTCAGCGCTTTGACAGCCTGCCGCTGGATGCCACCTACTTCACAGATGAGGGCTACCTTGTAGACCACCCCATCGTGACATCGGTGGGCATTTTTGTTTATCACAACCCGGACGGTTCCGAGCGCCGGGAGCTGCGGTTGCCTGAAGAAGTCTTTGCTGAAAAGAGCCTTGCGTCCTACAAGGGGAAGCCCATCATCGTAACGCATGATGCTGGCTACGTTGACACCGACAACGTGAAAGAGGAGAGCATCGGCACGATTTTGTCGGAGGGCTACCGGGACGGCGATGATGTCCGTGCAGAAATCATCATCCACGACACCGACAGCCTGAAAAAGTACAAAATGCGTGAGCTGTCCTGCGGCTACAACCTGCGTCTGGACGAAACGCCCGGTGTCTGGGAGGGGCAACCCTATGATGCCATTCAGCGGGACATCGAAATCAACCATCTTGCCCTTGTCGATAAGGCGAGGGCTGGTGAACAGGCCCGGCTCAACATTGATGGGCAGGGCCACGACTGCATGAAAGGAGAAAAACTGAACATGGAAAAAACCACCAAGAGAACCGACGGTGCGCCCACCCCGGAGGAGCTGGCCGCTGCTGTGGAGGCGTTCAAGAAACGCCGTGCAGAGCGTTCTGGCGCTGCGACCGATGGCGGCGCTGCCGCAGAGCCGACCGCTGCACCGGGCGTTGCCGACAATGACCCCGCTGCTGCTCAGGATAAGCCTGATGCCGTGCAGATGGTCAAGGACCGCCGTGACCGCCGCGATTCTGAAGGTGACCCCGCCGATATGCCCGGCGCAATGGGTGTGATCGCACAGCAGGATGAGGACATCGACACTCTGCTGGGCATTATCGATGTTCTGAAGGCCGCTGGCACGACCACTGACGGCGCTGAGGGCGGCTGCGGCAACACTCAGACCGATGGCGACGGCGAGGGCGCTGAAGGCAACGCTGATGAAGGCGGCGACACCGCACAGGATAAGAAAGACCGCGCAGATTCCGACAATGACTTCCGTGAGCTGCTGTACGTTGTCCGTGTCGGCGACCGCCTGAACATGGATGGTCTGGAGGCAATGAGTGTCAAGGATGCCAAGAAGGCCGTTCTGGGCAAGCTGAAGCCCACACTGCATCTGGATGGCAAGAGCGCTGCCTATGTCAACGCAGCGTTCGACATGGCCGTTTCCGAGATGAAGGAGCGCAAGGATACCAACTATCAGCGTTCCCAGATGATGCACGGCGATGGCAAGCCCCCTGTGAAGCAGACTGGCTCCGCTTCCGAGGCTCGCCAGCGCATGATCGACCGCAGAATGAAGAAGGAGGAAAAGTAAGATGGGTGTTCAGAAAACCTACAGTTACGCAACCAGCAAGGGCGTTGCGGGCGGCATCTACGATATGTTCCACTACCCGGTGGACTCCCGTTTCAACGAAGAGGCGACCGGCAAGCTGCATTTCGGTGTCGGCGTTGTCACTGGCAAGGTTCCGGGCAGCGGCGTTGCGCTGCCGACCAGTGCAAGCACTGCTGATAACTTCGAGGGCGTTGTCATCAACGGCTTCGACCGCCAGCAGGATTTGGAGGGTAAGCTCTACGTCCTGAACAACCAGAATGTTGGCGTTATGCGCCGTGGCCGCGTCTGGGTGCGTCTGGCAACCGGCACTACACCCGCCTATGGTGATGCCCTGCACATGATCGTGGAAGGCGATGAAGCAGGCTGCTTCGCAAAGGAGGGCGGCATCGCAATTCCCGGTCGCTTCATCGGTGCGGCCAGCAATGGCGTTGCGCCGGTGGAGCTGTACGGCGTTCCTGCCGCAAGCGGCGCTGACGGTCATGCTGCATCCACCGACGATGCCAAGCCTACTGTCTGAGAGAAGGAGGACAAAATCAGATGAACACTAACCAGAAATCCATGAGATACGACCAGAACGACTACGATGCTCTGCTGCACTCCAAGATTCCGGCCGCTCTGGTCGAAACCCCGCAGATGAACTTCGATGACGCCAGCGATGCCTCCGTGTTCTTCGCCCGTGAGCTGGATTACGTCAAATCCCAGTCCTACGATGTGGAGTACCCGGAGTTCACCGCGCTGAAGCTGTTCCCGGTCTCCAGCGAGATCAACCCCGGAGCCGAGACCGTCACCTACTACAGCTACGATAAGACCGGCATGGCGAAGATTATCAGCAACTACGCCACCGATCTGCCCCGGGCTGACGTGAAGGGTAAGCCCACCACTGCCATCATCAAGTCTCTGGGCGACAGCTACGGCTACTCCATTCAGGAAATGCGTGCCTCTGCTATGGCGGGTAAGTCTCTGGATGCCCGCAAGGCCGAGTCCGCCCGCTATCAGATCGACTACCTGAACAACAAGATCGCGTGGAACGGCGATGCCGAGACCGGCCTGCGCGGCGTTCTGTCCAAGGACAACGATGTGCCGCTGTACGTCCCTGCGGCCGGCGCAAAGGGTTCTACCAAGTGGGCAGACAAGACCGAGGACGAGATTCTGGCCGACATCACCGGTATGCTGAAGCAGGTCGCCCGCACCACCAAGAAGGTGGAGAAGCCGGACACTCTGGCCCTGCCTTCCGAGGCGTATATCGAGATTCAGAACCGTCGTATCGAAAGCACTGCCACCACCGTGCTGAAGTACGTTCAGGACAATATCAAGGATATTGCCCGTATCGTCTCCTGCCCGGAGCTGGACCCCGACAGTGTGGATACCAACCCCTATGCGGCAGAAAGCGATGGCAAGGGCGTTGCGCTGCTGTTCAAGAACGACCCCCGCAAGTTCACCATCGAGAACCCGCTGTCCTTCATGCAGTATCCCGTGCAGCCTGAAGGTCTGGAGATGGTCGTTCCCTGCGAGGCCCGCACCGCAGGCGCTATCATCTACTACCCCATGTCCATGCTGATTGCTACTGGCATCTGCTGATTCACCTGTGGAGCTGCCGTACGTTTGTGCGGCGGCTCCTATCTTTTTGTAAAGGAGCCATGATATGAAACTGAAGAATATCGGAAACAAAATCATCAGCATCGGCGCTACCGTGATCCTGCCGGGTGAAGCCAAGGAAGTCACCGGCTATGATGACAACGAAATCGTGAAGTTCTTCATCAGGCAGGGAAACCTGTCCGAGGTCAAGAGCCGCACTGCTGCGAAGGAGAAATAAGTCATGGAAGATGCCGTCAGAATTTTCAGGCTGGTTGCCACCGAGTTCGACGTGCTGAACGATGAGACCGTTGAGGCATGGCTGAACCTCACAGCGCCGCTCATCAGCAAGAAGGTGTTCGGGAAGCTGTATGACCAAGCCATCGCACTCCTGACGGCACATCGCCTGAAAATGGCCGGCTATGGCGACAACCAGTACGGAAGCGTAGGCGACGCTCTGCGCGTTGGAAGCTACACTGAAGGCGAAACGTCTGTCAGCTTCAACGTAAATCAGGGAACCAACCTGATGGCAGATGCCGAACTGGCGCTGACTCCCTATGGTCTGGAGTATTTGACGCTGCGGCGGCTGGTCGTGATCTCGATTCGCTCAGCGGGTGAGTGCCGATGACTGGCGGGTGGGACCGGCTGACCCCGGAAGGGGAAAAGTTCTTCCGCCAAATTGATGAGCTTCAGGACAAGGAAGTTTTTGTTGGATTTCAGGCTGGCAAGGTCACAGACGACCGGGGCGTTGATATGGCTCAAATAGCTATGTGGAACGAACTGGGAACTTCGACCGCGCCGTCCCGGCCATTTCTGCGCAAGAGCGTTGATGAGAATGCTGACCCCATCAATGCCATGTGCGCACAGCAGCTAAAGGCTATTACTGCTGGCGGAACGGCCGAGCAAAGCCTGAAGCAAATTGGCGTATTCGGCGTGGGCTTAGTTCAAGAGAAAATCGAGAGCGGCAGCTATGAACCGAACGCGCCCTCCACCATCCGCAAGAAGAAATCGGACAAACCGCTGATCGACACCGGCAGAATGCGGCAGTCCGTCAAATACGTCATTCGCAAGAAAGGAAGTGGTTGATATGGGGCTGGGCATTTTTCGCAGAGCATTTGTTGTGCGTCGCTTCGGCGAGGAGAACATTGTCGATGGTTATGGGGTTTCCGGGTATAAAGACTTCATCACGTCCCTGAATGTTCAGCCGCTCTCCAAAGATGAGCTTCAGGCGCTCCCGGAAGGTGAGAACACCGTAAAGCGCATGAAGGCTTTCGGTGATCTCGTTTTCCATACCGCAGACCGCTCTGTCGGCCGCAGAGCCGACTGGCTTTTCTATCAGGGGCGGATGGACCCGGAAGGACACTGGTATGAATGTGTCAGCTCGCTGGGGTGGGACCACACGATGGTGGGTCACTGCCGCAGCGAGTTTGTTCAGGTTTCAGCAGCAGAGGCCAACCGTATGCCGCGCCCTGAAATCCGAGCAGATGGGAAAGGTGGGTATTGCTGCGTATGACGCTTGCCGAGCTGAAGAAGCTGCTTGTGCAGCTCACCCAAACGTACTTTGCTGGAGCGACCGTGACGTATGCCAAGCAGAGCTTTGTAGCAAAGCCCGGCAGTCCACTGGTCACGCTGACCACCGGCTCCGTCAACCGGTCGAGAAACCCGCCGGTCAAAATCATTGAAGGCACACCGGTAGCCTTTTATCCTGCATCTGTTCCTGTGCAGATTGATCTGTTCACGCATGGCAGGCAGGAAGAAGTGGCACCGGGCTTCACCCCCATTGCCGAAAACACGGCTGAAGATGATATGCTGGCCTTTGAGAGTTTCCTGAACTCCCCGTTCGTAACACAGTGGTGTCACCAGCATGACATCGCCATTGTCGTTCCTACGGCAGTTCAGGATTTGACCGATTTGGTGCATGATACCAACTACGAGTTCCGGGCAATGCTGGAAATCGCGGTTTATTTCACCATGACGGCCATCGGCATTACCGGAACGCTGGACATCGACAGCGTGAAGCATTCCGATGGCGAAGATGACATCCAAGCTGATGATGTCATCAACATTGAGCCGCAGGTAACCCCGACACCCAGCGGCGGCGGCAGTTCGGAGATGACTGCCCATGAGGGCGAATATTTCACGAATGCCGAGATAAATAACCGACTTGCAAAGGAGGAAAAAGATATATGAGCAATAGCCTCGATAGGATTTGTACCGTTGACATCTCGCTGGCGTCCCCCATCTCCAACGATGCCAACTTCGACAATATCCTGATTCTGGGTCCTGCCCCTGCAAATCCGACTGGGGATGTACCTGCCATCGGCGTGTACAACAGTCTGGAGGAGCTGACGGCGCTGGGCATCATCGCCACCGGCGAACGCGCTGACCCTGTTGGCGTAGCTGCGCGGGTGGCTTTTTCGCAGTCTCCCAGACCCCACGAGGTCTATGTTGCCTTTATGGGCGACATCGTGGACAAAGAGAGCGAAAACGCTGCATTGCAGACCGTAAGCGCCGTTCTGGAGAACGCGCTGGCCGTCAATGGCTGGTACTGCATCTGCCCGGTCGGTCTGGCAGATGAAAAAGTCAAGGAAATCATCCAGTGGACCGAAACCCAGAACAAGCTGTGCGGTTACATCGACAAGGACCCGGATAAACCCATTGTGGATGCCGGCCTTTATCTGCGCAGCTTCCCGTTCTTCCCGAAAGAAACGGCAGACCAGTTGGAGAACGACATCCCGGCTGAGAACCTGTACGGCATGGCTGTAGCTGCGGCCGTCAAGGCGATGAACTACCACGCCGGTCAGGAAACGTGGGCGCTGATGCCGCTTGCGACCGTTTCTCCTGCAAAGCTGACCAGCACGTTTATCAAGAAACTGGAGGCTGCAAATTTCAACTACGTCATTACCGTGGCATCCAAGAACATCACGCAGGGCGGCAAGACCGGCGGCGGTGAGTGGATTGATGTTATCCGCTTCCGCGACTGGCTCCAGAACGATATGCAGGTTCGTGTCGTGAACCTGCTCATCGTCAACCCGAAGATTCCCTACACCGACAACGGCATCGGCCTTGTTGAGAACCAGATGCTTGCATCCCTGAAGGACGGCCAGAAGTACGGCGGCATTGCTCCTACGGAGTATGATGCAGACGGTAATGCTATTCCGGGCTACACCACGTCTGTGCCGCTGGCAGCAGACCTGACCAGCGCCCAGAAGGCATCCCGTATCCTGAAGGACTGCAAGTTCTCTGCCCGCATTGCTGGTGCTATCCATGTGGTGGAAATCAAGGGTTGCCTGACCTACGAGAAGCTGTAAGGGAGGGAAAGTAAATGTCCAGCAAGATCAAGACCTACAACCCGAAGGAAGTTATCGTCACCTGTGGTACGCACATTGTCACCGGCTATGCAGATGACAGCTTCATCAGCATTGAGCCGAACGGCGACGGTATTACCAAAAAGACCGGCTGTGACGGCGAAATTGCCCGTTCAATTTCGCCGGACAACACCTACAAGGTCAAGCTCACCCTGTTGCAGACCAGCGACAGCAACTCGTACTTCTCCGGCATGGTCGATCTCGACCGCGACACCGGCAACGGTCTGTTCCCGATTCTGATTAAGGACCTGAAGGGCGGTCTGGTGTTCAGCACGGAAGCTGCATGGTGCGTGAAGAAAGCACCCGTCACTCGCGGCAAAGAGACCAACAACCGTGAGTGGGAGCTTGACACCGGCGATGCCACCATGAACGAGTAAGGAGGACGCCGATGAATAACCTGAAGCAGCTCGAAACCCGCGAAGTAACCGTGGGTGAAAACATCTTCTACATCCGTCCGCTTCCGGCGTTCAAAGCGGCGAATATGACCGGCGAACTGGCAGCGCTCGTTCTTCCGCTCGTATCTGGCCTTGCACCGATGCTGTCTGCCGTGGATACGGAAAAGGAGGGTAACGGTCTGCTCGACATCAAGGTAGAAGATGCAGCTCCCGCGATTGCGGGGGCTTTCTCTTCGCTCGATGGCGATAAGGTCGAGAAAATCCTGAAGCACCTGCTGATCGCGGGCAGCAACATCTCGGTGGAGCAGCCGGGCGAAAAGGTGCGCCTGCTTACGGAAGACCTTGCCAACGAGGTGTTCTGCACCGATGTGCAGGATATGTTCATTCTGGCGTTTGAGGTCATCCGCACCAACTACAACGGTTTTTTCAAGAAGCTCGGCGACCGATTTGGCAAAGTCGCCGAGTGGGCGGAGAGGACGATGGCTCAGGCCCGGAGCGCTACGGCGACCTCGACCTCAGCGGTTTCACAGAGCTTGAGCTGAGAATGTATATCCTCATCAAGGCCCGGCTGGCATCCATGTGGGAGCTGAAGAACTGCTATACACTGGACGAAGCTCTGAAGCTCTATGCACTGTACCGCATGGAGCAGGACGTGGAAGCCGGCCGAGTAGAGGATATGGCTAAGGAGGTGAGCTGACCGGTATGACCATACGCGACATCGGTATCCTGTTTGGCTACAAAGTCGATCAGGCCTCCGAGCAGAAGGTAGAGGGCAGCATCAAGTCGCTGAAGTCGATGGCCTCCAAAGTTCTCGGCGCGGTCGGTATTACGCTGTCCGTCGCGGGCATCAAGAGCGCCATTGATGGCTGCGTTGAGGTGGCATCCTCCATTGAAGAGATGCAGAACAAGTTCGATGTTGTCTTCGGCGATATGCGGAATGAAGTCGATAAATGGGCGCAGGAATACTCCGATGCCATTGGCCGCAACAAAAACGACATCAAGACCTACCTTGCCGATCAGCAGAACTTGCTGGTCGGCTTTGGCATGACCCGCCAAGCTGGCGCTGAAATGGCCGAGCAGATGACCTCGCTGGCCCTCGACCTTGCCTCGTTTGGTAACATGGACGAAACAGCGTCCGTAAACGCCATGACGAAGGCTGTCATGGGTGAGTCTGAAGCCGCCAAGACGCTGGGTGCGGTCCTGAACGACAGCACCAGAGCGCAGGCGATGGCTACGCTGGGCCTGAAGGGAACCTACGATAAGCTAGACCAGCTCACGAAGATGCAGGTCAACTATCAGGCTATTCTCCAGCAAAGCCCGGATGCCATTGGCGACTGCCAGCGCAGCCTCGACAGCTACGAAAGCACCAAAAAGCGGTACATCGCCAAGCTGAAGGAAATCAAAACGATAGTCGGCCAGTTCTTCCTGCCGACCTACCAGAAGATTCTGGGCATTGGAGCAAAGGGTCTGACGATGATTCGTGACTGGCTCCAGAAGCTCACCGACCTTACGGATAAGCTGGGCGGCTCACAGCGTGTGCTGTCTGTTCTGGCTGCGGCGTTCACGGCCATGCTCGTGGCGATGAACCTCAAGAAAATCGGAGCGGCCATAACCGGCTTTACGAAGCTGGCACGGGCAATAGGGCTGGGCCACGGAAAGGCGCTGGCCTTTTTTGCGGTCTTCCTGTTGCTGGCCCTCGTGATTGAGGACTTCATCTCGTTCATGCGGGGCGACAAAAGCCTGCTCGGAACCATGCTCGAACGAGCTGGCGTAGACTGCGAAAAGCTGCGCCAGAACATCGTCGGAGTATGGACGAAGATCAAGCAGGCCATCGGCTACATCGGCGAAGGCATCCGTAATGTGGTTGTTCCCATATTTGAGGGCATCCGAACTGCGGCGGTGGTGGCGTTTGAGGAGATACAGCAAGCCGTAGCCAAGGTAGCCCCCGGTATCGCTCAGTTCTTCAAGGAATTGTCGAGCGGGAAGGTTGATAAGAAAAAATGGACAGACATCGGTGAATCCATCGGCAGAATTGCCGTGGGCGTGGTGGCTGTCATAGCCGCTGTCAAGGGCATCTCGGCTATCTTTGGCGTGATCACAACCGTTATTTCTGTTGTGAAAGCGGTCATTTCCGTTATTAAGCTGGCCTTTGTTGTTGTAAAGAGCATCATCACCGTTATCAAGGTGGTCGGTGCGGTAATCTCTGTTCTTGCCAGCGCCTTCGGCCCGGTCATTCTGGCAATCGCCGCTGCAATCGCAATCGGCGTTTTGCTGTGGAAGAACTGGGACAAGATTCGTGAGGCAGCAGGCAATCTGCTGGAAGGCATCAAGGCTACGATTGGCAACGTCCGCGATGCCATTGTGACGGGCATCCAAGCGGCCATCGACTGGATAACATCTCTCCCGGCTGAAGCCCTGAAGTGGGGCTCCGACATCATCGACGGCATCGTATCAGGCATCCAGTCTGCGGTAGGTCGTGTAGGCGAGGCTGTAAAAGGCGTAGCCGATAAGATCAAGTCGTTCCTCGGCTTCTCGGAGCCGGAGGATGGCCCCCTGAGCGACTTCCACACCTATATGCCGGACATGATCGACCTGATGGCATCGGGCATCACTTCCGGCAAGAAGAAGGTGAAGGATGCACTGGAAGGCATGACCGGCGAAATGTCGGTCATCGCCAAGGCCAATGTGGTTTCCAAAGCTACCGGGCGGGGCGCAACCGGCAGAACGACCGGTGGACGCACTGTGACCCAGAACGTAAACATCAACAACCAGTTCAACGGCGACCGCGCCGGGCAGCAAAAGAGTTCTGAGGCTATGGATAAGGCCGCAGGCGATGCTACCGGCGAGATGGCCCGTGCGCTGGCATTTGCAAAGTAGGTGAGAGTACATGGCAAGAGCAAAACAGCCCGTCAGCGTCGATGACATCGAGTTTGATGCCCTGATCGACTCCGAAGAAGGCTATGAAGCGGATGTGCCTGAGTACCCGACCGAAAAGGGCTTCAGTGTAAGCGACACCATCGTGCTGAAAGCCGACACCCTGAACATGACGCTCTATGTGACCGATACGCCGGTGACATGGCGGAAACGTACAGGCTCCGGCCCCGGAAAAACGGAGGGCGTTGTTCGTCGGCTGAAGGACCTGTATTTCGCCAAGAAGATTCTCGAAGTCACGACCACTGACTGCGTGTATTCCAACATGGTGATTACAAGCATGAACATCAAGAAGTCTGTGGAGGTCGGCTACGCCCGTGAGATTCCGATAGCCTTCAAGAAGATCGAGGTGACGGAAACAGCCACCGCAGAAATCCCGGCCAGCTACGGCAAGTCTGGCAAAACAGCAAAAGCCGCTGGAAAAGCAAGCGCCACCGCCGCAAGTACGGCAGGAAGCAGCTCGTCCGGCGGCTCCTCTGCATCAGGTTCTTCGTCCAGCTCTAGCAGAGGTTCCGTTCTCTATAACGCTGCCAGCAGTTTCGGCTTGCTGGGATAAGGAGGGCGTTCGTGGACTACTTCGTCATCGAAGTCCCGGACATGAACGACAGCGTTGTCAAAGTTTCCCTCCAAAACAGGCTGTATCAACTGCGATTCACATGGAATGACACCGGCGGCTACTGGATGCTCGGAGTGATGGATTCACTCGGAACGCCACTGCTGCTCGGTGTAAAGATGGTCCCGCAGTTTCCGCTCAACCTGCTGTTCGGCCGGGATGATATGCCCAGCGGCATCTTCGCTGTCCTGACCGAAAAGGAGAGCGTCGGTCGGCAGGATTTTGCCGATGGGACGGCTCGTTTTGTGTTTGTCCCGGCATGATGCTGGAACAAATCATCCAGTAAAATCAATTCTCATTTTGAACAAATCTTCGATGGCGGGTTTGACAATCCGTTCTCAGAAAGTTCCAGACAAATTTCCATATACTTTTACTGGTAAAGTCCGGGTTTAATCAGAGGATTTTCAGAGGTTTTGGGATGAATGTCGCTCAAAATGGCCGATTTTACACAGAATCCGTTGGATTGTCCGCCGGACAGTCCTCGGACTGACCAAAACGGGAAACTTTTGCAAAACGCTCATATCATTGGTCACTTTCATTGCATTACCAGAACGGTAAGTTAGAATGAAGATGTGAACCGGGCAAACAAAAAAGAACCAGCGGTAAGCCGTCAGAAAGCACCGCTGGTTCCAATCTCTTGCCCGGAACGATATGAAGAAGTCCCGTTGCCGTAATTATATCATACCAGCGGGCTTCTTTCAACATCAAAAGGAGTGAGCTGATATGAGTGGCAACGATCTTGAACGCGAAGTTATCCGCATGGGTGATGTCGGTGTCGCAATCGACATGGTGGACAATAACCTTGCGGAGGGCAAGCTGGAGCAGGCGGAACGCGCCGTCGTAATTCTCCGGGAAATTTTTGCAGCCCGTAATGATGGGCTGCGGAACTGCTTCTACGGAGGTGAGTGGAATGCGTGACAACTGCGTGATTTTCACCACGCCGGAACGGCAGGAATTGCGGGTCGTCTTCGACCCGGACGGAACCCCGTTCTTCTGCGGGCCGGACCTCGCGGCAATCGCGGGCTATGAACAGCCGAGAAAAGCCGTCACCGGCGGCAATCAGGGCGTGAACCGTATTGAATCTGTTTTGAGGAAAGTTCCTTGGGACAATGGTATGCGGCGTGGTCGCTGCGATTTTACCTGCTTTTCTGCGGAAAACGCCGTGAAGCTCCTGTGCCGCAGACCTGCGCCCTATGCAGCGATTCGCTGGCTGGAGGATGAAGTGATACCGAAAACGCAGGAAATGGGAGAGGAAGTCGCCAGAACGTATCCGGCATGGAATAAAAAGCCGGCACAGCAAGAACCGACGGAACTTTCCCAAAGTCTCAAGCCGGAACCTGAAGCCTTTAAGCGGGAACCGATGCAAGCAGGTGGAGGGGCGCTCATTGAGCGTCTGGACAATATCATTTTGGAATGCGTTTTGCTGAAGAAGGAACTCAGCAAGGCAAAGTAAGAGGAAACCTTCAGGGCTGCGGAAACGCGGCCTTTTTTGTTGCCATCGAAAGGGGAGAATGCCGTGAAGAATTTCGACAGACAGTACCGGCTGGCGGCGGGCAAGGCAGGCTCGACCGGGTTTGAAATTGGCAGCGGCAAGCGACCGCTGCACGTTTCATTTTCGGTAGAAAAGGCCGACACCAATAGCCAGAATACAGCCAAAGTGACTATCTGGAATCTGAGCGACGAACACCTTGCAGAGCTGAGTAAAAACGACTGCGTGGTCGTACTCCATGCGGGGTACGGCGACACCCGTCCGCTCATCTTCACCGGCGTGGTCACATTTGCCACGACAAAGGCTGACGGAGCAGACAGGTCAACGGAGATCGAGCTGGTGGATAACCGCATCGAAGTCCGCGACACCTACGTTTCCGTCAGTTATTCCGGGGCTGTGAACTGCAAAACCCTGATTCAGGACACCGCAGATCAGATGGGCGTGACGGTATCTTTCTCCTACAACGCAGAGTTCAAGGACATCCCCAATGGATACAGCTACGTTGGCCCAGCCAGAAATGTGCTGACGAAAGCCTGTGAAACCAGCGGGCTGGTCTGGAGCATCAACAACGGCGTCTTGCAGGTCAAAAAGCCGGGAGATACGATGAGCCGCGAGGTGTATGAGCTTTCGGCAGAAACGGGCCTGCTGGGCCTCCCAGAGCGTGTCCAAATCTCCAATGAGGACAAGGGATACAGCTACGGCTGGGACGTGGAGTACCTGATGAACGCCGCAATCGGGCTGGACGATTATGTGTACCTGAACAGCAAAGTAGTCAAGGGTTATTTTCGGGTCTACTCGGTGCGGATTGAGGGCGACAACATGGAAGGTTCGTGGAGCTGCACAGCCCGCCTGCTGGAGGTGAAGCAAGAATGATGCAGGAGTTTGTTGACCAAATCAATAAAAGCGCCCGCAGCGCGACGGAGGATATGCACACGGCCCTGCCGGGCGAGATAAAAAGCTACGACCCGGACAAGGGTGTCGCCACAGTGTTACCGAAGGCAAAGTTCACAAAGCCTGATGGCAGTACGATGGACTTCCCGGAAATCTCAGGAGTCCCGGTCATGTTCCCGCAGAGCAAAAACGTCACCATTGCATGGCCCATCAAGAAAGGCGATGGATGCCTGCTGGTTTTCAGTGAGCAGGCGCTCGATTACTGGATGTACGGCAAGGAAACTGACACCAAACTGAAGTTCGACTTGACCAATGCCATTGCCATTCCGAATCTCACATCTGGTGGCAACAGCGCCATGAAGCTCGCCTGCGATGAGGATGCTGTGGCGATTGCAGCGGGCGACACCACCGTCAAGATTACGCCCAGCACTGTGCAGGCCGAAGTTGGCGGAACCGTTCTGACGGTATCGCCTGATGGCGTTACCATTGAAGGCAAACTCACGGTCAAGGGCGGCATTGTTGCCCGGGATGATGTTAAAGCGTCCAACGGCAGCATCAGCCTTGCAAACCACACCCACAAGGGAGACAGCGGCGGCATGACGGGCAAGCCGCAGTAAAGGAGGTAAAAGCGTGATAGACCTGAAGCTCGATGCCACCGGGGACTTAGAACTCTCGGCGGCAGGCGACATTTCAGCTACGGACAGCATCGTACAGGCTGTCCGTATTCGTTTGCTCTGGTTCTTTGGAGAGTGGCGGCTGATGCCTTCGCTCGGCTTTCCGTACTTTGAGAACCTGCTGGTCAAAAATCCGAATGAGTCCAAACTCCGGCATCTTATCCGGGAAACCGTGATGTCTGTCGATGGAGTGACGGATGTATCGGAAATCCTGTTCAACATCGACAAGAAAAGCCGTAGGGCATCCGTGGAGATCACGTTCAACACGGATGAGGACAGTTTTAGAGAGGAGGTCAAAATCCCGTGGCAAAATATGGCCTGACCCCGCAGGGGCCAAATCCGAAACGCCTTGATGTCATCCTTGAGGATATGCACAGCAAGATGACAGAACGCCTCGGCGTAAACACCCGGCAGAAGCCGCAGTCTTTGCTGAATCACACTCTGACCAACGTCGCAGATGAGATTGCAGAGCTGTGGGAATTTGGAGTAGATGTGTACCACTCGCAGTACACATCCAGCGCCACCGGCGTAAGTCTGGACTATGCCGCACAGTTTGGCGGCTCCACCCGTGAAATGGCAGCGAAGTCCTATTACAGCATCCTCTGCACCGGTCTGGATGGAACAACCATTCCGGCAGGAACGGTGATTGCATCCGACACAAACCCGGCAACCAGCCTGACAGCTACCGCAGATGCAACCATCACGAGGTCGGCTTTCAACAAGGCCACCGTCATCCTTGCATCACCGGCGGCTACAACGGCCCTTGGGGTGGCTCTTAACGGAAACCTATACACCATCACCCCTGACCCCAAACAAAGCACCAGCGAAGCCCTAGAGGCTCTGGGAACAGCCATCACGGATAAGGACTTCCATGTGACGGTCATCAACGACACCATCGTGATCGAGGCGGTCGATGAAACCAGCTCCAATACGCTGGTCCTGTCAGAAAACCTGACCACTGCTTCTGTGGGCAGCATCGTCACATTTGAGACTGCCGAGCCGGGCGACATCTTCATTCCGAACGGCGTAATCACGAAGATCACGAAAGCTGTTCCGGGCATGGAGTCCGTGGTCAACGTGGGAAGCTATGTTGCCGGTCAGCTCGCAGAGAGTGACGTGGAGTTCAGAAAGTCCTACACGAACAAAATCTACAACCGCTCGTCTGCCATGCTGGAAAGCATCAAGAGCGCCATCCTGAAGAATGTGCAGGGTGTGGTGAGCGTAGCTCCCTATGAAAACTGCACAAATGAAGTCGATTCTGCCGGCCGGTGGCCGCACAGCATCGAAGTTGTGGTCGAGGGCGGCGACGCAACAGAAATTGCCCAGCAAATCCTGAACACAAAGGCAGGCGGCATCAATACTTTCGGCAGCGTAGAAACCACCCTGCACGGCGTTTACGGCGAAGACATCGTGGTGCGCTTCAACCGGCCGACGTACGTCAAGGTCTGGTTCAAGGTTGGCGTCACTCTGAGTCCGAACACAAATCCGCCTACCAACTATGTCGAGCTTGTCAAAGAGCAGATTTTGGAGAAAATGAGCGTACTGGGGGCGGGCGAGAACGTCATCCCGCAGAAGTTCAACCTTCAGGTGTCTGGCATCGACTACATCGACGTATGGTTGTTTGCAACACCGAATGACGGCGATATGCCCACTGGCTACACCCAGCGCAGCGTGTCCATCTCGGCACGGGAGCGGGCCGTTACGGACGAAAACAGGATTGAGGTGGTCATGGATGGCTGATTACGTCCAGAAGCTCCGGGATGATCTTGTGGAGCAGTTCAAGGGCAAGCCGGTCATTGACGCGCTCATGGAGGCCGTTGGTGATGAGCTGAACGAGGTTCGACAGTTCTACGAAGACCTGCGCGACAAGCGGAATATCCAGACCGCAGTTGGGAAGCAGCTTGATGGCATCGGCGACAATGCGGTCCTGACCCGCCTTGAAGCCGGTGCTTTGGCCTGCGCCAAAGAATCTGTGTATGTACTGGATGATGATGCCTACCGGACGTACCTGATATACAAAATCTGGAAGAACACCAACAACTGCACCTACTATGACATCATCCGGGCGTTCAAAATGTTCTGGGACAAGCCCCTGCATTACCGCGAGGACCCGGCCATCCCGGCCACCATGATTTTTGAAACCGATGCCCTGACACCGGAAGCTGACGTTTCAAAACTGCTGAACGCTCCGTTCATCAAGGCGGCGGGTGTGGCAATTCTGGTGGTGGCGAACACCGAGACTCCTGAAATGGTCGCAGATGTGCCGGTCGAGGGCATTCTTGGCCGGGGCTATACGACAACGACCCTGCCGGAGATTGAAACCGGCGAAGCATTCATCGACACTGTGCTGCCGGTCCCGGCTGCACAGAACATCACGCAGACAAAACTGCCTGAACTTGAGGAGGATGAGTTATGAGCTACTATGGCTTTGTTGTTACTGACAGCGGCCGAGAGCTGATTGCCAAGCTGGTTGCCGGGCAGCAGCTCCCGATTTCCAAGATTATGGTGGGCAGCGGCACTATCCCGGATGATGTGAAGCCGGCCGCGATGACCGCGCTGGTCGAGCCGGTGGCCGCTGGCACATCGACCGCCCCGGTCTATGATGGGGCCAGCGTCCGTATGATCGTGGAGTACCGCTCCGACCTGAACGGCGGTCTTGACCACGGATTTTGGCTCCGAGAGTTCGGCGTGTTCGCCTTTGACCCGGACAAGGGCGAAGTCCTCATCTACTACGGCACGCTGGGTGACTACCCACAGTACGTCAGCGCTGCATCCAACACCGGCGTAGATGTCCGCCGCTTCCCGGTGTGCATCGTCATCGGCGAGGGGCTGGGAGTCACCGTAGACTACAAATGCGAGGCGTGGATGACGGCGGAAGATGTGGAACAGTATTGCTCGGTCACGATGCTCCCGGCATTCCTGAAGGAAGCGCAGAAGCTCGTAGATGCCCACAACGACGATGAGGAGGCCCACCACTCCATCCAGAACAGCATCTCCGACGTGTCCGCCCGGCTGGCTCTGCTGGAGCTGATGTTCAACACTTCCGTCACCGGAAATCCGTTCACGGTCACATTTGAGACGCTGGACGGCACGGTGGTAGAGGGCGTCTGGAACACCACGGCAAAGAGGATCGAGTTCTGATGGAGCACATTGAATTTTCATGTCCGCCCGGTGAGCTGTCCTGCATCATCGGGAATTTGTTCGTCAGCCTTGAACCTCCCTGCAAATATGTGCGAAGTACGCACCTGATGCTCTGCGGCATCACTCACAGCGGAAACAGCGGTCGCCTGACTGTTTTGGGCGACCGCTGCTCTTTCTATGGGCTTTCCAGCGATTTGAAGGCTGCGAGGAATGGCCCCTGCCTCGAAAGAAGGTGTGACCGTGGCTGACAAAGAATATCTCCTCGGAAACAAGGCACGGGAGCTGCTGAAATACACGAACCAAGCGACGAAAACGGTGGCCGAGGATATTTCACGCAAAGACGTTCGGCAGATTTTCCAGAAGATAGCCGCGCTTGACGACATCCGGGACGTCCAGAAGGTCTGCTCTGAGTCCATCGCATATCTCGACCGAACGCACCGGGAGGGCTTCACAAAGGCACTCTACCGCTGCTACGGCGAAGATATGCGTCTGATTGCCAAGAGCATCGTTCGGGATATTCACGCAGCCAACGGAAAGATGTTCCAGACCGAGTATGAGGAACGTCTGCGGCTGCTTGGCGTAGTCCTCGACGAATGCTCTTTGCTGAATGAGTATATCCAGCTCGTTCTGAACGACGGAGTTGTTTCCATAAGCAAAAGTGCCGTCTGGACCCGGAAGGTTCAGGACGTAAAGAATATGGTTCTGTCGTGGAAGCAGAAGGACACCGCCCGCGCTGAAAAGCTCCGGGAGCAGGCCCGTCAGGCAGAACTCAAGCAGCAGGCGGCGATGGTAAAGGCTATCGTCCGCGAACTCCTGAAAGAACAGGAAAAATCAAGGTATCCTGCGGGTTCCCCGCTTGATATAGGGTGCGACTCGAATCGGCCACCAACTGGTGGCTCCGCTCTCCGAACTGCAACAACAACTCCAACAACGCCCTGTACGTCAACTCCAATGGCGACTGGAACAACAACAACTGCTCCAACTCGAACGGCATCCGCCCCGCTCTGATGGAAAAGCGAGATGAGTAACCCGGCAACGGGCGAAAACAGTGCACCCATCATCAAAGGGAGTCGCATCCTGTCGGAAGCCTTTATGGCGGACGATAAACACATCATACCGAGGCAGGCCGTCCTCTGCGGGCGCAGCCTGCTGCCGCGAGGAAGCGGACCGGTATTAGACGAACACCCGGCTGGGAGCTTCCTCTACCACCTCAGCCGGGGGAAGAAAACAAGTGTGAAGACACATGACATATCAGGAAATGTGCGAGTTCCAGACCCTCTATGAGGCATATCTGGAAGCGCGAAAGGGTAAGAGGAGCAAGCCGGGAACGGCTCAATATGAGGCCAACGCTCTGATCTGCACCGATAAGCTATCATACGTTCTGAACCAAAAGACCTACAAGCCCAGCGGCTTCGAGGTCTTTTATGTTTATGAGCCGAAGAAACGGCTTGTGCAGGCTCCCGCTTTTGTGGACAAGGTAGTCCTCCATGCACTAACGGACAATGTTTTGTACGACACGATCTGCACCAGCTTCATCCGTGACAACCACGCTTCGCAGCGCGGAAAGGGGACACTGGATGCCATCGTGCGCCTGAAGGACCACATGGTCGATTACTACCGCAAGAACGGCAGCGCGGACGGATGGGTGCTGAAGTGCGATGTTCACCATTTCTTCGCCTCCATCGACCATGACATCCTGAAAGCAAAACTGCGGGCCTTGATGCAGAAGCGCGGCGTAGATATGGCGTTCTATGACCTCATGTGCATCTACATTGACAAGACCGACGGCCTGCCCCTTGGGTATCAGACCAGCCAACTGCTCGCCCTGATGTTCCTTGACGAGTTCGACCATTACATCAAGGAAGACCGGGGATGCCGCTATTACGGACGATACATGGACGATTTCTACGTCATCGCCCGGACAAAGCGGGAACTTCAGTTTCTTTTGAAGGACATTGAGCGTTGGATGAGCGACCTCCACCTCGAACTCAATTCTAAGACAGCAATTTTCCCCTTGAAAAACGGGCTGGATTTTCTGGGCTTCCATAGCTACCTGACGGAAAGCGGAGCCTGCGTCCAGAAGCTCCGCCGCTCGGAGATTCAGCGCATCCAGACCCGCGTCAAATACTGGGAAAAAGCCTACCCGGCAGGGGAAGTGACCAGAGAAGCTGTTATCACCAGCTTCGTAGCGTGGGATGCCTTTGCATCCTACGGTGACACCTACGCATTACGGCTGAAATACGCCAAGAAGGTCTCGGTAATCATCGGTGTGGACGTAAAGCCTCGGAGGAAAATCAACTCCACGAGGAGCGTCCGCGCCTTGCGCCGGGTAAAGCAGGAACAGAACATCCGCCGGAAAAGAGGTGACATTACGCCCCGCAAAGACCTGTTCCAGCCCGAACCGCGTCCCGACAGCATTCCGCCGTGGATGTAATACACAACAGGAGGTTCTTTTTTATGGCTTATGTGACCTTGAGTTCCAAAGCAATCGGCAGCACCATCAAGCTGAAAGTAAATGGTTCTGCCAAAGATTTCATCGTCGTTCATCAGGGCAAGCCGTCCAGCGTCTATGACGATAGCTGCAACGGTACTTGGCTGCTGATGAAAGACATCTACGAAAGCCGCCAGTGGCATAGCTCGAACACTAACGACTATGCAAACAGCACTATCCATTCGTACCTCAATAGCACCTTCCTTGCGATGTTCGACTCGAACATTCAAAAGGCAATCAAGCGGGTAAAACTCCCGTACCGCAAAGGCAGCGGCACGTCCACGACCGTTACCAGCGGCTCGAACGGCCTGTCTGCGAAGATTTTCCTGCTCAGTGCGACCGAAACGAGTTTCAGCTTCTCCTATATGCCGAGCGGTGAAGGCGCGGAGCTGGCCTATTTCAAGGGCTGCGCGGACAATAGCTCGGATTCTAAGCGTGTCGCATATCTCAACGGCTCGGCCGCCTACTGGTGGCTCCGCTCTCCGGTCTGCGACTACTACTCCAGCCGCGCCCTGTGCGTCGGCTCCAATGGCGACTGGAACTTCAGCAACTGCTCCAACTCGAGCGGCATCCGCCCCGCTTTGATTTTGCCCTCTACTCTCTTGGTGTCTGACGATGGCACGGTCTCGACTAATACCGCGCCCTCGACTCCGGGGAGCATTTCCGTCCCTTCGTCCATCATGGGCGGCACGAACATTTCGATCTCGTGGGCAAAAAGCTCTGATGCTGAGAGCAATCTCGCCGGCTACAAGGTAGAGCGTTCGACCAACGGCGGCAGCTCGTGGAGTCAGATTTATCAGGGTACGGCCACCAGCACCACGAACAACGTCGCCTTCGGCACCACGTCCGTGATGTACCGCGTCAAGGCATACGACACCGAGGGTCTGGAGTCTGGCTGGCGCACCAGTTCGCAGGTAACGGTGGTCAACAACAACGCCCCGTCTGCGCCGCCGTCCATCGCGGTGCCGAATGATGTCAAGGGCGGCAGCACGCTGGTAATCTCGTGGACTGCGGCCAGTGACAGCGATGGCAACCTGAGCGGCTACATTCTGGAGTGCAGCACCGATGGTGGCTCCTCCTACACGCAGGTGTACAAGGGCAATGCGCTGACCTACACCGACACCATCACCAAGGGCTGGTCCACCGTGATGTACCGTGTCAAGGCGTACGACAGCTATAATGCTCAGTCCGGCTACACTACGTCCACCAAGCGCACGGTCGATAACAACACTACGCCGACCATCACGACCTCCAGCGCAGCCAACCTCGGCACCAAGTCCAGCGGCTTCACCATCTCGTACTCCGTGGATGATAAGGACGCAGGGGACACCCTGACCGTCACCGAAAAGCTGGACGGCACGACCAAGCGCACCTACACCGCGACCCGCAAGACCACCAACAGCTTCGCCGTCACCGGTGAATATTTCCAGAAAATTACGAACGGCAGTCATACCATGACCGTTACCGTGACCGATGGCAAGGCCACCGTCACCAAGACGTTCACCTTTACGAAGGCTGTCACCGCCGCCAGCATCACGCTGGCGAAGCCGATGGAGGCGGATGCCCAGATCACGCTCTGCGCCATCACCGTCGGCGGTCTGATTCCAGCCGACGCTGTGTTCAAGGTGGAGGTCACGAACAACGGCAAGGACAGTTCGCCGGTATGGGAGGACGCCACCACCGAGGCCCGGAATGGCCGGAACCATTTGTTCACGAACCAGACTGCGGCCAACGGCTTTGCATTC
Source organism: Faecalibacterium sp. 9 (assembly GCF_048320955.1). Classification (NCBI taxonomy): domain Bacteria; kingdom Bacillati; phylum Bacillota; class Clostridia; order Eubacteriales; family Oscillospiraceae; genus Faecalibacterium; species Faecalibacterium sp. 9. The sequence goes on from NZ_JBLWGB010000002.1 coordinate 382,139, forward strand.
AATTTCCGCGTCACCGCAGAGCGCGGCGCAAGCGGCGAGAGCGGTTATATCGCTTCGATTCAGGGAGGTTTCCAGTAATGGGTTTGAACAGAGTAAGAGTCGATTCTGTAGCCAAGTTGCAGAAGAAGAAAACGATGGCGGAATTGCAGGAGGAGAATGAAGCCTTGAAAACCAAGGTTTCTTCTCTGGAAACCAACCTCGATAATACCCAGATGGCGCTGTGCGACGTGTACGAACAGCTCATCGCGGTCACATCCGCCGCAGATAAGGAGGCATAATCATGGCAGAAGTCTATGCAAACCTCATCCGCCGGGGGCGGAAAACCATCGAGCAGGTGCCTGAGCACCTGCGGGAAGAAGTCAAGGCCATTCTCGCGGCGGACGGCAACGCATGAGCCGCCTGCGGGAATTTGCCTTAAAAATATTACTGAGAAAGGAGAAAGGCATCATGGCGGTCATCTATGCAACCCTCATTGTGAAGGGCAAGAAGACCCTCGATCAGGTTCCGGCGCTGATTCGGAAGCAGGTTGAGGAAATCCTGAAGGACCTCGAAGTCGAGGTCGAGTGATCGCGCAGGGGAGTCGGGAAAACCGGCTCCCCTCATTTTTTGTATGACGAAGGAGAGGAGGTTCAGATGGACCAGCCTATTACGCGAGCCGAGCATGAGGAGTTCAAGCGTCGGCTCGAAGAGGAAAATGCCCGTCAGGACAGACGAATCGCCTTGCTGGAGGAAAGCGTAAGCAAAATGGGCGCACTGTCCACTTCGGTCGAGAAGCTGGCCCTGAGTATGGAGAGCATGGTAAAGGAGCAGGAAAAACAGGGCAGGCGGCTGGAAACACTGGAAGACCATGATGGCGAAATGTGGCGCAAAGCTGTTGGGTATGTCGTGAGCGCTGTCATTGGCGCTTTTGTCGGCTTCTTGTTTACCCAAATCGGCTTTTAGGAGGTGTGTAAGTTGAGCATCATTACGTTCCAGCGCGGGGATAAGACCGCGCTCACCAAGAACTTTACCAAGTCCGAGTTCGAGTGTCCCTGCGGCTGCGGACAGCAGTCGGTTGACACGGAGCTGGCCAAAAAGCTCCAGCTCATCCGGGACAAGGTAGACCGCCCGCTGAAGATCACGTCCGGCTACCGCTGCATCACGCACAACGCCAGCAAGGCCGTGGGCGGAAGCCCGAACTCCAAGCACCGCTACGGCATGGCGGCGGACTGGAGGACGGAGAATCGGAGTATCAACCCTGTGGCACTGGGCATCCTTGCTCAGGCCGTGGGGTTCGGCGGCATCGGTATCTACTGGCACAGCCGTGGAGCCTTTGTCCACGCCGACACCCGTGGCACGAAAGCGACGTGGCTCTGCACCACGCCGGGAAAGTACCCCAGCACGACCTACAACAAGTTCGTGCTTCCCACCATCCGTCGGGGCTGCACCGGGCCTGCAAACCGCAGTGCCACCATTATGCTTCAGAAGCTCCTGAAGCTGAAGGCTGATGGCCTGTTCGGCGAGGCCACCGAGAACGCCCTGATGAGGGCGCAGGAGGCGCATGGCCTGACAGTGGACGGAATATGCGGCCCTGCATCGTGGAAGGCGCTGTCTGGCGCTGATAAGTACCTGTGAGAGGAGATATGCTCTATGACGAATAGCAAAGTGTCCATCGCTACGCTGGCCCGCACGGCCGCTCTGGCGTTCGCTCTGGCGAATCAGGTTTCGAGCGCCGCCGGGAAGCCCCTGCTGCCCATCGAAAGTTCGGAGGTCGAGCAGTTTGTGACCACTGGACTGACCATTGCCACCAGCGTCGCTGCGTGGTGGAAGAACAACAGCTTTACCGCCGCCGCCATCGAAGGCGACAAGCGGATGAACAGCCTGAAGAATCAGGTTCACTGAATGAAAGGAGTAACCGAGTATGAATGAGTTTACGAGAAGCCTGCTGTACATCGCCCTGCTGGTCTGCGTCCCCATCGTGACCGCCTGCATCAAGAAAGGCATTGCAGTTGCCGTTGATGCAATCAACGCCCAGACTCAGAACATCAAGGTACAGCGGCTCGTCCGGGAAATCGGCGATGCCGTTGCCAATGCCGTGGCCGCGATGAACCAGACCTACGTCAACGACCTCAAAGCCGCCGGGACGTTCAATGAGGCGGAGCAGAAGGAAGCCCTGATGCGGGCCGTGTCCGCCGCTCTGAAAAGCATGAGCCGTGACGCGCAGGACTACATCAAGAGCACCTTCGGCGATACGACCCAGTACCTCGAAAATCGTATTGAGGCCCAGATCGACGCCAACCACGTCGCCGCCAAGCAGGCCGCTGCCCAGAATACGCTGAATCTGGGCTGAGTCAGCGTAAAGTCAGCGTAAAATGATAATCCCCCTGTACCATGACCCGTAAAAAGGCTGGTGCAGGGGGATTTTTTTGTTTGCACGGAAATTCCGATGGAACAACGTCGCCAGAAAAATCAATTCTCAAAATAGCCAAATTTTGTTATGCACTTTTGACAAATCCTTCCCAGAGGGTTCCAGACATTTCCCAATACACTTTTACCCGTAACCAAAATGCAAATCCAGAGGTTTTCCAGAGGCTACCAGCGGCTTGGCATCAAATAGCCAGTGGATATAAAAAATATTTTGAAAAAATTAAAAAACAGATTGACTTACCAGTTGGGTAAGTTATAATGATACTAAGATAAATTACCAAAAAGGTAAGTTATCTACAATTACCAGCATCCGGCTGGTAAGTTGGAAGCACGAGCAGGAGGTGTAACAAAATGAAAGGCGAGTGCAGCATGACCGCTTTGGAAGCCAGCCGCTTGATCGACTGGCTGAAAGCTCACGGTCACACGGACGAGGAAGCGACGCAGTGCATTAAGTGCATTGCCGGAGTCCTCGACCCGCAGACCGAGGAGCCTAAGAAACAGTAAAGGCTAGGTCCCCCCACAAAGTTTGACAGCCACGTGGGAACCTAGCCGGTCGGAACGGGATGGGACCTGCCCCATCTCGTTTCGATTTTATCAGTATAGCAGGGGAAAGTCAAGAGGTTCATAGCTATGTTTGATTTGCGTGAGCATAAGGATTTGATTCGCAGGTTGGTTTCTGAGGCCAACCAGAACGACCCCAACTGGGAGTGGTCGGTCAGACGCCTCAGCAAGAACGTGGCCTGCATCTTCTGGGGTTACCTCGAATACTGCGATGAAGCGGAGTTGTCGTTTTCAATCAAGCTCGGCGAAGCCGATGGCAGATGCTGGGTTGAGGCTCGTAACCAGCACGGTTGGATACTTGAAAGTGAGATTGTAGCTGACAAGAACCTTCCATTCCTGAACTGCCCGATTGACAAGGCCATCGAGAAGATGGTTCGCTGCATCGTCAACACCGCTCATGCCTGCTACTGAGAGCATTGCCCGCTGGTATGCAGCGGACATCGGTTTTGCGGTAGTCGGCGAGCTGACCCGCAAGCCAGAGTGGGACGGCATAGCCAACAGCTCGGAAATTGGGCTGTCTGGCTATTGCCGGGTCTGGGTGGATGAGGGCGGCAACGCCTACTACGTTCATGGTAAGGAATGCGCCATCATAGACCCGGAAGGCATGGTCTATTGACCGCCGGTAAACTCCCAGATGTACTCCATAAATTTTTTCGGTAAATCTTTGCTTTTCGTTTGACACCAGAGGTGGGTAAGTTAGAATGAAGATACAGAAAAACATACCAAAACGGTAAGATTATGGAGGAACAGACGATGATGAAACTCGAAGCTATGAAGTCTTACATCCGTGAGAACAACCTCACCCACTTGGTCAAGGAACTTGTTACTGGAGCCGACATGGATGTCGCATCCGCTGTTGAGTACGTTTATGATATGAAGACGCTCAGCAAGGCTCAGTTCGCAAGCAAGTACTTCGGCTGATTCGAGAATGGAGGCGTGGAATATGAAGAACGAGTACATCGTAGCGATTGACTACAGCGCAAACTACAAGCCGATGACCATTGATTACAAGATGCTGAAGGCGGAGAACCTGCTGGATGCCATGAACGAGGCCGAGCAGTACATGGACAAAGAAACGGTCTACCTTCTCAAGATCATGAAGCGCAGCGGGGCAGCTCACAAAGTCAAGGGCGTGGATGCACGAGAAGCCACCTACACCGACGTTCTCACCAACCGGGGCAATGGCTGGCACAGCACCGATGTAGCTCACTGCGAGCAGCCTTGGATGAGCCAGATGTGGATGTACAGCAACGGTTTTGTTGACCTCTACTACTGCGAGGAAGTCCGACCCGCCTGTACGACATCCTGATGAAGTGAGGAGGTGTAAACGATGCGTTACCAGATTGTTTACTGCAAGCGGGGCTGGCCGCTCACCACATGGGCCGACAACGCGGACAGGGCACGGAAACTGGCCGAACAGCTCCGCAGCACTGGTTATTCCGTCGATGTGTGGCAACACACCAAAGACGGAGCACAAAAAACCGACATTTAACCCGCCTGATGATGGCCGCTGGCACCGGCCGAAACGCCCTGCTGGGCGTCGCGGGAGCCACCCGCAGATACATGATATTTTGGAGGTTTTAGCTATGGAAAACAAGAACATGACCGCTGCTCGTGAGTGGGAGAACGACCCGAACTGCTTCCTGCGGATGCTGAACAGCCCCGCACAGCAGCGGAGCCGCGCAGCACGCCGCCAGAAGGATGCCTACCGGGAGCGTTTCAACAACGTGCTGAACGCCGTTGCCATCGGCGCAGCAGCCTTTGCCGTCACCCTGCTCGTTATCTGCTTCGTTCTCTGATGGAGGAGAACGGCGATGAATCCGATGTATGATTGCTCCGGTCGGCTTGACCGGTTCGGCGGTATGACGGAGCCGCCTGATGACCGGGGTTTTGAAGAAGAACCTGAATGGCAGCGGCCCGAAGAAGCCAATGCCGTTTGCTGGAGTGACTGATGGAGGTGAGTGATATGGGACGTGGCAATGTTTATGTGACCGGCTCGTATGAGGGTCTGTTCTACATCGACAACGATGATCTGCAGGTCTGGCGTAAGGACGGCCCTGACGGAAAGGAGCCTGAAATTCGGATGATGGCAGACATCAGCCTTGATGAACTTGTTGCCGATGACTGGTACGTTGATGAAATCGAGAGCAGCTACAAGGAGGAAGACGTTCTCAGATGCTTCTGCGCCGAACTGCGGAAGCTCTGCCCCAGCTTCCAGTCTGCGGCCAACTCGAACGTCTGGCTCGGCAATGAGCGCCGGGTCATCCTCGAAAATGAGCTGTTTTACATCTGTGTGGAGGACAACGAGTGGTCGCTGGCCGTCGAGCTTATTCAGAAAGACGGCTACTCCGACTGTCAGAGCGCATGGCTGGCCGGTCTTCAGAAGCGGCGCTACCGGGGATACCTTGATGACATGAAAAAGGCTCTGCTGGCCCGCCTGCCCAGCATTGGCGTTCGCACCGGGCCGTGGACTCACGGAACTATCACCAGAGAGGAGGCTGGCGTATGCTGAGTGACATGATTGATGATCTCGTCCGGGCCGACTGCCCGCAGGAAAAGGAAGCAGCTTACCGGCAGCTCGAAAAGCTCGGCGTTGACCGCATTACCGCTGATGTCATCGCCGATGAGCGCCGAAAGGAGGCGCACCTGTGAGCCGCTATATTCCCCCTGAAGAGATGAGCGAGGCCCAGATCAGGGAGCAGTTGGACGCTGAGTATAAGCACTGGGATGACCTGAAGAAGAACGGCTGTTCTGACCCTGCATGGCCGGATGGCGTGAATCTGAACCTTGTTCGGAACCACATCATCTACTGGTATCGGCTCCTGCGGGAACGTACCAGCCAGACCGTACAGCTCTCGATGTTCGACGCTGGTATGGATTTGAGGAACGAGCGGCCTTTGCCGCCGGAAGTCCCGGACAAGTACATGGTTCTGACCGGGAAGTACCCCGACCGTCTGAACGGCAAGTGGGATGGCCTGATTTTTGACCCGACAATTTGATGAAAGGATGAAGAAAGATGACCGATGAAAAGAAGTTTGAGGTTCATGCAGAGATTACGGCTCGGCTGACCCAGCAGGATATTGATGACATCATGGTTTCTGCGCTGGAGGGCGGCATCAACTACTGGTGCAGGCGCGTTGTTGTGCAGGGCAAGTATCTTGGGGAGTACGCAAGCGACCAGATTTCTCGCGGTGGGCAGCTTGCCGTTTGGCTCGAAGAACCGTTTGAGGATGACAAGACCTGTTATATGCTCAATCTCGACAAGTTCCTCGCTGGATTTAAGCAGTGGCTCGAAAATTGCTACGCCAACTGCGATGTTGTGGACAGCACAGATGGCTCCGTTGACTGCGGCCAGATTGATGCCACCTGTGCGGACGAGATTGTCCAGCACGCACTGTTTGGCGATTTGGTATTCGGCTGAGGGGAGGCAAAATGATGATGGCATGGTTGATTGTGGTAGATCAGTGGCTCGAAACGGCCACGGACATCCTCTGCGCCGCCTTTTGGGCAATCGTCGGGGCGATGGCCGTTGTGGGCTTGGCAAGGCTCTTTCTGGGGAGGCGCTGATTATGGATATTGAATACCTGAAGCGTTGCTCACAACTCTGCACAGAATGCTGCTCCGAAACCTGCGTGTTCAACCCGCAGGGCATCTGCATGGCCCCGTTCCTGACTGGGAAGAAGCCGGGCATCCATGATGATGGCTGCACCGATTACTGCCCGAAGCCGCTGGATGGCTGTGAGCTGGTTCGCTCCTGCTCCGAGCATGAGCTTCGGAGCTATGAGGAGGACGTGCGGGAATATATCTCACAGTTCACCGATGAGGAGCTTATGGAAGCCTATGAGCTTGACCGCACGACGCTCAATTCGCTCGCCCCACGCGCGGCGGTCTTGATGCGGAAGTACATTGATAATGACGATAGCTGGACGTACCACCGCGATTATGCAATCTCGGAGGTCGTCAGCGAGTATAAGGAGGACAAAGACAATGGCTGAGAAAATGATGCCCTATGCGCTGCGAATGACGCTGGCAGTGCTTGCAAATAAGCCCGATGATGCCCGCAGCATTTCTGCCGAGTGCGTCACCACGATGACCAAAGAGCTGATGGGCGTTGTAAGCCGGTATGACCTGATGGACTTCCCGTTCATGGTTGCTGCCCTGCGGCTCACCGCAACCTCGCTGGAATCCCTGCTGGACGAGCATGGCAAGGGGATTGCCGATAACATCGTCGCCAACACCACCTGCATCACCATTGATGCTTCCGAGCTGAAGCGTCAGGCAAAAGAGGAGGAGGAGTAAGGATATGGAAATCAAGCGTGGCGACATTTGGTATGTGAGCAAGGACAACTACACCGGCTGTGAGCAGGCGGCAGGCCGCCCGGCAATCATCGTCTCTAACGAGAAGAACAACGCCTGTGCAGAGGTGGTAGAGGTCGTATACCTGACCACCCAACCGAAGAAAGACCTGCCGACGCACGTTCTCATCCGCAGTTCGGAACGTGAAAGCACTGCCCTCTGTGAGCAGATTACGACCGTATCGGTTGACCGCCTGCTGGGCTACAAGGGCCACCTGACCCCGGCAGAGATGACCAACGTGGAGGTTGCAATGCTGATCTCGCTGGAGCTGGAAGTTGGAAAGCCCGTAGAGAAAATCGTGGAGGTCACGAAAGAAGTTCCGGTCATCCGGGATGTCAAGGTGTCTACGCCGGCGTCAAATCCGAACATGGCTGCGGAGCTGGCCGCAGCGAAAGCCAAGTGTGAAATGCTCCAGATCATGTACGAGAGCCTGCTGAATCGGGTTCTGGCTGGAAAGGCAGGCTGATGATATGCGAGCATCTGACATGGTACGCGCAGCCCTTGCTGGAGCAGGGAAGACCCAGAAAGAGCTGGCCGAACACATGGGCTGGACCCCGCAGAACCTCAGCGGGCGGCTGAAGAACAACTCGCTCACCTTCGATGAGCTGTCAAAGGCTCTGCACTTTGCCGGGTACGAGGTTTCGATGAGCGATGCCAGCGGCGCTGGTCTCCCGGAACTGGGCAACAGCACCAGCCCCGCCGTAGCGCAGACCGTAGACGGCGTTCGATATGACACCCGGAAGGCAGAATCGCTCTGCTCGAACAAGGCCGTGATGTTCGAGGACTTCTATGTGGAGCTGTTCGAGGATGCCACTGGGAACTACTTCACCGTCCTCTACCAGCTTTCTGGATGCCAGCATCATACCATCACCCCGGTCAGCCCCTACATCGCCAAGCAGTTCTGGGAAAGGTTCAGCCGTAAAGTAGGTTAAGCCTCCATAAAGTATCTTCGGAATACCGTAAAATTTTTTGTGAAAACTTCAGCATACGTTTGACTTACCAGACCGGTAAGTTAGAATGAAGATACGGAAAACAACTTACCAAAACACGGAGGATTTAGAAATGCTGAAGGTGAAAGAATACAGCAGCTTCGAGGCTTTCGAGCAGGACGAACACCGGCAGGACGTTGATCTGGTCGCCATCGTGAACAAGCCGAACGGCATGGTTTGCGCCGACCTCATCACCGACTGCAAGATGTGGCAGACCGCAGTCAACCGCTTCTTCAAGGCGCTGGCCGGGGATGAACGCTTTGATGGCTGGCAGGAAACCATCACGGAGTGCATCAAGGAAGGCTTCTGGCAGGACAAGGCGCTGACCGATGGCAAGTACACCGGCGGCTACTTCTGGGAGGTTGAAGACCTCGATGGCCGGTTCTACATCTGCCTGAATGTCGTCAGAAAGGAGGTTGCCTGATATGACGGTTCTGGACCACATGAAAGCCGCCGGGTATGACCCGAACGCGGCACACAATGCGGATGATCTGCGGCGTATGGAGGCTGGTACGATGGAATGCGAGAGCATCCAGCTCCGTACGTTCCGCTGCCGCCCCTACCAGTACGAGGGCGAGATGTTGGCCGTAGAGGCCACCGCGATTGTTCCCTTTACGGATGGTACGCAGCGACCCTACCCGGACGGATGGCCGAGCAGCATCAAGGCAAGCGCAATGGCTTTTTTCAGGATTAAGGAGGATGAGTGATATGGCAAAGCGGATGATGAAGCTCACCGCTGAGGAAGTCCGGGCGAACATCCCGTACGACCTCATCTGCATGGTTCGCTACGGCTGCACTTGGAGCAGCGGTCGCCGCCGCAGGGCATGGCTGGCCGACTTCAGCGAATCGGAGCGGGAGGCCGCAGGGCGGCTGTTCCGCACGGCTCACAACTGGACGGTCGGCCGGGGCGTTCCCGATACCGTGCAGATGAGCCGGAAGACGTTCCACCTGTGGCAGAAGCTCGGTGACTTCTGCGCGTCCATCTGAAAGGAGAGGTCCGAATGGAAGAACGGAAATGGATTCTTGGCGATGACTTAGCAGCCTGCGATAACCTGCTGGACGGCATCACGTTTGAGGACGTGATTCTCGCAGTTCACTGCAACTGCCGCGTCATCAGCAGGGAGACCGTCACGAAGCAGTTCTTTGAAATCCTTGAACAGCGGCTCTTGGACATGAACGAATTGCTGAACCGCAACATTGACAAGATTGCAGAAGAAGCACGAAAGGGGAGAGAATGATATGAAAAAGGTCGTTAGTCCGTGTTTCTGCAAGGCCTACACCCGCAGCGGCAATGAAGAGACTGCGCGGGCATTCTGCGAAATCCAGTTTGAGAATGGCAGACTCAGCATCACCGGCGTTATCGGCCCCATGCCGAGCGGTAACTGCCGTGGCGGTGCTGGTCAGTGCGTTGATGAAATCCGCGAAGGCCGCCCCTGCGATGAATGGACGCAGGAAATGCTCGACAAGTTCTGCTCCATTTGGGATGAGTGGCATCTGAACGATATGCGGCCGTACTGCAAGCATCAGAAGGAGCTTGGCTGGGACAAGCTGGCCGTCACGCCTGTCACCCTGTACCACTATCGGCTGAACAGCAAAACCCTCCGGCTGCAGGAATCCATGAAGAAAAGCTCGTGGAAAATGCTCTGCGATGGCATGACCGCTGCTCTGAGCGATGACCAGATCGAAGTTGCCAAATTGCCGTACAGCCTTACGCTCCCTCACGAAATCTCTGGCGAGGCGGCTTTGTATTACGAACCGCAGAAGCCTCTCTATCCCGGAATGGCTGGTGCGACCGAAACAAAGACCCTCGGATGGCTCCATCCTGAGGAACACCCTGATGGCATTCTCGGAAAGCCCTGCCCGGTCTGTGGCTACCAGTACGGCCACTCGTGGTTGACGGAAGAAGTCCCGCAGGATGTGATTGACTGGCTGTGCAGCCTGCCTGAGTCGCCCGTCGAACCGGCGTGGGTGTGATTATGAGTGGCTATGAGCAGCTTTCCATGTTCACCATGAACGTGGACCCGATTACTGCCACCTGCTGCATGGATGGTTGCCCGGCTCGGGCCAGCCCGGTGGAGCCGTGGATGGCAGCGCTCATCCCCGCTGGAGAGTATGTGGTGCAGATTGCTGGGCATCCGCTGGTTCTGCGGCCCATGCCCGGCAGACAGGCCGACATCCAGCGTGGGCATGAATACTACCACTACATGATCGGCGGGCGGCTTTATGCCGGCACATTCGTTGGGAGGGATTCTGGATAATGGACAAGATCGTGGTCACAGCGGCGGACATCGAAAAGCTCCTTGCATGGCGGGATGAGCACAACGATCCGGTTCGTTCGATGCCGGTTCCCCTGCGAGAAGTGGAAATCCAGATTGTCGAGAGCGGCATCTCTATCAAGTGCTTCCGCTCTGACAAGAAGCTGAAGCTCTACCTCGACAGCCCGGCCCGGAAGCTCGGCCACGTTGTTTTTGCTCCGCTGGGCAACGGCCTGTGGAAGAAGAAAGTAAGCACGCTTCCTGCGGACTGTAACCCCACCGAAACCGAACAGGGCGCTTTGACCGTGTACGGCTCCCTGATGGCGCTGATGACGTATGGAACGGGCAGCATCCGTGGTGGCGTGGCTACCACAACCTCGAAGGCTCCTGCTGAACGTAAAAGCTCCACAAAGCCGCATACGGCAAGCACCACATACATCATTCACTCGGCCGAAAAACAGCTTACAGTGGTTCCAAGAGGCCACCATGCAAGCCCGGCCTGTTCCTTTACCGTAAGAGGCCACTTCCGCCACTACAAGAGCGGAAAGACGGTCTGGATTGCAGAGTACCGCAAGGGGACTGGCAGCAGCCGGGGAAAGACCTACAAGATTGGAGGTAATCTGGATGACTGAGCGGTCTGAATGGCAGTTCATCGTCGATTACGTCAAGGACAGCACGACAGATTTCTGCAATGCCACCTGTCGCAGTCAACTCATGGCCCTGTGGACCGCGTGCTGTATGCACAATGACCTGTGCGTTGATACGAAGATGTACGATGCAACGCTTTTTGATTTGTGGCTTGCCGTTTCACTTGAGCGGCGACGTGCCTTGCGCATCTTCCGCTTCAGTGAGTTCGATAGTTGGATGAGCCAGTGGCTCGTATAAGAAAGGAGTTTTTATATGCTTATGTTTTCAAAAAATGTTCCTTATATTGCTCAGGCCGGGCTGCTCCTCTCGCTTGGCGCCGACAGTCACGCAAAGAAACTCATCAATGACGCGCTTGCCGAAATGACCGACGGCATTTGCGAATTTGCACAGGGCTATATGCGTGCTGATTTGCAGCTTGTTGTTGCAGCTCTGAAGGCCACAGTTGACGCGCTGGAAGCAGTTCTCAATGACGATGATAAAGCCTTCGCCGATGATGTGTACCATGGCATGAATATTGCATCTATCGACGTTTCCGCATTTGTGAGTCAGGCAAAGGAAGGTGATAGAAATGACCAATGAACGCGCAGCCGAAATCCTCAACCCCACCCATTATGAGGACTACGACAGCCTCGAAACCGTGCAGGAAGCCTGCCGGATGGGCATGGTGGCCCTGAAGATGCAGATTCCTGAAGTGCCGCTGGCTCCCGGCGCTATTTTTGACTTCACCTGCCCGCACTGCGGGAGCAGGGACTACCTGAAGAACGAGGATGGAAACCGCAACAAGTTCTGCGGCCAGTGCGGCAAAGCGCTGGACTGGGAGGAGGTTTAAGCCATGAAGAACGATGCCGTGTTCAATCTTCTGCCGGAAGAAGAACTGCTTGCCCAGCTTGCAGAGGAGTGTTCCGAAGCTGCCAAAGCAGCCCTGAAACTCCGCCGCGCCCGCGACGGCGTGAATCCCACGCCGGTGTCCGAGGAGGAAGCCTTCGGCAACCTTGTCGAGGAGCTTGCCGACATCTACCTTTGCTCCATCGTACTGTTCGGCGGTGAGCTGGACGATGATGACCCCTGCAATATGTGCGATGATGTCGGGGATAACATGGTCGAGATCATGGAGCAGAAGCTCGCACGCTGGAAGTACCGCTTGATGAAGAAGGAGGCACCCAATGTCCCTGAAGAATAAAGCCGTCCTCATCAGCATCCGCCCTGAGTGGTGCGACCTCATTGTGCGGGGCAAGAAAACCATTGAGGTGCGCAAGACCCGTCCGAAGCTGGAAACGCCGTTTACGGCGTACATCTACTGCACAAAAGCTCCGCAGCAACTCATCACCATTTTCAAGGATGGCGAAGAAACGATGGACGGCGAAATCCATCACGGAAAGCCTGTGTTCGTAAAGTTCAATAAGCTACTGCCGGACAGCATACGCGGTAATACCCAGATGGTTATTGGAGAGTTCATCTGTGATGACATCCGGCGCATCGGCCCTGAGTACTGCATCGTCAAAGAAGATATTGAAACAGCGATTGCTGGAAGTTGCCTCAATATCAAGCAAGTGAAGGAATACGCCGACTGGGATATCGGTATGAACTATGCCGACATGAAAGACCTGTATGGCTGGCATATTTCCGGCCTCAAAATCTATGATAAGCCCCGCAATCTGCACGAGTTCGTCCGCTTCAATTTTCAAAGCATGAACGGAACCGATGTCTGCGGGAATGAGAGTTGCGAGCATTATCGGCCGTCTGGAAGCTATATGCTCCCACCGACCTGCGAAATCAATGGCTGCTATTTGAGCAAGCCGCCCCAGAGCTGGTGCTACGTTGCTGAGAATGAGGAGAATGTATGATGTGGGCTGAAATGTCTGATGCCGCCAAGTGGCTGGCCGTTGGAGCTGCGATTGTCGCGGCTATTATCGTAACTGGGCAGACGTACCCGCTGTGGTTCTTTCTGATTCCGATGATCTGTTGATGAGGAGGTGCCGACCGTGGAACTGAAGAACAGCGAGCATTACAACGACCCGACGCCGTATGAAGCACACAAGAACATCCGCAAGGAGGAACAGCTTGAAGCTGCCCGGATGCGCACCATCAGCGCATTGGTCAGCGCATTGAAGCAGGTAGCCGATCTCGCCGGGTTCGAGATCGTGGGCCGGGTTGTTCTTATGGACAAGGATTCCGGGAGGATTTTCAGATGAGTACCCCAAAGTGCGAGATGTGCGGACGGGACATACCGAACGCCAAGAACCGCCAGAAGTTCTGCCCTGACTGCGTAAAGAAACGTCAGGCCGCACAATCCCACAAATCTTATCTCAAGCACCGCGAGTATTATCTGGAACGCAGCCTTGCTCAAGCTGAACGTCGGAAGCAGGAAGCACTGGAGGAAAGGATGCTGGAGGAACTTTTGCTCGCAAAAAGACCGGAACCGAAGTACAGCATCACTCAGGTGGTCGAAAAGGCAAAAGACCTCGGCATCAGTTACGGCTGGTGTTCGTATCTGCTTTCGGTCGGAAAAGTCTGTATGGAATGAAAGGAGAGTGCTTATATGACGCTGATTACGAAGTCCGAAGAATTGATGGCCGTTTCTGTCCGGCAGGGTGTTGAGCTTGCCGCCATTGAGGCCAAAGTGCTGCTGGGCTATCTGGAGGGGCATGACTACAGCCTGATGATGGATGACAAGTTCCATCTCACCCTGCATGACAATCAGGACGGCGAGAATGCCGACAACGATCAGCCGTACACCATCCGGGACTGCATCGACTTCTGTCAGGAGATGAATAGTGAGCTTCTTCTGGAGGAAGCGGGAAAAGAAGGCGGCGACCCGGACTACTTCAGCGAGCTTCAGAAGGACGAGCTGATTCTGGGTCTGATGATGGAACGCGCAAAGGTAGCGCTTCCGCCCCGGACCAGCACCTACGATGTGGTCATCATCGAATACCTGAAGAAGGCCGTACCCGTCGAAGCCGCAAGTTGGGAAGAAGCCAAGATGCTTGTCAACGAGGCGTGGGACAACGGAACCTACGTCTTGACCGCAGATGACTTTGCCGGGGTGAGCTTTACGCTCGGCCGCTGATGTCGTCCAAAAAGCAGTTGCATTATCGGTAAGCATCTGTTAGAATAGAGATATGTGGAACTATACCGAGTAAAAAGGCCCCACACGGGGCTTTTTTGCTGCACAGATACAAACACTCTTTGGATGCAAAGGCCGAATTCCAGACGAAACCAGTGGCACTCCTGTGTTTTGAAAATGCTCGCATTTTCGCTGCTTTCCATACCGGCATCCCGACTCCCGTCAGTATGGGGGATGCGATGCTGATCCTCTGATCCTTTTCCCGGCATTCTGTTGTTGATGAGCCTGATCCCGGGCTTTTTCATGAAGATCGCACGGCTGTTTTCCGTGCACAGAAAGGAATAAAAACTATGCCTTCTTTGACGACCTACAAGCTGCTCAAGCAGGAACATGACGCCCGGCGGGGCGAGTTCAAGACCGTGCATGGCACGGTGCAGACGCCCGCTTTTCAGAACGTGGCTACTGCCGGTGCTATCAAGGGCGGCCTTTCGGCCCATGACCTTAAGGAGATCGGTGCGCAGGTGATGTTGTGCAATACTTATCATCTTCACCTTCGTCCCGGCGACAAGGTAGTGGCAGACATGGGCGGTCTGCACAAGTTCACCCGCTGGAACGGCCCCATCCTGACGGACAGTGGTGGATTTCAGGTATTCAGTCTGGCCAAGCTGCGCAAGATCACCGAAGAGGGGGTGACCTTCGCCTCCCATCTGGACGGCCACCGCATCTTTATGGGCCCGGAAGAGAGTATGCAGATTCAGGCAAACCTTGGCTCTACCATCGCCATGGCCTTTGATGAATGTGTGGAAAACCCCGCACAGCACGATTATTCCAAAGCCAGCTGCGAACGAACGACCCGCTGGCTGAAACGCTGTAAGATTGAAATGGCCCGCCTGAAGCATGAGGGCATTTCCGTGAATCCCGATCAGCTGCTGTTCGGCATCAATCAGGGCTGCACCTTTGCAGATCTGCGTGTAGAGCACATGAAGCAGATCGCAGACCTTGATCTGGACGGTTACGCCATCGGCGGTCTGGCTGTAGGCGAGCCTACCGAAGTGATGTACGAAATGATCAGTCAGGTGGAGCCCCACATGCCCAAGGATAAGATCCGCTATCTGATGGGCGTGGGCACGCCGGGCAATATCATTGAGGCAGTTTCCCGCGGCGTGGATCTGTTTGACTGTGTAATGCCCAGCCGCAACGCACGGCATGGTCACCTGAACACCTGGGGCGGTATTATCAACATCAAGAATGCAAAGTATGAGCGTGATGAACGCCCCATCGATCCTGCTTGTGGCTGTCCGGTCTGCCGCAGCTATTCCCGCGCTTATATCCGTCACCTGTTCAAAGCAGAAGAGATCCTGGGAATGCGCCTTGCTGTCATGCACAACCTGTGGTTCTATAACCATCTGATGGAGCGCATCCGCGATGAACTGGATGCCGGTACCTTTACAGCCTTCCACGACAACTATGTAAAGCTTTTGGATACCCGAATTTGAGAATAGCCCTTGCAACCTGTCGTTTAAAAAGGTATAATAATTCTATCTGAATTTTGAGAGGAGATTTTGCCCCATGCAATTTCTGACTACTACGTCCGAAGGCTACATCAGCCTGTTCTTTACACTGGCGCTGATGCTGGTCCTGCTGTACTTTATGATCTATCGTCCCCAGAAGAAGCAGGAGAAGAAGGACGCTGCAATGCGCAGCAGTCTGGAGATCGGCGATCAGGTCACGACCATCGGCGGCGTCATTGGCCGTGTGGTTGCAATCAAGGACGATACCTTTGTTCTTGAGACCGGTGCCGACCGTGTGAAGATCCGCTTTACCAAGACTGCAATTTCTGCAGTTGAAAAGCTGAACATGGACAAGGCTGACAAGAAGTAAGCTTTTTCTTCAAACAATTAAGAGCATATCAAACGCGTCTTCCTGCATAGATTACTGGCAGGGAGGCGCGTTTTTATGTCTGAGAAAAAATTTCCCCCTGCGGAACTCCGTTTTCTCTTTCTGGCAGGCGGGACTGCCTTTGTAGTAACGGCGGTATGTCTGGCGGCAATGGCCGCATGGATGGTCGCTCAAAAATGTCCGGGCACAGCCGCCGAACCTCTTGCCGCAGCTGCCGTTGGTGTCGGAAGCTTCTGCGGCGGCTGGGTAGCAGCATTCTGTAAAAAAGAGCGCGGGCTGATTTGCGGGCTTGTGCAGGGCGTGTTTTATGCCGCACTGCTCTGTGTGCTCAGTATCCCATCCGGAGCTATCACCGAAAGTGGTGCACAGATGCGCTTTGCAATCGTGATTTTGTGCGGCAGCATCGGAGGCTTTCTTGGTATGAAGAGCCGTGAGAGCAAGCGCCGCAGCTGACAGGAGAAAGTTCACAGGAGGTTTTGTAATGTGGGTCTATCAGCAGACTGCAGCCGATCAAGAATTTACAGGGCATCCGTGCCCGGAGGTCAGCATGGCTCCGGCCCTTGGGTCAGCCGAACCCTTGCGGCCGGAATTTCCGGATGAAGGATCACCGTCTCAAACGCGTTCGTCTATACAAAAATCTGCATCCCGGCAGATATCCGGGCAGAAAAATTGCTGGCTGCTCGTCTGTGCATTTTTGCTTGGCAGCACGGCTGCCGGAGTGATTAAGGCAATGTGCGCAGCGCAGCCTTTGGATTGGACAGCTCACTATTTTCAGGCATGGAGCAAGCTGTTTGATGCCGCAGGTCCACAGGCGACGATCGATCTTTTTGGTATACAGTATCTTACATTGGTTTTTGCGGCAACGGCCCTTCTGCTGCTGGGGTTTTCTGCACTGGGGCCGGTTCTGATCTTCCTGTTTGCCATGTTCTACGGGCTGGGAAGTGGAATGCTGACCGTCCAGCTGTTTGAACTGCAACGAAACGCAGGGAGATTGCTCGTTGCTCTGCTGCCTGCTGCTGTGGCAGCCGATGGGCTATGTATCTTTGGAGCGGATGCTCTGCGGGTAAGCGGGCAGATACGCGCCTGTTCTTTTTTCACTCCGGATTTTTGTGCGGGGCACGAGAGAATCCGGCTCAATACGCTGATGCGTGCCTATCTGCTCACCATCGTATTGTTCCTGCCTCTATGCGGGGTCTCCACTGCGCTTGCCGCTATCAGCAGTCGGCTTTGATCAGGGAGCATCTGAAGATGCTTTTCTTGCGGGTTTGCATGTTGTATGCTACAATAGAGAAAACTAAAACCGATACAATGAAAACAGGAGCTTTTGATGAAAATAAAGACAGTCTATGTGTGCTCCAACTGCGGGGAGACAAGCCCCCGCTGGATGGGCCGCTGCCCCAGCTGCGGCAGCTGGAACACCATGAATGAAGACGTTGTGGCCGAAGCCCCCAAACCCGGCACCGCCGCAGCCAAGCAGGCAGCAGCGGCACGGCCCGAGGGCGTGACCAGCCTGACAGCCAAGCGCCTTTCTGAGATCAGCACCACAGAAGAAAAGAGCCGCATCCTGACGGGCATTTCCGAGCTGGACCGCGTGCTGGGCGGCGGCATTGTGCTGGGCGGCGTGGTGCTGCTGAGCGGTGAGCCCGGCGTAGGCAAGTCCACCATGCTGTTGCAGCTGTGCGGTGCTATTTCCAACCGGCACAGCGTGCTGTATATCACCGGCGAGGAATCGGTGCGGCAGGTCAAGCTGCGTGCGGCCCGTTTGAAGGTGCCGCAGGACAACATTTTTCTGGCAGCTGAAAACGATGTGGATGAGATCTGCGGCCTGATCGAAAAGGAAAAGCCGGATCTGGTAGTCATCGATTCTATCCAGACGATGCGCTGCATGGATATTTCGTCCTCTTCCGGCACCGTAAGTCAGGTGAAGGAGAGCGCTGCGCGTTTACTGGCCGTTGCCAAAAAGCAGGAGATCCCCATGTTTATCGTGGGCCATGTGAACAAGGACGGTGCCATTGCAGGACCCAAGGTCATGGAGCACATTGTGGATACGGTGCTCTATTTTGAGGGCGATAAAATGCTGCCGTACCGAATCCTGCGTGCGGCCAAAAACCGCTACGGCTCCACCAATGAACTTGGCATGTTTGATATGACAGGGCAGGGCCTTGCAGAAATTGAAAATCCTTCGCAGATGCTCTTGGAGGGTCGGCCCCTGGGCGTTTCCGGCAACTGTGTGGCCTGTACCATGGAAGGCAGCCGGCCCATCCTGAGCGAGATTCAGGCTCTCGCCACCAAAACAAATTTTCCGGCACCGCGCCGTGCCTGCAGCGGCTACGATTACAACCGCATGAATCTGCTGATCGCTGTGCTGGAAAAGCGTGCAGGCTACTTCTTTGGCAATCTGGATGTCTATATCAATATCGTGGGCGGCATTGCACTGCGGGATACAGCCTGTGATCTTTCGGTCTGCCTGAGCATGGTCTCATCGCTGCTGGACAGGCCTGTCAGCGATAAGCTGATCGCCATTGGCGAGGTCGGCCTTGGCGGTGAAGTACGCAGCGTTCCCAATTTGGAACAGCGCCTGCACGAGGCAGAACGTATTGGCTTTGAACGCGCGGTGATCCCGAAGCACAGCCTGAATCATCTGAACCCGGCAGATTACCCGGGAATGCAACTGGTCGGTGCAGCCTATATCACGGATGCCATCAACGCGCTGAAATCGGACCGTTTATAAAATTATAAGAGGGAACTATGTCGATCTATCTGGATGAAAAAAATCCTGGCAAGCATAAGCCATTCGATGATGCTTCACAGGATATCGTAGAATATGTCCGCTATCTGGAAGTGATCGCGGGCAAAAGCGCCAATACGGCATTCAGTTATTACTGTGATCTGCGCGGCTTCAGCCGTTTCATGAAGCGTCGCCGCGGCCTTGTTCCGGATGACAGCGAAATGAAGGACATCGACCCGAAAGGTCTGGATACCGCATTCTGGGCAACGGTCACAAAAGAAGATATTTATGAATATTTGTATTTTTTGAGCCGTGAATGCGGCAACAAAAAATCTTCGACCGCCCGGCGGCTGGCCAGTCTGCACGGCTTTTACGATTATCTGGTCAATCAGGTCAACCGGCTGGATGCGGACCCCACAGCCGCCATCCATCCACCCAAGCAGGATAAAGTTCTGCCCAAATACCTGACAGCGGAACAGTCCATTGAACTTTTGGAAAGCACGCAGACACAAAGCGATTTTCCAGAACGAGATTACTGCATGGTCGTGCTGTTCCTAAACTGTGGGATGCGTCTGGCCGAGTTGGTAGGAATGAATCTTGACGATATCGATCTGGAAAACCGCCAGATCCGGCTGTTCGGCAAAGGCCATAAGGAGCGCATGGTCTATCTGAATGACGCATGCATTGAGGCACTGCAGCTCTATTTAAGCAAGCGCAACACGATGGAAGGCCTTTTGCCGCAGGAAAAAGCCGTATTCATCACCCGGCGGCGCAAGGAACGCATCTCAAACCGCAGGGTAGAGCAGCTTGTTACCGGTGCCATGAAGGCTGCCGGACTGAAGGGCTTTTCAACCCATAAGCTGCGACACACTGCAGCCACGCTGATGTATCAGACTGGTAATGTGGACATTCTGACTTTAAAGCAACTGCTGGGTCACAGCAGCGTTTCTACCACCCAAATTTACACGCATCTGCAAGAATTTCAGGTGCGTGCCGCTATTGAGGAAAACCCTCTGGGTAAACTCAAAAAGCCAAAGTCCGCGCCCAAAGCCTTGGATACAACAGAACAAGAAACAGGGGAGAGCAGCGAGAAAATAATGCCGGAGCAAGAGCCTGTGCCGATGGAAGCGTTTGACGGCGCAGCCAAGGATGGCATTGGTCTGGACGCTGCTGCGCTTGCCATGGCGCAGAATGCTGACGTTGAAAACCGGAACGACTGATTTTTACTTATAAGCAAGAAACACCTCGTTATGTAAAATGAATCTGCACCGTCTATGACAGGTCTAGGACTCGGATCTGTCATAGACATTTTTTATAGGTTATCATGGAATCATAGGCCGGAATCCAGCCAACGAATTAAAATAACACGAGCGAATGGTCATGCACAGAAAAATAAAATGATCAGAATGGTTCTAACACGGATACCATAATGAAAGATGCGTGCCTGAAAAAGAATACTGTACGCAGAAAGCGAATGTATGTGTGTCCGGTAAAGCCCGTTATAGAAAATGATTCGAAAAAGGAATTACAACCGCAAAACGCAAATGAAATGCATCAAACGATGAAAAACTGCAAAAAGCCGATAAAACAGCATCGCGGTCAACGAAAGGTCCACAGACTGCCGAAAAAGCCGAATCTGAGAAAAGAGGCTTTTTTCACTCCCCTGTATTTCACATAACGTGCATTATACGAAATATATGCAATCAAAAAAACAGGTCTCCTCTCTCTTCCACTTTCGAGTTCGGAGACCCGTTTGTGAGTGCATCGTCTGGAACGGGATCGTTCTGCCGGTACATCTCTTTTTGTTCAATTCAGGGAAAGTCCGGCCAGCTGTTCAGACTGCGGCTGTGTGCCAAAGTATTCACAGATTGCCTCATAATAAATGCGTGCCGCTTTTTTACAGCCTTCTTCGCTGCCGAACCGTGTTGCATCGGCTTCATTCGTTACAAAGCACTGTTCTGCCAATACAGCCGGACAGTTCACGTCTTCTAACAATGTAAAGCTGCGTTCTTCCCGTATTTCGGTATGGGTGCTCTCCACCAGTTGTTTCTGATCGTTTTCCAGATAATAGATGTACCGGACTCCCCCGTGCCCGCGCAATGCTGCGCCTGAGGCCTGCATCCCTTCCGCAAGCAGCTGTGCAAAATAAAAGCTTTCCTGATGCCAGGTGCGGCCCGGTACGGACGGATAGCATTCAAAGCCGGATGCCGTGGAACCATTTGCAGCAGAGTTGCCATGGATAGAGAGCAGCAGCTGCGGCGACTGATCCGAAGCCCGGGCCGCACGCTGTGCAGGCGTTGCGGTCTCATCGAAGCTGTTACGGGTCTGCAGCGGGATAAAATTTGCATCCTGCTGTAACAATCGGATCAGTTCTGCTGCTGTGGCAGCCGTCATATTTTTTTCTTCAACAACTCCCCTTGCGCCCGGGTCTACACCACCATGTCCGGCATCGATCACCACCCGGTATGGCGGGTCGCCTACCTGTGGCCGAAACTCTTCACCGGCAATGCTTTCAGCGGGGTGAGCCGTCTGCAGCGTCCGTGCTGCGTACCAAAGTGAACAGCCAAACCAGATAGCCGCCCCGCAAAAAATCAGGATGATGACGTTTTTGATTTTGTGAGAAGTTTGTTTGTGTCTTTTTGCATGTGCGGCTTTGGAATATCGTTTTGCCATGTTGGCCTACTTCCTTCTAATATCAGTATTCCTTATAGAATACGATCTTGCGCAGCAAATTCCTGCAGATCAAGAGAAAAAAGCTATCCAGATCATACTCCGGATAGCTTTTTGTTATTTCAGTTCTACCACGGTCACGCCGCTTTCACCTTCGCCGTAGCGTCCCAGACGAAAACTTTTGACCATGCGGTTTCCGCGCAGATGCTTATGAATGGCTGTGCGCAACGCACCGGTTCCATTGCCGTGGATCAGGTAGACCACCGTCTGCCCGTTCAGAATCGCATGGTCAATAAAGGAATCCACCTCCGGCAACGCTTCGTCCACGGTCAGACCGAGCAGATTGCATTCCATTTTAGCAGAACGCTGCACGCGCTCTACCCTGCCGTTTGGACGGTTGGCATCACCGGTCAGACGGGAGTAGCGCTGCTGCGCCTTGGTCTGCGGTTTCTTTTCCTTGACCAGTTTTTCCGGCTGCTTCAATCCCTTGAGCGGGACCTTGGTCTTGATGATACCGGCACGCACCAGCACATCACCGTTTTTATCTGGCAGAGCCAGCACGGTGGCCAGCTGGTTCAGCTCTGCAATGCAGACCTCCTGCCCTACTTTGACCTCTTTCAGCGGCACAAACTCCTTGACGGGATTGTGCACCACTTCTGTGCCGATGAAGAGTTTTTCGGATTCTTTCTTTGCAATCTCACGTGCGCGCTGTGCCTTCTGCTGGGTGCTCATGCGTTCATCTTTCTGCAGCTGGCGCAGCTCATCGGTCAGAGCGTAGGCCTGACTTTCCACCTGCTGAGCCAGTGCGCGGGCCTTGGCACGGGCGGCTTCCAGCTCATTTTCGCCTTGCTGGATCAGCTCATCGCGTTTTTTCTGGGCGGCTTCCAGCTGATGAGAGGCCTCATTTTTCAGCTCTTCCACCTCGTTCTGGCTTTCCTTCAGCTGTAATTTCAAATCGTCCAGCTGCCCCAGAACAGCATCCAGCCGCTTATCCTCTGCGGACAGGTGCTGCTGCGCCGCTTCAATGACACGCTCCGGGATGCCAAGTTTTTCACTGATGAGGAATGCATTGGATTTGCCCGGTACGCCGACACTCAGTTTGTAGGTGGGGCGCAGTGTTTCCAGATCGAACTCACAGCTGGCATTGACCACGCCTTTTGTTTCCAGTGCAAACACCTTGAGCTCTGCGTAATGGGTGGTGGCCATCAGCAAAACGCCGCGGCGGCGCAGTTCCTCAATAATGGCAACAGCCAATGCAGCGCCCTCAGCGGGGTCGGTGCCGGCACCCAACTCGTCCAGCAGCACCAGCGTATGCGGCATGGCAAGCTCCAGGATTCCGGTGATCTTTTTCATGTGGCCGGAGAAGGTGGAAAGGCTCTGCTCAATGCTCTGCTCGTCGCCGATGTCTACCAGAAATTCGTCAAATACGCAGATCTCGCTGCGCTCATCAGCCGGGATCAAAAAGCCGCACTGCGCCATAGCGCACAGCAGACCGGCGGTTTTCAAGGTGACGGTCTTACCGCCGGTGTTCGGGCCGGTGATAATAAGCGAATCGTATTCCCTGCCCAATGCAATATCTACCGGCACGCACTTTTTAGGATCGATCAGCGGATGCCGCGCACGGATCAGAGAGAAAGAATTGTCTGTACGCACAGCAGGCTTAAAGGCCTTGAGATCCAGCGCCAGACGCGCTTTTGCCAGCAGAATGTCAATTTCCAGCATGGCCTTATAGCTGTACTGGAACTGTGGTTCGATGGCGGCCACCTGTGCAGTGAACGCCACCAATATGCGTTCGATCTCCTGGGCTTCCTGTGCGCGATACTGCAAAATGCGGGCATTTGCTTCCACAACGGCCTGCGGCTCCACAAAAACAGTAGCTCCGGTGGAGGATACGTCGTGGATGATGCCGCTCACTTCGCTGCGATATTCGCTCTTGACCGGCACAACATACCGGCCGTTGCGCATGGATACCACACTCTCCTGCAGATATTTGGAGGTGTCCATGTTGCGCACCATGCTTTCCAAGCGGTCTCGGATGCTGTTTTCGGTGGCGCGGATCTTCTTGCGCAGGTCATTCAGCGTATGGGAAGCCGTGTCTGCCATGGCATCCGGTGCCAGAATGGCGCTGGAGATCTGCTGTTCCAGACTTGGCTGCGGTGCCAGTGCATAGAACAGATCATCTGTCGGCAGAGCATCGTGCTCCGATGCTCCATACCAGCTTGAAAGATTCTGAAAATTGCGCAGCGCACCGGCTACCATCAGCAGCTCACCCATTGAGAGCACACCGCCCTTGACCGCGCGTGCCGCCAGCTGGCTGACATTTTCTACACCGCCAAAACGAGGCGAGCCATTCTTGATCAGCAGGGTATTGATCGCATCGGTCTGCTCCAGCGCATAGCGCACTTCATCCGGGTCGCACTGCGGCTGAAGGGCAAGCAGCATCTCATGCGCTTCCTTGCACACACAGCCTTCTGCTGCACGGGCGATGATCTTATCCAGTTCCAGTGTTTTTAAGTAACTTGTTTCCATAGGGTTTCCTTTATGCTCAGGGCAGCAGTGATTTTAAAAAGTCATAGCTTTTCAAGGGCTTATCCAGATGGACCAGAGCATACCGCTCTGCCACCGCAGCAAGCTTTTCCAGACTGCCCACAGATATTTTAAATGCAAATATTTTTTTGTCGTCTACAAGACAGATATGCCGCAATGCATACAAAGCGCCCTGATCCAGATTGCAGGTATTACCCTGCTTTGCGGCACAATCCGCACAAAGCAGATGCCCCTCCTGCACATCCAGATAAAAGGCGGCTCCATCATACACACCGCAGTCACGGCAGCATACGATCTGCGGCATAAAGCCGCATTCACTCATTGTGCGCAGCTCAAAAACGGCTTTGACCACCCGCAGATCTGTTTTGCTCTCACTGACCATATAAAAGCAGTTTAACAAAAGCCGGAGTTCCCGCTGTGCTTCCTGCCCGGTGGGCGAAAGAGTCATTGCCATCTCAGCCATATACATCGCAAGGCTCATGCCTTCAATGCTGGCCGAAATGCCGTGAAAGACGTTTTTCACTTCGGCTTCCCGCACGGTATACATGTTGCGGCCCGGCACCAGCGTAAACTCTGAATAGCAGAACAGCCCGCAGGCGCTGAACAATTTGCTTTTCAGCCGCAGGCTGCTCTGTGCAGAGGCTGAGATCACACCCAGCTCCGGCGTCAGGATCGTCAGGATCCGATCCGATTCCTTATAGCGGGTCTCCTTCAGTACCAGACCCGTGGTTACAAAGGCTTCCATTTTCCCTGTCCTCTGCTGTGGCTTCTTCCGGCTGCTTTTGCTTATAATCGAGATAGCGAAGGATATTGCCCGTGCAGGCAAACGCCTGCCAGCTTGTCTGCGCATCCATCTTACAGCACCTCTTCCCTTTTGCGGATAGTTTCAGTTTTATTCTGCTCCTTCATCCAAGGGAAATCTGTCCTGATCTGGAAAGTGTCAGCGATTGTTATTGTTCTGCTTAAAACCAAAGTTGTTCAGCAAGAACTCGTTATCCCGCCAATCTGACTTTACCTTGACCCAGCACTGCAGATTGACCCGGCAGCCAAGAAACTCCTCGCAGTCTGCACGGGCTGCACTGGCGATCTTTTTCAGCATTGTACCGCCCTTGCCAATAACCATGCCCTTGTGGCTTTCACGCTCACAGTAAATGTTCACATCAATATCGATCAGGTCTGTGTCCGGGCGCTCTTTGAAACGTTCCACCACAACGGCGATGCCGTGCGGGATCTCATCCCGCATGAACAGAAGTGCCTTCTCACGAATGACTTCTGCCACCAGCTCTTTTTCCGGCATGTCGGTGTAGGCGTCATCATCAAAGTAATGTGGGCCCTCCACGGCATAACGGCTCAGTGCATCGAACAGCATCTCGCAACCGTCGTTATCCCGTACACTGACTGTGTAGATATCATCGAACACGCCCAGCGCTTTCAGCTCTTCCCTGCGGGCCTCCAGATCGGCAGGCTCCTTGACAAGATCCGTCTTGTTGATGACGGCAATAGCCGGGCCACCACTGCTGCGCAGCATATCCACCAGCACCATTTCGGATTCGTTCAATGCGCCATAGGGCTCAAACAGCATCATGGAAACGTCCACATCTGCAATGGAGTCGCTGGCCGTCTTGTCCATCCGCTTACCCAGTTTGTTTCGTGCCTTGTGCACACCGGGCGTATCCAGCAGAACATACTGCAGCGGCCCGCGGGTAATGACACCCGTGATGCGGGTACGGGTGGTTTGAGGCTTGGAGGTGACGATCGCCACCTTTTCGCCGACCAGAAGGTTGGTCAGGCTGGATTTGCCTACATTGGGACGGCCAATGACCGCTACAAAAACGGACGACGTATCATAATGCCCCTGAATGGGTGTTGCGTTACTCAAAATTTAGCTCCTGTCTGTTTTGTGCGGCAGCCGCACAGTGATAAGTGAATTACTCGGTATAGCTGACGGTGCGCGGCAGACCCAGCTGCAGCAGAACGGCCTCTTCTTTTTCCCGCATATGCATCGCTTCCAGACCGCCATTCTCGTGGTCATAGCCCAGCAGATGCAGCATGGAATGCACGGTCAGGAAAGCCACCTCACGCTGCAGCGGATGGCCGTAAAGGTTGGCCTGCTCCTGTGCACGCTCCATGCTGATGACGATATCTCCCAGCATCTTGCAGCCGTTGTTCTCGTCCACATCGTATTTGCCATCCACCCCCAGAGGGAAACTCAGCACATCAGTGGGCATGGGCTTGTTGCGGTACTGGTTGTTCAGCTCTGCAATGGCAGCGTTATCCACAAAGGTAACGCTGATCTCTGCGGGTGCTTCAAAGTGTTCATATTCCAGTACAGCATTGCAGGCACGGCGGATAAGGATACGCAGACCAGAAGGAACCTTGACGGCCTTCTGTGAATTGGTGATCAAAACTTTATTGGACATAAATCAGTCCACTCCTTTCTGCTTTTGATAATCTTTTATCTCAACTCTGAGGATCTTATTTTTCAGGGTGTGCAGCTTTTTCATAGGCCTTGATGATCTCCTGCACAAGGCGATGACGCACAACGTCCTTTTCCGTGAAGTAGCACTGCGCAATGCCGTTCACATTCTTGAGCACATGCAGTGCGTCTACAAGGCCGCTGCGTGTTCGCTCCGGCAGGTCGATCTGGGTCACATCACCGGTGACCACGACCTTGGAACCCACTCCCATGCGGGTCAGAAACATTTTCATCTGCTCGGGCGTGGTGTTCTGCGCCTCGTCCAGAATAATAAAGGAATCGTCCAGCGTGCGGCCTCGCATATAGGCAAGAGGCGCCACCTCAATGATCTGTTTTTCCACAAGACGCTCATAGGTCTCGGCACCCAGCATATCAAACAGGCCGTCATACAGTGGGCGCAGATAGGGGTCTACCTTCTGCTGCAGGTCACCGGGCAGGAAGCCCAGCTTCTCGCCTGCTTCCACTGCCGGGCGGGTCAGCACAATGCGGGATATTTCCTTGGCCTTGAACGCTTTCACTGCCATGGCCACAGCCAGATAGGTCTTGCCTGTGCCCGCCGGGCCAACGCCAAAGGTGATGGCATTGCTGCGGATCGCATTCAGGTATTCTTTCTGTCCCAAGGTCTTAGGCCGGATAGGACGGCCCTTGACCGTCACCGTTACAAAGTCCTCGGTCAGTTCCTTGACCCGCTTTTCCGCACCGTCGTGAGCCAGACTGATGCAGTAACGCACCGTCTGATCCTCCAGCGGCGTATGGTTTTCCATCAGAAGCAGCATCCCTTCCACGGCACGGTTCGCAGCGGCAACGTTAGCAGGCTCGCCCGAGAGCCGCAGCTGCGTGCCTCGGCAGACTGCCGTAACCGAAAATTCGTGTTCCAGCAGACGGATGTTGCGGTCACAATTGCCAAAGACCGCCGCAGCCACCTCTACGCTATCCAGTTCAATGTTCTTTTCTGCCATGTGCTCCTCCTGAAAAGACCTATTTTAATGCTTCTATTGTACCACCAAAACATCATTTAGAAAACTATGAAAATTGCACAAAATATTTTTATTGTATCCAGCGTTTTTCCATGGAGCCTCTCGCAGCACAGCCAGATGATGTGCCGGTTCTCTTTATTTGCAGCCCAAAACAGTGACCGCCGGCCGCACGGATATGCAGTCGGTGGTTCGTGTGTCGGCAAACTGCGTTCCTACGTTGTCAAGTGCCATCCGGGAGAAAAAAGCAGCGAATCTTTGGGCAAAACGGCAATGGCATATTCTCTCCTGCCGTGCTACAATAGCAAGCGTTGTGTGCTTACCGCTGATCGCTGCAAAAAAGGAGAATGGACTATGGAACAACTTTTTCTGATGCCCGGACAGGAACGCTGTGAACGCTTTAAGGATGCCAATGGCACTCCCCGTGTCCATTATTCTTACTGCTCGATGCGCGGTGCTTTCTTTGATTGTGAAAGTCGCAGTCTGGAAGAAGCGCAGCGCCTGTGCGAGGACTGGCTGGTCGGTCAGGATCGCTGTTATCGCAATTGAATTTCGGAATTTTTGATAGCGTCTGTAAACAAAGAAAAGCCTCTGCTTCCCTGCTGGTGACACCGCCGGGAAGCGGAGGTTTTTCTCTTTTCAGTTATTTCCACAGCTGGGCACAAACCAGTTCCAGCACGCTGCCCGCAATGCAGCGAGCTTTATCTGAGATCAAAAAGCAATTAGAAAGTTCCTCCTTGCGCGGGTCTACGTCTGCTACTTTGAAGCCGGGCGTTACCGGGTAGCCGCTGCGCAGCAGTCCGCGAAGAATGCCTGTGATCTGTGTGGTCACAGGAGTGATGGTTCCATCTGCCGTTCTGATCTGAGCGATGGTCTCTCCTTCTGCTACAATATCGCCGATCCTGCGTACATCCTCAAACACACCCGCTGCAGCGGCATGGATCACGCGCTCTTTGCCATAGCCTCCGATGATCCCCGGGATGCCGGTGTTGGCAATGGCTGAACCCTCCCAGATGATACGTCCCAGCCGATGACCGCGTTTTGTTTCCACCACTGCATCCACATCCTGCCCGGCAATGAAGCCCGGGCCAAGCGCAATGGTAAGGGGTGCCATGTCCCGGGCAGTGCCGAGATTTTTCTTTGCAAGGATTGCATCCACCAGAACATCCGGTCTTGCCTGTGCGATACTCTCGCCTTTCGGGTCTACTAAAACAGGAGCCGCATTCTGGTTCCAGACCTCTTCTGCCTGCGCCAGCGCTTCAATGCGCACAGCACGCAGACCTTCCACGGTTGCTTCACCTTCATAGACTGCCTCACACAGCGAGACCTGCCGCCGGATCGCCGCCGGGTGCTCTGCTTCCAGTACAAGGACACGCAGACCGGCAGACCACAAGCGGTGGATCGTACCAGTGGCAAGATCGCCGCCGCCGCGCACAAGGATCAATGCATCCTGTTTCATTTAAGCTCCTCTCCTGCCTGCAGAATGGCCAACCATATTTCCATCGAACCGCCGCAGGCAGCGGCTGCAGCGTCTTCGTCTTTTCCATCTGCCGAAAAATGCATCAGCTGCTGTGCCGGAGTATTTCCCGCCAGCATTTCCTGCGCAGCCAGAATCGTGCGGTGCTCCATAATACCGCCGCCCACGCTGCCAACGACCGTGCCGTCCGCGAGGACCAGCATTTTTGCCCCCGCTTCTCTGGGAGTGGAACCATGCCGTGCCGTGATCACCGCCAGCACAGCACGCTGCCCCGTGTGGTCTGCCTGAGCCATTGCATCCAGAATTGCGGAAGAAAATCCCTCGGTCTGTGAGCGGGCGTTCTTGATCGAAACGACCTGTGCCAGAATAGACAGTGCGATCTCCTCTGCCGTCTGAGACCCGATGGACAGCCCAATGGGCGCATACAAGGCTTCCACCCGCTTTTCCTCAAGCCCCTTTTCCAGCAGCTGACGGCGCACCAGTGCAGAACGTCCCCGGCTGCCCATCATCCCAACATAGGCCGCAGGCTTTCGCAGGATCTGCTCAAGGCAGATCACGTCAAAAGCATGTGCGCGTGTAACGACAATAAAATAAGTTTCCGCGCTGCCGGGCACCTGCTTCAACGCCTGTTCAAACGGCAGGCAGAGCACATTATCTGCTCCGGCATCCCGCAACTGCTGTGCGTATTCTTCGCGGTCGTCTATGGCAAGGACCGGCAGACCCAGCAGCCTGGCAAGCCGTACCGTTGCAGTTGCCACATGACCACCGCCGCAGACGACCAGCTGAGGCACTGCACCAAAACGCTCCACAAATACATGATGTCCCTCGATCAGCTGTACACCCGTGGCGGTGCAGCTCTGCAATCCGGACAGCTCTCTGCGCATAAAGTCAGCCGGGCCTGCCTGCCATACCGGTTTACCCGCCTGCAAAAGCAGCTGACTGCCGGAAACGCTGCCGTCCAACAGGGTCGCCAGTGTCCAGCCGCCTGAGGACGGAACGTCCTGAAGCATCTTATAAAGCGGTGTTTTGCTCATGTGTCATTCTCCTGTTTTGCTCTTATTGTTCCACCGCTGCTGCACGGTCATACCCAGCTGCATCCAGCCTGTGCTGCCATTGCTCAAACTCTTCCGGCAGCATCCGCCATGCAAGACCGCAGCCCGCGGATATTTCGCGCGGCAGTGGGATCAGTCTGCCCGGAACGCCTGCTGCAAGGCACTGCTTCTCCCATTCCATTGCCTGCAGCGTAGTGCGGAACGAGAGCACGATATAAGTCTTTCTTACACGCATGTCATAACTCCTGCGCAAGCTCGCGTACCGCACCTGCAGCCAAAAGCACCTCTGCCTCGGTATTGAAGTGCGAAAAGCTGAATCGTACCACGCCCTGCCGGACGGTGCCAAGAGCTTTATGCATCAGCGGCGCACAATGCGCACCAGCACGTACGCAGATGCCGTAGTCCTCCCACAGGATGTCCGCAATGCGGGCTGAATCCTCGTTCCCGATATTGAGTGCAACAATGGGGGCGCGCAGTGCCATTTCCGGGTCGCCGTAAAGCGTTACATTCGGCAGATCACGGATGCGCTCATAAAAAAGTGCTGCCAACGCAGATTCCTGCGCACACAGCGTTTCCACGCCCTGAGCCAGGATCCACTCCACACCGGAACACAGGCCCGCCAGACCCGGAACATTGAGGGTGCCAGCTTCCAGCGCAGTGGGCATCTGTGCCGGATGACGCTCATCGAAGCTGTGCACACCGCTTCCACCCACTACCAGCGGACGGACAGAAAGTCCCGGCCGCACATACAGGCCGCCTGTTCCCTGCGGGCCAAGCAGTGCCTTGTGACCGGTAAAGCATAGCACGTCAATGTCCAGTGCCTGCACATCTACAGGCTGAGCCCCGGCTGTCTGAGCAGCATCCACGATCAGAAGCAGGCCGTTCCGGTGTGCAAACTCTGAGACCCGGATAAGGTCGGTGCCATTGCCCGTCACATTGGAAGCGCACGTAACAACGACCGCCTTCGTATTAGGCTGGATCAACCCTTGCCAGCCGTCATATTGCAGGCGTCCTTTCTCGTCCACCCCGGCAAAACTGAGCTGAACCCCCTCCTGATCCCGCAAACGGTAGAGCGCCCGCAGAACGGAGTTATGCTCACAAACTGTCGTGATGATGTGGTCTCCCGGTGCGAACAGCCCGCCCAGCGCCGTATTCAGCGCCTGAGTGGCGTTCGCCGTAAACGCGACGCAGGATGGGTCCGGTGCGTTCAAAAGCCTTGATATTGCGCACCGTGCTGCATAGACAAGGCGGCTTGCGTGCAGGGTGGGTTCGTGGGCACCTCTGCCCGGGTTGCCTGCTGTGCGCAGAGCATCCAGCATGGCTTGCTCTACCTGCGGCGGTTTGTGCAAAGTGGTAGCAGCATTATCCAGATAGATCACGGCTTCACCACATTGCCTGCCTGCGTCAGCTTTTCCACGATTGCATACATGTTGGTCACGCTGCCAACAGCCAGCTTTTCCGTCAGGCCATAGAAATTCAGGCAGGTCCCGCAGGTCATGATCTCCACACCCTGTGCCTCCAGTGCCTTCAGGTCTTCCAACATAGGCGAGCCCTCACAGGTAAGGGCTGCGCCGCCATTGTAAAACAGGATCGTTTTGGGCAGCCGGTCCTGCTGAGTGAGCGCAAACACAAAGGCCTTGAGCAGGGCCCTGCCCAGCTCTTCCGATCCTGCGCCCATTTTATCTGAGCTGACAGCCACCACTGTATCGGTGCGGAGATCCGGTGCACAGACAGGCACTTCCTCGGTCGGTGCTGCCGCAGCGTTCCCCACTGTGAACAGCACACGGTATTCCTGCTCCGCCAGCTTTTCAGCACTGTACTGATAGCCTTTCTGCTGGGCCATCTTGGTCAGGTTCTGCACGGCGATCTCGTTATCCACCAGCACTTCCACCTCACCGGCACCTTTCAGCTCAGAGATCGCTTTTTTTGCCTTTACAACAGGCAGCGGGCAGGCATCACCGCGGGCATCTACTTTCAGCATTGTTTTTTGTCCTCCACTGATATTTTTAATATTTTACGGTAATTTCAGGTTCCGTTTTAGGAACGATCTCCCCCACGATCTTTGCAGGCAGACCGGCCGCCTGCAGCTCTGCTTCCAGCGCAGATGCATCTTCCGGTGCAGCAGCCAGCAGCAGGCCGCCGGAGGTCTGAGGGTCGAACAACACTTCCTCCATGGCAAAGGGCAGATTTTCAAATGTGACATAGGGCCCGGTGTGGTTGCGGTTGCGCTGCCCGGCGGCAGTGTACAGAAACTCGTCTGCCGCCTTTTCAGCCCCCGGCAGGACAGGAATCGACCGTGCATCAATGATGCAGGAAATCTTTCCTCCCATCATTTCATGCAGATGGCCCAGAAAGCTGAATCCTGTCACATCAGTAGCAGCATGAACAGAATAGCGGCGGCTGATCTCAGCAGCTGTTTTGTTCAGCGTCGTCATGGACGCGATGGCACCTGCCATATGTTCCGGAGCGGCTTCGCCTACGCGGTTTGCCGTGCAGAGCAGACCTACACCCAGAGCTTTTGTCAGGATCAATTTGTCGCCGGGCTGGCCGGAATCATTGGTATACATCTTTTTGGGGTTCACAAGACCGGTGACGGACAGACCATATTTTACGCCTGTATCGGCAATGGAATGACCGCCTGCCAGGCTTCCGCCTGCTTCGGCAACTTTTTCTGCACCACCGCGCAGGATCTCCCCCAGAATGTTCAGATCCATACTCTCAGGGAAGCAGACCAGATTCAGCGCAGTTTTCACCTCGCCTCCCATGGCATAGATATCACTCAAGGCATTGGCAGCAGCGATCTGCCCGAAGGTATAAGGGTCGTCCACCATTGGCGGAAAAAAGTCCGCCGTCTGCACCAGCGCAATATCATCTGTTATGCGGTACACGGCGGCATCATCCCGGCTGTCGTAGCCCACCAGCAGGTTCGGGTCTTTTTCCCCGCGCGGCAGTTTTTCCAGAATGCGGCTCAGCACACCTGCTCCCAGCTTTGCAGTGCATCCGCCGCCGGTACAGAACACGATTTTTTCTTCTTTGCTCATGCACGCTCTCCTTTTTCAAAATGAGTCAGAATGCAAGGCACGCTGTAACGCTTTTTCAGGATATCAGCGGTCTGACGGGCCAACACGGCCTGCTCTTCGGTGTCTACCTGATTGAGCACCGCATAAAAGCTGCGCTCTCCCACCGCTTTCTTTCCCCCGGACTCGCTGACAAGCAGCTTTGCCAGCAGTGTTGGCGTCAGCACAGCATTTCCCGGGACACGCAAAATCTGTTGTGCCAGTTCTGCCCGGAAGCATCCTTTTTCCAGTGATTCCCCCAGTGCAGAAACGCCTGCAACCGCAAGTACGATATCGCACTGCGGCAAGAGCACCGGCTCATGTGCAGCCGGGGCCTTGCAGGGCATCCGTCTGGAACCATCCGCTTCGATGAGAACGATATCGGCCAGCTGCATCCAATGTTCCAGCTGTTTCTGCGGCGGGACTGTCATTTTCCCGCCGGGAGCCGCTGTTCCGGCAACGGCATAGCTGCCGTGTTCCCACAGGCGGAAAAGGTCCGCGTCCGTCTGCGCCCAGACAGTGCCGGGCGGCCGCATGATATGGGTAGTGGTGGTCACCAGCACATGCCAGTTCTTACGGACACAGTGCGCAGCCATGGCGTACATCAGTGTGGTCTTTCCGCCGCCGCCCACCAGAGAAACAACATGTCCCTTCTCCGCAAGAAACGGAAAAACTTTTTCGTCGATCATTTCTGCTTTTCTGCAACTGCCATGGCGATTTTTTCCGGTGTGATGGGCAGCTCATAGAACCGGGTACCAATGGCATTATAGATCGCATCGGAAATGGCCGGCAGCGGCGTATTGATGACGACCTCGCCGATGGACTTTGCGCCAAAGGGACCGTTGGGTTCGTAGCTGCTCTCAAACTCCACCTTGAGTTTTCCCACATCGGTACGGGCAGGGATCTTGTACTGGAACAGCGAGTTTTCCTGCGGATAACCATTCTTATCGTAGGTAATGTTTTCGGTCAAAGTCATGCCGATGCCCTGCAGCAACCCGCCCTCGGTCTGTACACGGGTCAGGTTCGGGTTGATGGGCGTGCCGCAGTCCACGCAGGCATCAAACTCCAACAGCTTTACTTCACCGGTCTCGGTATCCACTTCCACCTCAGCAGCACCGACCATGAACGGCGGCGGCGACAAAGGCGAAGTATGCGTTTCGGTGGCTTCCAGCGGTACCATGTGGCCGAACTGGGAAGCATACGCGATCTCCGACAACGTTTTTTTCTGTGCAGGGTCCTTGCTCATAAAAACATCCCTGCCGTCAAATTCCACCTCGTCCTCAGCACATCCCAACAGCTCTGCGCCCAGCCTGCAGATCTGAGTGCGCAGCTTCATGGCACATTTTTCAGTGGCCTTGCCGGTAACATAAGTGGTGCTGGACGCATAGGAGCCAGAGTCATAGGGCGAGGTATCTGTATCGGCTCCAAAGACCGTGATATTGTCCAGCGGGCAGTCCAGAACCTCGGCAGCGATCTGCGCCAGTGTAGTGTCACAGCCTGTGCCCATGTCGGCCGCACCGATCATCAGGGTGTAGAAGCCGTCGTCATTCAGTTTCAGGGTCGCACTGCCCACATCCATGCCGGAAATGCCAGATCCCTGCATTGCCATGCCCATGCCGACAGCGCGCACCTTGCCGTTGCCCATATCACGGGCAGGATACTTGTGCTCCCAGTCGATCATATCCCGCACCTTGATAAGGCAGCGATCCAGTGCACAGCTGGTATTGACGGCACCATAATAGGCGGGCATCACATCGCCCTCCTGCACGGTGTTTTTCAAACGCAGCTCAAAGGGATCCATGTTCAGCTTGTGGGCCAGCTCATTGACGGCAGATTCTACCGCAAACAGGCCCTGCGTTGCACCATAGCCGCGGTAAGCACCGGCAGACATGTGGTTCGTATACACGACATCACTGATAAAGCGGAATGCCTCTGCCTTGCCGTACAGTGGGATGGATTTGTGGCCGGAAAGGCCTACCGTTGTGGGGCCGTGCTCGCCGTAGGCGCCGGTATTGGAAAGGGTGTACAGATCAATGCCCTTCACAATGCCGTCCTTCGTAGCACCCAGCCGCACATGGACCTCCATTTCATGACGAGGCGAAGAGGCCGTCTGGCTTTCCATACGGCTGAAAATGATCTTGGAGGGCTTTTTGGTCTTCCAAGTCACAAAAGCCGGATATACTTCGCTGACCGCTGTCTGCTTGGCGCCAAAGCCGCCGCCGATGCGGGGCTTTGCTACGCGCACCATGCTTTTGGGGATATGCAGTGCGTTTGCAATATTGCGCCGTGCATGGAATACGATCTGGGTGGAGCTGAGCACGTTCAGGCGTCCATAGGTGTCGATCGAGCAGTAAGTGCGGAAGGTCTCCATCATAGCCTGCTGACAGGCTTTGGTGTGGTACACATGGTCGATGACCACATCGCTGGCTGCAAGCACTGCGTCGATATCACCGTCTCCGCATTCATCATGGGCACAGAGGTTGCGCTTGTTGTCGGCTCCCACCGGGCACAAACTGGCCCAGTTGTCCTCCGGATGCACCAGAATGGGGTTGTCCTTGGCAGTGTGATAGTCCAGCACTGCTTCCAAAACCTCATATTCCACCTTGATGAGTTTGAGGGCCTTATCCACGCACTTTTCGTCTTTGCCGGCCACGATGGCCACCACATCGCCCACAAAGCGCACATGGCGGTCAATGAGCAGGCGGTCATGCGGACTGGCTTCCGGATAGGTCTGGCCTGCCTGCGTGTAGCGCGGCGCATCCTGCGGCACATCCTCCCATGTAAAGATCGCTTCGATCCCGGGCACTTTTTTTGCCACAGCGGTGTTGATGGTTTTGACGATGGCATTCGCGTGCGGAGAGCGCAGCAGCTTCACGGTCAGGCAGTCCTGCGGGATCACATCATCCATATAAACGGGCTGTCCGGTGACCAGCTGCATCGCATCCTTTTTACGGAAGGGTTTATTGATGGTACTCATTCTGCGGCCTCCTTCTGCTTTTTCCATGCCAGAAAGTTCATGATGCCGCGCAGCTGGCCCTCATAGCCAGAGCAGCGGCAGAGGTTGCCGGAGAGATATTCCTTGACCTCTTTCTCACTGGGGTACGGATTCTCGCGGAAGAGGGCCAGTGCGTTCATGATAAAGCCCGGGTTGCAGAAGCCGCACTGCTCTGCGCCCTGATCCGCGATAAAACCGCCGAACTCCGCTGCTTCTTCCTGCAGGCCTTCCAGTGTGGTAATGCTGTGGCCGCTGGCACGTGCTGCCAGCACCGAGCAGGACAGCACCGGTTTCTCGTCCAGAAACACCGTGCACAGACCGCAGTTGGAGGTCTCACAGCCGCGCTTGACGCTCTTGCAGCCGTGGGCACGTACAAAATCGATCAGTAGCATATCTGCGGCCACATCCTCTGTGACCTTGACGCCGTTCAATGTAAGAGTGATCTGCATTTAATTTTCCTCCTGTGCCGTGCGTGCTTCCAGCTCCACAACCGCACGCTTTGTCAGAACGCCCGCCAGATGGCGGCGATATTCCGCACTGCCACGCATATTGGAGCCGGTAATGATATCGTTCTTTACTGCATCGGCGTATTTCAGCGCCAGCTCCTGTGCAGGCACGCCGTTTTCCGCCGGGAACTCATACAGCACCGCTTTGAGCGGGCGTGCGCCGATCGCAATGCGATAGCATCCATCTGCAAGACGGGCGGCGGCACAGGTGAGCACCGGGATATCGGTCTGGCTGTTGCGCACAGACTGATAGAAAAACTCCGCGTTTTCCTTTTTGACAATCAGCCGCACAAGGATGTCCCGGTCATAGGGACGCTCGGCGTACTCACGCAGGGACACGATGCCACCCTTGTACAGCTCTACCGAACAATCCATGGCCATAAACAGTGTGAGCACATCGGAAAAGCCGAATCGGCTGTAGATGCTGCCGCCCACAGTGGCCAGATTTCGCAGCTGCACGCCCACAATATGCCGCAGCGCTTCTTTTACTGCGCCGCGGGTATAGGCGGCAAGGCCGGGATGCTCTTCCAGCTGCCGCAGTGTGACCATAGCGCCGATGGAAAAATTGTCCTCGGTCTCCTCTATGGCGTCCAGTCCCAGACCGGACAGGTCGATGGCTGTGCCGACATTGATGTTCTCCATTTTGAGCCAGATCATGCCGCCCAGCACACGGTTGGCCTTTTTCTGGTTCAGCTGCCACGCTTCTTCCAGAGTTTCGGCCCGCTTATATTCTCGGATCGTCATCATAGCTGCAGGTTCCTCTCTTTTTTTCTCTGTTCTTTTATTTTAACACAGATTTCGATATAATACTATTGTCAATTCGTTTCAGAAGGAGTGGTACTATATGAAAGAACTTCTTCCGGTGGGCTGTGTCATCATGGCGTCCGGGGTAAGCCGCCGTTTTGGTTCCAACAAGCTGCTGGCAGATTTCTGCGGGGAACCGATGCTTTGCCGCGCATTTGCGGCGACCGATACTCCAAGGCTTTCGGCCCGCATCGTGGTGACACGCTCGGACGAAGTTGCGCAGCTTTGCCGCTCCCGCAATGTTCCGGTGCTGCTGCACGATCTGCCCGACCGAAACGATACGGTGCGGCTGGGACTTTCCGCGCTGCTGGAACAGGTGCCGGAGCTTTTTGGCTGCATGTTCCTGCCGGGAGACCAGCCGCTTTTGTGCCGCAAGACAGTGGAAGCCATGGCAGGCATCTCCGGGCGGGACCACGGGGCTCGGCTGGAACGACAAAAAGAAACAGAACGGGAGATCTTCCGTCTGGGATTCCGGGTCCGTAACGACCCATCTCCCCTTACCGGAAGCCCCGTTCTGTTTGAAAAAGGACTTTTTCAGGAACTGCTCACCTTGCCGCAGGGCATGGGCGGCAGCGTTCTGCTTCGGAAATATCCCGCACATGTTCACACCGTTTACATTGCGGATCGGAATGAACTGGCCGACGCCGACACGCCCGAAGCACTGGCGCAATTGGAAGCACTGGCCCGGCAGAAGCTTTGAGCTTTATACTGCCTTGTCATCCTTCGGCAGCAGCACATTCAGCAGGATCGCCACGAACGCAGCCGGAACGATGCCGGACTCGCCGCAGATCAGCTGCAAAGCGTGCGGAGCCTGTGCCAGAATGCCGCTATTGGCACCCATGCCGTAGCCAACACCCAGAGCCACCGAGACGATGGTAAGCTGACGCGGGGTCATCTTTTCCTTGGTGATGAGCTGGATGCCGCTGACCACGATGGAAGAGAACATCATAACGGCAGCACCGCCCAGAACGGCCTGCGGCATAATGGAGATCAGCGCGCCGAGCTTGGGGATCAGACCGCACAGGATCAGGAAGATGGCACCGGAGGCCAGAGCCATGCGGTTGACCACCTTGGTCATGGCCACCAGACCCACGTTCTGGCTGAAGGAAGTGTTGGGCAGTACGCCGAACAAAGCCGCAAAGGAGGAGCCCAGACCGTCACAAATCACACCGCCGGACAGCTCTTTATCGGTGGGCTCACGATTCATGCCGCCCTCCATGACACCAGAGATATCACCCACAGTCTCAACAGCGGTAACAACGAACATGATCATCACCGGCATAATGGCGCGCATATCAAACACGATCTTGACCGGCATCAGCTTGGGAATGGCAAACCAGGAGGCCTGTGCCACTTTATTCCAGTTGAGCACCCATGCCTTGGTAAACTCTACACCATCGGCAGTGACACCGGTGGTAGGCAGCACCAGACCCATGACAAAGGCCGCAACGTAACCAGCCAGAATGCCGATCAGGATCGCGGAAGAGCTGAGGAAGCCCGTGGTCCAATGCTTGAAGATCAGAATGACCACCAGAACGAACAGGGCCAGCAGCAGATTTTCCATGGAGCCGAAGTCTTTTGCGCTGTTGCCGCCGCCAAAGGAATTGATACCCACCGAGATCAGCGAAAGACCGATGGAAAGCACAACCGTACCGGTGACGACCGGCGGGAAGAACTTGCGCAGGGGCTTGAGGAAGAAGCCCAGCACGCTTTCAAAAATGCCGCCGATGATGGATGCACCCATAATGGCACCATAGGCCAGCACACCGCCGCCCATACTGCCGACAACACTGTTGAACACGCCAATAAAGCCGGAACTGGTACCCATGATGATGGGCACGCCACCGCCCACGGGGCCGATGGTGAACAGCTGCACCAGCGTGACCACACCGGCCACGAACATGGCACTCTGCAACAGCGTGACCTGCAGATCTGCGAACTCACCACCCGCAATGCCGCAGGCACTGGTGATGATCAGCAGCGGGGTTAGGTTGCCCACAAACATGGCGCAGACATGCTGCAGACCCAGCGGGATCGCCTGTTTCAGGGACATTTTTGCGTCGAACTGATACGCCGACTCTTCGAGCTTGACTTCCTTCAAATGTTCCACTCTCCTCAAATCTTGACAAAAATCATTCTTTTCGACTGCTTTACCAAAAAAGCGGATTTATTATAGCAAAACTGCGAATTCTTGTAAATTAAGTATGACTTTTCTATGAACGGTTGTTTCCCGCTGAGAAACACAAAAAGCAGGGCGTTTTGTGCGTTTTTTCCGCTTTGGTCGGAAAAATTTCGCGCAGAACTCCTGCTTTTTTGTTCCGTTTTATTTGATTTTTGTGCGATATGGAAATTTTACAGATCCGAAAGTCCGTAATCCTGCAGGCAGCACCGGATCCCCTGCTGCGTGGCAGCAAACCGGATGCCGGAACGCTCCAGCTTTGCAGCGTCCATCACAAGATTCCGCTCCCAGCTTTCTTCGGTGATCTTTACGGTAATGCCCAGTGCTTTGGCAAACTGCCGGGCCGTGCACACCATGTCCTCTGCATTTCCGCTGCCAAAATTGTATACGCCGCCGGGCAGGTCTATGGCGGGTTCCAGATTTTCGACCACCTGCCGCACATAGGTCACGCCGCGGAAGTCGTTCCGGGAGAAACGAACAGCCTCCCCCTTCAGCGCGGCACGCAGAAGATTCAGCGGCAGATTGCCCCGGATGGGCAGCCCATAGCCGGGCAGGTCATACATCCAACTGGCACGCAGATGGACCGAGTCCGGGCAGAGCTCCAGCACGCGCTGCTCTGCTTCCAATTTATACTGGCCATAAATGTTTGCCGGATGCAGATCCAACGCTTCTGACAACGGGCCCTGCCGCTTCGTTCCCGCATAGACCTGATCTGAGCTGAATGCCACCAGCTTTGCCTTCGTCTGCTGCGCGGCCCGTGCCAGCCAGACCGGCAGCTCAACATTGGCACGGTAAGCTTCTGCCGGATGCTGTGCGCAGTAGCCGGTATCGGAAAGCGCAGCGGTGTGCAGGATCACGTCCGGATCCCGCGCCCTCGTCTGCGTAAGGACTTCCGTTTCGGTGGCGGTGCACAGAAAGCCCTTGGGGAAAGCGCAAAGTTCGTATTTTCCCTGCCACTGTTGTAATACACGAGAGCCCACAAAGCCGCCTGCACCTGTGATCAGAACCCTTTTCATCGTCATCTTTCCTTTCGTTTTGAGAATATGAACCCAGCACAAAAAACGCCCGGCGGCACGATGCCTCCGGGCACAGAAGTTTTAAAGGAACAGCTCCAGCACGAACACAACGGCACAACAAATCACCGATACCTGAAACAGGCTTGCACCGAGCCATGCAGCCGCAATGCCGGCCACCAGCGCCATGGCACCGGCAGCCGGGCTCTGGGTCGCGTTGACAATGGCGGGGAAGGTCATGACCGCCAGCGTCACATAGGGCACATAATACAGAAACGACTGAATGAAGCGGTTTTTGATGGGCTTGCGGATCAGTGTGAGCGGAAGGATGCGGATGGTGTAGGACACCAGCGCCATCACTGCAATGTAGATGTAATTGTTATGCGTCATGCTCTGCCTCCTGCTCGTCTGGATTTACCGGAAAAAGCACCGCCGCTGTACCGGAGATCAGCACGGTGAGCAGAATGGTACGGGTGCCTTCCGAGAGAGCGGATATTCCCGGCAGGTAATTGCACAGAAAGCTCAGCGCAAAGCTGATGGCCACAAGTGCAGCTACCACCCTGCTCTTACGCGCCGGAGGAATGATGATGGCAAGGAACATGCCGTAAAGGGCAACGCTCAGCGCACTGACAGCCCGCAGCGGCAGCAGATTGCCCGCAATGATGCCCAACGCCGTACCGATGGCCCATGCGGGAGCAGCCAGCAGAATGGCACCGTAAGTATAATATGGGTTCAGGCTGCCGGGCCGTGCAATGGTGATTCCAAAAAGCTCGTCTGTCACATCATAGCCGATGACAAGCCTGTGCCAGAAGGGCGTGCCCGGTGCAAAACGCTGGGCCAGCGCGCAGCTCATGAGCAGATAGCGTGCATTTGCGATCAGGGTAATGACTGCTACTTCCAGATAGGTTGCGTTTGCCATGATGATGGCGAACGCAGCATACTCACCGGCCGAAGCGTTATTCAGCAGGCTGACCAGGAAGCCCTGAAATGGGGTGAATCCCGCCCGGCGGGCTGCAATGCCCAGCGAGAAGGAGACTGCAAAATATCCCAGTGCAATGGGCACGCCATCCCGCATACCCTCACAGAAGATTTTTTTGCTGAAAGCCCAAACCGGCCTTTCTGCATTGACAAGCTCCGGGGCAAGGAGCTTACTTTTGGAATTCATCTTTGTTTTTAACTCCTTTCCTATTTCAAACACCGCTTCTTATTATACTCTCCTGCACACAGAGAAGAAAGGGCTTTTTCACTTTCTTTTCGGCACAAAAGGAAAACGCCGCCTGAAAAGGCAGCGTTCTTCGTCGATTTATGCGCCCGGCACCAGAAAATGCATCGCCTGCGGCAGGGTCTGTGTTCCTGCATCCAGACCGTTTGCGGCCAGCATCTGTGCCGGTGATACATGGAACCGTTTTGCAATGCCGAAAGGCTCTTCTCCGGCCTGCGCGTAGTAAATGCGCAGTGCGATCTCCGGGTCTGGCACGGTCAGCGGCTCACCCAACTCCGCGCCGCCAATGCCCTGATGGGTGCTGCGGCAAAGGATGGCTCCCTCTGCGCGGGCTGTCACTGTGACCTCCAGCGTGCCGCCGGTACAGCTGCACTGGATGTTCTCAGTGCTCAGCCAGCACTCCGGGCTGAGCTGTGCACCCTGCGGTGCATCCACCGCAAGCGGAAAGACCAGCTCCAGCGTTTTTTCGTAACTTTCCAGCTCGGCAAGGCTGTTCTCTGCAAAGGCTGTGGCAACAGCACGCACGGTAAAAGCCCAGCCGTCCCGATAAGGAACCACCTGTGCCGGTCCGTAGGCCACAAAGCAGGCCCGGAGCTGTGCACCGGCATCCGGCAGAGATCCGGCAGCGGTGGCGGAAGCCGTCTCGTTCAGCATGCAGGCAAGATCCTCTACCACCAACTCCTGCGGCGTGACGGTAGTCTCAAACCGGGTGGAAAACGCATCCGATACGTACTGCAGCTGGCAAGACCGCCATGCGTGCAGATGCATCATCACACTGGCTGTCAGCTGACCACCGGCTCCCTGTTCCCCTTCCGTCAGCGCAAAACCAACCGGTTCCAAAACACACAGGCACTTGCAGTCCTCGGCCACGCCGTCCAGATCTACCACCTGATTGAATGGCAGGGATGCCGCCTGACTTTGCAGGCTGCTATCGCCTTCCGCGCGCCAGGCGCATTGGACACGTACCTCGCCCTTGACAACAGCCTTACCCGCCAGAAGCTTTATCTCCCGTACAGATGCCGTGCCGGTAATATCCAGAATGGCGGCAGGAGGCTTTGCAAACACCATTTCTCCCTCTACTGTGACCAGTTTTTCCAGCACCGCCGCACTGCGCACCCCGGTCAGGGTTTGCAGCTTCTGCTCAATGCCGCCGTCCGCCAGCGCAGTGATCAGCTCTGCCTTGTCCTGTGCATGAAGCGTGGCCACCAGACCATAGGCTCCGCGCACCTCAATGCGGTGCGGGTTCACGGCCCGGCAGTTGAGATATTCGGTCTGCCCTTCCACCATGGCTGTCCAGCTGGTGAAGGAAAATTCCGGCACTTCCAACTGTTTTGTAAAGGGCAGTTTCTGTTCGGTCTGGCATAGGCCTGCGCCATTCTCGCCCTGATAAAACACGGTGCAGCGCAGATAGCCTTCCAGCGTCAGCCGCCCGGGCTGCAGCTGTTTTTGCAGCACCACCGGTTTTGCAAAGCATTTGACCAGCTTGAATACCGGCGGCAGATAGTCCGAGATCAGGATCTCGGTTTCCAGCGGGAGTTCTGCCTTCACGGTGCAGCTTGCGCCCGCCTGCGGCAGGGTGTCCCGAAAGATCTTCAGTTCCATGCAGTGTGCTCCTTTCCCTGTCCGTTTCTACTGGAAAGGTATGCGGCTGCCGGGCTGGATATGCCCGTAAAAAAGGCACCGTGCCAGACGCACGATGCCTTGGGAAAGGTTATTGGGGTTCACGGATGACCGAGACCTCTTCCACATGATAGCGCTTCATCCATGCTGCTGCAGTTGGTGTGATCTGTTCGCCGCTCACCACGATGGGAATGGCCGGCGGGCAGGAGACCGTAGGCATGGCACAGATGCGGCCGACTGCCTGCTCTGCGGGCAGCTGTTCCTGCGGTGCGAAAACGGCCTGCCGGATGGTACAGCGGCGGTGCAGGCCGCGCTCCAGCTCCGCAAATTCACCGGCAGTTTCTTCCGGGAACGTCACCGGGCCAGCAAGTTCTTCCGCAATGCGGAGAACGGCTGCGGAAAGCCGCTCGAAGTCCTGCGGCGGATTATCCGGTGTGAACATCAGCACCAGATAACGCGGGTCGGCGTACTCGCACTCGATTTTTGCGGCACGCAGCTTTTCAGCAAGCTCTGTTCCGGAAAGCCCCAAAACCGCAGCATCCAGCGTGACCTTGAGAGGTTCGCTTTCCAGTGCCAGCGGCCCCGGGCAGTGTTTTGCAGCAGCTTCGTTCAGCTCCCGGCGCAGGCGGGTCAGATGACCGCAGCACTGCAAAAGCCGCAGCGGATAACCCTCCGACAGGATCTGGTTGCATTTGTCCAGCGACTGCAGGATCAGATAGGACGGGCTGGTGGAGCCAAACAGCGCCAGCGCATTGCGCACAGCAGTCTCATCCTGAACAGGAGCGTTTTTGCCCAAATGCAGATATGCGCCCCCGGTGACAACAGGCAGCGTTTTGTGGCCGGAATCGCA
Source organism: Faecalibacterium sp. 9 (assembly GCF_048320955.1). NCBI lineage: Bacteria > Bacillati > Bacillota > Clostridia > Eubacteriales > Oscillospiraceae > Faecalibacterium > Faecalibacterium sp. 9. The sequence goes on from NZ_JBLWGB010000002.1 coordinate 426,486, forward strand.
GCACATGGCTGCGCCCAGTGCAATGGGATGCTGACCGCCCTGCGGCAGAAAACGCAGGTAAGCGCCGTGGGCATTATCCACCAGAAGCAGAACGCCAAAATCCTTACACACTTCGGCCAGCGCTGCAATATCCTGCACACCGCCGAGATAATCCGGACTGGTGATGTAGACGCCAAAGGGCCTTTTGCCCTGCTGTGCCAAACCCTGCAGAGCACCTGTCAGCTTTGCAGCCGACACCGGGCAGCTGCAAAGCGCACTGGCATCCTGCGGCGCAGGCCAGAGCCACTGGATATCAAAATCCAGCAGTGCCGCCGCATACAACAGCGCTTTATGAGCGTTGCGCGCTGCCAGCAGGACCGGGCGCTGTCCGGTTGCGGGCGCAGCCTGCAGTGCAAGGCACAGCATTGCACGGATGCACTGGGACGAGCCCTCTGTGCTGTAATAGGTATGCACCGTGCCAAACAGCCGGGTAGCGTTGGCTTCGCTCTGGGCAATGATGCCGTCAGCCCCATACAGTTCATCCGCACCCTTTATTTCAGTAATGTCCCACGGCTCAAAGCCCAAAAGGCTCTGGCCCTTGTGGCCGGGCATATGCAGCCGGGAGGTGCCGGACTGGGCGTACCGACGCACAAAATCCACAATGGGCGTGGTCATGCTCATTCGCAGGCTTCGCCGTCTGCGCAGGCGCTGCAGGTGGAGCCCAGCTCAATGGGAACTTCGATGCCCTTGGCGGCAAGTTCCTGATTCTCAGCCACCTTGATCATGATGGCGCACTCCATGCGCTTTTTGAACAGCTCACAGCCGTACTCGTACACGCCGGTGATATTGCCGGTGGCATGGTAGGAGTTGGCTGCACAGCCGCCGGAGCAGTACAGCTTTGCCCAGCAGTCCTGACACTCCTTGCGGGCATAGGCGTTGCAGTGCTTGAACTCATCCCGCACAGCGGTGTTGGTAACGCCCTTCCAGATATCACCCATCAGATACTTGGGGTCACCCACGAACTGGTGGCAGGGATACAAATCGCCCCAGGGAGTGACGGCCATATACTCGGTACCGGAACCGCAGCCAGAGATGCGCTTGTAGATGCAGGGACCGCCGGTCAGGTCGATCATGTAGTGGTAGAAGGTAAAGCCTCTACCCTCGCGGTCGCGCTTGATCATTTCCTTGGCCAGGATCTCGTACTGCTCCTTCAGAATGGGCAGGTCTTCCTCGGTCAGGGCACTGGGGTCGCCAGGCTTAGACACCACAGGCTCCATGCTCAGCTCAGTAAAGCCGAGGTCGGCCATGTGGAAGATATCGTTGGTAAAGTCGGTGTTGTAGTGGGTGTAAGTGCCGCGCATATAGTAGCCCTTATCCCCACGCTTTTTCACGAATTCCTGGAACTTGGGCACGATGGTATCGTAGCTGCCATGGCCTGCATAGTCCTTGCGGAAGCGGTCATTGACCTCTTTGCGGCCATCCAGACTCAGAACGACGTTGTGGCACTCCTTGTTGCAGAAATCAATCACATCGTCATCGATCAGCATACCGTTGGTGGTCATGGTAAAGCGGAAGTTCTTGTTGTGGATCTTCTCCTGCTCACGGCAGTAAGCCACCAGCTTTTTGACCATGTCAAAATTCATCAGCGGTTCGCCGCCAAAGAAGTCCACCTCAAGGTTGCGGCGGGTGCCGGAGTTTTCGATTAGGAAGTCCATGGCACGCTTGCCCACTTCAAAGCTCATCAGCGCACGGTCGCCCTGATAGCGGCCCTGAGATGCAAAGCAGTAGGAGCAGTTCAGGTTGCAGGTATGTGCAACATGCAGGCACAGGGCCTTGACCACGGTATTGCGGTTTTTAAAGTCGAAAGCCATGTTCTCATAGGTATCCGGCGTCCACAGCTTGCCAGCCTCCTTCAGAGAAGTAACATCATCGATGCACTGGCGCAGATCTTCCTCGGTCACATCCTCGCGGTCGCCATACTTTGCCAGCATGGCAGAGACGATCTCGTCAGCAGTATGCTCCGGGTACATGGCAATGATATCGTATGCAACATCGTCCACCACATGCACCGAGCCGCTGCAGGTGTCCAGCACGATGTTATAGCCATTCAATTGATACTGATGTACCATTTTACTCTCCATTCCAATTACACAAAAAAATGCCGCCCGGCAAAGGCGGCATGGGGTTTGCAAAAATTACTTGTTGCTGTTCTCGCACTGCTGGTTAGCCACGCCGCAGGAGGTCTTGCAAGCGGACTGGCAGGAAGTCTGGCACTCGCCGCAGCCGCCGGTCTTAACGCTCTTGGTCAGGTCACGAGTAGCAATGGTCTTAATACGTTCCATAATAGAAAACCTCTCTAGCTCTCAAAATTTCATCGCGCCGGACAAAGCCCGGTACGCATTTATCTTTGCTTATGATAACACGCAAGGAGCTTTCTGTCAAGATTTTTATGCCGCTAACCTGTTTAAAGCTGCCCGGCAGGCTGATATTTCGTCAGGACAGTGTGCAGGCCAAGCTCCCGCGCCCTGGCCAGTAAGTACCGGTAGCGGCACAAAAGCGCCTGCCGCTCGTAAATGCGCTGCTCGATCAGGTCTGTATCTACCTCCAGATCAAACATCATCTCATTGCGCCGCAGGCAGAACAGACATTCCTTCAGCTCTTCTTCCAGTTCTGGGTGATAACGTTCGTGCTCGGTATCCCGCGGGATGCGGCTCGAAAGCAAAGTTTGGGTGTTCTGGGCATGGGTTCGTTCCAGCATAGGCCGTCCTCCTCTTCTTTGTGTATCTTGAAGGTTTGTACATTTTAGTATATGAAGAGACCGGTGCAGAATATGCCAGTTTATGGTAAAGCAGAAACTTCTCCGCTGGTGCGCGCATTTTAAAAAAGTTTGCAATTTTTTCAAAATCACGCTTGACAAGTATCACTTTTCCGCGTATAATAGCACACGTTGAGCGGCTCACACTGCGAAACACAATCGAATATTGGGGATTTGCATAGTGGTAGTGCGGTAGACTCTGACTCTACTTGTGGGAGTTCGATTCTCTCATCCCCAACCAAGAAGCCATCCGGTTTATGCCGGATGGCTTTTTTCGTTCTATATTGTTATACAAAAACAGCGTACCGTCTTTGCGACGGTACGCCCATTTTTATGCAGTTATTACAGAATGCTGATGCGGCCTGCGCCGTAGGGATTCTCGTAATCCAGCAGATAGCCCGGGTAATCGGCCAGCGGGCTGTTTGCGGTGGTCAGATGCGGCAGACCCTCTGCATCTACACCGCCAAAGGTCATGGCATAGGTAGACATCACAAGGTAATCCTCAGACACATAGTCCTTGATCAGCTCTGCGCCATCAAACATGGCAAAGCCATCGCCCAGATTGCGCAGAGTGTAATTCATGCCAGCCAGAGCGTAGGTCTTGCTCTCGTCCAGCGGTTCATAAGTACCGGAAGCCTTGTTGTAGATCTTCACGTTCTGCACGCGCGGAGTTCCGGTAGCGCTGCCGATCCAGACATTCTTTTCGTCGGTCTGCACCGTGTTGGGAATATCGGTGTGAATCTCGTAGGTAGCACCGGCCACATGCAGGAAGCCGCCGTTCTCCTTGCCGCCCTCGCCTGCAAAGCGGGCTGCAAATTCCAGTGCATCCTGGATCTGCTTGCCGGTAACAGACATCAGACAGGCCACATTGCCGAACGGACTGACCTGCTTGCAGGTCTTGAAGGTCCAATAGCCTGCGTTCACATCTGCACGGATGCCGCCGCCGTTCATGATGGCGATATCGCAGTGCAGCTGCTCTACCTCGTTGAAGTAGGTGTAGATGCCATCGGCCACAAAGTCGCCCAGATTGGTCTCGGCTGTGCGGATGCGGCGATTGCCGGTCTCCGGATCGGTGACATAGAAGTTGATCTCGGAAGCAGCGATCTTCTCGCCCAGCATATCATCCACAGAAGCGACCCACGCAGTCTGGATGCCTTCCACCACACTGTCGGAGCCTTCGTAAGAGGAGATCAGACGGGTAGCAATGGAACCATCGGTCTTGATGGTCATTTCGCCCACATTGGCAAAATAGGAACCGGTCTGGGTCAGAGCAACTGCCTTGCCGGACAGATCCTTCACCCACTCACACTCCATCTTGGTGTGAGAGTGGCCGTCGATGAATGCATCAAGGCCGGAGGTGTGCTGAATGACTTCCCTGCTGGTCCAGGGCGAAGAGGACGGGTCAACACCCAGATGGCCCAGACCGATCACGTAATCTGCCAGCAGCTTTGCCTTATCGATGGATTTCTGCACAGCCTTATACAGATTCTGACCATCGTCGCCGCCCAGAATATCATAGATGTAGCGCTTCTGGCTCTTGTCCATGAAGTAAGCCGGAGTGGACTTGGTGAAGGTCTCGGGCGTGGTGATGCCCACAAATGCGATCACGCGGCCGCCGATGGTAAAGTACTTGACATCCGGCAGAACGCGATTGCCCAGCGGCAGATTGACCCAGTTGCTGGAGAGGTACGGGAAATCCGCCTCAGCCATCGCCTCTTTTGCACGGGCCATGCCGTAGTCGAATTCATGGTTGCCGGGCGTAGCAACATCATAGCCTGCGGCATTCATCAGCTGGATGATAGAGGCACCTTCGTCCATGGAACCATAAGCAGTACCCTGAATATGGTCGCCTGCGTCCACCAGCAGAACGTCCTTACCTGCATCCTGATAGCTCTTTTTCAGGGCGGCAATAGCGGCGTAGGTCAGTTCCGGAGACTTTTTGTCGATGTAGGTGTGGACATCGTTGGTGTAAAGAATGGTGATGTCCTTCACGCTGCCCGGGAAGCAGGCAGATGCAGCGGGAGCACCAAGGCTCACGGCAGCAACGGCTGTGGTGACACCTGCGGCTTTCAGGAAGCTGCGGCGGGAGATAAGCTGTTTCATGGAAAAACGACCTCCTCTTAAAACTCTCTTTTATTTTTATCGGGCGCACAGAACCAGCCCGACGCTTGTTATATTAAGCATAACACACAAAACACCCAAGAACAACCCGGAATCGCACAATTTGTTCATAATTCACGGTACTAAGTCGCACTTTTTGTGCAATATTATTCCTTTTCAGGGCAAAAACAGCCCGCATCTGCAGCCAGTCGTTGACTGCAAAAGCGGGCTGTTTTCAAAGGGGATTCAAGAATGGATCAGAGCAACGAGCTCAAATCGCATTGTATTCCTTGAGGAATTTCTCAAGGTCGGTACCCTCGATCTTTTTCAAAGCTTCCTTCATGGCAAGGCGCGGGATGAGCGGCAGATCCATGTCGGTGATCTTCTTGCCGTCGCGCAGCTTGACCGTTGCATCGATCAGGGCACGTACATCATAGGTGCTTCCCCAGACCTCGGGCACACCGCGGTCGATGTCCAGCAGGGTGTACACAGCTTCCATACCGGTGCGCATGGAGTATTCTGTGGTGAAGATGGTGTCACGGCCGGTCTCGGCGAACTGACCCAGGAAGGCAAAGTTGACAGCACCCTCCGGCACGATATCAGGACGGTCGCCCATCGCACGCGGCATAAAGAATGCATCGATATATGGCATCATGACCGGGATGGTGTTGGCACTGTGCTCGGCCAGCTCTTCGATCTGACCCTCGGGCACACCGATATGGTACAGCCACTCCATGCACAGTTCCTTGCCGGTGCAGTCACGCATGGCCTTTTTGACGTAGTTGCCGGGCTTATCACTGAACAGGCCGTAGACCCAGACGCACAGCTGGTTCTTGGGCTGGTCTCGGAACTGCTGCTGACGGTTCAGCGTCCAGCTAAGCAGCCAGTTGGAGTCCTTAACGGTGACGATGCCGCCTGTGACGGTGTGGCCACTGAACGGGTCACGCTTGCAGATCTTCTGGATATACTGCGGGATCTTGTCGTCCAGCGTAGTGATGGTGGCGCTTTCCCAGTTGGAATGTTCAGGGTCGGAGCAGAACTTTTCAGGATTGCCGAATGCGGGGTCCTGTGCAGCGATCTTCTTCCACAGGTCCCAGCCGTTGCCCGGCTTGATGGTGGGATCAAAGCCTGCTGCCTTGTCCTGTGCGCCCATCGTGCAGCTTTCCACGCAGCCGCCGTTGGTGATGAACAGCAGATCATTTTCGGTCAGGTCAATGGAGCTGATCTCACCTGCGTGCTCCACAACCACGCTGCTTGCCTGCTTGCGCTTGTCATTGATATCAAATTTCACGTCCACGACCTTGGTCTCATAGTGGAACTGCACGCCGTGGTCCTTCAGGTAAGTGACCATGGGCAGGATGATAGATTCATACTGGTTGTAGCGGGTAAAGCGCAGGGCGGTGAAATCCGGCAGGCCGCCGATGTGGTGGATATAACGCTTGAGGTAGAGCTTCATTTCCAGAGCACTGTGCCAGTTTTCAAAGGCAAACATGGTGCGCCAGTACAGCCAGAAGTTGGAGTTCAGCACTTCATCATCAAAGAAATCGGTGATCTTCTTATCCTGCAGCTGCTCGTTGGGGGTGAAGAAGAGCTTCATGATCTCCATAGCACCCTTATCAGACAGGCCGAACTTGCCATCGGTGTGGGCATCCTCGCCGCGGTTGACGGTAGCACGGCACAGTGAATAGTTGGGGTCTTCCTTGTTCAGCCAGTAGTACTCATCCAGCACACTGGCACCCTCGGTCTCCAGAGACGGAATGGAGCGCAGCAGATCCCACATGACCTCGAAGTGGTTATCCATCTCGCGGCCACCGCGCATCACGTAACCGATATCGTATTTGTAGCCGTCGCAGGCACCGCCGGGGATGGGGTCTTTCTCAAACACATGCACATGCTCGCCCTTCATCTGGCCGTCACGCACCAGATAACATGCAGCCGTCAGTGCGGCCAGACCGGAACCAATGATATATGCAGATTTATGATCGACACCCTCCGGCTTTTTAGGGGTTGCAAAAGCTTCATAGTTGCCACTGGAATAGTACATAGAAAAGCCTCCCTGCTTTTTATTGCGTTTTTCGGCATCCTTGCGCCGTCCTTATGGCAACAGTATACCCTGCGCAGACGCAGCAAACAACAAACAAATTTTCATCCGTGTATAAACTTTATACAATCATCCTGTTTTGCTGGAAATGCGTCTAAAATATGACAAAAAAAGAAGGAGGAAGAACCGGACTGGTCCTTTCTCCTTCGGGAAAAACAGCTTATTTTGCGTTTGCCGGAGCAACTTCAAAATCGATCTTGCCCAGATTGACATCTGCGCGCACGATGGTGATCATCATGGTGTCGCCAAGGCTCCAGTTTTTGCCGGAGACCGGGTCGGACAGGCGGATGCCCTCGGTGAGCATGGTGCCGGAAGGGGTCAGGCTGGAAGCGGGCACAAAGCCCTCCACGCCGTTTTCCAGTTCGATGAACAGGCCGCGCTGGGTCACGCCGGAAATGCGGCCTTCGTAGCACTCGCCCAGATGGCGGCGGGCGTATTCGGCCTTATAGCAATCCTCTGCCTTGCGCTCGATCTGCATGGCGATGATCTCGCGTTCGCTGGACTGCTTGCTTGCCTTTTCGGCAAAGTCGCTGTAGCGCAGCACCATGGTCTCTTTATCAATACCCTTGAGCTGAGCCGTCATGATGCGATGGATGGCCAGATCCGGATAGCGGCGGATGGGGCTGGTAAAGTGTGCGTAGTCCTGCAGGACCAGACCGTAGTGGCCTTTGGGCTTTTCCTCATACACAGCCTTGGACATGCAGCGCAGCATCCCGGTATTGATGATCTGCTCATACGGGCCGCCGCGCACACCTTCCAGGATCGCGCTCAGTTCCTTGGGGGTGGGCACATCCTTGGCAAAGTGGTCGTTGATGCCGCAGGCCTGCAGCAGGGTGTGCAGGCGTTCCAGTTTTTCGGCATTGGGCTCCTCATGCACACGGTACACAAAGGGGATCTGCTTCACGCGGGCAAAGTGGGCGGCGCACTGGTTGGCCAGCAGCATGAACTCCTCGATCATGGCTTCGCTCTCGCCGGAAGTGCGCTTCTTCACGTCGATGCAGTGGCCATCCTCGTCCAGGATCAGCTTTACCTCGCCGCTCTCAATGTCCATGCAGCCGCGCTCCTTGCGCAGGCGGGCACGGTGGCCATACAGCTCCTTCATAGCAGGCAGCTGGCTGAGCACCTCGTGGTACTTGCCCTTCAGCTCGTCGTCTGCGCTGCCGGCAAGCAGAGCATTGATCTCGGAGTAAACACCCTTGACGCGGCTGCGGATGACCGTTTTCGCAAAGCGATAGTCGGTCAGGTTGCCATCCTTGTCCAGACGCATCAGGCAGGAGAACGCCAGACGCAGCGCACCCTCGTTCAGGCTGCAGATGCCGTTGGAGAGCTGCTTGGGCAGCATGGGAACGACCTGATCGGCATAGTAGACGCTGGTAGCACGGTTGAATGCCTCGTTATCCAGCTCGGTGCCGGGCTTGACATAGTTGGAAACATCCGCGATGTGGACACCCAGCTCAAAGCCGCCTTCCGGGGTCTTGGTCAGGCTGATGGCATCGTCAATGTCCTTGGTCTCGGCACTGTCAATGGTGAAGATGGGCAGAGCGCGCAGATCCATGCGGCCCTCGGTGTCCTTTTCAGAGACCTCGGCATTCTCCAGCTTCTTGGCTTCATCGCGGACTTTATCCGGGAAGCGGCTGCGGATATCCTGCGCATAGAGCAGGGCCTTGGCGCAGCGCTTGGCTTCATCCGAATTGCCGAACCGCATGGCAACGCCCACACGGTGATCTTCCTGACGGTTGCCGCGCTGCAGGATCTCCACGGCCACCTTGTCGCCGTCCTTTGCGCCGCCCTCGCAGTCACGCATCAGCTGCATGGAGATGGCCGGGCAGTCATCCGGCACGAATTTCAAGCGACCCTCGATACGGCGGGCAGTTCCCACCAGAGAATTTTTCTCTTCCAGAATGGCAAGAATCTCGCCTTCATCGCTGCCCTCCACACGGGGATGCTCAAACTTTTCCACAAGCACCATGTCACCGGGCATTGCACCGCGGGTAAAGCGGCCCGGGATAAAGATATCGCTGGTGCCGTCCTCCAGCATTACAAAGGCAAAATTTTTGCCCAGTTTGACCACCTTGCACAGCAGAGCCTTGTCTGCACGGCCAGAACGCACCGTAAAGAACACGCCCTGACGCTGGCAGATGACTGCCTCGTGCACCAGCTGGTCCACAGCCTCCATCACCTTGCGGTCCGCACTGCGGTCCCCGCCGAACTTTGCCTTGAGGTCTTTAACTGTGCACGGCTGATTCTGGATCGCGTGCTCAATTTTATCGCGCATTGCCATAATAATCTTTCTCCTTGCTCTTCCATGGCCGCAGCCTCCAACGTGCCGCAGCGCTGCCAGTTGTGGGCCAACTGCCCCACCCTGCCCGGCGGTCAGACTGCCGCCGACATCCTATCATAATACAGAAAAACAGCCCCGTCCTTTACACGGGGCTGCACGAACCTTTTCAGCCTGCCAGACGGCCTGCAAACAGACATGCCAGAATAGCGACCACAAAGAAAACGACACCTGCAATGCGGGTCACCTTGGCCAGCATCTGGTCAGCCGGGGTCAGGCGGGCATTGTTTGCACCGCCCACGCTGCCATTGATCGCACCGGAAAGGCCCTGACCATGCGTGTGCTGCATCAGAGTGAGAAGGACGATGACGAGCGAAGCGACCAGCAGGATCGCACCGCCAACAATTTCGATAACAGACATGGATTGAAACGCTCCTTTATTATATTTCAATAAAAACCACGCAAAAATACAAATATATAGTAGCATAACAAGCGTGAAAAAGCAAGCAAAAACCGCGCATTTTACGCCAGAGTACGAAGCATAGCGCACAGCCGGGCAAAGATGGCTGCACTGGAATAGGCCGTTTCGGTCTGCCCGTCCTGCAGCACGATCACCGTCCAGCGGGGCTTTTCTGCCGGGTAAAAGCCCGCAAACCACAGATTCTTGCGTTCTGTTCCGTCAGCATCAAACTGTCCGGTCTGAGCCGTGCCGGTCTTGCCGCCCGCACCGCCTTCCAGTCCTGCAGCATCCTGTGCAGTGCCCTCTTCCACCACCTGACAAAGCATTTTACGCAGAAGCGCTGCATTTTCCGCGCTCATCACCCGCCTCGACTGCGGATGTGCAAGCGTTTCCAGCGGTGTACCGTCGGTTTCGTCAACCGTGCATTCCAGAAAAAACGGCGTGCGATACCCCCCGCCGGAGGCGATGGCATTCATCATGGCGGCGATCTGCACCGGCGATGCCAGCAGGCTGCCCTGCCCAAAGCTGAAATTGGCAAGCTGACCGCTCCGGGCGAGTTCGGCTGCGTCCGGCAGGTTCCCGGATGCAGCATGCAGATCGCCTGCCAAGCTTATCTCCTGCCCAAATCCAAAACGCTGCGCCGCTTGCAGTAAATTCTCCGCACCCAGCTGCTGCCCCAGCCGTACAAAATAGCCATTACAGCTTTTTTCCAGTGCTTCCTCAAGCCCGATCTGCCCATGCGGCACACCGCCTGCGCAGCGGAAGGTCTGTCCATCGATCACTGCGGCACCCGTACACTCATATTCCGGAAAAGTGCCCTGTTCCAGTGCCGCCGCTGCCAGCACCGGCTTGAACACCGAGCCGACGGTATAGCATTCCAACACGCGATTCAGGAATGGGCTGTCAGGTGCGTCCAGACTGGCGGCAAGGTTATCCGGGTCATAGCCCGGCATGCTGACGCTGGCCCGCACGGCGGCAGAAGCTGTATCCAGAACCAAAATGCACCCGCTGGTCATAGTCTCCGCTGCTACCGCTTCCGCTGCGCGCTGCATTTGACGCGAAATGGTCAGCTGCACCCCCACAGCCTTGCTGTCCTGCCGGAGATACTGCGGTGTTTCTCCGGCTCGCAGCTGTCCCTGAGCGGTGACAGCGCACAGCAGGACGTCATGTTCCCCCGTCCCGGTCAGCAGCTTGTCCAGTGCTTTTTCCAGTCCGGCAGCTCCATGGCCTTCATCATCCAGATATCCGATCAGCTGCTGGCACAACGGTGCTGATGCATACCGCCGGGCAAACGGATAGCACGACACTCCCTGCCAGTAAAGATCACGCTCCACCCTTAGCAGAAATGGCATGGAACGATTCCGATTCCGGTACAAAAGAGCCTGTCCGTCCTCATCGGTATAGGCATACAGACGGGAATAGCTGTTTTCGCCCGGGAAGCAGAGGGCCAGATATTGTGTTTCCAGCCCGGTGAGCAGTGCACCGGTATGATCATAAAAATTTCCACGCCGTGCAGGCAGCGCAAGCCGAACCGCGCTTTGTGCTTTGGCGTGGGCTGCATAAGTCTGGTTCTGTGCCAGAAAATACAGGCGGCACAAAATTACTGCAAAGCTGAACAGAATGGCCGCATACAGCGCCAAGACCCTCTTGCCGGACATAAAATTCCGCCTCCTCTTTTTATAAGGGTGGGCAGAACAGCAGATGAATATGCGATCATACCATCTTGGGCCGTCTCCGTTTCTGACGCAGAGATGCTGTTTTATGCCAACTGCGAATGTAATCTGCAGCAATTTTTAACTAAAAAAGGAGGCGGACCCTCCAAAGAAGATCCGTCTCCTGCATGCTGTTTATTCGCGCAAGACGCTTTTGAGGCTTAGTACATGCCGCCCATGCCGCCCATATCACCGGCAGGTGCTGCAGGTGCCGGAGGTTCCGGCAGATCTGCAACCAGGCTCTCGGTGGTCAGGACCATTTCTGCAACAGATGCTGCATTTTCCAGAGCGGAACGAGTGACCTTGGTGGGGTCAACGATGCCAGCAGCGATCATATCGTCCACAAAGACCTCATTCTGCGCATCGAAGCCGTAGTTGGGCTTATTGGCAGAAATGATCTTGTCGATGATGACACTGCCTTCCAGACCGGCATTCTTAGCGATCTGGCGCAGAGGAGCTTCCAGAGCCTTCAGGACGATCTTGGCACCGGTGCGCTCGTCGCCTTCCAGCGTGTCGCACAGCTCACGCACAGCGGGAATCGCATTGATGGGAGCAGTACCGCCGCCGGCAACGACGCCTTCCTGAACAGCAGCCTTGGTTGCGTTCAAAGCATCCTCAATGCGCAGCTTCTTGTCCTTCATCTCAACTTCGGTGGCAGCACCGACCTTGATGACGGCTACGCCGCCAGCCAGCTTTGCCAGACGCTCCTGCAGCTTCTCACGGTCGAAATCGCTGGTAGCGACCTCAATCTGGCTGCGGATCTGAGAAATACGGGCTGCGATCGCATCCTTGTCACCTGCACCGCCCACGATAGTGGTGTTCTCCTTGGTGACCTTGACCTGACGTGCATGGCCCAGCATCTGGACGGTAGCGTCCTTCAGCTCATAGCCCAGATCGGAGGAGATCACGGTGCCGCCGGTCAGGGTTGCGATATCCTGCAGCATCTCCTTGCGGCGGTCGCCAAAGCCGGGAGCCTTGACAGCGCAGACGTTCAGGGTGCCACGCAGGCGGTTGACGATCAGAGTGGACAGAGCCTCGCCCTCAATGTCCTCAGCCACGATCAGCAGTTTCAGACCGTTCTGCATCACCTGCTCCAGCAGAGGGACCAGATCCTGAATCACGCTGATCTTCTTATCGGTAATCAGGATAGCGGCGTTGTCCAGATCAGCCACCATCTTGTCGGTATCGGTGACCATATACGGGGTGAGGTAGCCGCGGTCGAACTGCATGCCTTCCACGATCTCGTTGTAGGTCTCAGCGGTGGTCTTGTTCTCCTCAATGGTGATAACGCCATCGGAGGTGACCTTCTCCATAGCCTCGGCGATCAGACGGCCGATCTCGGGGTCGCCTGCAGAAATAGTGCCGACGCGGGCGATATCGTTGCTGTCCTTTACCTTCTGGCTGTGAGCCTTGATGGTCTCAACAGCCTTGGCAACAGCCTTGCTCATGCCGCGGCGGATATCCATGGGGTTTGCACCGGCGGTGACATTCTTCATGCCCTCGGTGACCATGGCCTGTGCCAGAACGGTTGCGGTGGTGGTGCCGTCGCCTGCTGCGTCGTTGGTCTTGGTAGCGACTTCACGCACCAGCTGTGCGCCCATGTTCTCGAACTCGTCCTTCAGCTCGATCTCCTTGGCAATGGTCACGCCATCGTTGGTGATGACCGGTGCACCGAACTTTTTGCCCAGCACCACATTGCGGCCCTTGGGGCCCAGGGTGATCTTAACGGTGTTTGCCAGGGTATCGATACCGGCACACAGTGCCTTGCGGGCATCCTCGCCCTGCTTGATCTGCTTAGCCATAATCAAATCGCTCCTTTAAAGCTCAATTTTCAAATATCAGAGGGAAACCGCTCAGTCCTCAACGACTGCCAGAATATCGCCCTGACGGACGATGGTGCACTCTTCGCCGTCCACCTTGACCTCGGTACCGGAGTACTTGCTGGTGAGGACCTTGTCGCCGACCTTCACAGTCATCTTGACTTCCTTGCCGTCCACAACGCCGCCGGGGCCGACAGCGATGACCTCAGCCACCTGGGGCTTTTCCTTAGCACTGCCGGTCAGGATCAGACCGCCCTTGGTGGTCTCCTCAACCTCAACAGCCTTAATGACAACACGGTCTGCAAGAGGAATGATCTTCATAGTTCTTGCCCTCCTATAGTAAAAATATAATTTAAAACTTTGCTGTGTCCAAAGAGCCTCATGTCGGCTCTTCGGTTCTTTAGCACTCCATTTCTCTGAGTGCTAATTGTATTGTACTCATCTTGACCCGAAAAATCAAGACCTTTTTTGCTTCTTTTTGTTAAGAATTTATGACAGATGAAAAAATCAGCCGTACAGCGAAAAAGAGACAGCTTTCTTCTTGGACAAAAAAGCTGTCTCTTCTTCTGGTTTTTCATGTTCGGTCTGCACTCTGTGCCGTCCTCTGCGCTGCAAAGCGCTCAAAAGCAGGCTTTGGCAGAAGGATGCGCCCTGCCAGCGGCTGTACCTGTACAGTGATCTGCTCCTTGGGTGCGCATTCACCGTCTGCCGTGGCAACGATCGGCCCGCGGCCATCCGCAGCGCGCAGGCTCACCTGTTTTGCGCGGCGGTAAATAAAGTACGGCTCTGCAGCCCTGACGAGCTGACCGTTCTGGAAGTGCTTGCCGCTCTTGTACATTCCCAGCAGCTTTGCAATGGTCACGCGGCTCACCTTGCGGATGATATATACATCCAGCCAGCCGTCGTCGGGCTGTGCTTCCGGCGCTGCACAGAAACCGCCGCCATAGGTGCGGCCATTGCAGATGGCACACATCAGGCAGTCCACATCCAGCGTTTCACCATCGATGGTGTACTCCACCCTGCGGCCGATGTGTCCGCACAGCTGTTCCACAATGGAAAGCACATAGGCCATCTCGCCGCCGCACAGCGGGATGCGCCGGAACTTCGGGATGCCGTAGGCAACCTGCGCATCCAGACCGGCAGCGCAGATGGTGGCCGAAAGGCCAAGGCTGGTCTGCATCAGATCGATGCTCACCGGCCCACCGGCCAGCTGGGCATCCAGATCCAGAAACTCTTCCTTTGTACCAAAGGTGCGCAGAAAATCGTTGCCGCTGCCAAAGGGCAGACAGCCCACGGCTGCATTTGCATAGCCATAGATCCCGGTGAGCGCTTCGTTGAAGGTGCCGTCGCCGCCTGCTGTATAGATGCGGAGCTGCTCCCCTGCCTGCCGGGCCTGTCGGGCTGCGGCATTGGCAAGCTCCCGGGCGTGGCCTGCGTGGGCAGTGATCCGAATGGTATATTCTCCCATGGCAAGACCGGCCCGCGCCGCAGCCGCATCGATCTGCCGCGGCAGAGCACGGGTACAGTCTGCCTTGCCGGCAGCGGGGTTCAAAAGAAATAAAGTGCACATGAACTTCCTCCTGCAATTCTGTTTTTCAGATACACCCTGATTCTATGATAACAGAAAACCAGCAGGTTGCAAGATGCATTTTTACTTGGCAGGACGGCGGGGAGTTTCCCCAGCAAATGATCCGAGGGTGGGACCCTGTTGCCGCAGGCAATAGGGCGGGAGCTGGAATGGCCTGCAACAATAGCGACTGCGGCCAGTGGCCGAGGCAAGAAGCTATTGTTGGGGCCGCGGCCAGCAAGATGCGAGCGAGAGCGAAGCAGATGCTGGGTGCCGCAACCCGTTATTTTGCGTGGAAAGCTCCCCGATGGCCTGCCGGGGAAGCCACTACTGTCCGATTTTTACATGGTTACGGTTTCATCCTCCCGCAGGATGATAGAGCCATCGGCCGAGCAGTCTGCTGTCCAGTGCTGGCCGGTACTGGCTGTGCCGGAGGCAATGCGGTCTGCAAGGGCTTGCTCTACTGCCCTGTCCACGGCGCGGCGCAGTTCCCGGGCACCATAGGCTGACCGTGCCTTTGCCGCCAGTGCCCTGCCCACCTGAGGCGTATGGTGCAGCTGATAGCCACTGCCTGCTGCACGCTGTTCCAGCTGGCAGAGCAGTTTTTCCGCAATGGCGCACAGGCTGTCATCTGCCAGCGGACGGAACACGATCATTTCATCCAGACGGCCTGCCAGTTCTGGCCGGAACCACTTTTTCGCTTCCTCAACGGCCTGCGCTGACTGCTTTTCAAACACGGCTTCGCTGCCCGCAGCAAAGCCCAGCGGAGCGCTCTGACCCGCCAGAAAGCGCGCGCCAAGGTTGGACGTAAGCAGCACGATGGTATTGCGGAAATCCGCTTTACGTCCCATGGCATCGGTGAGCTGTCCATCCTCCAGGATCTGCAGCAGGATGTTCTGGATATCCGGGTGGGCCTTTTCGATCTCATCAAACAGGACCACGCTGTAGGGGCGGCGGCGCACAGCCTCGGTAAGCTGCCCGCCCTCATCATGGCCCAGATAGCCCGGCGGGGCACCCAGCAGCCGGGCAGCGGTGTGCTGCTCCTGATATTCCGACATGTCAAACTTGAGCAGTGCCTTTTCGCTGCCGAACCAGCTGACGGCCAGCGCCCTGGCAAGGGCCGTTTTGCCAACGCCGGTGGGGCCAAGGAACAGCATGGCTCCTATGGGCCTTCCCGGCTCCCCAAGGCCGGTACGGCTGCGGCGGATGGCCCCTGCCACGGCAGCGACTGCGCGGCTCTGCCCGACGATCTCCTCGTTCAGGCGCTGTTCCAGCTTTTCCAGCCGTTCCCGTTCCTGCTCTCCAACGCGCTCTGTGGGCACACCGCTGGCCTGTGCCACCACATGGGCGATATCATCCGGGGTCAGCACGGGCTGGGGCTGCTTTTCCCGTTCCGCACGGATGCGTGCCGCTGCGCAAGCTTCATCCACAAGGTCGATGGCCTTATCCGGCAGAAAACGCCCCGGCAGATACCGTACCGAGAGTTCCACTGCCGCCTGCAGGGTCTCCTGCGGAAGCTTTACGTTGTGATAGCGTTCGTAGCGCGGGGCCAGACCGCTGAGGATATCGACGGCCTGTGCAGGCGTAGGCTCCTCCACCTGCACCTTGCCGAAACGGCGTTCCAATGCAGCATCCTTCTGGATATGGGTGCGGAATTCCTCGGTGGTAGTGGCACCGATCATCTGCAGCTCTCCGCGTGCCAGTACCGGCTTTAAAATGCTGGCTGCATCAATGGCACCTTCCGCTGCACCGGCACCTACAATGGTATGGAATTCGTCCACGAACAGGATGGCACTGCCGTCCCGGACCAGTTCTTCCAGCAGGTTTTTGAATCGCTCTTCAAAATCGCCGCGGTATTTTGTGCCTGCCACAAGGCTGGCCATATCCAGTGCAAGAAGACGGCGCCCCTTGAGCGCGCGCGGCACGCGGTCCCCGGCAATGCGCTGGGCAAGACCCTCTGCCAACGCCGTCTTGCCAACGCCCGGCTCCCCCACCAGACAGGGGTTGTTTTTTTGGCGGCGGCATAAGATCTCTACCATGCGGTCCAGCTCCGCCTCCCGGCAGAACACCGGGTCCAGTTCCCGTTCTGCGGCGCGGCGGGTCAGATCACGGCAGTATTTATCACTGGCCCGGCTGCCCCGTGGTGCACCGGCTGCCGCCCGTGTCTGGTATGGCAGGACGAACTGCCCGGACAACTGGCGGCATTCTCTCACAGCCTCTGTGAGCTGCAGCCCCATGGACGCCAGCAGCACGCCTGCCGTGCAGCCATCATCCTCCAGCATCGCGCAGAGCAGATGCTCCGGCTCGGCACGGTTCAGGTGAGCGTTCTGCGCCCCGATGATGGCATAGTCCATGGTACGCCTGAGATCCGGTGCAAGGTCATGGCGGTCCAGATGCAGAGCCGGGGCGCGGCGGGTCTGAGCCAGTTGACGGCGCACTTCCGGCTCACAGATCTGTTTGCCTGCCAGAAACCGCGCTGCTGCGCCCTGATCCTGCTGCAGGATCGCCAGCAGCAGATGGCTGGTATCTGCCTTTTCGCAGCCCAGGTTCCCGGCAAGCTCCACTGCACTGCGCAGCAGTCTGTCCGCCTCATGCGAAAAGCCCTTGTAACCGCCAAAGCCCATTTTTTCCCAGATGCTCATTTGCCTGCTCCTTGCTGAAAAATTCGTTTGCATAAGAAGTATAGCCCCAAAGCACCGAAAAAAATCAGTCGTTTGTGTCGGGATGGGAAAAGCAAAGAGGAGATACCAGTGTGGCATCTCCTCTTTGGCAGATCATGTTCAGTTCATTTCAGCCAGAGCCTTTTTCAGGTTCTTTGCGATCTGATCCGGGCAGCTGGTGCTGCGGAAGCCGCATTTCACATCCTCAAAGCGTTCGATGACCTGTTCGGCCTTCATGCCGCGCACGAGGCTGCAGATGCCCTTCAGGTTGCCATTGCAGCCGCCGATGACTTCCATGCTCTCAATGGTGTGGTCATCGTTCAGTACAAAGTTGGTCTGCTTGGAGCAGGTGCCGCTGTTCGGGAAGCTGAATTCCTTGCTCATAGTTCAAAATCCTCTCTTTTTGACAGACATTCCGACGGTATTCGTCTTCATTTATTATAGGCCGGTCTGTTGGAATGTCAATGTGACCTGCTGCACGGTCATACATCGATCCCACGGCGCTGGTGGGCCAGCTCCAGAATACGGGCGATCTGATCCTCCTCTGTGGTGCAGGTGCCCACCGGATGCGGCACCTTGTGGTTGGCCCCGTGGAAGTCGGTGCCACCCGTATGGATGAGGCCATATTGCTTGCACAGCGCTGCACACTCTGCCTTGTCCTCCGGGCTGTTGCGGGGATGCTCCACCTCAATGCCGTCGATCATTCCCTCTTTGGCAAGCTGGCGTACCAGCGGCATGCTTTTGTAAACGGTCGGGTGCGCAAACACCACCACCGCACCGGCTGCCTTGGCTGTGGCAAGCACCTCCTGCACCGAAGGATACTTTACCTGATGCAGTACCACGCCGCGCGGCTCCCAGCCAAAAAGGTAACTGTACAGCCTGCCATATACGGCATCGCACAGACCCAGCTGATGCAGTGCCTCCATAATGCCGCTTTTGAACAGTACGCCGCTGTCTTTTGCGTATTCCAGTGCCTGTTCCGTGCGGAACTGCGGATACAGCGCTTCAATTTCCTTTGCGCTTTGCAGACCGCACTCGTTGCGGCGCTGGCGCAGGATGTCGCAATGCTCCCTCAGCTCCCGGTTTTCCGGATCCGGATAATAGCACAGCAGGTGCACTCGGTGATGATGCTCGTGGTCGTAGCCGGTGAGCTCAGCCGCCGGGAGCAGATGCACCCCGTCCTGCACCGGGTGCTCATAGCAGTAATTCACACTGAGCAGGGTATCATGGTCGGAAATGGCCATGGTGTCCAGACCCGCCCGCGCCGCCATGAGCGGCAGACGGTGGATGGGCACCGAGCCATCGGAACAGGTAGAATGATTGTGAAGATCGCCGGGCATAGAAATTGAAACCTCCATGAAAACCCCCTCAGCCGCCTGCGGCGTCAGCTCCCCCGAGGGGGGCTTTTCTTTTGCCAAATGCTTTTTATCCGCAAAAGCTGCCGTGCTCCGTTCCGCTAAAAAGCTCTCCCTTTCGGGAGAGCTGGCATTGCGAAGCAATGACTGAGAGGATCTTTATTAGTTCTTATAGAAATTGATCAGGCAGCCATCTGCCAGGATCTTGCGCTCATCGGCGGTCAGCGGGGCCATGTACAGGCTGAACTCCTTGACGGAATCGCCCAGCACATAGGCCTTGATGTCCTGCAGATCGCCCTTGAGCGCTTCGCGGACGTTGGGGATGAACACATAATCGCCCAGACCGAAGGGCGTTGCGCCCACCAGCTGCAGCGGCAGCATACCCCAGTTGATGAGGTTGGAGCGGTAGCGCTTGGTGGCATACTCGGTGACGATGTTGGCCCCGGCACCCAGCACGCGCTGGCAGCTGGCAGCCTGCTCACGGGCAGAACCATCGCCGGGCTTGACGGCAAAGATGGTGGATGCGATCTGCACATCATCCCATGTCAGATCCTCGCAGCCGGGCACTTTGTGCAGCTGGGCCAGCACCTCGGCGCTGCCCTCGCCTGCACGGCGGGCCTTTTCCTCAGCCTGCACAGCCTTGGCGCGGCCCACGTACTCCGGGTCCTTGCGGCTGAGGGTGAACTCTGCCAGACCCAGCGGATTGGAGCGGAAGGACGAGGTCTCTCCGGAGGGGATGAGCTCGTCCGTGGTGGTAACAGGATCGGTGATGTAGGAAGCTACCTTCAGCAGCAGATTCTCGCCCAGCGGTGCGATCTCGGGCCAGTCCTTGATGTTGGGACCCAGCTTGAGCAGGGCATCGTAATCGCCCTTGCCAAAGCCCTGATACACGCGGGTATTGTAGCTGGAAGGATCGTACTGATACTCAGGCACAGTGGGATCATAATCAATGTCGGTGGCCGGGGTCAGGATGCCGCCGTTGGCCGTGGTGGCTGCAATGCTGCGGGCATCCATCAGTGCTACGCCGGAAAGCTGGCCGTTGCCAGGCTTGGAGCCCTCACGGCTGGGGAAGTTGCGGGTGGTATGGCGGATGGACAGCGCGCCGTTTGCGGGCACATCGCCTGCGCCGAAGCAGGGACCGCAGAAAGCTGTGCGGATGGTTGCACCGCTTGCCATCAGGTCGCTGATCACGCCGGTGCGCACCAGCTCCATCATGATCGGCTGGCTGCCAGGGTACACGCTGAGTGCGTAGTCACCGCAGCCGCCGGTATGGCCCTTGAGGATGGAGGCTGCCTCATAAATGCTGTCGTAAAGACCGCCTGCACAGCCTGCAATGACGCCCTGATCCACACGCAGCTTTCCGTTCTCGATCTTGCTGCACAGGTCAAGGCTGACGTCCTTGCGGCCGATGAGCTTCTGCACATCCTGTTCGCAGGCGTGGAGAATATCCTCAAGGTTTGCGTTCAGTTCTTCAATGGTGAATGCATTGGAGGGGTGCATGGGCAGTGCGATCATCGGGCGGATCGCAGACAGGTCCACTTCCACCACGCCGTCATAGTAGGCCAGATCCGCCGGGGCCAGCTTTTTATAGTCGGCAGCGCGGCCGTGCACAGCAAGGAAGCGATGGGTGGTCTCGTCTGTCTCCCAGATGGAGGACAGGCAGGTGGTCTCGGTGGTCATCGCATCGATGGCATTGCGGGTATCCTGACGCAGGGACGCAATGCCGGGGCCAACGAACTCCATGACCTTGTTCTTGACGTAGCCGCTCTTGAACAGCTTGCCCACCAGTGCGATCGCCACATCGTGGGGGCCGCAGCCTGCGGGCAGAGAGCCGGTGAGGTAGATGGCCACGACGCCCGGGCGGGCAACATCATAGGTGCGGCCCAGCAGCTGCTTTGCCAGTTCGCCGCCGCCCTCGCCAATAGCCATGGTGCCCAAAGCGCCATAGCGGGTGTGGGAGTCGGAGCCCAGAATCATTTTGCCGCAGCCCGCAAACTTTTCGCGCATGTACTGATGGATGACTGCAAGGTGCGGGGGCACAAAGATGCCACCGTACTTTTTAGCAGCGGACAGGCCAAAGCGGTGGTCATCCTCGTTGATAGTGCCGCCCACAGCGCACAGGCTGTTGTGGCAGTTGGTAAGCACATACGGAATGGGGAATTTCTCCAGACCGGATGCGCGGGCCGTCTGGATAATGCCAACAAAGGTGATGTCATGGCTGGCCATGGCGTCAAACTTGATCTTCAGGTTATCGGCATCGCCGCTGGTGTTATGGGCCTGCAGAATGCTGTAAGCCATGGTACCGGTCTTTGCATTTGCAACGGCTGCTGCATCAAAGCCTTTTGCGGCCAGCGCGGCAGATGCATTGCCGTCTGCCGGCACCCACTCCCCGCGGGCATAGTATGCACCGCCGGTGCTGCACTTGATCATATCCAACATCTCGATTCGCCTCTCTTTTTGATTTTCCCGCCCGCCCTCTGTTGCGGGCACTGCCCCGGCAGAACGGTACACCGTCTGATCTGCCCTATCCTGCCGCACTGCCAAAGCAGGCGGCGACGGCCCCAAAGCCGTGTTTGAATAATATTATAGCATGAAACGCCGGAAAGAAAAAGCACTTTTTTCAAATGAACTGTGAAGGGAGGATGAAGAGACGGACTCTGCGCCGCTCTCTCCCCTCGTCCGGCACAAAAGAAACAAGCCCGAACTGCCGCAAAACAGCCCCTGCAAAAAATGAGACAGGCTTTCCCGAAAAGGATCGCCTGTCTCGTTGTCAGATATTTCCATCCCGAAGCATTGCCAGAAATTCCGCCTCGGTCAGAACGGGAATCCCGAGTGTCTGTGCCTTCGTCAGCTTGGAACCCGCCGCAGCACCAGCCACAACGTAAGCCGTCTTTTTGGAGACGGAGCCGCTGGCCTTGCCGCCATTTTTCACGATCAGAGCCTCGGCTTCGTTGCGGGAAAGCGATTCCAGCGTACCCGTGACCACCAGCGTTTTACCTGCCAGCTTATCGCCTTTCGGTTCGCCCTTCCACTGCATATTCAAGCCGGCATCTGCCAAGCGGTGCACAAGATCGGTGGTGCCTTCTTTTGCAAAAAATTCTACTACGCTTTGTGCCATCACGCCGCCAAATCCGTCGATCTCGCTGATCTTCTCCACGGTGGCTTCCCGGAGGGCCTGCAATGTTCCAAAATGCTCCGCCAGCAGAGCTGCTGCCTTGTCACCAATGTTGCGGATGCCAAAACCGAACAAAAGCTTATCCAGATTATTCTGCTTGGAGCGTTCGATCGCGCTCAAAAGATTCTCCGCACTTTTCTCCTTGAATTTGTCCAGCGTCAAAAGCTGCTCCCGGGTCAGAGTGTAGATATCCGCAGCAGAATGCACCATATCCTTTTCCACCAGCTGAGTGGCAACCGCTGTGCCAAGGCCCTCAATATCCATAGCATCCCGGGATGCAAAGTGGATGATGTTGCGCAGGGCCTGTGCCGGACATTCGGGGTTCACACAGCGCAAAGCCGCTTCATCTTCCAGATGAACGACCGGTGCGCCGCAGGAAGGACAGACAGTTGGCATTTCGTAGGGCTGCGCATCCTCTGCATGGCGGGTGACACCGATCACTTCCGGGATGATATCGCCAGCCTTGCGCACCTGAATGGTATCGCCGATGCAAAGACCAAACTGATGGATAAAATCTTCATTGTGCAGCGTTGCGCGGGCAACCGTGGTGCCTGCCAGAAATACGGGATCAAAGCAGGCAGTCGGCGTCAGCACACCGGTGCGGCCCACTGCGACCTCAATGCTGCGCAGCGTAGTTTCCTTGACCTCCGGCGGATACTTGAAAGCGATTGCCCAGCGCGGAAACTTGTTGGTGGAGCCCATCAAATCACGCTGTGCAAAACTGTTCACTTTTATAACAGCACCATCCATATCAAAGTCCAGCTTTGCACGGTTCTGCCCAATCTGCTCGATCTCTGCAATGGCCTGCTCAATATCATGCACCACATGATAACGCGGCGACACCGGCAACCCCAGACTCTTGAGATAGTCCAGACTTTCCGAATGCTTTGTGAGGGTTTTGCCACGGATCTGCTGCACATTAAAAATAAAAATAGAAAGCCCCCGGCTGCCGGTTATTTTGGCGTCCTTCTGACGCAGGGAACCGGCAGCAGCATTGCGCGGATTTTTGAAAGGCGCAGCGCCCTGCAGCTCCTGCTCTGCGCAGAGCTTCTGGAACGCTCCGTGCGGCATATACACTTCACCGCGCACTTCCAGAAACTCTGGTGCATTCTTCAATTTTTTGGGAATGCTGCGAATGGCACGGACATTGGCTGTAACGTCTTCGCCTACTACGCCATCGCCGCGGGTGGAGGCACGAACCAGCTCACCATTCTCATATTCCAAGCTGCAGGAAAGACCATCGATCTTGATCTCGACCACATACTCCGGCTCTGCGCCTGCTTCGCGCACACGGCGGTCAAAGTCGCGCAGTTCATCATACGAAAAAGCATCCAGAAGACTCTCCATTTTGACCGTGTGGGTCACCTTGGGCAGTTTGCTGCTGGCGGTACCGCCCACCTTCTGCGTAGGAGACGACGCCGTTACCAGCTGTGGAAACTGTGCTTCCAGCGCTTTCAGCTCCCGGGTCAGGGCATCATACTCAAAATCTTCCAGTTCCGGCGCATCCTGATCATAATAAAGACGATTATTTTTTTCAATGATCGTTCGCAGCTCTTCCACGCGCTGCTTTGCCTGTTCCAACTCCAAAAAATCCACTCTCCCGCTCTCCGACTTTTCCTGCGCTGCATTCCAGACTTGTTGGCTGGTGCAGCACAGGCTTCATTTTTGTTAGTATACCACATTTTTCCGCCCTCTGCAAAGGAATACGGTTTGTATAGATCATTTATCCATCACAGTTGAAATCGGTTTCACTTTACTCTTTCGGTTGATTTATAATCAATTCAGAGGAGATACTCTTTGTTGAATAGCGTAAATTTAATACGTATTATCGCGTTATTTTTGCTGTATCTTTCATTGGATTTCCAGCAATTGCAAGAGGCTTTCTCGGTCAAATCTGCAATGAAGGATGTGAGCACGTTCCTCCGTTCATGCCATAAAAAAGAGCCGCCCTCCCGATCCCTCGAGAGAACAGCTCCATGGTATTGACTTTATAAATATCAGATAGAAATGGTGTTGCAAACGTCCAGCAGCACCGGGTCAAGCGTCTTGGTCATTTCAAGGGCTTCATCCACCGGATAGTCCACCAGTTTTTCGCCTTTCATGCCAACGATACGGTTATACTTGCCCTGCTCCAGCAGACAGACAGCGTGATAGCCCATTGCAGACGCATTCACGCGGTCACGCAGGGTGGGAGAACCACCGCGCTGGACATGACCCAGAATCGTTGCACGGGAATCAATGCCAGTACGGGCCTGGATCTCGTTTGCGATCTCCTGCGCATGGCCGACGCCCTCGGCCACGATGATGATGAAATGACGCTTGCCGGTCTTCTGGGTCTCTGCGATCTTATCCAGAATATCGCGCTGCATGTCGAACTCTTTCTCCGGCAGCAGAACAGCCATAGCACCGGAAGCGATGGCCACGTTCAGTGCAATGTAACCGGCATTGCGGCCCATGACCTCGACCACACTGCAGCGGTCATGGCTCTGGGTGGTGTCGCGCAGCTTATCGATCATTTCCAGCGCGGTATTCATCGCAGTATCGTAGCCGATGGTATAATCCGTGCAGGAAATATCGTTATCGATGGTGCCGGGCAGGCCGATCATCGGGATGCCGCGGTGGGCCAGCTCACGAGCGCCGCGGTAAGAACCATCACCGCCAATGACCACCAGTGCATCGATCCCCAGCTCGCGGCATTTCTCGGCACCCTTGTCCTGACCTTCCTTGGTCTTGAACTCCAGGCAGCGGGCAGTGTAAAGGATCGTACCGCCTGCAGAAATGATGTTCGAGACACTGCGCAGGTTCATTTCAAAGCATTCGCCGTTCAGCAGGCCGTTATAGCCGCGCTGAATGCCGATCATACGGTAACCCTTATGCAGGCCGGTACGGACTACGGCGCGCACAGCAGCGTTCATGCCGGGAGCATCACCGCCGCTTGTCAACACACCAATCGTTTTGATCTGCTTTTCCATACGAGAGATTCCCTCCAATTTTGTCTTCATTTACCCAGTAATATCACAGCGCTCTCCATTTCAACGCTGCTCAGAGCACTTCACTTGCCTTGAATCATTATAACACAAACGCTCCGTTTTGAAAACATTCTGCCTGTTAAGATTCGTGCACAGAAATGTCATTTTGTTGCAATATTGTCTGCGCCGACCAGTCTTTCCAGTTCTTCAAACAGCAGCGGATGGCCGGAAGTGTAAAGATGACGCGGCACCTGCAGATACTGCTTGGTGTCCATCAGGTACAGAAGCACCGGCATATCTCCATCGAAAATATGCAGAAGATTTACCACCTTTGCATATTCCCTGCTGCTGCGGGACGGCACACGGATATAGAGTTTTTTTGCAGCCTTCCGCATCGGGTCCGGGCGGCCCTTGTCCGGCCGGGAGGGATCATAGCTTTCAATGGGGACAACACTCTCTGCCAGCAGCTTGGAGGCTTCGTCCTCTCGCACAGAAAGTTTGCCGTCGATCACAACGACCGCGTTTTCGTGCAGCGAATCGCGGAAGGTGTCCAGCACTCTGGGGAACACGATCACCTCCATCGTACCGGTCAGGTCTTCCACACTGGTAAAGGCCATCATGCTGTTGGACTTGGTGGTCATCATGCGGCTTTTTACCACTGCACACACGATGCGCACCCTTTCGCCGTCCTTCACATGGGCATCCTCGCCGGTCAGATCCTTGATGGAGTGGGACGCGATCCGCGCCGACTGCTCACGGTAGGCGTCCAGCGGATGGCCGGACAGGTACAGGCCGCTGACATCCTTTTCCTGCTGCAGCAGCTCCTTGTGACTGTATTCCGACAGCTGTTTGATCTCATAGCTGTCCGCAGATGCTTCGTCCTGCGCTTCCCCGCTCATGACCGAGAACAGATCCAGCTGGCCGTCCAGATTGCGCCGGGAGTCTGTTTCGATGCTTTTCAGAATGCCTTCCACCGCCTCCACCTGACTGTGGCGGTTGCTGCCCATATGGTCAAAGGCGCCGGCCTTGATCAGGCTTTCGACCGCCCGGCGGTTCAATTCTGTACCATGCATCCGCTTGCAGAAATCGTACAAGCTGGTGTAGGGCTTATTCTGCCGCTCTCTGACCACATTCTCAATAAGGTTGCGGCCCACGTTCTTGACCGCGTTCAGTCCAAAACGGATCTGACCGTTGTCATCTGCCGTAAATCCGCCGTTTGAAACATTCACGTCCGGCGGCAGCACCTTAATTCCAAGCCGTGCGCACTCGCCGGAGTACTCGATGACTTTATCGGTGTTGTCCAGCACGCTGGTCAGCAATGCAGCCATGAATTCACTGGGGTAATGGCACTTGAGATAGGCTGTCTGAAATGCCACATAGGCATAGCAGGCAGCGTGGCTTTTGTTGAATGCATAGGAGGCGAAGCTGGACATTTCGTCGTAGATCTCGTTTGCCACTTTTTCCGAAATGCCGTTTGCCACACAGCCCGGGCATTCGTTGCCGGGGTCGGTGCAGCCGTGCACAAAGTGCTCACGCTCTGCCTCCATAACAGCATGCTTCTTTTTGCTCATGGCACGGCGGACATTGTCTGCCTGCCCGAACGAGAAGCCTGCCAGCTCACGGAAGATCTGCATCACCTGTTCCTGATACACGATGCATCCGTTGGTCACGTCCAGAATGTGCGCCAGCTGCGGGGTCTTGTAGCTGATCTTATCCGGCTCGTGGCGGTTGCGCAGATAGGTCGGGATGGAGTCCATGGGACCGGGACGGTACAGGCTGATGAGAGCGATGACATCTTCAAGGTTCTGCGGCTGCAGGCCCACCAGGACCTGCTTCATGCCGGAAGATTCCAGCTGGAACACGCCTTCGGTATCGCCCTGCCCCAGCATCCTGTAGGTGTCCGGGTCGTCATAGTCCAGCTTCTGGACGGAAAATTCCGGGTGGTGCTTCTGCACGGCAATTTCCGCATCGCGGATGACCGTCAGGGTGCGCAGACCAAGGAAGTCCATCTTCAGAAGTCCAAGCTCCTCGATCTCGGTCATGTTGAACTGGGTCACGGGCAGACCATCATTGGTGGCCAGTGGCAGATAGTAGTCCGTAGGCTCCGGGGTAATGACGACGCCCGCCGCATGCGTGGATGCATGGCGGGGCATTCCCTCCACCTTCAGGGCCGTGTCGATCAGCTCCGTGACCTGCGGATCGGTGTCGTACATCCGCTTCAGCTCTGTCGAGACCTCCAGCGCACGCTTCAGGGTCATTTTCAGTTCCATGGGGACCTGCTTTGCCACCGCATCCACCTGCTGATACGGGATCCCCATTACACGGCCGACATCGCGGATGGCGTTGCGGGCTGCCATGGTGCCGAAGGTGACGATCTGCGCCACATGGTCAGCACCGTATTTGCGGTTGACGTAATCAATGACTTCCTGTCGGCGTTCGTAGCAGAAATCCACATCGAAGTCCGGCATACTGACACGCTCCGGGTTCAAAAAGCGTTCAAAGATCAGATTATAGCGGATGGGGTCGATATCCGTGATGCCCACACTGTAAGCCGCAATGCTGCCTGCGCCGGAGCCGCGGCCCGGGCCCACCGGGATGCCCTGACTCTTGGCGTAGTTGACGTAGTCCCACACGATGAGGTAGTAGTTTGTGTAGCCCATCTTTTTGACCACGCCGATCTCGTAGCTCAGACGGTCTTTGTTGGCCTGCGGTACATCAGGCCCATAGCGGCGTTCCAGACCCTCCCAGCAGAGCTTTTCAAAAAACGCCTGATTATCCATCCCGTTCGGCGCTTTATAATAAGGGATCTTGGTGTGCCCGAAATCAAAATCAAAGCTGCACCGCTCTGCAATTTTGGCCGTATTTTCGCAGGCTTCCGGCACCATGGAGAACAGATCATACATTTCGTCTGTCGTTTTGACATAGAACTCGTCGGTCTGGAACTCCATTTTATCCGCATCCTGAATGGTCTTGCCGGTCTGGATGCACAGCAGGATGCCCTGCATCTTGGCATCCTCCCTGCGCAGATAGTGGGAGTCGTTGGTGGCTGCCATGGGGATGCCTGTTTCCCGCGCAAGCTTGATGAGCTGCGGCAGAACGATGTTGTCCTCTTTCAGGCCATGATCCTGCAGCTCAATGTAATAGTTGCCCTCGCCGAACAGGTCGCGGTACCACAACGCGCTGGTTTTGGCACGCTCATAGTCGCCTGCCAGAATGGCCTGCGGGATCTCACCGGCCAGACAGGCAGACAGGCAGATCAGTCCCTCGTGATACTGCTCCAGCAGCTGCTTATCGATGCGGGGCTTGGAGTAAAATCCCTCCACAAAAGAGGCCGATACCATTTTGATAAGGTTTTTGTAACCGGTCTCATTTTTGCACAGCAGGATCAGATGGTTATTGCCATCGATCTTGTTCACCTTATCAAAGCGGGTGCGGGTGGCAACATAGACTTCGCAGCCGATAATAGGCTTGATGCCCGCCTTTTTAGCCGCCTTGTAAAACTGCACGCAGCCGTACATAACGCCATGGTCTGTGCAGGCAATGGCGGTCTGCCCGCACTCTTTTACACGCTCCATCAGCTGGTCGATGCGGCAGGCACCGTCCAGAAGGCTGTATTCCGTATGGATGTGCAGATGAACGAAGTCCCTTCCAAGACGGTTATTCTCACTGATCTCGCTCACGCTGTGCCTCCTGTTCCAGATTCTTCCGCAGATTTTCGGCCAACGCCTCCAGTTTCTTCATCCGGTGCGACAGGCCGGATTTGCTCACCGCGGGCTCAAAGCAGCCGCACAGTGCCGTGAGCGAAAGGTCCGGGTACTGCATCCGTTTGGCGGCAGCTTGCTGCAGCACCTCCGGCAAGGTGGAAAGGGCATCCTGCTCTTCCAGAAATCGGATTGCCTTCAGCGTCTGCGCATTGGCACGGGCCGTTTTGCCGAGGTTTGCGGTGTCGCAGTTGGTCTGACGATTCGTCTGGTTGCGCACCTGCTTGAACGCCTTCTGTGCGTGCATCTCCTCAGCGGCATTCACTGCCCCCATAAAGCTGAGCAGCCGTTCTACATTGGCTCCCGTTTTAACGTAGATCAGGTTCACACCGTTGCGCCGGGTGCGGTGCGGTGCAAACTCATGCTCTGCCAGCAATGCTTCAAAGTCCCGTGCAAGGTTGGTGCGGGAGGTAAGGAACTCCAGATTATATTCCTTCTGCGGGTCAATGACCGTTCCACTGCACAAAAAAGCTGCGCCAATGTACGCACTGACGCAGGTCTGGCAGCGGATAAGGCGGGGATCGATCTGCAGGCTGGTCTCACTGCCGGTGGTGCCGAACAGCTCATGCATCCGGGCCACCTGCTCCGGCGCACGGATGTTGAACTCGTACAAAACACCGCTGGGCCGCTGCTTTTGCAAAATTTCGCCCTGCACGCCGCAGCGGGCAAACAGCTGCTGTGCAGCCTGCACCGTCTCCTGCTGTTCGGTCTGCACCACAAGGCCCCTAGCATCAAAATATTTGGCAAAGCACGCAATGCCATAGGCCGCCGCACGCACACAGCAATCCTTCTGGATGCTGCGCGCAGCGATCTCCTCCCGCGCACGGGACGCAAAACTACTCATATTTCCTCA
Organism: Faecalibacterium sp. 9; assembly: GCF_048320955.1. Lineage (NCBI taxonomy): Bacteria > Bacillati > Bacillota > Clostridia > Eubacteriales > Oscillospiraceae > Faecalibacterium > Faecalibacterium sp. 9. Next base: position 456,091 of record NZ_JBLWGB010000002.1, read on the forward strand.
ATTCTGTCAACGCATGGCATCACGATGCTGCACGCCCGGCTCGTAGCCGAGTGCCGCGCAATACTCCGCGATCTTACGCGCAAATGTAATGGAGCGGTGCTTGCCGCCGGTACATCCCACCGCAATGGTCAGCTGGCTTTTGCCCTCCTTGACGTAAAGCGGCAGTGCATACTGCAAAAAGCTTTCGTAGCGCTTGAGCAGCTCCTGCGCTTCCGGGTGCGACATGACAAAGTCCACCACTTCCTGATCCAGTCCCGTCTTGTGCTTGAGCTCCGGGACATAGAAAGGATTGGGCAGGCAGCGCACGTCCAACACGAGGTCTGCTTCCGGCGGGATGCCAAACTTGAAACCAAAGGACATCACGGTCAGGCGCATTGCACTTTTTGCTCCGCCATTTTTCACAAACAGGTCGCAGATGCGCTCCTTGTTCTGTGCAGTAGAGAGCAGTGCCGTATTGATGGTATAGTCTGCACGCTCCTGCAGCGGCTTCAAAATCTTGCGTTCCTTTGCAAAGGCCTCCCGCGTGGAAATGCCCTCCGAAATGCTGATGGGATGACGGCGGCGGGTCTCGCTGTAGCGGCGCATGAGCACATCATCCGGGGCATCCAGAAACAGGATCTTATACAGGATCCCCTGCTCGTCCAGTTTATGAAGCGCCTGCTCGATCTCTTCGCTGGTGCGGCAGCCGCGCACATCCATAGAAAGTGCCACCCGCTCCAGCTGGCTGTCGCCTGCTTCCGAGAACGCAGTGATGCTGGGCAGCAGTCCGGCCGGAACATTATCGATGCAGAAAAAGCCGATATCCTCCAGCGCGTTCATGGCGACCGATTTGCCTGCACCGGAAAGTCCGCTGACGATCAACAGCTCCATAATTGATATCCCGCTCCTTTTATCTTGGCCAATATTTTTATTTCACAACACGGATCTCTTTTTCCAGTTCATAGCCGGTCTTTTCCTTCACGATGGCACGCACTTCATCGCAGAGAGCCAGCACATCGGCACAAGTGGCACCGCCGAGGTTGACCACAAAGCCGCAGTGCTTGTCGCTGACGGCGGCACCGCCGTGACGAAAACCGCGCAGGCCGCACTGGTCGATGAGTGCAGCTGCAAAAGCACCTGCCGGGCGCTTGAAGGTGCTGCCGGCGCTGGGCTTATCCAGCGGCTGCTTGTCCACACGCTTTGCCATCAGTTCATCCATTTTTGCACGGATGTCCGCTGCGTTCCCGGGCTGCAGCACAAACTGCGCCGAAAGGATGCAGCCGCCATTTTCTTCAAAAATGCTGTGGCGGTAGCTCAGGTCCAGCTCTGCTGCCGATGCCTGCACGACCTCTCCCTCTGCGGTCAGATACCGCACCACGGTGAGGACATCCTTCATTTCGCCGCCATAGGCACCCGCATTCATATACACTGCACCGCCCACCGTGCCGGGGATGCCATAGGCAAATTCCAGACCAGACAGGCCGTGTTCCAGCGCAGCCCTGCACAGGGCTGCGAGCCGGACGCCCGCACCAGCTGTCAGCAAATTGCCTTCAACGGCAATATCGCTGCCCAGTGCAGAAATGTCGATCACCACACCAGCAAAACCCTCGTCCGCAAACAGGATATTGCTGCCGTTGCCCAGCAGATAATAGCGGACAGCCTGTTCTTTGCACAGCGCAACCGCACTGCAAAGCTGCTGTTCTGTCTGCGGCTGCACGAACAGCTGTGCAGGACCGCCGATTTTAAAGGTACAGTGTGCCGCAAGCGGCTCATTCTCCCGGAACGGGATGCCTGCCTGCAGCAGCTTCTGTTTGAATCGTTCCATAGTGGGTAGCTCCTAAATCAGTCCATTTTGTCATCCAGACCCAGACGGATCAGCAGCTCACGCGCTGCATTGTAGCCCATCTTTTTCTGGCGGTTGTTGATGGCGGCAGTTTCCAGCACGACAGCCAGATTGCGGCCCGGCGAGACCGGAATGCTGGTGCTGGGGATGCTGACGCCCAGAATATCGTAGTACTCGTTTTCCAGTCCGGTGCGCTGGTAGTTTTTGGTGGGGTCCCATGTCTCCAGCTGAACAACAAGGTCCAGACTTTCGCTCAGTTTGACCGCACCAACGCCGTACACACGGGCCACATTGACGATGCCAATGCCTCGCAGCTCAATAAAGTGGCGGATGTTTTCCGGTGCGGTGCCCATGATCTGGCGGTTGGATACCTTGCGCAGCTCCACAGCATCGTCTGCTACCAGACGGTGGCCGCGCTTGACCAGCTCGATGGCAAGCTCACTTTTGCCGATGCCGCTGTCGCCCAGGATCAGGATGCCCTCGCCATACACCTCCACCAGCACGCCGTGCCGGGTGATGCGGGGAGCCAGTTCCAGATTGAGTACACTGATCAGACTGCCCATCAGCGTACAGGTCGTCTCGTTGGAGCGCAGCAGCGCTACGCCATGCTTCTGGGCCAGTTCCTGCATTTCCGGGAAGGGAGTCAACTCCTCGCTGCGGCAGACGATAACAGCCGGCGGCTGCTGACGAAACAGCTGATCCAGTGCTTCGTAGCGTTTTTCTGCCGAAAGGCCGGACAGAAAGTTCATCTCTGCCAGACCCATGATCTGCAGGCGCAGCTTATCAAAATAATCGTAATAACCCGCAAGAAATAGACCGGGACGGTTGACCTCGGCGATCTCCACACAGATCTGATCCAGTTCCTTTGGCGTATAGACAACTTCCATACTGACACGGTCGGTCAGCGTTTTGAGCGAGACATTGAATGTGCCCATCCTTGTTTCCTCCTGTGCTCCCTTTTGCCGTGCAGCACCGCCATTCCGCCGGGCGGGCACAGCATTCTTTCCTTTTATTATAATAGAATGATTCCTAAAAAACAATACAGCCGCTCTTTCTTTTTCCTTTGCCGGAAAGAAACCTGCGCAGCAGCGTGTCCATGCACTTTATTTTTACATTTTTCTTACTTTTACACGGATTTTACATTCCGCGGATTTTGGATTTTACATTGCAACAGTATACTCTCAGACAGGAGAGAACCATCAAAACACGCAGGATGCTCTTTCTGTAAGCAGAGCGCCGCTGTTCAAGCGGTGTGCGCTGCGGGTGAAAGCAGCTTCTGAAATCAAAAGTGAGGAAATCTTTATGACCATTTTCAATGTCTTTTCCCTGCTTGGCGGCCTTGCCCTGTTTTTGTTCGGCATGGACATCATGGGCAAGGCCCTGGAAAAGCAGGCCGGCGGCCAGCTGCAGAAGATTCTGAGCAAGCTGACCGATAACCCTCTCAAGGGGTTTTTCCTTGGCCTGTGCGTCACCGCTGTGATCCAGAGTTCCAGCGCTACCACCGTGATGGTGGTCGGCTTTGTCAACAGCGGCATCATGGAACTGCATCAGGCCATTGGCGTCATCATGGGCAGCAATGTGGGCACCACCGTCACCAGCTGGATTCTGAGCCTTTCCGGCCTGCAGGGTGACAGTCTCCTCATCAATCTGCTCAAACCCACTTCTTTCAGTCCTTTGCTTGCATTTATCGGCATTTTGCTGTATATGTGTAAGAGTGAGAAGAAAAAGGGCATCGGCACCATTCTCATCGGCTTTGCTGTGCTGATGACCGGCATGACTGCCATGTCCAACGCCGTCCTGCCCCTGCAGAACGAGGCATGGTTCACCAGCCTGTTCACCCGCTTCTCCAACCCCCTTCTGGGCGTTCTGGTCGGTGCCCTTGTCACCGGCATCATCCAGAGCTCCAGCGCCAGCGTCGGCATCCTGCAGGCATTGAGCGCCACCGGCGTCATTACCTACGGCAGTGCCATTCCCATCATCATGGGCCAGAACATCGGAACCTGTGTCACCGCATTGATCTCCTCTGTGGGCGCCAACAAGAATGCACGCCGTGCTGCCATGGTCCATCTGTACTTCAACATCATCGGTGTAAGCATCTTCCTTGTCGGTTTTTACGGCCTGAATACGGTCTGCCACTTTGCTTTTGTGAACACCACCATCGAGGCATGGGGCATCGCTGTGGTGCACTCGGTGTTCAATATCGTGGCAACGCTGGTGCTGCTGCCCTTCGCAAGCCTGCTGGAAAAGCTGGCCATCCTCACCATTCCGGATTCGCCGGAAAAGGAAAGCTTTGCGCTGCTGGATGACCGCCTGCTGAACACCCCTGCCGTGGCTGTGGAGCGCGCCCGCTCTGCTACGGCTGAAATGGCAGAGCTTGCCCGTGTGGGCGTGATGCAGGCCATGAGCCTGACCCATGAGTGGAACGACACACTTGCGCAGAAGGTCCGCGAGGAAGAGACACAGGTAGACCGTTACGAGGACGCCCTCGGCACCTACCTTGTCAAGCTTTCCAGCCGTGAGCTGAACCACACCGACAGCCAGAGCGTGAACACCCTGCTGCACACCATCAGCGATTTTGAGCGCATCAGCGACCATTCCGTAAACCTGCTGGAATCCGCCGAGGAGATGCACACCAAAGACATCCAGTTCTCGCAGGATGCCCGGGACGAGCTGCAGGTGCTGGAGGATGCCGTGCAGGATATCCTGAACCGCACCACCGATGCCTTCCATAAAGGCGACCTGCACCTTGCCAGCAAGGTGGAACCGCTGGAAGCCGTGGTCAATGAGCTGGTGCGCGCCATCAAAGCCCATCATATCGCCCGCCTGCAGGCCGGCAACTGCTCCATCGAGTACGGCTTTGTTCTGGATGACCTGCTGACCAACTATGAGCGCGTGTGCGACCACTGCAGCAATGTTGCCGTTGCACAGATCGAGGTCGCACAGGACAGTTTTGATACCCACGCTTACCTCAACGAGCTGCGTCACGGCAGTGACACCAAGGAAAGCGAGGAATTCCATCGTCGTTTGGACCGTTACCGTGAGCGCTATCTTTTCCCTGAAAATCAGTCTGCGGAGGATTTTGACAAATGATCTATATTGTGGAAGACGATGCCGCCATCCGGGAGCTGGAGCAGTATGCCCTGCAGTCCAGCGGATACGAGGTGGCCAGCTTTGAGAGCTCGGAGCCCTTCTGGCAGGCCATGCACGCTGCAGAGCCGGAGCTGGTGATCCTGGACGTGATGCTGCCCGGTGAGGACGGCTTCTCTATCCTGAAAAAGCTGCGCAACACCCCTTCCCTGCGGCGGCTGCCCATCATCATGGTCACGGCCAAGTCCAGCGAGCTGGACACGGTGCGCGGGCTGGACTGCGGCGCAGATGATTACATCACAAAGCCCTTTGGCATCATGGAGTTTCTGAGCCGGGTGCGTGCTGCTCTGCGCCGCTCGGCTCCGGAAGCACGTCCCAATGTGCTCAGCTTTCACGAGATCCTGCTGGACAATGCCCGTCACAACGTGACTGTGAGCGGAACGCCGGTAGAGCTGACCTACAAGGAGTACAGTCTGCTGCGTTTGCTGCTGGAGAACACCAATCTGGTGGTGACACGCGAGACCATTCTGCAGGTGGTGTGGGGCACCGACATTTCGGTGGAGAGCCGCACCGTGGATATGCATATCCGCACCCTGCGCAAAAAGCTGGGGGATGCCGGCAAATACATCTGCACTGTGCGCAAGGTGGGTTACAAGCTGACCGATGAAGAGGAGGCCGGTGAAGAATGAAGCTGCGCAGCATGGAAGAAAAGATCAGCTACCGACTGTTTCTGATGGGCTTCTTTGGTCTGTTGTTTACAGCGGCACTGTGTATCTTTGTGTTTCATAAAGCCTTTACTGCACAGGCATGGACCGGCCTTGAGCGGGAAGCGGAACTGGTCAGTGCCGGATACGATCTGGTGCAGGATCCGCAGCAGCTTACTTCTTTTGTTTCCAATGATCTGCGCATCACTCTGATCTCGCAGGATGGCAGCGTGCTGTTTGAATCCGCCACGGATCAGCCCATGGAAAACCATCTTTCCCGGCCGGAGATCCGGCAGGCCATGGCCAGCGGCATCGGCCGGGATATCCGGGACTCGCAAACCATGGGATATGAGACCTACTATTATGCAGTGCTGCTGCCGAACGGCGAGATCCTGCGCACTGCACAGGACGCCGAAACGGTGTGGTCTATCTACGATTCCTCCATTCCCGCCATCGTGCTGAGCTGTGTTGCGCTGATGCTGGCTGCCGCTGTGCTGGCTACCCTGCTGACGCGTGCGCTGGTGCAGCCGGTGCTGAGCATGACCGAAGACCTTGACCATATTCAGGACAATGTGCCCTACAAAGAGCTGATCCCCTTTGCAGAGAGCATCCATTCCGACCGCATCCTGCGCGAAAACAATGAGAAGATGCGGCAGGAATTCACCGCCAATGTCAGCCATGAACTCAAGACCCCTCTGACCAGCATTTCCGGCTACGCCGAGCTCATTGAGACCGGCATTGCAAAGCCGGAGGATGTGCCGGGCTTTGCGCAGAAGATCCATGTGGAAGCCAGCCGCATGATCCAGCTGGTCAATGATATCCTGCAGCTCTCCAGTCTGGACAACGCAAGCGAGACCGGCTCGGAGCCTGAAATGGAAACGGTCGATCTGCTGAGCGTTGCAAAGGAGTGCGTGGAGCGTCAGAAGCTGAATGCCCGCCGGGCTTATATCTCGCTGACCTGTCTGGGGGAAAGTGCTCTTGTACACGGAAACCGGCCCCTGCTGGATGAGCTGTGCCAGAACCTGTGTGATAACGCCATCCGCTACAACCGGCCCGGCGGAAAAGTGCAGATCACCACTGCCTGCAATCGGGACGGCCATTGCACCCTGACCGTGACGGACAATGGCATCGGCATTCCGAAAGAAGCACAGACCAGCGTGTTTGAGCGCTTCTACCGTGTGGATAAGAGCCGCAGCAAAGCGACCGGCGGCACCGGTCTGGGACTGGCGATCGTCAAGCATATTGCGCTGATCCATAGTGCCCGCATCAAGCTGGAAAGTCAGGTGGATGTGGGTACCACCATTACCGTTACTTTCCCCACTGCAAACTGAGGAGCGGAAGCTTCTGTGCTATTCCGGTAAAAATCTCACGACTGTCTGTAATTGCGGACAGTCGTTTTTTATTGTGATCTTCTCCCTGCCCACACCATACTGCAACGCACTGCGCTGCTGCAGATGCACAAGGTCTATTCCCTGCTGCCAGAAGCTTTGCACAGTCTGTGTGCACAACCGGGCCAGCTGAGCGCACTGTGCGGCACTGGGCTGCGGGGTCTCATCTCCACGCTGGCAGTCCAGACGCAGGCGCACCGATTCGCCTTTTAACGTGAACGAAATGCTGCACCGGCGGATCGTCACCGGTTCCTCCGCAAGCCAAAGCGTATGCGTCCCGCGCATCCCGGACAGAAGCTGAACCACTGCCGTCTGCTGGGCGTCCAGCTTGATGCGCTGCTCCCCTTTCCGGAAAACACTTGTCCCGGCAGCGGAAAGCTCCTCATCTTGCAAGGTAAGCTGCGGCCAGAACATTCCATCCCGATGCTGGTACAGTCGCGGCATCCGGCCCGATTCCTGTTTCAATTCATTCAGGAGTCTGTCCGGAAGCCCTTCTGCAGCTTCAAGCTGTTTTTCCAGTTCTTCCGTGGAAACTGCAAGGATGGAAGCTTTTGCCGCCGCACGCCCCCGCCCGCTTTCCAGAACGATGGACTCATAGGCAGAAAGCAGTTCTTCTGAGGTGTTCTCACTTATTATGAGAAAGTCGCACAGGCGATAGTCTGCTTTCTGCGGAAGCTTTTTTTGCACGGACGAAAGCGCCTTTTCCAGTGTACTTTCTTCGGCTAGCCGCATCTGCATTGCAGCCGACGCTTCGGATGCATCCGCAGATGCTTCCGGTGCCTGATACAAAAGCCCGACTGTCACTGTTGCCTCGTTTTGTGCAAGATAGAGTGCTCTTACCATGCTTTTCTCCGTGGTCTCACTGCGGAGAAACAGCAGGCACCAGCCTACCAGCAAAAGCGTGCCGATTGAATGCCGGAGCCGCCGCCTCATCCTGCTGCTCCTTTCCTGCGGTTTGTGGCTTTTTTCCACAGCTCATCTGCCGCTGCGCAGAGGAAGCCGATACGGAAAATAGCGCAGGTAAGCCAGATCAGAAGCAGGAGCGCATCCATACGTGAGAAGATGCCCACGCTCCATGCACGCAGTAGTTCCTGCTCCGGATAGTCCGTTCCGCCAAACACAAGGCAGATGCCGCCGGCAAGACACACCTGTGCAAAAAAGGTCAGCCACGGCAGAAAAAGAACGCGGCGCGGCGCAGTTTCTTCCATCAGAAGGGGCCAGAGCAGATACTCCGCGTACAGCGGCACACGCGGCAGCCTGGCCAGCTGCACCGCATCCGGTTCCAGCAGATGGGACCACTCCATCTGGCCTGCAATGCCTGCCAGACAGAGTCCCTCCCCCAGCAGCACGAACCACCACAGCACCCTTGCCGGGGCATCCCAGCCGGAAAGCGGAATGCGGCATCCCGCCCAGAGCAGCAGCGGGAGCAAGCCGAGCATTGCCATGGAATGAAACTCCTGCCGACAGACGCTCTGCGCCTGCATTGCCGTCCAGAATGCCTCTGCCAGAAGCCCGAGGACTGCCGCAAAAAGCCAGACCTGCCGCACCGCCGTCTGCTGCCAGCAGACATACAGCACCGCGCTGATCCCGGTCAGCAACAGTGCCCCGAGCACTCCATAAAGAAGCATCCCGCGCAGGGAAACGCCCGGTTCAAGGCTCTCTGCCAGAGCTGCCGTCCATACACTCAGCGCCAGTGCGGAAAAAGAGAGTTTCTTCTGCCCTTGCATTCCTTTTCCTCCCGTCTTTGCCAGATGTTAAAGCCCTTCTGCGAAAGGCGGCGGTAGTTGCGGCGGATCACGCCATCCTCTGCCATGGGTCGCTGCGGAAACGGGTGCGCCGCCAGATACGGCACCTGCAGACAGGCCGTGCCGGATAGGCTGAGCAGAAACGCAAAAAAAGCCCCCGCAAGACCCACCGGCCCGGCAAGACCTGCAGCCAGCACCACACCCAGACGCAGCAGCGTCGCAGGCTCGTACAAAGAGGGCGTGACGAACACCGCAATGGCCGTGATGCTTGCCACAAAGATCACCGGCGTGCTCATAAGCCCGGTGGCAATGGCGGCATCCCCAATGATGAGGGCCGACACCAGACTGACCGAGTGCCCCAGCGACTGAGGCATCCGCAGACCCGCTTCCCGGATGACTTCCAGAATAAGCATGACCAGCAGCATTTCTGCAAACAGCGGCAGCGGCGTTGCCTTTTCTGCCGCTTCGATCCTGTACAGCAGCTGCGGCGGGATCAGCTCCGGCAGATAGACCGCCAGACACACGAACACCCCCGGCAGAAATACGGTCAGATAAAACGAAATATATTTCAGGACGCGCAGAAAAGAGGAAAACACTGCAGTAGATGCATAATCATCCAGACATTCAAAGTTTTCGCAGAAGAGGGCCGGAAGCACCATGGCGGAAGGGCTGCCATTGACCAGAACCACGATTTTTCCCTCACAGAGCTTTGCTGCCGCCACGGCGGGCCGCTCGGTATAGCTCACCGGCGTGAACAGCCGTGCCCTGCCCGGCAGCAGCCACGGTACAAAATAGCTGGAGTCCAGCAGAAGCTCCGGCTTTGCCGCCGCAAGCGTTTTGCGCACACGCTGCACCATGGCAGGGTCTGCTTTGTTTTTACAGTAGCAGATGGCATATTCCGTCCGCATTCCGGTGTCTGCCTGTGCCGCTTCCTGTACCAGCTGTTCGCTGCGGATAAGCCGCCGCAGCAGGCTCAGGTTGACCCGCAGCAGATCGGCAAAGCCCTCGCGGGAACCGCGTAGATTTCCTTCGCCCGAGGGTTCGCCCACCGAGCGGAACTTGAGCCCCTGCACCGAGAATGCAATGCCCTTTGCGCAGCCGTCCAGAAGCAGCACCGCCATGCCTGCTGTCAGCCGTTTGGTCAGCTCGTCCATATCCTCTACCGGCGCATTCTCTGCCGGAAAAGCCGAGTCGTGCAGGATCAGCTCGTAGGCCTGCATCCCGGTGCAGCACTGTCCGGGCTGCACCGGCGGGGCCTGGCGGCTGGCCGCATCCAGCAAAAGCGTCCAGAGCGAATCCAGACTGGCCATGCCGTCAAACAAAAGAATGACGGCTTTGCAATGATAAATCGTGATCTCTTTGGCATAATAATCCGCAGAAGAACCAAACATCCGGTCCAGTGCCGCCAGATTTGCCGAGAGGCTCTGTGATAACTGCTGCATCCATGTCCACTCCTTTGCACAGCAGTATGCCCGTCTGATGCACATTCCATTCCCTTTGCAACCGACAGGAGGTCTTGTTTTTTGAAGCTTCTGATCTGCCGAACCATCATCATTTATCTATGTGTTCTGTTTGCCATGCGGCTGATGGGCAAACGCCAGCTGGGTGAATTGCAGCCGGAAGAGCTGGTGTCCACCATCCTCATTTCCAATCTGGCGTCCATCTCCATCGAATCGGAAGAGGTGCCCATCACATCCAGTCTCATTCCCCTGTTCCTCATTGCGGCGCTGGAACTGCTGGGTTCTGTGCTGAGCTTCCGCAGCCAGAAATTCTTCAATTTTCTATCCGGCAGGCCCAAAACGGTCATACTGGATGGAAAGATCGACCAGAATGCTCTGCGGATGCTGCGCCTGACCACCGCCGATCTGATGGAGGCGCTGCGCGGCAAAAACATCTTTGACCCGCGTGAGGTCTCCTACGCCGTGATCGAAACAAACGGGACCCTCTCGGCGGCCCTGCGGCCGGAGAAAGAGCCTGTCCGACTTTCCGACCTGCAGATCAAGGTAAACCATACCAACGCCATCATTCCCTTTGTGCTGGACGGTCAGGTGCTGGAGGACAATCTGCGCTGGTGCGGCAAAGACCGCGAATGGCTGGAGCGGACTGCACAGGCCAACACCCTGCTGCCCGAGGAGATCCTGCTGTTGATCGGCAGCGAGACCGAAGACTATTTTCTGTTAAAAAAAGAGGACCGCCATGGAAGCGGTCCCCGGTGAGGTGAGCGGATGAAGCGGATCTATGCCTGTATCGCCATTGTGGCCGTGCTGCTGGGTGTGGCTTTTTACAGCAGCTGGAAGGTGCAAAGCTTTGCCGAAGTGATCTCGGCAGACCTTGACGCAGCTGCCGAGGCCATCCGCAATGCGGATCATCCTGCTGCGCGGCAGGCCCTTTCCGACGGTGCCGCCCGGTGTGACCAGATGCGGACAAGCATGAATCACCTGCTGCGCACTGCAGATTTTACCGAACTGGAAGCTGCCCTGCGCGCTGCGGACGGCCATCTGGAAATGAACGCTCCCGAGGAAGCCTTTGGTGAGCTGCGGCGCGCACAGGTACAGGTGGAAACGCTGGAATGGCTCTCCCACCGGCTGGTATGACAAAAGCACCGGAACTGTGCCTGTTCGGACACAGTTTCGGTGCTCATAGGGTCTATTCTGTTATTTCTGTGGTTCCCTGCGGTCGCCCATCAGCTTCTGCAGCTCATTGAAAAAGCTCTCCACATCCGCGAACTGGCGGTAGACGGAGGCAAAACGGACATACGCCACCTCGTCGATCTTTTTCAGCTCCTGCATGGTCAGCTCACCAATGCGCACACTGGGGATCTCACGGTCGTAGGAGCTGAGCAGGGTCTGCTCAATGCTGCTGACCGCCCGCTCCAATGACTCATAGCTGACCGGGCGCTTGGCACAGGCACGCACCATGGCATTGAGCAGCTTCTGCCGGTCAAAGGGTTCCCGGGAGCTGTCCTTTTTGATGACCACAAGCGGAACAGTCTCCACGACCTCATAGGTCGTAAAGCGCATGTGGCAGCTGAGACATTCGCGGCGGCGGCGGATGCGTTCGCTGTCTTCAGTGGGGCGGGAGTCGATCACTTTGGATTCCTCAGCTCCGCAATAGGGACATTTCATGTTCTGTTCCTCCTGTCCGGTCTGACCGGGCCGTGTTTTTATGCTTTGGTCTTGGGCTTGCGCTCGCTCCACAGCACCCACGCAGAGGTGGAAACGCACAGCGAAGTATACACACCGCTGATCATGCCCATCATCAGCGGGAACGCAAAGGTAAAGATGCTGTCCAGACCGTACAGCTTTGCCACGACACACATAACACCCAGTGCCATTACCGTGGTAATGGTGGTGATGAGGGTGCGGCGTGCAGACTGATTGACCGAGCGGTTGACCAGTTCTTCAAACGAGGCTTTCTTGCCCATCAGGGTGCGGTTTTCACGGATACGGTCGTAGACCACAACGGTGTCATTGATGGAGTAGCCCAGAATGGTCAGCATGGCTGCAATGAAATTGCCGTCCAGCGGAGTGCGCAGCAGCACGAAGGTGCCAAACACCACCATCAGGTCGTTCACCAATGCCAGCACTGCCATCATGCCGCCGGTCAGGCCGCCGATGTTCTTGAAGCGCAGGGCAATGTACAGCAGGATCAGCACCAGTGCGAACACCACAGCCACCAGACTCTTCTGCAGGAACTTGATGCCCATGGCAGCGCTGACATTGCTCAGGGACAGCTGCTCAAAGCGGTTTTCCGGATAGCTCTCGTTCAGGCTGTCCAGCAGGTCGGCCACCTGTTCCGTGGTCACCGTCTCGGTGCCGGGCATGGAAATTTTCAAGGTCTGGTCGCCGGTGGCAACATTCTCGCCGGTCTGCAGGGTCAGGCCGGTGCTGTCCAGTGCAGCGGAAGCCGTTTTCTGCACATCCGCCGTGGTAAAGCTGCCCTCGTAGCTCAGGGTGATCATGGCTCCGCCGGTGAACTCGGTATCCAGATGGACGCCGAACACCACAGCGCACAGCACGATGGCTGCCATCAGGCAGGTGGAAATGGTCAGGAAGCGCTTGCGCAGGCCCACAAAATCGATGGGCTTCTTTTCTGCCGTTTCCTTGCCGGGCTTTTCAGCGCCGTAAAGCCAGGGGTTGCGCAGTGCCTTAATGGAAGCTGCGCCGCGGATCATCACACGGGTAGCAAACACGCCAAACACAAAGTTCAGCAGCACGCCGGTGAGCAACGTATAGCCGAAAGCATAGATCGTACCGGCAGTGGACGGACCAAAGGCAAAGAATACAAAGTGCAGTGCCTTGGCAAACAGGCCGTCCGAGGGGCCGAAGGCACCCATCAGCACAATCGCCACGATAACGATGGTCACATTGCCGTCAATGATCGGCGTCAGGCCGCGGGCAAAGCCGCTCTTGAGTGCACCGTCCAGCGACTTGCCGTTCTTCAGCTCTTCCTTGATGCGCTCTGCGGTGATGACGTTGGCATCCACACCCATGCCGATGGCCAGAATAATGCCGGCGATACCGGGCAGAGTCATGGTGAAGCTTTCAAACACCGGGAAATAGCCGGACACAAACGCCAGCGTTGCCGCCACCTGACCGGCCAGTGCCATGCAGGCCAAAAAGCCCGGCAGGCGGTACAGGATGGTCATAAATACCACGATCAGCGCAAATGCGATCAGACCGGCCAGCACCATGGCGCTCAGGCTGTTTTCGCCCAAGCTGGGGCTGACGGTAGAGTAGCTGTCCACAGTCAGCGCAAAGGGCAGTGCGCCGGAGTTGATCTGGCGGGCCATTTTGACGACCTGCTCCTGCGTGAAGGGATTGGACGCCGAACTGGTGATGATGGCAGAGCCATCGGTGATCGCAGTGTTCACGGTTGCGGTGCTCACGTTCTCGTCATCCAGCCAGATGCTGATGGTGCCCTTGGACGCGGCCAGCCGGGTGGTCGCATCGCCGAATGCCTTGGCACCGTCGTCCGTAAATTTCAGAGAGACGAAATACTCCGATGCACCCCCGCTGGTCACAGGGCCATACTGGGCTGCAGCGCTCTCGATCATGGAGCCGTCCAAAATCAGCTCACCGTCGGCACTGCTGCCCTCCCGGAAGGTGAGGTACGCGGTGGTGCCGATCTCGTCGATCGCCGCTTCCGGGTCAAAATCCGTCTCACCGGACTGCCACGGAAACTCGAGGATCAGGCTGTCGGAGGTGTTGTCCACATACAGCTCATAGTCGGTCACGTTCAAAGCGACCAGACGGTTCTCAATTACAAGCTGCGCGGCCTCCAGCTGTTCTTCGGTGGCATCGTAGCCATCCGACGGCACAAAGGTGACGTTTACGCCGCCCTTGATATCCACACCAAAGCGGATATCCTTTGCGCCCTTGATGTAGGTCGTGGTCGTATCGCCGTACTTGGCATATACGCCGAAGAAGGCAGTGTAGACGAACACTGCGATCAGCAGCACTGCGGCGACAAGATGCCATGCTTTGCCTTTTGTTTTCATAAAATTCAGGGAACCTCCAAAAGCAGCGGCACAGACAGCCGCTGCCCGTATTCTGGTACAGACCCGCCTGCTGCGGGCCGTCTTTCTTCCGCAGGGCAGCCGTCATGCCGGCTTTCCTGCGACAAAACTCCCCTGACGGCTCAAGCGAGCCGCACAGAGGAGATAAAATCAGGAATCGTTAGATCTTAGTCCGCCTTATCAGCCAGCAGCTTTTCCACGACCGCCAGACGCACGCAGACGCACAGCAGTTCGGACGCCATTTCTACCTCGTCCAGACTGGGATAGGTAGGTGCAATGCGCAGGTGAGAATCCTGAGGGTCCTTGTGGTAGGGATAGGCAGAACCGGCACCGGTCAGGGTCAGGCCCGCATCCTTGCACAGACTTGCCACGCGCTTTGCACAGCCGGGCATCACATACAGGCTGATGAAGTAGCCGCCCTTGGGGTCCGTCCAGTGGGCGATGTCGCCGCAGGGAATGAGGTTGTTCTTGAATGCCGTCTTGACGGCATCGAAGCAGGGCACCAGACGACGGCGATGCTTTGCCATATGGGCCAGAACGCCTTCCTTGTTCTTCAGGAAGCGGACATGGCGCAGCTGGTTCATCTTGTCGTAGCTGATGATCATGACCGAGAAGCGCTTGCAGATATACTTCATGCTGCTCTCGCTGCAGGCAATGGCAGAGACGCCTGCGCCCGGGAAGGTGATCTTGCTGGTGGAGGTGAACATGAACACACGGTCTTCGTTGCCGTACTTCTTGCTCTCATTCAGCAGCACCGGAGTCTCGATGATCTCATCGGTGAGATGATGGACGATATAGGCCTCATCCCAGAAGATCTTGAAATCAGGCGCAGCGGTCTTCATCTTCGCAAAACGCTCGATGGTCTCATCGCTGTAGGTGTAGCCATCAGGGTTAGAATACTGCGGCACGCACCAGATGCCCTTGATATCGGCATCCTCGGCCACCAGCTTTTCCACAATATCCATGTCCGGACCGTTGGGGGTCATCGGCACACTGATGAGCTCAAAGCCAAACTCCTCGGTGATGGCAAAGTGACGGTCATAGCCGGGCACCGGGCAGAGGAACTTGCGCTTCTCCACCTGAGACCAGGGGCACGGAGACTCCGGGAAACCAAACACATAGCCGATGTTGATGAGGTTGTACATCAGCTGCAGGCTGGAGTTGCCGCCCACGAACACCTCGCCGGGCTGCACGCCGAATACATCCGCGAACAGCACACGGGCTTCCTGCAGACCTTCCAGCTCACCATAGTTGCGGGCATCCGTGCCGGCATCGGTGGTGTAATCGTTCATCTTCAGCAGGTCCATGGCCAGATCCATCTGGTGAGGGCCGGGCTTGCCGCGGGCCATATTCAGCTTGAGGCCCTTGGCCTGAAATTCTTTGTACTTTGCTTCAAGCGCTGCCTTCTCAGCAGTGAGTTCATCGCGGTTCATTGCAAGATAATTTGCCATTGGAAACACACTCCTTTATCGTACTTCCTGTTACCCATTGCGCTGGTACTGCATCCGAGGGAGCCTTCCTGCCAGGGAACCGGCTCCGTACTGCAATCCAGACCTTAATATTATAGTACATTTTCGGCCCGGAAACAAGAATATTAAAGCAAAAAGCCCTGCTAAAAGCAAAAAGCTTTTAAAACAGGGCTTTCACTCCCCTGCTGTGCGCCGAAGCGTCAGCTCAGAGAGGCTTGGTTTTTGTAGCGTTTGCGCACCGCACCGTATTCCAGATGGGCTTCTCCGCCCTCCACGGTGTCTTCATCCACCGTCACGCGGATGATGGTAGCATCTGTGGGCACATCATACATGATGGGCAGCAGGATGCCTTCCATCACGCTGCGCAGGCCGCGGGCACCGGTCTTGCGCTCAATGGTCTTGCGGGCAATGGCATGCAGTGCTTCATCGGTGAATTCCAGCTCCACATTATCCATGCCCAGAAGTTCTTTGTACTGCTTGACCAGACTGTTGCGCGGCTCCTTGAGCACACGCACCAGAGCATCCTCGTCCAGATCATCCAGCACGGTAATGACCGGCAGACGGCCGATCAGCTCCGGGATCAGGCCGAACTTGACCAGATCGTGGGGTTCCACCTTGCGCAGCAAAGCGCGCTCGGCTTCGCTGGAGTTATCCTTCAGGCTGCTGCCAAAGCCCAGCGCGGACTTATCCGTGCGGCGCAGGATATACTTGTCCAGACCGTCAAATGCACCGCCGCAGATGAACAGGATATTGGTGGTGTCGATCTGGATGAACTCCTGCTGCGGGTGCTTGCGGCCGCCCTGCGGAGGAACATTGCTCACAGTTCCCTCAAGGATCTTCAGCAGGGCCTGCTGCACGCCTTCACCGCCCACATCGCGGGTGATGGAGGGGTTCTCGCTCTTGCGGGTGATCTTGTCGATCTCATCGATATAGATGATGCCGATCTGTGCCTTCTGCACATCGAAGTCCGCTGCCTGAATGAGCTTGAGCAGGATGTTCTCCACATCCTCGCCCACGTAGCCGGCCTCGGTCAGGGTCGTGGCGTCGGCAATGGCGAACGGAACGCCCAGCATCTTGGCCAGAGTCTGCGCCAGCAGGGTCTTGCCTACGCCGGAGGGGCCCAGCAGCAGCACATTGGACTTCTGCAGCTCCACGTCGCCGCCCTTGCCGCTGAGGATGCGCTTGTAATGGTTGTAGACCGAGACAGCCAGCACACGCTTTGCCTCGTCCTGACCGATCACATACTGGTCCAGACCTTCCTTGATCTCGGCCGGGGTCAGGATGTTGATATCCAGACCGTCTGCGGGCTGGATGTGTGCGCGGTTTGCACCGTCCCGTGCCGGACGTGCGCTTTTGGGCTGATCCGGCTTATCGGAAAGCAGATCGTGGCACAGGCCGATGCATTCGCTGCAGATGTTGACGCCGGGGCCGATGATCATGCGCTCCACTTCGTCCTGATGCTTTCCGCAGAAGCTGCAGACCAGATCCTTTTCATTTTTGTCTCTGCCGGAATTGTTATTTGCCATAGCTGTTTTTCCTTATCCTGGGTAAATTAAATGTCAGCGGCTCAGCGATGGGCAATGACCTCATCGATCAGGCCGTATTCTTTTGCCTGCTGTGCGGACATATAGTTATCGCGCTCGGTATCCAGCTGGATCTTTTCCAGCGGCTGACCCGTGTACTCGCTGAGCATCCGGTTCATCTTGTCGCGGATATACACCATGTGTTCAGCATGGATCTTGATATCAGTGGTCTGGCCGGACAGGCCGCCGCCCTGACCGCCTGCGATCAGCGGCTGATGGATCATGATCTCCGCATTGGGCAGTGCAAAGCGCTTGCCCTTGGTACCGCTTGCCAGCAGGAAAGCGCCCATGGAAGCAGCCATGCCCATGCAGATGGTGGAAACATCGCACTTGATATACTGCATGGTATCGTGGATGGCCATACCGGCGCTGATGGAACCGCCGGGGCTGTTGATATACAGGCTGATATCCTTATCCGGGTCCTGCCCTTCCAGATACAGCAGCTGTGCCACAACAAGGCTGGCCGTGGTATCGTTGACATCCTCACTCAGAACGATGATACGATCGTTCAGCAGACGGGAGAAAATATCGTAGGAGCGCTCGCCGTGGGACGACTGCTCTACAACGTAAGGAACAAAACTCATAAAGTTCGCCTCCTGAAATGGAATATAGTATTTGCAAAATTGACCGATACGGTTTCCCTGCCGGTTCTGCCGTATCGGTCAATTTTTACAACCTTTGATTGAAACCGTGCAGCACGCCGCCAGCTTCAAAGGAGTGCAGCCGACTGATTACTCAGCGTCTGCTGCCTTCTCTTCCTCAGCAGCCTTCTCCACGATGTTTGCATGGCTCTTGATGAAGTCGATGGCCTTGTTGATGGCCAGATCCTTCTTCAGGTCGTTAACATTGACCAGCTCACGGACCTTGTCCTCTTCCATCTTGTACTGGTCAGCGATGCGCTTGATCTCAGCGGAAATTTCCTCCTCGGAAGCCTCGATGTTCTCAGCAGCGGCAACAGCCTCCAGAGCCAGACGGATCTTGACCTGCTTCTCAGCCTGCGGCATGAAGGAAGCGCGGAACTGCTCCATAGTCTGGCCCATATACTTCAGGTAGTCCTCGAGACGCAGACCCTGCTGCTCCACGCGGAATGCAAAGTCGTTGACCATCTCGTCCATGCGCTCATCGTACATTGCCTGAGGAATCTCGCCCTCCATGCTGTCGATGACCTGATCGACCAGAGCATTCTCAACAGCCAGGTCGTCCTGCTTGTCCAGCTGCTCCTGATTGTTCTTGCGGATGGAAGCCTTGAACTCGTCCAGAGTGTCGTACTCGGAGCAGTCCTTTGCCAGCTCGTCATCCAGAGCAGGCAGCTCCTTGTACTTGACCTCGTGCAGCTTGATCTTGAACACAGCAGCCTTGCCAGCCAGCTCAGCAGCCTGATACTCGGTGGGGAAGGTGACGTTCACGTCGAACTCTTCGCCAGCGGAGTGGCCCACGATCTGATCCTCAAAGCCGGGGATGAAGCTGCCGCTGCCCAGAGTCAGGCTGTAGTGCTCAGCCTTGCCGCCCTCGAATGCGACGCCGTCCACAAAGCCCTCGAAGTCGATATCAGCGATATCGCCATTCTCAGCAGCACCCTCACGGGTCAGCTCACGGGCGTTGCGCTCCTGCACACGCTTCAGCTCTGCCTCAACAGCCTCGTCAGAGACAGTATGGACAGTCTTTTCCACCGTCAGACCGTTGTAGCTGCCGATCTTGACTTCGGGCTTGACAGCGACCTTGACGGTCAGGGTGACACCGTTGGTCTCGTCAGCAGAGTCAACAGTGACCTCCGGACGGCCGACCGGCTCCACGTTTGCTTCCTTGACAGCAGCCTCGAAAGCCTCGGGGAACAGCTCGTTGATGGCGTCGTAGGTAAAGACGTCGGCACCGTACATCTGCTCGATCAGCTTGCGGGGAGCCTTGCCCTTGCGGAAGCCGGGAACAGCGTACTTCTTGCCTTCCTTCTTGAAAACATCGGCAGTGGCCTTCTTAAAAGCCTCTGCATCGATGGAGAACTGCAGTTCTGCCATGCTCTTCTCGAGCTTTTCACACTTGATGAGATTCATTTGTTTTTCCTCCACTCAAAAAATCTATTGCTCGGGGCAGGAAATTTTTGCCCTTTGCAACCGCGCACTGCGTCCTGAATGAACTTGCTTTTGCAACATGCGGGGACGCGCGCGCTCAATTGGGTGCAACAATCGCGTCAAAACTTATTATAGCACGCTTTGGACACAATTGCCAGTCCAAATTGTGAATTTTTATCATTTCTGCCCTTGCTGCAGCTTCTGCCCGGTCAGAACGTCTCTGTCCCGGACGATCAGTTGATGCGGTATGGACAGAAACGCAGCCCATCCGCACTTACCAGCTTGTAGTGGATGCCGTCCACATCGCCCTGCACCGCATATCGGATCGCGTTGCCGTGCAGATGGCCATAAAAGCAGGTCCTGATGCCATATTCTTTTAAGGTGGCTACGATCTCCGGGGCACTGGTGCCGGTGTATACCGGCGGATAGTGCAGGAACACCAGCTTTTCCAGTCCCGGTTCGGCGGCATCCAGACTCATGCGCAGCCGTCCGATCTCGCGGTTCATCACCTTTTCATCATGGGCCTCGCCTACATCAAACAGCCAGCCCCGGGTGCCGCAGATGGCATAGCCCTCTACGCTGTAGGAATTGTTGTGCAGGATGTGCAGGGTGTCGAACCCCTCTGCTTTGAGGTAGGCGTTCATCTTATTGGCAGTGGACCACCAGTAATCGTGGTTGCCCTTCATGATGATCTTCTGTCCGGGCAGGCTCTGCAACAATTCAAAGTCCCTGCGGGTATCGGTCAGGCGCATGGCCCAGCTGATATCTCCTGCCAGCACGATGGTGTCTTCCGGTTTGATGAGCTTCCGCCAGTTTTTTTCCAGACGCTCCACATAATCGTTCCAGCCGGGAAAAATATCCATCGGCTTGGAAGCGCCCAGAGAAAGATGGGGATCGCCAAGCACAAAAAGTGCCATGTTTTTACTCCTGTTCTAAAATGCAGCAGGATGTATTATTCCTGATAGCCCAGCGCAACTTCGGCGATCTGCGCAGGCTCGATCACAGTGCTGAAGCGCTCCGGCTTCTGGCGCAGCGCAGCAAGACTTGCCGGTGCGGTATGCGCGGTAGCTGCTTCCAGCTGCTGCATTGCTTCAAAATCATTTTCCGGCGCGGACTGTCCCAGAGCCGTCAGCACGCTGCGCGGGAACTTGAAGGGAGACGCAGTGGACAGCACCACCATTGGCACCCCTTCGCGCTTTTTCTGTGCAGCCACATGGAAGGCCACTGCGGTGTGCGTATCGCACAGGTAGTTGTCCTTCTCATAGCGGGCACGGATCTCCCCTGCCACTTCTTCCTCGCTGCTCCAGCCGCAGGAGAAGCTCTCCTGAATGGCGGCCAGCGTCTCCGGACGCACCGTGTAGCTGCCGGTCTCAGCCAGACTCTTCATCAGGCCCGCCACCTCGGTATCGCTGCCGGTGACATGGTACAGCAAGCGCTCCAGATTGGAGGACACCAGAATGTCCATGCTGGGCGAAGTGGTCTTGAAGAACTCCCGCTTTGCGGTGTAGGTGCCGGTGGTGAGGAAATCGGTGAGGACGTTGTTCTCATTGGAGGCGCAGACCAGCTTGCCCACGGGCAGGCCCATGCGCTTTGCATAGTAGCCTGCCAGAATGTCGCCGAAGTTGCCGGTGGGCACGCAGAAATCCACTTCATCGCCGAAGGCGATGCTGCCCGCCTTGAGCAGCTGGGCATAGGCGGCAAAGTAGTAGACGATCTGCGGGACCAGACGGCCCCAGTTGATGGAGTTGGCGCTGGACAGGCGGATATCCCGCTTTGCCAGCTCGGCCGCGATGGCCTTATCGCCAAAGACCTTCTTCACACCGGTCTGGGCATCATCGAAGTTGCCGCGCACCGCGTAGACTGCCACGTTGGCACCCTCCTGCGTTGCCATCTGCAGACGCTGGATCTCGCTGGTGCCGCCCGTGGGATAGAACACCGCGATCTCCACACCCGGGATATCATGGTAGCCGTCCAGAGCTGCCTTGCCGGTATCGCCGCTGGTCGCCACAAGGATCAGGGTCTTTTCCGTGCGGCCCAGATTCTTTTTGGCTTCCACCAGAAGCTTCGGCATCAGCTGCAGAGCGTAATCCTTGAATGCACAGGTAGGGCCATGCCACAGCTCCAGCGCATAGGTGTCCCCTTCCACCGGAGCAAGGTATCCGGCCTTGCCTCCGAAAGCATCGCCGTAGGTCTTGCGGGCCGCTTCCGTCAGAAAGTCCTGCGAATAGTCGGTCAGATATTCCTTGATGACAGCAGCTGCCATAGCCGGGTAATCCAGCTCACACAGCGCCTTCACATCCACCTGCGGAAAGCTTTCAGGGACAAACAGGCCGCCCTCGTTGGACAGGCCCTGTGCGATCGCTTCCGAGGAAGTCACTTTGCGGTTTTGGTCTCTGGTACTGAAAAACTGCATTGTTGTCGCTCCTTTTTCGCCGTGGAACGCTGAAAACACGTTCCTGCTGCTACGGCAGAGAAGATCCCTGCCCGTACATTTCCCACCAGGGCGCTTGCTTTACGCAAGAAAAGCGCCCCTTATAATATGTACCATCCAGCGCCCGCTGTCAAGAGGGAACACTTCCGCCACATCAAATCGCACCGGCGCATCGCTCTGTCCGGTACACTGCAGATAGTGCTGTGCTGCAAGGATCAGCCGCTTCTGTTTGGCGGCATTGACCGCAGCAGCCGGGCGCGAAACGGCGTCCGAGCTGCGGGTCTTTACCTCGCAGATGACAATAGTCCCGTCCGGTTCCTGTACCACCACGTCCAGCTCCCCCATCCGGGTGTGGAAGTTGTGTGCCAGCAGCCTGCAGCCCTGCTTCTGATACCAGCGGGCCGCAGCGGCTTCTCCCCTGTGCCCCGTCTCAGCGCGGTTCACTTTCCGTTCTCCGGCCAGTAGCCCTGTTTTTTCAGGAAGCTGCGGCGGTAGAATGGCTGGATGCCGTACTGCGCAATGAGCTCATAGTGGAGCCTGGTCGGGTAGCCCTTGTGCTTTGCCAGCTGATACTGCGGGTACTGTCTGTCCAGTTCCAGCATATAGCGGTCACGGCTGACCTTGGCAAGGACAGATGCCGCGCCGATGCTGGCACTGGTAGCGTCACCCTTGACCACCGGCTGTGCCGGGATCTGCAAACCCGCCGGAGTGCGGTTGCCGTCCACCAGCACGAGGTTCGGCACGATGTCCAGCTCTTCCACGGCCTGCTTCATGCCGCCCATGGTGGCGTTGAGGATGTTTTCCCGGTCGATGACTTCCGGCCCCACAAAAATAATTTTGTAGGCCAGCGCCTTTGCAACGATCTCGTCAAACAGGGCTTCCCGTTTTTTCTCGGTGAGCTTTTTGGAGTCGTTGATGCCAAAGACCGGATTCTCCGGGTCCAGAATACAGGCCGCTACGCACACCGGGCCGCACAGAGGGCCGCGCCCGGCTTCGTCCACGCCCGCAAAGCAGCCATACTGACTGCGTACAGCGGCATCGTACTCATACAGCGGAGCCGAGATCTCCTCGTCGGAACGGCGCTTCATTCGTCATCCTCCTCGGCAAAATCCGTCAGGTCATCCCGCTGCGGCGGGCGCTCCAGCGAGATGCGGCCCCACTTGCAGGCGCGGAATTCATCCACCAGCATAATGGCACAGCGCTCGGTGTTCACCTCGCCGCCGCGCACCAGCAGGCCGCGCTTGCGGCCAATGGCTTCCATCAGCTCGTAGGGCGGCAGTGCCAGCGTTTCGGCGTCCAGCTTGTAGCGCTGGGCCACAAGGTCGGGGTAGTTGCGGCGCACCTCATCCAGCAGGTTCATGGCCAGCTCTTCCACGTCCAGAATATCGTCCTTGATGGAGCCGATGAAGGCCAGATTGGACGCAATGGTCTTGGAGTCAAACTTCTTCCACAGCACGCCGGGCATATCCAGCAGATCAAATTTGTCGGTGCTGACCCACTGCTTGCCCTTGGTCACGCCCGGGCGGTCTGCCGCCTTGGCGCGGGCAGAACCTGCAAAGGTGTTGATAAAGGTGGACTTGCCCACATTGGGGATGCCGCACAGCATCACCTGCGTCTTGGCACCGCCCATGCCACGGTTCTGGCGGCGTTCCAGCAGGCCGGCCAGTTCTTTTTCAATGGCAGTCTTAACGGCATTGGCACCGCCCTTCTGCTTGGCGCTGATCGCCACACAGCCGGCGTCTGCTGCACGGAAGTATCGGATCCATTCTTCCGTTACAGCCGGGTCGGCCAGATCTGCCTTGTTCAGTGCATAGAGCTTCGGCTTGCGGGCCGTGATGCGCTCGATCTCCGGGTTCAGGCTGGAGAGCGGGATGCGGGCATCCAGCAGCACAAGACTTGCATCCACATGCTGGATCTCCTGCTCCATCATGCGCAGGGTCTTGGTCATGTGGCCCGGGAACCACTGAATATTGTACTGGTTTGCAAAGCGGGTATCCATTTCGTTCATTTTACCACCCCAAAATCTGTAAAGGGCATAAAGCACACAAGCACCTTGCCCAGAATATCCCGTTCGTCGATGCAGCCGACATAGGTGGAGCGGCTGTCCAGCGACTGGTTGCGGTTGTCGCCCATCACGAACACCGTGCCCTCCGGCACTGTGTACGGGAACTGCACATCGTAGCCAAGATAGGTTGGCTCTGCAATGTAGTCCTCCTGCAAGACCTCACCGTTCACCGCCACGGTGCCGGTTGCATAATCGATGGAGACCGTATCGCCGCCTTTGGCGATGACACGCTTGACCAGCGGCTTGCCGTAGGAGGTATAGCTGTCCACAATGACCACATCACCGCGCTGAGGCTCGTAGCCTGCCCCCCACACGATGAGCTTGTCGCCGTTGACCAGCGTAGGTACCATGGAGCTGCCGTCCACCTGAATGATGCGGAAGAAAAACGAAAAGATCAGCACCAGCACCAGCGCTGCCGAGATCAGGGCCTCGTACCATTCCAGCAGATTCTGCCCGCGCACGGGCTTTGTCTGTTCCTGTTTTTCCATATCCGGTACACCTCACCTTCTGGTTTTACACTGCTGACCCGATTATACCGCAGCCGACAGGCTTTCTGCAAGCCAGATCACCTGTCGGCCGCACAGTTTTTTCAAATTTTTGATAAAGAAAAAAGGGACAACGAGGTTGTCCCTTTTCTCCCGTTTCAAATCGGGGATGATCAAATATCGCTCTTGACCTTGGCAGCCTTGCCGGTACGGCCACGCAGGTAGAACAGCTTTGCGCGGCGAACCTTGCCCTTGCGGACAACGGTGACCTTCTCAACGAAGGGGCTGTTGATGGGGAAGACACGCTCGATGCCGACACCGTAAGCAACGCGGCGAACGGTAAAGGTCTCAGCAACGCCGCCGTGCTTCTTTGCGATCACAGTGCCCTCAAAGGCCTGGATACGCTCACGGTCGCCTTCCTTGATACGAACATCAACGCGGACGGTGTCGCCAACGTTGAACTGGGGCTTTTCAGCCTTGATGCTGCCTTCAGAAATAATCTTCAGTGCGTCCATTTTTGAATCCTCCATTTGTTTTTAGACGTTCATGCACGGCACCTTGCCGTCAGAGGACCGCCCGTTTAATGATATTGTCATTAACCCCGCTGTGGTCTCAGCGGACACTAACGCCTAAATAGGATATCACAAAACCTGCGTGAATGCAAGCGTTCTGACTAAAATAAATGCAAAAATTTTCTGTTTTGCCCAACAGACGGTCTTTCACGCTCCAATCAGACAAACAGCTGCTTGTCTGCCGTCAAAAACTTTTTGCGCAGGATGTTGGCGCTGACGGCAGGCAGACCGAATTTTTCCTCCAGAAAACCGGTGAGCAGCGAAGGGTTCAGGTTCAGTTCCTGTGCGGCCGGCATGCACAGATCAATGTGCAGGCTGTCCCCCTCCGTGGTGTACTCCACCTGCGGGATGTGATCCTTCAGCTCAATGATCTTGTTGCCTTTTTTGCCGTGCTTTTCCACCGGAGCGCTTTCCAGCGCATTGTACTGATCCAGCGCCGCAGCCGCTGCCGCCGGGTAGGTGATGCGATAGCATGCGTAGGCAATGAGGTCCGCCTTCATCTGCACCGGGCCAACGTGCGTGATCACGATGCCTGCGGGCATGATGGCATTGAGGGCCGCTTTCCACTGCTCAAAATCCGGGGCTTCCGCTTCGGTCTTGACGTCCACGCACTCGCACTCGCTCTCCTGCCCCAGCGAAAGCGGGCAGGCAAAGGTCATATAGATGTGGGGGTTGAAGCCCAGCGTATGCCACACCGGCAGGCCGCTGCGCTTGAGCACCCGCTGCATCACCCGCTGCAGGTCCAGCAGGGAGATGTAGGAGGCCTCATTCTTTTTCTCAAACGAGATTCTGACTGTAATCAAAGCAGGGACCTCCTAACAGATGATTTGCGCCGCAGCCGTGGCAGGCACGGTTGCAGGGCTGGGTGGTCTGGGCGGCAAGCGCCTTTTGGTACTCCCGCACCAGATATTCGTGGGTGACGCCGTAATCCATGTGGGACCAGGGCGTTACCTCGTCCAGACCGATGGGCCGCTGGCAATAGAACGCCGGGTCGATGCCCAGATCGGCAAAGGTCTGCAGCCATGTGTCGTACTTGAAGCACTCTTCCCAGCCGTCAAAGTAGCAGCCGCGCTTGTAGGCTTCCACAATGACCGGGGCAAGGCGGCGGTCGCCCTTGGCAAACACGCCCTCCAGAAAGCTGGTGGTGCTGTCGTGATAGTTCACCTTGATCTTGCGGCTGCGCACGCTTTCCAGCAGATGCTTCTGCTTGGCCTGCAGGGTCTCGGCCGTATCCATGGGCACAAACTCAAAGGGAGTATGGGGCTTGGGCACAAAGCAGGCACAGCTGATCGTCACCTGAACGCCCTTTCCCTTGCCGCGCTTGGGCAAAGAGTAGTAAAGATCGACCACCTTCTGCGCCGTCTCTGCGATGCCCTCAATGTCCTCCATGGTCTCGGTGGGCAGGCCCATCATGAAGTAGAGCTTGACCGAGGTGTAGCCCGCATTGAATGCAATGGTGCAGGTCTTTTCGATCTCATCCCATGTGACATTCTTGTTGATGACATTGCGCAGACGCTGGGTGCCGGCTTCGGCGGCGAAGGTCAGGCCGCTCTTGCGCACCTTGGTGGTTTTTTCAATGAGGCTCTGGGAGAAGTTGTCCACACGCAGGCTCGGCAGCGACAGGCTGACATGCTCCCTAGGTGCCCACTCGTTCAGATCATCCAGCAGCTCTTCCAGCTGTCCGTGGTCAGAGGTGGACAGGCTGGAAAGGCTCAGCTCCTCATAGCCGGTGTTGGCGCACAGCTCCTGCGCCGCCCTGTTCAGAAGGCCCGCGTCACGCTGGCGCATGGGGCGGTACAGAAAACCCGCCTGACAGAAGCGGCAGCCGCGCACACAGCCGCGCAGCACCTCGATGCTGGCGCGATCCTGAATGGCACCCACCATGGGCACCACGAAATTCGTGGGCGGGGCAAACTCGTTCAGGTCCTTGATGATGGCCTTGGTAATGCGCGCCGGGATGCCCGGCTCGTTGGGGATGATGGCCTTGACCCGGCCATCCTCGTAATACTCCACATCGTAGAATGCCGGGATATAGACGCCGGGGATCTTTGCGATGCGCAGCAGCAGCTCCTTTTTGGAGACGCCGCCCTCTTTTTTGGCCTTTTCGATCTCGGCACAGATGCCGGGCAGCTGGTTTTCGCCCTCGCCCAGCTGGATCACATCAAAAAAGTCCGCGATCGGCTCCGCATTGCAGGCACAGGGGCCGCCCGCCACGATCAGCGGCCAGCGTTCGTCACGGTCTTTGGAATAGAACGGGATGCCTGCCAGATCCAGCATGGCCAGAATGTTGGTATAGGACAGCTCGTACTGCAGGGTGAAGCCCACTGCGTCAAAGGCGGTGAGCGGGTCCTTGCTCTCCATGGTGTAGAGCGGCAGGCCAAGACGTTCCATTTCGGCCTTCATGTCCAGCCATGGCATGAAAGCGCGCTCACACCACCAGTTTTCGCGGCGGTTGAGCAGCTCATAGAGAATCTTTTCGCCGAGGAAGGACATGCCTACCTCATAGGTGTCCGGAAAGCAGAACGCAAAGCGGACATCCACTTTTTCTTTGTCCTTATATACACTGCCGGGTTCTCCGCCGGTATAACGGCCGGGCTTCTGTACCCGTCCCAGTGCTTCTTTCAGTTTGGGATCAAACATCGAGTCCTCCAATAAACAGTCCATTTTTACACGTCATTTTATTGTACCCGAAATGAGCTGTTTTTTCAATCATTTCCCTTAAACTTTTTGCCTGCACGCCGCATTTCGCACAGGCAGGACGCCAGCTGCGCCCCATCCAGCGGAGGAACGGGCAGCAGATTGAATCCCCCGGTCAGCAGATTTGCCGCCCAGAAGGCACTGCCGCGGATGGTCAGTTCCTGTTCCAGCCGCAGCGCCCAGATGCCTGCCAGCATGAAATTGACTGCCGGGCCTGCAGCAGCCAGCCAGAAGAGCCGCCCCGGTGAAAGGCCCCGGGCCGGAGCGTCCATCCGCATACAAAAGCCGGTCATGGTCACCTCAATGACCGGAAAGCGGCGCAGCAGCGCACAATACGCCAGAATGTGCCCGCACTCGTGCAGGAACGCCGCCAGCAGGCCCAGCCGCAGAAAGCCGCTGGCATCGAAGTACAGCAGAAAATACAGGGAACCGCACAGCAGCACCGGGTCCCGGAACACCAGAGGCCCCAGCCGCAGGGCATCAGGATGCTTCATGCGAAAGGCCCAGTGCATCTGCCGGGTCACAGGCTTCGCCCTGACGATACAACTCAAAATGCAGGTGTGCCCCGGTGGCCCGGCCGCTCTGCCCTGCCGTGCCGAGGAGCCGCCCGGCCTCTACGGCTTCGCCCGGACGGACATAGATATACTGCAGATGGGCATACACCGCCGCCGTTCCATCCGCAAGCAGAAGCTCCATGCAGCTGCCATAGCTGTCACTTCGCTTTGTGCGGAGCACGGTGCCGCCCTGCACCGCAAGGATGCCGGTGCCCTCGGCGCAGGCAAGGTCGATGCCCTTGTGGAATGCCCGTTTGCCCGTAAAGGGGTCCTCCCGCCAGCCGTATCCGTCCGAAATGCGCCACTGTGTGGTCTCCAGCGGAAAGCAAAAGGCATCCTCCGTTTTCGACTGTGCCCGTGCCGGGAGCACCAGTCTAACGCAAAGCAGCACTCCCAGCAGGGCCGCCGCCCGGAAAAGGGCCGATTTCTTCCCATATTTTGCGTGTTTTATGCGCCATCCTGCTCGTCCGCTCCGCTTTGTCTGCATACCGTTTCCCCTTTCCGCTGTAGTCCACTGTATGCAGGCGGCGGTTCAAAAAGACCCGGCGGGGCTTTTCCCTGCCGGGTCTTGCAGTGCTGTTATCTGCGGAACTTGAAAAGGTTCAGGAACTGCTTCAGGCGGCTCTTCTGCGCAGGCGCTTCAGCGATGGCCGGTTTTGCCGGCTTTGGCACAGAAGCAGGCCGGGGTGCCGGTTTTTTGCGGTTCACCATCTGTTCCAATTCGTCAAAGTGATCGCGTTCCTCCGGTTTCGGGGCCGCATCCAGATGGATGGGTGCCGGCGATTCGGGAGCCTTTTGCGGTTCCTGCTTCTGTACAGGGAACTCCACCGCCTTTGCCTCCGGTTCCGCTGCAGACGGTTCTGCAGCGGGAGCTTCTGCAGTCAACGGTGCCGTCGGAGCCTCCACAGCCGCCGGTGCCGTTTTTTCACAGGCAGGAACTTTTCCAGTCCAGTCATCCCGAAGCAGCTCATACATATCCATCTGGCCGTTGACCGGTGCTTCGCCCTCGGCAGGCTTCACCTTCTGGTAGCTGCCATCCGGGCGCATCTCCCGGGCATTGACGTTATCCCTCAGCTGCAGCTGCAGAATATCGGTGAGCTTCTGCACCAGCACCGGGTCATCCACCCGGACGCCCACCTCCACGCGGCACTCCGTGTTGCGGGTGAGGAAGTCGCCGGAAGCAATATAAACGCGGGTGTGCACTCCATCAAAGAAACTGTAAATGCGGCCATGCTCCAGATAACGGCCCACAAGGCTGCGGATGTGCAGGTTTTCGGTCTTGCCGGGCACCTCTGCACGCACACAACAGATGCCGCGCACGATCATGTCGATGCGCACACCGGCACAGCTGGCTTCCTGCAGCTTCAGGATGATGTCGCGGTCGCTGATGGAGTTGTTCTTCAGGATCATGGACGCCGGACGGCCCATGCGGGCGGCGGCAATCAGGTGATCCATTTCTTCCAGAAGCACGCTCTTGAACCGCAGCGGTGCCACCAGCATCTTGCTGCTGTCCTCGGTCAGGCGCTGTACGGCAAGGTTCTGGAATACGTTGGATGCTTCCTCGCCAATGACGGGATCGGCCGTGATAAAGGAATAATCGGTGTACAGCTCACTGGTTTTTTCGTTGTAGTTGCCGGTGCCGATCTGGGTGATGTAGGAGTAGCCCTGTGCGCCCTTGCGGGTGATGAGGGTCAGCTTGGAGTGCACCTTGTAATCATCAAAGCCATAGATAACGGTGCAGCCTGCTCCTTCCAGCTGCTTGGACCAGTCAATGTTGTTCTGTTCATCAAAGCGGGCGCGCAGCTCCACCAGAGCCACCACTTCCTTGCCGTTTTCAGCCGCTTCCATCAACGCCTGCACGATCTGGGATTCCCGCGCCATACGGTAGAGGGTCATCTTGATGGAAATGACCTCCGGGTCATGTGCCGCCTTTTTGAGCATGGCAATGAAGGGCCGGATAGACTGGTACGGGTAGCTGAGCAGCACATCATGCTTCTGCACCTCGGCGGCAAGATCGTACTGCGGCGGCGGCAGCATGGGCCGTGCCGCCGGGTAGAACAGCTCCGGATGTCCGTCTGCCTCGATCCTGCCGGTGAGCTTATAGAAGAAGCTCAGATCCAGCGGGCTTTTCTGCACGAACACCCGCTTATGGGTCAGCACAAGGCGGTTGCACAGCAGGCGTTCCACCTCCGGGGCAGATGCCGTTGTGATCTGCAAACGCACAGCCGCCAGCTTGCGGCGGCGCTTGAGCAGATCGGACATGATCTCACGGTAATCGATATCGTGATCCATCATGCCCTCTTTCACGTCGATGTCCGCATTGCGGGTCACGCGGAACAGGCACTTTTCCTGAATGGCATCCTTGCCAAAAATGCTGGCCGCAAAATGCAGCACCAGCTCCTCGGTGAGGGCAAACAGCGTCTCGTCATCTTTTTTTACAATGTGCATCCGTTCCATCTGGCTGGAAATGGGGATGATGCCCAGACTCTGCCCTGCAGGGTGCTTTTCCCTGAGCAGTACGCCCAGATAGATCTCCTGGTTGCGCAGGAACGGGAACGGATGGCGGTTATCCACGATCTGCGGGCTGAGGATGGGGAACAGCTCGGTCTGGAAATATTTTTTCCAGAAATGCTCCTCTTCCTTGGTCAGATGGTTAAAGTCCACCTTGCGATAACCGCATTCCGCCAGCGCTTCCAGCGCCTTTGCGTAGTATTTGTCGCATTCTTCCTGCAGCTGTGCCGTTTTGGGCATGATGGCAGTCAGCTGTTCCGCCGCGGACATGTTGGTCTTGTTTTCCCTCTTGACCTTTTTGCCCTGTTCCTGTTCCAGATTGGCGCGCTCCTGCAGAGAACCCACGCGCACCATGAAAAATTCGTCCAGATTCGAGCCATAGATCGCAAGAAACTTGACCCGTTCTGCAAGCGGAACATTTTTATCTTTGCCCAATGCAAGAACGCGCTGATTAAAATCCAGCCAGCTCAGTTCCCGGTTGATAAAAATGGTATCGTCACTCATAGTATTCCCCTTTTCCAGCTGCCTTGCGGCTCAGCTCACGGTTGCCTGCCCTTTCCAGGAATCCACCACAGTCTGCGTCAGGCCCGGAACGCAGGCTGCATCCTCCACCCGTGCAAACGGGCCGTTCTGCTCCCGGTATTCCAGAATGGCTCTGGCCCGGCTTTCTCCTACGCCCGGCAGGGTGCACAGTGCAGAAAGCCCGGCTGTGTTCAGATCCACCAGTATGTGCTGTTCCAGCCCTGCTGTATCCGGCAGCGGCTGAACCGCAGCGTCCTGCAGCGGCACGGCAAAATAAAACGCCAGCGCTGCGCACAGGATCACTGCAGCTACCGAGAGGCAGATAAAAACCGCCTCCCGTTTTTGGGACTCCGGCAGATGTGTTTCTTTCATTGTACCTGACTTTCCCCCAAAAAGAAAGGCTTCTGCGAAAGAATATGCAGAAGCCTTGCACAAATTTTACGCTAAATTTTCAGCATCCCGTACCATACGGTACAGCACTTCCACCGCAGAGCCTGCCGCAGCATCGGTCAGGGTGACCTTTTGCGCAGCAAGACGCAGCTCTGGCGGCGCATCTGCCGCCGCCACGCTCTGGCTGGCATTGCGCACCAGCTCCAGCATGGACATGCCGCCCGCCAGCACCAGAACATCCTCCGGATTGATGCCCACCGGCATACACACAGCATCCAGCATTTCGTGGCCGGAAACGGTTCTGGGCGTCAGGATCAGGGTATCTGCTGCGGCACGCTCGCCCAGCAGCACCGCTGTGCGATCCCCCAGCGATTTTTCCAGCAGCGAGATCATGGGCACGGCCTTGCTGTCCTGATACAGCAGCACCCGCAGCACTTCTTCCCCCTTGATATCCGCTGCATTTGCCAGCAGATAGGGGGTCCACTCCTGCCGCAGATGGCGTTCCAGCGCCTCACTCATGCGCAGCACCCGGGTGGTGCCATCGGTCATCTGCAAAGCGACGCCCACGCCTGCTGCGTCCGGCAGGCGGGTGAACAGATCGGCGTCCTGCCCGGCAAAGCTGCACAGCGTCCGGCTGGTGCCATCGGCAAAATGGTAGGCCATCGCGCCGCCGCACACCAGCGCAGGGGCATTGAGCCGCACACTGCCCAGAATGGAGCGCACTGCCCGGGGCGTGCGCTGCGAGAACACCGTAAAACGGCCGCCGCGGCGGACGAACAGCTGCAGCACGTCCCGCACAACCTGCGTCAGGTTTCCATCCGCTCCCAGCAGCAGGTGATCCAGATCACACAATACAAGCCTTTGGTCCAGCTGGTTCATAGGGTTCCCCTCCTGAGCGTTGCAAGAAAATGAGTGAAGTATTCCGGCAGTTCCGAGTCAAAGCGCAGCTGTTCGCCGGTAATGGGGTGGATGAACCCCAGTGTTTTTGCGTGCAGGCACTGCCCGTGCAGGCTGGTGATGCAGTTGTGCGGGCCGTAGACCGGGTCGCCTGCCACCGGGTGCTGGATGGACGCCATGTGCACTCGGATCTGGTGGGTGCGGCCGGTCTTCAGGCGGCATTCCAGCATGGTGAAGTTGTTCAGCCGTTCCAGCACCTGATAACCGGTGTAGGCATATTTGGTGTGGGGCTCGCTGGCCGGGTAGACTGCCATTTTTTTGCGGTCGGTTTTGCTGCGGCCAAGATTGGACTCCACAAAGCCCTCATCCTGTGCAAAGCCGCCGTACACGATGGTGCGATACGCGCGCTCCACACTGTGCACCGCCATCTGCTGGGAAAGGCCGATGTGGGTTGCATCGTCCTTTGCCACCACCAGCAGGCCGCTGGTGTCCTTATCGATGCGGTGCACGATGCCGGGGCGGATCTCGCCGCCGATGCCGGACAGGCTTCCCTTGCAGTGCCACAGCAGTGCATTCACCAGTGTGCCGTCCGGGTTGCCGGGAGCCGGGTGCACCACCATGCCCTTGGGCTTGTTGACCACCAGCAGATGCTCGTCCTCATAGACGATCTCCAGCGGGATGTCCTGCGGCACGGCCTCGATGGGCTTTGCGTCCGGGATCTCCAGCAGAATGGTGTCCCCTGCCTTGAGCTTCAGGCTCTTGGCCACCTGCCTGCCGTTGCACAGCACATGACCGTCGGCCACCAGCGCCTGCAGAGCAGACCGGGAAAGGCCGGTATCCTCGCCGCTGAGAAAGCGGTCGATGCGCTGGCCTGCCGTTTCCTGCTCCACCACAAATTCACGCTGCTCCATGGCTCACTGCTCCTTTGCGCCGCCGTGCAGCTCTTCCAGAAAGATCTCCAGCACCCAGAGACCCACACCCACGCACACGCAGATATCCGCAAAATTGAACACCGCAAACTGCATGAACAGCAGATTGATGTAGTCCACCACCACGCCGTTGAGCACACGGTCGATCAGGTTGCCGATACCACCGGCAAGGATCAGCAGCAGCGCAGCCTGCTGCAGGTATCTGCCGCGGCTGCGAAAGAACAGCCCGTAGGCCACAAGGATCAGCGCTATGCTGGTAGCGATGATGAGGAACAGCTGCTTGCCGCTGAGCAGACTGAACGCCATGCCCGGGTTGAGCACGAACCGCAGCTCCACCACATGGGGGATCAGCGGCATGGCTCCCACCGGCTGCAGCACATTTGTGGCCCACAGCTTGATGGCCTGATCGATGCCAATGAGTGCCGCAGCCGCGAGCAGATTAAAAACAACATATGCCATAGGATACTCCCAAAATCATTCAGTATAAAAAACGGCGCTCCCCGGTATAAGGGAGCGCCGCCCTTTAAAACATTGTTTTATGCGGAACGCTTAGGCTTCCACAACGCTGGCGCAGCGTGCGCACAGGGTGGGATGTGCGGCATGGCTGCCGATGGAAGAAGAATACTTCCAGCAGCGCTCGCACTTTTCGCCGGTGGCATGTGCAGCAGCAACGCCCAGACCTTCAACAGCGCTTGCAGCGCCGCCTTCGCCCTTGACCAGCTCTACCTGAGAGACGATCATCAGGTCGGCCAGCTCGTCCATGGGGATGCTGTTCAGCAGATCATACACCGCGTCATTGCAGTACAGGGTGACGGCAGCCTCCAGAGAAGCACCGATGACCTTTTCGGCACGGGCCTGCTCCAGAACCTTCTTCACCTCGTCACGGACGGCGATCAGCTGAGCCCACTTTGCCTTGAAGGCTTCATCGGCGGCATACTGGCCAGCCTTGGGCATCTCCTCAAAGACAACGTACTTGTTCATGCCCTCGGTCTTGGGCATGAAGTCCCAGATCTCCTGGCTGGTGAAGCACAGGATGGGCGCAATGATCTTGTCCAGAGCCACTAGGATCTTGTACATGGTGGTCTGAGCAGCCTTGCGGCCTGCGCCGTTGGTGCAGTACAGGCGGTCCTTGGTCACATCCAGATAGAAGTTGGACATTGCAACAACGCAGAAGTTGTATACTGCATGATAGACCTTGTTGAAGTCGTACACAGCGTAGCCTGCGCTGGTGTTGACCATCAGGTCATCCAGAGCAGCCAGTGCCCAGCGGTCGATCTCCTGCAGCTGGTCGTCAGCCACACAGTCGGTGTTGGGATCAAAGCCGTCCAGATTGCCCAGAATGAAGCGGGCGGTGTTGCGGATCTTGCGGTAAGCCTCGCTCAGCTGCTTGAAGATGTTCTTGCCGGCACGCACATCCACGGTGTAGTCGGAAGAAGCCACCCACAGGCGGATGATATCAGCGCCGTAGTCCTTGATGATCTCGCTGGGCTCCACGCCGTTGCCGGCGCTCTTGTGCATCTGCTTGCCCTGCTCGTCCACGACCCAGCCGTGGCACAGAACAGACTTATAGGGTGCGCAGCCCTTGCTTGCAACGCTGGTCAGCAGGCTGGACTGGAACCAGCCGCGGAACTGGTCGCCGCCCTCCATATACATATCGGCGGGGAAACGCAGTTCCGGACGCTCCTCCAGCACAGCGGCGTGGGTGGAGCCGGAGTCGAACCAGACGTCCATGATGTCGGTGTCCTTGGTCCACTCGGAAGCACCGCACTTTTCGCACACTTCGCCTGCAGGGATGATCTGCTCGGCTTCGTACTTATACCATGCATCGGAACCTTCCTTGCGGAACAGGTCGCTGACAGCCTTGATGGTGGCATCGGTGATGTGGTAGGTGCCGCACTTCTTGCAGTAGAATGCGGGGATGGGCACGCCCCAGGTGCGCTGGCGGCTGATGCACCAGTCGTTGCGGTCGCGCACCATGCCCTTCATGCGGTCATGGCCCCAGTCCGGCATCCAGGTAACGGTGTCGATGGCCTTGTAGACGTCCTCACGGAACTTTGCGATGGAGCAGAACCACTGTTCCGTTGCACGGAAGATGATGGGGTGATGGCAGCGCCAGCAGTGCGGGTACTGATGCTTGATGTGCACCTGACCCATGACAGCGCCGGACTCGGTCAAATCGGCCAGAATGGTCTTATTGGCAGCCCACACGCGCTGACCCGCATACTTGCCGGCCAGCTCGGTCAGATAGCCGCCATCGTCCACGGGCACGGTGATGGGAACCTGCGGATACTTCTGGCAGACGTTGAAGTCGTCCACGCCGTGGCCGCCTGCGGTATGGACGCAGCCGGAACCGCTTTCCAGCGTGACGTGATCGCCCAGAATGACCCAGCCTTCCTTGGGCAGGTAGACGTGGTTGTAGCGCATCAGCTCGAACTCGGTACCGGGGACCGGCTCGCCCACGATCTCGTAGTTCTCGATGTGGCAGGCGTCCATGACGCTCTTGACCAGCTCGGTGGCCATGATGTGGAACTCATCGCCGATCTTGACGAAGGAGTACTCGAACTGGCCGTTCAGGCAGATCGCCTCGTTGGCGGGCAGAGTCCATGTGGTGGTAGTCCAGATGACGAAGTAGGTCTTGTCCATCGGGATGCCGTGCTTTGCCAGCACACCGTTGGGGTCCTGAGAGACGTGGAAACGCACGAAGATGGAATCGCAGTCGTCCTCGCCGTACTCGATCTCGGCCTCTGCCAGAGCCGTGCGGCAGTCCGGGCACCAGTACACAGGCTTCAGGCCCTTGTAGATGTAGCCCTTCTTGGCCATCTCGCCAAAGATCTCGATCTGGCGTGCCTCAAACTCAGGCTTCAGGGTCAGATACGGATGCTCGAAATCGCCGATAACGCCCAGACGCTTGAACTGGTCGCTCATGATATCGATGTGCTCGGTAGCAAACTTTTCGCAGATCTGGCGCAGTTCCAGCTTGGAAATGTCCTTTTTCTTATCACCGACGGAGGACAGAGCCTTCAGCTCGATGGGCAGGCCGTGGGTATCAAAGCCGGGCACGTAGGGAGCCTGGAAGCCCTCCATGTTCTTGTCGCGGATAATGATATCCTTGATGATCTTGTTCAGGGCAGTACCCATATGGATATTGCCGTTTGCGTACGGAGGGCCGTCGTGCAGGATGAACTGCGGCTTGCCCTCGTTGTGCTTCATGAGCTGATTGTACAGGTCGTTGTCGTCCCAATCCTTGAGCATGACCGGCTCCTTCTTGGGCAGGCCGGCACGCATTTCAAACAGGGTCTTGGGCAGGTTCAGAGTACTATCGTACTGCGATTTGTTCTTAGCCAATGGTTTACACTCTCCTCTATATTTCCTTATGGGGTCGCCTTACTCGCTGAACTTGACGCCCTGAAAAGCATCGTAGTCCGGCTCGTCCGGCTTAAAATCAGCAGGAGGCGCGGGCGGAGGGTCCAGCTTGAGCTGGCTTTCGTCCTTTGCCCAGAAATCCTCGCTGCTGTCAGCCGCCTCGCTGTCATCTTCAGCAGAGGCGGCAGATTCTGCATCTTCTTCTGCAGCCGGAACAGGCTCTGCCTCAGGCTGCACATCTGCGGCCTGCAGCTGAGCGGCAGCCGCAGGTTCGGCTTCGTCGGCTGCAGGCTCTGCGTCGGCAGCTTCCTGTGCGGGCGTTTCCTTCTGGAACTCCGGCAGGCGGCTCAGCGACTCCACATGGCTGCGGTACAGATTGAGCACATCGGACTTGAAGCGGGTCACTTCCAGACGCACACGGTCATACTCGCGCTCTTCTGCAAGGCGCTTCTCGTTTGCCTCGTTCTCGATCTCATCTGCACGGTCGTTGGCCTTCTGCAGCAGTTCGTTGGCATCGCGGATGATATCATCACCGCGCAGATTTGCACGATGGATGATCTCTTCCGCCTTCTGGTTTGCTTCACGGATGACGTTCTCACCCATGCGCTGCGCATTGATCAATGCACTCTTGAGCATTTCACCGTCTGCCTCAAAGCTCTTCAGCTCCTCGTGCAGCTTCTGGTTTTCAGCAGTCAGATCCGCAATCTGCTTGCGAAGCTGTTCCGCCTGTGCATCGTCCTCCTGCAGCTGTTCTTCCACCTTGTCCAGAAAACGATCCACGTCCTCTGTGCGGTAG
The DNA here is from genome assembly GCF_048320955.1 of Faecalibacterium sp. 9. Classification (NCBI taxonomy): domain Bacteria; kingdom Bacillati; phylum Bacillota; class Clostridia; order Eubacteriales; family Oscillospiraceae; genus Faecalibacterium; species Faecalibacterium sp. 9. Next base: position 493,685 of record NZ_JBLWGB010000002.1, read on the forward strand.
CCGCGGAGGTTTTTTTCAAATTGCACAGAACGGACATCCTGCGGAGTCAGCATAGTCATTTCCTCCCGTTGCTTTTAATATTGAAAAAATTCGATGATCGACCGGTCTTTTTTGCTTTTTCCGGGCAGTGCCGTCAGGCCAAAGCGGCCCTTGCCCCGCACGGTAAAAACATCACCCTCATACACCGGCGCATGGGGTTTTTCGGCAGGCAGATGGTTGATCTCCACCCTGCCGGCCGCGATCAGCTCACACGCCTGCCCCCGGCTGCACCGCAGCATGGCCGCAAGCACAGCGTCCAGCCGCAGAGACGACACGGTAGCGCTGCGCAGCTCGCGCCGGGCCTGCGGGAAGGACGGTATCTCGTCCGGTTCCAGCAGCTCAGTGGTCAGCTCGGTGTGCCCGGCCTGAAACAGCTCCCGGCAGATGAGCTGTGCTGCCGGTTCCAGCGCAAACACATAAGCTGTGCCCGGCTGATCCTCCGGCAGAACGATGTCTCCCAGCGCTTCGCGCTTCAGTTCCAGACCCATCAGGCTGCCCAGATAGTCCTTGTGCGCGGGCAGCGCGGCCCCGGGCAGAGCCCGGCATTGCAGCCGCACGCAGCGGATGGGGTTTTCCCCATAGCTGTACTCGGGTTCCAGACAGAGGATCCGGCGTTCCGCCTGCGGCCAGCCGCCCTCAAAGCGGAAGCCTTCCTCTATGTCCGCACGCCCCAGCGCTGCACGGGCAAGATCCTGCTCACGGTCGCTCAGAAAACCGGAGTACCGTGCGATCTCCCGGGAAAAGGCCGTGCGGGCCAGATCCTCGATATGCCGCATGAGATAGCGTTCTTCATCCGTGCGTGCGGGAATGAACCCGCGCACGGCTTTGGGCTGCGGATCAATAGAACGCGCCATTGTTCTCCAGCTCGTCCAGCAGATCACCCATGATGTCTACATTATACGGTGTGATGATAAAGGTGCTGTTGGCCACCCGCTTGATCTGGCCGTTGTTGGCATAGGCAACACCGGACAAAAAGTCCACCAGACGGCGGGAGACTTCCTTGTTGGTAGACTCCAGATTGAGCACGACCGTGCGCTTGTTGTTCAGATGGTCGGCAATGGTGCTTGCATCCTCAAAGCGCTCCGGCTTTACCAGCACCACCTTGAGCTGAGTGGTGGCATTGATGTTGACCACCTTGCCGTTCTTCTTGGTGCCCTCGGTATGTTCCTCAGCTTCGTCGTCCGCACCGAGACCGACGCCGTTATTATTGTTCACCATCTGGGGACCATCGTCGATGTACTGGTCCTCATAATCGTCTTCCTGGTCAAACAGACCCTTCTTGATGCTGTCAAGAAAAGACATACAATCTGCTCCTTTCATTCCGGCAGCTTGGTGCTGCCTGGCGTTCTCTGCAAAAGAATGCAAAGAATAGCTTTATCTATTATCGGATTTTTTGCCTCAGATGTCAATAACTACAAAAGCTTTCCGTCATACAAATTTTGTCCGGAGACGATTATTTCGTCATAAAGCCTCACCTTGCTGACCGAACCCTCGGTCCCTTCGGGCAAAACAAGGATGTAATCGCCGTCTGTGATCAGCGGATGGTCTGCATCCACCGGGTCGATCCGGCAGAAGCGCGCGATGTTGCCAAGCTTGACGTAAACGCCGGGAACATAGTTCTCGCCCTGTGTCTCGGCCTCGGTCCCGTCCTCCTTCAGATAGTGCACCGCTGCTGCAGGCACCCGCAGGCCGCTGTGCTCCCCTACCGAGATCCGTGCGGCAGCCCGGTTCAGGCACAGCACATCCCCGTTGATGGAGTTGCAGGTGAGCACAAAGCGTGCAAGGCCGCTGTCCGCATCAATGCTCACTTCGGCAACGGTCGCCTTCAGGCCGTTTTCCATCCGTCCCGGAAAGCTGATCTCCACCGCAGAGCGCAGCGGCTTGCCGTCCTGCCCCAGCAGCTTTTCTCCCTGCTTTGCGCTGCACACGCCCACATAGCGCCATGTAAAACCGGCTACGATCTTACCGGCGCAGCCATCCAGTGCGATCACCGGGTCGGAATCCAGATAGCCCTGCAGCTCCTGCGCACTCAGTGCAAGGATGTCGTCCGCGCCGGCATTGAGTCTGCCGCTGCCGGAAGCCCGTACAAAGTAACCGGTCTGCGGCGCAGCGATCTGGGTGGGACTGCCCAGCTGAGCCTGCACGCTCTGGGCCTGCTGGACCAGAGCCGTGATCTGATCGGTAAAGTTTGCAGCATCACCGGTGACGACCCAGAGCTTGTTCTGTGCAAGCTGATAGGCATTGGAGTCATCATCCACTGCCTCGTAGTCGCCGTCATCCAGTGTATCCAGCAGATCATACAGTGCGCCAGCGCGTTCTTTTAAAAGGCTGTCCAGCTGCAGGGCTGCCGTGTTCTGGGATCTCTGCAGCAGATCGATCTGGTCATTCAGCTGGGTCAGCTGCTGGCGCAGCGCGGCCTGCGATGCATTGCTGTAGATCTCTGCCACCGCAGTGCCTGCGGAAACGCGCTCACCGTCCGCCGCAAGATATCCAAGGTTTCCGCTGCCTGCCACATAGCTTTCGTCAAACAGCAGCACGCCGTCTGCATCCACGGTATCCGAAATGACCGCAGGCAGTGCCGTTTCATAGACATTCTGCGGGAACAGGACATGCATGGCCTGATAGAGCACATACCCTGCAGCCAGCAGCAGAAATGCGATCAGCACCCCTGCCAGCGTGGCAAATCCATGGGATGCACGGCCCTCCTTCCGGGTCTCGTCCGGCATATCGATCACCCTTTCGATAAAAATTCACTCACTTGATGGATGGCAGTCTCCGCCGCATCCGGTGCACCGGCATCCAGCCAGACCACACCGTCCATATGACGGAACCATGTCAGCTGGCGCTTGGCATAGTTGCGGGACGCCTGCTTGAGTTTATCTGTACAGGCTTCCAGCGGAGCCGTACCTTCAAAATACGGGAAGAATTCCTTATAGCCAATGGCCTGCGCCGCCGTGCGGAAGCGTTCGCGGCTGCGCCAGACGTACTCTGCCTCTGCCAGAAGGCCCGCTTCCAGCATCTTGTCCACCCGCAGATCGATGCGGCGGTAAAGGGCCGCACGGTCCGGGAAATCCAGTCCCAGGATCAGGCTGCGGTAGGGTCGTTCCTGCGGAAGGGAATCTGCCTTCTGTTCGCTGAGACGCCTGCCCGTAGCGCGGTAATGTTCCAGTGCGCGCAGCACGCGCACCTGATTGTTCGGATGGATGGCCGCTGCGGCTTCCGGGTCGGCCCGGCGCAGCTCTTCGTACATGGCCGCACCGCCTTTTTCGGCAAGCTCCGCCGCCAGCTGCTCCCGCAGGCCGGCAGGCGTTTTCTCCTCGGCAAAGCGCACCCCGTACAGAAAGCTCTGGACATACAGGCCCGTGCCGCCCACGAGAATGGGCAGATTTCCCCGTGCCGAGATCTCCTGTTCCAGCGCTGCAGCCATAGCCGTAAAATCTGCCACACTGAAAGTCTTGTCCGGCGGCAGGATGTCCACGCCGTGGTGCGGGACGCCGCAGGTCTCCTCCGGCGTCACCTTTGCGGTGCCGACGTCCAGCCCCTGATAGATCTGCATGGAATCGCAGCTGATGACCTCGCCGGAAAAATGCCTTGCCAGCGCCACGCCGAGAGCGGTTTTGCCTGTGGCAGTGGGACCCACAACGGCTACGACCGGATGTTTACACGATGCGTCCAAACTGCTTTTCCAGCTCCTTTCGGGTCAATTTCAGTACGCAGGGGCGTCCGTGCGGGCAGAAGGGCGGCACCTCGCCGGAAAGGATTTTTTCGGCCAGCGCCAGCAGCTCCTGCGGCGAGGACTTATCCCCCGCTTTGATGGCTGCACGGCAGGAGATGGAATGCAGCACCCACTCGGTGTGCTCATTCAGCGCATCATGGCCGCCCTTGAGCAGCTTATTTGCGATCTCCACCAGCAGGCTTTCTGCATTCTGCGGCTCCACATCTGCAGGCACCGCCCGCAGCACGACCGTGTTCCCGCCAAAATCTGCAATTTCCAGTCCTGCATTTTCCAGCAGCGGAATGTTGTCCAGCAGCGCCTGCTTTTCCTCTGCCGACAGATCGATGGCAGCAGGCTCCAGCAACAGCTGGCCGGGCACATTGCCGTAGCTGGCCGCCAGCTTCTCATAGAGCTGGCGTTCATGGGCAGCATGCTTATCGATCAGGCACAGCTCGTCTCCGCGCTCTGCAAGGATGTAGGTCTTAAACACCTCACCCACATAGTGCAGCGGCTCCGGCTGACCGGCTGTCGGGTCAAAGTTCAGCTGCTCCGGCTCTGCTGCTTCCGCCGACAGTTCTTCTGCCGGACATGCAGCAGCGGTACGCTTTTGCTCTGCCGGTCCATCCGGGCTCTCCGGCGCGGAAGGCGCTGCCTTGTTTTCCTGTACCGCAGACACTGCATCCCATGCCGCCATGTGATCCTGCGCCACATGGATTTTTGCATTCTCTTGTCCAGCCAGTTCCGGCTCTACGTCCAGCTGTGCCTCGCTGGCTGCAGCGCGGAAGGGTTCTGCCGTCCGGGGGTTTTCCGCTTCCGGACTGTGCAGCGTCACGAAGGGGTCCAGCATGGGAGCATTCTGCGTGCCGCTCTGCCAGCGGGGCGCAGCGGTCGGCGCGGCTTTTCCTACCGGCTCCGGCCGCAGAGCGGGCCGTTCCTCCGTTTTTGCCGGTTCCCAGCGCTGCTGCGGCAGGGTGCCCGGGTCCGCCTGCCCGGGAATGATGGCGGAAAGTCCTGTAAAGTTATTTTTCTTTACACTGTTTTCAATCTTTTTATCGATTGTTTTTTCATTTTCAGACTTTTCATCTGCATCAAAGGTGAAAAGCCGTTCGCCGGTGCCGGGCTGAGCCAGTGCCAGCTTGACGGCGTGGTAGACCACATCAAAAATATCATTTTCCCGGGCAAAACGCACTTCCACCTTTGCCGGATGGACGTTGACATCCACAAGGTCTGCCGGCATTTCCAGCAGAAGGATGCCGCCCGGGAACTTGCCCTGCATCATGGTGCCCTTGAAGGCCATCTCCATGCCAGCCATCATGGTGCGGTTGCGCACATAGCGGCCATTGATGTAAAAATGCTGCATACTCCGGCTGGCGCGGCAGCTTTTGGGCGGGGTGATCAGGCCGGTGATGCGGTACACACCCTCCTGATTTTTCAGCTCGATGAGGTCCCGGCTGAACTCCCGGCCCAGAACCGCATAGGCCGCGCTGCGCAGCTGACCGTCGCCGGGGGTGACATACTGCAGCTTGCCCTCCCGGATGAATTTGACACTGACCTCCGGGTGGCTGAGGGCCACATGGGCGATCGTATCCGCCACAAAGGTGCCCTCGGAAGAGTCCTTTTTGAGGAACTTCATGCGGGCGGGGGTGTTGTAGAACAGATCCTTCACCCGGATGGTAGTACCCACCGCACGGGCACCCGGCTCCCGGGAGATCTCTTCCCCGCCCTCGATGCGGTAGACGGTGGCAAACTCGTCTGCCTCGGTGCGGGTGGTCAGCTCCACGCGCGCCACGCTGGCAATGGATGCCAGTGCTTCGCCGCGGAAGCCCAGCGTGTGAATGCTGTTCAAATCATCCGGCTTTTCGATCTTGCTGGTGGCATGGCGGATAAACGCCGTGGAAATGTATTCCGCCTCAATGCCGGTGCCGTTATCGCTGATCTCGATCAGCTTGACGCCGCCGGATTCAATGCTGACCGTCACCTGCGCAGCTCCGGCATCGATGGAGTTTTCCAGCAGCTCCTTGACCACTGACGCAGGCCGCTCGACCACCTCGCCAGCGGCGATCAGTTCGGCGGTGTGCTTATCCAGAACATGGATCACTGCCATGGTGTTCCCTCCTTATGGTTTTTTCGGGCAGGCTATCAACTGTTCAGGCTGCCCTTCAGGGTCTTTTTCAGCTCGTAGAGGAAGTTCAGTGCTTCAATGGGGGTCAGCGTTTCCACATCCAGTGCTTCCAGCTTTTCCATCATCTCACTGGGAACCGCCGGAGAGTTGTACTCCTGCAATGCGTCAAAATCCATCTGCTCCACCTTGTTTTTGGGAGCAGCAGCTTCCAGCGCACGCAGCACCTCGTGGGCGCGGCGGGTCACGCTGCCGGGCAGGCCTGCCAGCTTTGCCACCTCAATGCCGTAGCTGTCATCTGCAGGGCCGCGCACGATGCGGCGCAGGAAGGTGATGTCCTCGCCGCGTTTTTTCACCGCAATATTGTAGTTTTTTACGCCGTCCACGCTGCCTTCCAGCTCGGTCAGCTCGTGGTAGTGGGTGGCAAACAGGGTCTTGCAGCCAAGCCCCTTGGCCGGGTCCGAAATATGCTCCACCACCGCACGGGCGATGCTCATGCCGTCAAAGGTGGAGGTGCCGCGGCCGATCTCGTCCAGCACCACAAGGCTTCTGGAGGTGGCATTTTTCAGGATCTCTGCCACCTCGGTCATCTCCACCATAAAGGTGGACTGACCGGCAGACAGATCGTCCGACGCACCGATGCGGGTGAAGATGGCGTCCACCACGCCCACATGACAGCTGGATGCCGGCACGAAGGAACCGATCTGCGCCATCAGCGCAATCAGTGCATTCTGACGCATATACGTGGATTTACCCGCCATGTTGGGTCCGGTGATGATCAGGCAACGGTCGGTAGTGCAGTTGAGGGTGGTGTCGTTGGGCACAAACAGGCTGCCCTTGAGCATCTGCTCTACCACAGGGTGACGGCCCTCCGTGATGGTCAGCTCGTCACTGTCATCCACAACGGGGCGGCAATAGTTGTTTTCTGCCGCCGCCTGCGCCAGTGCAGTGAGAACATCCAGCTCTGCAACCGCGTTTGCCGTGCGCTGGATGCGGTCCAGCTGAGCGCTGATGCTTTCCAGCAATTCGCTGAACAGGCGGTGTTCCAGCGTGATCAGCCGCTCGTGCGCACCTAAGATCTTGCTTTCCAGCTCCTTGAGTTCCTGCGTGATGTAGCGCTCGCCGCTGGTCAGGGTCTGCTTTCGGATATAGGTCTCCGGCACCTGCGCCTTGTAGGAATTGCTGACCTCGATATAGTAGCCAAACACATGGTTATAGCCGATCTTCAGCTTGGGGATGCCGGTTTCCTGCCGCAGACGGGCTTCCAGCTGCGCCAGAACGCCCTTGGTGTTGTCGCGGATGGAGCGCAGCTCGTCCACCTCGGCATGGTAGCCTTTGGCAATGACCCCACCATCCTTGAGGGTGGAAGGCGCTTCCGGGTCCACCGCCGCATAGATGCGGGCCTTGATATCCTCCAACGGGTCGATCTGTGCTGCCAGCTCGGAAAGCTCCGGGCAGCTGCAGGCTTCAGCCTGCCTGCGCAGACCGGGCAGACGGTCGCAGGTCTGGGCCAGCGTATAGATCTCCTTGGGTGTGGCAGAGCCATAGACCGTTCGGGTCATCAGGCGTTCCATATCCGCAATGTAGTGCAGCTCTTCCACAAGATCGCCCCGGGCCATGGTCTGCTTTACCAGACTTTCCACAGCGTTCAGGCGGTGGTTGATGAGTGCGCTGGAAACAAGCGGCTGTTCGATCCAGCTGCGCAGCATACGCTTGCCCATGGAGGTACTGGTCTTATCCAGCACCCAGAGCAGTGTCCCCCGCTTTTCGCGGCCGCGCAGGGTCTCGGTCAGTTCCAGATTGGCGCGTGTCACCGGCGAGAGCCGCATGAACTGCGCCTTGTTGTAGCTGATGACCGTTTTCAGACGCTCGACGCCCTTGATCTGGGTATCGTGGAGGTATTCCAGAAGCGCTGCCATGGCAAAGCGCACAAGGCCGTCGGCGGCAATGCCGGTGGTCTGCGTCCAGTCGCGGCCAAACTGATTTTCCAGCGATGCCGCCACAAGGCCCGGCGCATAGCGTTCCTCTTCGATCAGCTCCACCGAACAGGTCATGTTCTTTTTGATGTACGCCGTCACCTCGCGGCAGTCCAGAAGGCCCGGATTCATCAGAACTTCGCTGGGATGATAGCGACACAGCTCTGTGATCACAGCCGGTGCCGTTTTATCCGCGTTCAGCTCGGTGATATGCGCCGTGCCGGTGGAGACATCTGCAAAGCACAAACCGGCTTTTTTCCCCTTGAGGAAGATGCTGGCAATGTAGTTATTGCGGTCGTCCTGCAGCATGCTGCTCTCAATGACCGTGCCGGGCGTGACCACACGGATGATGTCCCGCTTGACAAGGCCCTTGGCTTTGGCCGGGTCCTCCACCTGCTCACAGATAGCCACCTTGTAACCCTTGGCGATCAGCCGGGCCACATAGCCTTCGTAGCTGTGGAAGGGCACACCGCACATGGGCGCACGCTCGGCCTGACCGCACTGCTTGCCGGTCAGGGTCAGATCCAGCTCTTTGGATGCCGTGAGGGCATCATCGTAGAACATCTCGTAAAAGTCACCGATGCGGTAAAAGAGAATTTCGTCTTTATGCTGTTTTTTGATCTCAAGATATTGCTGCATCATGGGCGACAGCTCTGCCATGTTATTTCCCTCTCCCGTTCTGTGCATAGTTTGCGGCTTGTAACCGCTGCGGCAAACAAAACGCGGTCTGTTTTGCACAGCCGCGTTCTGTCGAAGTTTTTGGCTCGAAAGTCGTTTTCATCCCGCATTCCTCGTCAGCCTGCCAAAAATCAGGCTGCGGCTGTTTTGCCGGAAAGAAGCACCGGCACACCGGTGTTCATGCGTTATGAAATGAACTTCTCAGTGGCAGCCGCCGCAGGTGGAACAGCTGCCGGTGCAGGAAGCAGAAGGCTCCTGTACCGTCATGGGGTCGCCGCCATTCATGGCAGTGTTGATGATGGCATCAATATAGTTCACAAGGTTCTCGCAGTCGCGCTTGGCCTCGTTGTAAGCCACCATGCCTTCGTTGCCCATGATCTGGCCGTACAGGTTGTTCACCTTCTCGTTCAGCTCGGCGATGCGGGCATCGTTGCGCTCGCTCTTGCCGATCTCGTTGTTCAGATCCATGCGGGCGAGGTTGAACTCGCCGATCATGTTCTGCAGCTCTTCGTCCTTATCGTTTGCCTTGCGGGTCTGATCCAGAACGAGGTAGCGGCTATCGGTCTGCAGCGCAACGGCTGCGCGCTTGAAAAGATCAATGCAATCCATTTGAATGGTCTCCTTCTTATTTATACGTTCAGGGGCACTGCCCCGGAATCACTCAGGCAAGCTCACCCAGCAGCACAGTCGCCCGTGCGCCCGTGAGATGTACGTTGGCATAGCTGCCCATCAGGGAAGCATCTGCGGCAAATTCTACGGTCAGGTTGTTATCCAGCCGGCCGGAAAGGCTTCCCTCACTGCGTCCGAAGCCCTCCACCAGCACCTTCACGGTCTGGCCCACCTGCGCCTTGACCAGCGACATGGCGATCTCGTCCTGCAGCTTGAGCAGGCGGGTCATGCGGTCGGTCTTTTCCTTGCGGGGGGTGGGATCGGGCATTTCGGCAGCCTTGGTGCCGGTGCGTTTGGAATAGATAAAGGTGAACAGCTGCATATAGCCCACCTTCTGCACCAGCTCCAGCGTCTTGACAAAATCCTCCTCGGTCTCGCCGGGGAAGCCAACGATGATGTCGCTGGAAAAGGTGATGCCGGGCACCGTTTTGCGGGCATATTCGATGAGCTCAAGATACTGCTCCACGGTGTAGTGGCGGTTCATCTTCTTCAGCAGTTCATCCGAGCCGCACTGCACCGGCAGATGCAGGTGCCTGCACAGCTTCGGCTGGGCGGCAATGGTGTCGATCAGCTTGTGGCTGGCATCCTTGGGGTGGCTGGTCATAAAGCGGATGTGGTAATCGCCGGGCACCGTGCACAGCAGGTTGAGCAGATCGGAAAAGTCCACCTTTTCTTCCAGACCCTTGCCGTAGCTGTTGACGTTCTGCCCCAGCAATGTGATCTCCTTATAGCCTGCCTCCACAAGACCGCGGAACTCGGCAAGGATATCGCCGGGCTTGCGGCTCTTTTCGCGGCCGCGCACATAGGGCACGATGCAGTAGGTGCAGAAGTTGTCGCAGCCGTACATGATGGGCAGCCATGCGCGGAACTCACTCTCACGCCGGATGGGGATATTCTCCACGATGACCGGGCGCTGGGCGGGCTCCATCAGCACACGCTTGTGCTTCTGTAGCTTCTGGGCAATGAGCTGCGGCAGGGTGTCGATGCCATCCACGCCAAACACGAGATCGACGTAAGGGTAGCTCTTACGCAGCTTTTCCACCACATGCTTCTGGTTCGCCATGCAGCCGCACAGGCCGATGATGAGGTCATGCTTTTTTTCCTTGAGTCCCTTCAGGGCACCTACGTTGCCGAACACACGCTGCTCGGCATGCTCACGCACGGCGCAGGTGTTGAAGAGGATCAGGTCGGCGTCCTCGGGCTTATCGCACAGGCCATAGCCGATGTCCATCAGCACGCCCTTGATCCGCTCGCCGTCGTTCACGTTCTGCTGGCAGCCATAGCTGTGCACAAAAGCCAGCGGCGGCGTATCATAGGCCTGCTTTACCAGCTCAGCGGCGATGTTATTATGTTCAAAACTAATGTATTCCAATCAAACCATCCTTCTCCGCCGGGAAGCTTCTCCCCGCACGGCGAAACTCTTTTTTCTGCCTTTGCAGAAAGCTCTCTTTAGTATACGCTCTTTGCGCGTTTCGGGCAAGGGGTAGTGCGCAATTTTCCCAAAGGTCACTGCATATTTTCCTGCATCTGTGCCTCACAGCAGGCTTCGCACACGCCAATGAGCACCACAGCGCAGTCCTGCACGCAGCCCTTCTGGTTCCTGACCAGCTTCATCACCTGTTCTTCGTCCACCTCGGCGTCGGTCACGCTGCCGCATACCGTGCAGTACAGGTGGCTGTGCCAGGGCAGCGTGTGGTCAAAGCGGTCTGCCTTGCCCGGGATGGAGACCCGGCGCACCCGGCCCGCATCCACAAGACTGTTCAGGTTGCGGTACACGGTGCCAAGGCTCAGGCCCGGGCACTCCTTGACCGCAGCATCATAAATTTCCTCGGCGGTGGGGTGGTCGCACAGGGCCTGTACGGTCTGCATGACCAGCTCGCGCTGTTTGGAATATCGCATAACTTCTCCTTTGCTTTCTCCTCATACAAAAAGTCTTGTTCAGACGTTTTCTTCGCCCTTGATCTTTGCCCAGTAGGCCCGGGCAGCCTGCTCATTTTTGTTGTCGCCAAAGGTATAGTATTTCACATCTTTGATCGCATCCGGCAGGTATTGCTGTGCCACCCAGTGATGATCGTAGTCGTGGGCGTATTTGTAGTTTTGGCCCTTCACCAGTGCATCCTCACCATCATAGTGTTTGTTCTGCAGCTGGCGCGGGATAGGCCCGGTGCGGCCCGCCTGCACATCCGCAATGGCTGCATTGATGGCATCGTGAGCACTGTTGGATTTGGGACTGGTGGCCACCAGAACAACGGCGTCTGCCAGCGGAAGCCGCGCCTCCGGCAGGCCCACCATATTGGCGGCATCCACCGCTGCCTTCACGATGGGGATGATCTGCGGGTAGGCAAGGCCCACATCCTCACAGGCGCACACCATCAGACGGCGGCAGGCCGAGGGCAGGTCGCCTGCTTCCAGCAGACGGGCCAGATAGTGCAGCGCCGCATCCGGGTCGGAGCCGCGCATGGACTTCTGGTAGGCTGACACGATATCATAGTGGTCGTCGCCCTCCCGGTCATAGCGCATGGCTGTGCGGCGGGTGACCTGCCGGATCATTTCCAGCGTGATGTGCTTTTTTCCGTCCTCGATGGGTGCCGCCGTTACCGCAAAATCCAGACAGCCCAGTGCTTTGCGCAGATCGCCGCCTGCGCTCTCTGCAAGGTAGGCACAGGCATCCTCGTCCATATCAAGCTCCGGTTCCCCGTCTCCCGAGAGCTTTTTCACCGCATTGTGCAGACCGCGCTCCACATCCGCTGCAGACAGGGCCTTGAACTCGAACACCGTGCACCGGGACAGCAGCGCATTATAAATGTAGAAGTACGGATTTTCGGTGGTGGATGCAATCAGCGTCACCGAGCCGTCCTCAATGCATTCCAGCAGGCTCTGCTGCTGCTTTTTGTTCAGATACTGGATCTCGTCCAGATACAGCAGGATGCCGCCCGCTCCCGCCAGCGTACCGATGTCCTTGAGCACCGCCTTGATGTCCCCTGTACCGCAGGATGTGCCGTTCAGCTTGTGCAGCGTCATACCGCTGTTTTCTGCAATGATGCGGGCCACGGTGGTCTTGCCCGTGCCGGATGGGCCATAGAAGATCATATTGGGGATACGTCCGCTTTCGATGGTACGGCGGAACACCCTGTCCGGTGCCAGCAGATGCTGCTGGCCACAGACGTCTGCCAGAGTTTTGGGCCGCAGGCGCTGCGCCAATGGTTCGTTCATCGTGTTCCCTCCTCCCATACCGGGCAAAGAACCCGGTATTTTTCTATAGTATATCGCATTTATGCGGCGAGAGCAATACTTTATCTGAAAATCATTCTCAGATAATCCCCGGCTGCAGTTTACAAAAAATGCAAAACATGGTATTATCATCTTAGCTTTTTGTCAAAGGAGGTGGAACAATGTCTGTTCGCCAAAAAGTGCCGGAGGATCTTACCGCCAGGAAGGCTCTGGCATTGGAGGTCATTGACCGTCTGAAAAAAGAGTATCCGGATGCCGGATGCACCTTGGACTACGCCCATGCATGGCAGCTGCTTGTCAGTGTCCGGCTGGCCGCGCAGTGTACGGATGCCCGCGTGAATATCGTGGTCGAGGACCTGTTCGCCAAATACCCCAGTGTAGCCGCACTGGCTGCCGCAGAACCGGAGGACATCGAAGCCATTGTGAAACCCTGCGGCCTTGGGCACTCCAAAGCGCGGGATATCTCCGCCTGTATGCGGATGCTGCGGGACAAATACGATTGTCAGGTCCCCGCCACTTTTGAAGAACTGCTGGCTCTGCCCGGCGTGGGCCGCAAGAGCGCAAACCTCATCATGGGCGATGTGTTTGGCAAGCCAGCCATCGTGACAGATACCCACTGCATCCGGCTGTGCAACAGGATCGGCCTTGTGGACGGCATCAAGGAGCCGCAGAAAGTAGAAATGGCCCTGTGGAAGATCATCCCGCCCGAGGAAGGCAGCGATCTGTGTCATCGTTTTGTGATGCATGGCCGGGCTGTGTGCAATGCGCGCAAACCGGAATGCGAACACTGTTGTTTGGAGGCCATCTGCCGCTATGCGCAGGAGCAATCCGATACACAGACGGCAGGATCATAAATTTCAGGAGGTATTGATATGTTCGGTTTCATCTTCAGTCTGCTGGTCGGTGCACTGGCCGGTTACATTGCGGGCCGCATCATGGGCAGCGAAACTTCCACCCTGCGCAACATTGTGCTGGGCATTCTGGGCGGCTTTGTGGGCAGCATCCTGTTCGGCCTGATCGGCCTGAGTGCTACCGGCATCGTGGGCGAGATCCTCGTGTCCGTTGTGGGTGCCTGCGTCTGCATCTGGATCGGCCGCAAGCTGTTCAAGTAATTTTTCACTTTATATCATGACTGCTCTTTGAGTTTTTCTCGAAGGGCAGTTTTATTTTATCAAATGCATCTTTCGCACCATTGCAGGCGCAAAAATCCGGCCTTGACAGTATTCCGGAAGTATGATAAAATGTTTTCCGTTATCAGGCCTGTGTGCTACTGTGGCTCAGCTGGTAGAGCAGCTCACTCGTAATGAGCAGGTCGCCTGTTCGAATCAGGTCAGTAGCTCCAAGAATCCTACGGATTTGCGTTGAAAATCGCAATGTCCGTAGGATTTTTTGTTTATATTTTGGTGTTTTCAAAAAAAAAAACACAGTACAAAACCCAGCGCTGCCTGCAAAATGGCGCAAAGAAAAAGCACGCAAATACAAACGTATCAGCGTGCTTTTTAGTGCGGGTAGTGGGGGTCGAACCCACACGCCTTGCGGCACAGGAACCTAAATCCTGCGCGTCTGCCAATTCCACCATACCCGCAAATGTGTATTTGTGCAACTTTAAAGAAACTGCTCTAATATAGTATCAGTTCCATGCACAAAAGTCAATCACTGCACTGATATTTTCACCTGCTCCCGCGCATACTATCGCCGGACAGTCGTATCATTCTGCGACGCCGGAAGGGGGTCCCCATGCGCAGAGCAAAACTCCGCCGCTTTTTCCGCATTGCGGCAGCTTATCTTCTGGTTGCCATTCTGGCCGCGCTGGGATGGCTCTGGCACAGTCTGCCCTCTGAGATCCTGCTGGAGCCCGGGCAGTCCCTTTCCCTGCCCCGCTTTTCCTTCATCGAGCCTCTGCGCAGCACCGGCTCCCGCAATGCCGCCAGCACGCAGGCTGTGGGCAGCTATCAGGTCACTTTGTCGCTGGGCGGCTGGCTGCCCATCAAAACCGTGCGCGCCCTTGTGGAGACCCGGCCTGCTGTCACAGTCTGCGGCACACCTTTCGGAGTCAAAATGTTCTCAGAGGGCGCACTCATCGTGGGCTTTTCCGATCTGAACACGGCCGAAGGCACCATAAACCCCGCCAAGAAAGCCGGGCTCCGGCTGGGTGACCGCGTGGTGCGTATGGACGGCGTTCTGACCGAGACCAACGATGCGGTGCACGATGCACTGGAAGCCGCAGCAGGCGCCCCGGTGCGGCTGATCTATATCCGCGAGGGTGAACAGTTCCAGACTCAGCTCACGCCCGCATGGGACAACACCGCCGGGCAGTGGCGCGCCGGGATGTGGGTGCGTGATTCCTCCGCAGGCGTAGGCACCATGACCTTTGTGGACAACGATGCCGGGGTGTTTGCCGGTCTGGGGCATCCCATCAGCGACAGTGATACCGGCGAAAGCGTTGCGCTGCGCAGCGGCGAGATCGTCCCCTGCCAGATCGTGGGGTGTACCGGCGGCACCGTAGGCAGCCCGGGTGAGCTGAAGGGCCGCTTTCTGAGCACCCATGCGCTGGGCAGTATCTGCATCAACGGCGAGACCGGGGTCTATGGCCGGACACGCACTGTATTTTCCGGCCCGGAAGCAGAGATCGCTTTTGCGCAGGAGATCGTGCCCGGCGATGCAGAGATCTGGACCACAGTGGACGGAGAAGCGCCCCAGCATTACCAGATCCGCATTGAAAAGGTAAACGATGCCGACCCGCACCGCAACATGATCCTGCATGTGACGGACCGGAGGCTTCTGGCAAAGACCGGCGGCATCGTGCAGGGCATGAGCGGAAGCCCCATCCTGCAGAACGGCAGGCTGGTGGGTGCCGTGACCCACGTACTGGTAAATGACCCGACACGCGGCTACGGCATTTTTGCGCAGACCATGCTGAAACAGGTGCATTCCATTGAAAAAACAGACGATGACGCGCAGCCATAAAGCTGATTTGCAAAAAAATTTGCGCGTTTCGATTTTCTTTGCCAAAATTTACCAATATAAACCGTTGAAAGTTCTGGAAAATTATGGTAAAATCCATGGTGTTAAGGGAACTGCACACATTGGAGGAAACAACCATGGACAAAGTGAGATTTTTGATGTCAGACACTGGTGCACAAATTACGGCCGCCTGCCGTGAGGCACTGGAGCAGAAGGGTGTGGATGTGACCGTCGTGGAAAAGGACGGCAACAAGGTGCTGCAGAAAATGCTGGCTGTGCGTCCGCAGGTAGTGCTGCTGGACGCCTTTATGCCCGGACTGGATGCCCTTGCAGTCAAGCAGCGCTACAATGCCGCCGGGGAACGGCACACTTCCTTCTTCGTGACAGGCGCTTTCCAGAGCGAGGAAATGGTTCAGGAACTGCTGGATGAGGGCTTCTCCTACTATTTTGTAAAGCCCTTTGATGAGACCGTGCTTGCCGCCCGGGTCCTCAAGGTTGCGCTCGGGACGGAAAACCGCATCCTGCACACCAGCGTGGACAGCGATGAACTGACCGTGACCGAGATCCTGCACCAGATCGGCGTGCCTGCCCATATCAAGGGCTACCAGTTCCTGCGGGATGCCATCCTGCTCACCATGAACGAGCCGGAGTACATCAACGCTGTGACCAAGCGCCTCTACCCGGAAATCGCCAAGAAAAACGGCACCACCGCCAGCCGGGTGGAGCGCGCCATCCGCCACGCCATCGAGGTGGCATGGGACCGGGGAGACGTGGACACCCTCAACAGCTACTTCGGCTACACCATCCATAACCTGCGCGGAAAACCCACCAACAGCGAGTTCATCGCGATGATAGCCGATAAGATGCGGCTGGATAAACGGCAGCGGGTGGGGTAAGTGTCGTTCCCGCACAATTCAGCGTTCCACCGTTTTTATTGATACAAGTTGTTCCATAATCTTCCTGCTTAAAAGCCGATGCTGCACGCACCGGCTTTTTCTTTGGGTTCCTGTCTTTCATAGAATCCACCGTCGTTCATATTCTGATAAGAGCAAGCCATGCAGGCAAAGGAGGTTTTGCCCTTGAAACGATCAGAATACCTTGCCCGGCGCAGGCGGGCCAGAGTTGCGGCGATGATGTTGTTTGCCCTTATCATGGGGTTTGTATCTGCTGCGCCGCCGGTTGTCACCGGATGTCAGGCGCAGGATCTGACCCCGGTACCGGACACCTCGGTGCTCTCCCCTGCCATCTCTGTTCCGGTGCAGGCAGAGCCCGCTGCCCCTGTTCTTCCGGAAAAGTGGGTCTGCCTGACCTTTGATGACGGCCCCAGCAAGACCACGCCGGATGTGCTCAATGCCCTGAACGCCGCAGGGGTGCACGCCACCTTTTTTGTGGTGGCTACCGGCCACAACGAAAAGTATTTGCCCTTGCTCACCGAAGCGGTCAGTGCCGGACATCAGATCGCACTGCACTCTGCTTCCCACGAGTACAGCGATATCTACCGCAGCAGCGAAGCCTACTGGGCGGACATTGTACTGCTGAAGGAGCGCATTGCTCCCTATGTGGACGCAGAAAGCATCCGGTATCTGCGGTTCCCCGGCGGCAGCACCAACACAGTGAGCCGACGCTACGGCGGGAAAGGCCTGATGAAGCAGTTGAAAGCCGAAGTAGAGCAGAAGGGCTGGCAGTGGGTGGACTGGAACGTCTGCGCCGAGGACGCCGTAGGCGGGCATCCAAGCGCGGACACCATTTACCGCAATGTGGTGCGGGAGACCGGGCAGCAGACGAACTGCATCGTTCTGATGCACGATTCCGCCACCACCCGCACCACCGCCGAGGCGCTGCCCGACATCATCCGGTGGTATGCGGATCAGGGTTTTGCGTTTTTGACGGTGGCCGAAGCGCTGCCGATTGGGTAAACAATTTTAATGGCCTCCGTTTCACTCTGGCCATATTCAGAGGAAAAATATTTTTATTTGTGTTTGTCGCGGCCTGCGGGCCGCGACAAACACTCTTTCACGAATAGGGGCCAACCGGAATAGCTGCATTTTTTCTCTGCGGCTCCTTCGTGAAAAAGCAAAAGGGAAGCGTCCGCAGACGCTTCCCTTTTTGCAAGTTAAAACGATTTTCCGCTAAGAATAGCAGAGCGCACGCGGAGCCATTTTCAAATCACTCGTCCGCGTTCTGGCAGAACAGCGAGAAGGTACGGTAGGCCATGTACAGGTCGGTCTTGTGGATGACCTCGAAGGGCGAGTGCATGGACAGCACCGGCACACCGATGTCCAGCACAGGAATACCCCGGTTTGCCACATACTTGGCAATGGTGCCGCCGCCGCCAAGATCCAGACGGCCCAGTTCACCGATCTGCCACGCCACATCGTTGGCGTCCAGCAGGCGGGTGATGTCCCCTACCAGCTCGGCGTTGGCATCGCTGGCAGAGCTCTTGCCGCGGCTGCCGGTATACTTGAAGAATGCCACGCCGCGGCCGGCGTAGGTGCCGTTCTGCTTTTCAAAGGCACCTGCCCAGGACGGGTCGTAGGCAGCGGTCACGTCCGCAGACAGGCAGACGCTGTTGCGGAAAGCAAGGATATCGTCCTGACCGGCAGCGCGGCACAGCAGCTGCATGAAGTGGAACACATACATGCTCTGCATGCCGGTGACGCCGTCGGAGCCGATCTCTTCCTTATCGGTCAGCACGCAGACAGTGGTGTGCACCGGGTCTTTGGTCTCGATCTCTGCCATCAGTGCGGGATAGGCGTCCACCCGGTCATCGTGGCCGTAGCCGCCCACCATGGCGCGGTCAAAGCCCACGTCCCGGGCCTTGTAGGCGGGCACCACCTCGATCTCGGCACGGGTGAAATCCCGCTCGGTGATGCCGTACTTTTCGTGCAGCAGCATCAGGGTGTTGAGCTTGACGGCTTCCTTGATGTCGGCATCCTCCACGGCATCGGAGCCGATGAGGACGTTCAGCTCTTCCGCCTTGATGCCCTCGCTGAGCTTGCGGTCGTTCTGCTCGGCACCCAGATGGGGCAGCAGGTCGGTGATGCAGAACACGGGGTCGCTCTCATCCTCACCCACGCACACCGAAACGCTGGAACCGTCTGCACGGGTGAACACGCCGTGGATGGCCAGCGGCATGGTGCCCCACTGATACTTGCGGATGCCGCCGTAGTAGTGGGTCTTGAAATAACTGAAATGGTCGGCCTCGTACAGCGGATTCGGGCGCAGGTCCAGCCGGGGGCTGTCGATGTGGGCAATGACCAGCCGGAAACCCTCCTCAAAAGATCTCTGGCCGATGGTAGCGGCCACCACCGCCTTGTGCTCCTGCACAAAGTAGATCTTCTGGCCGGGGGCATAGGTCTTTTTCGGCTCGAACTTCTCATAGCCGGCTTCCAGCAGCATTTTTTCGCTGACGGCAGCCGCTTCGCGCTCGGTTTTGGCGGCGTTCAGAAACGCCTTGTAGCCCTCGGCAAAGGCTGCGGCTTCCTTCTTGACGCCGGTGCTCTTGTCGGCAGCATACTCCGGCTTATAAAGCAGCTGTTCGGCAGCCTGCTTTGCGGTAAGTTTTTCGCTCATTTTTCTTATCTCCTCTCAGCTTCCTGCATAGATGCGCTGATATTCCGCATAGCAGAAAGTGATCTTTTTTACGTAGTGATTCATCTGGCTGTAAGGGAAGCCCTGCAGGGTCTCGCCGTCTGCGGAGTGCTCTTCCATCTGCAAAAGAGCATCCACCGTGCCCCACCCGCTGTGGTAAGCGGCAGCAGCAGTGGCAACATCGCCGTTGTAGCGCTCCATGCACAGGTGCAGGTAATAGCATCCGAACCGGATGCTGGTCTCCGGGTCATAGAGATTTGCAAAGAGCAGGCCTTCGTCCGGTGCGATCTTGCTGCGCAGCCAGATAAAGGTCTCCTCGGTCATCTGCATCAGGCCCCGGGCATCCACAGTGGAGGTGGCCTGCGGGTCAAAGCCGCTTTCGGTGCGGATGAAGGCATCCACCAGAAGCGGGTCAAGGTCGTAGGTGTCGGCCCACTGCTCCACCAGCGCTTCGTACTTGCGGGGGTATAAAAGCCGTTCTGCCCTGCCCCACAAGTTGGGCACCAGCACAAACAGCAGGATCAGCGCCATGCCCAGCAGGAACAGCCTGCGGCTGCGCATTTTTTTGCGGCGGCGTGCCTTCTGGGCGCGGAGAGCGCGGCGAATGCGGGCCGCCTCCGGGTCGTACTGCGGTGCAGGATCTTGTTCGTTATATCGTTCGTTCAAAGCTCTTTTCCCGCACCTCCTTCTGCCAGAAGCTTCCCACACAGCTCCTCAGCCGCAGCCTGCAGGTGTGCAAGGTCTGCGTCGTTGCGCAGAACGTAGTCTGCCTGTGCGGTGAGCACGGTTTCCGGCGTCTGTGCGTTCAGGCGGCGGGCAGCCATTTCGGCCGAAATGCCGTCCCGGGCCACGATGCGGGCCACACTGGTCTCAAAAGGTGCCGTGACCACGCACAGGCGGTCGCACTCGGCCTGTGCCGCAGTCCCCACGATGACCGCACCATCCAGCACGAACAGCGGTGCTCCGCCATCCAGCGCCGCCTGCTTTGCCCCACGGATGCGGCGGACGATCTCCGGATGGGTCAGGCTGTCCAGCGCTGCTTTGCCCTCAGGGGTGGCAAAAGCGCGGTCGGCCAGCAGGCGGCGGTCCAATGTGCCGTCCTGTTTTAAAATGTCCGCGCCAAACCGCTGCGCCAGCTTTGGCAGCAGCGGCGAGCCGGGCAGCAAAATTTCGCGGCTGATTTGGTCGGCGTCGGCCAGCGGCACGCCGTGGGCCGAAAACACCGCCGTGACCGTAGATTTTCCGCAGCCGCTGCGGCCGGTGATTCCCAAACAGATCATAACTCGATCACCCGGAAAGCCGCAGCGCGGATCAGGCGGTTGTACACCGCCATGGAAAGGCCGTCTTTTCTGGGGCAGCGGGCGTAGACCACCGCATCCCCCTGCTCATCCAGCGCACGCAGAGAGCGGAAGATGTGCTTTGCCTGATCGGCACCGTCCCCCTCGCGGCCATATTCCACGCAGGGCACACCCAGCTTTTCTGCCTCGCCGGTGAAGCACAGGCAGCTGGGATTCTGGTCAGCGTGGGCGTCCACATATGCCTTGAACTGCTCAAAGGTGCCGTCCAGCAGGGTCACATCTGCCTTGGGCGCATAGTGCTTGTACTTCATGCCGGGGCTGCGCACCACAGCACCCTCCGGCAGCTTTTCGAGGATGGCCTTGGACACCTCCACCTCTTCACCGAGGGCACGCTCGAGGTCTTCCAGCGTGATGTGGCCCGGGCGGAACAGGGTGGGCTTTTCGCCTACCACCGACACCACGGTGCTTTCCACGCCCACATCGCACTCGCCGCCGTCCAAAATCAGCGGCAGGCGGCCGTCCATATCGGTGAACACATCCTGCGCGTTGGTGGGGCTGGGCTTGCCGGAAAGATTGGCGCTGGGGGCGGCAAAGGCGCAGCCGCTCTTTTCAATGACTGCACGGGCCACCGGGTGGCTGGGCATCCGGATGCCCACGGTGTCCAGACCTGCACAGCACTCCGCTGCCACCTCCGGGCCGCGGGGCATGATGATGGTGAGCGGGCCGGGGCAGAACGCCGCCATCAGCAGCTGGGCGCGCTCCGGCACCTCGCTGACAAGGCCGGGCAGCATTTCCGGGCCGGTGACATGGACGATGAGGGGATTGTCCTGCGGACGTCCCTTCGCCACAAAGATCTTTTTGACCGCCTCGCCGTTGCGTGCATCGGCGGCAATGCCGTAAACCGTCTCGGTGGGCAGCGCCACCAGCTCGCCTTTCTGCAGCAGGGCGGCCGCTTTTTCAATGCTTTTTTCTTCTGCAGCGGATAAAACTTCAGTCTTAAATTCCATACGGATCATCGTTCTTTCTATCTGTAAAGTGTTTTTGCTTTTCAGCATATTTCAGCAGTACAACGTATTATTTTGAAATTGTATTTCAGTGCTGTTCGTTGAGCTTCTGCAGCTTTTCGGTCTGTTCCCGGGTGGCAAGCGCATCGATCACATCGTCCAGATTGCCGTCCATGATCTTATCCAGATTGTGCACGGTCAGGCCGATGCGGTGGTCGGTGCAGCGGTCCTGCGGAAAGTTATAGGTACGGATCTTCTCGCTGCGGTCACCGGTGCCCACCTGCCCCTGCCGCTCCGAATTGATGGCGTCCTGCTGCTGTTTCTGTTTCTGTGCCAGCAGGCGGCTGCGCAGGATCTCCAGTGCCTTATCCTTGTTTTGGAACTGGCTGCGCTCGTTCTGGCATTCTACCACCGTGCCGGTGGGGATATGTGTCACACGGATGGCACTGGAGGTTTTGTTGATGTGCTGACCGCCCGCGCCGGAGGAACGGAAGGTGTCGATGCGCAGGTCTTTCAGATCCAGTGCAAAGTCCACTTCCTCGGCCTGCGGCATAACGGCCACCGTGGCGGTGGAGGTGTGGATGCGGCCCTGGGTCTCGGTCTCCGGCACGCGCTGCACCCGGTGCACACCGCTCTCGTACTTGAGGCGGTTGTAGGCCCCGGCACCATCCACCGAGAAGATGGCTTCCTTCACGCCGCCAAGCTCGGTCTCGTTCAGGTTGAGCATTTCCAGCTTCCATCCCCTGCTTTGCACATACATGGTGTACATGCGCAGCAGACTGTGGGCAAACAGGGCCGCTTCCTCGCCGCCTGCGCCGCTGCGGATCTCCACAATGACATTTTTGCCATCGTTCACATCTTTGGGCAGCAGCATAATTTTGAGATTATTTTCCAGTTTTTCCACATCTTGACTTTTTTCGCTGATTTCCTGCTGTATCATCTGTTTAAAGTCCGAGTCAAGAGCACCAGACTCTTCCAGCAGGGCTTTTGCCTGTTCCAGATGATCCTGTGCAGTCTGCCACTCCCGGTAGGCCTGCACAACAGGCTCTGCGTCGTGATACTCCCGCATCAGCTTGCGGAACAGCGCAGGGTCGGCAGCGGCATCCGGCTGGTTCAGGCGAACGGAAAGCTCCTCAAAGCGATGGCAGACAGCATCCATTTGGGTAAACATGTTCGGCATAATTCCGGCAGTTCTCCTAACAACTCAAATCTGCATCTGCAGCGCAGCAGGACGCCCCGGCAGGGCACGTCTCAGACCCGCACATGCAAAGGCATACGTTTCCCATGCGAGCTGTGCCGGACGCTAGACCTGCCCGGGCTTTATCACCTTTTTGATGTTCTTTTCAATTTTAGCACGCGGCAGCATCACCTCATGCCCGCAGCCAGTGCACCGGATCTTGAAATCCATGCCGACGCGCAGCACTTCAAAGCTCTGCGCACCGCAGGGGTGCTTTTTGCGGGTGAGGATGGTATCGCCTACAGCAATGTCCATAACCTTGGCTTCTCCCTTCTGCCTGCCTTTTTCAGTCGTCTGTGGGCAGGCGGCGCGTGTGTGCGCCCCCGGTGTGCCGGGCACAGCGCATACAAATATAGTATAATGCAAAGCCACATAAAATGCAAATATCCGCAATAGCAGATGCATAAGTTTTAATGAAATGGAGCTGGCTTTCCCAGACGGCACCTGTCCGGCTCCCAAAAACAACAGAAAGAGGAATGAAAGATGATGCATGCATATCGTACCGAAGGCAGCTACCGTTCTGCTGCCCGCATGACCGCCGCCGAGCTGCGCGCCGCCATGGCCAGCCGCGAGATCCTGCAATCCACCGCTCTGGCCTTTGACACCCAGCGTCAGCTGCGGTTTGAGCTGGGCGGAGTGAAGGCCGTGATGCCCTTTGCCCAGTGCGCCGACGGCGCCGAGAACGGCACCGTGCGGGACATTGCCGTACTGACCCGGGTAGGCCGTCCCACCTGCTTTGTCATTGAGTCGCTGGACACCGACGAGACCGGACAGCCGGTGTACCGGCTTTCCCGTGCTGAGGCACAGCGGATGTGCAAGGCCGACTATCTGGACGCCCTGCAGCCCGGCGATATCCTGCCCTGCACGGTGACCCACATTGAACCTTTTGGTGCCTTTTGTGACGTAGGCTGCGGCATCAGCGCCCTGCTGCCCATCGACTGCATGTCGGTGAGCCGCATCTCCTCCCCTGCCGACCGGGTGAGCGTGGGGCAGCAGATCCTATGCGCCATCAAGAGCCGGGACCTGCAGGGCCGCTTTGTGCTGACCATCCGGGAGCTGCTGGGCACCTGGGAGGAAAACGCCGCCGGGTTCACCGTGGGCGAGACCGTGGTGGGCATCGTGCGCAGCGTGGAGGAATACGGCACCTTCATCGAGATCGCACCCAATCTGGCCGGCCTTGCGGAGAGCTGTGCCGACCTGACCCCCGGGCAGGCTGTCAGCGTCTACATCAAGAACATCCTGCCGGAAAAGATGAAGATCAAGCTGGTGATCGTGAACCATTCCCTGAACCAGCGCCACCGGTTCGAGCTGAAATACTTCATCACCGAGGGCCGTCTTGACCGGTGGGTCTACTCCACACCGGAAAGCCCGAAGCGGATCGAGACAGATTTTGCCGCTGCGGCTTGCAATCCGGCGTGAAACCCTTTATACTATAAAAGGAAAGGAATGCAAGGGGGATGTATGGAACGATGGCCGCTAATGATGCTTTTACCGCCGGTGTACGTCCCGGCGGGCTGACCAGCAGCACCGAGATCCGGCTGCTGCTGTGCTATCTGGTCAAAAATGCCGGACCCATTGCCCGGCAGGAGATTGAAAACGCCCTGATGGAAGAAGCTCTGGTGAATTATTTTGAGATCGGCTCGTGTCTGGACGATATCACCAAGCAGCAGCTCGTCACCCTGACAAAGGGCAGCTACACCATTACCGATAAGGGCCGCAAGGTCGCGCAGGAGCTTGCCTACGACCTGCCCCGCAGTGTGCGGGAACGCGCTGTGGCCGCTGTGCTGCGCTGCCAGACCTGGGCCCGCAAGGAGGCCAAGTACAGCGCCAGCATCACCGAAAAGGCAGACGGTCACTGCACCGTGCGCTGCACCGTGAAGGGGCTGGATGCAGAGCTGTTCTGTCTGGAGCTGGGGGCTCCCGACCGCCTTTCGGCTGACCTGATCAAAAAGCAGTTCATCCTCAAGGGCAACGAGATCTATCAGATGCTGATCAACAAGCTGACCGAAGAAGAGAAGTAACGATTTGGAATGGCCGCCGCGCACGCTTTAGCCATAAACAGCGGAAATTTCATGATTTTATTTGCGGTTTGGAAGTGTCTGCGGACACCTCCAAACCGCTTTTTTCACGAGAAGTACCCAAATTTCAAACTGCATTTTTCCTTACGACCTTTACTGTGAAAGCCAAAAACCGGAAAAGTCCGCAGACTTTTCCGGTTTTTGAATATAAAAATAATTCCGCTGAGCATGGCCAGAGTGAAACGGAGGCCATTCAAACTACAAAATCAAATCAGGATGCAGATGAGCCCGGTACAGCCCTCATTGATGACCCGTTCCAGCGTTTCCTGCAGCCGGATGCGGGCCTCCTGCGGCATATGCAGCAGCTTGCTCTGCAGGCCCTCGTTCACCAGCTCGTGCAGGCTCTTGCCAAAGATGTTGGATTCCCACAGTTTCTCCGGGTCGTCCTCAAAACCGGCCAGCAGGCTGCGGGCAAGCTCCTCGCTCTGCTTTTCGGTGCCCACGATGGGGCTGAGTTCGGTGTGGATAGTCGCCTTCAGCATCTGGATGGATGGCGCGCAGGCTTCCAGACGGACCCCATAGCTTGCCCCCTGCCGCACGATCTGGGGCTGTTCCAGCTTCAGCTCGCTGACCGAAGGCATCACAATGCCGTAGCCGGTGGCTTCCACCTGCTCAAGGGCACTGCGCACCTTCTCGTACTCACGCTTCGCCCGCGCCAGCTCCATGATGCAGGGCATCAGGCCCGCTTCATCACCAATGGCAAGGCCGGTCTGCTCGCTCAGCACCTGATAAAAAATCTCCGGTTTTAGCTCCACCGTGATGCGCACGCTGCCGGCCGCAAGGTCGATGCCGCTGATGGACGACCGCTGCACCGCGTCACATTCCAGCGCAGGTGCGTTTGTTCCGGAGGGTACATCCTTCATGCGGGAGACCTTCTCTGCCAGCTGCATGGCGGCTTCATACACCTGCGTCTGCAGCCAGTGGCCGTTTTCCAGCATCGTGACCCAGCGCGGCAGGGCAAAATCCAGCTCCCTCACCGGAAATTCGTACAGGACCTGCCGCAGGATGCTGCCAAGTGCCTCCGCGTCCAGATCCACGCAGCTTACCGGCAGAACAGTGTGGTCGTAGTCCCGGGCCATGCCCTCGGCCAGCTGCTTCGTCTCCGGGGCTTCCGGGTGAGTGCTGTTGAGCAGGATGATGTAGGGCTTGCCCAGCGCATCCAGTTCTTCCACGATGCGCTTCTCGGTTCTGGCATAGCCCTCCCGCGGGATGTCGCTCACCGAACCGTCGGTGGTGACCACGATGCCGATGGTGGAATGTTCACAGATCACCTTGCGGGTGCCCGTCTCGGCGGCAAGATCGAAGGGGACCTCGTGGTCGAACCATGGGCTCTTGACCATGCGGGGCCTGTCGTTTTCCTCGTGTCCCATGGCCCCCTCCACCATGTAGCCCACGCAGTCGATGAGCCGCACCCTGCACTCGCCGCCGCCCTCCAATTGCAGGGGCACGGCCGTTTCCGGGATGAATTTCGGCTCGGTGGTCATGATGGTACGGCCCGCGGCCGACTGCGGCAGCTCGTCCCGGGCACGTTCCCGGGCTGCCGCCGGGCCGATGGCCGGCAGCACCAGCTGCTCCATGAAACGCTTGATGAAGGTGGATTTGCCGCTGCGCACCGGGCCCACCACCCCAATGTAGATATCTCCGCCGGTGCGTGCGCCGATCTCACGGCAGATGCCATTCTGTTCCTGATTTGCCAAATTGCTCTCCCCTTCCCGTTTGCGCTGTGCACCGGACAGGTTTCCGGTCCGCTTGTTGTATCGTATGAAACAGGGCGGGGCATTATGCCGGAACGATTTTAGATGCCCTCCGCCTTGCTCTGGGCATATTCAGCGGAAAATTTATTTTATAATTGCAATTCAGGAAAATCTGCGGATTTTCCTGAATTGCTTTTTCACAGATGGGGTCGTAGAGGGAAACAGCATTTACAGCGCCGCTTTCTGCGAAAGCGCGGCGCTGTGGAATAGGCTTTTTCGTTTGCTTTCAGCATGCTGAACCCTCTCAGGCTCACATTCGTTCGCCAGCTCCCCCGAAGGGGGAGCTTTTTGCAGTAACGGCGCAGTTTCCAGATAAAATGCAAGCCTTGCGGATGCGTCAGAAGCTCCCCCTTTCGGGGGAGCTGGCAAATCCAGAGGATTTGACTGAGAGGGCGAGGATGCTTTCCCTTCTCCCAAGGGGACGGCTGAACTTCCTCTGGCAAAGCCGGACACCTTCTTTATTGCAATCGATACTGATGCCATGCAAAAGCCGTTTTCCGTCACAGCCCCATCTGTGAAAATGGTCTAGCAGAATGCCCGCAGGCATTCCGCTAGACCAAAATCTAAAAATAATTTTCCGCTAAGAATGGCAGAGCGAAGCGGAGCCATTTTAAATCGTCCAACAAAAAGAGAGCTGCCGCGCAAAATGCACAGCAGCTCTCGGTATGGTTCCTATGAAATTACGGGGTCAGACGGTTGGGGCCGCGGAACAGGAACTCGGCGTCCTTGATGGTCAGGCCGCACAGCAGCATGGTCAGGCGGTCGATGCCCAGACCGAAACCGCCGTGGGGCGGGCAGCCGTACTGGAAGAACTCCAGATAGAACTTGACATCCTCGGCCAGACCCTTTTCCTCAGCCTGCTTCTTCAGCACCTCGTAGCGGTGCTCACGCTGGGCACCGGTGGTGATCTCAACACCACGCCAGATCAGGTCGTAGCCCTGGGGCACACCGTTCTCATCCCGCATGTGGTAGAAGGCACGCTTCTCGGCGGAATAATCGGTGATGAAGAGGAACTCGTGACCGTAGTGCTTCTTCACCCACTCATAGCTCAGGCGCTCGGCCTCAGTGGTCAGGTCGCCCTTCTCGCTCTCATCGACGGTATAGCCGAACTCTTCTTCCAAGCCCTTGTACAGGTCTGCCAGCTTGACCACCGGGAACGGGGTGGTGGGCACGATGACTTCCTGACCGAACATCTCCTTGATCTGATCGCCGTAGTTGTCCTTGACGGCCTGCAGACCGGCAGTCAGCAGCTCCTCTTCCATCTTCATCACGTCTTTATAGGAAGTGATGTAGCTGAACTCCAGATCGAAGCCGGAGAACTCGGTGGAGTGCTTGTTGGTGTAGCTCTTCTCTGCGCGGAACACGGGGCCGGTCTCGAAGATGCGCTCAAAGCCGGCAGCCATAGCCATCTGCTTATAGAACTGGGGGCTCTGTGCCAGATAGGCATTGCGGTCGAAGTAATCCACCTTGAACACCTCAGAGCCGCTCTCGCTGGCAGCAGCGATCAGCTTGGGGGTGTGGATCTCGATGAAGTTACGGTCCAGCAGGAACTTGCGCATGGCGTTGACGAAGCAGCTCTGTGCCTTGAACATCAGCTGGTTCTCATCGGTGCGCAGGTCGATCCAGCGGTAGTCGATGCGCTGGTCGATGCTGGAGCGCTCCACAGCCTTCTTTTTCTTGGTGGCTGCGATCTCCTTGCGGACGATGGGCAGTGCATCAGCAATGCTCTCGATCTCGATGGACTCGGGGATCATCTCCACGCCGCCCATCTTGACGTAGTCGTTCTCCATCACCTTGCCGGTGACGGTGATGACGGAATCCGGGGTGAGCTTATCGATGGTATCCACCAGATCGGGGTGATCTTCCTTTTCCACCGTGATCTGCAGTTTGCCGGTAATATCCTTCAGCACGATAAAGGCCATATACTTGCTGTTGCGCAGGTTCTCGATAAAGCCCTGCACCTTGACCGTGCCGCCGATGGCCTTTTGAGCCTCGTTGATATAGGTGCGTTCCATAATACAGGAATCCTCCTTTGACGTCTTGTGTACTGTTTTATTATACGCTTTTCCGGGGATAAATCAAGAGATATGGCGATTTCGAGTTCGCAAGGCAAAATGCAGTTTCCGTTCACGACCCTTTCTGTGAAAAAGCAGTTCTGGAAAATCCGCAGATTTTTCAGAACTGCAAATAAAAAAATATTTTTCCACTGAAAATATTCGGGTTGCGGCACGCGGCGGCTATTCTTAATGGTTCTCTTTGCCTGTTTCTTCGTGCAGAGTGCCCGTGCCGCCCTCCACCACGCCGTCGTGCCTGAGCACAGCCGCAATGGTGCCGAAGAAGCATTTCACATCCAGCCCAAAGCTCAGATGCTCCACATACCAGCCGTCCAGCTTGGCCTTCTCCGCGATCTCCAGCTCATCGCGGCCATGGATCTGTGCCCAGCCGGTCAGGCCCGGGCGCACATCGTTGGCATGGTACTTGTCGCGCTCGGCCAGCAGATCATACTGGTTCCACAACGCAGGCCGCGGGCCGATGACCGCCATATCCCCCACAAAGATGTTCCACAGCTGGGGCAGTTCATCCAGACTGGTCTTGCGCAGGAAATGGCCCATCCGGGTGATGTACTGGTCCGGGTCGTGGAGCAGGTGGGTGGGCATATCGTGGGGCGTGTCGATGCGCATGGTGCGGAACTTTAAAATGTAAAAGTGCTTTTTGCCAATGCCCACACGTTTCTGTTTGAAGAACACCGGGCCGGGCGAATCCAGCTTGATAGCCACGGCCAGGATCAGAAAGAGCCATGACAGGCAGACCATGCCGCACAGGGACAGCACGATCGCCAGCAGGCGCTTGATACCATTACGATACATGAGCTTCCTCCATTTTTTGCCATTGTTCTGCCAAAGTGTCCCTGAAAAGTCGAAAAGATCGTCTATTTCTTTGTTTTCAGATACACCCTGGAACAGCGTTACCAGTATACCAGCATCCCTCTCCATTTGCAATCGTATCCCGTAACAGATGCCGGTATTTTGATAATTTGGCTGCATTCTGCCGGTTTTATTGCAGAAAAGCGCCGGTTTTGTCTCTTGTTTTGTGCGGCAGAAGGACGTAAGATAAAGAAAATGAGAAGTCAACTCCCCTCAGTCTCGCTTTCGCTCAACAGCCCCCTCGGAGATGGGGCCTTTGGCAAAACCGGAAAGTTTACCGTACTGCCAAGGCCTCTCACTTTGGGAGAGGTGGCACGCCGAAAGGCGTGACGGAGAGGGCAAGAATACTACAAGGAGGTTCCCCTATGATCCAGCATTTCCGTTTTGGCGCTCCCCTGCCCACCGACAGTGTGGTGCAGGACATTCCCGTTTCCGCCGGGCCGGTGCCCTTTCTCACCGCTGAGAAAGGCGGCTGGGAATACCGGATGGCTCCGGATGCCATCGTGTACGGTCTGGGCGAAATGCCGCGCGGCATCAACAAGCGCGGCTGGCACTACGTTACCAACAACACCGATGAAGCCCGCCACAGCGAGGATAAGCTTTCCTACTATGGTGCGCACAATTTTCTGCTCATTGATGGCGGTGCGGGCTGTGAATGCTTTGGTGTGTTCATCGATTTCCCGGGCAAAGTGCGTTACGATATCGGCTACACCGAATACGACACCCTGCGCTTTTCTACCGAAGAGCCGGACTATGAGCTTTACCTCATTACCGGCGGCGACCTGAACGATATCAGCCGCCAGTTCCGGCAGCTCATCGGCCGCAGCTATATCCCGCCCAAGTGGGCCTTTGGTCTGGCACAGAGCCGCTTTGGCTACAAAACCGCTGAGGACGTGCGGGAGGTGGCCCGTCAGTACAAAGAGAACGATCTGCCGCTGGATATGATCTGCATGGACATCGATTATATGCAGGACTACGCGGATTTTACCGTAAACAAACAGCGCTTCCCGGACCTTGCCGCCCTGAGCGCCGAACTGAAGGCACAGGGCATCCGGCTGGTGCCCATCATCGATGCAGGTGTGCGCATCGACCCGGCAAACCCCGTCTGTGCCGAGGGCCTTGCAAACGGTTACTTCTGCACCAAATCCGACGGCACCCCCTTCATAGCGGCGGTGTGGCCCGGCAAGGCTTACTTTGCGGACTTCCTGCGTCCGGAGGTGCGGGAGTGGTTCGGCCGGCAGTACAAGGCACTGACCGACTGTGGCATCGAGGGCTTCTGGAATGATATGAACGAACCTGCGCTGTTTTATTCGCCGGAGCGGCTCAAGGCTTTCTTTGAGAGCATGGACGAACTGAGCCGGAAGGACAACATCGTGCAGGATGAATTCTTCGGCAAGGTGGTAGGCGGCGCGCTGGGCCTGATGAACGCCCCCGCGGACTACGCCAGCTTCTACCACGATGTGGATGGCCAACGGGTGCGCCATGACAGGGTGCACAACCTCTACGGCGGCAATATGACCCGCGCGGCAGGCGAAGCCTTTACCAGCCTGCGCCCCGGCAGACGCACTTTGCTGTACAGCCGCTCCAGCTTCATCGGCAGCCACCGCTACGGCGGTATCTGGCTGGGCGACAACGCTTCCACATGGGCACAGCTTCTGGCCAATATCCAGATGATGCCCAATGTGCAGCTCTGCGGCTTTTTGTACACCGGTGCCGACCTGTGCGGTTTTTCCTACGATACCACGCCAGATCTGGCCCTGCGCTGGCTGGAGTTCGGCCTATTCACGCCGCTGATGCGCAATCACTCTACCGATGGTTCCCGGATGCAGGAATACTACCGTTTTGTGGACATGCTGCCCGCCCTGCGGAAGATGCTCCGGCTGCGGTATGCCCTGCTGCCCTACCTTTATAGTGAGTTCATGAAGGCGGCACTGGAAAATACCAGCTACTTCCGGCCATTGGGCTTTGACTTTCCCGCCGACCCGGACGCCCGTGAGGTACAGGACCAGCTGCTGCTGGGCGAGGGTGTGATGGTGGCACCCGTCTACACCCAGAACGCCAGCGGACGCCATGTCTACCTGCCCGAGCCCATGAAGCTCTACCGCATCCGCAGTGTGGACGACTATGACACCGAACTTCTGCCCGCCGGGCACCATTATGTCCGCTGTGCACTGGACGAGGTCCTGCTGTTCATCCGTCCGGGCCATGCCGTACCGGTGGCAAGACCCGTCAGCTGCACCGCCCAGCTGGACGAGACCAGCCTGACCCTGTGGGCCTGCCCGGACGAAAGCGGCAGCGCCCGCTGCCGGATGTACACCGATGACGGCGAGACGAGCGATTTTGCCGCACCGGAGCACTGGAAGGTGCTTGAATCGAACTGAAAAGCCGTTTTCCTGTGACATTGCCGGAAAAAGCTGTCTTTTTTCGGCGGTGCCACTTGTATTTTTCTGCGCTGCGCGTTATAATATGCCTTCGGTTCCCTTTATTTACGAAATATTTACATTTCAGATGCTGTCCTCCTAAGCAGTGTGCAATGCTTAGAAAACAGCTTCTCCCGCGTAAACGATAAAAAGGAGGCACTTTTCTCATGGCTCAGACAAGCCGCTCCGCTGACCTGACCAGCGGCCCGATGCTTCAAAAGATCATCCTGTTCTCCATCCCGCTGGCAGCTTCCAGCATCCTGCAGCTGCTGTTCAACGCAGCAGACGTGGTGGTCGTGGGCCGCTTTGCGGGCAGCACCGCGCTGGCGGCAGTGGGCTCCAACGGCTCCCTCATCAATCTGCTGGTGAATCTGTTCGTGGGGCTTTCGCTGGGCGCAAACGTGGTGGCCGCACGCTGTTTTGGTGCAAAGGACGAGCGCGGTGTTCAGAACACGGTGCAGACCTCGGTGACGCTAGGTCTTGTCAGCGGCGTGCTGCTGGCTGTGGTGGGGTTCTTTGCGGCCCGTGGCCTGCTGGAGCTGATGAGCTGCCCAGAGGATGTGATCGATCTCTCTGCGCTGTACCTTAAAATCTATTTTATCGGAATGCCCATGACCATGCTGTACAACTTCAGCTCGGCACTGCTGCGCGCCGTGGGCGACACCAAGCGTCCCCTGTACTGTCTGGCGGCGGCAGGTCTCATCAATGTGGTGCTGAATCTGGTGTTCGTCATTGGCTTTTCCATGAGCGTGGCAGGCGTGGCACTGGCTACCATCATCAGTCAGACCGTCTCTGCCTGCATGGTGACGCGGATGCTGATGAAGGAGGAGGGCGCTCTGCATCTGGATCTGCATCATCTGGGCTTCCACATGGGTGCCCTGAAGCAGATTTTGCTCATCGGCCTGCCTGCCGGTCTGCAGAGCACCGTGTTCAGCCTGTCCAATGTGGTCATCCAGTCGGCTATCAACTCCTTCGGCTCCACGGTGGTGGCAGGCAGTTCGGCCTCCGCCAATCTGGAGGGCTTCGTCTATACCGCCATGAACGCCTTTGCGCAGGCAGCGGTGACCTTTACCAGCCAGAACATGGGCGCACGCAAGTACCAGAACCTGAACCGCGTTGTCCTCAACTGCCTGCTGTGCGCCATCGTCACCGGCGTGGTGCTGGGCGGCGGCGCAGTGCTGGCAGGCACCCAGCTGCTGCACTTCTACTCCTCGGATGCGACGGTCATTGCCGCCGGATATGAGCGCCTGCGGGTGATCTGCGGCACCTACCTGCTGTGTGGCATCATGGACACGCTGGCCAGCAGCCTGCGCGGCCTTGGCTACAGCGTGCTGCCCATGGTGGTGAGCCTTGTGGGCAGCTGCCTGCTGCGTCTGGTGTGGATCGCCACCATCTTCCAGCTGAACCGCACACCGTTCATGCTGTACATCAGCTACCCCATCAGCTGGGTGCTGACCGCCGCCGTGCATCTGGCCTGTCTGCTTGTGGTACGGCACAAGATGAAAAACAAGCTCAAACTATCCATCGACTGAAGAACAGGGCTGCATCCCTTTGGGGACGCAGCCCTGTTTTTTACAAGTCTTTTTTCAGCAGATACCGGTCGTATCCGCCATACATTTCCCGCCGGGAGACGATGGCAAAGCTCGATGCAAGGGCGTTGTTCAGGCTGTACTGGTTTTCCGGGCTGATGGTGGCCCCGATGTGGGTGATCCTGCCCGGGAAGAGCGGCAAGGCTGCTTTCAGCATGAGCCTTTGCAGGCCGTTGCCGCGAAAGTCTGCGTGGACGATGGCACTGTCGGCATTGGCCCAGTGCTCCCACTCGGTGCGCGGAACGTCCATGAAGGCCGCGTAGTTGTGCTCGCTCTGCCCGCAGAAGCGCACGATGAGATACCCGCCCAGCCTGCTGCCCTGCCATGCACCAATGCACAGGTCCTTGCGGACATAGGTCGTGATATTTTCCAGCGTGTCCGGCACAAACTGCTCGGGGTGCGGCATGGCGGCGCGCACCTCATTCTGCAAAGCGTACACCGCCGGGACTTCCTCTGCCGTACAGCGGCGCAGCAGCATGGGCACCGGCGGCTCTGCGGTTTTGCCGCATATCCTGTGCAGAAAAATTTCCATCTTGCTATCCCCTCCAAAATAAAATCGTACTTTTTGGCCGATTCCAGTATAAATGCCGCTTTTATAAATGTCAATTTATGCTATAATAAAGTAGAAAGGGGTTTTGCGGTGCATGGCCGTGGTCACAAAGCGGGGCCGTGCGCCGCAGGGCTCCAAGTCCCGGCAGTGCCCTGCGCTGCCTGTGAACGGAGGAACCAAACCATGAAGGAATCTGCACTTGCATCTTCCAGCCGGTTGGGCGGCGCTGTCATCAGCGACCGCATCGTTGCCAGTCTGCTGGAAGAGCTGCGCACCGGGCGCTATGCCCGGGCCGACCGTCTGCCTGCCGAGGTGGACCTTGCCGCCGAGCTGGGCGTGAGCCGCACCGTCATCCGTGACGCACTGAGCGAAATGGAACGCGCTGGTTACGTGGAGCGTGTGCGCGGCATTGGCACGGTGGTGAACCGTACGGTGCTGAGCCTGCGCAGCCGTCTGGACCAGAAGCTGGAATACTACCCGCTGATCCGCAGTTTTGGCAGCTATCCCCACGCTGACGGCATTCAGGTCTTTCCCATCCGTGCCGGGGAGGAGCTGGCCCACAATCTGGACATCGAACCCGGCGATGATGTGATCTGCATCAAAAAGCGCATTTTGGCCGACACCACCCCGGTGATCTATTCCATCGACTATCTGCCCAGAGCATTGTTCGGTACACGGGATTATACCCGCATCGACCTGACCGGCGGGGTGTTCGATATTCTGGAACGGGAATGCCACCAGCAGATCTCCTCCAACGTTGCCCACCTGAAGGCAAGCTGCGGCGATGACGCCATCCGCTCGGCCATGCGCCTTGCTCCCGGCGAAGCCATGCTGCTGCTGGACGAAGTGTGTTTCAATCGTTTGTGCCGCCCGGTGATGCGTTCGCTGAGCTACTACACAAACTTCTTTGATTTTTCTATCCTACGCAAACTGCTTTAAACGGAGGTATGTACCCATGCGACATCTGATCGACCCGTTGGATTTTACCCAGCAGGAAATCTCCACGCTGCTTGATCTGGCCGACCGCATCCACGACGACCCGGCAGCCTATCAGGACGCAGCCAGCCACAAAAAGCTGGCCACCCTGTTTTATGAGCCCTCCACCCGCACCCGCCTTTCCTTCGAGGCTGCCATGCTGAATCTGGGCGGCCATGTGCTGGGCTTTCCCAGTGAGAACGTATCCAGTGCAAGCAAGGGCGAGAGCGTAGCCGACACCATCCGCGTGGTGTCCTGCTATGCGGACATCGTGGCCATGCGGCACCCGAAAGAGGGCGCACCGCTGCGTGCAAGCCGCTACTCCCGCATTCCGGTGATCAACGCGGGCGACGGCGGACACCAGCACCCCACCCAGACCCTGACCGACCTGATGACCATTCGCCGCCGCATGGGACGGCTGGACGATCTGACGATCGGCTTGTGCGGCGATCTGAAGTTCGGCCGCACCGTGCACTCCCTCATCAAGACCATGGCACGCTGCAAGAACATCCGCTTCGTGCTCATCAGCCCGGAAGAGCTGCGTGTGCCGGACTACATCGTGAAGGACGTGCTGGAGGCCAACGGCATTCCCTACAAGGAGACCCGCAGTCTGGAGGAATCCATGCCGGAGCTGGACATCCTGTACATGACCCGCGTGCAGAAGGAGCGTTTCTTCAACGAGGAGGACTACATCCGCCTGAAGAACAGCTACATCCTCACCAAGGAAAAGATGAACCTTGCAAAGCCGGATATGGCGGTGCTGCATCCCCTGCCCCGTGTTAACGAAATCGCGCTGGATGTGGACGATGACCCCCGCGCCGCTTATTTTGAGCAGGTGCAGAACGGTGTGTACGTCCGCATGGCACTGATCATGACCTTGCTGGGCCTGCGCGACCCCAAGGCACCTAAGGAGGAAAACTGATATGCTGAACATCGACGAGATCCAGAATGGCATCGTGATCGACCACATCAAGGCAGGCACTGCTGTCGGCCTGATGGACCTGCTGGGCATTGCGGGCAACCGCACCGCCAGCGTGGCACTGATCCAGAATGCACGCAGCAACAAGAGCGAGAGCGGCCGCAAGGACATCCTCAAGGTGGAGGGCGATGCTTCCTGGCTGAATCTGGATGTGCTGGCCTACCTTGACCCGAACATCAGCGTGACCATCATCGAAAACGGCAAGGCTGTGCGCAAGGAAAAACCCAAGCCTCCCAAGCGTCTGGTGAACATCGTGCGGTGCCGGAATCCCCGCTGCATCTCCTCCATTGAGGAAGAGTGCGATCAGATCTTTGAGCTGAGCTCCAACGGCAAGTATCGCTGCATCTACTGCGAGCAGGAACTGCAGGTAAAGCCGGAGTAAGGCCCGGCTTTTCCAACATCTCAAAACGTTAAAAAAGAGCTGCTGTACCCGGTTTTTCGCCGTACAGCAGCTCTTTTTTTTGCAATAAAAACCTGACAGAACTCTCACCGACGCAGATGCTCTGTGCAGCAGATGCTCCATTCCCACAAGCAGCATCTGCCGGACAGAAATGCGACGTACCGAGTGACTTTATCAGCAGCAAACCCCAAAGCTCGCCGTTGAAAGCCCCGCCAGATGAACCGCACGGCATCTGCCATGCGGTACAATGAGCAAAGGGAAAGCGGACAGCTTAACACGCACCGCTGTCCGAAGCACCGCACCGTATGTAAAGTGTTTCCTGAGTTGCCTCAGCCGCAATCCACTCTGCCCGTGCAGGCATCACCTTTACCGTTTTCAGTATAGCACGGTTGCGGTCCTGTTGCAGAAAACTTGTCATAAACTGTCGGTGCCCATGTCATGAATTGCACACCGGGATGGCACAGGTGAAGCGGAACCAGCGGTCGCGGCAGCTGACCGTATACTCTGCGCCGTACTTGCGCAGCACCTCCTGCACATTGGCAAAGCCCATGCCGTGGCCGCTCTCCTTTTTGGTGGTGCCGGGCAGCTTGTTGTCCTCCAGATCCAGATCATCCTGCACGCGGTTGCGCACCGAGAGCAGGTACTCCTCCGGCGTTTTGCGGATGCGCACATGCACCTCCGGCGGCAGGGCCTGCGCTGCGGCACGGATGGCATTGTCCAGCAGATTGGACAGCACGATGACCATGTCCATGCCATCAAAGGGGATCTCCTTGAGGTCGCACAGGTCAAAATAGACTGTCACACCCTTTTGGGCCGCTTCTTCGTACTTTTTGCTCAGGATGGAGTCCAGCAGCGGGTTGTGGGTGTCCATGATGGTGGTGCCCGCCGCCACCGTTTTGCTCACGCTGGCAATGTAGGTCTGTGCGCCTTTCAGATCCCCCTGATCCAGCAGGGCAGTAAGGGCTGTCATGTGGTTGGTAAACTCGTGGGTCAGGCGGCGCTGCTCCGTGTAGGAATCCAGCAGTGCTTCGGCACGCTGCTGCTCCAGCTGAGCACGGTAGCGGGAGTTCTGCCGCTGCACCACCTGATCGTTGAACATCTGCACGATGGCGATATGCACCAGCACCGCCACGCTCATGCCAAAGGTGAGCAGCATGGTCACCAGGGTGGCGGGCTGCCGGGTCCCTGTGACCATCAGCACAATGTTCAGCACCACAGCCACCCCGGGGAAAAAGGACATCACCAGCGCCTGCAGCGGCTGCAAAGCACACTTCTGGTTCCAGCTATACAGGAAATGCGCAACCGCTGCGCCCACGATGAAGTTTGCGGCGCACAGCGCAATCAGGCAGCCGGGGTGCTGCCATGCTTCGCCGGTGCGCACTCCTGTGAACCAGGAGTAGGTATAGTTGACCGTGTTCTCCACCAGCAGGCACATGGTGCCGTTGATCAGGCAGGCCGTGAGCTTATCCGTCATTGTTCCGCCAAACAGCTGCGCGGTAACGAACAGATACAATACATTGAGCAGAATGGCCTGCACATTGAAAAAGGGCATTTCTGTCGCGAATGACAGGCAGAGCTGCCCCATACACAGCAGCTCTGCCCACAGCACCGGCCAGCGCAGTTTCCCCCTGCCAAGGTAGGCCCATTCTACCATAATAAAAGCATTCGCCTGAGCCAGACAGACCAGATGCCCGAGCAGCGCCTCTGTGAACACCTCACTCATCGACGTACTGCCCCTTCCATTCCAGATATGCGCTGCGGATAGCGGCATAGCCCGCGCGGCTGATGCTGAGTTCCACCCCGTTTTTCAGCGTCATCTTATAACTGCGGATGCCGCACACATATTTCATGTTGACCACATCGCTGCGGCTCACCTGCAAAAAGCCGTTCTCGTACAGCATCTGCGGCAGGTCGGCAATTTTGCCGTAGTAGGTGCAGATGGGCTGGCGGGCAATGTCGCCATAAACGTTGATCTGGCGCAGGTCGCTTTCCAGATAATAGATCTGATCCAGCGGGATCTCTGTGGCAGCGCGGTTGTGGTGCACCGTCAGGGTCTTGCGCTGGTCGGTCAACTCGGCCAGCAGGTCGTCCAGACAGCTGGGCAGGGTGTGCACAATGTCCCGCTTGAGCAGGTAGCGGTATGCATTGACCGTATAGCCCTCCAATGCAAATTCCAGATAGGCCGATACGTATACCAGCTTCAGCCCGGGGCATCTCTGCTTGAGCTGGCGCCCCAGCACCATACCGTTCACGCCGGGCATGTCCACATCCAGAAACGCCAGCTGGTACAGCTCCAGCTCCGGCGTTTCCAGCGCCTGCCCCGCGCTGGTGCAGACGGCAGTCTGTACCAGAATGCTGCGGGCCGCAAAGTAAGCGGCCACATATTCTGCCATACGGGTGCCAAAGGCCGCATCGTCATCACAGATCAGAATGTGCATTCCGGAGAGCTCCTTTCTTCTGCAAAAAGCCCCTCTTATTTATGGAATAAGAGGAGCCTTTCGTTAACCTGCTTGCCCTCTCAGCCAGACCCTTTCGGGTTTGCCAGCTCTCCCAAAGTAGGAGCCTTTGGCAGTCCATGCAAAGTGCATCTTTCTGTCCGGTTTTCTCCCTTTGGAAGAGGCGTCACCGAAGGTGGCGGAGAGGTCGAAGTCATTTATTTACGCAAAAAATTTATCGTAGATGCCAAAGGCAAAGATGAACAGCACAATGACCGGCAGCACATAGGTCAGGTAACCGCGCATCCAGTCGTGCATCTTGAGGCCCTTGCCGGTGTTGACTTCCTTTTTATAGTTGTCCCAGCCCCAGCCGTAACGGGTAACGCAGAACAGCAGATACACCAAACTGCCCAGCGGCAGGAACAGGTTGCTGACGAGGAAGTCTTCAAAGTCCAGCACAGCGCCGCCGAACACCGCAAAGCCGTCCCATGCCCAGAGGTTGTAGCCCAGCACGCAGGGCAGCGAAAGCGCCGTGATGAGCACAAGGTTCACCAGACTGGATTTTTTGCGGCTGCAGCCGGTGAGCTCCATGCCGCAGCAGATGATGTTCTCGAACACGGCCAGTACGGTGGAAAGCGCTGCAAAGGCCATGAACAGGAAGAACAGGGAGCCCCACAGACGGCCCAGCGCCATATTGGCGAAGATGTTGGGCAGGGTAATGAAGATCAGGCTGGGGCCGCTGGTCTGGTCCACGCCGTAGGTGAAGCAGGCCGGGAAGATGATAAGACCGGCGGTGATGGCCACAAAGGTATCCAGAATGACGATGCGGACGGACTCACCCAGCAGGGAGTGCTCCTTGTCGATGTAGCTGCCAAAGATGGACATTGCGCCGATGCCAAGGCTCAGGGTGAAGAAGGCCTGATTCATGGCGGACACCAGTGTGTTGACCACGCCTACCTCTTCCATCCGCTTGAAGTCAGGCACAAGGAAGAAGCTCAGGCCCTCCTTTGCACCGGGCATGAACAGGCTGTTGACGGCCAGCACCACCATGATCACCAGCAGAGCGATCATCATGACCTTGGTCACGCGCTCAAGGCCGTTCTGCAGGCCCTTGGCACACACAAAAACGCCCAGCGCCACAACAAAGACCATCCAGAAGGTCATAACACCGGGGTCTGCCAGCATTTCGGTGAACTTACCGGCCACCTGATCGGCGTCCAGACCCGCCAGCTTGCCGGCTGCGGTCATGTAGAAATAGTGCAGCATCCAGCCTGCTACGGTGGTGTAGAACATCATGAGCAGATAGCAGCCCACGAGGGTAAGATAGCCGTGGATGTGCCACTTCTGGCCCGGTTTTTCCAGTGCCTGATAGGCCCGCACCGGGCTCTTGCGGGAAGCACGCCCCACCGCAAACTCCATCGTCATAATGGGCAGGCCCAGAATGACCAGAAAGAGCAGGTAGAACAGCACAAATGCGCCGCCGCCGCCCTGACCGGCAATATAAGGGAACTTCCACACGTTGCCGATGCCGATGGCACAGCCTGCCGAAAGCAGAATGAAGCCCAACCGGGACTTCAGTTTTTCTCTTTCCATGATTCCAAAACTCCTTGTTTTCCGATCTGCTCCGCCCCGCCTTCATCAGGCCGGACAAAGCGTTGCTTTTGTATTATAGCACAAATTTGGTCGATGAACAGGTCTGCTTCAGAAAGATGAACTTTTGTTGTCAAAAGTATTTTTTGTATTTCTCGCATGCACAGCCTGTCCTGCCGCAGGGTCACGCAGCAATTTTTGTTGCAGGTGCGTCTGTTTTCGGTGCATTTGCGGCGGGCTGCAATTTTTCTCACCTGAAAGGTGAAGAGCTGACAGTTATTCATCTTTCCACCCAGCAGCAAAAAAGGGAGAAGCATCTTTGGACGCTTCTCCCCTTTACAGGTGTATTTACTTCCGCTTTTTAGGGGCATTACCCTTGCCCACCGGGCCGCGGGGGCGGCGCTCGGCAGCCTTGGACTGCACTGCGGCGCTGCGGGTCTGGGCGCGGCCCTTGGCGGCAGCGGCACGCAGACCGTTGATCTCCGCCTTGGTCAGCTCACGGTAGGTGCCGGGCTTGAGCATTCCCAGCTTCACGACACCCTCGGCGTTGCGCTTCAGACGTACCACCTCAAGTCCTACGGTCTCGCACATACGGCGGATCTCGCGGTTCTTGCCCTCTTTCAGGGTCATTTCCATGACGGTGCGGCCCGGCTCATCCGTAACAACGTTGATAGCACAGGGCATGGTCTTGGTCCCATCATCCAGCACGACGCCGCTGCTCAGCTTCAGGATCTGGCTTTCATCGGCGCGGGGCTGCACGGTGACGCGGTACAGCTTGGAGATGCCGCCGGACGGATGGGTGACAGCCTGTGCAAAAGCGCCGTCGTTGGTCATGAGCAGCAGGCCTTCGCTGTCCTTATCCAGACGGCCCACCGGGTACAGGCGGGCAGGGATATCGCTCACCAGCTCCATAACGGTCTTGCGGCCCAGCTCATCGCTGGCGGTGGTCACATAGCCGCGGGGCTTATACAGTGCCAGATAGTACATCTGCTGATCCTTGCGGATATAGATGCGCTCATCGTCCACATGCAGCACGTCGCGGTTGGGGTCCATCTTGTCGCCCACCTTGACGGGATGGCCGTTGACCTTGACGCGGCCCTCGGCGATGATCTGTTCGGCGGCACGGCGGGAGCAAAGCCCCTGCTCGGCCATGATCTTCTGAATACGTTCTTCTGCCATAATTCAAACTCCTTGTGCGCCTCCCGGCGCTCAAAATGCACACCTCTCCCCTGCTTTGGGGTGCGGGTGCGCCTGTATCAAAACTGTGAGTTGGAAGCTCACAGTTACGGCGATGATAGTTGGCGGTACATTTTACTTTTCAGCAGGTGCGGCTTCCGGGGTCTTATCGTCCTTCTTCACCATGGCGGCAAGCTTGTCCACCAGCTCGGGCAGCATGGTCAGCGCACGGTCGATGGTGTTGGAGGTGTCGGACAGCTGGATGGTGCGCACGCAGCCATCCTTGATGACCAGAAATGCCACGGGCTGGATGTTCACGCCCGCGCCGGAACCGCCGCCGAACAGATCCTTATTGGCAGCATTTTTGCCGTCAAAGTCGGTGCCGCCGGAGGCAAAGCCAAAGGAAACCTTGGACACCGGCAGGATGGTGATGCCGTCCTCGGTGGTAATGGGCTTGCCGATGATGGTATTGGAGTCCACCATCTGGTGGATCTTCTCCATGGTAACGTTCATCAGGCCCTGAATGGGATGTTCAGCCATAAAACAGTGCTCCTTTTTCATTCAATTCGGGCAGTGTGCCCGTGTCAGCACTCTTCTCCGCCTTGCGGCAGACAGAGCGGAAAACTTGCATTGATATTTTTATATAGTGTACCACATTTTACAGGAAGATGTCCAACACTTTTTTGCGCCAGAATTCGTACAAAACGCGCAGAGCCGCGATCACAATGAACAATGCCTGCGCGCTCACCCGGCAGGACACCCGGTCTTCTACCGTGGGCTGACTGCTGCCAAAGTCCGGCAGGATGCGCAGCTCGTCAAATTGCAGCCAGAGGAACCGATCCAGTACGCCCAGCACCGGATACAGCCACGCCTGCAGCTTGCCGTAATCGCGGGCCGC
Source organism: Faecalibacterium sp. 9 (assembly GCF_048320955.1). Lineage (NCBI taxonomy): Bacteria > Bacillati > Bacillota > Clostridia > Eubacteriales > Oscillospiraceae > Faecalibacterium > Faecalibacterium sp. 9. The sequence goes on from NZ_JBLWGB010000002.1 coordinate 535,974, forward strand.
TGCAGCAGGGTCCTCCCCGCGCACGCCAAGGCGCACCTGTATTTTTGTGATGCGCAGGGCTCCGAACACCGCCTTCATCAGAGTGCCCGCACCCCGGAGCATGGTGCAGATGATCTCCAGCGTGATCTTTGTCTTTTTGCGCGGCTGGGCGGGCTTGTCGGCGGCGGCTTTTTTCCGGGCTTTTTCTTCGGCTTTTTTCCGCTTGCGCTCAGCGCGCCATGCAGCAAATTTTGCCTTCACTTTGCCAAAGCCCTTGGGCGGCTCCGGGTTTTCCGGCGCGGGCGGCGGCTCCGGCTTTGGGTACTGGAACACCGGGAAGGTGATCCCCAGTGCGCCGGCTCTTACGGTGAGCACACCGTGCTCCCAGCACAGATCCGCACAGAAGGGGCACAAAAGCAGCAGCACCACAAGCACCAGCACCGCCAAAAGCAGGATGCCGACAGCTTTCAGCACAAACAGCAGCACCGCGCCCAGCGCGGCGAGGAATGCTCCCATGCGTTACCCCTCACTTTCCTTCGATGCCGTGTCATTCTTTACTTCCGCGCCGTGCACCGGCGGCAGATCCGCCAGACTGGAAAGGCCGAACACCCGCAAAAAGGTATCCGTGGTGCGGAAGCTCACCGGCCTGCCCGGCAGGTCAAGACGTCCGGCTTCCTCAATGAGGCCCTTTTCCAGCAGACCGGACACACTGGACGAAGAGTCCACGCCGCGCACCTGCTCAATAAAGGCACGGGACACCGGCTGATTGTAGGCAATGACGGTCAGGGTCTCCATCGCGGCAGGCCCCAGCGGCACCGAGCGGCGGCTGTCCAGCAGGCGGCGGATGCAGTCGGCCCACTCCGTTTTCGTGGCAAGCTGCCAGCGGGTGTTCAGATGCAGCAGACACAGGCCGCTGTCCTCTCTGGTGTAATGCTCCCGCAAAGCTTCCAGCGCGGCTTCCACGCTGACCTGCGGCAGCTGTACCGCCTGAGCCAGCTTGTCTGCGCCAATGGGATCCCCACAGGCAAACAGCATAGCCTCCACGGCTGCACGGATCTGTTTCTGGTTCATTCTTTCTCCTTGTCACGTTGGATGCGGCCCCGCTGCATGGTCAGCTGGCCTTGTTCGTCCAACTTTACGCGGCCGCCGCGCACCAGCTCCAAAAGGGCCAAAAAGGTGGCCACGTTGGTGCTGCGGGTCTGCTGACGGCTGAACAGCTGGCTCATTTTTGCCGCTGTGCCGCTGATCAGGTGTCGCAAAATGTACACCACCCGGCTCGTCACCGACACCATGGGTGCCGTTACCAGCGGCTCAAACTGCTGCTGTGTGGGCTCCCTGCGCAGTTTGGTGCGGCCCGAAAGTGCAACCCAGTAGTCTGCCAGCACCTGTGGCGCATGGTGCAGGTCATAGGCGGTATCGAACTCCATTTCTGCAGGCGGGCGCACAAACACCGGCGCGGCCTCCGCTTTTTCGCGCAGCAGCGCAGCCATACGGCGGCACTGGTCGTACTCGATGAGCTGACCGGTAAACTCCTGCTTGAGCCGCTCGCCCTCTTCGCTGCGGGGCAAAAGCAGGTAGCTCTTCATTTCCACAAGCCGCGCAGCCATTTCAATAAAGGCGCTGGCGGCTTCCGGGTCGGGGTCTGCCTGCTCCACTGTACGGGTGTACTGATCGATCAGCTCCAGAATGGGGATGTTGTGCAGATCCATCTTATGTTTGGCCACAAGTGCCAGCAATAATTCCAGCGGGCCGTCAAAATCTTCCAGATGGAAGGTCAGTTCCTCTGCCACGCTCACACCACCGTCCCAAGGCCTGCGTAGTAGATGGAATACGCGATCTTATCGATGTATCCGGTGCCCTTGCCCAGCAGATCCCACACAATGTTGTTCAGATAGTACAGCGGCGTATCCAGCGCACCGAACCACACGGCGGCCAGCAGGGCGATCATGATGTAGCGCTCGTACCGCATCAGGCCAAAATACATCTGCCGGGGCAGCACCACCAGCAGGATGCGGCTGCCGTCCAGCGGCGGCACCGGGATGAAGTTGAACACGGCAAGGCTCACATTCATCAGCACAAGGTACTGCAGGAACATGGCAACATACAGGGTGGCATCGTTTACCGGGGCCCAGTAGTACATGAGCTTCCACGCCACCATGCCCACATAGGCAAGGATCATGTTTGCCGCAGGGCCTGCCAGCGCGGTAAGGGCCATGCCCCACTTCGGGTTTTTGAAGTTGCGGGGATCGGTGGAGACCGGCTTTGCCCAGCCAACGCCCGCAAACACCATGCACAGCGTACCCAGCAGGTCAAAGTGTACAAAAGGGTTCAGCGAAAGACGGCCCTGCCGCTTTGCGGTGTCGTCGCCCAGCAGCCACGCGGCCAGCGCATGGCCCGCTTCGTGGAAGGGGATGGCCACCAGTGCCACCAGTGCGCGGATGAGATAATAGATGCCCTGAGAGGTCATTCGATATTCCTGCCTTTTTTCATTATACCATATATAATACTATCTTTTTGCCCTGTACACAAGTCCCCGGCAAAAAACACGGATATTTTTTGAAAAAAGGCTTGCATTTTGCAGGTCAATCTGTTACAATAGTCAAGCTGATTATTTTGATTCCTTACTTCACTGCAGGAGGTGCAAGTACCATGGCTAAATGTGAATGCTGCGGCAAGGGTGTTGCCTTTGGTATCAAGGTTTCTCACTCTCATCGTCGTTCCAACCGTACCTGGAAGCCGAATGTCCGTCGTGTCAAGGCGGTCGTTGAGGGTTCTCCCAAGTACGTCTACGCATGCTCCCGTTGCCTGCGCGCTGGCAAAGTTACCCGCGCTGTCTAATTTGGTGTATGTGGCCGGTCACTTTGTCGAGTGGCCGGCTTTTTTTGTTGCTGTAAGGAGGCAAAACAAATGGCTCTGCCCAATGACCCCATCATGCTGCTGAGCGTGGTGAACCTGAAGCTGCGGGATTTTTACAAAAATCTCGATGCTCTGTGCGAAGATCTGGATGCCGACAAGGCAGATCTGTGCGCAAAGCTCAAAGCTGTGGGCTACGAGTACGACGCCCAGCGCAACCAGTTTGTGTGATTTTACCAGAAAGCTTTCTTTTGATCGCTAACGATCAGTGCCGGTGCGCAGCGACTGTGCTCGGGCTGGTGAATATAGAAACAAGGAGTGCTTGATTTATGATCCAGGGTACCTATTACAAAGAGTGGAGCAGTGTGCTGAACCGCGAAATGGAGTTCAAGGTGTATGGCAGTGCCGGTGTTCCGGTGCTGGCTCTGCCCGCCCGCGGCGGCCGCTTTTACGATTGGGAGAACAACGGTATGCCGGACGCCATCGCCCAGCTGCTGAACGAAGGCAAGGTGCAGCTGTTCTGCGCTGACAGCATCGATGGTGAGGCCGTGCTGAACGGCGATGCCCCGGTGCGCCGCCGGGCCGAGATGGAAGAAAAGTATTTCGTCTACCTTACCGCTGAGCTGGCTCCCCGTGTGCTGGCCCTGAACGGTGCCGCAAAGGGCACCCGGCTGTGGTGTGTGGGCATTGATCTGGGCGCTGTGCACGCGGTGAACTGCCGCCTGCGCCGCCCGCAGCAGTTTGCGGGGGCCATCGGCCTTTCCGGCATCTACGATCTGGCCCGCTTCTGGGGCAGCGAGAAGGATGATCTGGTACTGCGCTCCTCTCCCCTGCTGTATCTGGGCGAAAAGGGCATTGCCAACAAGCTGACTCTGGCAAAGGCCGAAGAAAACAGCCTGATGCTCTGTGCCGGTCAGGGTGCCTACGAGGACGATGCCAAAGCCGACACGCAGGCGCTGGCCGACCTGCTGCAGGCAGAAGGCCTGCCTGCACATCTGGAACTGTGGGGCGGCGATGTCTCCCACGAGTGGTACTGGTGGGGCAAGATGCTGGGCCTGTTCGTGCCGCGGATTCTGGAACAGTAAAATAGCATTTTAACCCTCTCAGTCATTGCTGCGCAACGTCAGCAAGACTGAGAGGATTCTTTTTTGTTTTGCTGTATACCCTGCTACCCTATTTGTGAAAATTTCAAATCCCTACTTGATTTATCGGATATGCCGTGCTATACTCACATTGTAAGTTATATACCCCATTAGGGTAAAGGAGATTTTTATGGATAACGAAAAAAAATCCTGCTGCTGTTGCGGTATGCCCGCCCAAACAGCCCCCGAGGCAGCTGCCGAAAGCTGCTGTCCCGCTGCAGCCGACACCGAAGGTGCAGCCTGCTGCCGCCACAAAGACCGCACCCCTGAGGAACACAGGGCCCTGCTCAACCGGCTCAGCCGTATCGAGGGTCAGGTGCGCGGCATCCGCGGGATGCTGGAAAAAGACGCCTACTGTGTGGACATCCTTGTGCAGGTGGCGGCAGCAAACTCCGCGCTGAACAGTTTTTCCAAAGAGCTGCTGGCACAGCACATTTCCACCTGCGTCGCTGACGACCTGCGCGCGGGCAGCGAGGAAAAGCTGGACGAACTGATAAAGCTTCTGCCAAAGCTCATGAAATAAAAAGCTCCTTTTACAAGCATACTGAACGCAGGAGTGAGATTTTATGGAACAATTCAATGTTACCGGCATGAGCTGCGCGGCCTGCTCTGCCCGGGTGGAAAAGGCCGTGAAGAAGGTGCCCGGCGTCACCAGCTGCTCGGTGAGCCTGCTGACCAACTCCATGGGTGTGGAAGGCACAGCATCCGACGCCGCCATCATCCGGGCCGTGCAGGATGCGGGCTACGGTGCCAGCCCCAAAAAGGCGGGGACGGCTTCGGCTGTGTCCGGCACCGGTGCCGACCTTGACGCCCTGACCGACCACGAGACCCCCAAGCTCAAGCGCCGCCTGATTGCATCACTGGGCTTTCTGCTGGTGCTGATGTACTTTTCCATGGGGCACATGATGTGGGGCTGGCCCCTGCCTCACTGGTTTGATGGCAACCACATTGCCATGGGCCTTGTGCAGCTCCTGCTGGCAGGCATCGTAATGGTCATCAACCAGAAATTCTTCATCAGCGGCTTCAAAGGGCTCATCCACGGCGCCCCCAACATGGATACGCTGGTGGCCATGGGCTCCATGGCAAGCTTTGTGTGGAGCACCTACGCCCTGTTCGCCATGACCCGCGCTCAGGTGGACGGCAACAATGAGCTGGTCATGCACTATATGATGGAGTTCTACTTCGAGTCGGCTGCCATGATCCTGACCCTCATCACGGTGGGCAAAATGCTGGAAGCCCGTTCCAAGGGCAAGACCACCGATGCCCTCAAGAGCCTGATGAAGCTGGCCCCCAAGACCGCCAACCTGCTGCGGGACGGTGCCGAAATGACGGTGCCCATCGAGCAGGTGCAGAAGGGAGACATCTTTGTGGTGCGCCCGGGCGAGAATGTGCCCGTGGACGGCATCGTGCTGGAAGGCAGCAGCGCCGTGAATGAGAGCGCCCTGACCGGCGAGAGCATCCCCGTGGACAAGGCCGAGGGCGATAAGGTAAGCGCCGCCACCACCAACCAGTCCGGCTTCCTCCGGTGTCAGGCCACCCGTGTGGGCGAGGATACCACCCTGTCCCAGATCATCAAGATGGTCAGCGATGCCGCTGCCACCAAAGCCCCCATTGCAAAAATCGCCGACACTGTGTCCGGTTTCTTCGTGCCTGCGGTCATTTCCATTGCTGTGGTCACCACCATCGTGTGGCTGCTGCTGGGCCGTGAGCTGGGCTATGCACTGGCCCGCGGCATTTCCGTGCTGGTCATCAGCTGCCCCTGTGCGCTGGGTCTGGCTACGCCCGTTGCCATCATGGTAGGCAACGGGTTGGGTGCCAAAAATGGTATCCTGTTCAAGACCGCTGCTTCGCTGGAAGCTGCAGGCCGCACCCAGATCGTGGCTCTGGACAAGACCGGCACCATCACCAGCGGCGAACCCAAAGTCACCGACATTCTGCCCGCTGAGGGCGTTTCCGAGACCGAGCTGCTCACCCTTGCCGCCGCACTGGAACGCAAGAGCGAGCACCCGCTGGCAAAGGCCGTGCTGGCCTGCACCGACGAGCAGAAGCTCGCCGCCCCCGAGGTATCCGACTTTACCGCGCTGCCGGGCAACGGTCTTGCCGCAAAAATGGACGGCGTGGAGATCTTTGGCGGAAGCGCGTCCTTTATTGGTACCAAAGTCACCGTGCCTGCACAGCTGCAGGAGAAGGCCGCAGCCCTCTCCGCACAGGGCAAGACTCCCCTGTTCTTCGGCGGGGCGGGCCGTCTGCTGGGCATCATTGCAGTGGCCGACACCCTCAAAGAGGACAGCCCCCGCGCCATCCGGGAGCTGCAGGCCATGGGCATCCGCGTGGTGATGCTCACCGGCGACAACCAGCGCACTGCCGACGCCATCGGCAGGCAGGCAGGTGTGGACGAGGTCATTGCAGGCGTGCTGCCTGACGGCAAGGAAGCGGTCATCCGCCAGCTGCAGGCCTACGGCAAGGTGACGATGGTGGGCGATGGCATCAACGACGCCCCGGCTCTGACCCGTGCCGACACCGGCATCGCCATCGGTGCAGGCACCGATGTTGCCATTGACGCGGCAGACGTGGTGCTGATGAACTCCCGTCTTTCGGACGTGCCTGCTGCCATCCGCCTGAGCCGCGCTGCCCTGCGCAACATCCACGAAAATCTGTTCTGGGCCTTCATCTACAACATCATCGGCATCCCGCTGGCGGCCGGTGTGTTCATCCCCTTCGGCCTGACCCTGAACCCGATGTTCGGTGCCGCCGCCATGAGCCTTTCCAGCTTCTGCGTGGTGAGCAATGCCCTGCGTCTGAATCTGTTCGATGTGCACAGCACCAAGCACGACCGTGCACCCAAAAACGCCGCTTCCCTGCCTGCTGCCCTCACGCAGCCCGCAGTGGATGAGAATAAAGAGAGTTTCATCAAGGAGGACACTGCTATGAAAAAGACCCTGAAGGTTGAAGGCATGATGTGCGGCCACTGCGAGGCCCGCGTAAAGAAGGCTCTGGAAGCCCTGCCCGAAGTGACCGAGGCCGTGGTGAGCCACGAGGCCGGCACCGCCATCGTCACCCTGAACGCCGATGTCGCCGATGACGTGCTGAAAAAGGCCGTTGAGGATCAGGACTATCCCGTAACCGGCATCCAGTGACCCAAACAGCCTGACCGCAAGCGAAAGACCGCTGCACGGAACATCAACGTGCAGCGGTCTTTTTGTGTTGGCCATGGAGCTCCCCGCACTGTCCGCTGCACCTCTTCTGCAGCTCTGCCACGGTAATGCAGCACACGGCAAAGGCCAGCAGCGCGCAGTCCAGCGGCACGCGGTGCATGACCGCCACCCGCCCGGACAGGGTGCTGAATGCCTGCACAACCTGCTCTGTCCCCGGCATCACCAGCCAGAACAGTGCCAGTGACAGGGGCAGATGCAGCACCCGCGCGGCCAGCAATGGCCCCAGTGACACCTCCGGCGGGCAGATGGTACGCACCTGCAAAAGCACCGAGGCTCCCTGCACGCTGAGGGCTGCACAGCAAAGGGTGCTGGCCCACAGTCCGGTGCGGGACGCGCAGTCGCAGCCGGAGCAAACCTCCAGCAGCATCGCGGGCAGCACCGACCAAGGTTTTGGCAGCAAAGCCTCCGCTCCCGCCGCCAGCAGCCGGAAATACAGCACAAAACCGCACAGTTTCAGGTACGTGACCGCTGCCTGCGCCACCACGGCATCCAGAGTGAGCAGTGGGATCTTCTCTGCCTTTGCGGGCAGGCACTGCCCGGCACCGCCCTGCATCCGGCAGAGCACCGCAGCCGTAAGATACCCCGCCAGCAGCTGGGCCGCAAACAACCGCACCCCCAGCGCCCGGCTGCCCAGCATCTGCTCTCCTACCGTGAGAATGACAAAGGACGGCCCGCTGCACACACAGGCGGGCAGCAGCGCCGACGTCTGCCGGGGCGTCAGCTGACCAGTGCGCACCGCCTGTGCCGCTGCGGCCGCTGCCGGTGCAAACCCGCCCAGAAAACCTATGAGCAGCACACTGCCTGCGGCCTTTGCCCGCACCCCGATGACCCGGGCTGCCGGCTGGAACGCAAAGCCCAGCAGCGGCCCGGCCCCGCAGCCCATGAGCAGCGCCGAAACGATGAGGAACGGAAACAGCGATACCAGCAGCGGCCCGCCGCAGAGCACAAGGCCTGCATGCAGGGCATCCGCGCAGCGCTGCGGTGCTACAAACACCAACACTGCCGTGAACATTGCCAGCGCCAGCAGCATTCCCTGCCGGAATTTGTGGGTTCGATTCATAAGCATGCCCTCCGCATCCATATATATGTAGCAGCGCGCCGCGGGCAGAACTGCGGGATGGGAGGGAGTGGCATGTGGGCCAAGCACAAAACGCAGCCGCCGCACCGCTGGCTTGCAGCACTATTCCGTCAGCCGCCCAAGGGGTTTTACCGCACACCCGCCGTCTACCTGAGCGGCGGACAGATGGAGATCGAGCATTTCCGGTGCATCCTGACCTACAGCCCGGCCTGCCTTTGCCTGCAGATGCCCCATGGCCGTTTCACCGTTCACGGCGATGAACTGAAGATCATCACCCTCACCGCCACCCGCCTGACCCTGCGGGGCCGCTTTCTGCGGACGGACTTCGCAGATGAATAGGAGGTGCCCCCATGGAACCGGTAAGGCTTTGGGCCGCAGTGGAGTTCACTGCACGCAGCGGCAGCACCGAGGCCCTGCTCACCGCTGCTGCCCGGGCCGGGCTGCATCTCTACGGCGTGACGGCTCTGCCCGGGGGCTTCTGCGGCCACTGTGCCGCCCGGCAGTATCCGCGCCTTGCTGCTCTGGCCCGCAGATACCGGGTACGGCTGCGGGTGCGCAAAAAGCAGGGGCTGTACTTCCGGGCGCGCCCGTTGCTGCGCCGGGCCGGGCTCTGGGCCGGGCTGGCGGTGTTCCTGCCGCTTTTGCTCTGGACGCAGCAGTTCGTCTGGTTTGCCGATGTCTCTGCCCTCACCGCCGGACAGGCTGCGCGGGCGTCTGCCATCCTGCGAGAGGTGAGCCTGCAGCCCGGCTCTGCCGTGACCGAAGCAAAGCTCGCCGCCGGGGAATACGCCCTGCTGCACAGTGGTGAGTTCTCATGGGCCAGCCTGAATTTTGCCAAAGGACGACTGGAAGTGGAAGCCGCCGCCGCAAAGCCCAAGCCCGACATTGCCACCGGGACGCTGCACGGCATCCGGGCCCGATGCAGCGGCACTGTGGTGCGCACGAATCTTGTCAGCGGCACCATGCTGGTGGTGCCCGGGCAGCAGGTGGAAGCCGGACAGGGCCTCATTGGCACGGCGCGCAGTGAGCGCGACGGTACGCTGATCTTTGCCCCCGCCGCTGGGACGGTGCTTGCGCAGTTTGAATGGAACGACACCCGCACCGTGCCGTTGGAAGAGAATGTCTTTCAGTACACCGGAGGCTGTACCCGCAGCATAGAGCTTTTGGTGTTCGGGCAGGCATTTGCCCTGCCTGCCGCGGCTGCGCCGGAAAACGCCGTTTTCACCACCCGGCATTACCAGCCGGAGCTGCCTTTGCTGGGCCTTGCGCTCCCCTGCTCCATCCAGGAGACCTGCCGGTACGGGCAGCAGCCGGAAACGCTCTGCCGCACCGAGGAGCAGGCGGCGGCACTGGCCCGGCTGCAGAGCCTGCAGGCTTTGTACGCCGCATGGCCGGATGCGGAGCGCATTGCCCGCAAAGAGGACTGCACTGTGAACGACGGCAGGCTGAATTACACCGTGACGTATACGATCGTTGCGGATATCTGCGGGTGAGATGCAAAAAGGGCCTTCCCATTTCCGGGAAAGCCCTTTTGCATTTTGCGTCTTATTTGTTTTCCGCCGCCTGCGCGTCATACTCCGCGAGCAGGTCGTTCAGGTCGTACTGGTACTTGCTGTGACAGAAGTGGCACACCACTTCACAGTTCGGGTCCTCGTCACGCATTTTCACCAGCTCCTTGCGGCCAAGGCTGAACAGCATTTCCTTTGTGCGTTCCGCACTGCAGTCGCACTGGTAGTGCACGTCGCGCTCGTCCAGCACGTTGGGTTCAAAACCCGCCAGCGCCAGCTGCATCATATCCTCGGGGGTCTTGCCCTCGTGCAGCATGGTGGTGACGGAAGGCATGGCTGCGATATTTTTTTCCAGCTGATCGATCTCCGCGTCGGTAGCGCCGGGCAGCAGCTGCACCATAAAGCCGCCTGCGCACAGGATGGACAGGTCCTTGTCCACCAGCACGCCCAGTGCCATGACGGTGGGCACCTGCTCGCTGTAGGCGTAGTAGGCGGTCAGATCCTCGGCGATCTCGCCGGAGACCAGCGGCACCTGACCCACGGTAGGCTCCTTTTGCAGGCTGTTGTCCCGGATGACGGTGAGCACACCGTCTCTGCCCACAGCGCCGCCCACATCCAGATGGCCGTTCGGCTTTGCAGGCAGCTCCACCAGCGGGTTATCGATGCAGCCTTTCACGTTGCCGGTACCGTCGGTGCAGGCAATGACCACGCCGGCGGGGCCGCCGCCGGACACACGCAGGGTGATCTTATCGCGGTCGTCCTTGAGCATGGATCCCATCAGGGCTGCGCCGGTGAGCAGACGGCCCAGTGCCGCGCTGCAGGTGGCGCTGGTGGTGTGCAGCTTTTCGGCCTTGCGGACGATCTGGGTGGAGTCCACGCCGCAGAACACGACGCCGCCGTTCTCCGACAGGCCGCGGATCAGATTTGCCATAGGTTATTCCTCCAATTGTGTATACTGCTTGACTGCGCAGAAGAAATAGCGCTGGCTGTCCTCGGTCAGCGGGCCGAAGGTCTCGCCGTCGCAGACGCTTTCCAGCGCAAAGCCGTGCTTTTCCAGCGCGGTGCGGATGGTGTCAAGGTCGTAGGTGTACTCGTAGAACTGCTCGTGGAAGTGCTCGCCGGTCTCGTGGTAGTCGATGTCCACGGTGATCTCCACACGGCGGTTCACGGCATCGTAGTGGTTGCGCCACACGCAGGCGGCATCCTCTTCCTCAAAGGTGAATTCGTTGTCGCCCAGCACATTCCTGTGCTTGTAGGGCGTGTTCATATCAAAGAGGAACACGCCGCCCTTCTCCATAAAGAAGCCTGCGTTGGCAATGGCCGTGTCCAGATCCGGGATGTGGTTGAAGGTGTCAAAGGTGGACACTGCGCCCCGGATGGTGCCGTACAGATCCAGCTTGAGCAGATCCTGCCGCAAAAGCAGCAGCCTGCCGGAAAGGCCCAGCTGTTCGGCCTTGTCCCGCACAACGCAGAGCATTTCCTCGGACTGGTCAATGCCGATCATATCATAGCCTGCCTGCGTGAGCATCAGGGTCAGCTCACCGGTGCCGCAGCCAAGGTCGGCAAGGATGCCGTCCTGGATGCCATGGGCTTGCAGTTCGGCACGGATGTGCGCATACAGCGCGTCATAATCGGCCTCGCCGTTGAATTCATCGTAGAAATAGGCAAACTCGTTGTAGGCCATGGTTTACTCCGCTTCCTGTTCCCCGGCAGCAACCGCGGCATTGAGCACCGCCTGCAGCTCCGGGATGCCGTAGCCGTTCTCGCCGCTGGTCAGCACCACCTTCTGGCAGCCATAGGGGCGGCAGAGGTTTTCAAAGTCCTCCTGCGTCTTGGCCAGCTGGCTCTTTTTGAGCTTATCAGCCTTGGTCAGGGCCACTACATAGGGAATCTGGTGATAGTGCAGGTAGCGCAGCATCTGCTCATCGTCAGCGCTGGGTGCATGGCGGCAGTCCAGCAGCTGCACCAGCAGGGTGTGGTGGCGCGGGGCCTCAAAATAGCTGTTGATCAGGTCGTCCCAGCGCTCGCGGTCGGCGTTGCTCACCTTGGCGTAGCCGTAGCCGGGCAGATCCACAAAATAGCAGTCGTCCACCGAATAGAAATTGATGGTGGCCGTTTTGCCCGGTGTACTGGACACGCGGGCGAGGTTTTTGCGGCTGCACAGCTTATTGATCAGGCTGGATTTGCCCACATTGGACCGCCCCGAAAAGCTCAGTTCCGGGCGGTCGCTCTCGGGCAGCTGGCTGGAAATGCCGTAGCTGGCAATGAAATCAGCTTTGTTGTAATTCATGGAGCTTTCCTTTCTGTTCTGCGTTCAAGGGACTGTGTGTCGGCAGCCCCGGTCAGATGCAGCTTGTCCGGCAGGACGGCAGATAGTTTCTCCAGCGAATGTCCTGGGGGTGGGGCCCCGGCGCGCAAGCGTTGGGGCGGGACTGGAGTCCCGGGCTGTTCGCGGAGAAATCCATCTGCCGACCTGCCCTATTCTCAGCACACCGCGCCGGGCTGGGGCTTTTCTGCGGTGGGCGGCACAATGGCGGCGTCTGCCGCCTTTTTCTTTGCATGGGTGCGGCTGGGAGCCTTGGCCTTCTTTGCGTTCTGGGGCTTGAGCAGGGCTGCGTTCAGCACCTGCGTCAGGCTCTGCATGGGCAGGAAGGTGAGGTTCTTCTTCACCTCGTCGTCCACCTCATACAGGTCGGGTTCGTTGTCCTTGGGGATGAGCACGGTCTTCATGCCCTCGCGGTAGGCCGCCATGCTCTTTTCCCGCAGGCCGCCGATGGGCAGCACATTGCCGTGCAGGGTGATCTCGCCGGTCATGGCAACATCGCCGCGCACCGGAATGCCGGACAGGCAGGATACCAGCGCCGTGGTCAGGGTGACACCGGCAGAAGGGCCGTCCTTGGGTACTGCGCCCTCCGGGGCGTGGATGTGCAGGTCGCACTTTTTGAGCTTTTCCGGGTCGATGCCGTACTCGGCGGCGTGCACGCGCACCCACGTAACGGCCAGCTGAGCGCTCTCCTTCATCACGTCGCCCAGCGAACCGGTGACGGTGATCTTGCCGCTGCCCTCCGGAATGACCTGCACCTCAATGGGCAGGGTCTCACCGCCCACGCTGGTCCATGCCAGACCGTTGGCAACGCCCACCATATTGGTACGGTTGAGGAAATCGGGCTTGACAAAGCGGGGGCCCAGCAGATCTTCCAGCATGGTGCCGGTAACGGAGACGCTTTCCACCTCGCCTGCGGCGATCTTGCGGGCGCACTTGCGCAGCACGCTGGTGATGGTGCGTTCCAGATTGCGCACACCGGCCTCGCGGGTGTAGCCGTCGATGATGCCGTAGAGCGCGCTCTGGCTCAGAGTGACCTTGCCGGTCAGGCCGCAGGCCTTGAGCTGCTTGGGCAGCAGGTGCTTGCGGGCAATGTTGTATTTTTCCACGCGGGTATAGCTGGGCAGTTCGATGACGTCCATGCGGTCACGCAGCGGGCCGGGGATGCTGCCCAGATCGTTGGCCGTGGTGATGAAGAATACATGGCTCAGATCAAACGGGATATCGATGAAATGGTCGTTGAAGGTGCTGTTCTGCTCCGGGTCCAGCGCTTCCAGCAGGGCTGCGGCCGGGTCTCCCCGGAAGTCGCCTGCCAGCTTGTCGATCTCGTCCAGCAGCATCAGAGGGTTCGCGCTCTTGGCGGTGATCATGGCATTGATGATCTTGCCGGGCATGGCACCGATGTAGGTGCGGCGGTGGCCGCGGATCTCAGCTTCATCCCGCACGCCGCCCAGACTGATGCGCACATACTTGCGGCCAAGGCTTTCGGCGATGGAGCGTGCAATGCTGGTTTTGCCGACGCCCGGAGGGCCCACCAGACAGATGATCTGGGCTTTGACGTCCGGTGCCAGCTTGCGCACGGCCAGCGTTTCCAGAATGCGGTCCTTCACCTTTTTCAGGCCATAGTGGTCGCGGTCCAAAATCTGCTGCGCACGGCCGATATCAAGGTCATCCACCGTGAAAGTGTTCCACGGCAGATCCAGACAGGTGTCCAGATAGGTGCGGATGACCGTTGCCTCCTGATTGGAGCCCTGCATCTTGGAAAGACGGTCTACCTCCTTGAGCAGCTTCTTCTCGCTGTCCTCTGCAAGGTGCAGTTCCGTGATCCTGCGGCGGTACTCGTCCGCCTCAGCGTGGGTGTCGTCGCCCTCGCCCAGTTCATCGCTGATGATGTGCAGCTGTTCGTGCAGGTAATAATCGCGCTGGTTCTTGTCCATGGACTCGTTGACCTTTTCCGCGATCTCCTTTTCAATTTTCATCACCTGACACTCGCGGCGCAGCATCTCGACCAGCTTTTTCAGCCGCCCGTTCAGGGTGCCCTCATCCATGACAGCCTGCTTGTCCTCGTAGCGGAACAGCAGGTTCGCGGGCATATACTCGCTGAGGAAGGCAGGGTCATCGCTGGAAACGATGGCAAACACCACATCCTTGCCAAGGCGCGGGTTCATGCCGAGATACTCGTCAAACCCGGTCTTGAGGGCGCGCAGCAGCGCTTCGGTCTCCACGGCTTCCTCGGGCTTGCCGGGGCGCACCGGGGCCGGGCGCACTTCCGAAAGCAGGAAATCACCGCTGGCATCCAGCTCCGTGAGCTTTGCGCGGTACTTACCCTCCACCAGAACCTTTACAAGGTCCTCGGAGACCCGCAGCACCTGCTTCACCTCGGCCACCACGCCGTAGGCAAACAGGTCGGCCTGAGCGGGGTCCGTGGTATCCATGGACTTCTGCGCCACCAGAAAAACGTTGGAATTATTTGCCATTGCCCACTCCACGGCGGCAATGCTTTTTTCGCGGCCCACCTCAAAGTGGACAAGATTGTTGGGGAACACCACCAGACCCCGCAGGGCGATGGTGGGCAGATGCAGCGTTTTGCGCTCCACCTTGATGGTAACTTTTTCACTCATTGTGCAAACACCTCCCGGCTGCCGCGTACTTTCCCACGGCGGCAGCGCCGTATGCAAGAGTTCCTATCTATAAAGTATGTTGTTTCCTTATTATACTGATTTCCGGCCAAAATGCAACCATGCCGGGCCGGGCGTTGGTTATTCGCCGCGCTTTTCCTGCGTGGAAAAGCCCATTTTGCCCAGAGCGGGCAGCAGGGCCCTGAGGGTGATGGAGGTCAGTGCGCCCATCACAAGGCCCAGCACCAGCATGACCGGCGCATAGTAGAAGGACAGCGAGGACGAAATGATCACACCTGCACCCAGCAGCTGGCCGATGTTGTGGGCCAGTGCGCCGCATACGGACAGGATGAACCATGTGGGCCGCACCGGCAGCAGATAGTAGAGCACCCACATCACCAGCAGGGACAAAAGGCCGCCGCACAGCGAGAGGAAGCCCGCCGTGAAGCCGGACACCAGAAACACGAACAGCGCCTTGAGCACATCCAGCACCAGTGCATGCTTTGGCCCCATGAAAAACAGCGCATACATCACTACGATGTTGGCAAGGCCCAGCTTCATGCCCGGCAGCAGGCCCGGGATGGTGAGTGTGCCCTCAATAAAGGACAGCGCCATGGCCAGCGCAAACAGCAGGCCGGAAAGCGCAATGTGCCGTGTTTTTTCATAGCTGCGTCGATTCCCTGGCATTCTGTCCCCTCCTTTATTCTTCGGTCTGGCTCTGCTCGTAGCTTTCCTGCTCTTCCATGGCAGCTTCCCATGCGGCAAACAGCTCCTCCTGATGGAAACGCAGGTCGCTCAGCTCGTCGCTCTTCTGGCGCAGCAGGTCGGGGTCGTTGTACACCTCGGGGGAATTGATCTCGTTGTCCAGTTCCACCTCGCGGGCACCGCAGGCCTCCATCTCATCCTCACAGGCTTTGATCTTGGCCCGCAGCTCGGCGCGGCGGCGGCGCTGTTCCTTGCCATAACCGATCTTGGCGGGCTCGGCGGCCTTCTGCACGGCAGGGGCCGGGGCGCTGCGGCCCATCAGGGCGTCGTAGCTGGGGTAGATGGTGGCCTTGCCGTCCTCAAGGTAGAGGATAGGACAGGCCAGACTGTTCATCAGGTGGCGGTCATGGGTAACCAGCAGCAGCGTGCCGGTGTAGGCCATGAGGGCCTCGGTGAGATTTTCGCGGGTGTAAATGTCAAGATGGTTGGTGGGCTCGTCCAGAAACAGCAGATTGGGCCGTTCCAGCACGATCTCCGCAAAGCGCAGGCGTGCCAGCTCGCCGCCGGAAAGCGCCTCGCAGGGCTTGAACACCGTCTCCCCCCGGAAGCCCAGCTTTGCCAGATGGTTGCGCACTTCCAGCTCGGTCATGCGGGGATACTTGTTCCAGATCACATCGATGACCCGGCCCTGACCCAGACGGTTCTGCTGCTGAGCAAAAATGCTGGGCCGTGCACCGGTGCCCAGCCGCACCATGCCGCCGGAAGGGCGGCGCTTACCGTCCAGTACCTGCATCAGGGTGGATTTACCCGCGCCGTTGGGACCTGCGATCACCAGTCTCTGGCCGCGGCACACCGTGTAAGTGAAGGGTTCCAGCAGGGTGCGCTCCCCGATCCGGATGGTCAGATTCTTGAGCAGCACCAGCTCATTCCACGGTTCTACGTCATATTCAAACCGGAACTTCAGCTGATTGGTCTCGTCCTTGGGGGCTTCGGTGATCTCCAGCTTTTCCAGCTGCTTGCGGCGGCTCTGGGCCATTTTGGTGGTGGAAGCGCGCACAAGGTTGCGGTCCACGTAGTCCTGCAGCTTTTCGGCCAGCGCCACATCCGCATCGTGCTGCTTCTGGCGCAGAGCATCGGCAGCTTCCTTCTGGGGCAGGTAGGTCGAGAAGTTACCCTTGTAGGTGGTCATGGTCTGGAACGAGACTTCCCAGATCTTTGTACACACGTTATCCAGAAAATAGCGGTCATGGCTGACCACCAGCACCGCGCCGGAATAGCCCTTGAGGTAGTTTTCCAGCCATTCCATGGTGGCAAAGTCCAGATGGTTGGTGGGCTCGTCCAGAATGAGCACATCCGGCTTTTTCAAAAGCAACTTGGCCAGCCGCAGTCTTGTCAGCTCGCCGCCGGAGAGCACCGCAATGTTCTTCTGCCATGTATCCTGCGGAAAGCCCATGCCGGACAGCACCTTTTTGATGTTCACATCCATGTTGTAGCCGTCGGCGGCATCCACGATGTTCTGCAGCTGGTCGTGCTGGGCCAGCAGGGATGCGTCCTCCGGGTTTGCGGCCATTTTGCGTTCCAGCACCTGCATCTGGGCCATGGCGTCCAGCACAGGGGCAAAGGTGGAGCGCATTTCGCCGTAGATATCCAGCGTGGCATCCAGCTTTGCGTTCTGTTCCAGATAGCCCAGCGTCACGCCGTGGGTCACGCTGAATTCTCCGTCGTAGTCCTGATATTCGCCGGTGAGGATCTTGAGCAGGGTGGTCTTGCCCGCGCCGTTCTGGCCCACGATGCCAATGCGGTCCTCCCGCTCGACGCTGGCGGTCACATCATGCAGGACGATCTTTTCGCCAAAGCTTTTGCCTAGTTTTTCCAAATGTATCAGCATAGTTTTATGATCCGTTCTCTATCCATTTGTTGGCTCAGCACTGGTGGCGGCGGTTTTTCAGGCCCACATTGGCCAGCTCTTCCTGCTCCATCACCAGAGGATACAGCTCCTTCAGATCTGCGATCTCGTAGGTGGGCACCACCTTGCCGGGATTCTCAGCGTGATCGGGATTATACCAGCAGGTGTCCAGACCTGCATTCGCGCCGCCCTGAATGTCGCTGCTCAGGCCGTCGCCCACCATCAGCACATGCTCCCGGTTCTCCACGCCAAGGGCGCGCAGGGCTGCGTCAAAGATCTTCCGGTTGGGCTTTTCGGCGTCCATCTTTTCGGAAACGAATACATCCTCCATAAAGTTCAGGATGCCGCTTTCTGCCAGACGGCGGGTCTGCACCTTCTGGAAGCCGTTGGTCACAACGGCCAGCGTCGCCACCTCGGAGAGCTCCCGCAGCACGTCCAGCACTTCCGGCCCCATCAGGTCCGGGTGGGTGGAGAGCTGCTCCAGATAGAAGCGGTTCATTTCCACGCCGTCACCGGCGGCATCAACGGCCTTGAGGAAGCGGGTGAACCGCTCTGCCATAAGCTTTTCCCGCTTGATCTGCCCCTTTTCCAGCTGACGCCACAGCTCCTCGTTGATGGTGCGGTAGGTCTGCACGGTCTCAGCGTCCGGCTCAATGCCGTAGTTCACCAGCGTTTCGGCCAGTGCCTTGCTTTCTGCTGCGTCAAAATTCAGCAGCGTGTTGTCTGCATCGAACAGGATGCAATAGTATTTTGCCATATGTCTTCCCTCTTTTCCTTCTGCCATGGCCGCAAATGCCATGCGCTCAACAACAGGGAGAAGCCAGCCCTGCCCCCGCAGAGCTGGCTTCCGGAAGCTGCTTTCATCGTCAGGCGCTCTGCACTGGCTGCAAAAACAGCTTCATATTATTCTGAGATCATTTCGTACATCGGTGCATCGGTTTGCTCCGGGTCGTTATCCGGGCAGGTGGTTTTTGCATCGCAGGGGGTGGCGGCGCACTTTGCCATTTCCTCTTCCAGCGCGCCGTTGTCCACATTTTCCCAATCGGTGCCGTAATCGTCCACACTGCCGTCGGTCACGTTCTCTTCGCCCGGCAGAGCCGGGGTGCGGGGCTCCTCGTAGTACATCAAAACGCCTCCCTTCCTGCCAGCCTATGCGGCACGGCAGGCCGGGGTGACAGCCTCAGGACGCAGAGTCCGTGGGTGCTGCCTGCTCGTTGGTAGTTTCCTTGCTGGCATTTGCTTCCGAAGGCTCTGTGTGAGAACCGCTTTCCGTCGCAGAACTGCTATGGGAGGACGAGGTGCTCTCACTGGAAGAAACGCTGCTGCCCGTACTATGAGAAGAGCCGGAAGAGTTGCTGCTGCTCGTACTGTGGGAGGAGCTGGATTCACCGTTGGAGCTGGACGTGCTTGCCGAGGGAGCCGTGCTCTCGCTGCTGGAAGTGCCGTGCGAGGTGCTGTCGGAAGCGGATGTAGATCCGGAGGAAGCTCCGGACGAAGCAGCGGAAGAGCTGCCAGAACTGCTGGTGCTGCTGCTGGAAGAGCTGGACGTGCTGCCGGAAGAGCTGGCAGAGCCAGCGCTCACGCCGCTGACCGTCACGTTCAGGGTGTTGCTGGCAATGGTGCAGCCGTTGTAGCTTGCCACTGCATAGACCTTGAAGGTCGCATTGAGCATGGAAGGATCGATCTCCACCTTCACAGTGGTCTTGCCCGCAGCCTGCGGCACTTCCGCACCGTTGGCGTACCAGCGGATGCTGTCGGCAGTGAGATGCTTACCGCCCAGCTTTGCGGTAAAGGTGTAGTAATCGCCCAAAACCGCCTTGCCGGTGCTGCTGATGCTGATGGATGCCTGTGCAAACATGGCGGTCACATCCACATTCTGCTTGAAATTGGTGTCTGTGCGGGTCTTCTGGGTGACGCCGTCGCTCCAGCGGACGAACACATGACCCTCCTGCGGCACGGCAGTCACGCTGACAGACTGAGCTGTGCTGGTCACATCGTAGGTCAGTGCCGTCTTGCCGCTGTCGCTGCCGCTGGACAGGGTGCCGCCGCCGTTCTTATCCACACGATAGGCGGCCTGATACAGCACGCTCTGCCCTTCGGAAGAGCTTGCAGCCTCTGAGCTGCTGGGTGCAGCCACCGCAGAGCTGGGGTTTGCCGTGTATTCCGCGCGTTTGGGAATGTTGGCGGTATCCGGGCGGCGGTCGTCGGTCTGGTAAGCATGGGTGCGCAGGTAGCTCAGCAATGCCTTGAGGCCGGCGGGCTTCAGGTGGATATCCCCGCTCTGATAGTAGTCCTCCCGGCCATAGCCGTTGGCATCCTTCAGCACCTCAGCCGTATTGAGGAACTTCAGGCCCATCTGCTCACACATGGACAGCAGCGCCATGTTGAAGTCGTCGATCTTGGTCTGATCCATATTGGGATAGTTTGCGTGGTTTGCAGGCACCGGCGGCACCGTGTTCACGATGATGTCGGTATAGGGGTAGCTTTCCTGAATGGCCTGCACCAGCGCGGTGTAGTTATTGATGAACTCCTCCACCGCCATGCCGTTGTCGTTGGTGCCCAGCATGATGACCACGCGGCGGGGCTTCATTTTGGCCACTGCCTGCGCGATGGTATAGCTGTTGTTGTCCTTTTTAAAGGTGACGATGCCCTCGGTCAAGGCCGCGTGGGTGCCAATGCCCTCCTTGGCGCAGAACTGCTGCAGGCTGACAAGGCCGTTTGCATACAGGCGCACCGTGTTGGAATCGCCGATGAACAGGGTCTCTTTCTGATAGTCCTCGCCCGCATCGGCGGTCTCCGGCAGCAGGGCGCTGGAGGTCTCGTTGATCTGATAGTGATCCGAGATATCCTCTTCACCCGGCACCAGAACCTCGCTGGAGGGCTGCTCCACCGGGGCG
The DNA here is from genome assembly GCF_048320955.1 of Faecalibacterium sp. 9. NCBI lineage: Bacteria > Bacillati > Bacillota > Clostridia > Eubacteriales > Oscillospiraceae > Faecalibacterium > Faecalibacterium sp. 9. The sequence goes on from NZ_JBLWGB010000002.1 coordinate 556,198, forward strand.
GAGGGGTTCTTGCCGCGCTTGAGCAGGGTCAGCGTGATGCCGATGGTCAAAACAGCGGCCAGCGCGCACACCGTGCACACCAGCACCGCCTGCTTCTGCATGGGGGTAAGTGATTGCTTTTCCGGTTGTGTTTTTTTCATATCTCTCACCATTCACCTGAAAACCGTTTTTCCGGAGCATGGTACCGTTTACGCGGTTCCTTCTGCTCCCGGAGCGGCTTCTTATTTTCCGGCGTAAACACTGGGTCTATACGTTTCCACTTCAGTCCAGGATCTGCGTTGCAAGGTCGGCACAGCTTTCTGCCAGCAGCACGGGGTGGAAGGGGGCCAGCTCCTCCCTGCTGCCATAACCGTACAGCGCACCGGCGGCGTCCAGACCGCAGTCTGCCGCGCCGCGCATATCGTCGTTGCGGTCGCCCACCATCAGCACCCGCTTGCCCTGCATCATGGGCTGAGCAAGCACATGGCGCACCACATCGGTCTTGGTATCGCGGCTCTCGTCCATGGACGCGCCGCCGATAAAATCAAAATAATCTGCAAGACCCTTTTCTTTCAGGATCGGCGTAACGACCTGCGTGGGCTTGGAGGTAGCCGTGCACAGGATCAGGCCCGCAGCCTTCAGGTGCTGCAGCATCTCTGCTGCGCCCGGATAGGCGGCACACTCGTGGCTGCCCTTGACGGCGTAGCTGTCACGGTAAAGGTTCGTGGCCTTTTCAATGAGGGCCGGGTCCGTGAAATGTTCGCCAAAGCTTTTGCGCAGCGGCGGCCCGAGATAGCGGCGCAGGTTGACGTGCGTGGTGTCCACACCCATCTTATCAAAGACTTCTTTTAATGTATTTATAATACCCGGGGCAGAATCGATCAGGGTTCCGTCCACATCGAACAGGATCGCATCGTAATTCAGCAATGTTCAACTTTCCTCACTTTCATGGTGATACATCCTATAGTATAGCACAGAATCCCGTTATCAGCAATTCCAACAAATGGTTTTTACAAAAATTATGCATTCAAGCAGAGAAAAGGCCTGCCCGGCATCCGGACAGGCCTTTCAGCATCTTCTTACTTCGCTGCTGCATCCGCAGGCGGATAGTATAGGTTGTTGGAGACGAACTCCAGCTTATCCTTGAGCACCAGTTCCAGATTTGCCACGGCGTGCACCATGTTGGTGGCCGAATCGTTTACTTCCAGCAGCTTGCACAGGTCCAGACCGTCCAGTTTCATGGCGGCGTCCATCTTCCGGCTTTCGGCACAGAGGATGTGGCTCAGGGCATTTTCCTGCAGCGCGATGCTCTCTACCAGATCAACGACCGCCTGCTCCAGCGTCACCTTGGGCAGGCAGGGGCAGGGGCAGCGGGTGGTATCGATACAGTTTTCAGCAGACATGATAAAACCTTCCTTTCGTTCATCAGGTCAGGGGCGGTGTACGCCCCATTCTATGTCTGCCGGGTGTGCCGGTGTTACTCCTGCTTTTGGGGATTCTGGGTGCCGCGCACCTTTTCAATGGTCGCGCGGTAGCCGCCGGAGCCGTACTGGATGCAGCGGTTGATGCGGCTGATGGTAGCCGTGCTGATCTCCACCGCCTTCACGATCTGGTCGTAGGTACTGCCGTCCAGCAGCATTTTGGCCGCTTCCAGCCGCTGCGCCATATCGGAGATCTCCTTTACCGTGCACAGATCCTCAAAAAAATTGTAGCATTCTTCCCGTGTTCTCAGGCTGAGGATCGCATCAAACAGTGCATCGGTGGTCTGGTTTCTTCTGGAATTTTTTTCTGCCATAAATATTCTCCTTGCCGCCGCAGCGGACTGTCCGGTTTTGGGGCGTTCCCTATCTTAAATGTTTCGGAAATATTCAGATTCTTTCTTGCATCATCACTTTAGCACATCAAAGTGTGAAAGTCAAGCCCTGAGCGTGAACTCTTTTCATTCGTGGATGTGTATAGTTTTTTTCGTTTCACGCATGAACAAAAATCACCTAAAAATTTTTGCAGAACGCTTTTCTGAATTAGTGCATCCTCCGAACTTGTGCCAAAGATATTGACAATTTGTGAATTCCGCACTAAAATACGGACAATCATTCGGCAAATGCGATGAACAGGACATGATTCTTTGCAGCACCCTCTCCCAGAGAGCCGCCCATCTGATGCGAAGGCGGTAGTCAGGAGCAAAGCGTTCTCCCCTGCGAGCAGCCTGTGTGAACCGGACGCCGACCCCGTCCGCAGTAATGTATGGCCGTTTTGCCCACGTTACGGGGCTGCGTATGTATGTACGCTGGGAGTGGCTGCCTGTGCAGCAAACGAAGTGGTACCGCGGAGTATTCCATACACAATGTGCAGTGTATGTGAAGGCCTTCGTCTTCGATGGTTCGTCCCAAATGGAACGAACCCGGGAGGACGGGGCCTTTTTTACACCCTGCCGCCGCAAAAGAACCCATGCCGCTGACATTTGCCGGATGCCAAGAAAGGAAAGAGGTAAAAACAATGAATACGCTGGTCATCGTATTGATCGCAGCCGTGTGTCTGTTTGGCGCTTATATGCTTTACGGCCGCTGGCTGGCTAACAAGTGGGGCATCGACCCCTCTGCCAAGACCCCGGCAGTTGTCCATGAGGACGGCCGGGACTATGTTCCCACCGACGGCTGGACCGTGTTTGCACACCAGTTCAGCTCCATTGCCGGTGCAGGCCCTGTCACCGGTGCGATCCAGGCCGCTGCTTTCGGCTGGCTGCCGGTGCTGCTGTGGGTGCTGCTGGGCGGCATCTTCTTCGGTGCCGTCACCGACTTCGGCGCTCTGTACGCTTCCGTTAAGAATGACGGCAAGAGCATGGGCATGCTGATCGAAAAGTACATCGGCAAGACCGGCCGCAAGCTGTTCCTGCTGTTCTGCTGGCTGTTCTGCGGCATTGTGATTGCCGCCTTTGCCGACATGGTTGCCGGCACCTTCAACGCCTACGGTGCTGACGGTGCTCTGGTGGAGGCTGCCCAGACCAACGGTGCTGCCGGCATGGTCTCCATCATGTTCATGGTGTTCGCCGTAGTCTTTGGCCTGCTGCAGAAGAACCTGCACTTCACCGGCTGGAAAGAGAATGTGATCAGCATTGTATTCATCGTGCTGTCCTTTGTGGTGGGTGCAAACTTCCCCATCATTCTGGGTAAGGCTGCATGGAGCTACATCACTTTTGTGTACATCTTCTTTGCCGCTGTCCTGCCCATGTGGCTGCTGAAGCAGCCCCGTGACCACATGACCACCTTTATGTTTGTGGCCATGATCGTGGGCGCCGTTCTGGGCCTGATCGTCAACCATCCTGTCATGAACCTGCCGGTGTTCACCGGCTTTACCAACGCCAAGCTGGGCACCATGTTCCCCATCCTGTTCGTTACCGTTGCCTGCGGCGCTGTTTCCGGTTTCCACAGTCTGGTGTCTTCCGGCACCTCCTCCAAGACCGTTACCAATGAGAAGGATATGCTGAAGGTCGGCTACGGTGCCATGGTGCTGGAAAGCCTGCTGGCTGTCATCGCTCTGTGTGTTGCCGGTGCTTCTGCTGCTGCAGACGGCACTCCCGCAGACGGCACTCCGTTCCAGATCTTCAGCCGCGGCGTTGCCAGCTTCTTCGTGGGCTTCGGCCTGAACCAGCACTTTGCCTCTGTGTTTATGACCATGTGCGTTTCCGCACTGGCCCTGACCAGTCTGGATGCTGTGGCCCGTATCGGCCGCATGAGCTTCCAGGAGCTGTTCAGCGTGGACGACATGGAGCATGCTGAGGGCTGGCGCAAGCTGCTGTGCAACGTGTACTTCTCCACCTTCCTGACTCTGGCTTTCGGCTTCCTGCTGACCAAGATCGGCTACGCCAACATCTGGCCCCTGTTCGGTTCTGCAAACCAGCTGCTGAGCGCTCTGGTTCTGGCCACTCTGTGCGTGTTCCTGAAGGTCACCGGCCGCAGCAACAAGATGATCTTCCCTCCGCTGGTCATCATGCTGTGCGTCACCTTCACCGCTCTGGTGCAGCGCCTGATTGCTATGGTCAAGGCCATCAGCAATGCCGCTGCTGTCACCATCCCCGCTGGCGAGACCACTTGGGGTGCTGTGTTCATTGCAAACGGCCTGCAGCTGATCCTGGCTGTGCTGCTGATCGTTCTGGGCCTGAACATCGTGTTCCACTCCTTCAAGGCCTATAAAAACGCTGAGCACAACAGCGAGGCAAAGGTCTGATCTCTCAGGTTTGAGCATCGTTTAACAGAATAGGCAAAATGCCGCTGACGGAATAAAAGCCGTCGGCGGCATTTTTATTTTATATGATTCGTATTTGTGGCGTCCTGCGGGCCGCTCCAAACACTTTTTCACCAGAGGAATTGTAACGGTACATAGCTGCATTTTGCCTTTGGGGCTCTTCCCGTGAAAAAGTATTTTAGAAACGACCGCAGTCGTTTCTAAAATACAGAAACTAAAGATAATGATACCTCTATTTATGCCCAGAGTGAAACGGAGGGCATTCTAAATCAAAAATTCGCTTCTTCCCACGTTTGAAGGACCGCCATCTGCACCGGGGTATGGAACCAGTGCTCCCCGCCCTCCATGATCGTCAGATGCGCCCCGCTTTCCTGACGGAAGCGCTCGATCATGGTGCGGCTGGTCAGGGCATCCTGATCTCCGTAGAGCACCTGCGTGCGGCCATGCCAGTTCAGCGGATGTTCCCGCACCCAGCACAGATACGGCCATGAGAGGGTCTCACCAAGATCCGTGGGGATCTCCCCTGCCCGCCGCAGCTGTTCCTCGGTCACATGGGCATATTGCATCATATTCGTGATGAGAGCTTCCATATCCACCACCGGAGAGACCAGCAGGGTCTTTTCCGGGGCGTCGGCCTGCAGCGCCTGCATGGCAATCCACGCGCCGATGCTCACGCCATACAGCCGGATATGCGCCCACACCGGCTTCATGCGGGCATAGACAGCCTGCAGTTCCGGGACCACCACCCACGGCAGTAGCTGCTCCGGGCTGTTTTTCCGTGCGCCATGTTCGGGCAGGTCGATAGCCAGCACCTGCCAGCCCGCTTCACAGGCTGTGGCGGCAAAACGTTCTGCCTCTTCCTTGCAGCCGTTCTTACCATGGAGATAGAGATAGGCTCTGCGGCTCCGTTCGCCGTACAGGACGGCAGGGACGCCTGCAAGAGTCACGGTTTGTTTTTTCATAAGGGATTCTCCTTATCCGATCATGCTCTCCATTCGGAGAGACGTTTTGTTTACACTGCGCATTGCTTTTCGTCCTCCCTTCTTTCCGTTTTCTCTATGATAGCACATCCGCCCGGCAAACACAAACAAAAAAGGAGCCGCAGCGCCCTGTTACGGGTACTGCAGCTCCCAGATTCAACCCAAAGGTTAAATTACTTCACCATGCTTGCAACTTCAGCAGCGAAGTCGTCAGCACGCTTCTCCAGGCCTTCGCCCTTCTGGAAGCGGGTGAACTTGACGATCTTGATGTCGCCGCCCAGATCCTTAGCGACCTTAGCGGTGTACTGAGCAACGGTCAGGTCGCCGTCCTTGACGAACTCCTGATCGACCAGGCAGTTCTCCTTGAAGAACTTCTTGATCTTGCCCTCGATCATCTTCTGCTTCACAGCCTCGGGCTTGTTAGCGGTCTTGGGATCGCCAGCCATCTGAGCCAGCATGATCTCCTTCTCCTTGGCCACGACCTCAGCGGGGACAGATGCCTCATCGACATAGCCGGGGTTTGCAGCTGCGACCTGCATAGCGATGTCCTTGCCGTAAGCAGCGAACTCGTCCTTAGTCTCGATGCCGTTGGTGGTCTCGAAGTTGACCAGAATGCCGTGGGTGCCGCCGCCGTGGACGTATGCAGAGCAGACGCCCTCGTAACGGACGAAACGGCGAACCTTGATGTTCTCCTTGATGACCAGGATCAGGTTCTTCAGAGCCTCGTCCACGGTCTCGCCGTTCTCGGTCTTGCAAGCCATCAGAGCCTCAACATCAGCAGGGTTCTGCTTCATGATGACCTGAGTTGCCTCCTTGACGAAAGCAACGAACTTGTCGTTCTTGGCAACGAAGTCGGTCTCAGCGTTGACCTCGATGACAACACCCACCTTGCACTGGGGGCAGTAGTCAGCGTAGACCATACCCTCGGCAGCGGTACGGCTTGCCTTCTTGGCAGCGGTAGCCAGACCACGCTCACGCAGGATTTCGATTGCCTTCTCGAAGTTGCCGTCAGCCTCGGTCAGAGCCTTCTTGCACTCCATCATGCCGCAGTCGGTCTGCTTGCGCAGTTCCATAACGTCCTTTGCAGAAATAGCCATTTTCGTATTCTCCCTTACACGTTATTTTGTTGTTTGTGGGATGGGAAATCAGGCGTTTGCTGCATCCTCAGCGGGAGCGGCCTCCTGGTTGCCCTGCTTGCCTTCCAGCGCAGCGTCAGCCATAGCGCCAGCGATCAGCTTGACAGCACGGATTGCGTCGTCGTTGCCGGGGATCACGTAATCGATCTCGTCGGGGTTGCAGTTGGTATCAACGATAGCAACGATGGGGATGTTCAGCTTGCGGGCCTCAGCAACAGCGATGCGCTCCTTGTGAGGATCGACGATGAACATAGCCTTCGGCAGGGTCTTCATGTTCTTGACGCCGCCCAGGTACTTGTCCAGCTTCTCCATCTCCAGCTCCAGCTTGGCAACTTCCTTCTTGGGCAGCAGCTCGAAGGTGCCGTTCTCCTTCATCTTAGCCAGCTGATCCATACGGTCGATGCGCTTGCGGATGGTGCGGAAGTTGGTCAGCATACCGCCCAGCCAGCGAGCATTGACATAGTGCATGCCGCAGCGCAGAGCCTCGTCACGGATGGACTCCTGAGCCTGCTTCTTGGTGCCGACGAACAGGATGTCGCCGCCCTCAGCTGCAACTTCCTTCACGTAGTTGTAAGCCTCGTCCAGCTTCTTCACGGTCTTCTGCAGATCGATGATATAGATGCCGTTGCGCTCGGTGAAGATGTACTTAGCCATCTTGGGGTTCCAACGGCGGGTCTGGTGACCGAAGTGCACGCCTGCCTCGAGAAGCTGCTTCATAGAAACGACTGCCATAATAAAAATACCTCCAGATATTGTTTTGCCTCCGCACACCGTGATCTGCACAGTACATCGGGTACCGGCAGACTGCCCTCCACTCGTAAGAGCACAAAAGGGCATAGTGATGCGTGTGTAATGCTTTGTTATAGTACCACAAAAAGAATGCGGTTGCAAGTGTTTTTCTCTGTTTTTTACAAAGAAAAACGTTATTTTTCTCTTATTTGCCCTTTGCCGGTGCGCTGAAGGCCGAAAGGCCCATGCGATCCAGCGCATATCCTTTGCCGAACATCAGGTCGTACTGCAGCAGCCAGTGCTCCGCGCGCCACCGCTGCTGGAACTCTGTGGGCTCCTGCGTGGTGGTGCCGTCCAGATTCATGGTGGTGCCGCGGGTATTGGTGCGGCTGGCCACACGCAGCTGACGGTTCAGGAACTGGAAGTAAAGCGGCTCTTCCAGACCGTAGATATCCATCATCACCGGCGAGATATCGTAAGCGGCAATGGTGCCAAGGTCTACCTGCTGGTCGGAGTAGTTGGACCACATCAGCAGGGTGGTCTGGTGCAGGCGGGGGTCTGCGCTGGAATCGCTGGCGTAGCCGGTGGCGGTATAAACGTCATAGTTGGAGTCGATGGGGTTGTAGTGGTCGCCCCAGAACACCAGAATGACCGGCTCGTCCACCTGAGAGAAGTATTCGGTCAGCCTGCCCAGCATGGCGTCCGCGTCCCGGATGCCGGTGGCAAAGTCCTCCAGTGCACCCACGGTGCTGGGCTTGAGGCCCGTGGGATGGGACACCACCTTTACGCGCTCGTTGTCCGGATAGTTGTCCTTATTATAATTGGTATGGTTCTGCATGGTGACGGCGTGCAGGAACACCGGCTTATCCGAGGAGGCCTTCATGCTCTCGTACTGCTGGATGATCTGGTCTGCCATGGAATCATCGGTAACAAGGCCGCTCGTCCAGTAGTGTTTCCGAACCTTGGTCACGCCATGCATATCCTCAAGGCTGATAAAATCGTCAAAGCCGAGATTGGGGTAAGCCTTGTCGCGGCTCCAGTATTTTGCCCAGAAGCAGTGCACGGCAGCGGTCTGATAGCCCCGGCTCTTGAGATAGTTGGGCATGGCAAACATGGGCTTGGTCACATGCTGCTGGTAGGGCTTGCTGCCGCTGGGCAGGAAGGACACCGAATAGCCGGTCAACGCCTCAAACTCCACATCGCAGGTGCCGCCGCCAAAGCTGGGGCTGTAGGCCCGGCCGTAGGCGCTGGTCTGCTGCAATGCATGCAGGTTTTGGGAGACATCCGTATCAAAGGTGATGCCGTACTGTTCCAGCTCCGAGACATCCCAATAGGACTCGTCCATCACATAGATGATGGTGGGGTCCTTCACCTGCTCGTCCTTGGGAGTGACGGCACTGTAGCTGGTGGAATACAGCGGACTGGTGTTGAACTTCTGGCTCTCGTCCACATTGTCCAGCAGAGCATCCACTGCTTCCTGCGAGTATTCCTCCGGCTTGTCGATCTCCAGATTGGTGAGGTTCGTCATAAAGCCGGTGATCACGCCATAGTAGCGGTAGTAACGATCCTGCATCCATGCGTCCGGCACAATGCCGACGGCCCGGGTGACGGCAGGCTGTAAGTACACACCGAACACCAGCAGGCAGAGGGCTGCAGCCGTGGCGGCAGAGCCCGCCAGCCGGGGCAGCCAGCGCTGTTTTTGACGGCCGCGGAACAGGAAGAAGCTGCCCACCGTCAGTGCCAGCATCACGATGATGGTGACGACCATGCTGGTCTGGATCTTGAGGCCTGCAGCGGACGCCACGCCGGCAGCTTCCGACACCTGTGCCAGATCCCACGGCAGAAAAGGCTCGCCGCGCAGCTGCAGGGTATAGAAGTTCACCGCACAGGGCGCACAGCCCAGCACCGCCATGCCCAGCGTGGACAGCGGCGGGCAGCGGAATACCCAGTCCAGCAGCAGCCACACCAGAAACAGCAGCAGCCATGCCAGCAGGTAGGCCCCGATATGCGGAAAGATAAATTCTGCAAATACATCTGCGCTCAGGCTTCCGCGGGCGATCCATTCACCCAGCAGCAGCGCGATCAGCGATGCCGCCAGCGGAAACACCATCCGCAGCGTCAAAAGCGGTTTTGGAGTTTTCATAGTTCCTGTTCCTTTCCTCATCCCGATGGTTTCATTCAACGCAAAAGCAACGTTTCCTACGCTTTTTGCACAAAGCTCCTGCGATTATTATAGTCACTTTACCGAAAAAGTCCACCCCCGATTTTACAAAAAATTCTCATGTTCCCAATTTTGCCAGCAGCTTTCGCCAGAACGCGGGCTTTTCCGGCTGCGGCGGTGCTTCCGGCAGGGCCGTGTGCACCAGTATGGCATCCGCGCCAATGGTCTCGATCTCCTGCCATGGGATGGTCAGGCTCTCATCCCGGCCCAGCAGCCCAAACAGCCGGGGCCTGCCCAGTAGGATCAGGCTTTGCAGCTGGGCGGTGGCGGGGTCAAAGGCCAGATCATCGGCCCGACCAAGGCAGACGCCCTGCTCCAGCTGCACCACTTCCTTTTCACACAATTCCCGGATGGTCAATGCCGCTCTCCCCTTTCTGCCACAGCTTATGCAGCCGCCGGGCCGCTCATGCAAAAAGCAGTGGAAACCGCATGGCAGATTGTGGTATACTGAGGGAAAGCATTCCATCAGAAAATCGAGGATATTATAAATGTATAAAAGCATCATTTTTGATCTGGGCGGCGTCATGGTGGATTTTGACCCCAAAGCCTATCTGGTAGACCGCCTGTGCAACGCCACCATTGAAGAGCAGGTCTATGACCTGACCTTTGGCAGTGAAGAATGGCAGCAGCTGGATGCCGGGCTGGTCTCCCGCTTTAACGGCAACAGCTCCATGCTCAAAAAGGCAAAGGCCGCCGGGCGCGAGTTCGAGGTGCAGGGCGTGCTGGACGACTGGCTGCACATCCTGCGTCCGCGCCGCCGGATGCAGGAGCTGGTACAGCGCCTGAAGAACCATGGCTACAGCGTGTATTACCTGAGTAACATCCCGCAGGACGTGCTGGAACTGTTCCAGACGCGGGGCGTTCTGGACAACTTCGATGGCGGCGTGGCCTCCTGTGAGGTGCACATCAACAAGCCCGACCCCCGCATCTATCAGGCGCTGCTGGACAAATACAGCCTCCGGGCCAGCGAGTGCGTTTTCATCGATGACAATCTGGCCAACGTGCAGGCCGCCTTTGCGCTGGGCTTTGCCGGCATCCAGATGAAGGAGAATGTGGGCACTCTGGTGCGCAGCCTTGCCACCTGTAATGTGACCCTGCGGTAATTTCCATAGAACCAGCAGCAGCCCCCGCCGGATGGACCATCCGGCGGGGGCTGCTGTGCGCTGGGGTTACTTTTTCTCGTAGTTCTGGCAGTAGTGCGGGGTCTCCACCTGCTGCGTATTGCAGGTGCACTGCTCTGTCACTTTGATCTGGGGCAGCTCGCACTTGCAGCCGCTCACATTGTGGCTGCACTCGCAGACATCACAGGTAACGCCGATGTTTTCCATATTTATCACCTCACTGCCCTTAGCATGGCCCGCAGGCAGCAGGTTTATACTGGAAATGTCATCCAGCCTTTTTTGCTTCGCGCTTAGACCGGATTGTGACTGCCACATGCCGGATGGACAGCACCGGGTGCACCGGCAGCATCCGGGGGCCTGCCCAGCGCATCACCGCGCGGATCTTCTCCCGCATGGCGGGCTGGTAGCAGTGCACCCTGCAGGCTGAGCAGAAGGTCTTGGTCTCCATGAATGGGCACTTATCAATGTGCATCAGGGCATAATCGTGCAGCTGCCTGCATTCCGGGCACAGGGTTCCTTTGGGTGTTCTGTGCTGCCTGCGGCAGTAAAGAGCGATCATCTCGCTGACCAGCAGCTTTTCGTCTGCGCGTTTTTTGTCCAGATCCTTTGGGGTATCCTGCATGGGGCGGGCCTCCTGTAGTTTTATTCCTTTTTACAGCGGCCCGACCGGATCGCAGCGCGGCGCACCACACTGCGCAGAAGTGCAAAGCCTACTGTAACACCAATTGCTGCAGCCACTGCCATATACACCGCCTTCCGAAATCAAAGCGGCAGGAGCACAGACCTTTCCGTCTGCCGTCCCCTGCCGCAGTTTTGATGCATCCTGTACAGAGGCTGCTGTTTTTGCGCGAAAGTTAGTGTTTACTAACTTTCTGTTCTGTAAAAACACCGTTTTGCGGTGCTCTCATAGTTTATCGCAGCAGTCTCTGTTTGTCAAGAGAAGCTTCTCCGGCTTACCATGCAGCCAGATCAGCGCCCAGCTTGCGGCATGCAGCCTGAACATCATCGTCCGGAGCCTCGTTGCAGATCAGGCCCTCGCCGTTCAGCACCTGTGCGCCGTCGCCCTGAGCACGCTCCACCCAGTCGCGCATCCACTGGCCGTCGCCCCAGCCGTAGGAGCCGAACAGGGCGATCTTCTTGCCGTTCAGCGAGCCCTCCAGATCAGAGAACATGGGCTCAAACTCGCTCTCCTCCAGCTGCTCAGCACCCATTGCGGGGCAGCCAAAAGCCACTGCATCAAACTCAGCCAGCTTTGCGGCGTTCATCTCGCTGCAGGGCACGATGGTGCCGTTTGCACCCTCTGCCACGCAGTTTGCCATGGTCTCAGTGTTGCCGGTTGCGCTCCAGAATACGACTGCTACTTTGCTCATAAAAGATCGTCCTCTCTCAAATCAATATTAGTTAGATATCTCTAACTTTATGTTCCATGAAAACGCGTCTGACCACGCAGGCGCGTTTTCACTTGGTTAGTATTTTCTAACCACAAATAGCGTACCACAGTTTCCGGGCTCTGTCAAGCTTTTTATGAAAAAAGAGCCGCAGCCGAAAGTACGCCATAGATCACCGGCTGATGCAGCAGATACAGCAAAAGCGAGTGCCGGCCCATCCAGCCCAGCGGCGGGCACACCGAGCGGCGCAGCGGTTCCATGCGTCTGCGGCCCACCGCCTTGTGCAGGTAGTACCCCACCCAGAACAAAAACAGCCACGGCAGCAGGCCAAAGTAATCGGCGGAGTAGAACCAGTCCGGGTAAAAGCCAAAAAATGCAGTAAAGTAGTTGGCATACAGGCTCTGCGGCAGCATCAGCTTCCAGCCGCCAAGGCCCACCCAGCCCAAGCCGACCGGGTAGCACACCGCAAACAGCACCGCCGACACCGCAAGGCCCACAGCGGGCATCACTTTTTTCAGCAGCGGTTCCAGCACACCGGTCAGCAGCATGGCCGTACCCAGAAAGGTCAGCACGCCAAAAACGACCCGGCCTCCCGGCATGAACACCAGCGTCACCGCCGTTACCAGCGCTCCGGCGGCAAACACGGTAACACCGCGCCGCAGCATATGCCGCCCAAAGGGCGCACAGAAGCCGGACAGCAGAATGAACACCCAGCAGATGGTCTGCTGCCACAGACGCCCCGGCATTCCCGCGTACCAGTCCATCCAGATGCCGAACAGGAACATCATGTCCCAGCAGGCATGGTACAGTATCATGCTGACCAGATCCAGCCCGCGCAGCTCGTCCAGCAGGGCGTAGCGGCCCGCCGGGGCCTTTTGCCGGGTGGTGTGTCCGTTTTTCATTCCCCCGTCTCCTCTTTTGCAGTTCATTGAACACGAGATAAATTATAACCCGCCGCCGCTGTGCCTGTCAACGGAACCGTTCCGTAGGTTGAACAAAAAAACCGCTGCACAGCGGCAAAGCCATGCAGCGGTCAAATGAATAACTGGGGAAACCTTATCAGACTTCGGTGTTGAAGTAGCGCTTCAGCAGGCCCTCAAAGCCGCGGCCGTGACGGGCCTCGTCCTTTGCCATCTCGTGAACGGTGTCGTGGATGGCATCCAGATTCAGGGCCTTTGCCTTCTTGGCCAGATCCATCTTGCCTGCACATGCGCCGCACTCAGCCTCGGCACGCATCATCAGGTTCTTCTTGGTGCTGTCGGTGACCACCTCGCCCAGCAGTTCTGCAAAGCGGGAAGCGTGATCTGCCTCCTCGTAGGCATAGCGCTTGTAAGCTTCGGCGATCTCAGGATAGCCCTCACGCTCAGCCACACGAGCCATCGCCAGATACATGCCGACCTCGCTGCACTCACCCTCAAAGTTTGCGCGCAGGCCATCCACGATCTCCTGAGGCACGCCCTCAGCCTTGCCGATGCCCACAACATGCTCGGTCACATAGGTGTTGCCGGTCTTCTCCACAAAAGCGGAAGCAGGAGCCTTGCAGACGGGGCACTGTGCCGGGATCTCGCCTTCAGCAATATAACCACAGACGGTGCAAACATATTTCTTCATAAGAATTGACCTCCATCATTATCTTTTATCATTCACTGGTTTTTGAAGTGCGGGTGTTGGTACTCACCGGCCCTTCTCATGGCTCTATTATAGCGAATGATTCCTAGTTAGTCAAGGATAATTTTAAGAATTATTCCTACTTTTTAAAAATAAACCCGTCCACACCCCAAAAAGGGCACGCCCTCCCCGGCCCCGCCAAAGCGGAATCGGGAAAGCGTGCCCAGAAAGAACTGCTGTATTTCAGTCAGATCCGATCACACCTGCAGGTTGCTGCTGGTAGCGGCTTCGGAGCCGTCGGCAGCATCAAACTCGTAGTCGTTGCCGGGCAGGATAGCGTTCAGCAGGATGCCGGCGATCGCGGCCACAGCCAGACCAGACAGGTTGATGGTGACGCCTGCAACGGCAAAGCTGACGCCGCCCACAGAGTTGAAGCCCAGAGCGCACACCAGAATGACAGCGGCCACGATCAGGTTGCGGCTGTTGGTAAAGTCCACGCGATTCTCCACCACATTGCGCACACCGATGGCGGAGATCATGCCGTACAACACAAAGCTGATACCGCCGATGATGCCGGTGGGGATGGTGTTGATGACAGCCTCAAACTTGGGGCTGAAGCTCAGAATGATTGCCAGCACGGCAGCAATGCGGATGACCAGCGGATCGTAGATCTTGCTCAGAGCCAGCACGCCGGTGTTCTCGCCGTAGGTGGTGTTGGCCGGGCCGCCCAGCAGGCCGGCCATGGTGGTTGCCAGACCGTCACCCAGCAGGGTACGGTTCAGGCCGGGGTCGTTGATATAGTTGTGGCCAACAGTAGCGCTGATGGCGGCGATATCGCCCACATGCTCCATCATGGTTGCCAGTGCAATGGGGATGATGGTGAACAGGGCGCTGATGAACTCCGGGCTGCCGTCGATGGCAAACAGGCCCATGGCCTCCTTGTGCAGAGGGATGCCCACCCATGCAGCCTCAGAAATGCGCTGGAAGTCCACTGCGCCGGTCACCAGTGCCACTGCATAGGACACCAGCACACCGATGAGGATGGGCAGGATCTTGACCATGCCCTTGCCCCAGATATTGCATGCAATGACGGTACCCAGCGCCACAAAGGCCAGAATCCAGTTGGACTGGCAGTTGTTGATAGCAGAGGGGGCCAGGATCAGGCCGATGGAAATGATAATGGGGCCAGTGACCACCGGCGGGAAGAATTTCATGATGCGGCGGATGCCGAAGGTGGAGATCAGCACGCTGGCTGCCAGATACACCAAACCGGAGAATGCGATGGCCGCACAGGCATAAGGCAGCATCTTGGTATTGGCCACGGTCAGGTTGCCGTCCGCATCAGCCAGCATGGGGGCCACGATGGAGAAGCCGCCCAGATACGCAAAGGAAGAGCCCAGAAAAGCAGGCACCTTCTTTTTGGTAATGAGGTGGAACAGCAGGGTGCCCAGACCTGCGCACAGCAGGGTGGTGGAAACGCTCAGGCCGGTGAGCAGCGGCACCAGCACCGTTGCACCGAACATGGCAAACATGTGCTGCACGCCCAGAATGAACATACGGCCTGCGCCCAGCTGGCGCGCGTCGTAAACGCCTTTGGAGTAATCGATCTTTTCACTCATGAAGTTTTTCTGCCTCCTACAGAACTCGCAGCCCAAAAAAAGAGGCACCGCCGTCAGCAAAACGGCAATGCCCTTGAAATTTGGGAACAATGATTCCGCCCGGAAATGAGAAGTGCAATGCAGCGCAGTCGATGATTCTTGTGCAGCATGGTGCGCTCCCCCTTTCATTCAGGCTCTTTCCAAACCGCCGCCCAAGCCCCGCAAAAGGCCGCAACGGGCAGTCCTTCAAGAGATTATAGCAGACTTTTGGCCGGTGTGCAACCATTTTGCACAATTCTCCTGTATTTCCAGCCCGGAAGATCGCGCCTGCTCTCTTGCAATCCAACCCAAATCGCACTATAATATAACCTACCATTGCAATCTGTATTATAAGAGAATTATCAGGAGAGTTTATGATCTATCTGGATTATTCCGCCAATACCCCGGTAGACGAAGCGGTTTTGCAGCGCTTTTGCGAAGTAGAGCGCAATTGCCCGGGCAATGCAAATTCCCGCCATGCAGCAGGCACTGCCGCAAAGGCTGCCATCGATGCCGCCACCCAGAGCATTGCCCGTAGTCTGAATGTGCAGCCCGCCGAGATCATCTATACATCCGGTGCCAGTGAAGCTAACAACTTTGCTATCAAGAGCATCGCCCGGCTGGAGCGCCACCATGGCAAACACATTATTTCCACGCCGCTGGAGCATTCCTCGGTGAGCGGCAGCCTGACCGCTTTGCAGGAGCAGGGTTACGAGATCGATCTCTTGGACATCCGGCAGGACGGCACGGTGGACCTTGCCCACCTGAAAGAACTGCTGCGCCCGGACACCATTCTGGTGGCCGTCACTGCCGTGGACAGTGAGCTGGGCGTGGTGCAACCGGTGGCCGAGATCGCAGAGATCTTAAAGGCCTATCCTCACTGCCATTTCCATGTGGATGCCACGCAGGCCATCGGAAAGCTTCCGGTCAGCTTTGAAGGCATCGACACCATGAGCCTGACCGCCCACAAGTTCTATGGGCTGAACGGCATTGGTGTGCTGGTCAAGCGGCGCGGCCTTGCGCTGGAGCCGCTCATCCATGGCGGCGAGAGCACCACCATTTACCGCAGCGGCACCCCCACCGTGGCGCTGGCCTGTTCGCTGGCGCTGGCGCTGGATAAGGCCGTCACCGAGCTGCCCGCCCGGGTGGAGCACATCCGCGCTCTGAACGCCCGCCTGCGCACCGTCCTTGCAAAATACCCCAAGGTGCGCATCAACAGCCCGGAAGGGGCTGTGCCGCAGATCCTGAACCTGAGCGTGCAGAATGTAAAGGGCACCGTGTTTCAGCGGGAGCTGGACGCCAGAGGCGTCTGCGTCTCGGTCAAATCTGCCTGTTCTTCGGACGGCCTGCCCTCCCGAGCGGTATTTGCCGTGAGCCATGACCGGCGCAACGCACTGTCCTCGTGGCGCATCAGCCTGAGCCACCTGACCACCGAACAGGAACTCGACGATTTTATGCAGGCCTTCGATGCCTGTTACACCACTCTGACCCAGTGAGATATATGAGGCGACCCATGAAAAAGACTTTAGAGCCCTATCAGCTGATCGAACGCAGCATCATCAAAAAATACCGCAAAGAGCTGTGGACACCCTTCATCGTGGCGGTAAAGCGCTACGAACTGGTGCAGGCCGGTGACCGCATTGCCGTGTGCATTTCCGGCGGCAAGGATTCCATGCTTATGGCAAAGCTCATGCAGGAGCTGCAGCGCCACAGCGATGTGCCCTTTGAACTGGTATTTCTGGTCATGGACCCCGGCTATAACGAGATCAACCGCCAGAAGATCGAGAGCAATGCCGAACTGCTGCACATCCCGGTAACGATTTTTGAGAGCAACATCTTTGCCGTGGCTAACAACACCGACAAAAACCCCTGCTACCTCTGCGCCCGGATGCGCCGCGGCCACCTGTACAGCAAGGCCCGGGAGCTGGGCTGCAATAAAATCGCGCTGGGCCATCACTTCAATGATGTGATCGAGACCACCGTGATGAGCATGTTCTACGGTTCCCAGCTGCAGGCCATGCCGCCCAAGCTCCACAGCACCAGTTTCCCCGGCATGACCCTTATCCGCCCGATGTACTGCATCCGTGAAGAGGACATTCTGGCCTGGAAGCGCTACAACGAACTGGAATTCATCCAGTGCGCCTGCCGCTTTACGGAGAACTGCACCATGTGCGACAACGGCGGCGGCGGTTCTAAACGGCAGGAGGTCAAGACTCTGCTGCGCCGCCTGAAGCGTGAGAATCCCAACATCGAAAACAGCATTTTCCGCAGCATCCACGCTGTGGCGCTGGACACCATGCCGGGCTATAAGTCCGAAGGTGTAGAGCACAGCTTTCTGGAACGCTTCAACGAAAAAGAGCAGGAACTTCATGCCGAAGATTGATCTCTTTTAGAGGCATTCTGTCAAAGCTATGCGAGCAAAAAATAAGCACCCGGCAATGAAAGCCGAGTGCTTATTTTTTACCGCTCGGAGAGCGGCATGGTCAGGACGAAGAACGTACCCATGAAGCAGATCGTGGCAGGGTTCGCCTGATTCACATTTGGCAAATGACCCTAACTTTAATAGAATTTCAAGAGGGGGTGCATTTTCGGCGCAAAGGGGGTGCAGTAGTTTTCGGAAATGCACCCCCCTTTACTGCAAATGCGATACCATAAGTTACAGCATATTTTTTATAATTGTTGTTGCTGTATTCAGCCCAGAGCGACCATCGCTTGGAGTTTTACCTAATGTAACCATATAGCGACCATCACCAAAGTACGTTAATTTGTAATGTTTTCCGTCTTCGGTAATCGTAAATCCTATGTCCTGAAGGGTTCGTTTCATTGATCCTGAAACATTTTTGTACCCTTTCAGAAGTACTTTCAGTTCTTCAGCACGTTCAACGAGAATGTTCTGACAATTATTGTTGGATATAATATCCATCAATACATCTCTCCGACGAGTACCTGTGGCATACTTTGGCAGAGCGTCCTTGAGTGCATCTAATACAATGAGCTTGATTTCATTAGGGAAAAACTCATCTTCGTCTCCCAAATACAAAACTGGTAAGCTATCAGCACCATCTATCTTGGTCCGCAGTCCTTGGTTCTCATAAGCAAGAGTCTCATTTGATCGCGTCAATTCCTCGACTTGTTTTTTGAGTCGGCGTACATCCTCATCTCCAAGTTCAATCAACTGATCCGCTTCCTCTGAAACCCGTTCTTTTTCTTTTTCGGCCAACAGCAGCTCCGCACTCCGGCTATCTAAACGATCACGCAGTAGCGCATTATTTACGCCCTGCCATGTGTACAGTGTATCCACCATTTGCGCATTGCAGTATTGAATGACACTGCGAATGACTTTTTCAGCTAAAACTGCATCAATGCCGTCGTAGGCACGATATAAGAACCGTTTATGTCCGTAAGCATTATTAGGAAAATATACACCGACTGCTCCGTAGTATTCGTTATTATCATTGCAAAGCCTTCTGATAGCGGAATTAAGCGATGTACTTTCCTCAACGAGGACATGGGCAACACCCTTTAGTCGACCTGCAAGTTTCCAAATTTCAACAGGGTCATCGTCATTTGCTGTTTTTGATATATAAACAACCGGCATCCGGTACTTTTCTTTCCCATTTATAACATCAGTGAGCGTTGTTATATTATCTACCTTAATGAAATAGGGAGTTCTAAGCACTGGCAGAATACCATCAGATTTAATGTAGTTATGCTCAATTAAAAGCGTAATGAAATGTGGCGTTGAAAAAGCAGCATCCATAGTCAGTGCTTCTTCCAAAAAACTGCGGTCAAGGCGAATGGACATTTTCATGTCATCAAAATTCATGACATAATCGGTATCCCAGACCACACCATCACTTTCAGTTTTCTCATATCTGATTGCAACGGTATTTTTATTGCGATACTCTTCAATCGCAAGCCAAAGATTCTCTGTGCCATAACGCACGTTATACTCGCCGTTCCAATTAATACCTTGGATGCGGTTCTCCACATGAGGGCTTCCCTGGTTCCATTCAATAGCCAACCGGACAAATGCTTCTTTTGTCATGGCATTACTTATTTCAAGCTGTGCAGAGAACAGCAGCATTTCAATACCTCCTGGCGTGTTTTTGAATACGGATTACATAAATTCAACCCAAATTCCCGACTACTAAAAAGAGAATCGTCGCAAAAAACTAATTCAGAACCGACAAATTATACCTTATTGTAACATATATCATCTACTTTTACAATGTCTTTAGGCAGAAAAAAGCCGCAGTCAGCGAAACCTGCGGCCTTTATGTTTTTTGGGCTTATGCATCAATCACTGTGCTGCCTTGGAATTTGAAGGTCATCCGCCCATCGGCGTGGACGGTCACCGTATCGATAACGGTCAGCCAGAGTTTGTTGTCAAATTCGGAAAGCGTGTCCAACTCCTGCACCTCAAACATGAATGCGCCAATGGCATCCGCTTGTGCTTGCCGTACGTTCTTTATGCTGTGCAGCTCCTCAACCCGTGTTTTTGCCTTTTCGTACCGTTCCACGAAACCGTTGTACCGGGCAGCGTATTCTTCCTGGTTTTGAGCTGTCTGTGAGTTTTCGGCGATGCAGCGCTTTGTCAGCTCAGTCACTACATCGATTTCCTCAAGCAGGGACTTTATCTCGGCATCGAGACCGGAGCAGTCCGTCAGCGTGGACTGCATCAAACGGCAATTCTCCAGGGCACTGTCTTTGTCTGCGAGAATGGCATTGAATGCGCCCACAAACCGGGTTTTGATAGTTTCCTCATAAAGATGGGGCGTTTCGCATTTGTGCTCGCCTTTGAATTTGTTATTGCACCGCCAAATTACTCTGCGGTATTTGCTGGTGGAGTTCCACACTTTGGAGCCGAAGAAAGCACCACAGTCACCGCAGATGATGCCACAGCGGATAAGGCCAGAAAAAGCTGAACGTGACGGCTTTTTTCGGTTTGCCGTCTGCTGTGCTATCTTGCGAAGCCGTTCCTTGGCTTGTTCAAATGTGGCAGGGGCAATAATTGGCTCATGGGTTCCTTCTGCATAATACATCGGCAGTTCACCCTTGTTTGCAACCAGTTTCTTCTCAATATACCGACTGCGTCTTCAGATGTCATCGAAAAAGGTGTGGTATCACTTGGTATGTTGCAGAATCTTGGATTACAGAATATTCAGATTCGTTTGTTGCCTGCGAGTACCATGTATAAGCATTATATTGATAATACTAAATTCAACCTACAATCGTTAAATCTCTAAGATTGAAAAACAATCATTTAACGATTGCACCTATAATTCAACGATTACCCTCAGCAGTTCAACGAATACTCGGCTGTTTAACGATTACAGCGGAACAAAACACCTCAATCCGCGCAAATAGCACGAAACCCCGCTGCATAATTGCTCTGCAGCGGGGTTCACTTATGTGCTGAAACGGCGAAAGCCTTGATTTTAAGCAGTTTTTGGGCATAGAAAAAGTCCACCGTAATTCTATCAAAATTACGGTGGGCTTATGGTGGAGGCGATGGGAGTCGAACCAATTTCCGCCGTTCTATCGTGAAAAAATCGCATTTTTCAGTCTGAAAATGTGGCGTTGCTATGGCTTGAAATTCGGCCTACGGAAATGTGATTCAGCCCCTAAAATCCGAAAGTGTGGTAAAAACTGTGGTATTTTTCAGCCGTGTAGCAGCTTCATAAATACCGCATTGACAGCCTGCGCGGTCTGCACATCCTCACCGGTCAGGGCGTGGCTGTAAATGCCGTAGGTGTCCATATCTTCGGAGTGACCTACAAGCGCCTTGACCTCACCAGCGGGCAGCGTCTTGATCGCGGACACAAAGCTGTGCCGCAGTTCGTACAAGCTGACCGGCTGCAGATCGTTGGCAGCGCAGTACACTTTCCAGCGCTTATAAAACCGGCGCTCTGTTTCCAGACAGAACACGCTTTCACAATGGCCGGTGATAGCCCTCTGAGCTTCTAGGACAGCCTTTGCAACGTCCGGCAGGACGAATGACCGGCAAGCATTTTCGTTCTTCCCGCGCGTCTCCTGCCCTTTTACGTTGATGGCACGGGAGATATTGACGGTGCTGCCTTTGATATCTGCCCAGCGCAGGCCCACCAGCTCCCCCGGCCGCAGGCCGGTCAAGACCGCGAACCGGTAGGCGTGAATATAATCATCTGGCACGCGCTTGCCCCGATAAAGCGTTGTATCCACCGTGAACAGCTTTATTAGATCATCTGGCTGCAAGACCTTTTTGCCTTTCAGACGCGCCCCGGCGGGTATCTGCACATCCTCTGGCAGATAGGTGGACAGCTTGCTTTTGCGGCAGTATTTGCAGAAGGCACGGAGATCCCCGGCGAGTGATTGCAAGGTTTTACGGCTCTTGCCTGCCGCGTGGGCTTTGTTGATGATGGCTTGCAAATCAGCATCCGTCAGGGCATTGACCCGCTTTTTTCCGATGATCGGCAGCACCCAGGTACGCCACCGGCTCTCGATCGGTTCATAATTGCTTGGGCTGGTGGTCTGCTTTAAGCCCTCGAGCCAGATCTTATACACGTCCTCAACGCGGCCCACCTTCACGCCTATGCCGTCCTCAAGCCACGCATCAGCCTTGCGGTTCGCTTCCCGCTGGCCTGTGCGGCCGGGAGTGCTGCTGTAAAAATACCGGCGCTGGCCGTCTTTCTGCACCGCCACACGCCACCGGCTGTAAGCTTCCTGCCAAACGGCGCTGTTCGTTCGCCTGCTCATGCTGCACAATCCGGGAAGTTGACCACGGTAATTTCAGCAACAGCCTTTTCGACCGTCTGCAAAATGCGCTCTATCTTCTCCACTGTATCGGCAGACAGCACGACTTCACCGCACTGTTCGCACTCCATGCAGGGAACATTTTTGATAACCACAACGCAGTTCTTCAGCTGCACCGTGTGAATGGTCGTGCTGGGCTTCATTTCGCCCTTGCAGAAAAAGCAAGTCATAATTTATTCCCCTTTCTTCTTTCGTTCAGTATACGTTGCGTTCCAGTGGTCGAGATCTGGCCAGTAGGCTGTGAGGATCCACAGTGCACCCTCATGAACACCGCACACAACGTGCAGCCAGCGGCCTGCCAGATTGACCCCCAGCACTAAACAGGACGGACAGCGGTAATCATCCGGACGGTATTCGATGATCTTCCCGCTCTGGATGGCCTGCCGAATGTCTGCCAGCAGGATACCGCGCTCATAAAGCCGGGCCTGTGAGTGGGCTGTCAGAAAGATTTGCCCGCCCTGAGCCAGTGTGCGCAGGTTCTCTATGGTCAATTCCATTGGTTCACCTTCTTTCTATGTCAATGATTGCCCGTCAGTGGGTTGCGCAATTTTGCGACACGCCCCTGCCTGCTGTGCTCTGCGCAGTGGGCTTTATTTTTTATCATCCGATAATGGGCTGGGTGGCGATAATTTATCAGCTATAGTTTTTTCATACGTTAAAAAGCCAGACAAAGACAGAACTTGTATCCGGTAATTGTCCAACATGCAAATAGCTTTTGCCATTTCTGTTAGTAAGTTCTGGCCGCTGTCATTCAGACAAAAAAACAGTTCATCAAGATAGCGTCTTTTTCGTTCAATGTCAGTAATCTGCAAGTGTGAACAATTCTCATGCCCCGCGTGATCTTTTCTAAATTGCTGATCTTTTAAGTCGTCCAATGTTTTTAAGTCTTGTAGATAAAGATTCCCATCAACATCGACCATTGGCCGCTCTTTTTCAGGATCATATTCAACAGAATCAACGGCCTTTACAAGCCCCTGTAAATCGTCATCTTCTCCGAGTAGTACATACCAGTTTATATTCAAGACTTCTGCGATTCTCTTTATTGTTTCAATTTTGGGGTTAAGTCTCCCGGATTCGTATTTGCGAATTGTCGATGGGTCAATGCCAGTTTGTGCGCCGAGTTCTTTTTGCGTCAATCCAGCAAACTTTCTCTCCTCGGCGATTCTTTCTCCGATTGTCATCTAAAACTCCCCCTTTAGCGTGTAGTATATCATATTTTTTCTTCAAAAGGAAGAAAAAGCCCTAATTTAACCATTGACAGGGATAAAAAGCCCTGTTATAATACGCTGTAGAGGGACAAAAGTCCCTGAATCGAGGTGAGATGAATTGTCGAAGTCAATTACAGTCGATCGCGTGAAAGTTGTAGCGGAGATGGCGCGTCAGAACTTGACTACCGAGGAACTTTCCTTAAAGGCAGGCGTTGGACGCAATGCTATATGGAAAATGCGTAAGGGTCAACCCGTATGGCGCACTACCGCAGGCCACGTGGCCGCAGCTCTGGGCGTGACCGTTGACGATTTGAAGGAGGTGAACTAAATGTATCAACCGTTTCACAGGCTCCGCGTAAGGTTCGCGGAAATGGAGCTGCGGCAAGGGGATGTGGCGCAGGCCGCAGGCATGGCAAAGAGTACCATGACGGCCCGCATGAAGGGCTACCAGCCCTGGACGAGCGACGAGATCACCCGCGTGGCCGCTGTTTTGAACATTCCCCGGGAGCAGATCGGAGAGTTTTTCTTTGAACCGTCTCCCAAGAGCAAGAAGGGTGCATGATGGCAAACAAAAGAATGTTTTCGGTGGACGTGGTGGAAACCGACGCTTTTCTTGACCTACCGCCCAAAACGCAGGCGCTCTACTTTCATTTGGGTATGCGTGCCGATGATGACGGGTTTGTTTCAAGTCCCCGCACCATCGTGCGCACCATCGGATGCACTACCGGTGATTTGAAGCAGTTGGAAGCCGCTGGTTATGTAATTTCGTTCAGTTCCGGTGTGCTTGTTGTGACTGACTGGAAGGTAAACAACACGCTCAAGAGCGACCGTTACCGCAAGACTATGTTTCAAAACGAGCTTGCACTGCTGAAAGAATCAGCATCAAAGCGTTACATCCTTTCTGACAATGGAACCATTTCGGAACCAATCAGGAACCAAAACGGAAACCAGCAGGAGCCGCAGTATAGCATAGTGAAGGATAGTGTAGAGAAGTGTAGGTTAGAACAGGAGAGCAACGCCGCTGCCGCGGCTGGCGAGCCTGATACTTCCCCGGCGGATATTTTCACAACCTTTGCCGATGGTGACGGCGAGCTGCTGCAGGCCCTTCAGGACTATGACCGTATGCGCAAAGAAAAGCGCAAGAGCCTGACCGATACCATGCGCCGCAGCTTGTGCCAGCAGCTGGATGAAGAATTTCACCGCTGTGAATGGACAGAGGTGGTCAAGCAGGCCACCCGGCAAGGCTGGTTAAAGTTTTATCCGCTGGATAAGGACAAACCCACCAACACCGTGCCAGAGTTTGAGAGCGCTGGCGACCAGATCAGCCGAATTATCAACGACCTTAAAAGAAAAAATGGGGTGATCGAATGACAACCGAAAAATTACAGGAACTTATGCAGGCGCGAATGGCCTATTTTGGCGAGCATCTTTCCGATGAGCGAGTGACCGCCCAGCTGAAAGCATACGCTGCCAACCTTGGCACCGTGCCGGATAACATTGCCGAACAGGCATTTCTTATTGCACTGGCTAAGTGCAAGTGCCTGAACTATTTTCTCCGCGACTGGACAACCGCCGTCCGGGACATCCAGCTTGATGCACTGCCGTCCCCGGAACGGATGTGGGAAAACGCGCTGGACACGGCACGCAGTATGCAAGAGGTCTGGGAAACGGCCTGCATCGGCTATACGGACGGGGAAGGAACCAATCACGGCGGCGGTAAGGCGAAGATTCAGGCTATCTTTGACAAGCAGCCGGAAGCCGTGCGCAACTATTACGGAACGCCTGCAACGCAGATCAAAGCACTTACCCAGAGTTCGCGCAGCGAGCTTGCAAGAAACCGTTATCGCGGTTTTGTGACTGCTATGGATAAAGCCCCGGTGAAAGCTTTGCAGGCACCGCCCCTGCCCCAGCTGACGCAGGGCATCCAGCCTGCCGCCCAAATCGGCGACAGCAACAAGAGCGCGTGAGGGGGTGATTTTGTGAACGAGAGCATCGACCGCGCCAGCTACACCGATGCTATCACCAAGCTGCTGGAGCGCGCAGATTTGCGGGCTTTGCGCCTGATCTGGGTTTACGTGGAGCGCATGACCCGCTGAACCAACGGCAACCCGGCCTAATCTGGCCGTGTTTAATAAATTTTTGAATGGCCTGTAAGGCCAGAAAGGACAAAACCATGAACGAAATGAAGCACTTTTTCACCACCGCCAGCACTGACACCATCGGCGAGTGCCTGAGCGGCGAGAAGCTGCTGAACGCATCCCGCGATGCAAAGGGCAACACCCTGCTGACCTTTGAGAGCTCCTATGAGGGCTACTCTGATCTGCTGACCATCATGCCGGACGGCTCTGTGATCGGCACATTCATCTGTGACGAGGAGCAGCGGCCCCAGACCGTCAACGACAACCCGACCATGACGGATGTGGCCACGCTGCTGGAAGATAAGAAGCTGAGCCTTATGTGCAGCACCAGCGGCATGGAAGCAGAAGACCCCAGCGAGGGCATGGAGCTGACTTTCCTTGACTACAAGGGCAAGAGCCCTGACACCCTGCTCCGCATCACTCCCGCGCTGGTTGACGGCACACCCATCATCAAGGTGGAAACCCAGAGCCTGAACCAGCAATAAGCCAAGACCGCCGACAAACAGAAAGCCGCCTTTCCCTGCGCCAACAGGGACGGGCGGCAAATGGCGGGAATATGCTTTGCACGGCGTGTTTCCCGCCTCTATTTTAACAAAAACGGAGGAATTTTACAATGACTGCTTATCAATTTCAGTGTACGGCTCCTGTGGCGCTGATGTTCTTCGTGGGTGCGGTGGCCTACTGGCGCACCTTCGGTTTCTGGGGCTGAGGAGGTGTGCAGCATGACCAAACAGGAACTGCACGAGCAGCTTGTGAAGGAAGCGGAAGTGTATTGCCCTAACATGACCCCGGAGAAAAGGAAAATGGCGGTCGAGCTGGTGGAAGAGGTGCTCAGCCTGTCCGAAGCGCAGCGCAATCGTTTTCTTGACTTCCTGCGCCTGAGCAAAAGGGCAAACGCACTCGGCCTTGACGTGGATGTGGACAAGAGCACGAAGCTCTACTTCATCAAAGACGTTGCGACCAATACCGTGATCGCCCCGCCGCCGATGAACCTTGAAACCGTGGCAGCGTGGCTGGACGACTACGAGAAAGAAGCAGACGAAGAGGACATTACAACGTGATTTCTTGTGTTATAGTCCGCTTTATGGTATAATAAGAGCATAGTATAGACGCTCTTTTGAACCATTACAAATAGTAAATTTTATCGGTGGTGCGTGGAGTACAGAGCACCACCCCCACCCCTGAGAGCGTGTTACAGCCCCGGAAAGGCTGCTGCACGCTCTTTTTATTTGCCGGAGGTCATTCTATACCATGACGAAGAAGAAGCTCAAGAAGTGCCCTGTCTGTGGGGCTGTGATGTACCAGTTTGCACCGGGAATCCGCTGTCTTGACTGCGAGATGAAGCAAGCCCAGGATGAACGGGAGCGGAACCGCGTGAAAACTCTGGCATGGGCTGCATATCATCTGGAACACGGCGAACGGCTGTCACTGGGCGAAGTGGCCGCTATGGCTGACGCTATGGGCATGAGCTACGGCGCATACAGTTTACAGTTGTCCCAGCAGAAACACAATGCAGCAACAAATTGACATATCATAGCATTATATTTGCATTTTACAACAGAATGTGGTATACTGAGCATAGCAGGCGGTTTATAGCGCCGTCCGGCTCCTGACTGCTCTTTGCTGCACGGTCTGGCTGTGGGTGTGCCATGACCCACGATCAGAGCGCCCAGCATTGCAGGAGCGGACACACCCCCTTGCACCGGGCTTTTCCTTTCTCCGGTGCACCATGCGCGGCATAAGGTTTGCCGCCTGCTGTTTTTTACGTCTACTCATACGGAAAATGAGGTGCTATCAATGGAAAATCCCAACCCTACCCCCAGCGCCGCCCAGCAGGCCGAAAATAACGGCTCTGAGCGGATGTTTACCCAATCCGAACTAAATACCATCGTTGCCGATCGGCTTGCCCGTGAGCGCTCCAAGAGTGCCGAGCGCGTGGGCGACCTTGACGCACGAGAAAAAGACTTGAAAGCCCGCGAGGAAGCGTTGGAAGCCAAAAGTCAGCGCTTCAACCAGTGGGAAGCACGGGAAGCCTGCAAGCAGTATCTGTCTGATAACCATATCAGCGCGGCGCTGCTGGATAAGCTGGACACCAGCGACCCGGAAGCGTTCAAGACCGCGGTAAAGGCGGTGCAGAGCGTCACCGGCAACGGGTACACCGTCACTACTACGACCACCGGCGCAAAGGTAGACACCCCGCCGACCTGGCTTTCCAACGGCACGGATAAAGACGCGGAGTTAAAGCGGGCTTTCGGTCTGAAAGACTGAAAGAGGTTTTCATAAATGGCTATTGAGTTAGCAACCCAGTTCCAAGCATATACCGATGAACAGTTTTACTCCGAGAGCAAGACCAGCCTTGTGACCAACAAGGATTTCAATTTTGATGGCGCAAAGACCATCAAGCTGTATAAGGTCAAAACCACCGATATGGAGGACTTCAACCGCAACGGCCCCATTCTGGACGGCAACAAGTCCCAGTATGGCACGATCAGCACCCTGCAGGCCACCACCGAGACATTCACGATCAACAAAGATCGTTCTTTCACGTTCGAGGTGGACAAGATGGACACGGACGAAACCAAGATGCAGGTTGCAGCCGCCAGCGCTCTGGCACGCCAGCAGCGTGAGAAGGTGTTCCCGGAGATCGACTCCTATGTTTACAGCGTGATGGCAGCAAATGCAGGCATTAAGCCGGAAGCCGCAGCCCTGACCGCTGAAAACATCTATACCGAGATCATCACGGCAAATGCCCAGATGGATGATGCAGAAGTGCCCGCATCTGGCCGCGTGCTTATTCTGACCCCCACCGCATACACGCTCCTGAAGCAGTCCAAGGCCACCTTTGACAATCAGGACATTGGTGCAGAACTGCGCAAGAAGGGCGTTATTGCCCAGCTGGACGGCCTGAATGTGGTCAAGATCGCGTCCAACCGCCTGCCCGAGAAGTTCGGCTTCATGATCGCGCATCCCGTGGCTACCGTGGCCCCGGTCAAGCTGGCAGAGTACAAGATTCACCTTGACCCGCCTTTCCTGTCCGGTAGTCTGGTGGAGGGCCGTATTTATTACGACTGCTTTGTTTTGGAAAACAAGAGCAAGGCGATTTTTTATCAGGCAATCGCCTGATATGGCATCATCTGGGCGCATGGGGCAACCTGTGCGCCCTTTTTGTATCGAGGTGAGTATATTTGAAGATCAAACTTTCAACTCCCGCAGAGGTACGCCGCACGCTGTCCAAGATCGCAAATATGCTGCTGAATAACGAGATCGACCCGCAGCGGGCAACGGCTATCACAAATTGCTGCAACGCCGTTTTGAACTGCATCCGCATTGACGAACAGCAGAAGAAACTGGCAGAGCTGGAAAAGCTGCTTGACGAGGTGGAAGCGAATGGAGCTTGACCGACTGGAAAAGCGCATCCGGGCACTACAGGCCCGGAAAGCGGCCAGAGCTGCCACGTTTGAGCGCGTGCAGGGCATCGACCCCACCGAGCACGAAGCGGCTGTATACCATGCTATCCATGAGGATATAGCCGCCGATGCACACACCTACTACAATCTTCCCGGTGGACGCGGCTCCTGCAAATCGTCCTTTGTGTCGTTGGAGATTGTGGACGGCATCCAGAAAGACCCCACCGGCACCGGCTCTGCTGTGGTGTTCAGGCGGTGGGGCAGCACCTTGAGGGAATCCGTGTTTGCACAAATCCAGTGGGCTATTGACGCGCTGGGCGTGTCTGACCTGTGGAGCTGCACCGTGTCGCCCATGCGCTGCACCTACCTGCCCACCGGCGCACAGATCATCTTTCGCGGGCTGGACGATAACAGCAAGATCAAGTCTATCAAGCCTGCAAAGGGCTTTTTCCGGTGGGTGTGGTTCGAGGAATTTTCCGAGCTGCCCGGAGAAAACTTTGTCCGCAGCGTGATGCAGTCTGTAGGCCGTGGCGGGAAGCCTGTGGTGTTCCGCAGCTTCAACCCGCCTGTGTCCCTGAACAACTGGGCAAATAAGTTCATCCAGCAGCCCAACGAGGAAGCATTGACCCTGCACACGGATTACACCCAGGTGCCCCCGGAATGGCTGGGAGGGGTGTTTCTGAACGAAGCCCTGCGCATCCAGAGCCTAAACCCGAAGGTGTACGATCATGAGTATTTGGGCATCCCTACAGGCAGCGGCGGCGAGGTATTCACCACGCTGGAAGTGCGAGAGATCGCGGACGAAGAGCTTGCAATGCAGTGTTACCGCTATGTGGGCTGTGATTTTGGCTTTGCGTCTGACCCTGCTGCCGTTGTGGCGCTGTACTATGACCGCAGCACCGAAACCATCTATTTTGCGGATGAGATTTACAAGCGCGGCCTGTCAAATGAAGCCCTTGCCGCCGAGATCCGGGCACACGGCCTTGACCATGTGGGAGAACCCCGGAAGAACCCCATCACAGGCGCAGAAACGGCCCCGGAACAGGTTATTTATTGCGACTGTGCAGAACCCAAGAGCGTGCACGATCTACGGGAATACGGCCTGCAGGCTCGCCCTTGCATCAAGCGCCCCGGCTGTGTGAACTACCGCATCAAGTGGCTGCAAAAACGGACGCTTGTAGTTGATCCCCGGCGCACCCCCAACATCTACCGCGAGTTTTCACAATATGAATACGACACGGACAAAGACGGAAACTTCCTGCCCAGTGTGCCAGATCGGGACAATCATGCTTGTGACGCAACCGCATATAGCCTTGACCGTCTTATCTTCAACAAGAACGAAGGAGCGTAAAACCATGCTGGAAATGCACCTGACCTGCCCGAACTGCAAAAAGACTTTTGTTGTCTATGACTGGCAGCTATGGAGAGACAGCGAGGAAAACGAGAGCTTTCAATGCCCCTGCTGCCATACTGCCCCGGATGAAGAAGCCTGTTACCGCCTGAAAGATGGCTTTTTGGAGCTGTGCGACGTTGACCGGCATTGGAACCACGACAAAGAGAGTGCACCGCTGCCGCCTGAAAAACAGAGCTGGCATATCGAGGTAAAGCCAGGTTGATAACACACTGAAAATCAAAAGTGTGGTAAATACTGTGGTATAAGTAAAGAAAAGCACCTAGATTTCAACGAATCTAGGTGCTTTTTACTGGTGGAGGCGATGGGAGTCGAACCATCATTTATGATTTCACGAGCAATACGATAGCGAAAAAGCCTTAAAACTACGGCAATTTTCTTTTGACTAATATCATTTTATAAATCAACACTCATTCGTAAGATGTAAAAGTGCGTGAGTAAGTGCGTGAGTGCCTTGCAAACAAAAACAGCCCCGAGGAACCGTCAGGCTCCCCGGGGCTGCTGCTATGTATGGCTGTTTTTGGCAGGGCGGCTTACTTCCCCTGCGCCTTCAGCTTGTCGTAGGTCTGGTCTGCCTGAAGGGCAGCAGTGGTGAAGCTGTTGTTCTTCCACCACGCGACCAGCGCGGCCACGGTGGTGATGCCGGCGGTGACCAGCTGCTCCACGGTCTGGCTCTCGATGGGCAGCACGGGCTTGCCCAGTGCAGACAGTACCTGATTGGTCAGTGCCAGCAGCAGGCAGGCGGTGCGGGCAATGGTGCCTGCGGAGATGGTGGGTGCGTTGTAGGTGTGTGCGTTCATAGTTAGGTCCTTTCTCTTTCGTGTTCGTCTGCTTCTAAATCAGCGATGCGGTGGTTGACCACCTTCATCTGCTCTTCCAAAATTGGGACGCGGCGGGCAAAATTGTTGTGCTCCCGCACCTCGCGGGTCAGCTCCTCCAGCTTCGTTTCGGTCACGGCCTGCTGCTTGTCCAGCTTTGCATCCATGCTCTGGGCGGTGCGGTTGTTGGAGTAAATGACCCCCAGCAGGCTCAGCCCGCCGGTGATCAGCGCCACGAGAATGCTCTCAATCGGTCACACCCCCTCTCCATCTTCAGCGTCATCTTCCCACGCCTGCTGGATGCGCTGGCCGTTGGCACAGACCACATCCATGGTGGCGTCGGCCTGGATGTTCGTTGCGATCAGCGCCTTGTCCATCGTGTCCATACCGAAATAGCCGGTGAACACCTCGCCGGTCGGCAAAGGCGCAGCTACTGCGATTTTGCTGATTTTGTGCTCTTCCAGTGTAGCTAATACCTCGGAGAGCCACGATGCATAAGGTGCATCAGAGATCAGGTAACTTGCCATGTTGTCCCCCTCACAACGTCCACCGGCTCTTGTTCGGGCGGGTGTCCACGTGCACCCAGCCCTTTGCCCGGCCTGCCTTGACCGGGTAGCGGCCCACGCCGCCCCAGCCGGGCATCAGGCTTTCGGCGTAGGCGGCCACGGCCAGCGGGTCGGTGTCCTGCACCTGAATGTCAGCGGCGCGGCCCAGCAGGTGCTGGCTGGATTTGGAGCCGCCCACCCTTGCGTTGTGGCTGGCGGTGCGGTAGCCGCTGGTAATGACCACCGGCGCACCGAAGTGCTCCCGGATGCACTGCAGCAGCACCACAAGGCCCTCGTCAATGAGGATGGTGTCGGTGCCGTCGCGGCAGCGGAACTCCCGCACACGGAACGCGGGAGAGAGCTGCTTTGCGCCGTCCTTCTTCAGGCTATACTGCTTGATTGCCATATGTATCACGTCCTTTCACGGGGTCAGGCCCCGATTTTCACGTTCTCTTTCAGCTCCTGATCTGCCTTGTCCTTCGCATCCAGCGCGTCGTAGTACGCCTGCGCCAGAATCTCCACCTCTGCGATGTCGTCCTCCGTCAGCAGGCCACTGTCCAGATGGACATACGTCCTGTCCAGCCAGTATGCCACGTCGCGCCCTGCGGCGATTTCTCGCTTGATTGAGCGCAGTGTCAGGTCGTGCCGGGCTTTGGATTTGATAGCCATATGCTTTTCCCCTCCTTATGTGGTAGTCATGGACGCAATGGCGTCCTCAAGATTTTTGACGACGAGATTTACGTCCCGCTGGTAGTCCAGCTTGATCCCTGCACCGTCACCAGCCTGCACCACCGTGTCAGGGCCGTAAGCAGTGAGGGCTTTATAATCAGATAGCTCGGCAGGAGTGAGCGGGGTTTCGATGGGGGCAGCGAGTTGATACACAAAATCAACGTCAATAGCTAAGGCTATCAGCTCTTCTGCAGTATAAAAACCGCCTTCAGATTTTGTTATATTTTTAAGATACAGTTTAGTGCCCGCAACGCAGGAAGTCCACGATGTGTAAGGCGTTATGCTTATAATGCACGGAGAAGCACCATCTTTTCCTTCATTTCCCGGAACATCTAAAGCCAGTCGATACTGTTCATTTACATTACCGTTGCTTGTGTTAACTCGCCCTTTGCCAATTCTCTGCACCCTTACACTCCTTTCCAAGTCCACCTCGGCGCACACCCACTGCTGGCCTGTGCTGTCAGTGTAGTTGCCGCCAGAAGTGACAGGGATGCCGGGGAGACCAGTGGGAGTGGGGAGCGTGAGGAGCTGTTCACGGTAGGGTTCATAATCGGGAGATGATGCATTCCATGTCAGGCACACGTTTTCACTGGCCATATTGGATAACAGATACTCGAACTTTGTTACGTCCACTGGATACGTTATATGGTGTTCAGCCTTACCCGCATCAATACCAAACCAGTTTTCGTTGTTGTTCTCGTCAAAGAATAAGATGTTTCCGCCTTGCGAAACTAAATCGCCTTTGAATACTAAAGTTATCGGTGTGTTTTTCTTAACAAAGCACTCGACAACGTTATGCACTTTCAGGTTGGGCGGCATCCGATTCTTCCCCGTCACCTTCACTGTCAAACTCCCACCGTCGCCTGCGCTCACGATAGGAACAGGTGCATCCGGCGTGGGTTTGCCGTCCTGCGTGCTCCGACCGTACACGGTCAGGCCGCACAGGGGTGCAGGGAAAGCGTCGTCAACGCTGAGCGGGTTGCCCGTTTCACTGCCTGTGAAGATGTTCTGCCTCACCTTTACTGCGCTGATCGCGTCACCTGTGGCTTTTGCGTCAGCGGCTTCGCCCCTGTGGGTGAGGGTGGGGTCCAGTGCTACGGCAGGGCCAGTCTCGCCTTTAGGGCCTTGCGGGCCCTGCTTGCCTTGCGGGCCTGTTTCTCCCTGTGGGCCAGTGGCACCCGTAGCGCCTGTGGGGCCTTGAGGGCCTTGCTCACCCTGCGGGCCAACCGGGCCGATGGGGCCTTGAGGGCCTTGCTCGCCTTTGAAGTCACCGCTTGCGATGCCGTTCTTGAGCTCCTGCAGACTGCCAGCGGCTTCCTGAGCGCTCTGGCTGGCACTGCCTGCACTGGTGGCGGCTTCACTGGCGGCGGTCTGGGCGGCTTCTGTAGAGGCTTCCACCTGCTCGAGGGCCTTGTCCCGGGCCGCGTCCACAGCCTGCGTGGCGGCGGTCTGCTTGTCACCGATGGCTTTCAGCGCGTCCTCTTTGGCGGTGATGGTGTCAGAGAGGGCCTGCCCGGCCTTTTGGGCAGATGCCCCGGACTGCTGTGCTGCCGTCTGTGCGTCGGCCTTGGCCTGCTCTGCGGCAGTGGCATCGGCGTGGACGGCATCCACCAGCTGCTGCCATGCAGGCGTGCCCGGTTCCGGCTCTGTGCCGTCCTCTGTGCCGGAGTTGGCGCTGACACGATACCGCAGGTCTGCGCTGGTCATCACCTTTGCGCCGTCGCTGCCCTCAAAGGTGATGCACCCGCTTCCGGGCTGTGCGGTCACGCTGGCGGGCACGTCCACATAGCCGTCCACCAGCGAGGATGCCGGGTCTTTACCGTCCGGGACGTGCCAGAA
The DNA here is from genome assembly GCF_048320955.1 of Faecalibacterium sp. 9. Lineage (NCBI taxonomy): Bacteria > Bacillati > Bacillota > Clostridia > Eubacteriales > Oscillospiraceae > Faecalibacterium > Faecalibacterium sp. 9. Next base: position 590,129 of record NZ_JBLWGB010000002.1, read on the forward strand.
GCAGCGGATAGCCAGCCCTTCCCACTCGCCGGAAGCGGTGACGGCAAGGCGGTACACGCCCCGGTTCTTGGTGTAGCCGAGGGCCAGCGCGTATGCCCGCCCGGGCAGGCATACGCTTCCGCCGGATGTCAGCGTGATGGGGAACTCAATCATAAAACAACACCTCCTGCGTCCTGTTTCGGTTCGGTCAGGCGCTGGTCTTTTCGGTCAGCATCTCGGTCAGCTCGGCATACTGCTCATCGGTCAGCTTGTTGGCGGCGTAGAAGATATCGATCTTCTCCGCCAGACCATCGGTACTGCCGCGCTCGATCATGCGCTTGCAGGTGCGATACAGAACCATTTCCGTTGCTTTAGACATAATGTTTTTCCTCCCTATCAGGTGTTATCAGCGTTATCGGTGTCATCCGTATCGGAGACATTCAACTCCAGAAGGGTCAGGCGATAAGCCTGATCCAAGTTCATCTCGTCGGCGTCGGCCTGTGCGGACTGCAACTCGGTCATGTGCGCATTCCATTCGCTCGGAGTCATGTACTTGTAGCAGTTGACTTTAATAGATTCGCCTTTGCTGTATTGCTTGGCTACTATCGTACCGTCGGTCTTAAATGACAGGCCATTCTTATACGCATAGGATTGCCCCCGATTGATAGGGATCTCCCGTGCGTCTGCTACAGTGTTTGCTGAAAAAGTAATAAAATCAGTGCCGTCAGGCACGGGGTCCGATGTAGTACCATTCCACTCCGAGATATAAACGACAATTGTACCGATTAAGCACGGGAATGCGGCAGAAACCTCGTACCGGAAACCGAGAACGTTTGACATTGCAAAATAGTACCCGCTGGTGATAGTCACAGTCAGCGTGCCATCTGCCCCAAATTTAATCTTGTCGGTTTTGCCATCATATGTAGCATACGCACTGCCTCCGCGCGCTACAACAGCGCATGTGTTGTCTATGGTGGTGCAGTCAGAGTTTGTAAGAACGACATAATCAACATCATCCGGGATAGTCATGCTTTTTGCAACTCTCTGGCAATATACCTGCCTCGACGTTAGCGAGCCGATATTGTTTAGCTGCTCCTGCAGCTTTGCGTGCTCTGCATCGGCCTCTGCTTTGGTGTAAAAGCTCCTGCTGTCCACCTCGGCCTGCAGGCTGTCCAGCATGGCCTTTACCTGCGCCTGCAGCTGTGCGGTGGGGATTCCCGTCACGCCGTCCCGCATGACGCCGCAGACGGCCTCGTCCGCGCGGGTGTCGGTGATGTCGGCGGCGGTGACAGCGGTGGAGCCTGCGGGCACCGAAATGGTGCACAGGCCCAGCTCGTACTGATTATGGTTCTGCAGGATATCGGGCGGCTGTGCGGCCACGGCAGGCGTGCCGGTCTTGAGCTTGATCGCCGTGATATTCTCCGAGGTGTCAAACTGCAGCACGACGCGATCCACGCGGTTGAGGGTGTTGTCTGCTTCGGGGACGGTCAAAACGTTCTCTTCCCGACTGCACACGGATACGCCTTTAAAGTCGTCGTAATTGATCCATGCAAGGCCGGGCGCAACGGTGATCTGCCGGGTACCGGTGGTACTGACAGCAAAGTTGGTCTCTTTGGAGTAGACGCCGGATGTGCGGGTGCACAGGTAGGTGGCCACGTCCTCGGCGCTGTAAACCACGCCGTTCAGCGGATATGTGATAATGCTCATTGTTTCCTCCTGATGATCGGGGTGCCGATCTCTGTGCTGACCGAGTTTTCACCCTTTTGGGAGCTCAGGGTCACAGAGGTAATGCGGGCAGCGGCCTGAATGTCCGTTCCGGGCAGGCTGGCCTCCACCACCATGCCCACCGTGATGCTGCCGGTGGGGGTGAAGCGGAAGTTTTCCAGCCGGGTATGTTTGGCAAGCTCCTGCTCGCCCTGTGCGCGCAGGGCGGCAAGATAGTCCGCCTGAGACTGGCCGCCTTCCTTCTTTTTGCTGGTAGCATCCACGATCAGCTCCCGCCGGGCAGAGCCGGTGTTCTCCGCTGCACCCACGGTGGCGGTGCCTTCCGCGCCAACGACCACGCACACGTTTTTATAGTCCGTGATGCTCTCGGTATAGGTCAGGTCAGTCAGGTTGCCGTACTGCGGCGCATACCGGGCGTTCGGGTCGAGTTTTGGCCGGAACAGCTCAAACAGCAGTTTCGCTTCCGGCTGATCGAACCGCACCCGGAAGCCGATGTCCAGCTCCTGACACACCTGTTCGACCAGCTTCAACAGGCTGCCGGGCTTGACCTCGCCGCTGTAGGTGTCCGTCAGTCCTACAGCATCGCCCAGTTCAAGGCAGGGCCACGCAACAGCACTGGATACCAGACTTCGCAACGTTTCCTCTGCGGCAAAATTGCTCAGGGTGTCCGTGTGACCGCGTTCATCCAGAATGCAGGCCGCGTCTTTTGCGGCGATCACCAGCTTGTGGTCGGATTTCTGGGCCGACACGATGCGCATGAGCCGGTCGCTGCCCACCAGCCAAAGATACCGGTCCGGGCGGCACAGCGCCTGCAAAGCGGTCGTGTCGTGCAGCTCCAGCTGTGCACCTTGGGTGTCGCTATAGACGTTGTAGCGTTCCGGCCAGACCAGCGAGACCCAGCTTTCAATGCGGCCCAGCAGATTGAGCCTGATATCATAGACGCAGATGCTCTTGTGCCCGGATGCTGTCAGTGCAGAAATGATCTCAGCCATTGGAACCCTCCGTGATGATGGTGGAATACGCTGCGTGCATGGTCAGCGTCAGGAAAAGCCAGCCGTCGCCGGATTCTGCGGTGCGCTGCCATGCCTGCGCACCGTGATACACCGTCCAAAGGGTACTGCTTCCGTCAAGGATGGAGAGCACGTCGTAGGCTTTGCCGTCAATGAGCTGCTGGACCCGCAGCAGGTCGTTTTCGCGGTAGACCTGCAGCTCGTCGCCGTCCTGCAGGGTCGTAACAAAGCGCAGGTATTCGCCCGTTTCCGGGTTAAGGACGCCGGGGTTGACCACGGACCCTCTGGCCGACAGTGAAAGCCGAAAGTTCTGGGTATCCAGACCGCTGTTGACGATGCGGATATAATCGGCCTGCTCCCGGATGCCGAACTGGTGCGCGTCGTAGCACACCGGCAGGCGGAACACAGGTGTCACCTTGATGGTCGCGGCCAGCGTTTCCTCTACGCTGTGCCAATAGGGGTTGGGGCAGTACAGCTGAAAGCTGAAGGCGGGCCAGAGCAGCGCCGCGCTGATGGCCGGACAGCGCTGCACCTCGGCGTCACACCAGTATTTCCCGGCCACGGTGAAACGCCCGGTCACGCCCGGCGCAAACACGTCCCGCAGCTGACGCTTGCAGTAATCGGCATTGCGCAGGATACGCCCGGTGATGGTGCGGGTGACGCCGGAAATGCTGCGGCTCTCCACAGGAGCACCCACCTGCTGATAACCCTGACTGGTTTCCAGATCCACGGGCAGGTCGCCCAGCGGGTCACAGCTCCACAGCACGCTGGCCTTGTAGCCAAAGGCAAAGCTCTGTCCGGTGCTGGAGGTAAAAACAGCGTCAAACACCCTGCAGCACCGCCCTTTCCTGCTCATACTGTGCTTCGCGCATCAGGTCCGCCGCTGTCTGCGCCTTGCTGTAGATGTACTGGTTCACTTCGATATTGGGCCGCTGAGTGCGCTGGGGCAGCGGCGTTTTCTTCTCGTAGTCCCACAGGCTGCTGGAAGCCTCGGTGATGGTGCTGCCTGCGGCGCTACTGGAAGAGCTTCCCGTGCCGGGTGTGCTCTTTTTCTTGAAGGCACCGCCGAGCGATGCAACGATGGCCGCGATCGCAGCCACCAGAGCAACGCCCGCTGCGATCATCAGCAGGCCCTTCGGGGTCCCGAATCCGGTCGGCAGCAGCGCCATGCCGATGGATTGCAGCATTGCCACGAACGCGCCGCCGATGGCACCGATCAGGCCGCCCAGCGAAGCCAGGATCTCCGGGAATGCAGAGATCAGACCGCCCTGCAGGCCCTGACTGATGGCGAGCGCTGCCGCACTCAGCGGCCCCTGCAGACCGCCGAAAATGTCCAGCAGTGTGCTGCCCAGGCCGGAGAACTGGCTGACCACATCTCCAAAGCCGCCAGTCAGGCCGTCGAAAATCTGGGTGCCGAGGTCCCACGCGCCATTGGCCAGCTGGCTGATGCCCTCGCCCAGAAAACCGTTGACCTGCTGGATCAGATTCTTGCCGAAGTCGTCGATCAGCAGCTTGGTCTCCGGTGCAAGACCGTTGTACAGGGTGGAAATGACCCACTGCCCGACGCTGAGCCAGTCCTGACTCTTCACGGCTTTGTACAACGTGCCGAAGGTGCCCAGCACGCCCTTGTCAGCCTCGCCCTGCCAGCCCTTTACAAGGCCAGAAAAACTGTCGGCACTGGCCTTCTTGATGGTCTCGGCCACCTGTTCGGTGCCGTCGGCGGCAATGTTCTTGACCCGCTCGACCACCACAAGGGCACCGTCCACCACCTTATTGAAGGTCTCGGTGATCACCTTTTTGGTGGTCTCGGTGCCGTCGGTCAGTGTTTCCTTGATGGTTTTGGTGCTGGTAGCAATGCCATTTACCACTGTGTCAAAGGTCGATGTGACCGAATTGGCCATCTCCCGCACCGTCTCCATGGTCTGCTTGACGGTCTTTTTGCCATCGGCAGCAATGCTGGTGACGGTCTTGATATCCTTCAGCACACCGTTCACCAGCTGACGGCTGGTCTCGGTGATGGTCTGGGTCTGCTGCTTCTTTCCGTTGGAAAGCTCCTCGTTTACGGTCTGGGTGGTGCGGGTCACTTTGCCCAGCACCTCGGTCACCGTGTCAGAGTAAGAGTTGACCACCGATGCGGCGGCCTTTGCGGCTGTGCCCGCTGCTTTCCCTGCAGTGGCTGCCGCATTGCCGGACTTGGTATAGGCCGGGATAGCGATATCCGCCACGGTCTGGGCGCTGTCGGCAAGGCTGGTGTTGGCGGAGGTCCAGTCGGCCAGCTCGTCACGGTTTGCAGCATCGGCGATGGTAAAGCCGGCAGTGGCTGCAGTAGCGATACCCGCCACTTTGCCCTTGCCGGTCAGACCGTTGATGAAGCTCTGGATCAGATTCTTGCCCCACTGCACCGCCTGCGAGGGCAGGCTCTTGATCCATGCCAGGGCGCTGGAAAAACCACCCTTGAAGGCATTCAGCATGGAAGAACCCATGCTCTTAACTCCGTTGGCCACACCGGTGAGAATGTTCTTGCCGATGTTCAGCCAGTTCACTGCAGAAATGACCGAAAGCACCGCCTGCAGGATCTTCTTCCAGTTGGCCAGCAGGTCGGGCACAGCCTTTACGATACCCACGCCCAGCTGCACCACCAGTGAGACGCCCTCTGCAAGGAGCTTCGGCATATTGTCGTTGATGATGCCGCAGATATTGATGATGATATCCGGCACATAGGCGATGAGGTCCGGCAGACCCGCGATCAGGCCGTTGGCCAGCTGGGTGATCATGTCCAGACCGGCGTTCACGAACTCCCCGGCATTTTCCCGCAGGTTTTCTGTAAAGGAAAGCAGCTGCGGCAGAGCATTCGCCAGAAAATCCGGGATGCCTTGCGTGAAGCCCTGCGCCAGAGAGCCGAGAAGCTCGGTGCCGGTCTGCACCACTTCGGGCACAAGGCCGTAAATGACCTGCGGGATGCCCTGCAGCACGTTGCCGATCATGGGCAGCAGGTTGTCCACAAGGTAGGTCTGCGCCGTATCGGTCAGCGCCTGCAGGGGTGCCGTCAGGTCTGCGCCGGTGCTCCAATTGCCCAACACGTTCTGCGCCGCTGCCTTCATGGCCGCAAAGCTGCCGGTCAGGGTGGTTGCGGCTTCTCTCGCCGTTGTTCCGGTGATGTCCATCTCCTGCTGGATCACATGGATGGCGCTGTACATGTCAGCCAGATTGCCCAGATCATAATGGACGCCGGAGATCTTCTCCGCGTCGGTCAGCAGACGCTGCATCTCGGCCTGCGTGCCGCCATAGCCCAGCTTGAGGTTATCCAGCATGGTATAGTTCTGCTTGGCAAAGCCCTGATAGGCATTCTGGATATCCTGCATATTCGTGCCCATCTTGTTGGCGTTGTCGGCCATGTCCACCATGGCCATGTTGGCAAGCTGGGCGGCGGCATTGGTATCCTTGCTCACGCTGGAAAGAAGGCTGGCCGCAAAGCTGGTGGTCTGCTCCATGTAGTCGTTGGCGGAAAGACCCACGGTCTTGTAGGCCTGCGCTGCATTGTCAAAAACGGTCTGCTGGGACTGCATCAGGGATGCATATTCGTCTTTAACGGCATCCACCGATTTGCCCACGGACTGGGCATATTCTTCCATGCTCTTGCCGCCTGCACCGAACAGTGTTTCAATGCCGCCGATGCTCTGCTGCAGGGCACCGCCCATGTCGATGGAATCCTTGATGATTTTGCCGATGCCAGCGGCGGCAAGCACTTTTTTGATAGTGCCGACCAGCTTGGCACCAATGCTCTGGCCAACCTTTGCGCCTAAGCCGTCCGTTTCTTCGTCAAAAACGTCAGTCAGTGCAGCCCGGATGCCATCTGCCGACGGCACGATCTGCACATAGGCTTTCGCCATCTCGATTTTGTCCGGCATCTCCATCAACCTCCTTTCAGCGCAGCAATGGCCGCTTCAAATTCTTCCGGGCTGGCAAAACTCTGCACATCCTCCGTGTCGCTGCCGGAGCCTGTGCCGGTCAGAGCTTCCAGAATGGACTTGGGCGGCCTGCCGGGCTTGCCCAGCAGCCACCACTCGATGCGGTTCAGCGTGTCGGCAGCAGATGCCTGCAGCTGATCTTCTATAGGCACCCGCTGCCCGGCCAGCCGCAGCATACTGCGGCTGCTCTCCGGCAGACCTGCAGCAAGGGTGGCCGCCAGACGCGGCGGCAGGCTGCGCCAATCCAGAACGTGGTAATACTGCGCAAAATCGCAGATCAGCGCATCCTCGTCCGATGCGATCAGTTCGGAGAGGATGCAGAGTTTTTTCCTGCGGAAAAGCTGCGGATCAGTTCACCGATCGCTGCACCAAAGGCAACCACCGGCACGCGGCCCTTGGCGTCACGCAGGTGGTCGTAGAGCTTCTTCTTGCCTTCCTTGCCAAGCAGGCGGTCCGCCACATAGAACAGCTTGGTACCGTCCGTGTCCATTTCCACGATGGCCTCCACCAGCTCCACGTCGTTCATGGCTTCATCGTCCAGCTCGATCTCAAAACCGGATTCCGTTTTTGCAATCATGCCTTTACCTCCTTATTGTCTGCGGTGCTCTCGGCGGCAGACTGGGTGGCGGCAGTGCCACCCAGAATGTACTCGTAGTGGGTGTTGCCCTCGGTGTCCGGCACCGCGGTGATGGTGGTGTTGTAGCCCACCGCACCGTTGGAATAGACGATATCACCCACGGCAGACACTGCCGCATCCGGGATCACGATGCGTTTGAGCACGTTGTTCTTCATCACCATGTCCACGACCCAGCTGCAGTCCTGCTGTTCGTCGCTGTTGGCCTTGACCGTGATGCCGGTCTCCAGCGTGCCGGCAACGTTCTTATCGCCGTAGACGGACTTGAGCACCGCCGGGTTCAGGGCTTCCAGCAGGGTGTAGGCGAAGGTGTCCGGCTTTTCGGTCTGCTGGGTCAGCACGGTATCACCGCCCCATGCCGTGGTGTTCTCGCTGCTGGGAGAGTTCGAGTTGGTCAGGCCGTCACTGGAAATGTAGCCCAGCGATTCAAAGGCTTCGTTCAGTTTGGACTTTGCATCCGTGGGCAGCGGAGTGCCCAGAGGTGCGCGCCAGACGGCACCGCCCACCTTGGGCTTTGCGGCGGTGACATTTTTTGCATTTGCCATGTGTGTTGCTCCTTTCAGTTCAGTAATGTGTGATAGAAAAAACGGCCTGATATCTGGGCCGTTTGCGGGTTGTATCCGGGAAACGATAGTCGGTGCTCAGCTCACAGCTGGAAAGTTCCGGCAGTTCTGCAGCATCTTCCATGGCTGCCTTGACCTCCTCATTGAGCCGGGAGGCATCCAGCGTGCCGTCATGGTCGGTGGCGTTAGGGCCATAGGACTGCACGGCCAGCGTGGCGGCATACAGGCCGTCCTCGTAGCCGGAGCCGGTCTTTTCCAATACCACGAACCTGTCCGGGGCCGGTGTGGGCACCGTCAGGCGGACAGGCACCGACAGCCGTTCGGACAGAAAATTTTGAATCAGTTCTTCGATCATTTCTTTTTCTTGTAACGGACTGCTCTGCAGTCCTTCAGCCTTTTATGCGTATGCACGCCTTCCTGCCCATGACCGCCGGAAACGGCTTTCAACAGGGTGTTGTTGGCCGAGTTGTCGTCATAGGCCTTGCGGGAAGCGGTCTCCACCACAGCCACGGCACGGGTGGGGGCCACGTAGGATTCGTAGCCATCGCCGCAGCGGTCCTTCACGGTGTCGGCACGGTCCTTGAGCACCGCCTGCATTTCAGGGGAGCGCAGCAGCGCCCGGATGCCGGGGCTGTTCAGCTCGATGCGGACCTTACTCAAACCGCACCACCTGCACTTTCTTGTTCCAGCACAGCGGGATCATGCTCTCAATGCCCTGCACAACGCCGCCGCAGGTGCGGAAGGTCTGGCCGAAAAACTCCACCTTTGCATCCTCCCAGCTGTGGGCATCGCCCTTTGGGATGGCCAGCGTATAGGCCAGCCGCCGCCCGGTGAGCTGCAGCTCGGTGGTGATCTCCTCGGCAGAAGGTTCGCCCACCAGCACATTGTGCACAGTGACGGGCATTTCCTCATAGACCGGGTTATGGGCATCGTCCTCGCCGGTCTGGGTCTTGGCGTAGAGAGTGAGATCGATTCCTTTCAGCATAAGTCCTCCAGCGGGCTGTGTGCCCCGATGCGGCTGCCGACGCCCAGCAGCTTCTTTTCCAGCTTGGAAAGATACAGCTCACCGGCAGAGCCGCCGCTCATGGTCCAGCTCTGACTGTAACCCAGCGCCGTGGCCGTGCCTTGCGTGGAGCCCATGGGAAAGGAGACCCCGCCCTCACTGTCGCTCTCGCCCAGCTGACGACGCACCATCCGGCAGGAGACCACCCGCTTGGCGTCTTCGCCCGCATCCGGGTTGTAGCTGTCGATGATCACGGCAGCTTCGCTCAGCAGGGCAGCGCACTGTGTCTGTTCGTCTCGGGACAAGGCGCGGAAACCAGCTTCCACATCCTGCACTTCGGCATAAAGCATGGCGGCACCTCATCAGACGGCAGCCTCGGTGCGCTTGATGTACAGAGTCTGAGGTTTGGAGACTTTCAGACCATACACCTTGCGGCCCTGCACAGCGGATGCACCGATGTACTTGCCGGAGCCGGACAGGTCCTGCAGGTGCACCGGGGTCTGCCACTCCATGACGCGGTGACACCAGTTGGGGTGTCCGGCGATGAATTCCGTGGTGGTCTTTTTGCTGCCCACACGAGTAGTGGATTCGTAATCCATATTGTTGGACTCGAACACATTGAAACCGGCGATACGGCCAATGACGCCCTGCTGCACCAGCTCCTGAGACAGGTCGCCCTGCTTGATGAAGTGCTCATCCAGCATCAAAACCTCCAGATATTCGGGGGATGCAATGAGGAAACGTCCCTCGTTGGGCACGCCCTTACGGCCCAGGACACGCTTTGCCTCCAGTGCCAGCTTGTAGGCATTGGTCTCAGTTGCGGCAGTCTTGGTAGCGCTGATGGTAGCACCGACAGCACCCTCCAGTGCGTCGATGGACTTTTTATCCACGGACAGAGCCAGAGAGTAGCCAGCGCTGTCCAGACGGTCGGCCACGATGTCGTCCGGCACGCTTGCGGCATCGTAGCCATCGATCAGCTCGTTTACGGCTTCATCGTGGTCAATGTTCAGGTCCAGATAAGTGGTGGTGCCGACTTCCGCGTCCACGCCGGTGGCCTTGTTGTACTCCTTGACGGAAACCTCAGTGTCACGCACCGGGATCTTTACCTTGCCGGAAGTAGGGTCGCCTTCGTAGCGGCTGTTGAAAATGAGATTATCGCGGGTCACCAGAGTGTTGCGCAGCTTTGCGTCAACAAGGGAAGCCCAGCGCTCCTGATTTGCGTGTGCCATAAGATACCTCTCTTTCTCCGTGCAGAGCGCACGGATCAAACTTTCAGATTCGGATTCAGCTTTGTAAATGCAGCCAGAACGCCGTCCGGCTGACTGGGAACGTGATTCGGGGTCCCGCCGTCTTTGAGGATGGGATATCCGGCAGCCTGACCTTCACCAAACGCCCACGGGTTCGCCTTGGCGGCTTCGTCCAGCGCCTTGCCGATGTCGGTGCTGCGGTCGGCAGAGCCCTTCAGGGCGTCCAGATCCAGCAAAGCACGCACCGCCTTGACGCTGCGGCCCTTCTTGCTCATGATGGCGGCATTCAGGGCATTATCAAAGGCAAAGCCCTCGGCCTGCGCCTTCATGTCGGCTTTCAGCTTGGTGACCTGCTCCTGCAGGCCTGCCACATCCACGCCGTCAAAGGCTTTCAGGCCGTCCTGTGCGGTCTTGAGCTGGGCGTTTGCGTTGTCCAGCTGGGCCTGCAGAGCCGTGGCGGCAGACTTCTCCCGGTTGATGTCTGCGCCGTTCTCCTGCATGATCCAGTTCAGCTGTTCATCGGTGATGCCGGGGATCTTGTTCTTCACGTCTTCACGCTTCATGGTGGAAACTCCTTTCGTGTGTGAGACCTCAGTTTTTTACACTGTTCTCTGTCAGTGATCCGGTCGTGGGCGGGATACGCGCCGCCCGCCGCATGGCGCCGTTTGCAGGGATCGAACCTGCCGTTTCCGGCTTTGGAGACCGGTGCTCTTCCAACATGAGCTAAAGCGGCATAAAAAAGCACGGTGCAAAACTGCATCGTGCTTAAACGTGGGCAAAAGAAAACCACGGTGCATGTGCATCGTGGTTCAATTACTGTTCCTGTTCCCAGGCCCAGTTTTTAAATTTATGATACGCTTTCAACGCTTCCTCTGGAACAGCAGAAAAGTCTTTTTCAAGAATCGCTGTACGGTAAGGATCAAACGTATCGACTAACTTTTGAATTTCCGGGGGATAACCCAATATGCACATGTTACGTTCGCCTCCTTAACGACATAAATTCCGCCTCGACTTCATCAAAGCGGTCGCCTAAATACATATCAGCAGCATATTTGCTGATTTCTCCTACATTATCGCGCGTAATGCCAAGTTTGTCAATGCGTTCCTTGCACTTTTTGCACAGAACATCGAGATACTCCCCGCGATTTTCTCGGGTGATCGTCCAGCCGGATTGCCGGAAATCCTCTGCCTGCTTCATGTGCCACATTTCATGAGCTTCAACGGCACCAGCACCGCCGGATGCTTCCTGCACTGCCTTCTTGCCGATGCTTTCAGCGTAGTAAACGATATTCTCACAGGGGTCGTAAATGCCCAGTGCACCTCGCAATTCATCATCACTGACGATCACGATTTTAGGCTTGCGGTCAATGCTTACGCCCCAGTCGGTCAATGCGTGTTCTGTGTTCTGGTTGACCTCATGCAGCGCCTTGGGCTTGATAGACGCTTTATCTGAAACAAAAACCGACGTTTTGTAAGATTCGACCTGCTTCACAGAGATTTCAACAGCTTCCGTTCTGCGGGTCAGTGTGATTTTACTTGCTGCACCCAGATCCTTACGGTATGCCTGCGCTGCATACGCCGCCCTCTTTTGTGCATTGATGCGCTCCCGGTTGGCGGCGTAATCAATGCGGCGCATTTTGTTGATGTCGCTGCCCGCTTCCCGGTACTGCCGGTAATACTTGTCCGGATCGTACCCGGCCACAGTGGTGTCGGAACGGAACCGCACCGCAAACTCACAGTCACAATGGGCGTGGATGTGCTCCGCGTGGCCGCCCTTCAGCAGTTTCTTGCTGGCCTTCTGCCAGCCGTTGGACGCCAGTGTGATGCAAAAAGGGCAGGTATCACCATGGGGCACCCATGCCCATTCCGCGCCGTCGCGAATGGCGTTTTTCAGGGTGGTGTCCGCGCCGGCACGCTTGACCAGACGGCTGACGCCGTTTGGCAGATTGGCCGGGTTCTGGTCCTTGGTAGCGTTCACCATGCGGGCCACCTCGCTGTAGCTGGCGGTCTCAGCAGGCTCTGCGGCGGGCACATACACGCCCTGCGCCTCAGCCAGTGCCTCATACATCTGGCAGGCCAGCTCTGTGCTGCCCTCGCCGTATTTCGTCACAAGGCCGTAAGCGTAGGCCACAAGGTCGTCCGTGTCGGCAGTGCCGTGGGCGTCTATGTATTCCCGCATGAGCTGCCCGGCTTTCTGGTTCAGCCGGGACAGCCGGGTGATGTACTCATTCCACGTTTTCGTTGAGATCTGCATCTTCCATCTCCATCAGCAGTTTCTGGCCACGCTGGCGCTGCTCCTGTGCCTTGATGCGCCGGATGTCCGCCTGATCGAAGCCAATCATTTCCAGAAAGGTATCCGTCCCGGCAAACTCCTGCCGGGCAGATGCGATCTTGATAGCGGCATCTGCCGTCACGGCCACGCTGGGCATGGCCGGATTTCTAAAGTGCGCCATGATACCGGTCTCTTCTTCGGTCAGATCAGAAAGCTCACAGCCCCGTGCCACGGCCTGCGCCATGCAGGCAATGGTGCGCAGGGCGTCGCCGTTGCCGGTGTTCAGCTGCTGGGCCAGCAGCACCAGCGTCTGGCTCTGAGCAAGGATGGCATCGCTGCTGGTGGGGTTGGCGTCGTTCACCACGCCCACGTCGGTGACAGTCAGGCCGGTGGCCGCTGCAAACTGGGTGGCCGTCATGCGCATCTTCTCCACATGGGGCTGCAGGTTGCCCTGCGCCAGCTGACCGAACTCCGGGTTTTCGCCGGTCTCCGGGTTGGAGGTGGCTGCGATGATTGCGCCGACATACTGTTTAAACTTATCGGCAGTGATAGCATCGTACTGTTCATCCGTCACACCGAGAATGTATTTCTGCGGGGTGGTGTCGAACTCCAGCGCAATGGTAGCGTTGGCGGCTGTACGCACATAATCATCGATCAATGCCCGGATGGGGCGTTTCAGGCGGCTGCGGCCAAAGGGTTTATTGTTGGTCGCATTCCAGATCAGCGGTTCCATCAACGGACGCTTCATCCGGTTCGGATACCGCTTTGCCGTCCAGATGCCGCCTTCCAGGCTTAACACAATGGTTGCATCGTCAGTGTAAAAGTTCACAAGGGATGGATTCCAGACATCAGCAACAGATTCATCCTGTGCAGTGTCGATGATGGAAAACCCATAGTCGATGCGACCTTTCTCACCATTCCAGCAGGCAGCTGCGGTGGCAGGAGAATTAAAACGGATGCGGCAGCCGATGTCCGAATCCTTGGAAAGGGTGGCAAACACGCAGCCGTACTTCAGCTCGTCCCTGCAGGCCTTGGCGTACTCGGCCACAAGGCGGTTATCCTTTACAAGCCGGGCAAGGCTGTCCAGATTGCCGCCGCTGCCCACAAAGCCGTCAAACATGGAGCGTGCGGCCAATGCATCCACGGCTTTCTGTCCCCAGCTGCAGCCTACTTCCAGTTTGCTCAATCCTTTCGGCAAAGCGATACCAAGGCTGACATCCTGCAGTGTGATATGACCTTCGTAGTATTTGTCCTTGATAACATTGTTGCCCTGGTGGGTGTTATAAATATTGGTCAATTCCTGCAGCTGTGCCAGTTCTTCCGGTGTCAGGCCGTCCACACGGCCAAAATTCAAAATCTGCATGATGCTCCTTTCAGCCGATCTTCATTTTGCGGGTAGGGTCGCGACGGCTGATCTTTGCGCCCCAGAGAGCCAGCGCACAGGCTTCCACCGGCAGGCTGTTGTCCCCGCCAAAGCCGAAGCCGCCCGCGATGGGCCGCTTGACGGCGGTGACAGCGCTTTCGTCCAGCACCGTCTGAGGCTTATACCATGTCAGGGTGCCCTCGCTGATGCTGTTGGTAAAGCCGCTGACGGCGGCAATCACGTCCCTTGCGGCGGGCCGGATCACTGAGTTCTTTGCCCTCCACACATCCTTGATGCGTTCCACCAGCACATCCACGCCGTTGCGGCCGTCAATGACCACGCAGCTGGCCTTGCCGTACCGGTCGTTCAGCCAGTCGGCCAGCCATGTCAGGCCCTGACCGGCAGGGCGCATTTCCAGCAGCGAGACCCGCGCGGGGCCCTCCTTCGGGATCACCGCGCCGCACAGGCACACAGCACTGCCGTCGGCAGAAAACTTGACGCCGTAAGCAGTTTTGCCTTCGGGCTTTTCGTCCTCGCTGGCGCAGGCTTCCCACGCGGTGCGGTCGATAGCGTAATCCAGATGCTCCGTGATCTCCGGGCTCCACCAGCCCAGCCGCTCCCGGGCGAAGGTGTCCGGGTCCAGCTGTTCGGCTTCGCCCTCGATGGTGGAGAACTGGATGCGCCGACCAAGGGCCGGGTTTGCTGCGGCCCAGCGTTCCGGATCCTTCACGTCGCCGATCTCCGACACCGAGAACTCGAACCATGCGGCCTTTTTCGCTTCGCCGTCCAGCGCACGCTTGCGCAGGGCGCGGAACACAGTGCCCACGGCGTCGGGGCCGGGCGGCGTGCCCACGTAGATGGTCTGCGGGTTCAGGCTGGCGGAAATGGCGGGCAGGAAAGAACCCTGCGCGGTCTCGTCCAGCTCCTGTGCCTCGTCAAAGATCAGCAGGTCGCCGTGCTGGCCGCGTCCGCCGTTGCGGGTGCGAGCCAGAAACTTGATGCGGGCACCGCTTTTCAGGATGATCTGCTCCCGGCCCAGCGCCGTTTTGATCTCGGCCACATGACGGCGCAGCTTCGGGCTTTCAAAAAAGGCCCGCATTTCCTCAAAAGTCTCGGTGGCGGTCTTCTGCAGGTGGGCGGTGTAAATGACCGTCTCATTGAACAGCAGCATCCCAGCCTCGGAACGTCCCTGCACCAGCAGGCTTTTGCCGTTCTGGCGGGGGACACTGCCGCCTGCCGTAGGCGCTGCCCATTTGCCGGACACTGTGCGGCTCATCCAGTCGTCCAGAATGTCGCTCTGCCACGGATCCAGCACCGTGCCGCCTGCCCGCAGGATGCGCACGGCGTCCGCCCCGTCAGTCGCCGGATACTCCGGTGCGATATGTGCGGACGGCTCCTGACTTCCCATCATGCTCTCGCTGTGCGAGGATCGCGCCGATCTCGTCCGTGTCATCCTTTGCTCCTTCGATCTCTTCAATTTCCCGGATGGTCTCCCGGTATTGTTTGGTCAGCTGCGGCAGGGCCCGGCAGTCCTTGCAGGCATCAATGCCGGTTGCCAGCACCTTTGCCAGCTGCTTCAGCTGTTCCAGCCGGGTGCCTCGGGCCGTGATGCTTTTCATGGTCGCCATAGGCCAGAAACACCCCCTTCAAATTTTCCCTGTGTGTAAATCGGCGCTGACGGCACTGGGGGTCGCCGAGGGCACGGGAGGGGGCCCCTCCCCACCCTCACCAACTGCCGTCTGAAACGTGCGGAATCCGCACGATTTTAGCCTGTTTTGGGCCATTTTCGGCGGTTTTATTGCCTTTCTGTGCATTGCAGAACCAGTGTGCGGCCTGTAGGTTCGACCAATCTTCTGCAGCGGCCCGCGCGGACGGGTAGCCGAACTGTCTCCACTTGGATACAGGTTTGATCTCGTCCACCACAAAGGACAAAGGATGCTGTGCGTCCGAAGGCTCATCGTAATGAATCGGCCCGAAACGTCCGTGACAGATGCCGCATTCGCAGCCCATTGCACGCAGCCGCGCACGGTGCTTGCGCCGCAGCTGGCCGTTGGCATAGCGCGGATTGCCCATGCTGCTGCACCTCCTGCTGATTGTAAAAGGAAAGCCCGCACAGATTTGTGCAGGCCGGATACTCCCCGCGTCTCTCCGGTATGGCCCGGGGCCTTTTCAGGGGTGGGGTGTTTGCGGAAGGGGGCAGGGTATAAAAAGCCCCCGGGGTGCTTTGCAGGCCCGGGGGTATCAAAAAAGCCGCCCATTTGGACGGCAGGATATTCGCGGTCAGTGCGCAGCTGCCCGCAGCGGCAGCTTGCTGGGCAGGATGGAATGGAACCCGCTTGGCTGTATGCTGCCACGCACTGAGGATGATGCTACAATGACCTATATTTATCCAATGACCCCGCCGGGGTGCAGACCCTGACAGTGCCGCGGATAACAAAATAAGAATTGCTCGGCTGGTGCATTCAGGCTGTTGGTCGGGAAAGGTGATCCTCTGTGTCAGCCGGGCAATACAAAAGCCGCAGGGTGTTGGATGTTGTCCAGCTCCTTGCGGCTTTCGCAGTCTAATAATATCACAGGTCAAACAGTGCAAAACAGTGCGTCTTTCATCAAAAACAGTGCAAAACAGTGCGCTTTGCTTCAAAAACAGTGCGTTTACTGACACTCCGGGATATCGAGAGCCTTCACAGCACGCTTGTGCCGCCGGTATACGCGGCTTACATCCATGCCTATCTTGACGGCGATCTGCTCCCACTTCTTGCCGCCGATGTATCGCAGGTACAGGATCTCGTAATCCTGTATGTCCACGGTCTGGTTCATGACGCTCAGGATCTCCTTGCAGATCCTCTGGCACTCCATCACCTGCGCGTTGGCTGCCTGCATAGCATCCGCAATGCGTTCTACAGAGCGGGGTAACGCCTGACCGTCACCAGCGCCGCCGGGAACAGAGGAGAGCACCTGCGTGATATGCTCCGCGTCTGTACGGTACCGCTCTACCTCTTCCAGCTTGATCTTTTCCAGCTTTGCGGCCTTGCGGTACCGCCGCAACCATTCCTTTTTTTCTTCATAGGTCATCGGGCTGCATCCTCCCTTTATCAACGGCGAAAATGTTCCTCATAAAATTCCGCTGCCAACTCGGCCAGCAGAAAGGTCACACTGCCAGCAAAACCGACTGCAACGGCCCACGCTATCACAACAAGAGCCATATATCCAGCTCTCTCCAGCATTTTACTCACCTCCGTACATCTTAGAGCCACAGCAGGGGCAATAATTCCACATATCGTCCGGCGGCTCATAATCCCAATCGTTAGATATTTCGCAGGCACAATATGAGCACTGGAACCGGGTGGCCATAACCGGGTCATCGCTATCTATCGGCCTCCATATAGCCCGCCGGGGCAGTATAATAGTCGTTGTGGGCGTACTGTCAACGCACTTCCCAATGTCCATCAGCGTGCGGATCCTGCCGCGGAGAGCAGCGTTGAAAATCGTATTTTTCACTTCCTTGGGATCAACCAGCTTAACCTTGTCCATCTTTACCCTCCTGCAGCCGCAGCACTCCATCTGGCTTTTTAGGCAGCGGCATCCAGACCGGAAGGCAATCCGGGAAAGCTGCCACCATGTTCCACGGCCAATTCGTCGTTTTCATGTCGCCGGGGTTTATGTTGATGCTCAGAACGCAGCCGTCCTCGTTTGCGTCCTCTGCTTTGGGAGGATCTTCTGCCGTTTTATGCCACTGCAGCTGCAGACTATCCGGGTCAATGGGAGGGCAGCTTTCAATAACTTTCCTCACGGCTTTGAAAAGCTCCTGCTTTTTGTAAGCCATACTAATCTGCCGGTTTCCTTCTGCCGCAGCCATGGCAAGGTTCCATTCGCTATAACGCTTGTCTGCATTCTCAATGGCTGCATTGGCATCGATCAATCTCACATCATCCATTTTCGTTTATCTCCTGTTTACCACCCCGCCGGGCCATCCTCATGGTCTGCGGGTATAAAATCATCCTCGTTGTAATTTTCGGACGGATCAGGCGCGGGCTGCCACTCATGATACTGAGGCTGCCACCACATGGGCACCCGGCCTGTTTCGCCCTCTCGGTTTTTGCTCACCCGCAGACTGACCTCAAAATAATCATTCGGCCCCTGCAGGCGGCGCTCTCCTGTAACCTCGCTCTCGATGAACACAACGGCATCCGCGTCCTGCTCAATGGTGCCAGAGCCGCGCAGATCTCCCAGCGCTGCCTTTTTGGCTCCACCGTTCCGGTCGGTGCTGCGGTTCAGCTGCACCAGTTCCACGATGGTGATGCCGGTTTCCATGGCCAGCTCTTTCAGCTGACGGGTCACGTCTGCCAGCCGCTCATACTCCTTGCGGCCCGGCTGAGTGTCCGCAATCAGGCCGATATGGTCGATAAAGACGATCCGGGGCCGGTACTTCATGACGCGGGCGCGGATATCGTCCACGGTCATGCGGGTGCCGTCATCGTAGATCATGCCGGTGTGACCCTTGATAAGGGCAAAAGCGTTGTTCAGGCTCTCCCGCTCCTCCTCGGTGATCTTGCGGTCTCTCAGGCGTGTGCTGTTTATGCGGGTCAGCTTGGACATGGTTCTCATCATCAGCTTGCGCCGATCCTCTTCCATGGTCAGGTAGTAGGTCTGTACGCAGTTGCTCAGGCGCAGGGCCAGAGCCAGAGCGAGGTCTGTTTTACCGTGGCCGGGACGGCCTGCCAGCACAGTGACCATCTTTTCCCCAAACAGTCCCAACTCGTCCAGTTCGCGCCATGCCATTTTGACGCTGGTGTCCGGTTTTTGCAGCCATTGCATGGTTTCATCCCAGACCTCAGAAAAATCTTTGACGTTCGCGTCCACGCTCTCCCGGCGCAGATGATCCTGCACTTTCAGGGCTTCGCTCATGTCCCGGCAGATGCTGTCCGCGTCCGCTGCGCTCAGGGTCACGCTGGTGGCCAGTTCCACCAACAGGCGCTTGCGGTAGTCCTCCATCACAAGTGCCTCATAGTCCTGCACATGGCTGATGGTGGGCACGGTTTCCGCTGCGGCTACGATCAGGGGCCGGAAATCACCGCCCAGCATCCGCTCCAGTATCACAGCATCCACGTTGTGGCCGCTGTCCAGCTGCAGCTTGATAGCTCCAAACAGCTGCCTGTATGGGCCATCCTCAAACATGGCCGGTGTCAGGCGCTCCACGGTGGCCTTGCACGCCGCCGGGTCAAGGATTGCCGCGCCGATCACAGCCAGCTGATGCTGCTGTGCCGTGGTGATCTTGCTGGCACTCATGCGCTCACACCTCCCAGCAGATCCGCAAGGGTCATGTCCTTGGTTATTTTGCGGGGCCTATCCGGCGCAGGCTGGGCATTATGTACTGCCGGGACCTTGTCCACAAAATCCTTGACGGCAAAAACACCCGTCCAGCCGTTTTCGATGCTCTGATTCAGCATTGCAATGGCGTACCCGGTGCGATCCTGAACGCCCGACTCTTCAACCAGACGCTTGATGGACTTGCAGATCTTCTTTGCCACCAGAGGCGTCCACAGCTTTTTCTTGTCCTTCTTGGCCAGCTCACGCCGGTGCTGGTCAAAATCCATCAAAGCGTCATACAGCCCGCCGGGGCCGCCGCGGGAAAACTCGTCAAAGACCTCGGCCACGGTCAGACCGTCCGGCTCCTCTCGCGCCCCTGCGCGGGGTTTATTATTATTAGCTTTCTCTCTAGTATTCTTGGGTTGCATTTTGCAACCGGTCGGAGTTGCATTTTGCAACTGGTCTGGGTTGCATTTTACCACCGGTTGCGTTTTACCACCGGTTGCATTTTGCAACTGGTCAGATGCCGCCGGGCAGGCAGGGGTGGTGTTGGTTGCATACCGGTTGACAATCACGTTGCCCTCTTTCTCCTGCCATTTGCGCAGCAGTCCTTTGTTTTCCAGATTGCGCAGCACGCGAACGGCAGTAGTCTTGTCAACGCTCAGCCACTCCATGACATACTGATAGGAGCCATAAAAGCATGACTGTTCGTCCTGAGAAAAGCCGTAGATCAGGGCATAAGCCAACAGCTCATTGCCTTTCAGGTGCAGATCCGTGACCATCCAATCTTGAATTGTGAGGTAACTTCCTTTTTTCATGGCGATCCATCCTCCAGAGGGTTAAAACGGCAGGTCGTCGTTGTCATCGATCACGGCAAAATCGTCCACGCCGCCGTAATTGGCAGGCGGGTCAGCCTTGGGCCATGCATCAGAGCGCGGTGCGGCCTCGCCGCCATCGTCCACCTTTGCGCTGCTGGTGCCCTTGGAGCCGCCAAAATTGATGTTTTCGGCCACCACGGCAAAGGCGGTGCGGTTGTTGCCGTTCTTGTCCTGATAGTTGCGGGTCTGGATGCGGCCATTTATGGCGATCAGACTGCCCTTGGAAAAATACTTGCACACAAAGTCAGCCTGCTGCCGCCATGCCACGATATCTACAAAATCAGTCTGCCGCTGCTCACCCTGTCGGGCAAAGTTACGATCACAGGCAATGCGGAACTGGCAGACGTTCACGCCCGCCGGGGTGGTGCGGAGTTCAGGGTCAGCCACGAGGCGGCCCATGATAGCTACAACGTTAAGCATTGAGATAGTCCTTTCCAACAGCGGCCATCCACGCAGCGTGTGCGCCGGGGCCGTTCTTTTCTTCATATTTTTTCTGAGCCGTTGCTTTCAGCGCCCAGGCAAGCCCGGCGTCAAAGTGGGCCGAATATCCCGGCTCGTTGTGATGCCGGTGGCAGAGCCAGACCTTTAAACCGTTGCGCTCTGCAAAGGGCCGCAGCGGCCCGTTAAGGATGTGGTGCTCCTCCAGCCCGCGGGTGGTCTTGACGGCGTACCAGCGGCGGCAGATATAGCACTCCTTTTCTGCCTGAATGATGCTTTTGGCCATTATGGTTCCTTCCACTCCTGCCAATAGGCAGTTACCATGGGATCATTCACACCCATCTCAGCGAGGCGGTCAAAGATCCCGTCAATCAGATTTTTCATTTCGCCGGTGGTAAAGGTGCTGGAGCCTTGTGTGCACTTGACCGTGCAGCGGTTGCCGTCCAGTATCTCCACCACATGAACAAGCCGGTAACAGCCGCGCAGGATATCCAGAGCGCCCGCCGGGACTTCCAGATAATCCACCTTGGCCCCGTACTTCTCCAGCATCTCCAGATAGCAGTCCTCCGGGGTCACACCGCCGGTGCGCCCGCCGTTGTAATGGTCTGCCATGATGGTAAGCAGCGCCCACATAAGGCTGTTCTGTGCCGTGCTGCGGGCTTTGTTCACCGGCTCCACCGTCAGGGTGATATGCAGTGGCTGACCGTGTGCCAGCTCATCCAGACGCTGGTAGATCTGTTTCTTCACAAATTCCCCTGCGTTTTCCACTTCCAGCTTGCCGGTCTGTGGATAGTACACCACCGGCAGGCGGCCGATTACTCTGCTTGCCATACCACTTTGCGCTCCCCCTGCAGCAGCTGCACACCGATGATGTGCCCATCCTCAGCCCGCAGCAGCTTGTCCACGGTCAGAGCGCCGTGCAGGCGGTAGCCCACCACCGTGGGCGGGTCGTTGGGGTTCTTTGCCCGCTTGTGCACCGGATCAATAGCAACTTGATCGGCGGCAAAAATCAGGGAAGGCAGCGCCATCACATCAGCACCGGCACCCCAAAGGGCCGCAGCAGCCAGAAAGCTGCCATTTTCCTTCCACTTGTCGGGGTTTGAAATCTGCAACTTGCCCGCCGGGGCAGCTGCATCCTTGATGGCGAAGTTGTTCATCAGCGGGTGATACACGCCCACGCCGCACCAGAGGCGGCCATCTGCGAAGTAGTAGCGTCGCGTCCAGCCCAGCGTGCCAAACGTTTCATCCATCATGCACCAGACAGCAGCGGGGTCAGGCAGCAGCCGGACGCGCACGGCATCTGCGCTACACTCGCAAATAACCACCTGCACCTCTTGCGGGGCTGTCTGGCGGGGTTTGGGGGCAAACAGGGGAAACTGTACCACCTGCGCCGCCGGGCGCTCCTGCGCGCTCTGAATGGGCTTTCTGCGGGTGGTGCTTTTTGCATTACTTTTTGCGGTTGTAGGCATTATGTAAACGCTCTCCTCTCTCGTTGTAGGATCTCGGATCTGCGAGAGGGTGCAGCCAGCCATATTGCAGGGCAGCCTGTGCGGCGGCCCTCTGAGGGGGGGCAGCTCTCCACAGATCATTCATCTCGTCAGCGGTCACACCGCTGGCAACGTGGGTGTGATGGGTGCAGGGCACCATGCAGATCACTGTGCCGTCCTCTGCGGTAGTGTAGACCACGGGAGGCATCAGGCGGCGGATCTCGCACAGCAGCTTTGCCTGTTTTGTCGGTGTCATGGCGCAGGGCCACAGCCAATCCTCGTCAAGCATCCACACCTGTTTCCCGTCCAGTGTGGCCTGCTTTGCGTCGGGCCATGCGTTGGCGTGGATCTTACGCCTGACGGTGGCGGGAGTTTTTCCGTGGATCTCAGCCCACTCCTCAACAGTGACCATCCTTCCCATGGGATCAGCTCCTTTCTTTGCGCTATGCGCTGGCAGTGGCTCTTGTTTTACCTCCTGCCACCATTGGAGGGCGCTGGTTATACCGGACTGATGCTCAAAATCTTGTCATCGCCCTGAATATACCAGCAGTGCATTGAACAATACCACAAAAGCATCTCGCAGACGCAGTGGAAAGATCTGCCGATGTGACGGCCTGCTATTGGCTGCGAGATGTCGGACGAAAGCAGATCAGCAGCAGCGGCATCCTCTACCGGGAGGACGATGGTGCCCGTTGTCGGCTCCTCGTCAAGGTCAAAGTTTTTCTTGTGGTATGTGTAAGTAATGCGGATATCTTTCATCGCGGCCACCTCTCAGCGCTTTCCGTGGCGGCACATCACGACAATGTAAAGCAGATCCAGGCCGAGGATCACATAGATCAGTATTTTCATGGGTACGCCTCCAGACGTGTGATCTCATAGATCGAGTTATACAGGTAGTGCCGCCCGCCCCGCAGGTATTCGAGGCTTTGCAGCAGCATTTCGAGGTGATACAGGGCAGGCGGCGGGTTGCTGCCTTTCAGGTGGTAGTGCAGCCAGTGGATCAGTTCCCCCAGCTGCGGATCAGACAGCCGCAGTACCGTGGATGCCTGAAACTTGCGCCCGCGATCATCCACCGCGTAATAGAGCACGCCTGCGTATTGCAGCCACTCCTGATCTGTGTTATACTCTGGAGTGAGAAGTGTTTCTATTCTCTCTTTGAGCTTGTCCGTGTTGGCGCACGGGCAGGCTCTTTCTTTTTGCCCGGTCATAAGTTGAACAGCTTAGAGAGAAAAGCTGCCTCCTTGCCGGTAAATTCTTCTTTGCGGTCAGCAAGATTCATTTTGTAGCGGGCAATAACGACAGTTTTCATTTCATTGGCAAATATACTTGCTGCATCCTGCAGCTGTGCATCTGTCAAGTCGGAAACGAGACCGTCAACCAATGTTTCGACCATAACCATCATGAGTAACTTGATACGGTCGGATTTTTTACCTTTTCCAGTGAAGCTAATCGCAATGTGATCTCCGATTTCTTCAATGATAATTTTCATGCTGTACCTTCCTTTTCGTTTATGTCCTCCCGCGGGATCTTCTCCACATGGTAGATGTAGCGCCGCCGGGGGTTGTCTTTTTTGTGCTTGGCATGGCAGACAGCCGAAAAAAAGCTGTTTCTGCTGGCATAGCCCATTTGCTGGACGATCATGTCAGCCGTCCCGCTGGCTATGATCTCGTCTGTCTTGGCCGAGTAGACCGTGTACCAGCTGCAAGGTTTAGCCATTGCTGTGCTCTTCTTTCATCAGTGCTATAGGGCCGTCAAGTTCCTCGGCCACAAGGTCGTAAACCTCGGCCCGCGCCTTGCAGCTGGCTTTTACCGGGGCAGCGGAAGCGTCCAGCAGGCTTGCGCTGTTCGTGTTACGCTGGGCCAGCCGCCTGTACTGCCTGTTCAGGCTCTCCGCGTATTCAATCGCCGTCATGCCCATATCATGCACCCCGCCGGGCATCCTGATCCTGGCCATCGGTCACGGTCAGACCGTGGCGCTGCTTCTCTGCGCTGCGTTTGTAGTGCTCACCGGTGGAAAGCAGCCCGCTCACACTCAGCAACAGACCAAAGCCCAGCGCGAACAGCACCCACGGCGCGGCCTTGACGGCCTCAGCCACTTCCCAGCCGCCGTGCATCACAAGCAGGTAGACAATGCCGGCGTTGATCCAGGCACAGATTCGTGCGGCACCAACACCCATCAAAAAGGCAGCACCCCAGATTTTAAGATTCTTTCTCATTATCCTCGTCCTCCTCGTTTACCACTCGGCTTACCAGATCGGCAGCCTTCGTCATTACACGGATCAGCCATGCTTCGGGGTCTGCGCTATTTGCAGCCAGAGCGGCCACCAGCGCAGTGCAAAGGTTTGTTGCGTCTATTCCGATGCAGGTTGTCTCAACCTCCGGGTTCCCATCGTCACCATACTGCACACGCAGGTACGGCTTGACCTTACCGGTCAGACTGCCCTCCTCGCTGGTCGTGATCTTCATGCTGCACCATCCTTTCATGCTCCAAAGCTTACCAGCCTGTTCGACTTGGCCGGATTCTTTTTAGCTCTCTTGGCCTGAATGGCCCACGGTTTGATAAAATAGCCATATATTTCATCAGGCGAAATGTTCAAAAGTTCGCCGATCACAACAATTTCATCCACTGGAAAGGGCGCTTTCCCGTTCAGCCGGTTACTTAACGTTGCCGGGCTATACCCATTCAGCCTGCGGGATATTGCCGCCGCAAGCTCTTTCTGGTTGTATCCTTTGCGCTCCATCAGCTGCTGCAGCTCAATGTAAGGTTTAATCAGCATCGTGCTCTCCCCTTTCGTTTAATCCGGGCTAAAGGTCTGGCACCGGTCATCCTTGCTGTTTTTGAAATCTTCCAGCGCTTTGATCTCCTCCGGGGTGAGGCCGGTGTCCTCGTACTGGCCGAGGCGCTGTACCAGCTCGTCCTTTTTGGCGGTGCTCCAATAGCCGCTCTTGATGCCGCTGCACCGCGGGGCTGTCAGTCTGTCCATGTGCCGTCCTCCATGTCGAGGCTCCAAAACTCTGCAATCGTCTTGCATACCGGTTTTGTAAAGCCGATCAGATCCTCACCTTTGGCAGCTGCCAGCAGCGCGTCACCATTGAGGAGGCAAATGCCGCCGCCCTCCCACAGATCGGATGCCCGGCCATTGTACGGCAGACCGCGCAGCCTGCCCTCCTCGTTGACGATCAGGTCGATGCCGTCCACCGGCTCCCGTGCCCACGTTATGCCCAGACAGCTGGGCGTTACCTCGATAGGGCCGTCCACCAACACCCGCAAAGTGTTCAGCTTGCAGGTGTCGCCATCGTCGCAGGGCACCAGCCTGCACGGCCCATCCGCCGGGATGAAAATAATATACCGTTCCATGATGTATCTCCTTGTTTGATGTGCCTTCTTGCAGTAAAATGATTGCAGGAAGGGATGTGATTTACGTGGATTTTTCTAATATACCTATCAGCAATATGCCTACCAGTGCCCGCCAAGTGGGTGAAATGGCAGCGAAAGAAGAAAAGCGTCGTGCTGAAAAGGCTGAGGCCGATGCGGTGGAACGCAAGCGTCAGAAAAAAGTTGATGATGCGCAGCTTCAGGTCGCCGCCGGCCTACAGAAAATGCGGGAAAAATATGAGGCGGACTTAAAAAGTCAGGCCAAAGAAAACAAGTTCAACCGTAAACTTTCCATAGCATCTTTTGTAGTTGCAGTGATATCGCTTTTCATCTCGTTTTTTAAATGAGCTTTGCCCAGCGTTCCGGTTCCAGCGGTTCGCTGGGCTTTTTGTTTTCCATGGGCTTCACCTCCTTGTGCACACCTCGTTCCTGCGGTATAATGAAAAATACAGGAGGAATAAGACGTGAAATACTTTTTGACTGCTTTTTTTGCAATTCTGGCTTACAGGGCTGTTTTTTGCGCATCCGGCTACGCCAGAGTTGTCTATTATGAGAAGAAATACAGAGCGTACTTAACGGATAAGGGAGAAGTGTTCACTCTTTACGCAGCACCAGTCAAAAAGCTGTTCAAACAAGCTCACATCCCAGCGCCGATGATACCCTTTTGTGAACCTGTCGGATATGGACAAGTCATGACCGCAAATGCATCTGTTTTTGATAACATGGCAAATAAACGGCAAGATACGGTCTGTCATATGATGAATAGCTTTATCCAAGCAAAAGGATACTTCCGAATGAGCTTGTTGGAATGCTTCTCACCGTTGTATTGGATTCAGTTGTTATTTTTTCTTCCAAGTAAGCTGTGTGAGTTTCTTGGTATCTCTGGTGACAGAATCGCAATTAAGATACTTCAAATTATTTACTGGATTTTAACCCCGCTCATCCTCTGCTTCCGAAGCCAGCTCTACGACCTCATCATCCAACTGCTCCAAAAGACGTAAAATGAAGCGGCTCAACCGAATCAGCCCTCTGGCATCTACATTTTCGGCGGATGCCATATTTTTTTGTGCGTCCAACAGATTATTGAGAACTGTGTCTGTGAAAAGTTTGCAACGAGTAGTGGTCATCTCTTGTTCACCTCCTTATATATTCATAGTGCTCTTTTGTCTAGTGTGCTAGACATTTATGCTAAAAAAATATCGCTCACTTTTTTGTCCAAAGCGCCTGCGATTTTGGTCAGAGTCTCCGTGGTGGTTACCGTAATAGTACCATTTTCCAGCCCGATGATGGTTGCACGAGACACATTTGCACGTTTTGCAAGCTCTTCCTGTGTAAAACCTTTTTCTTTGCGTGCTTCTTTGATTTTAAAGGGCATCTGTTGTCACCTCCTCCGTACACACAACAGTCTAGCAGACTAGACAACAAATGTCAAGCAAGTTTGACAAAAGACTTGATTTTTTGTCTAGTAAAATGTATGATGTACTTGACACCATTACAAGAAAGGAAGGTGGTTCAACGTGATTCTGGGCGATTTGATAAAAGAGTACCGCCGAGAACATGGCTACAGTATGGATCAGTTTGCCAAAATGTCCGGGCTGAGCAAGGCATATATATCCATCCTGGAACGAAACGTAAACCCGGTAAACAACAAACCCGTTATTCCATCGCTTGAAACGATCAAAGCGGTGGCACAGGCGATCAACATGGATTTTAACGATGTGATAGCCGTGCTGGACGGAAATCAGCCCGTTTCGCTCAAAGATGAGCCAGAAATCCCCCCGGGCTTTGAGCCGATGCCCAAGATGAAGAAAGTGCCGCTGATCGGAGCCATTGCCTGCGGGGAACCCATCACAGCAGAGCAGAACATTGAAAAAATGGTGGACGTGCCGGAATATATCCGCTGTGATTTTTCCCTTACCTGCCACGGCGACAGCATGGTAGATGCCGGCATCCACGATAAAGATGTGGTGTATATCCGCATCCAGCCGGAGGTTGAAAACGGCGAGATCGCCGCAGTGCGCATTGATGGCGAAGCTACCCTCAAGCGGGTATATTACAACCCAGGCACGCTGACCCTGATGCCTGCAAATCCAGCTTATGCGCCCATGGTCTATACCGGCTCCCAACTGGAAGAGGTGCACATTGAGGGCAAAGCCGTAGGCTGGACTCACTGGGTGGGGTGACTTTGAACTATCGGAACCGTTCCGATAAAAATAAAAAGGAGTGTCGTGTATGAAAAAGAAAATCGCCTCATTATTATTGACATTGGCGCTGGGCCTTGTTTTAACAGTGCCTGCATTTGCTGCGAACTACAGCAAGTGGACCGCTACAGAATTTTCAGGCCAGACAGATTTCGGGTATTTTTACACCTATGCAGGGCAAGATCAATCAACTTATCCTTATCAAGATGCAAATTACAAATGCTTCTCGGTTGTCTCCGCAGATGGACAGCGTTTCTATGCGGCAATTAAAGATGCCCAGTATGAGTATGCCAAAGCTGCGCTCAATAACCAGCAGATTACACTGAAGGGATTGTATCAACAAACCGCAGGTGATGGTTCTCCTATTATTTTAGCCAGTGAGGTTATCACGACAAACGAAAAGGGCGAAAAAGTGAGCACACTGTTTGGCAATGTTGTGTGGGCAGCTATAGACCACGGCAAAACGATTGCAGAAATTTTCAAAAAGTTCTATGAGGTGTACTCGGATCGCATGATTACTGTTGCCGATGACAGTTCCTACCTCATGATCGACACAAACCCCTATAATCAGAAGGGCGGAGACTCAAGGTTGATCGAGGCAGGCCTCGACCATATTGAAACGCTTAATAAGGCACTGGGCTTACCTAACTGGCTCTATGAAGAAATGCTGAAAACTCGCGCTTTGGACGGACGTCAGAAAGAGTCCTTTGATAATGTAACTGTGACTTGGTCTTATCATCCGGATCAAGGCATGGAAGTAATTTACCGTAGCAATCACTGATCATAAAAAAAACACCCCCGGTGCTGCAAACACCGAGGGTGTCTTTGTACAAAAAGGAGGTTTTCTCATGCCGAATCGTGTTGGAACAGCCTCATGGGATGAAAAGCGCCAGCTCTGGCGTATCGATGTCACCAATGAGCAGGGAAAGCGAAAATCTTTCACCTCTGCCAAGCCGGGCCGCACAGGGCAGCGCATTGCCAATGCCAAAGCAGACGAATGGCTCGCGTCTGGCGTTGCTGTCCCCTCTTCCAGAGTAGAAGAGCTCTATGTCCAGTGGATTCAGGACGTAATGCTCACCACCGACAAAAGCAACTATCTGCCCATCCAAAGCCGATGGAAAAATCATGTGCAACCACTAATCGGCCGCAAAAAGGTTTCTTCTCTCACTGAATATGATTTGAAAAATATTGTTGATGTCGCCTATTCCAAAGGGCTCTCCAAAAAGACGTTGACAAGTCTTTGCTATGATCTTAAATCATTTTGCAAGTGGATGCGCCTGAAACGCATTTCCACGCTGCACCCGGAAGATCTCAAACCACCCGCCGGGGCTCGCAATTCTGTCAAGACGATCCTGCAACCGAGCGATGTGCTCAAACTGTTCAACATCGATACCACTCTGCTGCGCGGCCGCACGGTAGCGGATGAATATGTCAATGCCTATCGGTTTCAAGTCGTCACCGGCCTGCGACCCGGTGAGATTATCGGTCTGCGGTGGTGTGACATCCACGAAAGCCGCTGTGATGTACGGCGCAGCATCAATATTTACAAAGAGGAAACGCACGGAAAAAATGAAAACGCCGTTCGTTCTTTTGCTCTGACCGATACAGCAAAGGCAGTCCTCAACGCCCAGCGCGAGCTTACCGGTGACTTTGAAAGCGTGTTTTGCATCAAATCAGAAAGCACCTACCGGCATCGCTGGGCACTCTATTGCAGCTCCAATGGCATCAATCCGTGCACTCCCTATGAGCTGCGGCACACCTTCGTTTCCATGATGAAACGTCTTCCAGAAGGTGAGCTCAAACAACTTGTTGGCCATAGCAAAGACATGGACACCTTTGGCGTATACGGTCACGCATTTGGTTCCGATGCCGAAGATACCGCGCAAGCTGTCAACGGTGTCCTGTTTAAGATTTTGAATCCAGAATCTCGCAAATAGAATGCAATTTTTTCTTTTTTTATTTATGAGTGCGTGACCTCTTGCGTGAGTAAAAGAAAAATAGCGTTAATTCTTGACGAATTAACGCTATTTTTAGTGGTGGAGGCGATGGGAGTCGAACCCATGTCCGAAAAGAGTTCAGTGCAGGTATCTCCGGGTGCAGGCGATCTACAACATTCCCGCCGCGCCACGCCGATCGTCAGGCTAGCGCATTGGTAGCTTCATGAGTTCCTGCCGGTCCGCAAAGCTTAGGTCCGTTCAGGTGCTGTGTCTAAAGGACGCCCCGGCCCCACACGACACAAGAGTGGGCGGAACGCGCAGCACTCAGGCTGCGAGCAACTGAGAATTGTTATTGTCAGTTAATTTTTTTGGAGGAGTTATAGAGCAGTTCCCCCACTGCTACCCGCTGCCCAGACCTCGCTCTCCCCGTCGAAACCTTTACGCCCCCTTATAAAGCACACCCTGCGGTGTGCAGAAAGCTTTGGAAAAGTTCCGCTTCAGGAAGCGGTCTGAAAGAATCAATAATACTTGCCGTTGGACTTCATGGCACGGTCAATGGAACGCTTTGCGTCGCGCTGTGCGGCGTCTGCACGCTTATCGTAGAGCTTTTTGCCTTTGCAAAGGCCCACTTCCATTTTTACGCGGCCATGCTTGAAATAAAGCGAGAGCGGCACAAGGGTGTAGCCCTGCAGCTTGCACTGCTGGTGCAGCCGCCGGATCTCACTTTTGTGCGCCAGTAGACGCCGGACACGCATGGGGTCCTGATTGAACATGTTTCCGTGGTCGTAGGGGCTGATATGCATTCCCTTCACCAGCAGCTCACCGTCTTCAATATCGACCCAGCTGTCTTTCAGGTTGACGCCTCCGGCACGCAGGCTTTTCACCTCTGTGCCCTTCAGTTCCACACCCGTTTCCAGCGCTTCCAGAACAAAATACTCGTGGCGCGCTTCACGGTTTGTGGCGATGGTTTTGGTCGCCGGACGCTCTTTGGTGGGTGCCATGCTGCGCGCCTCCTTTCTCCGTTTCTGTTGTATCAGTATACCATTTTTTCACGGTTTTGCAAGAGCTGTTTTTGAAGAAACTGTAAATTATTTCCAAATTACAGCTCGCCACGGCCAGAAAGTGCACGGTACAAGGTGGTCTCGTCTGTGTACTCCAGACTTGCACCTACCGGCAGACCGTAGGCCAGACGGGTGGTTTTGATGCCCAGCGGTTTGATGAGCTTTGCCAGATACATGGCAGTAGCCTCTCCTTCTACCGTCGGGTTCATGGCCATGATCACCTCTTTCACCTTGCCATCCCCCAAGCGGGCCAGAAGCTCCTTGACGCACAGCTGCTCTGCGGTGATGCCGTCCATCGGGCTGAGCAGGCCGTGCAGCACATGGTACAGGCCATGGTATTCCCGGGTGCGCTCAAATGCCTGAACATCGCGGGGCGTTTCCACCACGCAGATGACAGAGGGATCCCGCTTTGTGCTGGCACAGATGGGGCAAAGCTCTGCCTCCGTATAGTTCTGGCAGATGCGGCAGCGATGAAGCTTGGTGTGAGCACCCTGGATTGCACCTGCCAGAGCTGCAGCGTCTTCATCCGACATGCTCAGTACCTGATATGCCATACGGGTAGCACCCTTGCGCCCGATGCCCGGAAATTTGCTGAACTCTTCGATCAGCTTTTCCAGCGGGGCTGCAGTATAGCCCATGTTCTTCCCTCCTGCCGGATCAGAGACCGGGGATGTTCATGCCGCCGGTCAGCTTGCCCATTTCAGCTTCGGCCGTTTCGTCCACCTGCTTGACGGTAGCATTGATGGCTGCAGCCACCATATCTTCCAGCATTTCAATATCATCCGGGTCCACAGCCTCCGGCTTGATGCTGATGGACAGCACCTCGTGCTTGCCATTCATCCTGACCGTGACCATTTCACCGGCAGCACTGCCAGTGTACTCAGCAGCTT
Source organism: Faecalibacterium sp. 9 (assembly GCF_048320955.1). Lineage (NCBI taxonomy): Bacteria > Bacillati > Bacillota > Clostridia > Eubacteriales > Oscillospiraceae > Faecalibacterium > Faecalibacterium sp. 9. Next base: position 621,468 of record NZ_JBLWGB010000002.1, read on the forward strand.
CCAGTTCGGCCTGCTTTGCCTTCATGTCCTCCTGCATCTTCTGTGCCTGACGCATGAGGGCGTTCATATCGGGGCGGCCAAAGCCTGCGGGCATTCTTGCTTTCATAGTTGGTTTACTCCTTTTATTTATTGACCCTCTCAGTCAACCCCTTCGGGAGAGCTGGCGCGCATGCGCCTGAGAGGGTTTTATTGCTTATGATCTCTTTTTTCTTGCGGAATCTTCAATGGACACATCCAGACCCAGCTTTTCCAGTGCCCTGAGAGACTGTTCCGCATTGGAAACAGCCTTGCCTGCCGTTTTGGGCTCATAGGGTCCGATGGGCACTGCCACGCCGGATACATTGGCGATCAGCTTTTTGATGAGCCGCTGGCTGTCCTTATTGGCGCGGATAAAATCCCGGAAGGTCTTTCCGCCGTCGATCAGCACACGGGTACCGTCGAAATAGGCTTTTGACTTGCGCAGGTAGGTGTACAGCATGGGGTCTTTTTCCTGCAGCTGCTGCACCACCTGCTCCCAGTACGGGAAGGGAGCGATTCCCTCCTGTACCGTCTTATCGGACTTGCCGGGTACAGGGTCTGCCGTTTTTTCCTGCACCGGCGGGACAGACGGCTGCTGAACCGGTTCCGGGGCAGCGGGCTGCTCCACCGATGCGGGTGGTTCCTCCCACGGCAAAGGAGTTTCTGTCTGCTGCACCGGCGGTTCCTCGGGAAGCGGCAGTGTTTCCTCCGCCGGAGCAGGAGATATTTCTGCCTGTTCCGGCTCTACAGTCTGCGGTACGGATGCAGCAGGCACCGCCGACTGCACCGGAACAGCTTCCTGGGGCTGCGCCGGTGTCGGTTCGGCGGTCGGAGCAGGCCGGGCCGGAGCACTTGCAAATGGCTGCGCCGCCGGTGCCGAAGCAAACGGCTGCACGACTGCAGGCTGAGCCGCCGCACGGGCAGGCACGGCCTGTACGGGTACCGCCTGCATCTGCTGAGGCGGCTCCGAAAGGCTGAACAAGGCAAGTTCCAGCTCAATGCGCTGGTCGCTGCCGCGGGTCATGTGCTCCAGCGCACTGCCCAGAGCACGGATCGCACGGATGGCCTCCCGCTGTCCCAGCTGAGGGCCTTTTTCCAGATAAAGGGCTTCTTCCTCCGGCGAAACACCGGACAGCAGCGCCTGCCCGCCGGGCAGCGCCGCCAGCATCAGGGCACGATAGTGGGCGATCAGCTCCTCTGTCAGGCGCTTGACGTCCACCGACTGCTGACGCAGCTGGGCAAGCTGTGCCAGTGCCGCAGCACCGTCCTGCGCTTCCAGCGCATCCGAAATACGGAACAAATAGCTGCGGTCGGTCACGCCGGCCATACGGCGCACCACATCTGCGTCGATCTTCGCTGTCACGCCGGCGCAGGTGTCCAGAATGGACAGTGCATCGCGCAGTGCGCCATCTGCCAGACGGGCGATCAGCTCGGCTCCGTCCGGGGTCAGCTCCAGCTTTTCCTCCCCTGCGATATACTCCACCCGGCGGGCAATGTCCTCCGGCCCGATGCGGGTAAAGTCATACCGCTGGCAGCGGGACAGAATGGTGGCAGGCACCTTCTGGATCTCGGTCGTTGCCAGAATAAAGATGACATGGGCAGGCGGCTCTTCCAGTGTCTTGAGCAGTGCATTGAAGGCTGCTGTGGACAGCATGTGCACCTCATCGATAATGTATACCTTATATTTACAGGCGCTGGGCGTGTAAGCAGTCTCATCGCGCAGGTCGCGGATATCATCCACGCCGTTGTTGGAGGCAGCATCCATTTCCACCACATCCAGAATGCTGCCGTTGTCGATGCCCCTGCAGATCTCGCACTCGCCGCAGGGGTCGCCATTTACCGGATGCAGGCAGTTGACCGCCTTTGCAAAAATTTTAGCGCAGGTGGTTTTGCCGGTGCCGCGCACACCGGTGAACAGATAGGCGTGGCCCACACGGTTTGCCGTGATCTGATTTTTCAGAGCGGTGACGATGGCCCGCTGGCCCACTACGTCTTCAAAGCGCTGGGGTCTCCACTTGCGGTACAATGCGCGATACATGGTCTGTTCCCCCTTCCCGGCAAATCTGCAAACAAAAAGGACAGCGCACGACGGGGTTTTGTCCCCGCCTTGCGTAACTCGGCATACGGATGCAGGCTTACTGAAACGCACGAACGCACTGCTTAAGGCTGCTTGGTTCCCCACCTGACCTGGTTCACAGCGAATCCATCGTACAGGACCCGCATCCGTATGCCGAACCACGCAGCAGGCGCTGTCCGACACATTCATTGAATGCTAGGATATTGTACCATAAACGCAGGCAGATTGCAAGAGGGGCACGGCCGGTTTTTGCCGGTGCAAAAAAGCTGCGCCGGACGATTTAAAATGGCCTCCGCTGCGCTCTGGCCATTGTTCAGGGAATTGCATTTTAATATTTGAGGTTCCGAAACACCTGCGGGCGTTTCGGAACCTCTTTTTCACCGAAGGGGTCGCAACCGGAAACGGTATCTGAAACAATAGATGGTACTATTCTATCGCAAGACAAGATAAATCGGGTTATTTTTCTTCACGACTTCTCTCGTGAAAATGCCCAAAGCACTGCGGAGGGCATCCCTGATCGTTCTCACGCAAAAAAGACTGCCGCACAAAAAAGTACGACAGTCTTTGAAAAGGCAGATGCTATTCAGCCGGTCGGCAGTTTAGGACTGGCAGGCAGTGATCAGGCTCATCTTGTAGACCTCGTCTGCGTTGCAGCCACGGGACAGGTCGTTGATGGGAGCGTTCAGGCCCTGCAGGATGGGGCCGTAAGCTGCGTAGCCGCCCAGACGCTGAGCGATCTTGTAGCCGATGTTGCCGGCCTCGATGCAGGGGAAGATGAAGGTGTTGGCCTGACCAGCCACCTTGCTGCCCTTGCACTTGACCTGTGCAACCTCGGGAGCAACGGCAGCGTCAAACTGCAGCTCGCCGTCCACAGCCAGCTCGGGGTCCATTTCCTGAGCCTTGATGACAGCGTCATGGCTCAGAGCGACCGTGCCGCCCTTGCCGGAGCCCTTGGTGGAGAAGCTCAGCACTGCAACCTTCGGGTCAATGCCGAACAGCTTTGCGGTCTTGGCAGTCTCAACAGCGACCTCAGCCAGCTTTGCAGCAGCAGAGACCTTGACCTCGCCGGTAGCCTTATCAACGGTATCGGTGTAGTCGATGTTCACGGCGCAGTCGCCCATGGCAATGCGCTTCAGGCCCTCTTCGCCGCAGTCGCGGTCCAGAATAAAGCAAGAGCTCACCAGATGTGCGCCCTTCTTGGTCTTGACCAGCTGCAGGGCGGGACGGATGGTATCGGCGGTGGAGTAGGTAGCGCCGCCCAGCAGGCAGTCAGCCTTGCCCATCTTCACCAGCATGGTGCCAAAGTAGTTGGACTTTTTCAGCAGAGCAGTGCACTCCTCAGCGGTCTGCTTGCCCTTGCGCAGCTCCACCATGGTGTTGACCATCTCATCGAAGCCTGCGTAGTTCTCAGGGTCGATGATCTCGGCAGCGGAAATATCAAAATTACCGGCGGCGGCAGCAGCCTTGCACTCAGCCTCGTTGCCCACCATGACGACCTTCAGCACGCCCTCAGCCAGCAGCTTTGCAGCAGCCTCCAGAATGCGGGGATCATTGCCCTCGGTGAAAACGATCGTCTTGGGATTTGCCTTCAGCTGTGCTACCAGCGGTGCAAACATATCAGCCATTGTGATTACCTCCGAATTAACTTTCCAATATTCGCATCCCGGCGTCTGTTGGACACAAGGATGCCTTTCTTCTTTATTCTAGCACACCCGGCAAAAAGTTCAAGACAAAATTGGCTTTTTGTGCTATTATTTTAGGAGAAAAAGCGTTTCTATTTGTGAATAAAATATCATACTGCTTCAAGAGGAGATCGTGTCGTCATGGATTGGGAAACTTTGCGATCGGGCTGTCTGGCCTGCACACGCTGCGAGCTGTGCAAGACCCGCACCAACGTGGTGTTCGGTCAGGGTGTTGAAAATGCCGAAGTATTGTTTGTAGGCGAAGGCCCCGGCCAGAGCGAGGATGAACAGGGCCTGCCTTTTGTGGGCCGCAGCGGCCAGCTGCTGGATCGATATCTGTTTGCCATCGATCTGGACCGCAGCCGGAACTGCTATATTGCCAACATCGTCAAATGCCGCCCGCCCCAGAACCGGGACCCGCTGCCCGCCGAGAGCGAGGCCTGCATGCCCTGGCTGCGGGAACAGTTCCGTCTGCTGCGGCCAAAGATCGTGGTCTGTCTGGGCCGCATTGCCGCGCAGCGGATGATCCGCCCGGACTTTTCGGTGACAAAGGAGCACGGGCAGTTCATCGAGAAGGGCGGCATCCTGTTCATGGGCACCTTCCACCCTGCTGCCCTGCTGCGTCAGCCGCAGAACAAGCCCACTGCCTTCGAGGATTTTGTCGCCCTGCGGGAGACCATTGAAAAGGTGTGTGACCATACCTATCAATAAGAACGAACCAAACCCTTCCCTTTTGCATACTGTAAAGCAAAAGAGAGGTGTTCAGTTATGGAAACCACACGGCACGATCCCATTGATTTTTTTCTGGGTGCGACCACACCTGCCGGATTCAAGGGCTACTTTGAACCGCTGCGCCGCGAACCCGGGATGCAGATGTACCTGATCAAAAGCGGGCCGGGCTGCGGCAAATCCACTTTGATGAAGCGGCTGGCCCGCGCTGCAGAGCAGAACGGCCTGCTTACCCAGCGCATCCACTGCGCCAGCGACCCGGACAGTCTGGACGGCGTGATCCTGCCCGGGCAGCGCCGGGCCATCGTGGACGCCACCGCGCCCCACGTGGTGGAACCGGATGCCCCGGGAGCGGATGAGGTAGTGGTGAGCCTGTATCATACCATCGACGCCGAAAAGCTGCATCTGCACACTGAGGAGGTAAAAGCGCTGTTTGCCCGCAACGCCATCCTGCGCAGCCGGGCGGCGCGGTATATCGCTTCGGCGGGCAGTCTGCTTCTGGACAGCCGCCGGGCCGAGGCATGCAGTGCCAATTTTGACAAGGTGCGCCGCTACGTCAAGCGTTTGTGCGCCCGGGTGCTGCCGCGCACCGAGGGCACCGGCACCGAGGAGCTGCGGCTGCTCTCCGCCGTCACGCCCAAGGGTGAGGTATTCTATCAGGGTACCGTGCAGGCACTTGCCAGCAAGTTCATCGTGTTCCGGGACGATTATGGCGCAGTGTCGCGGCTTTTGCTGGAACTCATCCGCGCCGAAGCCCTGACCCGGGGCTACCACCTCATCACCTGCCCCTGCGCCATGCACCCGGATGACAAGATCGACCACATCCTCATCCCGGAGCTGAAGCTTGCCTTCCTCACGGACAATCGCTGGCATCCGGTGCAGCTGCCCGGCGTGCAGGCCGTGCGCTGCAGCCGCTTCCTTGACCGGGAAAATCTGGCCGGGTATCGTGCACGGCTGCGCTTCAACGAGCGCGCCGCTGCAGAATTGCTGGAGCAGGCCAGTGCCCTGATGGCACAGGCCAAGAGCTGCCACGACGAGCTGGAGACCTACTACCGTGCAGCCGTGGATTTTGGCAAGGTGGATGCGGCAGCAAAAGAATGCATTAGAATGTTTGAATTGGATTAGCTTTTTTACGGAAAGAGCATTTCAAAGCAAAGGAAGTGAACCGCCTTGTCCTCTATCCATCTGCCCATCCGCCAGCTGGTGGAGTTTCTGCTGCGCACCGGCAGCATCGACAGCCGTTTTACCGGCTTTGACCGCGCACTGGAAGGTGCACGCATCCACCGCAAGCTGCAAAAAGCGGCCGGAGAGGACTATCAGGCCGAGGTGTTTCTCTCCGCCGAGCGGCAGGCAGAGGGGCTCACGTTCCTTCTGGAAGGACGTGCGGACGGCATTTTTGCCGACGGTTCCGGCACGACGGTCATTGACGAGATCAAGACCACCGCTGTCCCCTATGAAGCGATCACCGAGGATATGAACCCCTGCCACTGGGCGCAGGGCATGGTATACGGTGCCATTTACTGCGCCCGGCAAAACCTGCCGGAGTTGAACGTCCAGCTGACCTATTATCAGATCGATACGGATCAGATCATCCGCTTTGTGCGTCACTTTTCCGCACCGGAGCTGGAGCAGTTTCTGCACAAACTCCTTTGTCAGTACGCACCATGGGCACGGCGGCAGCTGGACTGGGCGGCAAGGCGCAGCCAGAGCCTTGCCGCTCTGCCGTTTCCTTTTGCGCAGTACCGCCCCGGGCAGCGGGCACTGGCGGGGGAAGTCTACCGCGCCTGCCGTGCCGGAAGGGATGCCGACCACAAAGGCGGCAGCCGTCTGTTCTGTCAGGCACCCACCGGCATCGGCAAGACCATGAGCGTCCTCTTCCCCGCCCTGCGGGCCATGGGTGAGGGCAGCGGCGAAAAGCTCTTTTACCTCACCGCCCGCAATACGACTCAGGCCGCGGCCGAGGATGCCATTGCCCGGCTGCGCACTGCCGCGCCGGAGCTTGCGCTGCGCAGCGTGACCCTGACCGCCAAGGAAAAGGTCTGTCTTCACCCGGACCCGGAAGGGCATCCTGCCTGTCTGCCGGAGCTTTGTCCCTATGCCAACGGCTACTATGATCGCATCAAAGATGCCCTGTCCGCACTGCTGGACGATACCGGCAGCTTTGACCGCGCCGCGCTGGCCGGGGCGGCAAAGCGTTTTTCGGTGTGTCCCTTTGAGCTGGGGCTGGACCTGAGCGAATGGTGCGATGTGGTGATCGGCGACTATAATTATCTGTTCGACCCCGTCGTACACCTGAAGCGGTTCTTTGATGCTTCCGGCGACTGGCTGTTCCTGATCGACGAGGCACACAACCTTCCCGACCGTGCCAGAGCCATGTACTCCGCACGCTTTTTCAAAAGCAGTCTGACCGAGGCAAAACGCGCCCTTGGCAAAGGGAAAAGTTCCCTCCGGACCGCGCTGACCCGCGCAGACCGGGCGTTTCTGGATGTCCGGAAAGCCTGCGTGCGTCTGGCACCGCGCCGCGGCCAGACCAGCGCACCGGAAACCGACACCGCTCAGACCACTCTTCTGCCGTCTTTGCAGGACCCTGTGCCGGAGATGCCCGAGCCGCTGTATGCACAGGACGGCACCGTGTTTTTGCGGGAGCTTCCATCTGCCCTGCTCAGCCCGCTGCGGGCGGTGCAGGCTCCCTTGCAGGATTGGCTGGAAGCGAACCCGGACGCAGATGCCCATGCACAGCTGTTGGAGCTTTATTTTGCAGTGCAGGATATCCTCCGCTCTTCCGAGCGGTACGACAGCCATTTTGTCACCCAGCTGACTGCCCGTGGCAGTGAGCTGGAACTGCAGCTATTGTGTCTGGACCCGGCGCCCTTTGTGGAGGCCAGCCTTGCTGCCGGGCGCAGTGCAGCCCTATTCAGTGCAACACTTACCCCGCCCAGCTATTATCGTGGCGTGCTGGGCTGCGCGGATGCCCGGGCCGTGGCGCTGCCCAGCCCCTTCCCCGCCGAAAATCTCGGTCTTTACTGCATGGCAAATATCTCCACCCGCTACCGCGACCGAGAAACCAGTGTGCAGGCCGTTTCGGATGCACTGGCCCGGCTGACCAGCGGAAAAGCCGGCAACTATCTGGCGTTTTTCCCAAGTTACGCCTATCTCCGGCAGGTATACGAAGATTTTGCAGCACGTCACCCGGACATCCGCACACTTGTGCAGGAGAGCGGCGCAGACGATGCTGCCCGGGCAGAATTTCTTGCACAATTTGTGCCGCAGCCAAAAGAAACTCTGCTGGGTTTTGGGGTGCTGGGCGGTGTTTTTGGCGAGGGTGTGGATCTTGCAGGCGACCGACTCATCGGGTGTGCGATCGTGGGGGTCGGTCTGCCGCAGGTGAACCCCCAGCAGGAAATGCTGCGCCGCTACTACGATGCACAAAACGGCTCCGGATTCGACTATGCCTACCGCTATCCCGGCATGAACAAGGTGCTGCAGGCCGCCGGGCGGGTCATCCGCACACCGGAGGACAGGGGTGTGGTGCTTTTGCTGGACGACCGCTTTGCCCGGCCGGATTATGCCCGGCTGTTCCCGCCGCACTGGCAGCACATCCGGTATCTGCACAGCGCCGAGGAGCTTGGGCAGGCGCTGCAGGATTTCTGGCAGAAATAGCCGCAGACAAAAGCCACCGCCTTTCCGATCTTCCGATCGGTCCGGCGGTGGCTTTATTTTGTCTTATTTGCGACGGCCCGGCATCATTTCTGGTGCTGCAGTGTCTCCCATGGCGGCATCTCGCTGCGCAGCTTTTCCCACATGGGCATTGCCGTACCGGTCTGCCTGCGCAGAGCCTCAAAGGCCTCGTCCAGATATTTCATTTCGGACACCGCGTTCATTGCGTGGTCCGATGCACACAAACGGCCCAGCGGCGTTTTTGCCATCACGAGCACCATGGCTTCCACCTGACGGCGGCCTGCAGAACCCGGCTTGTAAACATCCGTGTTTTCCTTGTCATTCACCGGGATGCCGGCGTCCTTGAGCATCAGACAGGCTTCATAGGCGGCATCGATCATCGCTCCGCGCTGCTGTCGGGTGGCGCGGGTCAGGTCTCCATTGCAGGCGTAGCAGACATAGCACACCGGCAGGATAAAGGCAATGTGACACTTGAGCCACTCGTCCATATCACTGTAGAAGGTAAGCTTATATTTCGTGCCGTCAAAGGCAGTCTTGAGCCGGATGCGGAACGCACCGGACAGCGGTGCTGTTGCGCCGCCCACCGTCATGCCCACCCCGACGTGCGCGCTGACCACGCGGCCATGTTCCCGGTGCCCTGCGGAGTTCTGGAAGCCGAATGCGATCTTATCAGCCGGACGCTGCATGTACTCCAAGACCTGCTTTGCATGAGGGTCGTTGCCCACGAACACAAAGTACTGGCTCCTGTTCGCCTTGAGCACAGGCAGCACATCCGGCAGCTGCCCTGCCTGCACCACCACAAAAACAAGGTCATAGAAGTCATCCGGCGCAAGGACATCAATGGTCTTTACACGTTCTGTGGTTGTTCTGCGCTGCGCCCAGTGGCGGATGACCAGACCTTTCTGGTCGATCATCTCCTTCCACTCACCGCGTGCAAGCAGCGTTACAACGTTCTTTTTGTTCTGCAGCAGCACATGCGTCAGCTCACAGCCCAAAACGCCCGCACCATAAACCAGGATCCTCATACCGATACGCCTCCCTTGATGTGTGTTAGGGTCCGCTTATTTTTTCAAGAACGAGAAAAAGCCTTTTTTCTCGTAAGGTGCACTCTTTACGCCTTTGACCTCGTAACCGGTGGCATTGATGGCATCCCGCAGCTTCTGCTCATCCAGCGGCTGCTCCGAGTGGATCACGGTCTGCCCCTTGGCCTGCGAGGATGCGACCTTTTTCGCCTCCGGAAAGGCCTTGCGCACTGCTTCGTTGACATGGCTCTCGCACATGCCGCACATCATACCATCTACTTTTACGATCGTTTCAATCATTTTATTCCCCTCCAGATGTCCTGCGCACACCGGCCCACAGGTATCCGCTCTGTTAGGAAATACTAACCGCCGTTTCAAACAAAACGCCGCCGAGAACTGCCCCGGCAGCGGTGCGGAGCGGTTCCCTGTCTGCTGTCGGGTCTGCTCAGAAAAATGCACGCATGGTTTCTTGTCTTCATCATATCACACCGGTCGGATAAATGCAAGATAAAAATACCCCGCACCGGTGTCCCGTCTGTGTCAGTATTCAATGCCCTTCCGGGCCGCGATGCCCCTCTGGTACGGGTGGCGGCAGCACTTCATCTCGGTCACATAGTCCGCAGCATCCAGCATCCACTGCGGAGCGGCATGAGCGGTCAGGACACACTCCTGCGCTGCAGGCCGGGCCAGCACAGCCTTTTGCAGCAGGGCCTTATCCACCATATCCAGTTCCCACGCACTGCCCGCTTCATCCAGCACCAGAAGATCGGCGTCTTCGGTCATAGCAGCAGCAAGGTTCCGGTTTTGCAGATCGCGGGTGGCAGCCTTTTCTGCTTCGTTCATCTGGAACACGAATTTCTGCCCGGCCTTGCCCCGGTAGATCTTTGCGCCCAGCTGTTCCAGCAGTGGGATCTCGCCGCTCTGTCCTCCCTTGAGAAACTGCAGGACCACCACCTTTTTTCCGCTGCCCAGCGCCCGCAGCGCAAGGCCCATGGCAGCGGTGGTCTTGCCCTTGCCGTCGCCGTAATATAGATGTAACAGCCCTGTACGCTCCATGGTCATTTCTCCTTTTGTCTTTGTGTTTATGGTAACACAAACTCTGCAAAAAAGAAAGAGGAAGCACCCGAAGGCGCTTCCTCTTTCAAACAGAGCGATATTTACTGATACAGCGGGAAGTCCTGAGTCAGCTTCAGCACACGGTCGCTGATCTCGTCCTTCTTTTCGTCATAATGCCAGATGCAGTCGGCAATGCAGTCCGCAATGACCTTCATTTCGGCTACGCCCATGCCGCGGGTAGTGACAGCCGGAGTGCCCAGACGCACGCCGGAAGTCACAAAGGGACTGCGGGTCTCGCCGGGAACGGTGTTTTTGTTGGCGGTGATGTGCACACTGTCCAGACGTGCTTCCAGCTCCTTGCCGGTGCACTCCTCGTCGCGCAGGTCAATGAGCATCAGATGGTTGTCGGTGCCGCCGGATACCAGCTTGACGCCGCGAGCCTGCAGCGCATCTGCCAGAGCCTTTGCATTTTCCACGATCTTGCGGGCATACTCCTTGAACTCCGGCTTCAGCGCCTCGCCAAAGCAGACAGCCTTTGCAGCGATGACATGCTCCAGCGGGCCGCCCTGCGTGCCGGGGAACACAGCGGAGTTGATGCGCTTTGCAAGGATCGGGTTGTTGGTCAGGATCAGGCCGCCGCGGGGGCCACGCAGGGTCTTGTGGGTGGTGGTGGTCACAACATCTGCATAGGGCACGGGGCTCTGATGATAGCCGCCTGCCACCAGACCGGCAATGTGGGCCATATCCACCATCAGATATGCACCATAGCCGTGGGCGATCTCAGCGATCTTTTCAAAGTCGATGGCACGCGGATAGGCGGATGCACCGGCCACGATCAGCTTGGGGCGGACCTTCTTGACCTGCTTTTCCAGCTCGGCGTAATCGATCACGCCGTCGGCGTTGACACCGTAAGAGACGAAGTTATAGTTCTTGCCGGACATGTTCACCGGAGAGCCGTGGGTCAGATGACCGCCCTGAGACAGATCCATGCCCATGACGGTATCGCCCAGATCCAGCAGAGCAAAATAAACTGCCAGATTGGCCTGTGCACCGGAGTGCGGCTGGACATTGGCATATTTTGCGCCGAACAGTTTGCAGGCACGCTCGATGGCAATGTTCTCCACCTCGTCCACATAGACGCAGCCGCCATAGTAGCGCTTGCCGGGCAGGCCCTCAGCATACTTGTTGGTCAGGATGCTGCCCATTGCGGCCATGACGGCGGGAGAGACGATGTTCTCACTGGCGATCAGTTCAATGTTCTGGCGCTGACGGTTCAGCTCGCGATCCATGGCTGCAGCCAGCTCCGGATCAACGGTATTGACCAGACCGATGGTGTCCATCATTTCATTGTACATAATATTCTACCCCTCTCAATTTCCGGAGAAAGCCCCGGATCTCTTCAAGCCACCCTGCTCCGCGCACGAACCGAATTGCTTTCTCTTATCATAGCAGAAAGCTGCAGAATCTTCAACTTCCATTTTGACAAAAGGCTTGCTTTTTTCGTCTGAAGTGTTTATTATACTTGTATAAAAATGCAATGTTGTTTTTGTATATTTTTCAAGTCAGTCAACCTTCAGATGAAGCGAGGTGTTCTCCGGTGACGGTCAGCGAACAAAAGCAGGCACAGCGCCGGGCAGGCCGTGCCGCACGCAGAGCGCTTTCTGCTCAGGCACGCGCCGCAGCAAATGCAGCCCTGTGTGCGAACCTCTGGCAGCTGGATGCCGTACAGAATGCGCAGACCATCCTGCTGTACGCGGCGTTTGGTTCCGAAGCCGACCTTTCTGCCTTTGCGGAAAAGGCGCAGGCGCAAGGCAAAACGCTGGCCTATCCGGTGTGCGGCGAGGCGTATTCCCTTACCGCCGCTGTGCCCGGCCCGGACGGCTGGGCGGTGGGACAGTACGGCATCCGCACCCCCATCCTGAGCCGGTCGGAGATTCTGCTGCCGGAAGCGCTGGATCTGGTCCTTGTGCCTTGCACGGCTTTTGATGCAGACTGCTTCCGGGTCGGCATGGGCAAGGGTTATTATGACCGCTTTCTTCCCCGCTGCACCCATGCGGGAAAGATCGGCATTGCATTTGAAGCGCAGCGGGTCGCCCGTGCCGCCGTGGACAGGCATGACCAGCGGCTGGACGCCTATGTAACAGAGAGAGGTATTTACCAATGGAAATGATGAAGCGGAGCTGTGAGCAGTTTCTGGCAGAACTGGCCGGCAAAGCGCCCACGCCGGGCGGCGGCGGCACAGCGGCACTGGTGGGTGCCGCCGGTGTAGCACTTGGCAGCATGGTGGGCAGCCTGACCATCGGCAAAAAGAAATATGCCGCTGTGGAAGCGGGCATTCAGGCCCTGAATGCCCGGTCTGACATCCTGCGCAAAGAGCTGGAAGCTCTGGTGCAGGCCGACGCGGAGGCCTTTGCGCCGCTGGCCGCAGCCTATGGCCTGCCGAAAGACACGCCGGAACAGGCCGCACACAAAGCCGCCGTACTGGAAAGCGCACTGGACGCCGCCTGTGCGGTGCCGCTGCAGATCATGGAAAAATGCGCTGAGGGCATTGTGCTGGTGGAAGAATACGCCGCCAAGGGCAGCGTGATGGCCGTCTCGGACGCAGGCTGCGCAGCCGCTCTGTGCAAGGCAGCCTTGCAGGCCGCAAGCCTGAATGTGTTCATCAACACAAAGCTGATGACAGACCGTGCGCATGCTGCGGAACTGGACGCAAAAGCGGATAAATTACTGGGTGAATTTGTACCGAAAGCAGATGCCGTGTTTGCATCGGTGACGGAGAAATTACGGATGCGGTGACCTACGGTCGAAGGCAGGAAGCTTTCTCCGCGAACAGCCCGGGACTCCAGTCCCGCCCCCAGAACATTCGCTGGAAAAACTTCCTGCCCTCCGACCTGAGAAGCTGCTTTTACTATCAATCATTGAGAGAGGAAAAGTATTATGGCAACGATTTTAAAAGGTGCGCCGGTTGTGGCCGCCATGAACGAGCGCAACGCCGCATTGTGCGAGCAGCTCAAAGCAAAAGGCGTCGTGCCCACGCTGGCCGTAGTTCGTGTGGGCGAACGGGAGGACGACCTCTCCTACGAGCGCGGCGTGATCGCCCGCTGCGGCAAGGTCGGCGTGGAGGTAAAGCAGTTTCTGCTGCCTGCCGATGCCTCTCAGGACGAGCTGCTGAAGGTGATTGCAGAGATCAACGCAGAGGATGCCATCCACGGCTGTCTGCTGTTCCGTCCTCTGCCCAAACAGTTTGACGACCGCACTGTGCGTGCGGCTCTGGCTCCGGAAAAGGACATTGACGGCATCACGGACGGTTCGCTGGCCGGAGTATTCACCAATACCGACCTCGGCTACGCCCCCTGCACTGCACAGGCCTGCCTTGAGATTCTGAAGTATTACGGCATCCCGCTTTCCGGCAGGCGTGCTGTCGTAGTGGGACGCAGCCTTGTGGTGGGCAAGCCCGCCGCCATGATGCTGGATCGCGAGAACGCCACTGTGACCATCTGCAATTCCCGCACCCGGGATCTTCCCGCCCTGTGCAGGGAAGCCGATGTGGTCGTGGTCGCCATGGGCAAAATGGGTGCCGTGGGTGCCGACTGCCTGCGGGAGGGCCAGACCGTGGTGGATGTGGGCATCCATGTGAACGAAGAGGGCAAGCTGTGCGGTGACGTGAAATTCGCCGAGGCCGAGCCCGTCGTGGATGCCATTACCCCTGTGCCCGGCGGCGTTGGCACTGTGACCACCTCGGTACTGGTAGGCCACGTGGTGCAGGCCGCCGCCAAAAAGGCCGGAGTGTAAGCGGAAGAATAATTTATAACATTGCAAGCAAGCAAGCCAGACCCGACAAGTTCTGTGGGTCTGGCTTGTTTGCTTTTTTGCGAAAGAGGTTGTTGCGGGCGGCGGCATCTGCCGCGTCGGCTCTTCTCCTGTAAAAAAGAGGTTCAGAGAAATCCGCAGATTTTTCTGAACCTCAAAATAACAAATAATTTTCCGCTGAATATATTCGGGTTGCGGCACCCTGCATCTGCTTCGTGCCTTGGAGCGGCACTCGCATCTTGCAGGCCGCGGCCCCAACAGTTCCTCCCTGTTTCGGTCACTGGCCGCGGTCGTCGCCGTTGCAAAGCGCACGCGGCGGCTATTTTTAATCAGCTTATCCTCGGACAAGGAGCAGCAGCAGGGCCGACGCCACACACTGCAGGATCAGCCAGCGGGCCACCACCTGTTCGTCGCTCCACCCCTTATTCTTGCGCACATGGTCGTGCAGCGGGGTGCGGGTATTCTTGAGGATCGAAATGTGCAGGAAGCGCTTCAGGCTGATCTTGATAATGCCCAGACTTCCATCCACGATGAACACAATGGCTGCCAGCAGGAAGGCAAAGGGGTGGCCGCACTTGAGCGACAGCATTGCAATGAAAAAGCCCATGGCGCGGCTTCCGGCGTCGCCCATCAGCAGGCTGGAAGGTTTTGCGTTGGACCACAGATAGGCCAGCAGTGCACCCATGAACACAACACCTGCGGTGCCGTACTCGGCCAGCTCTGTTTTATAGGCCAGCAGGTAGGTGCCGATGGTCACGACTGCCACGCTGGCAGACAGACCGTCCACGCCGTCGGTGCAGTTGACCACATTGATGCTGGCCCAGATCAGAATGACGATGAGCAGCAGGTACACTGCATACGGCAGGGTAAAGCTCCACTGCAAAAAGTGCACGCCGCAGCCGTTGAAGTTCAGGTAAGTGGCACCGGCTACAATGGCGATCACAAAATCAATCAGGCCCTTTTTGTACTCATTCCACGCGGTCTCTGCCGCATCGTCAAAGTAACCGGACAGCATGGACGCAATGAGCAGCACGGTGTAGATGACATACTCCACCTTGAAGGGCAGGAAGGCCATCGACACCAGCGCGATGCACAGCACGAAGATCAGGCCGGAACCGCGGGCCTTGCCCTTGGAAAGCGCACCATTCACCGCAAACTCGCGGCCATGGTCATGGGGGAGCCTGTCATGAAAAACGGAATCCATCAGAGCCGTGAGAGCAAATGCCAGCAGAAATGCCAGAGCATCCACGCCGCGCTGTCCCACGACCGAAAGCAGCAGTTCGATCATATTCAAAATTCCTCTTTCTTTTATTCTTACTGTGAAAGAAGTGTATCACGCTCCCCGTAAAAAATCAATCACTCACAGCGAAAAATGTGTCTTTGATTGACTTTTGTCGTGCCTGCACTTATAATAGTGTATTAGTTTGTCAAATTCTGCTGTTTGGGCTGCTGCTTGCTTTCCGGACTTCTTTTCGTGAAAAAGCGTTTGGAGCGGGCCGCAGCAAACGCAAACTATAAAAATTTATTTTCCGCTGAATATGGCAAAGCGTATGCGGTGCCATTTTTAATGTGTAATCAGGATAAGGAGAACCAATGACCATTTCCCTTGAGCAGCTCTCGGCGCAGATGCGCCGGGGCGAACAGGTACCGCTGCGGCACACCATGCAGGTGGTGCTGACTCTGAGCATTCCGTCCATCCTGCAGCAGATCGTGGTAACAGCGGTGGAATACATCGACGCGGCCATGGTAGGCCACATCGGTGCATCGGCTACAGCCTCCATCGGCATCGTCAGCTCCAGCACCTGGCTCATGCATGGGATGCTGGCCGGTCTGTACATGTCCTTTGCCATTCAGGTGGCGCAGTATCTGGGGGCCGACCGGCAGGCAGACGCCCGCGGCGTACTGCGTCAGTCTATGATCTTCAACCTTGCAGTAGGCCTTGCGGCAGCAGCCTTTGGCATCGGCATCAGCCGGTTTCTGCCCGGATGGCTGGGGGCAGACCCGTCCCTGCGGGCGGATGCATCGGCTTATTTTGCCATCTGGTCCGCTTCCCTGCCCTTTTTGATGGTCATGGGCACCTATTCCTCCATGCTGCGTTCCTGCGGCGACGCCCTGACGCCGGGCCTGATCAGCGTATTGACCTGCGTGCTGGATGTGATCTTCAACTTCTTCCTCATCAACCCCACCCGGCAGATGACGGTGCTGGGCCGTACCATGACCGTGTGGGGCCTCGGCTGGGGCGTGCCGGGCGCGGCGCTGGGCACCGCCTTTGCCACTGCCATCAGCGGCACGCTGACGCTGGCACTGCTGCTGCTCCGCGATGGCCCGCTGTGCATCCGCAAGCCCGGCTCCTGGCAGATCACCAGAGCCTGCCTGCAGAACCTCTGGAAGGTGGGCACACCGCTGGCCGCCGAACGCGCGGCCCTTTCCTCCGCACAGGTCCTGCTCATCCGCATCGTGTCCGGTCTTGGCACCACTGCCATTGCGGCCAACAGTCTGGGGGTGAGCGCCGAAAGCCTGTGCTATATGGCAGGCTACGGCATTCAGGATGCCGCCCTTGCACTGGTCGGTCAGGCTGTAGGCGCAAACCGCCGGGATATGTCCAGACGTTTTGCATGGCTGTGCACCTGCATGGGCATAGGCATCATGGCTCTGACCGGTGCAGGCATGTATCTGTTTGCGCCCAATCTGATGGGCATCTTCACCGCAGACACCGCAGTTATTGCACTGGGTGCACAGGTGCTGCGGATCGAAGCTCTGGCCGAGCCCATGTTCGGAGCCAGCATCGTTGCCAGCGGTGCCATGCAGGGTGCCGGCGACAGTGCCGGCTGCTTTGTGCTGAACCTCGTCAGCATGTGGGGCATCCGGCTCACCCTTGCCACCCTGCTGGCCCCGCGTTTTGGGCTGGTGGGCGTGTGGTTTGCCATGAGCTTTGAGCTGACCATGCGCGGCGTGCTGTTCCTTGTGCGGCTGGCACGCGGCAGATGGCTGGACAAAGGGGCATTGGCCTGATCGACCACTGGCGAATCTATTTTCCTGTAAATAACAGCTCCCCGGCCGGGAACCGCACTGCGGGACCTGACCGGGGAGTTTTGCTGTGGTTATATGATTTGAGAAAAAAAAGTGGAGAACAAGTTACTTTCTGCCGTGCAGGATGGGAGACAGCGGCTTGTAGATCAGCAGGCACAGTGCTGCGTCCAGCAGGCCCTTGACCAGCGTAAAGGGCATATTAAAGATGACCAGGCACTTGATGAGGCTGTCTGCGGAGGGCAGGATCGCCTGATACATGCCAAGGATCGCCTCCAGCGGCATATGGTAGAAGGTGACATAGGCCGGATAGGTAATAAAGTAGTTGGACGGCACGCTGAACACAGCCATGGCTGCAGCGCCTGCAATAGCACCAATGATGGCGGTCTTGCGGCTCTTGTGGTGCTTATAGACAACGCCTGCCACAGCGGAGAAAACCGCACCCAGCATAAAGTTGCACAGCTCACCCACACACGCGGTGGAGGTGCCCTTGATGACGATGTGCAGCAGGTTCTTCATAAAGCTGATGACCACGCCGTACACCGGGCCAAGTGCGAATGCGCCCAGCAGAGCGGGCAGGTCGGAGAAGTCCATCTTGACGAAGGACGGGATGAGCATCGGGATGGGGAACTCAATGAACATCAGGATAAAGGCCACCGCGCTGAGCATGGCGGCAACGGTAAGATTGTGGGTCGTGTTCTTTTTCATGGTTATGATTCCTTCCCGGGCAAAAGGCCCTGTAAAAATGTTCCGAAAGCTCTTTTCGTATCGCAGAAGCTGTTCCCATAAGCATTGCACACCGCCGGAGCGTCTTTGTCATTCGGTACGCCCTGCTCATGAAAGCAGTTTCTTATTTTGGAACGGGAAGGACAAACAGAAAAGCGCTCTGCTGCAACAAAAAACACTGCAACAGGGCGCGTAGACAACAATTTGCCTGCCGTTTCTTACATCCGGACTATACCGTTGGTCCCGGAATCGCACCGGGTCAGCACCCACAAAAGGTGGTCGCGGACTTGGAGATCTCTCATTGCCCTTGCACGCCGTTTGAACTTTTTTGTTCCTTCGGCACGCTCCGGCAACGAAAACAACTTCTTTACCGCCAGTGGGGAATCACACCCCGCCCTGAAACGAACTTTCTGGCACAGAGTATAGCGTGCCGGCCCCGGCTTGTCAAGAGGAAACTTTTTGATTTGTATATTTTTTATCAAAGTTTTCCATGGAAATCAACTTTTGCAACTTGACCCAGAGCTAAAGCCTTCACCCCTTGGGGGGAAGGTGGCGCGTAGCGCCGGATGAGGGGTATTTAGGGCAAAATGCTGCTGTCCTGCACCCTCATCAGTCACCTTCGGTGACAGCTTCCCCCGACTGGGGGAAGCCTTTATTCGGAAAGTTGATTTTGTGTTTGTTTTCTTCTCGGCCTTGCTCCGGCGGGTGTGATATGATATCATGGATGCGCTGTAAAAATTCAGGAGGTTAAAATGATTTTCTCGATCCGTGATCTCTCGTTTGAGCTTGGCTCGCTGCTTCTGGAAGGCTGGCTGGCGCTGGCCGCGCGTGCGGTGTGCGCCCTGCTCATCCTGCTGGCCGCATGGCTCGTGCGCCGCTGGCTGAACAAAAAGGGCATTCCGGCACTGCTTGCCCGCAGCTGGTATTTTACCGGCACGCCCATCCTGCTGCGCAGTTTTTCCACCCCCATCCTGCGCATGTGCAGCGTCATTGGTGTGTATCTGGCCGCCGCTTCCCTGCCATGGGCCATTTCCGGCATTCCAAAGCTGCTGCTGCTCTGTTTCCGTCTCGCCATGACCCTTCTGGTCTGCGAAGGGCTGTATGCCGCATCCAGTCTGGCCGACCTGCTGCTGACTTCCTGCAGCCCGGAGATCCGCTCCAACAAAACGCTGCGCTCTCTGCTGGATACCACCTACAAGGTGCTGGTCATCGTGCTGTGCGTGGCTGCGCTGGCGCAGGAGGTGGGCTTTCCCATCGGCAGCATCGTGGCCGGTGCCGGACTTGTCGGCCTGACCATTTCGCTGGCTGCACAGGAAAGCGCCAGCAACCTGTTTTCCGGCATCGTCATCCTGCTGGATAAGCCCTTCTCGGTGGGTGACTGGATCACCGTGGGCAGTGTGGAGGGCGAAGTGATCGACATCAATTTCCGCTCCACCCGCATCCGCTCTCTGGATAAGACCATCAATGTCGTCACCAACAGCCAGATCTGTGCCTCCACGGTAAAGAACGCGGCCCTGCGCACCATGCGTCCCTATAAGTTCAACCTTGGCGTCACCTACAACACTACCCGTCCCAAGCTGGAAAAGCTGATGAAAGACCTGCAGGCCATGCTGGATGCCAGCCCGTATACCAACAAGGGCACCAACATCGTGCAGCTGGCAAACTTTGGGGATTCCAGCATCAACATTCTGGTCTCCGCCTATCTGGTGACCAATGTCTACGCCGAGTTCCTGCAGATGCAGAACGACCTGAACCTGAATATCATGGATATCATGCAGGCTGACGGTGTGGATTTTGCCTTTCCCTCCACCAGCGTGTACATCGAAAAAAATTCCTGACACCAGAAAAAAATGCCGTTCCAGCCAAACCGGAGCGGCATTTTTCTTTTGTTTATTCGTTTGCAGCCTTATCCAGCTGCACCTCGACAGCTTCTTGCGCCTCTTCTTCCTTCTGATAGATTTCAAATGCCGACCACATGGGGGCAATGTTCCTGCCGCAGAGTCGGCGCTCAATACAGGACCGCCAGCACCCGGCCCAGCGTCCTGCAGCCCTTCTTGGCCCCCAGACCACTCCATATACGCAAGATTTTCCGAAAAAATACAGGAATTTTCAGTTTGACCTTGTCTATGCTGAATTTTGTTATCGTATGACTTTTCATCGGTTATAATGCCACATCAAGCGCCATCATCAGCGCAAACCCCAGCACGATGCTCACCACACCGGCAGGCTCATCTTCTTCCACCGCCTGCGGGATCATCTCCTGCGCGGTCACGCACACCATGCAGCCTGCCGCCGCACTGAGCAGCCACGGCAGCGCAGCACCGACCTGCTCCGCAAGGGCGAAGGCCAGCAATGCGCCCAGCGGCTCCACCAGCCCGGACGCAGCGCCCGCCAGAAACGCCCGAAGCCGTGTACAGGAGCCATGGGCCAGCGGCAGACTGACCGCCGCACCTTCCGGGATATTCTGCAGGCCGATGCC
This sequence comes from Faecalibacterium sp. 9, assembly GCF_048320955.1. Lineage (NCBI taxonomy): Bacteria > Bacillati > Bacillota > Clostridia > Eubacteriales > Oscillospiraceae > Faecalibacterium > Faecalibacterium sp. 9. The sequence continues at coordinate 641,772 of NZ_JBLWGB010000002.1, forward strand.
AAGGCTCAGTGCCAGTGCCCCGCTGATGGCATCCGGCTCCCCGGTCGACGCCATGGCAGCGGCAAGCCCCGCCACCATGCCCTCGGGCAGATTGTGTAAGGTCACAGCCAGGATCATGCGGCCGCTGTGTCCTGCCCCGCCTGCCAGCAGCTGCCCGGCAAACTGCTCCACCTGCAAAAGGCCCACTGCGCCCAGTACGAGCCCTATCGCCGACGGGATCCACGCAGGCAATGCCAGACCACGTCCCCGCTCAATGGCGGGCAGCAAAAGGCTCCACACGCTGGCCGCCAGCATAATGCCTGCCGCCATGCCGCACAAAATGCGCTGTGTGCAGGGCCGGGCCTGCCGCCGCAGCAAAAACACACCCGCCGCGCCCAATGTAGTGCACGCCGCCGGAAACAGCAGCACCCATGCAGTCAAGATCATCCGGTTCAAAACAGCATTCCCCCTTTGCCCGTTGTATGTGCGCAAAGGTAAAAAGGTGCAGAGCTGTCCGGAACGCCCTGAAAAAGCTTTCCCATGCGATGCGCCGGCCGCATCCGCACCCGAGATCCTCTCAGCTTTATTTCTGTCCGGAGCAAAGCCTTATTCCGCAGGTTTTATCCAAACAAATTATACGACCCTTCCGCCCTCATAAAAAGTTGTTCCAGCTCATCTGCCGTTTCTTTGCCTCCCGGTTCAATTTTGCCAAAAAGCCTTTGGCTTTTGTCAACAAATTATAACAAAAGCGTAGATTTTCTTGAAGATATCACTTCTTTGTCCAAAAAGCCCTTGATTTTTCAAATAAAAAGACTAGAATATCTTCTTGCAGCAAGGCTCCTCCTGTGGGGCAGCTGCAAGAATACTTTTGCATAAAGCAAGGAGATTTTAGATATGAAACTCAAGAATGTTTGTGTTGCTGTTGTCGCTCTGGCTCTGGCTGTTGGCATGACTGCCTGCGGCGGTTCTGCTTCCTCCACTGCTGCATCCTCTTCCGAGGCTGCTTCTACCAGCACTTCTGTTGCTGCTGAGGCCGATGAGGACGCTTCTTCTGCTGTTGCAGAGGAGAACGGTTCTTCTTCTGAGGCTGCATCCAGCGAGGCTGCTTCTTCTGAGGCCGCTTCTTCTGAGGCTGCTTCCAGCGAAGCTGCTTCTTCTGTTGCAGCTTGATCGCACAGCGCCTAAATTCCAATAAAAGCTGAAGCCGGGCACAGGGAGCCATGAGTTTTCCTGTGCCCGGCTTTTTACAACAAAACGCACCGGATCGTTCAACGAGAACCACCCGGCGCGTTATTTTTTATGCTCCCCAGAACAGGATGCCCAGCGCTGCGGAGAGCAGGATCATCCCAATGGGCGATGGTGCTTTGCCCTTTTTCCGGCGGCAAAGGGCATGCAGCCCCCACAGCAGCAGGAACACCACAATGGAACGGAGATCCGGTGCAATGTCTGCCTTGTCCGCTGCAAACCCGGCCAGCGTAGAAAGCGCCATGTTGACAGCAGTTGCCAGGATCATCGCCACCACACAGGGACGAACGCCGCCAAGAACTGCGTTGACTCCCGCATACTTCATCAGGTTCTGCAGCACCGATGCAACGAGCAGGATAATGACAAAGGACGGCAGCACCACACCCAATGTCGCACACAGCGCGCCCCAGAAGCCGCCCTGCGAAGCACCGATGAAGGTGGCCATATTGATGGCCAGCGGGCCGGGTGTGGATTCCGACACGGCAATGAAGCTGAGGAATTCGCCTTCCGTCAGCCAGCCGTGTCCTAAGACCGTTTCCCGCACCAGCGAGATCATCCCGTAGCCGCCGCCGAAGGACAGTGCGCCGATCATGAGGAAATTCCAGAAAAGTTCTACATAGATCACGGCTTCTTCTCCCCCTTCCGCAGCTGCTGTACTGCATACACCAGCAGCCCGGCCGCACCGCTGAACAGGATGTAAAAAATGGAAGAGAAGGACACTGCTGCAATGGAACAGCCCACCATCGCTGCCGCAACCGTGGTCAGGATGACAATATTGAAGACGCTGTGTTCCAGCTCCTTCAGCATCTTCAGTCCGGCGGAAAGGATCAGATAGATCACACACACCTGAATGCCGTGGAACGCACTTGCCACCACCGAAAGGCGGAGGAACTGGTCAAAGAACAGCGAGATCAGATAAATGACCGCGAAGGACGGGAGACACACCGCCACCGTGGACGCCGCCGCGCCTGCCGCACCCTCGATCTTGTAACCGATATAGGTGGCACTGTTCACCGCCACCGGGCCGGGCGTAGACTCCGCAATGGCCACCATGTCCAGAAATTCTTCTTTTGTCAACCACTTTTTCTCTTCCACAAATTCATTCTGCAGCAAAGCCACCATGGCATAGCCGCCGCCAAACGTGAACGCTCCAATTTTGAAAAACGTCCAGAAAAGCTCCTTTGTTTTCGACATAGCTTTCTCCTTTCTTGCGCCTTATTATATCATTTTTTGTTTTCATATGATATACTTTAATGGAATATGCTGCTTTCTTTGGAAAAAGCAGAAAAAGGAGTTTAGGATATGAAAACAAAATTTGGTATCGTAGGCTGCGGATTTCTGGGCAACATTGTGGCCGATGCATGGAAGAACGGTCTGCTGCCAGACTACGAGCTGGTGGGCGTGACCAGCCGCACCCGTGCTTCGGCAGAAAAGACTGCCGAAACAGTGGGCTGTGCCGTGTGTGACGATGTGGATGCCCTGCTGGCGCTGGAGCCGGAGTACATCGTGGAGACCGCTTCGGTGGAGGCTGTGCGCGCCATGGCTGTGCCTGTTCTGAAAAAAGGCGTGAATCTGGTCATCATTTCCATTGGCGCGTTCGCGGACCTTGCCTTTTATGAGCAGGTCAAGGCCGCTGCCGCAGAGGGTGATGCCAAGGTGCATCTGGCAAGCGGTGCCATCGGCGGCTTTGATGTACTGCAGACCGTCACCCTGATGGCTCAGGCCCAGCAGCTGGCCGAGACCGCAGGCATCGAGACCCACACCGGCGCAAGGGGCTTCCGCAACACGCCCGTATGGGAGGAGCACCTGCTCACCGATACGGAAAAGACCACTGTGTTCACAGGCAATGCCAAGCAGGCCATTGCCACCTTCCCGCGCCGGGTCAACGTAGCCGTGGCCACCTCTCTGGCCACCACCGGCCCGGAGATCACCGGCGTGACCATGCATTCGGTCCCCGGCTGGGTGGGTGACGATCACCGCATCACTGCCGAGATCGAGGGTGTGAAGGCTGTGGTGGACATCTGCTCTTCCACCAGCGCCATTGCTGGCTGGAGTGTGGTTTCCCTGCTGCGCAATCTCGCTTCCCCTGTGTGTTTCTATTAAAAGGAGGATCTGCACATGTTCCATAAACTGGTAGCTATTGAGCCGGTCAGCCTGATCCCCTCCGCTGAGCAGGAACTGCATCAGTATGCAGAAGAGGTGACCCTGTACCGCGATATCCCGGCGGACGATGATGAGATCGTGCGGCGTATCGGAGATGCCGATGCCGTGCTTCTGAGCTATACCTCCCGCATGGGCAAAAGCGTGATCGAGCGCTGCCCGAATATCCGTTACATCGGCATGTGCTGCAGTCTGTATTCGGAAGAGAGCGCCAACGTAGATATCGCCTATGCCCGCACCTGCAGCATCAAAGTGCTGGGCATCCGGGACTACGGCGACCGCGGCGTTGTGGAGTACGTCCTGCACGAGCTCACCGGCATCCTGCACGGTTTTGGGATGCCCATGCTGCGGGACGAGCCGGTGGAGATCACCGGGCTGAAGGTCGGCATCGTCGGGCTGGGTGTGTCCGGCAAAATGATTGCCGATGCGCTGCAGTTCATGGGTGCCGACATTGCCTATTACAGCCGCACCCGCAAGCCCGATGCCGAAGCCTCCGGCATGGCCTACAAGCCGCTGGCACAGCTGCTGACCGAGAGCGAGGTGGTGTTCACCTGCCTGAACAAAAATGTCCTGCTGCTGGGCAAGGACGAATTTGCGCAGCTGGGCGAGGGAAAGGTGCTGTTCAACACCTCCATCGGCCCGGGCTTTGACTCGGCCGCACTGGAAGATTGGCTCACTCTGCCGGGCACCCATTTCTTCTGCGATACCCGCGCCGCTGCAGGCTCGGTGGGCGAGGGCTTTTTTGAACGCGAGAACGTACACTGCGCCAATGTTTCCGCCGGGCGCACCAAGCAGGCCTTTGTGCTGCTGAGCCAGAAGGTGCTGGCAAACCTCCGCACTGCTCTGGGAGAATGATATAAAAAGGGAACGCTTCCCGGCCGTGAGAAGCGTTCCCTTTTAGGCTTTATTCAAAATTGTTGTGATCTCTTCCAGATTCGCCGCAAATCGGATGCCCCGCTGGCGCTGCGGCGTGGAAAGGCCCTTCTCGATCATTTTGTCCAGCAGTGCCTTCAGGCTGTCGTAGTAGCCGTTCAGATTATAAAGGATGCAGGGCGCATCCAGCTGACCCAGCGAGACCCGGGACATCACTTCTGCAATTTCTTCCAGCGTGCCGGTGCCGCCGGGGAATGCGATAAAGGCATCCCCCAGCTCGATCATCTTCGTCTTGCGCTCAGCCATGTCTCTGGTAATGATCAATTCGGTCAGGCCGTCATGCTGCAGCTCCTGCTGAATAAAAAACTGCGGCTCCACACCGGTCACGGTGCCGCCCGCATCCAGTGCGCTCTGCGCCAGCAGGCCCATCAGACCGCTGCGGGAGCCGCCGTATACAAGGTGATGCCCGTTTGCGCCGATCCAGCTGCCCAGCTCCCGGACAGCTGCTGCCAATGCCGGATCGCTGCCTTCATTTGCCCCAAGATAGACTGTAATGTTCATGGTGTTTCCCCTTTTTGTTTTTTCTCATTTTACCACGTTCGCTACGCTTTGCAAGGCCCGGCACTACTTGCAAATAACGCTGCACTGTGGTATGCTTGTGCACAGAAAAGGGAGCTTGCAAAAGCAGGCTGAGAGTGGGCTGTCTGCCCAGACCTGTGACCTGATTTGGATAATGCCAACGTAGGGAGATACCACTGCTTCAGCATGCGGAAATGTCTCCTTGTGGGCATTTCCGCATTTTGATACAAAGGAAGTTATTGCTATGAAAACCGCATTGACCATTGCCGGCAGCGATTCCAGCGGCGGCGCCGGTATTCAGGCCGATATCAAGACCATGACCGCCAACGGCGTGTATGCCATGAGCGCCATCACCGCCCTGACCGCCCAGAATACCACCGGTGTTACCGGCATTTTTGAAGCCACCCCGGAATTTCTGGCGCAGGAGATCGACGCCATTTTTACCGACATCTACCCGGACGCCGTCAAAATTGGCATGGTGTCCTCGGCTGAGCTGATCGGGGTAATTGCCGAAAAGCTGCACACCTACGGCGCAAAGCATATCGTGGTGGACCCCGTGATGGTAGCCACTTCCGGTTCCAAGCTGCTGCGGGATGACGCCGTGCAGGCACTGACCGAAAAGCTGCTGCCCATGGCAGAGGTCGTCACCCCCAATATCCCGGAGGCCGAGATCCTCTCCGGCATGAAGATCACCGACGCGGCAGGCATGGAAGTTGCCGCACAGCGCATCAGTGAAAAATATCACTGCGCCGTGCTGTGCAAGGGCGGCCACCAGATCAATGATGCCGACGACCTGCTGTGGCGGAACGGCTGCGGCAAGTGGTTCCGGGGCAGACGCATTGACAACCCCAATACGCACGGCACCGGCTGCACCCTGTCCAGCGCCATTGCATCCAATCTGGCAAAGGGCTATGATCTGGATGCTTCTGTGGAGCGGGCAAAAGCCTATATTTCCGGCTGTCTTTCTGCCATGCTGGATCTGGGCCATGGCTCCGGCCCCATGAACCACATGTTTGCACTGAAGGGAGAATTTGTTGGTGAGTGAGCAGTCTTTTGTGCAGCAGCTGGTACAGGAAAGCCTGCCCGTGTGGGAGCAGTGCCTGCATTCGGAATTTCTGGAAAGACTTGCGGACGGCACGCTGGACGAAGCCTGCTTTAAGGGCTACATTGTAGAGGACAGCCTTTACCTGCGGGAATATGCCAAGGTGTTCGCATGGGGCATGACCAAGGCGGCAGATATGCAGACCATCCGCACCTACTATTCCCTGCTGTCCTTCGTAAACGAGAGTGAGGACGCCGAACGCCTGCGCTGCCTGAGGCAGTTCGGGCTGACCGATGAGGGCATCCAGAGCCTGCCGCTGCGGCCGGAGAACCGCGCCTATGTGGACTACATGATCGACACCGCCAGAAACAGCGAGGGCGCTGCCGAGTGCATGATGGCCTGCCTGCCCTGCATGCTGAGCTACAGCTGGATCTTTCAGAAGCTGCTGAAAGAGCATCCCGCTGTGCAGGATGCCCCCTATGGTGCGCTGGTAGCAGACTATGCAGGCAGGGACTACGAGGAAGCCTGCCGCGACTGGGCTGCATTTGCAGAAAAGACCTGTGAGGGCCTGAGCCCGGAGCGCCTTGCCCGCTGCCGCGAGATCTTCCATGCCTGCTCTGTGTATGAGCTGGATTTCTGGGCCATGGCGGCTTTGCCCCGCAGTGACCTGTAATGATTCTGAGCATAAAAATGCACCCGGCGTGTGGGCAGGACCACAGCAGCCGGGTGCATTTTCTTTTACGCAGTCAGGCAGACATTAAAAGTCCGACTTCTCGTGATTTTTCGCAAAAGTCGTCCGTAGTGCAAACCACTGCGGGCTTTTTGTTTTTCTGGGAAAGTGTTAAGAAATTAGAGGAGGCATTTCTTATGAAACCATGCTCTCCGCTTCGCTCTGAGCATAAGCAGAGGAATTTATAATTTTATTTGTGGTCTGGAAACAACCGCGGTTGTTTCCAGACCACTTTTTCACGAGAAAGGCCGTTCCGTTCAATGCATTTTGAGCTCCAAAATTTACAGCAAAAAGCGAAGAGGAAACGACCCTCAGTCATTTCCTCTTCGCAAACGGTAAAGTTATATTCTAAGAATATTCTTACCCTCTTACGGCATCCTTCATGCGCTTGACATAGGCACCGATCTGCTCCGGGGCATCCTTGCCGTACTGCTCCAGCAGCTTGATGACGGCGGAACCCACGATCGCACCATCGGCGATGCCCGCCATCTTTGCCGCCTGCTCCGGCGTGGAGATGCCAAAACCGATGGCACAGGGCACTGCGGTGTTTTCCCGCACCACCTTCACGATGGACGCAAGGTCGGTCCGGATCTCGCTGCGGGTACCGGTGACGCCCAGACTGGACACGATATACAAAAATCCCTCGGCTTCTTTGGCGATCATGGCAATGCGGTTTTCAGAGGTAGGGGCGATCATTGAGATCAGGTCCACACCGTACTTATGGCAGGTGGGCGCAAACTCCTCTTTTTCCTCATAGGGCAGGTCGGGCAGGATCAGCCCGTCAATGCCGATCTCCGCGCAGGTAGAGATGAACCGCTCTGCGCCGTAGGAGAACACGACATTTGCATAGGTCATGAACACCATGGGGATCGAAACATCTTTCCGCACCTCGCGGACGAAGTCAAAGATCTTATCCGTGGTGGTCCCCGCTTTCAGGGCGCGGATGTTGGCCCCCTGAATGACCGGGCCCTCGGCGGTGGGGTCCGAGAACGGGATGCCCAGCTCGATGAGGTCGGCGCCGTTTGCCGCCATGGCGCGGACGGCTGCGGCGGTGGTTTCCAGATCCGGATCGCCGCAGGTAATGAACGGAATGAACGCCTTGCCGTTGGCAAAGGCCTTTGCAATGTTACTCATGAAGATCCTCCCCTCTGTAGCGGGCAATGGCGGCGCAGTCCTTATCGCCGCGGCCGGAAATGGTGATGACGATGATCTGTTCCTTGTCCATAGTGGGTGCCAGCCGGATGGCATGGGCCACGGCGTGGGCAGATTCAATAGCCGGGATGATGCCCTCGGTGCGTGCCAGATACTCAAATGCGTTCACGGCTTCGTCGTCCGTAATTGCCACATACTCGGCGCGGCCGATATCATGCAGCCATGCGTGCTCCGGGCCGATGCCGGGATAATCCAGACCGGCAGAAATGGAGTAGACCGGCGCGATCTGACCGTATTCATCCTGACAGAAATAGGACTTCATGCCGTGGAAAATGCCCAGACGGCCCGTATTGATGGTAGCGGCAGTCTCGAAGGTGTCGATGCCGCGGCCTGCGGCCTCACAGCCGATGAGGCGCACATCTTTATCATTGATGAAATTATAGAAGCTGCCAATGGCGTTGGAGCCGCCGCCCACGCAGGCAATGACGGCATCCGGCAGGCAGCCTTCCTTTTCCAGTATCTGTTCCTTGATCTCCTTGGAAATAACCGCCTGAAAATCACGCACGATGGTGGGGAACGGATGCGGGCCCATCACCGAGCCAAGGCAGTAATGGGTATCGCTGATGCGGCTGGTCCACTCGCGCATGGCTTCGGACACGGCATCCTTCAGCGTGCCGGTGCCGCTGGTGACGGGAATGACCTCCGCGCCCAAAAGACGCATCCGGTAGACGTTCAGGGCCTGACGTTTGGTGTCCTCCTCGCCCATGAACACCACACACTCCATACCCATCAGGGCAGCGGCAGTGGCGGTGGCAACGCCATGCTGACCGGCACCGGTCTCGGCGATGAGGCGGGTCTTGCCCATCTTTTTGGCCAGCAGCGCCTGCCCGAGAACATTGTTGATCTTGTGCGCACCGGTGTGATTCAGGTCCTCACGCTTGAGGTAGATCTTTGCACCGCCGAGGTCCTCGGTCATCTTTTTTGCATAGTACAGGCGGCTGGGGCGGCCTGCGTACTCGTTGAGCAGTTCGGTGAGCTCCCGATTGAACTCCGGGTCATCTTTATAATGGTTGTAGGCCTCTTCCAGTTCAATGACGGCATTCATCAGCGTTTCGGGGATATATTGTCCGCCGTGGATGCCAAAGCGTCCGTTGGGGTTTGTCATGGTCGTTCATTCCTTTCCTGATTGGTCGTTTTTGCGTACCGCGGCCACGAATGCCGCCATCTTTTCGGGGTCCTTCTTCCCTGCCGTCTCAATGCCGGAGCTCACATCCACCCCATAGGGGTGCAGACGCTCCACAGCATCGGCCGCATTCTCCGGGCCAAGCCCTCCGGCAAGAAGATAATCCCGCTTGAAATTTTCCAGCAGCGCCCAGTCAAAGGCCCTGCCCGTTCCGCCTGTGCCGGAATCCAGCAGAACAAGGTCTGCCGGGCTTTTTTCCGCCTTTGCAAGGCTTTCGGCATCCGTCACGCGGAAGGCCTGCCAGAGCGGCCTTGCGGTCAGCCCCCGCAGCCGGGCAATGTAAGCGGCATCCTCCTGCCCGTGGAGCTGGGCGATCTCAATGATGCCTGCATTCAGCAGATCAGCCACCGCTTCCGGTGCTTCGTTCACGAACACGCCCACGGCCTGGATCCCGGAGAAAAGCTGTGCTTTTAATTCTGCGGCCAATTCCCAGGAAACATACCGTCTGCTTTTGGGGGCAAACACAAAGCCGATGTACTCCGGCTGCAGGGCATTTGCCGCTGCGATATCCTCCGGACGGGTCAGGCCGCACAATTTGATCCTTGTCATAGCAGTCCTTTCAATTCCCGCATCTTTGCGGTCTTATCCGGCGCACGCATGAGCGTTTCACCAATGAGCACTGCGTCTGCCCCGATGGCTGCAAGCCCGGCAACATCTTCGGCAGTTTTTACGCCGCTTTCCGAGACAAAAAGCACATCCTGCGGGATACGGGAGCGCAGGCGGCGGCTGTTTTCGGTGTCCACCGTGAAGGTTTTCAGGTTGCGGTTGTTCACACCGAGGATGCGTGCCCCGGCGGCAAGCGCACGGTCCACTTCGGCGTCATCATGGGCTTCCATCAGAGCGGAGAGTCCCAAGTCCTCGCAGATGGCAAGGTACTCTTTGAGCTGTGCATCGTTCAGAATCGCGCAGATGAGCAGCACCGCCGAAGCGCCCAGAAGCTTTGCTTCGTAGATCATGTACGCATCCACGGTAAAATCCTTGCGCAGGCAGGGTGTGGAGACAGCAGAAGTGATCTCCTTCAGATAGGTGTCACTGCCCAAAAACCACTTTGGCTCGGTCAGCACCGAGATGGCATCTGCCCCGGCGGCTTCGTATTCTCTGGCGATCTGCAGATACGGGAACTCCGGTGCGATGAGCCCCTTGGAAGGCGATGCTTTTTTACACTCACAGATAAAGGCAAGCCCCGGCTTTGCAAGGGCTTTTTCAAACCGGAAGTCCCCTTTAGGCAGGGACAGCGCCTGCCGCTTTATTTCGGCCAGCGGCAGGGTCTGCTTTGCCGCTTCCACCCGCTGCCGGGCGTGTTCGGCCAGCTGGTCTAAGATGTTCATGCATTTTCCTCCGGGCGATTGCTCACTTCGATGAACTTTTCCAGCACAGCCGCTGCCTTGCCGCTGTTGATCAGCTGTGCAGCCAGTGCGATGCCCTCCGCCATCGTGTCTGCCTTACCGCCGATGTAGAGGGATGCGCCCGCGTTCAGCAGAACGGCGTCACGCTTGGGGCCCTTCTCGCCTGCCAGAATGGCGCGGGTGATGACGGCATTTTCTGCCGGGGCACCGCCCACAAGGTCGGCCTTTTCGCAGCGGGTCAGGCCGAACTGCTCCGGCGTAATGGTGTAGCATTTGTACCAGCCATCCTTGATCTCACACACTCTGGTGGGAGCACTGAGGGAGATCTCGTCCAGCTTATCCTTGCCGTAGACCACCATACCGCGCCGGACCCCCAGACTGATGAGCACCTGTGCCAGCGGCTCCACAAGGTATTCATCGTAGACGCCCAGCAGCTGCATGGCAGGCGAACCGGGATTGGTGAGCGGTCCAAGGATGTTGAACACGGTGCGGAAGCCCAGTTCCCTGCGGATGGGGCCCACGTACTTCATGGAGGCGTGGTACTTCTGGGCAAAGAAGAAGCAGATACCCACCTCGTTCAGCAGTTCCACGCAGCGGGCAGGGCTCTGCTGAATGTTCACGCCCAGTGCTTCCAGACAGTCGGCGGTGCCGCACTGGGAGGAGGCGGCCCGGTTGCCGTGCTTGGCCACCTTCATGCCGCCTGCCGCCGCCACCAGCGCCGAGGTGGTGGAGATATTAAAGCTGTGGGCGTTGTCGCCGCCGGTGCCTACGATCTCGAAAAGCTCCATGCCGGCATCCACCTTGGTGGCGTGGTCCCGCATGGCAGCAGCGCAGCCTGCGATCTCGTCGGTCGTCTCCGCCTTAGCGCTCTTAGTGGAGAGTGCCGCCAGAAAGGCTGCGTTCTGGGTGGGCGTGGTCTCGCCGCTCATGATCTCGTTCATCACGGCGTAGGCTTCGTCATAGGTCAGGTCCTGTTTGCTGACGATCTTCACGATTGCTTCCTTGATCATTTTCTTAGCCCTCCATAAAATTTTTCAAGATCGACCGGCCCTGCGGGGTCAGGATGGATTCCGGATGGAACTGCACCCCATAGATGGGGTATACAAAGCGTGGGCTGTATCTTCATGGCCGCTTCCCCTTTCTGTAAAAACAAAAACTCCCCCGGCTCTTCTGCCGAAGGAGTATAAACAAAACGCCCCCGACAGAAGAACTCTCTTCTGTCAGGGACGAATAAAGCCTGGCCTTTTATCCGCGGTACCACCCTGATTTCATGGGTATGACCCCATGCACTTGGCGGGATGCCAACACATCCCCGGCAACTGACGTATGCCCTCACGTTGCAGAATACTATGCGGCAAAAGCGCCGCAGTTCCCTGCACCCTCAGCGGTCCATTTCAGGAAAAGCGACGCAAAATCACACTTTCCTTGACGAACTGTTTCCGGTCTGCTTCTCAGCTGCGCAGGCTCTCTGTACAGGCGTGGTTCGCCGTTATCTCCGCTTCAACGGTTTAGTGTATTGAATTTGGCTATATTAAACCACGGATTTTTCGTTTGTCAATACCTGTTTGCAAATTTTTCAAAATCAGCCTATGTCCACAGTGGGTTCAGCGCTTCCGGCGGCTGTTCGTGCTGGAAAACTTCACCGCTTTTGCCGGTCTGCGGCGGCTGTGCAACGCACTGTAGTAGCCAAAGGCAGTGCCGCATAAGCCGCCCACAATGTGCATGAAGTTTGCCACATTATCATGCACAAAAATGATATCGTACACCTGCTGACCGAAGTACAGCGCTGCTACCAGCAGCATGGTGACCGGGATGCCTCCGGAAAAGCCCGCCAGCGAGGAGAGCATGATGAGCATGAACACGATGCCGGACGCGCCCAGCAGCCCCGAACGCGGGAACAGCACACATTGCAGCACACCGGTGACCAGAGCGGTGAACACCATGCCGCACAAAAGCGGCTTGCTGCCGTACTTTTCTTCCATTGGCGGGCCAACAACGAGCAGCAGCAGCATGTTGTTCAGAAAGTGGTCCCAGCTGGCATGGCCCAGCACATGGCCGAACAGCCGGATGTAGAACAGCGGGTCCTTCAGCGAGGAGCGGTAGACACAGAACAGGTGCATGGTTGTCCACCCGTCCGTCCACTGGTCGAGGAACAGCACCAGAAGTGACAGCAGGAAAAATGTGAGGATCACAGGGGAGTTGTATTGCAGTTCCAATTTTAGTTTGACTTTTTTCGTGAGTTGTCATTCCCTTCTTTGTATATCTGTAGGACATGCCAGTGTGTCGGCAGCCCTCACCCCCTCGTCTCCACCCAATATTCACCCATGCTCTGGCCGGGCTGACCGGTCACCTCATCGCTGAGGTATGCACCAAGGCCACAGCTTTCCGGCTGCCATGCAAGGGCCGCTTCCACCGTGGGGTACTCCACCTCGGCATACCAGAACTCGGTGGGCTGGCCTTCGTCCACATGGTTCACTTCCAGCACAGAACCGTCCGGCAGGGTGTAGCTGCGGCGCAGCTTCGGGATGAGAGGTTTGCCGATGATCTTGTGTTCCAGATCCTCAAACAGCGCTTTGTCGATGCTGCGCTCGATCTCCTCGCGGGCAAGGCCGCCCCCGGATTTGAAGCAGAGGATGTAGTCCGTTCTGCCGCCGGTGAGGGCTTCTTCCCGGATGCGCACGGTGGGCCGCACGCTGATATAGCCCTGCCGCATGGCAAATTCCTCTCTGAGGGGCAGCCCCTCCGGCCAGCCCTTCACCATCCATTTGCGTTCGATTTCCATAATGCATCCCTCTTTCATGCGGTTTTTTGGCATTTCTTATTTATAATAACATGATTTTGTGCTATTGCAAAATCACCCACAAGAAAACTTTCGATTTTTCGATTGTTTTCTTGTGTTTTGTCTCTAATTTGTTACTGATTCATCCTAAAATTTATCATTTCAACAGCAAAATCGTCTCCCGCAGCTGTTCCAATGTTTTATGATTGTACACACGATTACCTACATCTTTCGACTTGTGCCCCATCAGAAGATCAATGCATTTACGGTTGGCCTTGGCGTTGTCCAGTGACGTTTCAAAGGTATGCCGCGCTTCGTGCGGGGTCTTGTCTGCACCGATTCTGTCCATGACCTCAGCCCAGCATTCATAATACTTCTGTTTACTCAGTTTCTTACCATCTGCAGTTATCAGGTATTTATGGCCATGTTGAGCCCACGCCTGCACAAAAGGCAGGATCTTCGGATGGATCGGCACAATACGACCCTTGCCAGCCGCTGTTTTGATGCCGCCCTGAAACGTCTTCTGCTGAAGGTCAACCTGTTCCGTCTGCATGTTCAGCAGTTCCATCAAGCGGAATCCTGTGTAAAGGAACACCAGCACGGTATCGACCCACGGTTCATCCTGTATTTCCCACAGGGCAGCAATCTGTTCCGGCGTAAAGGGCATCCGGCTGGTTTCTGGAACGGGCGGTGCTGTGGTCAGCTGAGAATACATCTTACTGATGATGTCACATTCAAAGGCAAACTCATCCAGATGCCCCCACAGAACCTTGATCTGAGCCTGTGTGCTGTATCCCCTTCCGCAGTTGTCAATGCAGTCCCGCATCTGGTAGGCCCGGATGCTGCGGTATTTCATACCGTAGTATTTCTGGCAGTGCTTGAAGGCCGACTTCATCGCGCCCTGACTGGCCTGCCCCATCTTTGGCAGCTTGATCTTCGCCCAGCGCTGGTACAGGTCCACCAATGTGACCTTGTTCCGGTCGATGCTCCATGGGTTGTCGTTGTACTGAGCAAGGATGATGTTCGCCTGCTCCTCGGTCTCTGCGTAGTCGATCGGTACCTGCTTCCCATGCCCTTCGGCATCGTACACGGTAACTTTTACCACCCACGGCCGTGATCGGTTTCCCTTCAGCTTGGTTACGCAGCCATAATGATTCGGCTTTCTTCTTCCCATGTTTCCACCTCCAAAAGGGTACACTTTGACAAGCCTGCCCGGAGGTGGTATCATAGTCTGTGCAGAGGTTCGCCAAAATCTACTGTACAGAGCCGTGACGCCTTCGGGCAAGCGGTTCGGAAACCTCCTTCGGTGCTGGTAACACCGGGGGAGTTTTTTTTTATTTGTTTGTGCAAATCAAAATTATACTATACTTTAGCATAATTTTGATGTATAATGAACGTGAACGAATCTTTTCATTCATACACAGAAAGAAAGGTGCTATCATGTCAGAGCGTCAGAATGCCGTCGAACTTTATCTTGACGAAAAAGACTTCAAAATGAAGTTGAACGGTGTTGAAGTCCATCGCGTCAATGGCTTCTCCATCCAGTGCGATGCGGGCCATCCCCTCGCAGATATGACGCTGAACATTTCGGTGGACAAACTGAAACTCGGTTAATGGAGTTTACTCCACACATCCAGCGCCTTGTCAATGCCGCGTTCGACAGCCGTTTCGCCGTACTCGATAGCCTTCGGAAACAGATCGCAGGCACCCATCATGTAAAGGTCGATATAGCCATCATCACGCAGTTCCGCAAGCGCCTCTCTCACGTCATCCCACGGGATCCCCGGCAATGCAGCCGACACATCTTCTGATGCAAAGTATTTTGCCTGAGACTTCGGCAAGGTTTTGCGGCGCTCCGTGTATGCACGATAAAGTTTCAGCAAGACCTTTTCGGTATCTTTTGTCATCCCGTATTTTCTCCTTCTGCGCCCTCGGTGTTCGCAGCACCGGGGGCGTTTTTTGTTTAGTGATTTTATTTTATAGATTCAATAACTGTTTTTTCTTTGCATTGTACTCGTCTTCTGTAATTGCTCCAATGTCCAGAAGATTTTTAAACTTCATAAGCTCATCCGCAACGCTGGATGAAGCATTCGGAACTTTCCTTATTGTTGTTCTTTCGCTAAAGATTTCTTCGCAAAGTTTCAGAACCTTGCGGGAATATGTAAAAACCGGAGACTCAAATCTTCCAAACGGATATTCCACGACAAACGACATTTTCGGATTCGATTCTTCTGTATGTGAAACCTTCTTTGCCGTGTTACCACCGACAACTGCGCCAACAGGACCTGCAACGATTCCTCCAGCGATTGATCGAGTGACGCTGCCTTTTGTCTCGGTGACAACCTTTGTATCCACTTTGACGGTATAGTCTACAAGCTCATCGAACGTAAACCACCCCGGAATTCCTGCGACCGTCATAAGTCGCTGCGCTCTGTTCACATAAGCAACCATTGTTCCCGGTTCCTGCAGATTTTCAAAGCCTTTCGCCCGCTCACGCCGGTCGTTGAAGAACTTCCATCCTTCTTTTAATTTATCAGCAGGGACAGTTTTGTAATCCATTCCAAGATCGGAAAACAAAGACCGGCATCTTTTACAGACAAAACCGTCTGAGCAAGACTCTCTGTCAAAGATTCCCATCTTCTCGCCGCAGATAGAACAATTTGCCATTGAACATTCCTCCTTTTTCATTCGAAAAAATCCAATTTTTCATTCGATTTTTGCGCAGATAATATTGCTTGCAGGATACAGCAAACAGTTGTATAATATGAGCAAATAGAACAACCGCTGTTGGAGGGCCGCATCATGACACGACAAGAAACCATCAACGCCATTCTGAAACTGCTGGAAAAAGCCGATTTCCGCCAGCTGCGGCTTGTGTGGGTGTACGCAAGCCACCTGATCGGATAAGCAACCAGCCACCACGCGAGGGAAGCCTTTACGGGCTTTCCTCTTTTTTTTGCGTCAATTTTTCGGCCATACGTTCCAGCAGCTCCCAGTCCGCCGGGCTCAGGCCTGCCAGCATTTCAACAAAACGCTTTTTAAAGGTGTCACTGTCATCCTTGGTCAGGTCGGCCAGAAAAGCAGCTACCTGCTCCGACTGGGTGTCCTGCACAAACATTTCACCCTCGCCGGTACGCAGCCACGCTTCCCGGACGCCGAACTTATCGCAGATATCTTTAATGGTGCGGTCACTGGGTTCAACAACATTCACTTCATAACTGCCAACAGTGTTCCGTTTAAGGTTCAGTCGATCAGCAAACTCCTGTTGCGTCAGCTTTTCGTTTTTTCTTACTTCTTTAATTCGTTCACCTATCGTCATTTTGTTCACCTCCTTTGCCATCATTATAGCAGGTGTAAACCAGCTCGTCAAGATATTTTGTTGGAAAAATCAACAAAGCAGCTCTTGACAAACGTCATTCAATGACTTATACTTGTCATGCAATCAACAAATTGCAATCAGGTCAACACGAAGGGAGGTGAACCACATGACCGACAACAAAAAGCCCATCGCACCTATGGAAGAGGAACGCCGGGCGGAGCTGGAAAGCGAGATCGAAGAGTTTGAACGCCAGACGGAAAGGAACGAAGCAGAGCGCTGGGCGCGCATCGAAAAGAAAGAAAAGGCTGCAACGGTCAAGTCTGCGCTGTCGCTTGCATTCAACATCATTGCGCTTCTGATCATTTTAGCCAAGCGGCTATTATTGCAATGATGGATACCGCAAGACTGATACCTGCCCAGATCTCTGCATTTTGAGCGCGAATCTCGGCTCTTTTTGCACGTTCTTCAGTTTCTTCAAAGTGCTGCTGTCTGCGCAATTCCGAACGCCCACCGGCATTGATCTGATAGATGTAGTCTGGTCCGTCATAAGGATCCACATAGCCATCTTCATCTTGATATCGAGAAACCATATCGTGCTTGTACAGCCAATCCAGCGTTTCACCGTCTGCCGGCACTCCGCACTTTTCCATCTGATAACTGGAAAACGTTTCATCCGGGTGCTCATTTAAAAACCTAAGTATTTTCAGCGTTTTTACATCAAGCATTTTTACACTTCCTTCCTACGCCAGTATAGCACGGGAAGGACACCATCCACAACCCACCCGATGATGGCCGCATGGCAGCGGCCGAAACCATTCCGGTGACGCAGCCGGGATGGTCGTGGGAGCCACCCACAGAAAGGAGTGCTTCGTATGGCACGTAAGAACAATTCCCTGAACCCCGCCATGTATGGCCTGACGCAGCAGGATGTGGAGCGCGTGATCCGCATTCACACCATGTGCAAGGACATGGACGAGGACGCATTCGAGCAGATGGAGACCGCTGCGGCATCCATCAATCTGGTGGCCAGTCTGAAGAAGCTGGACGGGCGGCCTGTGGCATGAAAGGAGGAATGACACATGTTCAAAGACAGGTTGAAGAAAGCCATGAAAGACCTGCATCTGAATCAGGTACAGGTTTCCGGGATGACCGGCAGATCCAGAGCGTCCATCTGTCAATATCTGGCTGGTGCACAAGTGCCGCCCGATGCCGTACAGCGCAGTATGGCTGCGGCCCTTGGGCTGGATGCCGAATACTTTACCGCGCCGGATGCGCCCCAGTACACCGATCCTGTCCCCAAACGACACGGCGGCATCCGGCAGCTGAGCCTTAAACAGGCTGCCGCCCTGCTTGGCGTTGACAAGGAAACGGTCGGCAAGGGCTTGCAGCAGGGCGTATTCCCGTGGGGGTACGGAGTCAAGACATCTGCAAACCGCTGGCGCTACATCATCAATGCCGATCGGTTTTCTCAGATCGAAGGCGTTGAAATTCAGGAAGGAGAATCCGCATGAAGATCAAATCCGGCGTGTGGTACTGGCTGGCCGTGGCCAGCGGGACCGTGGGCCTGCTGTACGGCATGGGGCTGGAGGGCAGCTTCCAGACCGGCGGCACCGTCTCGGACGGCGCGTTCATCACGGCCATGGTGCTGATCCTGCTGGCGGTGTTCTTTGCCCGGCTGGGCTTTGCCGCCCATGACCGGGAGCAGCAGGAGCGCCGCAAGGTACACCAGCAGCCCCGGAACACCGTAAAGAGCGGCAGGAAGGCAGGCTGAGCATGAGCGACTTCAAGACCTACACCCGCATCTGCGTGGACTGCGGCAAGGTGCTCTGCAATGTCGGACGCTCTGCTCAGCGCTGTCCCGAATGCGGCAAAAAGCACGCCAACGCTCAGAGCCTTGAATGGGATCGCCGGCGCAATGAAGAACTGCAGGCCCGGCGTCAGGGCCTTGCCGCTGAGCGCAGCAGCCTTGCCCTTCACGCCGAGGTCCGCGCTGCAGAAGAAGCCGGCCTGAGCTACGGCAAATACATGCTGCAGAAAATGCAGGCAAACAAAAAGCCCGCCGGTGCGCCAACACCGACGAGCCCAAAGGGTGATGGAATTTGAAAGCCCCATCACCCTTGATGATATCACATCAGAAAGGATTTTACAAATGAAAGGTATTTTAGCCGAACCGGGCGCAGAGCCCGTGGTCACCACCCTGCCGGACAGCCTGTGGGCCATTGAGAAACGGCTGGGCACCCGCAGTGAGATGATCGTGCTGCCCCGCACCCCGGCGGTGCTGTTCGTGGGCCGGTACGATGGCCCTATCCAGCCCGCCAGCCTGCTGAACCGGACGTACCGGGGCCGCCAGCTTTACGGCCCTATCCTCTGCTACGGCTGGAAGGGCAACAACATCCAGTCCATGAGCAAGGATGTGCAGGCCGAGATGCTGGATCGCCTCAAGGACACGGAGGTGCGGGTATGACTACCTATATCTGCAAATGCGGACGGCGAGTGAAGAAATCCACCGATGCCAGTACCACTGGCAACCGTCTGTCTGGCTATGCACCCGGCCATGAGTGCTGGGGATGCCCCTACGCCATGCCATACGGAAACTTTCAATGGGACGAAAGTGCCAAAACTGTCGCCCTGGAGACTCGGGGCTATGAGTGTCGGATGAGCAAGACTCTCACTTATGCATCAGAATTCTCTGGCTCCATCAAGGACAAATGCACCTGTCGAGTGCACAGTTTGGACTTCGACTTTTTGTCTCAGGTCTCCGCATGGATCAAAGATACTTATCCAGACAGAGAGATTTTTGGCTCGTTTTCCAAAGATATTCGTGCATCGGACTATGGATCTGACGGCCGTTACTGCCTGACTATCACCTGCGCTCAAAATCTGAAAGGTGTTGCCGCAAAAAGAGAGCTGCTTGGTCAGTTTTTTACCCCGAATGGCAGCCGCAAGGACATGACACCGCAGCAGGAAATGGAAAAGATTCTTGCCGACATTAAAAAAGCAAAGGAGGTTTTCGCATGTGCACCTGCCCAGAATGCGGATGCTGCTGTGACTACGGCAGAGAATGCTGTCCCGACTGCCACAGCGGCAACGCCGACCATCTCGGAGAGCGGGGCGGATGCAAGCGCATCGACCCCCGCGACATCCCTGCAGAACTGCGAATCGGTCCCTGCCGCATCGGCGGGCGGTTCTTCTGCACCGATGCCTTCGGCACCTGGCTTTGACTTTTCCGCTCTGGGCGACCTGTCCGATCAGGCCGTGGAGACCGACCAGCAGTTCGATCTGCACTACGGCACCGCGCAGGATGAATACCTCATTTCCTGCATCTACGTTGCCAAAATGCACGCACTAACGGCCAAGGCTGGCCGCTATGGCGGCGGTACATGGACAAAGTGGTATGAGAGCAAGGGCATGAGCAAATCCAGCGTCTGGAATATGCTGCAAACAGGTGAAGGTTTTAAAGGTTCAACTGTTGAACAATTAACTTCAATCCCTGAACTTTCTCGCAAAGACCTGAACCTGATCGCCCGCTCCGGCTGTGCTGAACAGCTCACCGCAGCCGCCGGAGACAGCCAGCGGGTGCAGGAGCTGCTGGCCCAGCTCAAGGCCGAGAAAGACCGTGCCGACACCGCAGAGAAGTCCGCTCAGAACGCCCGCAAGGAAAATGCCTATTTCAAGGAGCTGGTGAAAAGCGCCGAAGCCCAGACCCATAAGGACGCGGAAAAGCGGGAAGAAGCAGAAAGCCGCTATGAGTCCGCTCTTGCCGACATCAGCGGTCTGAAAGAGCAGAACGCCCAGCTGAAAGAGCGCGCCGACTCTGCCGAAGCCCGGGAAGAGGAAGCATGGAAGATGCAGAGCAAGGCCGAGGCCCGGGCCAAAAATGCCGAGGGCCAGCTTTCCGGCTCCCGGCAGGTGGCCGAAGCGGCAAAGCTCCGGGCGGATAAGCTGCAGGAAGAAAATGCGGCCCTGAAAAAGCAGCCCATCGCCGCTGTGGTGGACGAGGAAGAAGTGGAACGCCGGGCAAACCAGCGGGCCCATGACATTGCCGAGGACTTAGCCGCCGAGATGACCGCCGACCTGCAGGCACGGCTGGAACAGGCCTCTTCCGGCAGCGAACAGGACGCCCGCGATGCCTACGACAGCATCATTCTGGCCGGGCGCTCCATCACAAGCATCGTTCAGTCCGCCAAAATGCAGTTCCGCAAACTGCCGGACGACCAGCGGGAGACCGCAATCAACCAGTTCGTTCACACACTCGCATCCGCTCAAGGGGAGGTATCCGCATGTCTGTAAAGATCATGGCCTTAGAGGCCGAAAACGTCAAACGCATCAAGGCCGTTGCGCTTACGCCGTCGCCCACCGGGCTCACCCTCGTGGGCGGCAACAACAATCAGGGCAAGACCAGCGTGCTGGACGCGCTGGCGTGGGCCCTCGGCGGCGACCGCTTCCGCCCGGACGCCGCCCAGCGGGACGGGGCCGTGGCTCCCGCCCACCTCAAGGTCAGGCTCTCCAACGGTGTGGTGGTGGAGCGCAAGGGCAAGAACAGCACCCTGACCGTCACCGACCCCACCGGACGCCGCAGCGGCCAGCAGCTGCTCAACGCCTTCATCGAGCCGCTGGCGCTGGATCTGCCCCGCTTCATGGAAGCATCCGACAAGGAAAAGGCGGACATCCTGCTGCGGATCATCGGCATCGGCACCGAACTCCACACCCGGGATCTTGAGATCAAGGCCCTGTACGACAAGCGCACCTTCACCGGCCAGCTGGCCGCGCAGAAAAAGCACTTTGCCGAGGAGCTGATCTCCTACCCGGATGCACCGGAGGAGCCGGTCAGCGCCTCCGACCTCATTCGCCAGCAGCAGGAAATTCTGGCCCGTAACGGCGAGAATCAGCGGCTGCGGGCACAGTACACAGAGCTTGAGCGTCAGGAGCAGCAGTGTGTGGCCGAACTGAAACGCACCCGTGAACACATTGCCGAGCTGGAACAACAGTATCAGGAGCTCGACGCCAAGCACACCCGCCTGTTCAATCAGCGGAAAACCGCTCAAAAGACCGTCGCCCAGCTTCAGGACGAATCCACCGCCGAACTGGAAGCTTCCATCCGGGACATTGAGGAGATCAACCAGAAGGTGCGGGCCAATCTGGAAAAATCCCGGGCTGAGGACGAAGCCGCCCGGTATGCCAGCGATTACGACAAGCTCACCGAAGCCATCACCCGGAAGCGGGCCGACCGCATGGCCCTGCTGAACGGTGCCGACCTGCCCCTGCCGGAGCTGAGCGTGGAGGACGGCGCACTTACCTATAAAGGCAAGCACTGGCGGGATATGTCCGGCAGCGACCAGCTGCGGGTGGCCGCCGCCATCGTCCGCCGCCTGAACCCGGACTGCGGTTTCGTGCTGCTGGACAAGCTGGAACAGATGGACATGACCACCCTGCAGAAGTTTTCCGCATGGCTGGAAACAGAACACCTGCAGGCCATTGCCACCCGGGTCTCCACTGGCAGCGAGTGCCAGATCATCATTGAGGACGGCATGGTGAAGGATACCGAAACCTCCCTGCCGCCCGTCACCGAAAAGCCCCAGCAGAAAAGCTGGACGAAAGGAGCGTTCTAAATGAGCAAATATGCAGTTACCACCGGCATCCAGAATGCGCCGGTCAAGACCGTGCTGTACGGCCCGGAGGGCATCGGCAAAAGCACCTTTGCATCCCATTTCCCGAATCCTGTTTTCATCGACACCGAGGGCGGCACCAAGCGGCTGAACGTCAAGCGCCTGCCCCAACCCACCAGCTGGGCCATGCTGTTGGATGAGGTGGCCGAGGTACGCAAGGGCAGTGTCCCCTGCGGCACGCTGGTCATTGATACCGCCGACTGGGCTGAACGCCTGTGCATTCAGGCCGTGTGTGCCAAAGCCAAGGTGAACGGCATCGAAGATTTCGGCTACGGCAAGGGCTACACCTATGTTAAGGAAGAGTTCGGCAAGCTGCTGGACGCTTTGGAAGAGGTGCTACAGGCCGGGCACAACGTGGTGGTGCTGGCCCATGCCGCTATTACCAAATTTGAGCAGCCGGACGCTGTGGGCAACTACGACCGCTGGAGCATGAAAACTTCCAAACAGGTGGCCCCGCTGCTGCGCGAGTGGTGCGATATGCTGCTGTTTGCCAACTACAAGACCGTTGTGGAAAAGGTGGGCGACGGCAAGAACGCCAAGAGCAAGGCCAGCGGCGGCAGGCGTGTACTGTACACCGCGCATCACCCCTGCTGGGATGCAAAAAACCGCTTTGACCTGCCGGAGGAAGTACCCTTTGACTATGCCAGCATTGCCGCCTGCATCCCCGGCGCAATGTCTGCACAGGCACCAAAACCGGAACCGCAGCCGCGTTCCCAGCCGGAAGCCGACATCCTGCCCAGCCCGCAGCAGGAAGCAAAGCCGGTGGCTCAGCCGCAGCCCGCACCGCTGCAGGAAAGCTCTGAGAAAAATGTTCTGCTCAGTCTGGGCGTGCCGGAAAAGCTGGCCGCTCTGATGAGCGCCAACAAGGTCAGCTGTGAAGAGCTGCAGGGCGTTGTGGGCAAACGAGGCTATTTCCCGGAGGATATGCCCATCAAGGACTACCCCGCTGACTTTGTGGAGGGCTGTCTGATCGCCGCATGGCCGCAGGTGTTCCAGATGGTGCTGGATAACCGTGATATCCCGTTTTAACAGGCTCCCTCACGGAGGGAGCTGGCACGTGTAAGCGTGACTGAAGGAGTTTTATAATAAAGGAGTAATTACTTATGAACGAAATGAACACCACCGACCGCGCCCTGAGCTGGGACGACGAATTTACCAACGAACAGCAGGAGTTCGTGCTCCTGCCCGAGGGCGAGTATGCCTTTGAGGTCACCGGCATGGAGCGTGCCCGCTTTGAGGGCAGCGCAAAGCTCCCGCCCTGCTCCATGGCAAAGCTGACCCTGAAGATCTTCGGCGGGGCCAAGGGTGATACCACCGTGACCCACCGCCTGTACCTGCACACTAAAACGCAGGGCCTGCTGGGGGCTTTCTTTGAGAGCATCGGTCAGTGCAAGCGGGGCGAGACCTTCCGCCCCCGCTGGAACGAGGTCGTGGGTGCCAAAGGCATCTGCAAGCTGGGTATCCACGAGTACACCAAGCAGAGCGGTCCTCATGCAGGCGAGACCGGCCAGAGCAACGAAGTGCAGCGCTTCCTGCCGCCGCCCGAACCCAAAGCTGCACCCACTCAGGGCTGGACACAGGGGGCGTTCTAAATGGCCGAGACACAAACCCTGCGCCCCTACCAGCAGCAGGCCCGTGAACGCATCCACGCAGAGTGGGAGAACGGCCACACCCGCACCCTGTTGGTGCTGCCTACCGGCACCGGCAAGACCATCGTGTTTGCATCGGTAGCAGCCGATCAGGTGCGGGCGGGCCACCGGGTGCTCATTCTGGCGCATCGCGGTGAGCTGCTGGAACAGGCAGCGGACAAGCTGCAGCGCTCCACCGGCCTTGTCAGCGCGGTGGAAAAGGCAGATGCCACCTGTCTGAATACATGGTTCCGTGTGGTGGTGGGCAGCGTGCAGACCCTGCAGCGCACCGCCCGGCTGGAACGCTTTCCGCATGATTACTTTGGCACTATCATCATCGACGAGGCCCACCACGCCATTACCGACGGATACCGCCGCATCCTCGACTACTTCGGCAGCGCCAAGGTGCTGGGCGTGACCGCCACGCCGGATCGCGGCGACATGCGCAATCTGGGCGAAGTGTTCGACAGCCTTGCCTTTGAGTATAAGCTGACCGATGCCATCAAAGAGGGCTATCTGTGCCGCATCATGGCCCAGACCATTCCGCTGAAGCTGGACATTTCTTCTGTCACCATGAGCGGCGGGGACTACGCCGTGGGAGACCTCGGCACTGCGCTTGACCCCTATCTGGAACAGATCGCCGCCGAGATGGCCCAGCGCTGCAAGGACCGCAAAACAGTCGTATTCCTGCCCCTCATCAAGACCAGCCAGAAGTTCCGGGACCTGCTGAACGCCAAGGGCTTCCGCGCCGCCGAGGTCAACGGCCAGAGCGCCGACCGCAAGGAAGTGCTGGCGGATTTCGATGCAGGCAAATACAACGTGCTGTGCAACTCCATGCTGCTCACCGAGGGCTGGGACTGCCCGTCCGTGGACTGCGTGGTGGTGCTGCGGCCCACCAAGGTGCGCAGCCTGTACAGCCAGATGGTGGGACGCGGCACCCGGCTCTCCCCGGGCAAGACCGACCTGCTGCTCCTCGACTTTTTGTGGATGACCGACAAGCACGAGCTGTGCCGCCCGGCGGATCTGGTCTGCGAGGACCGCGCCGTGGCCCGCCAGATGACCGAAAATCTGGCCGGGAGCGGCTGCCCGCAGGACATCGAGGAAGCCGCCGCCGAGGCCGGCGAGGACGTGGTGACCCAGCGGGAGGAAGCCCTTGCAAAACAGCTGGAAGAACAGCGCCGCAAAAAAGCCAAGCTGGTGGACCCGCTGCAGTACGAGATGAGCATTCAGGCCGAGGACCTTGCCGGGTATGTGCCGGCCTTTGGCTGGGAAGCAGGCCCGCCCACCGAACAGCAGGCCGCCGCGCTGGAAAAGCTGGGCATCCTGCCGGATGCGGTGGAGTCGGCAGGCAAAGCCAGCCTTTTGCTGGACCGGCTGCACAAGCGCCGGGACGAAGGCCTCACCACCCCAAAGCAGATCCGCTGTCTGGAAAAATACGGCTTCCAGCACGTGGGCAGGTGGAGCTTTGAGCAGGCCAAACACATGATCGACCGCATTGCGGCGGGCGGCTGGCGGGGTGTGCCCAAGGGCGTTACTCCCAGCACCTACACGCCGCCCGCAGAACCGGCCTTTCCGGATAGCAGCTTTGGATGGTGATGCGAATGGAACATGAAAATGAACTCAAAGAAGCATTGGACTTCATCTCCCCGGCCTCCCTGACCTACGAGGAATGGACGATGGTGGGCATGGCGCTGAAGGATTCCGGCCTGCCCGTCACCGTCTGGGAAGCATGGAGCGCCCGGGACGGGGGCCGTTACCACAAGGGCGAGTGCGCCAAAAAGTGGGAGAGTTTCCACGGCAGCACAAAGCCTGTCACCGAGAGCAGCATCTTCCAGCTGGCCTATTCCCACGGTTGGAGCGGCCCGGCAGGCCACGCGCTGGACTGGGGCGACGAGCTCTCTGCCGGGCCCGGTGCCCAGACCGAGGGCCGCGTGGTAGATCCCCGGTGGGTGGAAGCCCACGAGCTGGATCTGCCCGCAGAGTGGCACCCGGCAGAGCAGATCAAGCGGTATCTGCAGGCACTTTTTGAGCCGGAGGAATACGTTGCCTACGTCACCGAGAGCTACCGGAAGGAAGACGGGCGCTTTGCCCCCAACGGCTGCTCCTGTCAGCTGACCGCCGGGCAGCTCATCATGGAGCTGGATCATTACGGCGATGATATCGGTGCTGCCCTTGGCGACTACAACCCCGAAGCCGGTGCGTGGATCTGCTTCAACCCCATGGACGGCGGAGGCCGCCGCAACGAGAACGTGACCGACTTCCGCTACGCCCTCGTGGAGTGCGACAACATGGAGCTGGGCAAACAGCAGGCCATCATCCGGCAGCTGGAACTGCCCTGTGCCGCGCTGGTCTACTCCGGCGGAAAGAGCGTCCATGCCATCGTCAGGGTGGATGCCCCGGACTATGCCGAGTACCGCAGGCGGGTGGATTACCTCTACGCCGCCTGCCAGAAAAACGGCCTGACCATCGACCAGCAGAACCGCAACCCCAGCCGCCTTTCCCGGATGCCCGGCATCCTGCGCGGTGACAAACGGCAGACCCTGCTGGAGACCAACATCGGGAAATCCTGCTGGGATGAGTGGCGGGACTGGCTGGAAGCGGAGACCGACGAGCTGCCCGAGACCGAGAGTCTGGCCGACGACTGGGAGAGCCTGCCCCCGCTGGCCGATGCCCTCATTACC
The DNA here is from genome assembly GCF_048320955.1 of Faecalibacterium sp. 9. NCBI lineage: Bacteria > Bacillati > Bacillota > Clostridia > Eubacteriales > Oscillospiraceae > Faecalibacterium > Faecalibacterium sp. 9. The sequence goes on from NZ_JBLWGB010000002.1 coordinate 668,194, forward strand.
GGGGTGCTGCGCAAGGGCCACAAGATGCTGCTGGCGGGCCCCAGCAAGGCGGGCAAGAGCTTTGCCCTCATCGAGCTGTGCATCGCCATCGCCGAAGGCAGGCCGTGGCTGGGCCGGTTCTCCTGCGCACAGGGCAAGGTGCTGTACATCAATCTGGAGCTGGACCGGGCCTCCTGCCTGCACCGCTTCAAGGATGTGTACACCGCCCTCGGCCTGCCCCCGCAGAACCTGCGGAACATCGACATCTGGAATCTGCGCGGTGCGTCCGTGCCCATGGACAAGCTGGCCCCAAAGCTCATCCGCCGGGCCCAGAAAAAAGGCTACACCGCCGTGATCCTCGACCCCATTTATAAGGTCATTACCGGCGACGAGAACTCTGCCGACCAGATGGCAAAGTTCTGCAACCAGTTCGACCTTGTGTGCCGTGCGCTGGACTGTGCCGTGATCTACTGCCACCACCACTCAAAAGGTGCCCAGGGCGGCAAGCGCAGCATGGACCGTGCCAGCGGCTCCGGCGTGTTCGCCCGCGACCCGGATGCCATGCTGGACATGACCGAGCTCACCCCCACCGATGCCATCCGGGAACAGCTCCACAACAAAGCCGCCTGCCGGGTCATCAAGGCCATGCTGGACAAGCGCGGCCATGGGGATGCCTACGGCCCGGACGATGTCCTGAGCCGCAGCCGGATGCTGACCATTGCCAAAGAACACCTTGGCCTTGCCGACCTGCGGGCCATCGATGCCGAAGTGGCCGCCGCCCAGAAGCAGGCCGACAGCATGACCGCATGGCGCATCGAGGGCACCCTGCGCGAGTTTGCCCGCTTCAACCCGGTGAACCTCTGGTTCGACTACCCCGTGCACAAGCCGGACACCGGCCTGCTGGAGGACCTGCAGCCGGACAGCGATTTCAAAACGCTGGGCAGCCGCGGTGCCGCCAAGCGCTGGGGCGATAAAGGCAAGGTGACCAAGGACAAAAAGGCCGAGCTGGACACTGCCTTTGAAGCCTGCATGATGGATGGCAAGGTGACGGTCTACTCCATGGCCGAATACATGGGGCTGAAACCGGACACCGTACGCCGCCGTCTGAAAGCGGACGGCGGTTTCTGGATCGACGGCGCGGACATCGGCCGCAAGGAACCCGGCAGCGCAGGATAAATTACAGTCCGCAATATTTTGTTTTACGCATGGTACAAAAACGGTAAAATAGCGGCTATCACAAATCCGCATCCGCTTACGGATTTCGGAAAATAGCGGCTATTTTTCCGAATCCGGGACGGAAAATAGCCTATATATAATATACAAAATCCGTCCGTGTGTGATGGGGTCTCCCGAAGGATGGGGCGACCACAGCCCCCATCCATTCGGGGAACCCTCCCCATCACGTTAGCGCTAAAACCTGAAAAAGAAAAACGAGGTGAACCCCATGTACATGCAATTCTTTCTTCCCATGCAGCCGCCTACCACCACCCACAACGCAAAGCAGCTGCACGCCTACATGAAGGGCGGACAGCCGCACGCGGTGCTCCACGACAGCCCGGAGCTGAAACAGACCCGTGCCAAGCTCCACGCCCATCTGGCACCCCACGCGCCGGAAAAGCCCATCCCCGCAGGCCGTCCGGTGCGGCTGCTGGTCAAGTGGTGCTTCCCTGCCGAGGGTCGCAAAAACGGCAGCTGGCGCACCGCAAAGCCGGACACCGACAATCTGGAAAAGGCCCTCAAGGACGAAATGACCCGCCTGCACTTCTGGGCCGATGACGCGCAGGTGTGCAGCGAGATCGTAGAAAAATTCTGGTCGGACCCCTGCGGCGTGTTCGTCCGGGTGGAGGAACTGTAATGACCTACGAAGAGAAAAAGGCATGGCTCTGGCGGTACCGGACGGCCAAGCGGTTCGAGCTGCTCAAGCTGGACGAACTGGCCACGCTGCAGACCGACGCCACCCACACCACCCAGCGCTTTTCTCCTGTGCCGGGCGGCAGCGGTGACGGACAGGCTCTGCCCCGCAGTGTGGAACGCATCGACGAGGCCCGCCGGGCCGCTGAGGCGCAGTCTGCCGTCTGCGACGCCATCCGGGCCGAGATCATGGAGGTGTTCCGCCAGCTGGACGACGAGGTGGATTTCATGATCCTGTTCCGGCGGTACATCCTGCTGGAGGACTGGCCGGACATCGCGGTCAACGTCCGCATTTCCCGCAGTCAGATGTTCCAGCGCCACAGCGCGGCCATCAAAAGACTGGAGATCAAAAGTCCGGACTGAACCGGAGCGAACCGGACTTGATAATCCTGTCAACCCCTGCTAAAATTTAAAATGCCGAAGCCCGCAGGAAAGGTCTACTCCCTTCGATCCTGCGGGCTTTGTGCTGCCCGGCTGACACAGAGGATCACCTTTCCCGACCAACAGCCTGAATGCATCAGTCGGGCGTTTTTTGAATTTCCCGCCGTTCGGATCTTCCGGGCGGCTTTTTGATTTTACGGCAAGAGAGGTGGTGACGTGGCCAACGAAGAAAATCTCATCCCGTTCAACGAACGAACGGAGAGCGAACAGAGACAGATCGCCCAGAAGGGCGGCATTGCTTCCGGTGCGGCCCGCCGCCGCAAGCGCAGCATGAAAGAAGCGGCCGACTACTATCTCAGCCTGCCGGAGACCGACCGCCGCCGGGTGAATGCCCTGCTGCGGGATGAGGTGGACAATGAGGACATCGACAATCAGATGTCGGTGGTCATGGGCATTACTGAAGCCGCCAAGCGCGGTGATGCCCGGGCGGCAGGCGTACTGCTGAAGATGCTGGGCGAGGAGACCGTGCAGGAGGACCCCGCCGCCGATGCACTGGAAGCTGCCCGCAAGCTGCTGGGAGGTGTAGACAGTGCCATTGACTGAGTTTCAGCAGGAGTTCCTTCGCAATTGCTCCCACCGCTGGAACGTCAAGACCGGGGCCACCCGCTCCGGCAAGACCTATCTGGACTGCGCTGTTACCATCCCCAAGCGCATCTGCGCGGCCCGGGACGAGGGCCTTTGCGTCATGCTGGGCAACACCCTCGGCACGCTGGAGCGCAACGTGCTGGAGCCCATGCGGGCTCTCTGGGGTCCGGAGCTTGTGGGCGTGGTGCGCACCTCGGCGTCCGGCAACATCGTGCAGCTGTTCGGCCGCAAGGTGTACGTGCTGGGTGCCGACAACAAAAAGCACATTGCCCGCATTCAGGGCGCGGCCTTTGAGTACGCCTATGGGGACGAGATCACCACATGGGACGAGGGCGTATTCCAGATGCTCAAGAGCCGTCTGTCCTGTCCGCACAGCCATTTTGACGGCACCTGTAACCCGGATAACCCACAGCACTGGTTCAAGCAGTTTCTGGACAGCGACGCGGACATCTACTGTCAGGCCTACACCATCGACGACAACCCCACTCTGCCGCCGGAGTTCGTGGCGCAGCTAAAAAAGGAATACGCAGGCACGGTCTACTATAACCGCTTTATCCTCGGCCAGTGGGCCGCAGCGGGCGGTATCATCTACCGGCCCTTTGCGGACAGTATTGCCGCCGGGGATGGGCGTTTCCTCTGGCCTGCGGACAAGCCCTGCCGCCCGTGGCGCATCCACATCGGGGTGGACTTCGGCGGCAACGGCTCCCGGCACGCATTCGTGGCCACCGGCATCCTGCCCTACTACGCGGGGGTCGTGGGGCTGGCATCCGCCCGCATCGACCCGAAGGATCAGGACGCTGACTACCTCGCCGCGCAGCTCATCGATTTCTGCACCGCCGTGTTCGCGCGGTACGGCGAGATCCACTATCTTTTCTGCGACAGCGCCGAACAGACGCTGATCAACCACATCCGCACCCGGCTGCGGGCCTGCCCGCTTTCCTGGCTGGCTGACCGGGTGCAGAACAGTGCCAAGATCCAGATCATCGACCGCATCCGTCTGACGTCCATCCTGATGGGCGGCGGGCGCTTTTGGTATCTGCCGGAAGCTGCCACCCTGCGGGACGCGCTGGCCACCGCCCTGTGGAGCCAGAAGCACCCCGGCGTGGACGAACGTCTGGATGACGGCACCACCGACATTGACACCCTCGATGCCTTCGAGTACACCATTGAACGCGATTACAGGAGACTGACTGCAAGATGAACGTTGCCGCTTTTATTGAATACCTGAACAAAACCAAGGGCCTGCAGATCGACGCCTCCTATTATGCCAAAATTGAAAAATGGCGGCAGTGGTGGCAGGGCTATGTACCCAGCGTGCATAATATTAAGATCACGCGGGAGGACGGCGAACACAAGCGCCGCCGGGCGTCCCTGCGGATGCCCAAGCGCGTGTGCGAGGACTGGGCAAATCTGCTGCTCAACGACAAGACCACCTTCCAAATCGGCGATGCCGCCACCGCCGCCTACCTGCTGGGCAGCGATGAACAGCAGACCGGGGGCCTTTTGCGGCAGCTGCATTTCTGGGAGAACGCCAACAAGCTGGTGGAGAAAGCCTACTGGTCCGGCACCGGCGCTTTCGTGCTGAGCGTGGAGGGCATCAAGGGCACAGACGGCCAGCTGGAAGCAGACCCGGATGCCCGCATCGTACTAGACTACGACCCCGCCTGCTGCATCCTGCCCATCAGCGTGGAGCGCGGCGTTGTGACCGAAGCGGCCTTTGTGTCCGAGTGCATGATGGGCGGCAAGCCTGCCGTCTACCTGCAGACCCACACGGTCAAGGACGGCAGCCGCACCATCACCAACGAATGGTTTGAGGTGACGGACGATATCTCCGGCACGCCGAAATTCGCGAAGATCACCGAGGATAAGACCCCGCCGGGCACGGTAAAGAGCATCACGGTCAGCGGCTCACCGGCATGGTTCAGCCTGTTCAGCCCGGCGGCTGCCAAGAACATCGACGGCGGCATGGGGCTGGGCATGAGCATCTTCTCCGAGGCGCTGGACGCGGCACAGATGGTGGACTACGCCTTCGACAACTACCGGCAGGACATCCGCCTCGGCGGCAAGAAGATCTTCTATGACCGCTCTCTGTGCCGCAAGTGGGTGGACAAGGAAGGCACCGAGCACGCCGTGCCGCCGGATGCCGTCCACCGGCAGATCTTCTACGAGCTGCCCACGCCGGAAGGCGGCATCGACCAGCCCGCTGCATGGCGGGAGTATAACCCCGACCTGCGCACGGCCTCCAACCATCAGGCGGTGCAGGACGCGCTGGACATGATGAGCTTCAAGTGCAAACTGGGCTGCCACCGCTATAAGTTCGATCAGGGCACCGTGACCACCGCCACCGAGTACACCGGCAGTCGGCAGGATCTGGTGCAGAACGCCAACAAGAACCAGATCCCCATCGAAACGGCGCTGATCGGCATCCTGCGGGCCATCCTGTGGGCGGCAAAGAACCTGCTGGGCGCACCGGTAGACCCAGAGACCAGCATTTCCGTCAACTGGGACGACAGTTACATCGTCAGCGAGGCCGAGCGCACCAGCCAGCTGCGGGAGGACGCTCTGGCAGGCCTCGTGCCCCGCTGCCGGTACCTCTCCGCCCGGTACAGCCTGAGCGAGGAGGAAGCCCACCAGTGGACGGCAGAGGCCAAGGCTGACAGCCAGACCGAAGAGCAGATCACCTTCGGGGGTGCCTGATGCTGCCGCCGAGCTATCTTGACCGGATGCCGGACGCCTTTGTGCAGCTCTGGCAGCAGGTGGAGGACGAGATCTTACAGGACGTTGCCCGGCGCATCGGCAAGATGGACGCCGTGACCCCCACCGCAAACTGGCAGCTGTGGCGCTACCAGCAGACCGAGGCGCTGCGCAACGACGTGGTGAAGCTGCTGGCGAAGTACACCGGCAAGAGCGAGGCCGCCATCCGCAGGCTGCTTTTGCAGGCCGCCACCGAAGCCATGGAGCGGGAGGACGCCATCTACTACCACTACGACAAAGAGCCGCAGCCCTTTGAAGAAAGCACCGCCCTCAACAACCTGCTGGATGCCGGTGCGCGGCAGACCTGCGGCACATGGCAGAATCTGACCGCCACCACGGCAAACACCGTCACAGGGGCCTTTGAGCGCACACTGGACGCTGCATGGCTCAAAGTGAGCACCGGTGCCTTCGACTACAAAGCCGCCGTCAAACAGGCCGTGGACAGCCTTGCAGACGACATGCCCATGGTCACCTATCCCAGCGGCCACAAGGACAGCATCGAGGTGGCCGCACGCCGTGCCGTGCTCACCGGTGTGAACCAGACGACTGGCAAGCTGCAGGTGGCCCGCATGGACGAGATGGGCTGCGAATTTGTGGAGACCACCGCCCACGGCGGTGCCCGTCCTTCTCATGCAGAATGGCAGGGCAGGCGCTTCCACCGGGGCGGCGCGGTGGACTACAAGGGCAGGCACTACCCGGATTTTGAAGCCGCCACCGGCTACGGCACCGGCGCAGGCCTGTGCGGCTGGAACTGCCGCCACACCTTTTTCGCGGTGTTCCCGGAGCTGGGCGACCCGCCCCAATGGACGCAGGAGCAGCTGCGGGAGCTGAACGCCCGGGACATCGAGTGGAACGGCAAAAAGTACACCGCCTACGAGATATCACAGATGCAGCGCGCCCGGGAGCGGAACGTCCGCCGCTGGAAAAAGCGGTATCTGGCCGAGGACGCCGCCGGGCTGGACCCCACCGACGCCGCTGTGCGCCTGAGAGCCGCCCGCCAGAGCCTTGCAGAGTTTGCACAGGCCACGGGCGGCCGTGTGGACAGCGCCCGTGTCAGTGTGCCCAAGTTCGGCAGGAGCGAAGCCGGCAGGGCGAGCTGGGCAGCAAGAGGGAAATCTCTGGGAAATTCTGGAACGCTCCTGCAAAAGCTCAATTACTCCAACAACGTTTCTAAAACCGAGCGTGAAAGCATTGAGAGCGAGTTGTCTATTCTTCCTCAGTGGCAGCGTGATAAGGCTGAAAGCATCATCAACAAGGTCGTAATGACAGAGAAAGACGCCAATGGAAGCGGCTATTATTATCCGGACAAAACGCTTTATCTTCACCCTGAGCGCAAAAGCGGTGATGTCATTCACGAGTATGGCCACGCATTGGAGATCTCCCTTGACCTGCGGCATAACTCCAAATACATCAGCATCCGAAAATCCGGGATTGATGTTGAAGATCTTTCTCAAATCGTGTATGATGATAGTACCTATACACAAGCGGTTTATCTCCTTCAGAACAGCAAATTCATATCTGAGTATCAGGGACGGCTATATGAATCTCCCACGGATGGAATTTTTAAAGCCGGAACGATGCAGATCAATGAAGATATGCTGAAGGAATATTTCAGCGAAGGGTATCGCGCTTTTTATCAGGAGCCCTTTGCCCTGAAAGAGAAGGACCCGCAGCTCTATCATTTTATTGAGGGATTGAACGATGACCAAAAGTGAAGTGCTACAGCTTGATGAGCCCTCTGCAATCTGGAACGAAATGCAAAAGAATCCGGCATTGCGAACAGATGGGGATGTCTGGCTGCACATGACCCGCCTGTCAGCCAAGCAAGACAGACAGCGGTCTCAGGAAGCGTATGGCGACCCGGAAGCGTATCTGTATATGGACTTAAACAAAAAGAAGTGAGGTGCATCATGGAAGATTTTCGCATCATCTACCGCATCCTGAAATTCTTGCAGCAGAGCATGGATTTTGAGGACTTCGACAGCGAAGGATTCAACGCCGAACGCTTCGGTACGAATCCGAACCGTTTTCAGGCCTTGCTGATCCAGCTTCAGCGTGCAGGATACATTGAAGGTCTGGACATCGTTCAGTACATCCGCCAGCCGGCACCCATACCGATCCGTACCACTACAAGCTCTATTTCCACACTGATATCCTGCCCAGCGTGGAAACAAGGCCGTAAAATTTAATACTCAGCGGTTGGCGCACAGCGTCAGCCGCTTTTTTATGCCGTTTTAGCTCATGTTGGCAGAGCACCGGACTTTTAATCCGGGTGTGGCGGGTTCAACTCCCGCAAGCGGCACCACAGCGGAAGGCGGCGCGTACCCCGTCTTGTCCCGTGCGGAATGAGAACCGCGATACAAAACAGCAGGGACTTATCCACCCAACAGACAAAAGAAAGGAGCACATCGCAAGTGAAACGCGAAGATGTGAGCAAGATCATTCCGGGTATCACCTCGGACCAGCTGGACAGCATCATGAACCTGCACGGCGCGGATATCACGGCCAAGGTGAACGAGATCACCACCCTCAAGGCCGAGAAAACCACCCTGACCGAACAGCTGTCCACTGCAAACAGCAAACTGGAAGGCTACGACCCCGAGTGGAAGGCCAAGGCCGAGCAGGCCAAGACCGATGCTGCGACTCAGGTCGCTGCCCTCGAAAAGGGCTACGCTCTGGAACGCAAGGCATCCGGCCTGAAATTTTCCAGCGAGAGCGCCCGCAAGGCGTTCCTTGCCGAGGCAAAGGCCCAGAATTTTGCTATGAAGGACGGCGAGATTCTGGGCTTTGATGATTATGTCAAGGCTTTCAAAGAGAGTGATCCCAGCGCCATTCTGCCGGACGGCGGCATGGCACGTTTTTCCGCATCGGCGACCGGCGCACCCGGCCAGCCCGCAAACACACATGAGGCCGCAAATGCTGCATTCCGCGCAGCGTTCGGCCAGAAAGGTTGATTCTTATGGCTACTGATGCAATCGCTCGCAATAAGGCTGAGGCCCTGATCCGGGAGCAGCTGGTGAACACCATCCAGCAGGACGTGCCCAAAAGCTCCACCGTCATGCAGCTGGGCACCCGCCTTGCCAATATGACCTCTAACCAGACCAAGATCCCCGTGCTGTCCATGCTGCCGCTGGCTTACTGGGTCAACGGTGACACCGGCATGAAAAAGACCAGCAAGCAGGAATGGGACAACGTGTATATGACCGCTGCAGAGCTGGCCGTCATCGTTCCTGTGCCCGAGGCTGTGCTGGCAGATTCCAGCTTTGACATCATGGGCGAGGTACAGCCCCGCGTCCGGGAAGCCATGGGCGCAAAGATCGACAACGCCATCCTGTTCGGCGGCGAGCGTCCCACCGAGTGGACGACCGATGTTCTGACCCTTGCGGCCAAGAACAAAGTCACCGGCCCCATCGACTACGCAAAGCTGCTGGGCAAGGACGGTCTGTTCTCCAAGGTGGAGGCTGGCGGCTTCGGCGTGGACGCCGTGGTGGGCGACCTGACCGCCAAGGCAGAGCTGCGCGGCCTTGTGGATACCACTGGCCGTCCCCTGTTCCGTTCCGATATGCAGGGTGCCACCACCTACGCGCTGGACGGCGCACCGATGTACTTCCCGGATAACGGCGGCTTTGATGCTTCCAAGGCACAGCTGATCGCAGGCAACTTCAAGAAGCTGGTGTACTCCATCCGTCAGGACGTCACCGTGAAGCTGCTGGATCAGGGCGTTATTCAGGATCCTTCCACCAAGGAGATCGTTTACAACCTCGCCCAGCAGGATATGGTGGCCCTGCGTGTGGTCATGCGCATGGGCTGGGCACTGCCGAACCCTGCCACCCGTATGAACGCCGACCGCTCCAAAGTCCCCTTTGCGTTCCTGACCGCAGCTGCCGTCGCAGCATAAGGAGGCCCCATGCTCTACTGCACCTATGACCAGTACACGGCGGCGGGCGGCATGGTGCCAGAAACGGCGTTCGGTGTGCTGTGCAGCCGGGCTTCCCGCATGATCGATTCCGCCACCTTTGGCCGGGCCGAGAGCCACGCCGCCGGGTGCGAGGCCTGCCGGGAAGCATTGGCGGACGCCTGCGGGCAGATCGTCGGCCTGCTGGCCGCTGCATCTGCGGCGGGTGCTGTGCCGGGTGCTGCCAGCGTCTCCAACGACGGCTACAGCGTCACCTTTGGCAGCAATGCCAGTGTGACCGCCGCCGCCCGGCAGGAAGCCTATGAGATCCTCCGCACCGCGCTGGGCAATGACCCGCACGACCTGCTGTACAGGGGGATTTTGTGATGCAGACAGCCGTTACTGTGGTGAACCTCATCCACGATGTGACCACCGAGACAGACAGGCCGGTGTGCTGGGTGTTCCCCGGGTGCTGCTGGCGGGAATGCCGCTCCACCTCCGGCTCCGGCACCGCCAAAGACCCGGAGCGCACCACCCACATCCGCATCCCGGCCAGCGTGTGTACGGCGGGCTACCTGCCCTATGCCCAGTGGGCGGCGCTGTCTGCGGCGGAAAAGACCAAGCACTGGACCCTGAAACGCGGCTGGAAGCTGGTGCAGGGCGCGGTGCCTGCCTTGACCGCCGAAGAGTATGCCCGGCTTGAAAAAACGCACCTGTGCTGCACAGCGGCGGCTGTCTCGGACGACCGGGAGCCGCTGCTGCCCCACTGGCATGTGGAAGGGAGCTGATCGCATGAGCGCACCGGTTTTTGATTTCAAGATCACGTTCCGGCCCGGCTTTCAGGCCGACATGGATGCACGGTTCGCAAAGCTGCAGTTTGCCTTTTCACAGAAAGTGGCGGCAACGGTAGACCCCTATGTGCCCTTTGACACCGGCACGCTGAAGAACAGCGTGAATCAGGCATCCGACTTCAAGGAAGGTCTGCTGGTGTACAATACGCCCTATGCCCGCAGGCAGTATTATCTGCATGAACAGGGCAAGGGTCTGCATGGTGAGAACGGCCTGCGCGGCTCCTATTGGGGCCAGCGGGCCATTGCCGACCACAAGGACGAGCTGGAAAAGTTCGCCCATGATGCCGCAAAGCAGTTTCTGGGAGGGAACAAATGAGCGAAACCGTAAAGCCCACCATTGCCGCCCTGCGGGCATGGCTCAAGACCTGCCCGCTGATCGCCGAAGAACAGGAAGCCACCGGTGCAGCCTTCCGCATTGCCGGACTGGAAGAAGAATCCACCGCATTTTCCATCGAGGACAGCCCCGGTGATCCCATCCTCACCGAGTACATCTCCGGCTGGGAAATGTCGAAGAATTACCTCTTCCTCAGCCGCCGGGAGTACAGCGAGGTGGACGCCGTCAGCATCCAGAACAGCGGCTTTTTTGAGCAGCTCACCGAGTGGGTCATGCGGCAGGACGCCCGGCACGACCTGCCTGACCTCTCGGCCTGCGGCGGGGGCAAGACCCCTACCGGCATTGCCGTGACAAACAGCGGCTACATCGTCACAAACAGCGCGGGCAGCTGTAAGATGCAGCTGCAAATGCGCCTGACCTACTACATGCCAAAATGAAAGGAGTTTTGATATGACTGTATCTGAAGCCATTACCAAGTCCGGCATCACGCCCAGCGCGTCGTATACCGGCATTGAGACGGCGGACGACTTCATCCTCGCCTTCCAGATCGAGAGCACCCAGACCAAGGAAAGCCAGTGGATCGTCTGCGCCGACCACGTGAAGGAGCATTCCGGCTCCCTGAACGCCACCACCGAGGATTCCCAGTACATCCGCACCGGCAACGTTACCGAAAAGACCGGCACCCAGCGCACCCTTGCCGTCAACGGCGTCCGCTACACGGGCGATGCTTTTCAGAATTTTGTGCTGAGCCACAAGATCGTGTACGGTACCGGCAGCGATATCATCAGGCCGTACATCTATTTCAGCCTTCGCACCGGCAAGGGCGAGAAGGGCAGCGCTTCCATCATCGTCACCAGCGACGTGGGCGGTGCAGCCGGTTCCAAGGCCACCTTTGCCTGCGACGTGAAGGTCATCGGCACGCCGGAGGAGTTTGACTACAACCCCGCCACCCAGTCCGCTGAGCCTGCCAAGGCCGTCAAGGGCTGATTTTTTTCAAACACAGTCCCCGCTCCACACCGGAACGGGGATTTTTTATGCCGTGAACAAAGCTTATTCCTCCGGGGCAGAACCGGGGCACGGCCCAAGAAAGGAGCCAGAACATGGTTATTTGTGGACAGGAATTTGAATTTTCGGCGCTGAACGCCAACGACCTCGACCGTATGGACGCGGCACAGCAGCACATGCAGGCGGCTTCTGACCGCGAGAGCAAGCGCTCGCATACGGGCACCGCCGACATCCTGCGCGGCCAGTGCCGCCTTATGATGGGCTACTTCGACGAGCTGCTGGGCGAGGGTGCATCTGAACGTCTGGGTCTTGACGGAAACAACTTTGGTGCCTGTGTCCGTGTGACGAACGCCATCAAGGAAGCCATCGCCGCAGAACAGGCCACCGTAAAGCAGGCGGCTGCAATGCCCATGAACCGCGAGCAGCGGCGCGCAGCGGCAAAGCAGCAGCAGCGCAAGCAGAAACCCGTGTCCCGCAGCGAGGGTTTCCACCCGCAGGTGGCAAGCCGCCCGGCGCAGCAGCCTATCACCCAGACCAACACTTTCTGGCCGGACACGGAAGCCGAGACCCGCCGCAAGACCGACCAGCTGATCGATGCCCGGCAGGCTGTGAATGCCCTGCGGGACGACCCCGATGCCATGCAGCAGCTGGCAGAGTACGCTCTGCAGCTGGCATCCGAGCGCCATGTCTGACCTGCTGCTGGACGAGTTGCCCACCCGGTGGCACGGACACGAGATCATCCCGGATTTCCGGCCCATGGTCTGGCTGGTGAACGCCTATGTGCGCGGCCAGACAGGAGATGACCCCCTCGGTTTTGCGGTCAGCGCCCTCTGGCGTTTTTACAAAGACCCACACTGTTTTCTGAACGACCCTCAGAAGATCATCGACGCCTACGGGTACATGATCGAGTTTTATAAGGCGGGCGAAAAAGCAGCCGAAAGCGCCGCAGCTGAAAGCAGTACCGCGCCCTCTTCCGGTCTTGCCTTCGACTACCAGTGTGATGCCGGTTACATCGTGGCGGCGTTCCAGCAGGCCTACGGCATCGACCTGACCCGGGAGCGGGTGCACTGGTTCCGGTTCCGGGCGCTGTTCGCGGCCCTGCCGGAGGAGACCCTCATGGCCAAGATCATGAGCTGGCGCACCATGGACCTGTCCGAGTACGAGGGCAGTATGCGTGCCCACTATGCCGACTTGCAGGAGCGCTTTGCCCTGCCTGCTGAGCTGAGAGGGGGTGCCGCCCGTGTCGTGTCCGTCGAAGAGCATGATGCTGCGTTCCTTGCGCGGTTCCGGCACTAGCCGCGCCCCGGTGCCCTGCCCATACTGCGGGCGGGCGCTGCCGGTGTGGGCAGAAAATGCCGCATCCGCCCATGGCCTGTGGGTAAAATGCAAAAATCCCGCCTGTAAGCGGGAGGTAGAGATCAAGTTATAACAGCCTGTGCCCTTGTGCCCGCGCTCTTTTGGAATGGAGAGAGGTGGACACAGTGGCATTTGATTTTGACGTTACCGGCAACACCAAACTGGATACCAGCGGTTTTACCAATGGCATTTCCAGCATGACGGTGGCTGCTGGTAATCTGATCGCTGACTTTGTAAAATCGGCCAGCAGCAAAATGGCCGAGCTGGTGACTTCCTCGGTCGATATTGGTTCATCGTTCGAGACAGCCCTTGCCAAGGTCGGCACCATCGCCGACACGAGCAAGGTCTCCGTGGGCGATCTGAACAAGCAGATCCTTGATACATCCGGCAGCATGGGCGTTGCCGCTGCAGACATTGCCGAAGCAGCCTATCAGGCCATCAGTGCCGGACAGGATACGGCAAACGCCGTAGCTTTTGCCGGACAGGCTTCCAAGCTGGCTGCTGCTGGCTTCACTTCCAGCAGTTCGGCAGTCGATATCCTGACCACCGCGCTGAATGCCTATGGACTGAGTGCAGATCAGGCCATCCATGTATCGGATGTGCTGCTGACCACCCAGAATCTGGGCAAAACCAGCGTGGATGAGCTTTCGTCCAGCATGGGCAAGGTCATTCCTCTGGCTGCAGCGTATGGCGTGACCGTCGAAAATCTGTCCAGTGGTCTGGCCGTCATGACCGCAAATGGTATTGCCACGGCAGAAGCCACCACCTACACCAAGTCCATGCTCAACGAACTTGGCGATGCCGGTTCTACTGTCGGCAAAATTTTGCAGAAACAGACCGGCAAGAGCTTTGCTCAGCTGAATGCTGAGGGCAAGAGCCTAGGCGATGTTCTGCAGATTTTGTATCAGAGCGTCGGCGGCAGCAGCACTGCCTTTGCAGGTCTGTGGTCGAGTGTGGAAGCAGGCACCGGTGCATTGTCGCTGGCATCCGGCGGCGCTGAACATTTCAACGATGTGCTCAGCCAGATGCAGAACAGCGCAGGCGCTACCGAGACCGCCTACGAGACCATGACCGACACCTTTCAGCACAAGGTGGAGACCATGCAGACGGCTGCCCAGAACTTCGGCATCACCCTGTATGACTCGCTGGAATCCTCTCTGAGCGATGCCACTCAGTGGGGCACAGACTGCCTCACCCAGCTGACCACCGCCCTGTCTGATGGCGGACCCGAAGCCATGCTTCAGGCTGCAGGCCAGATTCTCTCCGATCTGGCGGCAGGCATTACCGAGCAGCTGCCCGGCCTGATGAACACCGGCGTGGAGATCATCACCCAGCTGGCTGAGGACATCGTGGAAGCTACACCGGCCATGCTGGACACGGCTGCTGAAGTGCTGGGCGCGCTGGCACAGGGCCTTGTTGACAACATCCCGGACCTGATCGCCAGCGCCGCCGAGATCGATCGCCGGATTTATCGGCTACCTCGGTGACCACACAGACGAGATGATGACCGCCGGCCTGCAGATCATCGAGAGCCTCATCATTGGTATCACCGACAATCTCCCTGCACTGATCGAGTCCGCAGGCGCGGCGATTGCCAAGTTTGCCGCCGCGCTGATTTCCAACCTGCCGAAGATCCTCGAGTGCGGCGCGGCTATGCTGACCACCCTTGTGGACGGTATCCTCTACAGCATTGAAAATCTGGCCGAAGCCGCCCTCGCCTGCGTGGCAAAGCTGGTGGGCGTCTGGGACGGCAGCATGGACGAGTGGGGCCATATCGGAGAGAACATCGTTCAGGGCATCATCAACGGCATCGCGTCGATGTGGAACCGGCTGACCTCGTGGGTCAGCGGCCTGATTGCAAATCTGGTGGGCACGGCCAGCAATGCCGCCGTCAACGGCATCACCCAGAGCACCTCTGGCTCTACCTCT
The DNA here is from genome assembly GCF_048320955.1 of Faecalibacterium sp. 9. Lineage (NCBI taxonomy): Bacteria > Bacillati > Bacillota > Clostridia > Eubacteriales > Oscillospiraceae > Faecalibacterium > Faecalibacterium sp. 9. Next base: position 683,234 of record NZ_JBLWGB010000002.1, read on the forward strand.
TCCGGCTCGACGAGCGCCGGGGCAATGAACCGCGACCAGCGGCACGCCGACGCGCTGGCCGGGAAAGGCATCAGCAATAAGAGCTGGACCGAACGTCAGGAAGAAGCCAAAAAGGCCGGTAAGGAGACGGCAGCATCGATTACTCAGTCGGCAAACAACGCCGCTGCTGCCATCGACAAGTCCGGCAAAAAAGCATCGAAAAGCGCCAAAAAATCCACCGCCGAAGTGGTCAAGTCCATCTCGGACACCACGACCGAAATCGACGGCAAGATCACCCGCACCACCGAAAACATCACCGAAACGCTCTCCAACGGCAAGACACAGCAAAAGCAGGTCATCACCGAGACTTCCCGGCAGATGGTGGACGGCGTGCTGAAAGATGTCAAGACCATCACGGAAGTGGCGGCAAACGGCACCAAGACCGTCAAGCAGACCATGGAGACGGTGCGGGAGACCGCCAAAACTGTCACTTCCACCTTCGAGACACTGGCAGACGGGGTCAAGACCACCACCCAGACCGTCACCGAGACCCTGACCGACGGCACCGAGACCCAGAAGCAGGTCATCACCAAGACCTACGACGACGTGGTGGACGGTGCCCTCGTGACCATCGAGCGGGTCAAGACCATCGCCGCCGACGGCACCGAGAAGGTAGCCGAGCAGATCAAAAAATCCAGCGCAGACACCTTCGACGGCCTGTGGAAGGAGCTCCAGGACCGAGCGCCAACACCGGCGTGCTGGGTACCTTCGATGACCTGTACACTGCTGTCAAGAATCAGGACTGGCTCTCCGTCGGCAAGTGGGTCGCAAGCACCATCTACAGCGGCCTGACCGCCGACCAGAAGCAGCAGGTGCAGTCCTTCGCCCTCGGCATCGTGAATAAGCTCAATAAGGCGCTGGGCGGTGCCCGGGACAAGCTGGTGCAGGGAGCCATCGACCTTGGCGGGCAGATCGTGAACGGCCTGACCGGCGGCTTCTCTGAGGTCTGGCAGCAGGCGCAGGGCCTCGGCTCCACCCTGCTGAACATTTTCAACGGCCTGAAAGACCCGCTGCAGGCGGTGGCTCTCGCCATCAGCAAGGGCCTGAGCGGCGGCTTTCTCTCCTGTATGCCCGAGATCCTCATGGGCGCGGGCAGCGTGATCGTGGCCATCAGCTCGGCCTTTACCGGGATGCTGGAAACCATCGGCGCTGTTGCCGACCGGGTTCGGGACCCCGAAGGGCCTGCTGATGATCGCAGCGGGCATCGCGCTGGTGGCCGCGATCGCAGGCATCGTCGCCGCCCTCGGCGGCTCTTTCAGCAAGAAAGGCTCGTCCGGCGGCGGTTCCTCTGGCGGCGGTTCGTCCGGCTCCGGCGGCATGGGCAGCGTGGATATCACCACCGGCACCGGCAGTCTGGAAGATGCCATCAACGCCAACACCAAGGCGCTGGAAAAGACAAACTCTGCCCTTGCCGATATGATCCGGCAGGCGGGAGCGCTGGTGCTTTCCGACAACATGCGCCTCGGCTCCACCGTGGCCGCTTCCGGCACCGCACAGGTGGTGTCCGCCGCCCGCAGCTACCACCGGGAGGGCGACACCAATATCACCCAGAACTTCTACAATGGCCACGACACCGCCGCCGCACAGCAGCGGGAAGCCCGCTGGGAGGCCGACAAGGCCAAGGCCCGCAAACGATGAAAGGAGGACACCGTGCTTTTTAAGGATCACCTCGAAATAGTCACCGACGCCGGTGCCGTCCTGCATCTGG
>NZ_JBLWGB010000003.1:0-595522 GCF_048320955.1 Faecalibacterium sp. 9
CCCCACTGGGGCTTTCATTGCTTCGCAAACGTGAACTCGATTAACTCTCCCGCAGGAGACGTTCCCCCTCGGAGAGTCCTCGAAGAGCCCACTACACTTTGCAGACCATAGGGATGAAAGTGTCATAGTGGGTTATTACACTTCCGCAGAAGTGCATCTCCGTTCCCCGTCACCTCTCGATGAACCTTGAAAGGAGGGATGCCCTTTGGCAAGAAACGATGGCGTTGACCGCACCAGTGTCCGAAATCTCGCCGTTTCGGACAAGGCCGTTGGCAACACCCAGCAGCACAATGAGCGTGAAAAGGACAGCTATCGGAACCCCGATATTATCCCCCAGCGCGCTGCATGGAACGTCCACTTCAAAAAGCCAACCGCCAGCTACACTGACCTGTTCGCCCAACTGGAAACCGCTGGTACGATTTCCACGCGCGGCCTGAAGCCGGATGCCACCCATTATTGCGAGCTTGTCTTTGATGTCAACTCGGCCTACTTTGACAACCACGGCGGCTACGAGTTCGCCAAGCAGTTCTATGAGGATGCCTACCAAGCTGCCGTTCAAATCGTGGGCGGTGAGCAGTATATCCTCTCGGCAGTCATGCACGCCGATGAGATCAACCGTGCCATGACCGAAGCATTAGGCCGTGAAGTCTACCACTATCATCTCCATGTGGTCTATGTGCCTGTGGTGGAAAAGCAGATCCTCTGGTCGAAACGCTGCAAGGACAAGGCACTGGTCGGCACCGTCAAGGAGACCGTCATGCAGGTCAGCCGGAGCAAGAAGTGGGCATCCAAGCCCCTGCTGGACGATGCCGGAAAGCCTGTTTTGCAAAAGAACGGCAAGCCAGTCCTGAAGAAGTCGTACAGCATCTTGCAGGACGATTTTTTCAACTATATGCGCGCTGCCGGGTACACCGATGTGGAGCGCGGCGAGCGTGGCAGCACCGAAGAACACCTGACCGTCACCCAGTTCAAAGTTCAACGGGAGCAGGAACGGCTGGACAGCCTGACCGCCCAGATTGACCAGAAAGAGCAGCACCTCACCCAAACCAACAAAACCCTCTCCAAGACCGAAAAGGAACTTGCTGCTGTGCAGAAAAAGGCCACGCTCACAAAAGAAGCCCTCATTCATGTGCGCGATTTGGATTATATCGGCAAGCGCACCTTTCTCGGTAACTACTCGCTGACCGAAGAAGAATTTTCCAAGCTGAAAAAGCAAGCCGACCACGGCTATATGATGGACGTGGAGAACCGTCGCTTGAAAGAAGAACTTTCCACCGCCAAGAAGGAAGCTGCTCATTGGGGTCAAAAGTATCATGAGCTCTGGTATGAAGTGAAGCCCTATCTGGACGCGCTCCACCGTGCTCCTGAACTGGTGCGCGGTTTTCTGGAAAAGATTCTTGCTCCCAAGCAGGAGCGCACCATGAATGTGCCGCAGCGAAGCCGCAAGCGTGGGCAGGATATGGAACTTTGATTTTCGGAGGATACCATTTGAACAAAAAGAAGAAGTCGAACAAATCCGGCTACCCGGATGAAGCAATCAAGACCCTTGCACGTTGCTTTTATCCCTCCATAGTTGAGTTTTTCAACAGCGAGGAAGGCCAGCGTGAATATGAGGAATGGCTGAAAGAGCAGGAAGCTCTACAAGCCTTGCCTGTTGCAGCATAAAAACAGCAGGACGCTCCCGATGAAAGGAACGCCCTGCCTTACATAGATGTATCTCACCGAGGTGTGTCCAGTTGGGCACACCTCTTATTTTTTTGTCCTTAATCTTCTAGCCCATGGCTCCCGGCTGCATTTTTCAAATATTCCTCCGGGTCACCGTTCAGAATCAAATCGGCATAGCTCAGCGGGTCATTGTAGATAAGGTAGTCCAGTTCGGTTTGCTGTGCCATGGTCACGTCCAGCGCATCCTCAACCCCGGTACAGTCGATGGAGATTTTTCTCCCATCTTGGAGAGTCAACTCCACACACCCGGTATCCATGTTAAACTTGCAAGCTCTTGCATCGTACTTCATAATCGCATCCTCCAAATCTTGTTAGTGGCTTACGGTCTATGACAAGGTATCGGAGTTTTACGCCGTCCACGGGAGCCTTCATTGTTGTACCCGAAGAAAACGAAAAATCCGAACCCTTCTCCAATCGGAAACAGGTTCGGATTTTTCTTGTTTGGTGGGCGCGGGTGGATTCGAACCACCGAAGCTGAAAGCAGCAGATTTACAGTCTGTCCCCATTGGCCACTCGGGAACACGCCCATATTCATTTTTTTGTGCGTCCGTTCGCCGGACGACTTGCTTATTTTAGCATGGGAAATGGATTTTGTCAACTGTTTTTTACTTTTTTCTTCAAAGCTTTTTTGCACCCGTCGAAGGCGGGGTGCGGCAATGCGGATGGCTTTGTGCGAAAACGGCGGACATCCGTCTTTTTTACTGCAAAAATATTTATTGAATAAGCGGCAGATCCGGCGGCTCCGGATTGCATTCTGCGCAATTCTATGTTATAATTCCGGACGAACTGAACAGAAAACAGCAGGTGCCTTCTGCCGCTTTGCGCGGTGGGAAGGGTAAAAGGGAAGCGGGTGCAGATCCCGCACGATCTCGTCACTGTGATAAGGGAGTCCGCGTCAAGGTGCTGTGCGCACCGGCCACTGGAGCATTGCTCCGGGAAGGCGGCGCCGGGCGGCGATCTTTCAGTCAGGAAACCTGCCTGCTGTTGGTACGGGGGCCTGAGCCCCAGATCACGAGGAATTGGTTGTACCAAAAAGCCCTGAAAAAATCAGAGGTCTTTTTGTCATGCCATCCGCAGGACAAAAGGGCCTCTTTTTTACCTCACTTTCCTGTACCCTTTGTTCGGTTCGGCCGCAATTTATCCACAGGAAAGGACAAGACAATGAGAAAGATCGAAACCAAGAAGCTGGCTGCAGCCGTTACGGCTCTGGCCCTGTGCGCCGGCGTGCTCACCGGCTGCGGCGGTGCTGCTTCCAGCACTGCATCCAGCACCGCTGCGTCTGCCGCTTCCAGCGAAGTGAGCAGCGAGGAGGCTGACGAAATGGCAGCAAAGAATGTGGCAGACCTGATCGATGCCATCTATGTGCAGGAGCGCAATGATGACACCGACGCTCAGTGCGAAGCCGCCAAGGCTGCATGGGATGCTTTGACCGACACCCAGAAGGAACTGGTGGAAGGCGAGAACGCTGATCCCGACTACTTTGGCCGTGACACCGGCGATGCTTCCAAGGACGATGCCCGCAATCAGGACGACATCGGCGACAACGAGCTGCTGGTGGTCTCCTTCGGCACCTCCTTCAACGACAGCCGCGTGAAGGACATCAAGGGCATCGAGGATGCTCTGCAGGCCGCATACCCGGACTGGAGCGTGCGCCGCGCCTTCACCGCACAGATCATCATCAACCATGTGCAGGCCCGTGACGGCGAAAAGATCGACAACATGCAGCAGGCCATGGACCGCGCTGTGGCAAACGGCGTGAAGAACCTTGTCATCCAGCCCACCCACCTGATGCACGGCGCTGAGTACGACGAAATGATGGAAATGATCGACACCTACCGCGACAAGTTTGAATCTGTCGCTGTGGCTGAGCCCCTGCTGGGTGAGGTCGGCTCCGATGCCACCATCATCAATCAGGATAAGGAAGACGTTGCCAAGGCTGTCACCGCTGCTGCCGTGAAGGAAGCCGGCTACGACAGTCTGGATGCCGCTGCCGCGGACAAGGTCGCCTTTGTCTTTATGGGCCACGGCACCTCGCACACCGCAAAGGTGAGCTACAGCCAGATGCAGACCACCATGCAGACTCTGGGCTATGACAATGTGTTCATTGGCACCGTTGAGGGCGAGCCGGAGGAAACTGCCTGCGAGAACGTCATCGAGGCTGTTAAGGCTGCAGGCTACACCAAGGTGATCCTGCGCCCGCTGATGGTGGTTGCCGGCGATCACGCCAACAACGACATGGCCGGTTCGGAGGATGATTCCTGGCTGAGCATGTTCAACGCTTCCGGCGCATTTGAGTCGGTTGACTGCCAGATCGCTGGTCTGGGTGAGATCGAGGATGTCCAGAAGCTGTATGTCGCCCACACCAAGGCGGCAATCGATTCTCTGAACGGTTGATTAAACGAACCCTCTCCGTTTCGCGGCCGCTTTGCGGCATCCGGTGGAGAGGGTTCATTTTTTATCCGAACAATGGTATAATAAAAGCTGATTTTTTATAATGTAGAGGTATTTCCTATGAAACGCGTTTTTTCCTGTGTTGTCGCTGCTTCTCTGGCGCTGAGCCTGCTGGCGGGCTGCGGCGCTTCTTCCACGGCATCTTCCGCGGCGTCCGGCGCTGCCAGCTCGGAGGCTGTTTCTTCCGTAGCTTCTTCTGCCGTTGAGACCGCCGCTCTCCCGGATGGTGTGTATACCGCCGAGTTTGACACCGACAGCAGCATGTTCCACGCCAACGAAGCCTGCGACGGCAAGGGCACCCTGACCGTGGAGAATGGCCAGATGACCTTCCACGTCAGTCTGGCGTCCACCCACATCGTCAACCTGTATCTGGGCAAGGCTGCCGATGCTGCCGACCACGAGGCCGACTGGCTGCAGCCTACCACTGATACCGTCACCTACTCCGACGGCACTTCTGAGGAAGTGTACGGCTTTGATATCCCGGTCTCTGCCGTGGATGCCGACTTTGATCTGGCCATTCTGGGCACCAAGGGCAAGTGGTACGATCATGTCGTCAGCGTGCGCAACGCGGTCCAACAGGCTGGCACCGCAGCTCCCGCCGATGGCACCTACACCTGTGAGGTGACGCTGGAAGGCGGCTCCGGCCGTGCCACCGTGGAGAGCCCCGCCGCCCTGACCGTGGCAGACGGAAAAATGACCGCTGCCATCGTGTGGAGCAGCCCCAACTACGACTATATGCTCGTGGACGGCGAGAAGTATCTGCCCACCAACACCGAGGGCAATTCCACCTTTGAGATCCCCGTTGCCGCGCTGGACACTGCACTGGATGTCACCGCCGACACCGTGGCCATGAGCACCCCCCACGAGATCGAGTACACGCTGACCTTTGATTCCGCAAGTCTGAAGTGACTCCTCCAGTCACCTTCGGTGACAGCCCCCTCAAAGAGGGGGCCTTTGGCAAAAAGATAAACTTTACCGTACTGCCAAAGCCTCCCTCTATGAGGGAGGTGGCACGGCGCAAGCCGTGACGGAAGGAGTTACCTATGAAGATCACTCGCAACCAATTTCTGAAACTGATCCCCGCTGCGGCGCTGACGCTGACCGGCTGCGGCAGCAAGGCTCAGCCTGCCAATACAGAAAGTCTTGTTTTCTCCCATCATTACCAGCTGGACTATGCACAGCAGTTCACGGCGGACTGCTATGAGGGCGGCTATACCATGCTGACCATCGCGGAGTCGGATACGCGGTTCCTTGTTGTGCCGGAAGATGCTGCGGAGGTGGACAGCCTGCCCGCTGATGTGACCGTGCTGCGCCAGCCGGTGGAGAATATTTATCTGGTCTCCACCTCGGTGATGGATCTGCTTTTGCATCTGGATGCACTGGACAGCGTGGCCTTTTCCGGCACCAAGGCCGAGGGCTGGTATCTGCCCGCAGTGCAGCAGGCCATGGAAGAGGGAAAAATCGCGTATGCGGGCAAGTACAGCGCCCCGGATTACGAGCAGATCCTGGCGGCGGGCTGCCGCCTTGCCATTGAGAATACCATGATCCTGCACACGCCGGAGGTAAAGGAACAGCTGGAACACTTTGGCATCCCGGTGCTGGTAGAGCGTTCCAGCTACGAGAGCGACCCGCTGGCCCGCATGGAGTGGATCAAGCTTTACGGCATCCTGCTGGGCAGGGAAGAACAGGCAGAGCGTGTGTTTTCCGCGCAGGAGACAGCCGTTCAGCCCATCCTCTCGCAGGAACCCACGGGAAAAAGCTGCGCCTTCTTCTCGCTGACCACCAACAACCTTGCCACTGTGCGCAAGGGCAGTGACTATGTGGCCCGCATGATCGAAATGGCAGGCGGCAGCTATGTCTTTGCGGACCTGACGGACAATGGCAACAGCCTTGCTACCATGAACCTGCCGCTTGAGGACTTCTATGCAGGCGCAAAGGATGCCGACGTGCTCATCTACAACAGCGCCATCGAGGGCATGATCGCATCGGTGAGCCAGCTGACCGAGCGTTTCCCGCTGCTGAACGAGTTCAAAGCGGTGCAGAACGGTCAGGTGTGGTGCACCACCCAGAGCCTGTTCCAGCAGAGCATGGAGCTGGCAGACCTGATCGTGGACATGAACCGGGTGTTTACCAAGGGCACACCTGCCGCCGGTGAACTGAAATTCCTCACCCATGTGGATTAAAGAATGGGAATTTTACAGAAAGGAAAGCCTATGACCCGTACCAGACGCCTTGCAGCCGCCTATATTGCCCTTGCGGCAGCCGTGGCTGTGCTCTTTGCGCTGAACCTGTTCTGGGGCAGCGTATCCCTTGCGCCGGGTGCAGTGCTGGCAGCGCTGCTGGGCAAGGGCGGCGATGTGCTTGCGGGGAACATCATCCTGCAGCTGCGCCTGCCCCGCGCGGTCATGGCGGCGCTGCTGGGAGCAGCCCTCAGCGCAGCGGGATACCTTCTGCAGACCTTTTTTGCAAACCCCATTGCCGGGCCCTTTGTCATGGGCGTTTCCAGCGGCGCAAAGCTGGCGGTGGCCCTGACCATGGTGGTGTTTCTGGACCGCGGGATGCTGACCAGCTCGGCCACCATGATCGCGGCTGCCTTTGCGGGGGCCATGGCTGCCATGGCCTTTGTGCTGGCGGTGGCCCGGCGGGTGCAGCGCATGAGCATTCTGGTCATCTGCGGTGTGATGATCGGCTACATCTGTTCCGCTGTCACCGATATCGTGGTGGCCTTTGCACAGGACTCCAACATCGTCAACCTGCACAACTGGTCGCAGGGCAGCTTTTCCGGCATGACATGGGCCAACGTGCAGGCGGCGGCGCTGGTGACGCTGCCGGTGCTGGCGGCTGCCTTTCTGCTCTCCAAACCCATGGCGGCCTACCAGATGGGCGAGGAGTACGCCCGCAGTGTGGGCGTGAACGTCAGGCTTTTCTCGGCGGTGCTGGTGCTGCTTTCCAGTCTGCTGGCCGCCTGCGTCACCGCCTTTGCGGGGCCGATCTCCTTTGTGGGCATCGCGGTGCCGCACCTTGTAAAGCAGCTGCTGGGCAGCGCAAAGCCGCTGCATGTGCTGCCCGGGTGCTGTCTGGGCGGTGCGGCCTTCTGCCTGTTCTGCGACCTGCTGGCCCGCAGTCTGTTTGCGCCCACGGAGCTGTCCATCAGCTCGGTCACGGCCGTGTTCGGCGCACCGGTGGTCATCTGGCTGCTGGTGCGGCGCAGTCAGGAGGGGGCACGATGAAGGAACATTTTTTGTGCGGAGCACAGGGTCTTGCCATCGGCTACGGCAAGACACCGCTGCTCTCGGATATTTGCCTCGGGGTGCAGCCGGGTCAGATCCTGACCCTCATCGGCCCCAACGGCGCAGGCAAATCCACCTTGCTGCGCACGCTGGCGGGTCAGCTGGCCCCCATGGGCGGCACGGTGCTGCTGGAAGGCAGAAGCCTTGCCGGTTACACCGGTACCCAGCGGGCGCAGAAGCTGGCCCTCATGGCCCCGCACAGCCGCCGGATGGAGCTGACCACCTGCTTCGACTTTGTTTCGGCGGGGCGCTATCCCTACACCGGACGGCTGGGCATTTTGTCTGCCGAGGACAGGCAGCAGGTGCACAGAGCCTTGGAGCTGGTGGGCGCGGCGCAGCTGGCAGACCGGGATTTTAACCGCATCAGCGACGGCCAGCGCCAGCGCATCCTGCTGGCCCGGGCCCTGTGCCAGCAGCCGGAAGTGATCCTGCTGGACGAACCGACCTCTTTTCTGGATATCAAGGGCAAAATTGAACTGCTCACTATCCTCGGAACGCTTGCACACACCCAAAAGCTGGCGGTGATCCTGAGCCTGCACGAGCTGGAGCTGGCCGAAAAAATAGCGGACACGGTGGTGTGCGTTTCGCCCGGCGGTGTTTCCGGCGTGCTGACCCCGGAACAGGCGTTTCAGCCGGAGAACATCCGCGCTTTGTACGGCCTGACCGAACAGCAGTACACGGCTCTGTTCGGTACGCCGGAGCCGGAAGCCGAAAAGGCACCCGCCGGAAAGCCGCAGTTTGAGCATTACGTCCGCAGCGGCCAGAAGCTGCTGCGCTGCGGCTACACCACCGGCACCTGTGCCGCGCTGGGGGCTGCCGGGGCGGCGCGTCTGCTGCTGACCGGCCGCGAACCGGAAACGGTGGCCCTGCGCACGCCCAAGGGCATCGTGGTGGAGGTGGCTCCCCTCTGGTGCCGCAGAACGGACACAGGTGCCGCATGTGCCATCCGCAAGGACGGCGGCGACGATGTGGACGTGACCACGGGCCTGCCGGTGATTGCATCGGTGGTGCTGGAACCGGATGCCCCCGGCGTGCGCATCTTTGGCGGCGAGGGGGTGGGCCGGGTGACGAAGCCCGGCCTTGACCAGCCCGTAGGCGAAGCCGCCATCAACCATGTGCCGCGCCAGATGATCGCCGAGGCACTGGAACGGGAAGCTGAAAATGCTGCCTACACCGGCGGCTTTGCAGTGACCATTTCCATCGAGGGCGGTGCCGAGACCGCAAAGCGAACCTTCAACCCGCACATCGGGGTGGAGGGCGGACTTTCCGTGCTGGGCACCAGCGGCATCGTGGAGCCCATGAGCCAGCAGGCGATTCTGGATACCATCCAGCTGGAAATGAATCAGGCTGCGCTGCGGGAAAAAAATGCCCCCGGTCCTCGGCGGTTGGTGCTGGCACCCGGCAACTACGGGCTGGACTATCTGGCCTCCGCTCTGCCGCAGTTCGAGCGGTTCCCGGTGGTCAAGACCTCCAACTTCATCGGGGATACGCTGGATATGGCGGCAACGGCAGGATTTGAACAGGTGCTTCTGGTGGGACACGTGGGCAAGCTCTGCAAGCTGGCGGCAGGGGTCATGAACACCCATTCCCACACGGCAGATGGCCGTGCCGAGGTGTTCTGCGCCCATGCGGCGCTGTGCGGGGCCCGGCGCGAAGTGTGCGCTGCCCTGATGGATGCCGCCACCACGGATGCCTGCCTTGACATTCTGGACGGCGCAGGGCTGCGCGGCCCGGTGCTGGAAAGCATCCTTGCGGCCATCCAGATGCATCTGGACCGACGGGCAGGCGGGGCGTTCCGGGTGGGCGCGGTGCTGTTTTCCAACCAGCACGGCCCGCTGGGCGAGACCTGTATTGCAAAGGAGCTGATGAAGGAATGGCAGAACTGAAAGGCACCTTTTACGGCGTCAGCGTAGGCCCCGGCGACCCGGAGCTGCTGACCCTGCAGGCGGTGCGGCTGATCCGGAAATGCCCGGTACTGGCTGCGCCGCAGACTTCTTCCGGCCAGATGCTGGCGCTGGACATCGCCCGCAGTGCGCTGGGAAAAGCGCTGGACGGCAAGACCATCGTCCCGCTGCACTTTGCCATGAGCCGCGACCCGGCTGTGCTGGCGGCTTCCCACAAAGCAGCAGTGCAGGCGGTGCGGCCTTATCTGGATGCCGGGCAGGACACTGCCATGCTGAACCTTGGGGACGTTTCCATCTATGCCACCTTTGGCTATCTGCAGCGCCTTCTGGAAGCAGAGGGCTATCCCACCGCCATGGCGGCGGGGGTGCCCAGCTTCTGTGCGGCGGCGGCGCGGCTGAATGTGCCGCTGACCGGCGGCATGGATGCACCGCTCACCATTGCGCCGGGCAGCTGGGCGGGCCGCATGCTGGATACGTCTGGCACCAAAGTATTGATGAAGACCGGCAGGCAATTGCCTGCCTTGTTGGATACCCTGCGGCAGGCAGATAAGCTGAAAAACAGCGCCCTTGTGTGCAACTGCGGCCTGCCGGATGAACAGGTCTGCCCGGACCTTTCCCGCGGGCAGCCGCAGGTCCAGCCGGGCTATTTTACCACCGTTCTGGTAAAGGAGTGATGTTATGATACATTTTGTAGGCGCAGGCCCCGGCGCACCGGACCTCATCACCCGGCGGGGCGCGGCCCTGCTTCAGAAAGCCGACTGCATCATCTATGCGGGCAGTCTGGTGAACCCGGCCCTGCTGGGCCTTGCAAAGGCAGACTGCGCCATTTATAACAGCGCTGAAATGACGCTGGAGCAGGTGCTGGATGTGATGCGGCAGATGGAAGCTGCGGGTAAGATCACCGTGCGCCTGCACACCGGTGACCCCTGCCTTTACGGTGCCATCCGGGAGCAGATGGATGTGCTGGATGCCGAGGGCATTCCCTACGATGATACCCCCGGTGTTTCCAGCTTCTGCGGTGCGGCAGCGGCGCTGAACGCCGAGTACACCCTGCCCACCGTGAGCCAGACCGTCATCATCACCCGTATGGAGGGCCGCACCCCGGTGCCGGAAAAGGAAAAGCTGGCAGGCCTTGCCGCCCATGGGGCCACCATGGTGATCTTTTTGTCCATCGGCCTTGTGGAAAAGGTGCAGCAGGCACTTCTGGCGGGCGGAGCCTACACGCCGGATACCCCGGCAGCGGTGGTGTACAAGGCTACATGGCCGGAAGAACGGACCGTCCGCTGCACTGTGGGCACGCTGGCGGAAAGCGTTCATGCAGCGGGCATCACCAAAACGGCGCTCATCGTGGTGGGTGATTTTTTGGGCCGGAACTACGAGCGCAGCAAGCTGTACGACCCGGCCTTTACCACTGAGTTCCGCAGGGGGACAGACCAGTGACCCGGGCCTATCTTGCCTTTACGGCAAAGGGCCTTGCGCTGGCGGAAAAGCTGGCCGCAGAATATCCCGGCAGCGTGGCCCGCTGCGGCCATGAGCCCGGGCAGCCGGGCCTTGCGGACTGGACGGCCTGGCAGTTTGCACACAGTGATGCCCTTATTTTTGTGGGTGCGGTGGGCATTGCGGTGCGGGCCATTGCGCCCCACTGCAAAAGCAAGGCGTCTGACCCGGCGGTGGTGGTGCTGGACGAGTGCGGACGCTTTGCGGTGCCCGTTCTCTCCGGCCATCTGGGCGGGGCCAACGAGCTGGCGCGGAGGCTGGCCGCTGTGTGCGGCGCGGTGCCGGTCATTACCACTGCCACGGACGCAAACGGTGTGTTTGCGGTGGATGAATGGGCCAGACACCAGAACTGTGCCGTGCTGGAGCCGGAGCGCATCAAAAAGGTCAGCGGCGCACTGCTGGCGGGCAGAACGGTGCGGTTCGCATCCGACTGGCCCATTGCAGGCAGCCCGCCTGCGGGCCTTGCAGAAGATGCAGCGGCCCCGGAGCTTGCCCTCACCCTGTGCCCGGCGGGAGATGCTTTGCATCTTGTGCCGCGCATCGGCGTGCTGGGGGTGGGGTGCAGGCACGGCACCGGCGCCGACACGCTGGCCGAAGCCTTTGCGGCCTTCTGCGCACAGGCAGGCTTTGCCCCGCAGTGCATCGCGGCGGCGGCCAGCATCGATCTGAAGCAGAACGAAGCGGGCCTTCTGGCCTTTTGCCAGAGTCGAGGCTGGCCTGTGGAGTTTTTCACGGCGGAACAGCTGCGGCAGGCCCCCGGCAGCTTTACGCCCTCGGCCTTTGTGCAGAGCGTCACCGGCGTGGATAACGTCTGCGAGCGCGCTGCGGTGCTGGCTGCAGGCGGGCCGCTGTTTTTTCACAAATTTGCCCGCACCGGCGTGACCTTTGCGCTGGCTGCGCGGCCCTTTTCCCCGGATTGGAGGTGGCAGCATGTCTGACAGGTACGAATTTGAGATGGACGGATGGGACATGGACCGGCCCGAGAATGTTGTTTACGTGGTGGGCCTTGGCCCCGGCGATGTTTTTTATCTGACCCAGGAAGCCCAGAGCGCCCTTGAACATGCGGATGCGATCTGCGGCTACAAGCTTTACATTGACCTGATCGAGCCTGAGTTCCCCTGCGAGGAATACTATGCTACCGGCATGACGCAGGAGATTGACCGCTGCCGCTGGGCGCTGGAAAAGGCCCGCACCGGCAAGCGGGTCGCGCTGGTGTGCAGCGGCGACGCAGGTGTTTACGGCATGGCCAGTCCGCTGCTGGAGCTGGCCGAGGATTACCCGGATGTTGCCGTGGAGGTGGTGCCCGGACTCACTGCCGCCCTCAGCGGCGGGGCGGTGCTGGGCGCACCGCTGGCCCACGATTTCTGCGTGATCTCGCTTTCCGACCGGCTCACCCCGTGGGAGGTCATCGAAAAGCGGCTGGCCTGCGCCGCGCAGGGCGATTTCTGCGTGGCACTGTACAATCCCTCTTCCAAGGGCAGGCCGGACTACCTGCAAAAGGCGGTGCGCATCCTGCGCGCAAACGGCAAGGGACCGGAGACGGTCTGCGGCCTTGTGCGCAACATTGGCCGCGAGGGCCAGAGCGCCCGGGTGCTGACGCTGGCCGAGCTGGAAGACACGCCGGTGGATATGTTCACCACCGTGTACATCGGCAACGGGAACACCCGCGCCCTTTCGGGCCGGATGGTCACGCCCCGGGGGTATCGCAAATGAAAACTGTCGTGTTCAGCGGCACCACCGAGGGACGCCGCTTCTCCAAAAAGCTGGCGGCACTGGGGGCTGAGGTGACCGTGTGTGTGGCCACGCCGCTGGGAGCCGAGGAACAGGGCGAGATGGCGGGCATCACGGTCCACGCCGGGCGGCTGGGACCGGATGCCATGGCGGCGCTGCTGACGGGTGCAGACCTCTGTGTGGATGCCACCCATCCGTACGCGGTGGATGTGACCCGGAACATCCGCGCTGCGGCGGCACAGGCCGGCGTGGAATACCGCCGCCTGCTGCGGGCCCGGAGCCCGCTGCCCGAGGACTGTGTGGTGTTCGGGACCGCGGCGCAGGCGGCAGAGTACCTTGCCGGAACGAAGGAAAACATCCTGCTTGCCACCGGTGCCAAGGAGCTGGCAGCGTTTGCGCCGCTGGACCCGGCGCGGCTTTATCCCCGGGTCCTGCCCACACCGGAGGGCATCGCCGCCTGCGAGGCAGCCGGGATCCCGCACCGGAACATCATTGCCATGCAGGGGCCGTTTTCCTGCCAGCTGAACAAAGCTTTGATCGAACAGTTCCACATCCGGTATCTCGTCACCAAGGACGGCGGCGCGGCGGGCGGCTTTGCCGAAAAGGTGCAGGCCGCAGCCGAGACCGGCGTACAGCTGGTGGTGCTGCGCCGTCCGGAGGAGGTCGGCGAGACCGAGGCAGGATTATTCACGCATTGTCAGGAGATTTTGAAATGGTCACACTGATCGGTATGGGAAGCGGCAGCTGGGAGGCTTTGTCGGCACAGGCGCAGGACGCTGTGCGCAGGGCGGGCCTTGTGTTTGGCGCAAAGCGGCTGCTGGCGGGCCTCCCGCCCGAGTGCACTGCCCGGCAGTTTGCCCTCTATCAGCCTGCCGAGATCCTTGAAACGCTGGCACAGGCTCCCGGGCAGGATGCTGCCGTGCTTTACAGCGGGGACACCGGGTTTTATTCCGGCGCGTCCGGCCTGCTCACGCCCCTGCGGGCGCTGGGCATCCCTGCGCGGGTGTATCCGGGCGTTTCCAGCATTCAGCTGCTGGCGGCGGCGCTGGGCCGCCCATGGCAGGACTGGAAGCTGGTGTCGGCCCACGGCTGTGCCTGCGACCCGGTGGCGCAGTGCATGACAGAGCGCTCCGTCTTTTTCCTCACCGGCGGGGCCGAAACACCCGCCACCCTCTGCCGGAAGCTGGCCGATGCCGGCATGGGCGAAGCCCACGGCGTGGTGGGCGAAAACCTTGGCACCGGGGAAGAAGCCATTCGCTACGGCTCTGCGGCGGAGCTGGCGGGACAGAGTTTTGCACCGCTCAGCGTGCTTCTGGTGGAAAACTTCGATGTCCCGCATTTCCGCACGCCGGGCTTCCCGGACGAAAGCTTCATCCGGGGCCAGGTGCCCATGACCAAGCAGGAGGTACGCGCTGCCGCACTGGCAAAGCTGGCCGTGAAGCCTGCGGATATCCTGTGGGACGTGGGGGCAGGCACAGGCAGTGTGAGCGTGGAGCTGGCACTGGCAGCGCCTAAAGGGCGTGTGTATGCCGTGGAGTGCGATCCGGACGCCTGTGCCCTGATCCGGCAGAACCGGGCAAAGTTCCAAACTTACAACCTCACCCTCATCGAGGGCCGCGCCCCGGATGCACTGGCAGACCTGCCTGCGCCGGACGCCGTGTTCATTGGCGGAACAAAAGGCGGCATGGAAGGCGTGCTGGATGCCGTACTTGCCAAAAACCCGGACGCGCGCATCTGCATTTCCGCCATTGCGCTGGAAACGCTGAGCGCTGCGGCTGCCGCCTTTACCGCCCGGGGCCTTGCCGCCGAGGTGGTGCAGCTGGCGGTCAGCCGCACAAAGCAGGCAGGCCGTCTTCACCTGCTCATGGCAAACAACCCCATCTTCCTCATTACGGGTATACGCAAATGATGCAATTCCTCATCGCCGCGCCCCGGTCCGGCAGCGGCAAGACCACCATGACCTGCGCAGTGCTGGCGGCACTGAAAAAGCGCGGGGCCGACCCCTGCGCCTTCAAAAGCGGGCCGGACTACATCGACCCCATGTTCCACCGTTCTGCTCTGCAGGTGGACAGCCATAATCTGGATCTGTTCCTCTCGGACCGGCCCACGGTGCAGGCGCTTTACGCCCGCTGCGCCTCCGGACACGGCGCTGCCGTGTGCGAGGGGGCCATGGGCTTTTACGACGGGCAGGGCCTGACCACCCGGGCCAGCGCATGGGAGCTGGCAGACACACTGGGGCTTCCGGTGCTGCTGGTGGTGCAGCCCGGAGGGACCAGCGTAACGCTGGCGGCAGAGATCCAGGGCCTTGTGCACTTCCGCAAAAACAGCCATATTTCGGGCATCCTGCTCAATAGCTGCTCCGAAAAGCTGTATAAAATGCTCAAAGACCTGCTGGAAAGGGAGACCGGCCTGCCGGTGCTGGGCTATCTGCCCAACCTGCCGCAGGCGGCGGTGGAAAGCCGTCATCTGGGCCTGAAGACCGCAGGCGAGATCACGGACATTCAGGAAAAGATCGCTCTGCTGGCAGACCGTCTGGTGATGGACTGGGAGAAGCTGGCGGCGGTGACGGAAAGGCCGTGTCCCGAGGGCGGACGCCTTTCTCCCCGGGGAACGGCTTCCGCTTCTGTCCGCATCGCCGTGGCGAGGGACGGAGCCTTCTGCTTTACCTATGCCGAAACGCTGGACGCTTTGCGGGAGGCGGGCGCGGAGCCTGTATTTTTCAGCCCGGTGCGGGATGCTGCCCTGCCGGAGGGAGTCTGCGGGCTGTATCTGCCCGGCGGCTACCCGGAGCTGTATGCGCAGGCCCTGAGCGAAAATAAAACCATGCGGGCCTCCATCCGGGAAGCTGTGAACGCCGGTCTGCCGACAGCGGCAGAGTGCGGCGGCTTTCTGTATCTCGGGCAGAGTCTGGAGGACACCGAGGGAAAGAGCTGGCCCATGGCGGGCGTCCTGCCGGGAGCAGGCGTCCGGGCGGGCAGGCTGGTGCGGTTCGGCTATGCTGTCCTGACCGCAAAGCGGGACAGTATGCTGTTCCGCGCGGGAGAAAGCCTGCCCGTCCACGAATTTCACCACTGGGATTCCACCGCAAACGGCACTGCATTTACGGCCCGTAAAAACGAGAAAATGCAGTGGGAATGCGGCTTTGCAAACGAGAATTTCTATGCGGGCTTCCCGCATTTATACTGGGCGGGCACGCCCCTGCCGGGACGCTTTGTGCGTGCGGCAGAACGATACAGCAAAACAAAAGGATGACCAAAATGACCGAAACGGAACTGAATGCACTTTTGGCGGGTATCACCCCGGCCAACGAAGCCGCCCGCGCAGCGGCACACGCCCACTGGGCCAGCCTTGCAAAGCCTCTGGGCGGGCTGGGCCGGCTGGAGACCATGCTGGAGGACGCCGCCGCCCTCACCGGCAGTGCGGAGTTTGATCTCTCCCGCCGGGCGGTGGCGGTGCTCTGCGCGGACAACGGTGTGGTGGCGCAGGGGGTGAGCCAGACCGGGCAGGAAGTGACCCGCGCCGTGGCCGAAAACCTTGCAATGCGGCGCACCAGTGTGTGCCAGATGGCCCGCGCGGCCCACTGTGATGTGGTGCCCGTGGACATGGGCATGGCAGGCGAACCGGTGCCCGGCGTGCGGAACTGCCGCATTGCTGCCGGGACGATGGACTTTACGGCAGGGCCCGCCATGAGCCGGGCTGAGGCGGTGCAGGCCATTGGGGAGGGCATCGCCCTTGCCCGGGAACTGGCAGAGGATGGCTACAGGCTCATCGCCACCGGCGAAATGGGCATTGGCAATACCACCACCTCCAGCGCGGTGGCGGCGGTGCTGCTGGGCCAGCCCGTGGAGCTTATGACCGGGCGCGGTGCGGGCCTTTCGGACGAGGGGCTTGCCCGCAAGGTGGATGCCATCTGCCGCGGCATCCTGAAGAACGAGCCGGACCCGGAGGACCCGCTGGATGTGCTTTCCAAGCTGGGCGGCTTTGACATCGCGGGCCTGTGCGGCGTCTTTCTGGGCGGGGCGCTGGCCGGGGTGCCGGTGCTGGCAGATGGCTTTATCAGCGGGGTAGCCGCGCTGTGCGCCGTGCGGCTGTGCCCGGCGGCGGCAAAGGCTGTGTTCGCCAGCCACTGCTCCGCAGAGCCTGCGGCCCGCATGGTGCTGGAAGCACTGGGCAAGGCACCCGTCATCACGGCGGGGCTGCATCTGGGCGAGGGCACCGGTGCGGTGGCAAGCATCCCGCTGTGGGATATGGCACTGGCGGTGTACGGCGGGTGCTATTCCTTTGCGGAGGGCGGCATTGAGCCGTACAAGCCCCAATGCTGACGCTGGTGCTGGGCGGCGCAGCCAGCGGCAAAAGCGAATATGCCGAGAGCCTTGTGCTCAGGACCACCGGCCCCCGCTGGTACCTTGCCACCATGCAGGTATGGGACGCCGAGTGTGCCGCCCGGGTGGAAAAGCACCGCAAAATGCGGGCCGCAAAGCAGTTTGAAACGGTGGAGTGCCCGCTGCATCTGGAAAAGCTGCGTCTGCCTGCCCGGGGCACGGCCCTGCTGGAAGACCTAGGCAACCTTGCGGCCAACGAGCTGTACGACCCCGCCGGGGCAGGGGAGGATGCCGCCGCTGCCATCCTGCGAGGGCTGGACAGCCTTTCTGCCCAGTGCGAAAACCTCATCGTGGTCTCCAACGAGGTATTCAGCGGCGGGGCTGACTATGCCGGCGATACAGACCGCTATCTGCGGGCACTGGCGCAGGTGAACAATGCCTTTGCCGCCCGGGCCGATGCAGTGGTGCGGGTGGTATGCGGCATCCCCGTGTACTATAAAGGAGTGGAAAAATGATCGTTTTGCAGACCATCGCGGTGGCTTTTGCCATGTTTTCAGCCATCCCGGTGCCGCAGTTCGACTGGAACGAAAAAAATATGCGCTACGCCATGTGCGCCTTCCCGCTCATCGGTGTGATGATTGGGGCGGCATGGTGCGTGTGCGGGGCACTGCCTCTGCCGGGCCTTGCAAAGGCGGCGGGCTTTGCGCTGGTGCCTGTGTGGGTGACGGGCGGCATCCATCTGGACGGCTACGCCGACACCTGCGACGCCCTTTCCAGCTACGGCGACCGCACGAAAAAGCTGGAAATATTAAAAGACCCCCACTGCGGCGCCTTTGCGGTCATCCGGCTGTGCAGCTACTTTCTGGCGACTTTTGCCCTGTGCACCTGCGTGCGGTTCACCCCCCGGGCGGGGGCGCTGTGGACGCTGGCGCTGGTGCTGGAACGGGCGCTTTCGGGCTATGCAGTGGCGGCATTCCCCATGGCGAAAAACACCGGTCTTGCGCACACCTTTGCCACTGCGGCAGACAAAACTGTGGTGCGTCGGGTGCTGGCGGTGCTGGCCGCAGTGCTGTGCATGGGCATGGCGGCGCTGGGCGGCTGGGCACTGGTGCTGGCAGCGCTGGCGGTGCTCTGGCGCTACCATGCCGTGAGCCGGAAGCAGTTCGGCGGCATCACCGGCGACCTTGCCGGGTGGTTTTTGCAAAAGGCCGAGCTCTGGATGCTGGCGGCGCTGTGTGCCTGCCAGTGGGGAGGACTGCTATGATCTTTATTACCGGGCCGCTCTACAGCGGCAAGCGCACCTTTGCGCAAACGCTTCCCGGCAAGGCGCTGGCCGATGTGCAGCAGCTGGCGGCAGATGCCGCCGACCTGTCTGCCTTGGCAGACAAGCTTGCCCATGAATACGATATCCTCATCGCCACCGAGGTAGGCGGCGGTGTTGTGCCGATGGACCCAAAGCAGCGTGCCGACCGCGAGGCGGCGGGCAGGCTTGCCTGCCTGCTGGCCGCACGGGCAGAGTGCGTTGTGCAGATGTTCTGCGGCATCCCAACGGTTTTGAAAGGAGAATTGTCTCAATGCTGATCTATCTTCTGCGTCATGGCCAGACGGAATACAACGCCCAGAAGCGTTATCAGGGCCAGCGCGACATCCCGCTCTCACCCGAAGGCGCTGCCCAGCTGCGCCGGGCAGATTTTGACCCCGATGTGGTCTATGTTTCCACCCTGCAGCGCACCAGCCAGACGGCGCGCATCCTGTTCCCGGAGGCAAAGCTTGTGCCGGTGGACGGCCTGAAAGAGATGTGCTTTGGCAGCTTTGAGGGCCGCAATTTCATCGAGATGGAAAAGGACCCCGAGTATCAGGCATGGGTGAAGGCCAACTGCGAAAGCCCCTGCCCGGACGGAGAGCGCAAGACGGACTTTTCGGATCGCATCTGCCGCACCGTGGCAGAGCTGATCGATAAAGCCCTTGCCGCAGGCGAAGAGCGGCTGGTCATTCTGGCCCACGGCGGCACCCAGATGGCCGCCATGGAGCGGTTTGCCGTCCCCCACAGGGACTACTACGCATGGTGCGGGCCCAACGCGGGCGGCTTTGTGCTGGATGCAAAGGACTGGACGGAAAAGCATCTGCTGTATCTCGTGAAGACCGTCCAGTACACAAAGGAGAGCAGGGCATGATCCTTCAGGCAGTTGTCGGCGGCTTTGTGCTGGACGCTCTCTTTGCAGACCCGGCGTGGCTGCCGCACCCGGTGGTGCTCATGGGCAGATGCATCTCCCGGCTGGAAAAGTTCCTGCGCGCCCGCCTGCCCGGCACCCCGCAGGGAGAGCTGCTGGGCGGTGCCATGACGGCGTTCTGCCTGCCGGTGGGCACCTTTCTGGTCACGAGCCTTGTGTGTCTGGCGGCGGCAAAGCTCAGCCCGTGGCTGGGCCTTGCCGTGCAGATGTTCTGGTGCGGGCAGGCGCTGGCAGCCAGAGGTCTTGCACAGGAGAGCACAAATGTGTATAACGAGCTGGTCCGGAACGACCTGCCCGCTGCCCGCAAAGCCGTGAGCCGCATCGTGGGCCGCGACACCCAGGACCTGACCGCCGAGGGTGTGACCAAGGCTGCGGTGGAAACCGTGGCCGAAAATGCCAGCGACGGCGTCATTGCACCGCTGCTGTATATGCTCATCGGCGGGGCACCGCTGGCGCTGACCTACAAGGCCATTAACACCATGGACAGCATGCTGGGCTACAAGAACGAGAAGTACCTTTATTTTGGCCGTGCAGCCGCGAAGCTGGACGATGTGGCCAACTACATCCCCAGCCGCCTTGCCGCCCTTTTGTGGGTGGCGGCTGCGGCCTTTACCGGAAACGATGCCAAGGGTGCATGGCGCATCTGGCGGCGGGACCGGCACTGCCACGCCAGCCCCAACAGCGCCCAGACCGAAAGCGCCTGCGCCGGTGCACTGGGCGTGCAGCTGGCCGGCCCGGCTTACTATTTTGGCGAATATTACCCCAAGCCCACCATCGGCGATGCCCTGCGCCCCATTGAGCCGCAGGACATCCTGCGCGCCAACCGCATGATGTATGTGGCAAGCGGCTTTGCGCTGGCATGGGGTGCAGCAATACGGGGGTTCCTTGCATGAAACAATTGACCCATGGCGGCGACTGGGCGGGCTATCGCGCCGAGTTTGGCCGCGACCCGCTGGATTTTTCGGCCAATGTCAGCCCGCTGGGTCTGCCCGGGGGCGTGGCAAAGGCCATTACGGCGTCCCTTGCCACGGCCGACCGCTACCCCGACCCGCTGTGCCGGGCCCTGCGTGAAAAACTGGCTGCGGCTGAGGGTGTGCCCGCCGAATGGCTGCTGTGCAGCAACGGTGCGGCAGACCTCATCTTCCGGCTGGCGCTGGCCGAAAAGCCCCGCACCGCCCTTGTGACGGCACCCACCTTTGCCGAGTACGCCACGGCACTGGGAACTGTGGACTGCAGGGTGGAGCGGCATTTTCTGCAGGAGGAAAACGATTTTGCGGTGACGGACGCCATCCTTGATGCAGTGCACCCGGGCATCGATCTGGTGTTCCTCTGTCAGCCCAACAACCCCACCGGTCAGCTGGTCCGGCCTGCCCTTGTGGAGGCCCTGCTGCGCAGATGCGAGGCCGTGGGTGCAGTGCTGGCCATGGACGAATGCTTTCTGGATTTTCTGCCGGAGGGCGAAGGCCTTTCGGCAAAGCATCTGCTGAAAAACAGCAAAAAACTGATTATTTTAAAAGCCTTCACCAAGCTTTACGGCATGGCAGGCGTGCGTCTGGGCTATTGCCTGTGCTCTGATACAGAGTTGCTTGCCCGGATGCAGGCAGCGGGCCAGCCGTGGGCGGTGTCCGGTCTGGCGCAGGCGGCAGGCATCGCCGCGCTGGACGAGACGGACTATGTGGCGCAGGTGCGTGCATTGATCGAAACACAGCGGCCTGTGCTGGCAGACGGCCTGCGGGCGCTGGGCCTGCGGGTGATCGAGGGCCGGGCCAACTATCTGCTGTTCCGGGCACCGGAAGCGCTGGGCGCTGCGCTGCGGCACAAGGGCGCAGTGCTGCGCAGCTGCGGCAACTATCCGGGTCTGGACGCAGGCTGGTACCGCACCGCCGTGCGCACAGAAAACGAGAACCGGCAGCTGCTTGCACTGCTGGCCGAAACCCTGCCGGAGGTGGCACAATGAGCAAGGCAAAATGCATTATGGTGCAGGGCACCATGAGCGGTGCGGGCAAAAGCCTGCTGTGCGCGGCGCTGTGCCGCATCTTTGCGCAGGACGGCTACCGTGTGGCACCCTTTAAAAGCCAGAACATGGCTCTGAACAGCTTCGTCACCCGCGATGGCGCGGAGATGGGCCGTGCGCAGGTGGTGCAGGCGCAGGCTGCGGGCACAGAACCGGATGTGCGGATGAACCCCATCCTGCTCAAGCCCAGCAGCGATGTGGGCAGTCAGGTCATCGTAAATGGCAGAGCCCGGGGCCAGATGTCCGCCGCCGATTATTTCAGGATGAAGCGCAGCCTTATCCCGGACATTCTGGAAGCCTACAACAGCCTTGCCGCCGAGAACGACATCATCGTGATCGAAGGCGCGGGCAGCCCGGCAGAGATCAACCTGAAGGCGGATGATATCGTCAACATGGGCCTTGCAAAGCTGGTGGATGCACCGGTGCTGCTGGCGGGCGATATCGACCGGGGCGGCGTATTCGCGCAGCTGTACGGCACCGTGGAGCTGCTGGAAGCCGACGAGCGTGCCCGCATCAGGGGGCTCATCATCAACAAGTTCCGGGGCGATGTGGAGATCCTGCGGCCCGGCCTTGCCATGCTGGAAGAAAAAACGCACCTGCCCGTAGTGGGTGTGGTGCCGTATCTGCGGGTGGAGATCGAGGACGAGGATTCTCTCTCGGACCGTCTGGAAGCAAAAAACGCCGTCAAGCCGCTGGATATCGCCATCCTGCGCCTGCCACATGTGTCCAACTTCACCGACTTTATCCCATTGGAACAGCACCCGCTGCTGGGCGTGCGGTATGTGCAGCACACCCGCCAGCTGGGCGCGCCGGATCTCGTCATCCTGCCCGGCACCAAGAACACCATGGACGACCTGCGCTGGCTGCGGGAAAGCGGACTGGAAGCGGCGGTGCTCAGGCTTTCGGCAGCCGGTACACCGGTGCTGGGTGTGTGCGGCGGCTATCAGATGCTGGGCGAACGGCTCTGCGACCCGGCAGGGGAGGAGAGCGGCACCCCCTGCACCCTGCGGGGCCTTGGCCTGCTGCCCACCACGACGGTGTTCGGCACCGAAAAGCACCTGACTCAGACCGCAGCCCGCGCTGCCGCTGCCCCCTTTGCCGGGGCAGCGCTCACGGGCTACGAGATCCACGCAGGCCGCACCGAGGTGCGGGGCGGTGCGTTCTGCACCCTTGCAGACGGCACGCCGGAGGGCTGTGTGCAGGGCAATGTGTTCGGCACCTACCTGCATGGGCTGTTCGACACCGGCGAACTGACCGAAAAACTGACCACTTTTTTGTGCAGAAAGAAGGGGATTGACCCGGCCGGGGCCGACCTCATCCCCATGGAACAATACCGTCAGCAGCAGTTTGACCTGCTGGCAGACGGCGTGCGTGCGGCGCTGGACCTGCCTGCCGTTTACGCCGCTATGGGCCTTGCCGGACCGAAAGGAGAGAACGCATGACACCGCAGCATCATCTGCCCGCCGACATTGAACGGACGAGCATCTCCATTATCACAAGGGAACTGGACGAGCTGGGCCTGACCCCGCCGCCGGAGACGGCTGCGGTGGTCAAACGGGTCATCCACACCACTGCCGATTTCGACTACGCAAAAAATCTGCGCTTTACTCCTGGCGCGGTGCAGGCCGCTGTCAGGGCCCTGCAGAGGGGTGCGGTGATCGTCACCGACACCAACATGGCGCTGGCGGGCATTTCCAGACCGGGCCTTGCAAAGCTGGGCTGTGAGGCCGTCTGCTACATGGCCGACCCCGCTGTGGCCGAAGCGGCAAAGCAGGCGGGCACCACCCGCGCCGTGGCTGCCATGCACCGCGCTGCCCGGGAGCACCCGGGGGCCATCCTTGCCGTGGGCAATGCGCCCACAGCCCTGCTGACCATCGCGGAAGAAATAGAAGCCGGGCTGCGGCCTGCGCTGGTCATCGGTGTGCCGGTGGGCTTTGTGAACGTGGTGGAAAGCAAGGAGACCCTCTTTGCGGTCTGCGAACAGCACGGCGTGCCTGCCATTGCTGCCATGGGCCGCAAGGGCGGCAGCAATGTGGCCGCAGCCATCTGCAACGCCCTTGTTTATTCTGCCGCCGAAATGCTGGACCCCTCTGCCAGAGGGTGGAAAGGATAAAGGAAAGGCCGACAGACCGCTTTCTCCGCAAACAGCGGCAATGCCGAATAGATACAGGCTCTCCCTGCTTGACAAACAGGAAGGGCCTTTTCGTTATACAAAAAGGCTGCTGCACGCTTTTTGCCGTGCAGCAGCCTTTGAGAAAATGATGGTGGAACGCAGTTCAGGAAAAATTATTTGCCCAGATGCCAGATGTCCCGGTCGTACTCGGCAATGGTGCGGTCGGAGGAGAACATGCCTGCTTTGGCAATGTTCACCAGACACTTGCGCCGCCAGCCCTTCGGGTCGCAGGCGTAATCACTGAGGGCCTGCCCCTTGCGCACGACGTAGGCGTTGAAGTCCGGCAGGGTCTGGAACCAGTCTTTATGGATCAGCTCGTTGTGCAGGCGGGTCAGGTTTTCGGCGTGACCGGCGGCCAGCATCTCCGGGCCGGTGAGGAAGTTGATGGCGCGGCGGATGTTGGCATCCCCCTCCACCCACTGGGCGGGGTCGTAGTCACCCACGGCGTAGCGGTGGATGACCTGATCGGAGGTCTGACCGAAGATATAGATGTTCTCCTCGCCCACCTGCTGGCTGATCTCCACATTGGCACCGTCCATGGTGCCCAGCGTCAGCGCGCCGTTCAGCATGAACTTCATGTTGCCGGTGCCGGAGGCTTCCTTGGAGGCAAGGCTGATCTGCTCGGACAGGTCACAGGCCGGGATCAGCTTTTCGGCGGCGGTGACGTTGTAGTTCTCCACAAAGACCACCTGCAGCCACTGGGACACCTCCGGGTCTGCGGCGATGACCTTGGACAGGGTCAGCAGCGCATGGATGATGTCCTTTGCAATGGTGTAGGCAGGTGCGGCCTTGGCACCGAAGATGCTCACCAGCGGAGCAGCGGGCAGGTGCCCGGCCTTGATCTCGTAGTACTGATGGATGAGATACAGCAGGTTCAGCTGCTGGCGCTTATACTCGTGCAGGCGCTTGGACTGGATGTCGAACACGGCATCGGTGTTCACGCTCACCTTCTGGGTGCGCAGCAGCCAGTCTGCCAGTGCTTCCTTGTTGGCCTTCTTCACGGCGGTCAGCTGGTCCAGCACAGCTTCGTCATCGGCAAAAGCCAGCAGCTTTTCCAGCTCGGCAGCGTTCTTGCGGAAGCCGGAGCCGATGTGCTGTTCCAGTGCGGCGGTCAGGCGGGGGTCGCATTCCAGCAGCCAGCGGCGGAAGGTGATGCCGTTGGTCTTGTTGTTGAACTTTTCCGGGTACAGCTCATAGAAGCCGTGCAGCTCGGAATTTTTCAAAATCTCGGTGTGCAGCGCCGCCACGCCATTGGTGGAGTGGGTGAAGTGGATGTCCATGTGGGCCATGTGCACCCGGTCGTCCTTGTCGATGATGGCAAGGCTCTCGTCCTTGGTGCGGGTGCGGGCCAGCGCGTCCAGCTTTTCGATAATGGGCATCAGCTGGGGTACAACGGCATCCAGATAGGCGCGGGGCCACTTTTCCAGTGCTTCGGCCAGAATGGTGTGGTTGGTGTAGGCGCAGGTCTTTGTGACGATCTTTACGGCTTCCTCAAATTCGATGCCCTTTTCGCCCAGCAGCCGAATCAGCTCCGGGATGACCATGCTGGGGTGGGTGTCGTTGATCTGGATGGCGGCGTAGTCGGCCAGATCGTGGTAATCGCAGCCCCGGGCGGCACACTCGGCCAGAATGAGCTGGGCACCGGCAGAGACCATCAGGTACTGCTGGTACACCCGCAGGCGGCGGCCTGCCTCATCGGAATCGTCCGGGTAGAGGAAGAGGGTCAGGTTTTTGTCGATGGCAGTTTTATCGAAGGCAATGCCGTCGTGGACGATGCTCTCATCGATGGTATCAAGGTCAAACAGGTTCAGGGTGTTGGTGCGGCCCTCGTAGCCAGTGACGGCCAGCTTGTACAGCCGGGCAGTGTACTCTTTGCCCGCCAGCTCCACCGGATAGGTGATGTCGGTCTTTTCGGCCCAGCTGTGGGCGGTGAGCCACGGGTCGGGCTTTTCGTTCTGCACGCCGTCCTCAAAGGACTGATGGAACAAGCCGAAGTGATACCGCAGGCCCACGCCGTCGCCGGGCAGGTTCAGCGTTGCCAGAGAGTCGAGGAAGCAGGCCGCCAGACGGCCCAGACCGCCGTTGCCCAGAGAGGGTTCCGGCTCCACCTCTTCGATATCGGAAAGGCTCTTGCCGGCGGCAGCCAGTGCATCCCGGGCTTCATCGTACAGTCCCAGATTGATGAGGTTGTTGGACAGCAGCTTGCCGATGAGAAATTCGGCGCTGATATAGTACAGCTTGCGGCCGGTGACCGGCTGCACACGGTCGGCGCTCTTCTGCCGGACGAGTTCCAGCAGCGCGAGATACAGCTCCTGATTCGTGCAGTCCGCCAGCGGCTTGCCCGTGAGACCCTGTAACGTTTCGGTAAAGCTCATAAATGCATCCTCCTTTGTTAGAGTGTATCTGAAAAGTCGAAAATTAGTCTGTTTCTACAAGCACAGCTGGATCTTGCGTGAAACAGCCTTGAGATCCACAAAGGATCCCTGCGGCTCTTTGCCTTAGAGCCCGCTTGTGCTTGCGGAATATTCGTCATTTTCTTTGTTTTCAAATACACCTTGCGGAAAACAGGTTTGACATCTGTACTTCCAGATATACCACATAAAACAATCAAAATCTTGCCTAAAAAGCGCAGACTGTGGTACAATCCTATCATCAGGAGGTGAAACGATGCAAAATCAGGCATCTTTGCAGGAGACCAAGCAGCACGGTGCCGTGCGGTTTCCCTTCAATCTGTATCCCTGCACCATTCCGGGGGACTTTCCGCAGGTGGCGCTCCACTGGCAGGAGAGCATGGAGCTGGTCTTTGTCAAGCGTGGCACAGGGCTGGTGCAGGTGGGCGCTGAGAGCTGCCCGGCCCGCATGGGGGACATCTTTATTTTTACGCCCGGCACCCTTCATGCCCTGCGGCAGGCCGAGGGGCAGTGCATGGAATACGAAAATATCATTTTTGAGCTGGAGCTTCTGGGCGGCGCAGAGGACCTTTGCGCCGAGAAATATCTGCTTCCGCTGCAAAGCGGGCGACTGTCACTGCCTGCGCGGCTGACCCCGAACGATTTGTGCTATCTGCAGGCCGCCGCCTGCCTGCGGGAGGTGGAGGATGCCAACCGTGCCAAGCTCCCCGGCTATGAACTGCAGGTCAAGGGGGCGCTGCTGCGGTTTCTTGCCCTGCTCCTTGCACAGGGCCGGCAGCGGCTTGCCGCCGAGACAGCCGACACCCAGCGGCTGAAAACGCTCCTGCAATGGCTCTCGGCTCATTATGCCGAGGCGCTCCGGGTCGCCGATGCCGCCGGGGTCTGCTCCTTCAGCGCCAGCCATTTTATGCGGTGGTTCCGGCAGATGACCGGACAGAGCTTTGTGGCCTTTCTGAACGAGTACCGGCTCAACACCGCCGCCGAAGCGCTGCAGGCCACGGATGAGACGGTTCTGACCATCGCTTCCCGGTGCGGGTTTGAGAACCTCTCCTATTTTAACCGGGCGTTCAAGGCACACTTCGGCATGACGCCCCGGGAGTACCGGAAAAAATAAGCAAAACGAGGCCGTTCTGCCTCTCTGGAAAAGAGAGGGAACGGCCTCGTTTTTTGCACATCAGACATCCGGCGGCGGGCAGCTGCTCTCCCGTAGGATGAGCCGGTGCGGCACAATGATCTTGGTTGCCAGAAGATTCGGGTTCTCGATGTGGTTGATGGTCTGGCTGGCCGCTTCCATGCCCAGCTGGTAGGGGTTCACGTCCACGGTGGTCAGCTGCGGGCTGGTGATGCGGGAGAACAGCGAGTTGTTGAAAGAAACGATGGAAAGGTCTTTCGGGACGTGCAGCCCCAGTTTGCCGCAGAACTGTTCCAGCACCACAGCAAGAATATCATCGCTGACCAGCATGGCGGTGGGGCGGTCCGGCGCGGTGAGCAGGGCCTTCAGCGTTTCTTCGTACGCATCGTTCAGGGTGTCGATCTCCACACAGTCCTGCTCGCGGGGGGTGATGCCATGCTTGAGCAGGGACATCTGGTAACCGCGCTTACGCTCTGCCGAAAACAGCATGGCATTGCTGACACCAAAATAGGCAATGCGGCGGTGGCCCATCTCATAGAGGTAGTCGGCGGCTTCCTCTCCGGCAAGGGCGTTGTCGTTGTCGATATAGATGGTCTGGTTGGCGGACTGCGCCGCCTTGCCCACAATGACGTGGAGCAGCCCTTCGTTGCGCAGATAGGCCGCCACAGGACAGTCCTTTTTGGAGTAGAGCAGGATGAAACCATCTGCCTGCGCGTTGGCCACCATGCTCTGGATGGCGTCCAGAACCTCTGCATCATCCTGCCCGGTGATGACCGTGTTCACATACCGCCGCTGGTTGCAGAACTGCCCGATGCCGCGGATGATCTCCAGATGGAATGCATTTTCGTAGACGTCCCGCTGGGAGGAGGGCAGAATGATGCCGATGGTCTTGGAAAAAGCTTCCACTGGTTCGGCTTCAAAGTTCGGCTCATAGCCCAGCTGTGCCATGATGCGGCGCACCCGCTCCTTGGTGTCCCGGCTGATGGAAGGGCTGTCCTTGCAGGTGCGGGACACCGTGGAGGGGGAGACCCCCGCTGCTGCGGCGACATCCTTGATGGTAACTGCCATGATCTGTTCCTCCCGAATCGATATTGCTTCTATTGTAAAGCCGTTTGCACGCAATGTCAATGTTTGCGCAAAGAGTTGCGCAAATCGTGCAATGCGTCACTCTGCGTACCTTCGACAACTTTCACAAAGAATCTTTTACTGTGTTGTGGAAAACGTAGAAAGCTTATTTTTGCTATAGAAAACTCTTGTAAAAATTGCGGAGTTGGATTATTCTTGTTGCGTAAAGTTACGCAAACATAATGCAACACTTGCGTAAAACGATGCAAAAGGAATAAGGAGGAACATCATGGCAACAACAAAAGCGGCTCCGGGCAAAAAGGGGCTCATCAACTTCGACTTTTTACAAAAGCTGGGCAAGGTGCTGATGACGGTCATCGCCGTCATGCCCGCTGCCGGTCTGATGATCAGTCTGGGCAAGCTGGTGCAGATGGGCGGCGGCGACATCGCAGCAGTCATGACCATCGGCACCACCATGGAGAATATCGGCTGGGCAGTCATCAACAACCTGCACATCCTGTTCGCCGTGGCCATCGGCGGCAGCTGGGCAAAGGAGCGTGCAGGCGGTGCCTTCGCGGCCGTGCTGGCATTTGCCCTCATCAATGTGATCACCGGCAACATCTTCGGCGTCACCAGCGCCATGCTGGCAGACCCCAATGCCGTGACCCACACCCTGTTCGGGCAGGAAATCGCCGTTAACGGCTACTTTACCTCCGTGCTGGGTGCTCCGGCCCTGAACATGGGCGTGTTTGTGGGCATCATCGCCGGTTTTGTGGGCGGTGTGGCTTACAATAAATACTACAACTTCCGCAAGCTGCCGGATGCACTGGCTTTCTTCAACGGCAAGCGCTTCGTGCCCATGGTGGTCATTGCCTACTCGGTGGTCATTTCCATCCTGCTGTCGCTGTTCTGGCCTGTGGTCCAGACCGGCATCAACAACTTCGGCATCTGGATCGCCAACTCTTCCGAGACCTCTCCCGTTCTGGCTCCGTTCATCTATGGCACGCTGGAGCGTCTGCTGCTGCCCTTTGGTCTGCACCACATGCTGACCATCCCCATGAACTACACCTCCTTCGGCGGCACCTACACCATCGCCACCGGCGTCAACGCAGGCAGTCAGGTATTTGGTCAGGACCCGCTGTGGCTGGCATGGGCCAACGACCTCATCAACTTCAAGAAGGCCGGTGACATGGCTGCATACAACAACCTGCTGGCTACTGTCACCCCCGCCCGCTTCAAGGTAGGCCAGATGATCGGCGCTACCGGTCTGCTGCTGGGCATCGCACTGGCCATGTACCGCCGTGTGGACGCCGACAAGCGCGCAAACTATAAGTCCATGTTCATCTCCACCGCACTGGCCGTGTTCCTGACCGGCGTCACCGAGCCGCTGGAATTCATGTTCATGTTCTGCGCCATGCCGCTGTACATCGTGTACGCACTGCTGCAGGGCTGTGCGTTCGCCATGGCAGGCATCATCCATCTGCGCCTGCACTCCTTCGGCAATCTGGAATTCATTACCCGCATCCCCATGTCCCTGCAGGCCGGTCTGGGCGGCGATATCATCAACTTTGTGATCTGCGTGATCGCGTTCTTTGTCATCGGCTATTTCGTGGCGTACTTCATGATCGGCAAGCTCAAGCTGGCTACGCCGGGCCGTCTGGGCAACTATACCGATGACAACGCGGACGATTCCGCTGCCGATGCAAAGACCGAGAAGAAGGCCGACAAAAAGGCCGACAACGGTCAGGCCGAGCGCATCATCGCCCTGCTGGGCGGCCGTGAGAACATCGTGCTGGTGGATGCCTGCATGACCCGTCTGCGCGTTACCGTAAAGGACCCCGCCAAGGTGGCCGACCTTGCCGCATGGAAGGCTGAGGGTGCCCTGAGCCTGCTGGTGAAGGGCGACGGCATTCAGGCTGTGTACGGCCCCAAGGCAGACGTTCTGAAATCTGATATCAACGATATTTTGTAAAAAACTATGAAACTGCTGACTTTGAATACCCACAGCCTCATCGAGCCGGACTATGAGGCCAAGCGGGAGATCTTTGTAAACTTCATCGCAGCGGAGCAGCCGGAGGTGTTCGCCCTGCAGGAGGTGAACCAGACCGCCGCCGCTCCGCTGCTGGGGGACGCTCCGGCGGGGTACTATCCCTGCCCTGGCAATAGGGTGCCGCTGAAAGCGGACAACCACGCCGCAGCGGTGGCCCGGATGCTGGAACAGCGGGGCGTGCACTACTACTGGAACTGGCTCCCGGCAAAGGTCGGCTACGATATTTACGATGAGGGCGCGGCGGTGTTCAGCCGTGCGCCCATCACCGCAGCCGAAAACCTGCTGCTGAGCAAAACAAACGATTACAGCAACTGGAAGACCCGCCGCACACTGGGCGTCTGTGCAGGAGACGTCTGGTATTATACGGTGCACATGGGCTGGTGGAAGGACGAAGAGGAGCCGTTCGCTGCCCAGTGGGAAACGCTGTCGCAGGCAGCGGGCGCAAAACAGACCGCCTTTCTGCTGGGGGACTTCAACAGTGAAGCCGACGTGCGGGGGGAAGGCTATGACCTCATCCTCCGCAGCGGCTGGCAGGACACCTATCGTCTGGCGCAGCAGCGGGATGATGGCTACACCGTTGTGCAGGCCATCGATGGCTGGCGGGATGCCCCGGACGCGGCGGCAAAAAAGCGCATCGACCAGATCTGGTGCTCCAAAGCGGTGCCTGTAAAAAGCAGCCGGGTGGTGTTCAACGGCTTGCAGGAGCCGCAGGTATCCGACCATGCAGGTATTTTGATCGAATTATAAAGGAAGGGAATCGAAGATGCAGAGAAGTGCAGGCATTTTGCTGCCCATCAGCAGTCTGCCGTCCCCTTACGGCATCGGCTGCTTTTCGCAGGAGGCATACGACTTTGTGGACTGGCTCAAGGAAGCCGGGCAGACCTACTGGCAGATCCTGCCGCTGGGTGTGACCAGCTACGGCGACAGCCCGTATCAGAGCTTTTCCGCCTTTGCGGGCAACCCCTATTTCATCAGTCTGGATGCACTGGTGGAGGAAGGGGTGCTGACCGCCGCCGAGTGCAAAAAGGCAAACTTCGGCCGCAAGGCAGACGACATTGATTACAGCCGCCTGTATACCGAGCGCGGCCGTCTGCTGCGGCTGGCGTACTCCCGCAGCGACATCGGCCACAACGAAGTGTTTACGGCATTCTGTGAGAAAAACAAGTGGTGGCTGGATGATTTTGCCCTGTTCATGGCGGTGAAGGACCGCTTTGAGGGCAAGCTGTGGATCGAGTGGGCCGAGGACATCCGTCTGCGCTGGCAGCCTGCCATGGACTATTACCGCCGGGAGCTGTATTTTGAGGTGGAGTACCACAAGTATCTCCAGTTCAAGTTCGACGAGCAGTGGCGCAGGCTGAAAGCCTACGCCAACAGCAAAGGCATCCGGATCATCGGCGATATCCCCATCTATGTGGCGCTGGACTCGGCGGACGCATGGGCAAACCCGGGGCTGTTCCAGCTGGACAAGGACAACATCCCCACGGCGGTGGCGGGCGTTCCCCCGGATGGATTTTCGCCCACCGGTCAGCTCTGGGGCAATCCGCTCTACCGCTGGGAAGCCCACCGCGAAACCGGCTATCAGTGGTGGATCACCCGCCTGTGGTACTGCTTCGAGCTGTACGATGTGGTGCGCATCGACCACTTCCGCGGCTTCGATGAGTATTTCTCCATCCCCTACGGCAGCGAGACTGCGGCAGAGGGCCACTGGGAGAAGGGTCCCGGCATCGAGCTGTTCCGCGCCGTGGAGCAGGCATTGGGCAAGCGGGAGATCATTGCAGAGGACCTTGGCTATATGAGCGAGACGGTCCGTCAGCTGGTGCGAGACAGCGGCTTCCCCGGCATGAAGGTGCTGGAATTTGCCTTTGACTCCCGGGACACCGGCAGCGCCAGCGACTACCTGCCCCACAACTACCCTGTGAACAGCGTGGCCTATACCGGCACCCACGACAACGAGACACTGGTGTCGTGGTACCAGACCATCACCGATGCCGAGCGTGCCATGGTGCGGGACTACCTGTACAACTACGCCACCCCGGAAGAGCAGCTCTATAAAAGCATGATCGCACTGATCCTGCGCAGCGCAGCGGCGACCTGCATCGTTCCCATGCAGGACTGGCTGGGGCTGGACAATTCTGCCCGCATCAATCAGCCCTCCACCGTGGGCCAGAACTGGCGCTGGCGGCTGAAAAAGACCCAGCTGACCAAGAAGCTTCAAAAGGAGATCTGCCTGTTGACCACCCGCTATGGGCGGAAAAACTGGGCGTGACCGCACACGGCATAGCGCTGCTTTGGAAAATCGCGGTCATAAAATCAAAGGGGCTGCTGCAAAATACAGCACTCTTTGGTTTGACGATATTACGCGATAATTCAAACCGAGATCTCACATAAAGAAAAGCAAGTGCAACACTTTTTCTCGAAAACCAAAATTTTTGATGGAGAGGGGATGCACTTGCTTTTTATATTTTCCGCAGATTTTTAAATGGGCTCTATCCCCTGAGCGAAGCCATGCAGACCGTGGATACGCACCAAAAAGTATATGATTAACTTTCAAAATATACGATGATAGAATAATTTAAACGTTTCTCGATCCTTTCGACCAGTGATAGATCTGCCGGACGCAAAAGACCGCCTCCGTTTTTTGAACGGAAGCGGTCTTTTCGTTGCGGAAATCAGTTGAGATAATCGCCCACAGGTGCGGCGTTGTACTGCTTGATGATCTTTATGATGATAGAGCCGTCCGGCTGCTCGGTCTGCTCCACGATCTTATACTTTGTGTGGTTGCGCTCCATGTTTTTCTTATAGGTCGCTACCTCTTCCTTGACCTGTTTGACGGCATAAAGGTGATCCAGACCGTCCTTCAGTGTAAAGTGCAGGGTCTGGCAGATGCAGGCGGATTTTACTCGTTTCATGTTCTTCTCTCCAATCCAAAAGAAGTCTTATCGCTGCAAATTACAGCATTGCAGCGTCCTATTCTTATTATAAAAAACGCAAAAAATAAATGCAAAGGCGATTCTACACAAAAAGAGCCTTTGCATTTGTTGGTAAAAATTACCATGCAGCTTTAGCGCAAAACCTCCAGAAGCCGTCTGCCTGCCTCCTGCTGCGATTCCCCAAACGCCACCGCCAGCTCCTCCCGCAGGACACGCTCTACCATCTGGTAAAAGTACGCATCCATGGCGTTGATCTTTCGGCCGCGGCTTTGCTGCTGGGTCTGCTTTTGCCCCAGTTCCTTGAACAGGGTCAGGTACTGGTAAAAATCATTGGTGTGCAGCAGCGCCTGATAGTGTTCTGCCAGCGCTGTCTGTACCCCCGCCGGGATGGGCAGCTTCTCCGCTTTGATGCGTGCAAGGTCGGCTGCTGCCTGCTGTGCCGGGGTCACCGGGCGCAACGCCGCTTCCTTTTCCGTGGGGATATAGCTGCGGTCGTGAGAATCCGAAAAATAAGGCCGGAGGGTGTAATACTCTCTGGCGGGCTCATCGCAAAAGCGCCGCAGCCCGACCCCTTCCACCTCGTGCACTCCCAGATTTCCGTAGACCACCAGCGCTCCCGCCTGAAACCGTGACATGGTATTTTCCTCTTTTCCTTATATGGAAAGGCTGCAAAAACAGACTTCCCAGCGTACTTTTGCTCTCTGTTATATTGTACCACGACTGGGCGGCTGGCTTCAAAGGGCATCTTCCACAAAGTTTGCCTCGTGCAATCTGCGCAGAATGCCCAGTACAAATCTTGTGCAAAACTGCCTTTGCAAATCCCCCGCGGGCAGGCTATAATGATTTCGTACAACGAGTAGCACTCATGCGTAAAACCGGTTGCATGAGGGCTGCCCGTTGTTTTTGTTTGCCCCAAAATGGAAAGGTAAAGGTGAATCCCATGGAAAGTTCCAATCAATTCCTCGGCACGGAGCACATCGGCAAGCTGATGCAGAAATACGCGATCCCGTGCATTATTTCGCTGCTGGTCGGCGCATTGTACAACATCGTGGATCAGATCTTTATTGCAAACGCCAGCTATCTCGGCTCTTATGGCAACGCCGCCAATACCGTCGTGTTCCCCCTGACAGTGGTAGCGCTGGCCATTGCCGTGATGATCGGTGATGGCTGCTGCGCCTTCGTCAGCATCAGCCTTGGGCAGAACGAGGTTCCCAAGGCAAAGCGGAGCGTCGGCAATGCGGTGGTGATGTGTCTTGTCAGCAGCATTGTGCTGATCATCCTCTATCTGGTTTTTGCAGACACCATTCTTGCCATGTTCGGTGGAACGGTGAACGCTGAGACCTATCACCACTCGCAGGAGTATTTCTTCTATATCACGCTTGGCGTGCCCTTTTATATGTTTGGGCAGGCCATGAACCCCATCATCCGCGCGGATGGCAACCCCCGTTTTGCCATGGTGTCCACCCTTGCGGGTGCGGCGCTGAACATCATTCTGGACCCCATCTTCATTTTCGGCTTCCGCTGGGGCATGATGGGCGCAGCGGTGGCTACCGTCATCGGTCAGCTGGTCACCGCAGCGCTGGCAGTGTGGTATCTGTTGCACATGAAGATCATTCGCCCTGAAAAGGGTGACTACCGGCTGAAGGGCTCCATCTGCGGCCGTACCCTGACCCTTGGCATGACCAGCTTTCTGTCCCAGATCAGCCTTGTGGCGGCTATGGCAGCCATCAACAACATGATCCGCAAATACGGTGCACTGGATGCCGTGTTCGGGCAGGAGCAGTACGCCCAGATCCCTATGGCAGTTGTTGGCATCGTGATGAAGTTTTTCCAGATCGTCATTTCCATCGTGGTGGGCATGGCGGCTGGCTGCATCCCCGTGGTGGGCTTCAACATGGGGGCTAAAAAGCCCGACCGTGTGAAGGAGCTGTTCACGAAACTGCTGCTGGCAGAAGCCACCGTGGGTGCCGTTGCACTGGTGCTGGTGGAGCTGCTTCCCCGGCAGCTCATCGCCCTGTTCGGTGCCGCCAACGAGAGCGTCTACTACACCGATTTTGCCGTGAAGTCCTTCCGCATCTACCTGTGCATGATCGTTCTGGCCTGTGTCAACAAGGCCTGCTTCATCTTTTTGCAGGCCATGGGCAAGGCGGCAGAATCCACCGCCCTGTCCATGGTGCGTGAGGTGGTGTTCGGCGTGGGCTTTGCCCTGCTGCTGCCCCGGTTCTTCGGGCTGGACGGCGTGCTGTACTCCATGCCCATGTCGGATATCCTCACCTTCATGATTGCAGGCTATCTGATCTGCAAGACCTACCGTGAACTGAGCACGAAAGGAGAAGTCTAATGGAAAAACGCATCATCACCATCAGCCGCGAGTTTGGCAGCGGCGGCAGAACCATCGGCAAACTGGTGGCAGAGCATCTGGGCATCCGGTGCTACGACGCCGAACTGATCCAGAAACTGGCTACCGAAAGCGGCTTTGACGAAAACTACGTCAAGGAGGCCGGAGAGTACACCCCCGGCGGCTTCCTCGCCTCCGCCTTCACCAACCGCAGCTTCGGCCCCACCAACGAGGACCTGCTTTGGAAGCTGCAATACCGGATCATCCGGGAACTGGCAGAAAAAGAGCCCTGCGTCATTGTGGGACGCTGCGCCGATTTTATCCTGCAGGACCGCACCGACTGCCTGAAGGTCTTTGTCCACGCGGACATGAAGTTCCGGGCTGACCGCATCGTGCGGGTCTACGGCGAGCGGGAGAAATCTCCCGAGGCCCGTCTGAAGGAGAAGGACAAGCGCCGCGCTACTTATTACCGCTTCTATACCAATATGAAATGGGGCGATGCCGCCAACTATCATATTGCACTGGATAGTGGGGTCATCGGCATTGAAAAGTGTGCGGAGATCATTGAAAGCCTTGCATGAGCCGTATCCGAGGCAAGTCCTACGCCAATAGAGCAAAACACCGCCCACCTGCGTTTCATTACGCAGATAGGCGGTGTTTTTTCAATTTTAGCGGCAGGCCTCCCGGTAGACATTCCTACAGGTTGGGAACCGCGGGCTAAGCAACAGCCCACCGGGCTGATTGCTTGCCCTGCTGCGCAGGGCCTGACGGGTTGCGTTTGCTGATTTTTCTGCAGCCCCTTGGCAGGGCTTTGAAAAATCAGAACGCGGCCCCAACAACTCCTCCCTGTTTCAGCCGCTGGCTGCGGTCGTCGTCGTTGCTGTTCAAGTCCTCTTCCGCACCGAAAAAGAAAAACCAGTACACATTGTGTACTGGTTTTTCTTGGTGCGGATAAGAGGACTTGAACCTCCACCGAGTTGCCCCGATTAGAACCTGAATCTAACGCGTCTGCCAATTCCGCCATATCCGCATATTCTGTTGTGTTCGTGAGCTGTGTCGCTCGGAACGATAGTTATTATACCAGATATACGAAGAATGTCAAGCATTATTTTCAGATTTTATCGACAAATTTTTGCGGCAAAATTGATGCACTCTGAATAGCCGCTGCAGGGCGAAATTTTCGCCAAAGTGTGATACAATAAACAGGACGCGCTGCGGGTGCTCCTGTATGCGCAGACTAAGAAGCTGCTTTTGCACACCGCAGCACACCGCTGCGCGGCCCGCTTGCTGCCATACCGGCAGTGGTGCGGTGTCGGCCCGGTGCGCCCCGGAGCGGGAAAGCGGCTGCCGAGAAAATGAGGGAAAACAGAATGTTCAATGTTATCATTTTCCTGCTGGGGGCAGGCATCATGTTCTTTATGGCGCTGCGCAGTGTGCTGGCACGGCGCAGGCTGTGCACGCAGGGGCAGAAGGTCACGGCCACGGTGGAGGGCACCGTGCAGAGCCGGGATGGTGGTGCCTATGTGCTGGCCTTTACCACCGCAGGCGGCAGCCATCGGCTGCACTACCCGAAGCCTGCGCGGGGCAAGAGCTTTGCGGTGGGGGATACCGTCACCTTATACTATGACCCCGACGCCCCGGAGAAGATGTACGTGGAAGGCGACCGGGCCACGCTGGGAGCCGAGGTGCTGTATGCCGTGCTGGGTGTGACCCTGCTGGTGCTGACCGTGGGCAT
Source organism: Faecalibacterium sp. 9 (assembly GCF_048320955.1). Taxonomy (NCBI): domain Bacteria; kingdom Bacillati; phylum Bacillota; class Clostridia; order Eubacteriales; family Oscillospiraceae; genus Faecalibacterium; species Faecalibacterium sp. 9. The sequence continues at coordinate 37,000 of NZ_JBLWGB010000003.1, forward strand.
TGCCCGCTGAAAGGGGAAGAGAGGATGAAACTGGAACATTTTGGCATGGCTGAGCCGGGCGACTGCCGTCTGGTATTCACAGCCGGTGCCGAGGAACTGGCGGCAGCCATTGCACAGGTGCAGGCAGGGCCGGACGCGCCGCAGGAAGAGGACGGTCTGCTGACTGAGGCGGTGAACCGCACCATTCTGGGCGGCTTTTCGGCGCTGTATGAGCAGCTGGTACAGGAGTACCATGTGGTGCCGGTGACCGACCCGGATTTTGAATTGCTGGCGGTGAACCGGGCCGAGGGCTTCCGGGCGGGGGCGCAGTTCTACGCGCTGCCGCCGCTGGAAGTGGGGCAGTACACCGGTTTCGTGCAGGCCGTGGAGCCGCACCCCATCCGGCAGCTGACCATTGAACTGGAGATCAACCGTCACCACGGCGACGAGGAGCGTGCAGCCGACGCCGCGGGCAAGGCTTCGATGCGCCGGCAGGTGGCCCGGGACATCTGGGCACAGCGCTGTGCCCAGGCTGAGCAGCGGGCACGCAAGGAGCTGGTGTGGCAGCTGGGCGACGCGGTAACGGGCACCCTGCCCAAACAGCTGGTGGGCGGCAACTACTTTGCCGAGCAGCGGCAGTTCAACCTGAGCCTGCAGGCCAACGGCATCAACTTTGACCAGTTTCTCAAGGTGCGCGGTCAGACCGTGGAGGAGTTCCGCGTCTGGCTGCACGCGCAGGCAGAGCGCAAGCTGCGCAGCTGGCTGGGGCTTCTGCTGGTGGCAGAAAAAGAGGGCCTTGCACCCTCGGACGCCGAGGTGGAAGCAGCCGCTGCCCACTGGGACGCGAAGCTGGACGGTGAGCGTACCTTCCCGGCCAACGATGCACGCAAGGTGCGCCAGCGTCTGGCCCGGGAGAGGGCAGAGCAGTTCATCGTGGAGCATTCCACCCTCACTCCGCCGCCCACTGAACCCATCGTGCAGAAAGTTGAAAGCAAATAATAACAAAAAGGAGAGATGCGGCACATCTCTCCTTTTTGTTATTGTTATCAGAGGCTCTCAGGTCTCCACACCTTCGAACTGGCTGTTGTAGAGCTTGGCGTAGAAGCCGCCTGCAGCCAGCAGCTGGTCGTGATCGCCCTGCTCTACGATGTGGCCGTCCTTCATCACAAGGATGACGTCTGCCTCCCGGATGGTGGAAAGGCGGTGGGCTACGATGAAGCTGGTGCGGCCCTGCATCATGCGGGCAAAGGCTTTCTGGATGCGCACCTCGGTGCGGGTATCGATGGAGGAGGTGGCCTCGTCCAGAATCAGCATCGGCGGCAGGCAGAGCATCACGCGGGCGATGCACAGCAGCTGCTTCTGGCCCTGACTGATGTTGCCGCCGTCCTCGGCGATAACGGTGTCATAGCCCTCGGGCAGGCGGCGGATGAAGCTGTCTGCGTGGGCGGCTTTGGCTGCTGCCACCACTTCTTCCAGTGTGGCGTCCGGCTTGCCGTAGGCGATGTTCTCCCGCACGGTACCGGCCCGCAGCCAGGTGTCCTGCAGCACCATGCCGTAGCTGCCGCGCAGGGAAGCGCGGGTCACATCCCGGATGTCAGTGCCGGATACTTTGATGCTGCCGCCATTCACGTCATAGAATCGCATGAGCAGGTTGATGAGGGTGGTCTTGCCGCAGCCTGTGGGGCCCACGATGGCGATGCGCTGACCGGGCTTCACGTTGAGGGAAAGGCCCTCGATCAGCGGGCGGTCGGGCAGGTAGCGGAAGGAGATGTTTTCCAGCTGCACATGGCCGTCCGGCTGCAGTACGGGGGCGTTCGCGGCTTCCGGCACCTGATCATCGGCGTCCAGCAGGTCGAACACGCGGGCCGCACAGGCCAGAGCATTCTGCAGCTCCGTCACCACGCCGGAGATCTCGTTGAAGGGTTTGGTGTACTGGTTGGCGTAGCTCAAAAACACGCTCAGCTGGCCGATGGTGATGCCGCCCCGCACGGTGTACAGCGCACCCACAAGGCCCACGCCTGCGTACACGATGTTGTTCACGAAGCGGGTGGCGGGGTTGGTCATGCTGGAAAAGAAGATGGCTTTCAGGCTCACGTCCTGCAGACGGCCGTTCACCTCGTCAAAGGCGGCAAGGCTCTCGGCTTCGTGGCCGAAGGCCTGCACCACCTTCTGGCCCTCGACCATCTCGTTGACCAGCGCGGTCTGCTCGCCGCGCACGGTGCTCTGACCCTGAAAATATTTGTAGCTGCGCTTGGCAAGGAAGCTTGCCACCACAAGGCTGAGCGGGGTGATGCACACCACCACCAGCGTGATGGGCACGTTCTCGCTGAGCATGAAAAGCAATGTACCCAGAATGGTCAGGATGCCGCTGAACAGCTGGGTGAAGCCCACCAGCAGGCCGTCCGCAAAGGTGTCCACATCTGCCACCATGCGGCTTACGATGTCGCCGGAGGGGTGGCTGTCCAGATAGGACAGCGGCAGGGTCTGGATCTTGCGCAGGGCTTCGTTGCGCAGGTCGCGGCTGACAAGGAAGGTGATGCGGTTGTTGCACACGCTCAGCAGCCATTGGGCCAGCGCGGCTGCTGCGGCCACCACCAGCACTTCGATCATAATGCGCATCACACCGCCAAAATCCACGGTGCCTTTGCCCAGCATCAGATCGATGGCGCTGCCGCACAGGATGGGGATATACAGCTGTGCACCCACACTCACGGCGGCCACCACAAGACTGCACACCACAAACAGGGAATAAGGTCTGATCTTGCCCAGAACACGGGTCAGGGTGGCCTTGCGCTGTTCAGGACTTAGCCTTTTTTTTGCTTTTGCACTCATTTCTGCGCATCCCCTTTCTTGAACTGGCTCTCGTAGATCTCCTCGTAGACGGGGCAGGTCTGGCGCAGCTGGTCGTGGGTGCCGATGCCCACCAGATGGCCGTCGTCCAGCACCAGAATCTGATCCGCGTGCTGCAGGCTGGCGGCACGCTGGCTCACGATGAACACGGTCAGGCTGCCGGGCAGAGCCGCCAGTGCCTTGCGCAGGGCGGCGTCGGTGGCGTAGTCCAGTGCGCTGGCGCTGTCGTCCAGAATGAGGATTTCCGGCCTGCCCACAAGGGCGCGGGCGATGGTCAGGCGCTGCTTCTGGCCGCCGGACAGGTTGCGGCCGCCCTGCTCCACGGGCTCGTCCAGCCCAAGAGGCTTCGCCCGGACGAATTCTGCCGCCTGTGCGGTCTCAAGGGCCTGCCACAGCTCTTCGTCCGATGCATTTTTGCGGCCCCACAGCAGGTTGGAGCGGATGGTGCCGCCGAACAGCTGGGCCTTCTGCATCACCACGGCCACCTTGCCGCGCAGTGCTTCGCGGGGGTAGCTGCGGACGTCGCGGCCCATGATCTCCACACTGCCCTCGGTGGCATCGTAGAAGCGGGGGATAAGGTTCACCAGACTGGATTTGCCGCTGCCGGTGCCGCCGATGACGCCGATGGTCTGGCCCTGCTTTGCGGTAAAGCTGATGTCGGAAAGGCTGGGTGCGCCTGCGCCCGCGTAGGTCAGGCTTACGTGGTCAAAGCGCACGGCATCGCCGGTTTTTCCAGTTGGCACCTCGCCCAGAAGCTTTTCCGGGAAGGCCATGCCGGACTGTGTGTCCAGCACAGCCTGCACACGGCCTGCGCAGGCAAGGCCCTTGCTCACCTGCACGATGAGGTTGGCCAGCTTGACCAGCTCCACCAGGATCTGGTTCATGTAGTTTACCAGAGCAATGACGTCGCCGGAGGCCATGCCGCCCACATTGATCTCGATGCTGCCCACGTACAGCAACGCCACGATGGCAATGTTGATGAGCACATAGGTCAGCGGGTTCATCAGGGCGGAAATGTGGCCCACATGCAGCTGCATCCGGGTCAGCAGGTCGTTGGCGTTCTCAAAGCGCTCCACCTCGCTGGCTTCCTTATCAAAGGCGCGCACGACACGCACACCGGTCAGGTTCTCGCGGGTCAGGCCCAGCACGCGGTCCAGACGGTTCTGCACCGTTTTATACAGGGGCCGCGTGGCTGCCATGATGCTGAACACCACCACGCTCAGCAGCGGGATGGTGACAACAAAGATCAGCGCGGCCCGGGCGTTGACCGTAAAGGCCATGACCATGGCACCGATGACCACGAACGGGCTGCGCAGGAACAGGCGCAAAAACAGGTTCAGGCCGTTCTGCACCTGATTCATGTCGCTGGTCATGCGGGTGATGAGGGTGCTGGTGCCCAGCGTGTCCATCTCGGTAAAGCTCAGGGTCTGGATATGTGCAAACAGGGCATGGCGCAGGGCCGTGGAATAGCCCACCGCTGCCTTCGCGGAAAAATACTGCGCCGTCAGGCTGCAGACAAGGCCGATGAAGGCCAGCAGCAGCAAAAGCCCGCACCGCACAAGGATATAGTGAAAATCGTGGGCGGCAATGCCGACGTTCACGATGTCCGCCATCACCAGCGGCACGAACAGGTCGAACGTAGCTTCCAGCATCTTGAAAAGGGGAGCAAGCGCAGCCACGCGCCTGTAGCCCTTCAGGTAGCTCAGCATCTTGTTCAAGGCGGTTCTCCTTCTTTCTGTACATTATTAAATAAAACCATCTTATTATAGCGCAGAAAAAGGCAAAATGCCATAGGGAAATAACCTACTTAGTCTCGCATTCGGCCGCCAAGGGGGAGTTTTCTGGTGCTTGACCGTCAGATGCATAAAAGCTCGCCCTTCGGGAGAGCTGGCAAACCCGTAGGGTTTGACTGAGAGGGCTTCAACTGTTGATTGAGAAATTGCGCAAAACCTGTTATACTGAAATAGATTACAGAAACTGGAAGAATGGTGAGCAGATGGCAAGAAGAGCAGATGGCGGCATCCGGCTGCGCCCGGTGGGCACCCACAAGCGTCGGCAGACCGCCCCGACCTACAGCCCGGCGGGGACCGGCTGCCCGGCCTTTGAGCAGGCAGTGGAAAATCTTTACAAGGGCCAGAACGAGGAAGCGTTCTGGACGCTGATGGGCGCACTGAACTATGCGCTGGAAATGGAGACCCATGTTCTGGTGCCGCTGCAGACGGCTCTGACCGTGCACAACATGCCCGCTCCATGGACGGAGCACCCGGTCCCGGCCGAAAAGGCAAAGGGCCTGCAGCTGTGGACCCTGCGCAATGACAAGGGCCGCACATGGCTGCCGCTGTTCACCTCCGGCGCTGCGGCCTGCGGCGACCGCAGCACCGCCGCCCGGCCTATGGCGGACTACACGCTGCAGGATGCCATGGAGCTGGCCCTCAGCACCCCGGGCATCGATGGCGTGGTGCTGGACCCGTGGAGCCACTCGGCTACACTGGATGGGGCACTGCTCAACGGTCTGCTGCACGCGGGCCACACCCCCGAGGAACCCGGAGACGCGGAGGCGGACGCCGGAAAGGAAGCCGCCCGCAAGGGCTGCTGGGAACAGGCGGTGGAGTGCTTTGAAAAAGCCGCCGAGCTTGGCAGCGCCATGGGACTTTCCCGGCTGGCAGACTGCATCTATAAGGGCCGCGGCACCCGGCCCGGCCGCACACAGGCCCGCCGCATGTGGAAGGAAGCCGCAGAGAGCGGCGAGGTGCTCTCCATGATCGCTTTGGGCGATGACTGCGCCGCTCGGGGTGAGACGGGCAGAGCGCTGATCTGGTACCGGAAAGCGCGGGAAGCCGCTGCCCGCATGCCGGATATCGAGTACACCCCGCAGGTGTGCCTGCGCATGGCCCAGACCGAGACCCGCTATACCAGCCGCAAAAAGGCGCTGGCGCTTGCGGCAGAAGCAAGGCAGGGTTTTGCCCTTCTGGCCCGGGAACAGGAGCCGGACGCGGCCCAGTGGCTGGCCGAGGCGGAACAGCTCATCCGGGAGCTGACCGCTGAGCCGCCTGCACAGCCTGCAGCCTATGACATGGATTCTTTACAATTGGACTAAAAAAGCGTCATACAGATACGCTACAATAAACAGAAAATGATAAAAATTCTGTGCAGAAACGGCACCGGAGAGGAAACAGACGATATGAGCAAAGTGATCGGCATTGATCTGGGCACGACCAATTCCTGTGTGGCAGTGGTGGAGGGCGGCAAGCCCGTGGTCATCACCAATGCGGAGGGCGAGCGCACCACCCCCAGCGTTGTGGCCTTTACCAAAGACGGGGAGCGTCTGGTGGGCGGCGCAGCCAAGCGCCAGATCGCCACCAACTCCGGGCGCACCATTTCCAGCATCAAGCGCCACATGGGCTCCGATTACCGGGTGCACATCGACGGCAAGGACCTGACCCCGCAGGAGATCAGCGCCATGATCTTAGCCAAGATCCGCCGCGATGCTGAGAGCTATCTGGGTGAGCCGGTGACCGAGGCGGTCATCACGGTGCCCGCCTACTTTGACGACAGCCAGCGCAAGGCCACGCAGGACGCGGGCCGCATCGCGGGCCTGAACGTGCTGCGCATCATCAACGAGCCTACTGCCGCTGCTGTGGCCTACGGTCTGGATAACGAAGCAGCGCAGAAGATCCTTGTTTATGATCTGGGCGGCGGCACCTTTGATGTGTCCATCATCGAGATCGAGGACGGGACCTTTACGGTGCTTGCCACCGGCGGCGACACCCATCTGGGCGGTGACGACTTCGACCAGCGCATCGTGGAGTATGCTGTGGCAGAGTTCAAGAAGTCTGACCGCATCGACCTCAGCCGCGACCCCGCTGCCATGGGCCGCCTGAAGGAAGAGGCCGAAAAGGCCAAGAAGGAGCTTTCCGCCGCGCCGTCCGCACAGCTGAACCTGCCGTTCATTGCGGTGGGCAAGGACGGCCCGCACCATCTGGACCTTTCGCTGTCCCGCCCGCAGTTTGAGATGATGACCGGCGACCTGCTGGCCCGCACAGTGGCTCCCGTGCAGAATGCCCTGCGGGACGCAGGCATTTCCGCCAGCCAGCTGGGTAAGGTGCTGCTGGTGGGCGGCAGCACCCGGATGCCTGCGGTGGAGCGTCAGGTGAAGGAGCTGCTGGGCTGCGAACCCAGCCACAACCTGAACCCCGACGAGTGCGTTGCCATGGGTGCTGCCGTGCAGGGCGGTCTGCTGCAGGGCGGCGGCAAGCTGGCCGGTGCCACCGGCGCAGCCGCGCAGGGCCTTGTGCTGATGGATGTGACCCCGCTGACCCTCTCCATTGAGACGCTGGGCGGCGTGGCAACCCCTCTTATTACCCGCAACAGCATGATCCCCACCCGCAAGAGCCAGATCTTCACCACCGCACGGCCCATGCAGACCAGCGTGGAGATCAACGTGCTGCAGGGTGAGCGCCACTTTGCCCGCGACAACAAGAGTCTGGGCAAATTCAAGCTCACCGGCATCCGGGCAAGCTTTTCTTCCAAGCCGCAGATCGAAGTTACCTTTGATATCGACGTGAACGGCGTGGTGAAGGTGTCTGCCAAGGACCTTGGCACCGGCCGGGAGCAGAACATCACCATCACCGGCAGCACGAATCTTTCTGAGAACGAGATCCAGCGCGCCATGGCGGACGCTGCCGCCTACGAGGCCGAGGACAGCCGCCGTAAAGAGCGCTTAGACCTGCACAATCAGGCCGAGGTGCTGGCCTACAAGGTGGACGAGGCTCTTTCCAAATGCAAAAAGGAGCTGGACAAAGACGAGAAGAACCGCATCAAAACGGATCTTGCCAACCTCCGCCGCTGCCTGCGCAAGGATAAGCCCGAAAAGATGAATGAAAACGAGGAAGCCGCCCTGCGTCAGGCAAAGACCCAGCTGGAAGAGAGCGCAAATCATCTGATGGTGCTTTATACCAGTGAGCAGGACAGCAGCGATAACGGAGAAAATAATCTGTAACTTTACCAGCAGGACGGCAGATAGTTTCCTAAGCAAATGATTCGCTGGGGTGGGACCCTGTTGCCGCAGGCAATAGGGCGGGCGATGGAATGGCCCGTTGCATTTGCGTGGAAAGCTATCTGATGGCCTGCATCATAAGAATAACAAAAAACCTCCGCTGTGTTTTGCACGGCGGAGGTTTTTGCTATGTGGAAAAATATTACAGCATCTTGGAAAGGAACGCTTTCAGTCTGGGATGCTTCGGGTTGGTGAACAGTTCCTGCGGCGGCTCGTCCTCCTGGATCTTGCCGTCGTCGATGAAGATGACGCGGTTGGACACCTCGCGGGCAAAGCCCATTTCGTGGGTGACCACCAGCATGGTGATGCCGGTGTGGGCCAGCTCCTTCATCAGTTCCAGAACCTCGCCCACCATTTCGGGGTCGAGGGCGCTGGTGGGCTCGTCGAACAGGATCACGTCCGGGTCCATGGCGAGGGCACGGGCAATGGCAATGCGCTGCTGCTGGCCGCCGGAAAGGCTCTTGGGGTAGGCGTCGGCCTTGTCGGACAGGCCCACGCGGGCCAGCAGCTCATCGGCCTTGTCGGAAATGGCCTGCTTATCCTTGAGCTTGAGCAGGGTGGGGGCCAGCTCAAGGTTCTTCTTCACGGTCAGGTGAGGGAAGAGGTTGAAGTGCTGGAACACCATGCCCATCTTCTGGCGCACAGCGTCGATGTGGTCTTCGTCCACCTCGGTGCCCTCAAATTTGATGCTGCCGGAGGAGGGGATCTCCAACCGGTTCAGGCAGCGCAGAAAGGTGGATTTGCCGCAGCCGGAGGGGCCGATCAGGCAGACCACGTCGCCGCGGTAGATGTCAATATCAATGCCCTTCAGCACGTCCAGCGTGGGGGTGGGCTGCTTTGCGCCCGGCTTTTTTTCGCCGCCGTAGGTCTTTGTCAGGCCGCGGACTTCCAGAATCTTATCGGTCACTTTGAGCAAGCCTCCTCTCAAACTTTGCCAGCAGACGGGTGAACAGCATGACCAGCACAAGGTAGATCAGCGCAACGCCCAGCAGCGGGAACATGGCCTCGTAGGTGCGGTTCATGATGCCCTGTGCGGCGTACAGCAGCTCTTTGCCGCCGATGACCGTGATCAGGGAGGTATCCTTCAGTAGGACGATGAACTCGTTGCCCAGTGCGGGCAGCACCGCACGGATGGCCTGCGGGATGATGATGACCACCATGGTGGTCATGTAGTTCAGGCCAAGGCTGCGTCCGGCCTCCATCTGGCCGGGGTCAACGGCCATCAGGCCGCCGCGGATGATCTCGGACACATAGGCACCCGAGTTGATGCCCAGTGCCAGCGCACCCACCATGGTAAAGTTGCGGCTGTTGGCAAAGATGACCATGCTCATGATGAGCAGCTGCACCATCATGGGCGTGCCGCGGATGATGGTGGTGTACACCTGACACACCGCATTGAAGAAGCCCAGCACCGGGTTTCTGCGGCCGGGGCGCTGCTGGTCGTGTGCCACACGCACCAGTGCCACCACGCTGCCCAGCACGATGCCCAGTGCCAGCGCAATGGCAGTGACCAGCAGGGTGGTGCCCACGCCGTTGATGTACTGGAGCCAGCGGTCTTTCAGGATGAACGCCTGATAAAACTTGAAAAAGAATTCCTGCTCGAAGTTGAGCGTAGTGCCGCTGTTGAGCAGCTCTTTGAGCAGTTCGTACTGTGCAGCCATTCGCATCCTCACTTTCCTGTTCTGATTTTGTTAATCTTTTGTAACCACTTATTTCCAAAAAAGGGGAGGTGCCCCAGTTGGGGGGCTGCCTCCCCGTGGCTCAGATGTCAGCCGCCGGATTATTCAGCGGTGATGTACTTGTCCACGATGGCCTGCAGGGTGCCGTCAGCCTTCAGCTCTTCCAGAACGGAGTTAACGGCGTCCTCCAGCGGAGAGTTCTTTGCCATGCCGATGGCGTAGTCTTCCTCGGCGTAGCTGGTATCCAGGATCTTCAGGCCGGGGTTGGCAGCAATGAACTCCTGGGCGGGAGCGTTGTCGATGACAACGGCATCCACCTGACCGTTGTTCAGAGCCTGCACAGCGGTCAGACCATCGTCGTAAGCCACGACGTTTTCATCGCCGAAATCATCGGAGCAGTAGATGTAGCCGGTGGTGCCGCGCTGGGTGCCGATCTTCTTGCCTGCCAGATCATCCGGGGAAGCAATGTCGGAGCCCTCGGGAACGATGATGGACTGGATGCCGGTAGCGTAGCTGTCGGAGAAGTCCATCACAGCCTTGCGCTCGTCGGTAACGGTAACGCCGGCCATAACGATGTCGGCCTTACCCTGCTGCACGCTCAGCAGAGCGGCGTCAAAGTCCATATCATCGATCTGCAGCTCCAGACCCAGCTTATCAGCGATGGCCTGAGCAGTCTCGATGTCGATACCCTCAAAATCGCCTGCATCGGTGGTCATCTCGTACGGAGGGAAGGCAGCGTTGGTGGCCATGGTCAGCTTGCCGGCCTCAACGGTGGTCAGCTCGCCAGCGGCAGCGCTGGTGGAAGCAGCTACAGAAGAAGCAGAGCTTGCCACGGAGGAAGCCACGCTGGAAGCGGAACCGCCGCAGGCGGTCAGAGCCAGAGCAGCAACGGACAGACCGGCAGCAGCCAGAAAGCTGCGACGAGAGATCTTTTTCATATTCAAACACTCCTCAAATGTACTGTATAGTTTCCGGCTCACCGGAACGATGCGATTCATCGAACAACCGGTGAACGGATTTAGTATAGATTGTACAAATTGAAAAGTCAATACTTGTGCAAAAAATCTGACGATTTGAAACCGAATTGATAACAATTATGCATTGCGGAGAAAGAAAAACTGCATATATGCAAAAACTCCTTCCGTCAGGGCAGATGCCGTTTCCCGTTACAGATACCTTGCGATCTCCTCCCTGCTCCGCTTGGGCACGCAGTAATCCCGGTTTTCGTCCAGATAATACTTCACGCCGGTCTGTTCGGTCAGCGGCACGATGCCGGCCTTGTGGGCCGGGTAGCCGAAGGCCACCATGAACGCCAGCTTCTGCGGCTCTTCAATGCCCAGCAGCCGGGTGAGCGCGGGCTTGTTGATGGCACCCATGATGCAGCTGCCCACGCCCTTGGCCCATGCGGCAAGGGTCATGTTGGCCAGTGCGATGCCGGTATCGGTGGCAAGGTCGCCGGGGATGGAGGTGTCCTGCACCACTGCCACGTACAGGGTGGGCAGCTCGTCCGCCTTGGGGGTGCCCTGCTCCGGCGGCAGATAGGCGGCCCACTTGACCAGCGGCTGTACCTTGGCCACGTCCTCGGGCCTGTTCACCACCACCAGACGCACGGCCTGACGGTTGGCCCCGCAGGAGGAAAGCCGGAGGGCCTCGATGATATCCTCCACCACGTCCTGCGGCACCGCCTTCTGCTCAAAGCGGCGGTAGGTGCGGCGGGAAGCAAGAAGCTCCATGACAGACATAAAAAATCCCTCGTTTCGCTGAAAATTTCGTAAAATCGGTGGAATACTGACAGCAGTATAGCAGATGCGGCAGGGCTGTGCAACACTGCAGCGGAAAAACCGTGCGCCCGGGCAGAAAAATTTGCGGCGCACGACAGGCTTTGACCCCATCGGACAAATAGAACGTGGTAAACTGTGAAAAACAAAGAAGGAGGAAGAAACCATGAAACTGGTGGTTGGGCTTGTGCTTTTTTTGGTGGGGATCAATGTGGGCTTTGTGACGGCAGGCCTGATGCATGCGGCAAGAGGGGAACATGAGCAGACGAAAGATGAAAACGAGACATGCTGAGGATGAATAAAAATAGCACAGAACAGAAGGGGCCGCTGCAGGGAATGATGTGCAGCGGCCCTTTTTGCCGGGCTTGACGGAACTTGCGATTTTCTCTTGGTCGCTCCTGTTTTTCTGCATCCGGCGGCAAAAGATGCCAAAACTACTTGACAAATAGTTACCGGGGGGGGGGTATTATATAGGAAAAGCAGGCTCCACAAAAAAGTGATCGGGGCATGCAGAAAAGATTGTGAGGTTGATTCTTATGTCTAACATTTCTCGTCGTAAGTTCCTCAAGGGCGCAGGTGTGGCTGCTCTGGCTGTTGCTGCTGCCGGTGTTCTGGCTGGCTGCTCTGATCAGAGCACGCCCGATACGGGCAAAAAGCGTCCGATCACGCTGAAGTACATGGTGACCAAGGGCGGAAGCATCGTCAAGGACGTGCCCATTGAAGTTCCTGCTCTGGCTGATACCGTGACTTTTGCGACCATTAAGGAAAATGTGCCTGCCGATCTGAAGGATTATGAGTTCGACAGCACTGAGGACAAGAAGATCCCCGCCGATGGCGTTGTCGTCATTAAGATGTACAAGAAGGCAGCTGCAAAGCCTACGAAGAAGGTTACGATCAAGTATACTACTGGCACCAGCGAGATCAAGGGCGGCACGGACTTTATGTTCTATGATCTGGAGGTTGATGAGAATGCAACGGCCCTCACTCAGAAGCAGCTGGATAGTCTGGCGAATGAGAACGGCAAGTATAAAGTTCTGAATGCTACTGAACTGTTCGGTGGTATGACCCAGAACGGTATCATTAAAGACGGCGTTGCAACCGTTTACGTTGCGCTGAAGTAAGCTGAACCGGATTTTTCAAAATTATTTAAATTTTTAAACTAAAAATTTAAGAAGACAACACCAACAGGGTGGCGGCCAACAAGGCCTCCGCCCTATTGGTGTTATTTTTTTTGTAAAAATTTTACTTGACAAAATATTACAGGGGAGGGTATTATATAAGAAAGCAGGCTCCACAAAAAGTGATGGGGGCATGCAAAAAGATTGTGAGGTTGATTATTATGTCTAACATTTCTCGTCGTAAGTTCCTCAAGGGCGCAGGCGTGGCTGTTCTGGCAGTTGCGGCTTCCGGTGTTCTGGCTGGCTGTTCCAGTGCTCCGGAAATGGTGGATGTTACTGTAAAGTATACCGGGTGGGTCTCCGTTACCAACCGTTATGTTCCGATTAGCAAGGGTAAGTATGACGAGACCATCAGCGTTGTGAAGGGTCAGGATACCATCGAGAAAAAACTGCTGAAGAATCTGGGTTCTGTGTGCGAAAACGCGCACTACACCGGTAAGGATGTACCGGAGAAAATTAAAATCGACTGGGAGGGCGAGACTCCGGTCGCTCAGGTCGAGCTGCGTGAGCGCTCCTGAGCACTAACATTAAGCGCAGCAGAAGAATAGAAACGAAAAGACGGTAGTCACAAGACTGCCGTCTTTTTTCTGCATTTACGCTTGCTTATCGCTTGCGTTTCGGAAGAGGGATGCTGAGCACCAGACTGATGCCGATGGCCAGCGCAACCGCTACCTTAAAGGTGCTGATGCCGTTGGAAAGGGCCAGCGCATTGTTGCCCTGTATAAAATAGTAGGCGGTGTAATAGATGCCCGCGCCGGGCACCAGCGGGAAGATGCCAGACAGCAGGAACACCGTCACCGGCATTTTGAGGGTGATGGCGAACACCCGGGTGAGGATGGTGAGGGGGATCACCGCCAGCAGGGAAGCCGCAGCACTGTCTGCTCCCAGCATCACGGCCAGCTCGTAGACGAACCAGCCCACGGCACCCACCAGCCCGCAGAAGAACAGGCTTTTGCGGGGGCACGCAAACAGGATGGCAAAGCACAGGGTGCCGACCCCTGCAATGAAGAACTGCGCCGCCAGCTCTCCGATCTGTGTACTGGTGAGCATCATGCGACCACCACCCCCGTAAAGAATGTATAAAGGCTCAGCACAAGGCCGGTGCCAATGGCAATGCTGGCCGCAATGAGCAGTGCATCGATCATGCGGATGGTGCCGGAAAGGTAGTCGCCTTGCACGAAATCCCGGATGCCCATGGTGAACGCGATGCCCGGCGTCAGGATCATCAGCGAACCGATGATGGCGTGGCTGGCGGATGTGCCCAGCAGGCTGCAGCCCAGAATGCACGCCAGCGTGATGAGTGCCGCACAGCTGATCTTGCAAAAGCCGCCGGGCAGGTCGTGCCGGCCGCACAGCAGCAGATACCCGTTGGCAAGAAAGCCTGCCAGCGCCGCCGCCAATGCGCTGCGCAGCGTGCCGCCGAAGATCAGCGCAAAGCAGAACGCGCCGCACATGCCGGAGACCAGCTGCACCCAGTCCTTGGGGAAGGGGATGCGCCGTGCCAGCACAAGGCGGCTCTCGGCCTCGTCCAGAGTCATATTGCCTTCGGCGATCTCGCGGGAGAGGGCGTTCACTGCCGCCACCCGGCTCAGATGGGTGGTGCGGTTGGGCACGTTGCGCACCTCGCTGATCTCGGCGGTGCCCGCACTGGCAAAGATGCCGTTGGTCAGCACATAAACGTGGAACTCCCGCAGATGGAACGACCGGGCCATGATCTCCATGGTCTGCTCCACCCGGAACACCTCGGCACCGTTTTCCAGCAGTGTCTGCCCCGCCGCCATGATAAAATCCATGATGCGGCGGCGCAGCTCCTCGTCCGGAAAGACCTCTCTGCCGGTCATTGCTGCACCTCCTTTATAAATAATGCTGTCTTATTCTACCATGTCCACGGCTGGCGCACAAGATAAAAAATCGCAATTCCCTACCGAAAAACTTCGTTTTGCCTGTTGACAAATCCGGCAGATGGGGTTATTATAAATGCAATATCACAAAAATGGCTGTGAAGAGAAGAGTAGGCCTTCGCATTGATCCTTACCAGAAAGCCCGGGCGATGGAAAAGGGCGGGAAACAGGAAGCTGAAAATGGTCTCGGAGCCGTGCGGGCGAGGCGCATGAGTGCTAAGTCTGCAACGGGAGCGCCCGTTACAGCGTCCGGCTGTAAGCAGCATGGCTGCCGCAGCATCGAGGCTGTGCCCGTGAGGGTACGGTAAACCAAGGTGGTACCACGGAAGTATGTTATGCTCCCGTCCTTGCTGAGCGTTATGGCGCAAAGTCAAGGACGGGAGCTTTTTTCATGCTTGCGTTCACAGGCCGCGTGCGGAACTGTGCCGTGCGGGCCGCAGTACATTTTATTAAGCAATAGAGAGGGAACAAAACTATGATTACTCGTCGTGATTTTCTGAAGGTTTCTGGCGTCGCAGCTGCTGCAGCTGCCCTGACCGCATGCGGCGGCTCTTCTTCCACCGCATCTTCCGCTGCTTCCGGCACTGCTTCTTCTGCAGCTGCTTCCACTGCAGCAAAGCTGGATAAGGTGAAGGTGGCTGTGCCCAACGATACCACCAACGAGGCACGTGCTCTGACCCTGCTGGAGAAGAACGGCTTCTTCAAGCTGAAGGCAGACGCCGGCCTGACCGCTACCAAGAACGACATCGAGGAGAACCCCCTGAATGTCACCGTCGATGAGGTGGAGGCTGCTCAGGTGCCCAACGTCCTGCAGGATGAGGACTACGCCGTTATCAACTCCAACTACGCAATTCCTGCTGGTCTGGACCCCATGACCGACGCTCTGGCAATGGAGGACGGCTCCTCTGATTACGTCAACGTGCTGGTCTGCAAGGAGGGCAACGAGAACGAGCCCAAGATCAAGGCTCTGGTGGCTGCTCTGCAGAGCCAGCAGGTCAAGGACTTCATGGATGAAAACTACAAGGGCGCTGTGGTCTCTGTTGTGGAGAACCCCACCGACGGCTACGACTCTTCCATCGACTACGATGCACTGAACGGCGAGACCGTCAGCTGCGCTGCTACCCCGGCTCCCCACTGCGAGGTGCTGGAGGTCTGCAAGGACATTCTGGCTGCCAAGGGCATCACTCTGGACATTCAGGAGTACGATGACTATGTGATCCCCAACACCATCGTTGAGGACGGCCAGTGCGACACCAACTACTTCCAGCATCAGCCGTATCTGGACAACTTCAACGAGGAAAAGGGCACCCATCTGGTGACCGTTGCCGGCATCCATGTGGAGCCCATGGGCATCTACGGCGGCAAGCAGGACAGCCTGGCACCGATCCAGGGCTAAGCAAACCCTCTCAGCCTCACTTCGTTCGGCAGCTTCCCCAAGGGGGAGCTTTATGAGCTGGTGCAGTAAAATATCACTTCTCATCAGAAGGAATCCCTTTCCGTCAGAAGCAAAAAGCTCGCCCTTCGGGAGAGCTGGCACGGCGTAAGCCGTGACTGAGAGGGCTTCCATACAAGGAGCAATTTCTGTGATCGAGATCAAACATCTTTCCAAGACCTTCCAGATGAAGGACGGCGCAGTGAATGCGCTGAAGGACATCAACCTCACCATTCCGGATGGTTCGATTTACGGCATCATTGGCATGTCCGGTGCGGGCAAATCCACGCTGGTGCGCTGCATCAATCTGCTGGAGCGCCCCACCGAGGGCAGCGTTGTCATTGACGGCACCGCGATGGAAACCCTGAACCCGGCCCAGCTGCGTGAGCGCCGCCGTGAGATCACCATGATCTTCCAGCAGTTCAACCTGCTGATGCAGCGCAGCTGCCTGAAGAACATCTGCTTCCCCATGGAGCTGGCCGGTGTAAAGAAGGCAGATGCCGAAAAGCGCGCCAGAGAGCTGCTGGAGGTGGTGGGCCTGCCGGATAAGGCCAACGCCTACCCGGCACAGCTGTCCGGCGGTCAGAAGCAGCGCATCGCCATTGCCCGCGCACTGGCAACGGACCCCAAGGTCCTGCTGTGCGACGAGGCCACCAGTGCGCTGGACCCCAACACCACCCATGCCATCCTGACCCTCATCAAGGACATCAACAAGAAGCTGGGCATCACGGTGGTGGTCATCACCCATCAGATGAGTGTTGTGGAGGAGATCTGCGATCACGTTGCCATTCTGGATGGCGGCGTCGTGGTGGAGGAGGGCTCCGTGCAGGAGATCTTCTCGAACCCCAAAACGCCCGCAGCAAAGCGTCTGGTGGCACCCAACGGCGGCAGCGCCGCACGGGATCTGTCCAGCTTTGCACCGGACGACCATGTGGTGCGCGTCACCTTCAACGGTTCGTCCACGGAAAAGCCGCTGGTGGCAAGCCTTGCCGCAGAAAAAGGCATTCTGGTGTCGGTACTCAGCGCCGACACCCGTGATCTGAGCGGCCAGTGCTACGGCTCCATGCTGCTCAAGCTGCCCACTGATGTGGAGCAGGCAAAGCAGGCTGCGGCCTATATGCGCGCCCAGCCCGGCATTACGGTAGAGGAGGTGACCGGCGAATGAGTATTGCGGATTACGGTTTTGCCATCTGGGAAACTTTTTACGTGACGGTCCTTTCCACCGCGTTTGCGTTGGTGCTGGGCCTGCCGCTGGGTGTGCTGCTGGTGGCCGGTGATAAGGACGGCATTCTGCCGCTGCCCGGCTGGCTGATGCACATTCTCAACATCGTTATCAACATCCTGCGCAGTGTTCCGTTCCTGATCCTGATGATCTGTGTATTCCCGCTTACCCGTGCCATCGTGGGCACCACGGTGGGTACCAAAGCCACCATCGTTCCGCTGGTGGTGGCAGCCTTCCCGTTCGTGGCACGTCTGGTGGAGACCAGCCTGCGCGAGCTGGACGAGGGCGTGGTGGAAGCGGCCCAGAGCATGGGCGCAACGCCGTTCCAGATCATTACCAAGGTGATGATCCCGGAATGCCTGCCCGGCCTGATCTCCAGCATGACCACCGCACTGACCACCATTCTGGGCTACTCGGCCATGTCCGGTGTCATTGGCGGCGGCGGTCTGGGCAAGATCGCTTTGTCCTACGGCTATTACCGCTACCAGACCGATATCATGATCGTGTGTGTCATTTTGCTGGTGCTGATGGTCCAGGTGTTCCAGACTTTGGGCACTGCTTGGGCCACCAGAAGCGATAAGCGGCTGCGGAAGTAACTCCTTCAGTCGCACTTCGTGCGCCTGCTCCCTCGGAGAGGGAGCCTCTGACGAAGAGGATAACTTTCCGGTATTGCCAAAGCCTCCCTCTTTGAGGGAAGTGGCAAAGCCGAAAGGCTTTGACGGAAGGCGTTCTCTCCTCATTTTGCCCCCGAACGGGAACTAAAATTTAACGTTTCAATTCCCCGCCGGAGGCTGCAGCACTCCTGCGGGGAATTGTGCTATATGGACAAACCCAGTAAAGGAGTATGTAGTATGAATCGCGATACCATCTGTGTGCAGGGCGGTTACACCCCCGGCAACGGCGAACCCCGCCAGATCCCCATTATCCAGTCCACCACCTTCAAGTATGCCACCAGCGAGGACATGGGCAAGCTGTTCGATCTGGAAGCCGACGGCTATTTCTATTCCCGTCTGCAGAACCCCACCTGCGACCTTGTGGCTAAGAAGATCTGCGAGCTGGAAGGCGGCACGGCCGCAATGCTGACCAGCAGCGGTCAGGCTGCAAACTTCTTTGCCCTGTTCAACCTCTGCGAAGCAGGCGACCATATCGTGGCATCCAGCACCATTTACGGCGGCACTTTCAATCTGATCTCGGTCACCATGAAGAAGATGGGCATTGAAGCCACCTTCGTGGACCCGCTGTGCACCGAGGAAGAGCTGAACGCCGCATTCCAGCCCAACACCAAGGTGGTGTTCGGCGAGACCATCGCAAACCCGGCTCTGACCGTGCTGGACATTGAGAAGTTTGCCAAGGCTGCTCACGCCCACGGTGTGCCGCTGATCGTGGACAATACCTTTCCCACGCCGGTCAACTGCCGCCCCTTTGAGTGGGGTGCCGATATCGTGACCCACTCCACCACCAAGTACATGGACGGTCATGGCGCGGTGCTGGGCGGTGCCATCGTGGACGGCGGCAAGTTCGACTGGATGGCCCATGCCGAGAAGTTCCCCGGCCTGTGCACCCCGGACGACAGCTACCACGGCATCACCTACGCCGAGCGTTTCGGCAAAGAGGGTGCCTTTATCACCAAGGCTACCGCGCAGCTGATGCGTGACTTTGGCTCCATGCAGTCGCCCATGAACGCCTACATGCTGAACCTCGGTCTGGAAAGCCTGCATGTGCGGATGCAGCGCCACTGCGCCAACGGCATGGCCGTGGCAGAGTTCCTTGAGAGCCATCCCAAGGTGGCCTACGTGAACTACTGCGGTCTGGAGTCCAGCCCGTACCATGCACTGGCGGAGAAGTATCTGCCGAATGGCAGCTGCGGCGTGGTCAGCTTTGGTCTGGCCGGCGGCCGTGAGGCTGCAAGCATCTTTATGAAGAATCTGAAGTTGGCAGCCATCGAGACCCATGTGGCCGATGCCCGCACCTGCTGCCTGAACCCTGCATCCAGCACCCACCGCCAGATGAACGATGAGCAGCTGAAGGCTGCTGGTGTGCCCGCAGAGCTGGTGCGCATGAGCTGCGGTCTGGAAAGCAGCGAGGATCTCATTGCGGATATCGCACAGGCGCTGGATAAGATCTAAAAGGCAAACGGGTTCGCCCTCTCAGCTTCACTTCGTTCAGCAGCTCCCCCAAAGGGTGAGCTTTATGCATCTGCCGGTTTGGGCCCCTCTCCATAAAAAGGTACTCCAGAAAAGCCCGCAGGCTTTTCTGGAGTACAAAGTACAAAAATAAATTCCGCTGAAGATAGCCAGAGCGTCAGCGGAGGCTATTCTAAATCGTTAGGAGTACGACACTATGCCGCTGATCATTCCCAAGACTCTGCCTGCTTACGATGCCCTATACAAGGAGAACGTCTTTGTCATGCACCGCGAGCGCGCCCTCGCCCAGCATATTCGGCCGCTGGAGATCCTGATCCTGAACCTGATGCCCACCAAGATCACCACCGAGACCCAGATCGCCCGTCTGATGGCAAATACCCCGCTGCAGGTGCACATGACCCTGCTGCAGACGGCCAGCCATGCGGCGACCCACGTTTCGGCGGCACACCTCGAATCGTTCTATAAGAACTTTGACGAGGTAAAAAACAACCGCTACGATGGCATGATCATCACCGGTGCACCGGTGGAGACCATGGACTTTGAGCAGGTGGATTACTGGCAGGAACTGTGCGAGATCATGGACTTCAGCGAGACGAATGTCTACTCCACCCTGCATGTGTGCTGGGGCGCGCAGGCGGGCCTGTACTACCACTACGGCGTGCACAAGCAGCTGCTGCCGGAAAAGATGTTCGGCGTGTTCGAGCACCGGGTCGTCCGCCCGTCAAACCCGCTGGTGCGCGGCTTTGACGAGGTGTTCTATGCGCCCCACAGCCGCCACACCGGCATCAGCCGCGAGGATGTGGACAACTGCAAGGCTCTGCGCATCCTTGCCGAGAGCGATGTGGCCGGGCCCTTCCTCATGAGCACCGAGAACGGACGGCAGATCTTTGTCACCGGCCACCCGGAGTACGACAAGTACACGCTGGATTCAGAGTACCGCCGCGATGTGGACAAGGGCCTGCCCATCCATGTGCCGGTGAATTACTACCCGGACGATGACCCGTCCAAACCGCCGCTGTTCCGCTGGCGTGCCCACGCCCACCTGCTGTATGAGAACTGGCTGAACTACTATGTCTACCAGAACACCCCCTATGATCTGGGCGAGATCCAGCGCGTAAAGCACGAATAAATGCAAAAGAAAACCGGTATTGCGTCAAAATTGCGCGATACCGGTTTTTGTGCTATACTGTTCCTGCGGCCCTTCTCCATTCCCTTAACCGCGGAAAGGAGGTGGTAACCAATGGAAGCCTTCATCTCATTTATACAGACTGTCGGAGCAGAGGTAGTTGCCTACTATCTGTGCAAGTGGCTTGACAGCCTGTTCTTCAAGGGCAGTAAGCACTAACCCAAGAAGCCCCCCGGTAGTATCAGTACCGGGGGGCTTTTGGTTTTTTCGTGGTAACCACGGAACAGGCCTTCATCTCATTGCCTATCTTTAGTATATGCAGTTTTGGGCAAAAGTCAAGCGATGAAATGCAAATTATTTTTTACGCCTTACCGGCTTTTTCTTGCGCACGCTGTAGCCAAAGGTGCCCAGCTTCCGGCCCAGAGCCAGATAGTCACCGTGGCTGTAGACGATGAGTTTTGCCTTTTCGAGACACAGCTTGCCGCTTTCGTCCAGCAGGCTTTCATCCACATCACAGGCCACCACTTCGGCAAGGAACAGATCGTGGCTGCCCAGCGGGATCACCTGGGTCACTCTGCACTCAAGGTTCACCGGGCTTTCTTCCAGAATGGGGCAGTCGGTCAGTACAGTGCCGGGGGCGGCGTGCAGGCCGCAGGCGGCAAACTTGTCCACGTCACGGCCGCTTTTCACGCCGCACCAGTCCACCGAACGCACCAGCGCTTCGGTGGGCAGATTGATGGCAAACTGTCTGCTTTCCTGAATGAGGTGGTGGCTGTAGCGTTCCGGCCGAACGCTGATGGATACCATGCTGGGCTGGGTGCAGATGGTGCCCGTCCAGCCGATGGTGATGAGATTGGGCTTTTCCAGCCCGCCGCAGGACACCAGTACCGGCGGTTCCGGGTTCAGCAGGGTGCTGCCGCGCCAGCTCTGTTTGCTCATCCGTGATACTTCCTTTCGTAGGGGGCCCAGGTGCGCTCGCTGATGATGTAGCGCGGACGGGCCTTGGTCTCCATATAGATCTTACCGATATATTCGCCGATGACGCCCAGACACACCAGCTGCACGCCGCTCATGAAGCAGACGATGCACACGATGGAGGCCCAGCCGGCCACGCTGCTGCCCATGGCGGCGCACACGATGGCCCAGATGACCCCGATAAAGCCAATCAGGCTCACGGCAATGCCTGCCCCGGTGATGATGCGGATAGGCTTGTTGGAAAGGCTGGTGATGCCGTCAAAGGCCAGTGCCAGCATCTTGCTCAGGGGGTAGTGGCTCTCACCGGCAAGGCGCTCATGGCGCTCGTAGGTGACAACATCGCTCCGGAAGCCCACCAGAGGCACCATGCCGCGCAGGAAAATGTTCACTTCCCTGTAGTCGGCAAAGCTTTCCAGCACACGGGTGCTGATGAGGCGGTAGTCTGCATGGTTGAACACGATGTCCGCGCCCAGAGCGTTCATCACATGGTAAAAGCCTTCGGCGGTGAACCGCTTGAAGAAGGTGTCCGTATCGCGGCGGCTGCGCACACCGTAGACCACCTCGGCACCATCCAGATACTTTTTTACCATCTCGTCCATGGCGTTGATGTCATCCTGACCATCGCAGTCGATGGAAATGGTAATATCGCAGGTGCCGCTGTGCAGCGCCTCCATCAGACCGGCCAGCACGGCGTTCTGGTGGCCGCGGTTGCGGCTCTGGGCGATGCCGATATAGTGCTCATCCTGCGCAGCAAAATTCTGGATCAGCTCCCATGTCTTGTCTTTGGAGCCGTCGTTCACGAACAGCACCCGGCTCTTTTCACTCACAAGGCCCTGTGCGGCCAGAGAATGGATCTTTTCCAGAAACATGGGTGCTGTGATGGGCAGCACCTGCTCTTCGTTGTAGCAGGGGATCACGATCCATAAAATCGGTTTTGACATATTTAAAAATACTCCTTAAAAATAACAAGATAATGCCGCTGACGGTTACGGCCTTCCAGTGAAAAAGAGTTTTAGAAAAAACCGCAGATTTTTCTAAAACTCAAATATAAAATTTCCGCTGAAGACAGCCAAAGCGCACGCTGCGGCTATTCAAATGGTCACTGCACCATCTGCTTCAACACCTCGGGTTTCAGCAGTTTGAAGCTGCTCTTGTAGGTATCCAGCAGGCCGTCCCGCTGCATCTGGCTCAGCTCACGGCTGAGGGCGCTGCGGTCACAGTTCAGGTAATCTGCCAGCTGGATGCGGGAGAACGGGATGCTGAAGGTCAGGCTTCCGGCCCGTTCGCTCTCGCTCAGCAGATAGGCGCACACCTTGGCCCGCAGACTTTTGAGCACCAGCAGGTCTACCCGGCGGGAGAGGGAAAAATATTTATCGCTGATGGTGCGCACCAGATTGCGCAGCGCCAGCTGATGCGCCGGGCTGCCGTCCGACAGCAGAAGCTGCTCGTAGGGGATGAGCAGCACCTCGCAGGGCACCGATGCCACCACTGTGACCGGGCTGGTCCGGCTGGAACCGCCCAGCACATCGCCGAACACCCCGCCCGGCTCCATGTGTGTGATGGGGATGCGGGTGCCCTGCGGCCCGGGACGGTAGGCTTCCAGCTCGCCGTTCAGCACAATGCCTACCCGACGGCTGGGTTCGCCCGCCAGCACAAGGGCCTCGCCCTTGCCGTAGCTGCGCACCACGGCACCCAGCTGGCTCAGCAGGGTCTGCAGCTCTTCGGCGGTCAGACCATTGAATAATGAGGTGGAGCATAACAGCGAAAGATAGTTTTTCATCGCAAATTTGTGGGAAAGACCTGGGGTCTCCACAGCCCTCCTGCAATTCCGTTGCACACGCAACGGTATTTTTGATTCTATTATAGTAAACTTAGACCCGCAAAGCAAATGATTTTGTAAATTTGCTTTGTAAAAAATATAAAAAGACAGTCCGATGATTCTGTGCAAAGTTTTTGCGGCACAGGAATCGTGCCGTCTGATGAGGAAAAGAGGGAACCCCGCATGAAAAAACTGACATCTATGCTGCTGGCTCTGGCCCTTGCCCTGAGCCTTGCCGCCTGCGGCGGCGCAGCATCCGGCACTACTGCTTCCAGCGCTGCCTCCGGCGAAGCCGTCTCCGAAGCTGCTTCCAGCGAGGAAGCCAAGGAGCTGTCCACCACCGATGCGCTGCGCATCGCCGGCCTGAAGGGCCCCACCACCATGGGTCTGGTGAACCTGCTGAGCATGGAAGAGGACGGTACCGCTTCCATGGACTACGATCTGCAGCTCTACGGTGCTGCCGATGAGATCGTGCCCCTGCTGATGAAGGGCGAGCTGGACATGGCTGCCATCCCGGCAAATCTGGCTGCGACTCTGTATCAGAAGACGGAGGGCGGCATTCAGGCTGTTGCCGTCAACACGCTTGGCGTGCTGTACGTAGTGGAAAAGGGCGGCGATACGGTCCAGTCCATGGCAGATCTGAAGGGCCGTACCATCCTGTCCACCGGCAAGGGCACCACGCCCGAGTACGTGCTGCGCTACCTGCTGACCCAGAACGGCATTGACCCGGACAAGGACGTGACCATTGAATACTACAGCGAGGCCACCGAGGTCACGGCTCAGATGGCCAATACCGAGGATGCCATTGCCGTCCTGCCCCAGCCCTACGTGACCGCTGCAGGCCTGCAGGACGACACCCTGCGTGTGGCTCTGGACCTGACCGAGGAGTGGAACAAGGTGGCCGATACCCAGCTCATCACGGGCGTGACCGTGGTGCGCAAGGAGTATGCCGAGGAACACCCGGACGTGGTGGCTGCATTCCTGACCGACTACGCCAAGAGCGTGGAAGCTGCCAATACCGATCTGGACGGCACCGCTGCTTTGTGCGAGGAGCAGGGCGTTGTGGCCAAGGCTGCGATCGCCAAGAAGGCTCTGCCCGAGTGCAACATCGTATGCCTGACCGGCGACGAGCTCAAGACCAACGCATCCGCTTATCTGCAGGTGCTGTTTGACGCCGACCCCAAGGCGGTGGGCGGCGCAATGCCCGGCGACGATTTCTACTGGGCTGCCGAGTAAGCCTTTTCTGAACCAGACCTTCTCTCCGGCCGCTGTGCGATTGGTACGCACGGCGGCTTTTTTGTTTGCACAGAATGCTTGTATCCCAGCTTTTGTGCTCCCTGCACAAATTTCAAGACAATTTTTTGTGAACGAAAATGAACGAAAGCGACTGAAAGTGATTGATTTTGGCACTATATTTGCTATAATAAAGATGCGATCAACCAAAATAACGCACAAACGGTCACAAACTGTCAAACAAAAATAAAGCCAAAGGAGAGGATGCAGATGCTGGCAGAAGAACGCTTCAGCCTGATCATGGAACAGCTGGACCGCAAACGCACCGTCACGGTGCAGGAGCTGTGTGAGGCGCTGAACACCAGCGAATCCACCATCCGCCGCGACCTGACCGAGCTGGATCGGCAGGGCAAGCTGAACAAGGTGCATGGCGGTGCCACGCTGCCGGACAGCCGCTTTCTGGCAGACGAACCCACCATGGAAGCAAAGGAAACGCTGGCGGTGGAGCAGAAGCGCAGCATCGCACAGGCTGCGGCGCAGCTCATCAATGCGAACGATTTTGTGTTCATCGATGCCGGTTCCACCACGCTGGAGCTGGTGCGGGCCCTGACCGGAGATGCCCTCAAGGCCAGCTATCTGACCAACGGCGTGGCCCACGCCCGGGCGCTGGCCCAGAAGGGCTGCCGGGTGTATCTGCCCGGAGGACTGCTGCGGCCCCAGACCGAGGCTATCGTGGGTGCGCCTACCGTGAGCATTATCCAGCAATACAATTTCACCAAGGCCTTCATGGGTGCCAACGGTGTGGCGCTGGAAGCAGGCTTTACCACCCCGGACCCGGAAGAAGCCGCCGTCAAGGCGGCAGCGGTGCACCGGGCACGGGAAACATGGTTCCTTGTGGATGACGCCAAGTTTGCCCGCATCTACCCGGCAGTCATCGCCGACCTGCAGGGCGGTGCCATCCTCACCAACCGCTGCCCCAATCCGAAATACAAACAGTTCACACTGGTAAAGGAGACGGAAGTATGATCTACACAGTTACATTCAATCCGGCCATCGATTATGTGGTGCGCTTGGAAGCACCGCTGGAAGTAGGCGAGGTGAACCGCGCAGCCGGTGAGGACTGCGTGCTGGGCGGCAAGGGCATTAACGTGTCCGGCGTGCTGGCACAGCTGGGCTGCAGGAGCGTGGCGCTGGGCTTTGTGGCGGGCGAGACCGGCGCATGGCTGGAACGCGGTCTTGCTGCACAGGGCTTAAAGACCGATTTTGTGCATCTGGAACAGGGCATGACCCGCATCAATGTAAAGATCAAAGCCGGGCAGGAGACCGAGCTGAACGGGGCAGGCCCCGACATTCCGGAGAGCGCCATGCAGGAGCTGGAAAAGAAGCTGGACAGCCTGAACGAGGATGATATCCTCATTCTGGCGGGCAGCATTCCCAAGAGCCTGCCGCAGGATACCTACGAGCGGCTGCTGGCCCGGCTGCAGGGCAGGGGCGTGCGTGCTGTGGTGGATGCCACCCGCGATCTGCTGGTGAATGTTCTGCAGTACCACCCCTTCCTCATCAAGCCCAATAACCACGAGCTGGGCGAGATCGTGGGCAGGGTGCTGACTACGGACGAAGAGATCATTGCTGCGGCCCGCACCCTACAGCAAAAGGGCGCCCGCAACGTGCTGGTGAGCATGGCGGGGGACGGTGCCCTGCTGGTGGACGAGCAGGGACAGGTACACCGCATCGGCTGCCCCAAGGGAAAGGTTGTAAACAGCGTGGGCGCAGGCGACAGCATGGTGGCCGGCTTTGTGGCTGGCTGGATGCAGACCCGGAGCTATTCCTTTGCACTGCGTCTGGGCACCGCCTGCGGCAGCGCCACCGCGTTCAGTCTGGGTCTTGCTACCAAAGAAAAAATCGACGAACTGATGAAGGAAATCTGACCCTCTGTGACGGAGAGGGTTGCAGTTATACAGGAAGGGAGAAAAATCATGCGTATTACGGAATTATTCACCGCGCAGTCCATCGCACTGGATGAGGCTCTGACCGATCAGGAGCAGATCATCAGCCGTCTGGTGGAGCTGCAGGCCACCCATGGCAACATCACGGACAAGGAAGCCTACAAAAAGGCCCTTTATGCCCGTGAGGCGGAGGGCTCCACCTATGTGGACAACGGCATCACGGTGCCCCACGCCAAGACCAATGTAGTCACCCGGCCCAGTCTGGCGGCGCTGCGGTTGAGCAGCCCGGTGCAGTACAACGCCGAGGACGACGGCACCACCGACCTGCTGTTTGCCATTGCAGCTCCGGAAAACGGCAGCCTGCATGTGGACATGCTGGCCCGTATGATGCAGATGCTGATGAACGAGGACTTTGTAGAAAAACTGAAGGCCGCAAAGACCCCGGCAGAGTTCCTTGACTGCATCGATGCACAGGAGGAGGCTCAGTTCGGCGCGGAGAGCTTCACCCAGCAGGAGATCCCCCAGAACGGCTACCGTATTCTGGCCGTGACCGCCTGCGTCAACGGCATTGCCCACACCTATATGGCAGCGGAAGCCCTGACCAAGGCCGGTGACAAGCTGGGCCTGCCCACCAAGGTGGAGACCAATGGCTCGGACGGTGCCAAGAACATCCTCACCAGAGAAGAGATCGCAAACTGCAATGGCATCATCGTGGCGGCAGAAAAGAAGGTGGAGACCGCCCGCTTCGACGGCAAGCCGGTGCTGTTCACCCGGGTGGACGATGGCATCCACAAGCCGGAGGAGCTCATCAAGAAGATCGTGCACGGCGAGGTGCCTGTTTACCACGCCGAGGGCGGCGCACAGGCCGCCGAGGATGCTTCCGGCAAGGACAGCTTTGGACGCACCCTGTACAAGAACCTGATGAACGGTGTCTCCCACATGCTGCCCTTCGTGGTGGGCGGCGGCATCATGATCGCACTGGCGTTCCTGCTGGACGATTACACCATCGATCCCTCCAACTTTGGCATGAACACCCCGGTCGCTGCCTTCTTTAAGACGGTGGGCAACGCAGCCTTCGGTTACATGCTGCCCATTCTGTCGGCCTTCATCGCCATGTCCATTGCAGACCGTCCGGGTCTGGCAGTCGGCTTTGCGGGCGGTGTGCTGGCCATGAACGGCACCAACTTTGCAGGCATTGCAGCGGGTGAGACCACCGGTGTTTCCGGCGGCTTCCTTGCGGCGCTGCTGGCCGGTTTTGCTGCAGGCTACATCGTTGAGCTGCTGAAAAAGATCACCGAAAAGCTGCCTGCCAGCCTGAATGGCATCCGTCCCATGCTCATCTACCCGCTGGGCGGTATGCTCATCCTCGGCGCGGTGATGTGCGGCATCAACCCGGTCATGGGCATGATCAACACGGCCATGACCGATTGCCTGAACGCCATGGGCGGCACCTCCAAGGTGCTGCTGGGTGCCATCGTAGCCGGTATGATGAGCGTTGATATGGGCGGCCCCTTCAACAAGGCAGCTTACGTCTTTGGCACGGCAGCCCTTGCCTCCGGCAACTATGAGGTGATGGCCGCTGTCATGGTGGGCGGCATGGTCCCTCCCATCGCCATTGCCCTGTCCACCACCTTCTGCCCCAAGAAGTGGACGGCCGACGAGCGCCGCAACGGCATCGTGAACTACGTCATGGGCCTGTGCTTCGTTACCGAGGGTGCGATCCCTTATGCAGCAGCAGATCCCCTGCGCGTCCTGCCCAGCTGCGTGGCCGGTGCAGCAGTGGCTGGTGCGCTCTCCATGACCTTCGGCTGCGCTCTGCGTGCACCGCACGGCGGCATCTTCGTGTTCCCTGTGGTTGACCACGCAGTGCTGTACTGTGTGGCACTGGCCGTGGGCAGTGTGCTGGGTGCCGTGATTCTGAGCTTGCTCAAGAAAAACCGTACCGACGCAGAATAAACGCTATTCCCTCCATATTCGAGATACTTCATAAAGCCGCAGCAAGCCCCCGGGGAGACCCGGGGGCTTGCTGTATCCAGTTGCCCGGCAGGACGGCAGGAAGCTTTCTCCGCGAACAGCCCGGAACCCACGGTTCCGCCCCACCACCTGCGGTGGCAGGGCCCCACTTCCCGGTCATTCGCTGGAGAAACTTCCTGCTGTCCTGCAAAACTACAGGTAATTTTAGAATCAGATATAATCCGAAATGTACGGGATCTTATGGAACAGTACATCGTCCAGCCGTTCCACGGCTTCCTCCCGGCCCTCGATGCGTTCCAGCTCAAACAGGCGTTCTGCGGTCTTGTAGCCCAGCAGCAGGGTGGAAAGGGTGCCGATGCCCATTTTCAGGTGGTATTCGGCGGGGGCATTGGTCAGCTTGCAGCCGCCGTCTGCAAATCGGATGCGGAAGGTGCGGTCGTTCCAGGGCAGAAGAGTGTCCTCGATCTCCAGCTCGATGCACAGCTCGCCGCCGTCCGGGTCGCAGGGGTAATCCTCCAGAAAGCCGGCCACATCCACGATACGGCCCATGGCATAGGGGCGGATGGCCTCCTTGATGTCGCCGTCGTCCATTTCAAAGGCGATGGGCTCGCTGAAATAGGTATTGCCGTGCACCTCGTCGATCATGGAATCGTGGGCGTGGATATACTCCCACAGACCCTTCTGGGCCTCGCGGTTCAGGTAGATCATTTCTTTGATGTGCATGATGTCGTTCTTGATGAGGTACACCATGTAGCCGCAGGGCTTGTCTTTTACATTATAATAGACGGCAACGTTGGTGTCATCCTCATCCCAGCGCCAGTATTCTTCCCATGCCAGCGCGTTGCGGAACAGACACCCGTGCGTGATGGAAGCAAAGTGCGAGTGCAGCTCGTGGAATTCGGTGTTGTCCCATGCGACGCGCCGCACATAGCCGGGCGCGGAGACCTTTGTGGGGATCTGCCGGTCCTTGATGTTGAAGGAGATCTTGTTGGAGATGATCTCCCACCCAAGGTGATGGTACAGCGGGATGGAGTAGGGGTAGAGCAGGGCAAAGCTCTTGCCCTCCTTGTGCATCTGGGTCAGTCCCTGGATCATCAGCCGCTTCATGATGCCGTTGCCGGTGTACTCCGGGTAGGTACACACGCTGGTCACAAAGCCTACGTGATATACCGTGTCGTAGATGTTCATTTTCAGCGGGTAGACCGCGAACTGTGAGACGAGGTTTTTGCCGTCAAAGCAGCCCAGCACATCGGCGCGTTCCAGCACAGGAAACTTGGACTGCTTGATCTCGTCGTCCTTCCAGCCGGTGGCGGTAAGCTCTTCCTCGGTCACCTGAAAGGTATAGCGCAGCAGGGCGTTATACTGATCGAGATCGTCGGTCTCAAGATAACGGTATGTATAATCCTCGGCAGAGTTCATGATAGACTTCCTCTCTGTTTTCAAAGGCGTTTGCCGAACAGCTCCATTATACACCCGTTGTCAAAAAGGCGGCAAGAACCATTTTCACAAAAAACAGGGCAAAGAATAAGGCGAAACGCCGCATTTGCTGGAAAAAGCCTCACGGGCCTCCTTTTGGATTGCACCCGGTTTTTGAGTGTGGTATACTGTTTCTGTTATGGAAAAGTTCCGGTGCGGTGTACCGGGCACAGCAAAGAGGAAAAGGAAACGAACGATGAAAATTGGATTTGACAACGATAAATATCTTTCGATGCAGTCGGAGCACATCCGTGAGCGCATCAAGAAGTTCGACAACAAGCTCTATCTGGAATTCGGCGGCAAGCTGTTCGATGATTACCATGCATCCCGCGTGCTGCCGGGTTTTCAGCCCGATTCCAAACTGCAGATGCTGCTTCAGCTGAAGGATCAGGCCGAGGTGGTCATCGTTATCAGCGCCGAGGACATCATCAGCAACAAGATCCGCGGCGACTACGGCATCACCTACGATCTGGACGTGCTGCGCCTGATCGACGCCTTTCAGGAGGTGGGCCTGTATGTGGGCAGCGTGTGCGTGACCAAGTACGCCGCCGCACCGGAGGTGGAGGCCTTTGAAAAGCGGCTGAACGGTCTGGGCATCCGCACCTTCCGCCACTACAAAATTCCCGGCTACCCCAACGATGTGGCCCGCATCGTCAGCGACGAGGGCTACGGCAAGAACGATTACATCGAGACTCAGCGCCCGCTGGTGGTCATCACGGCCCCCGGCCCCGGCAGCGGAAAAATGGCGACCTGCCTTTCCCAGCTGTACCACGAGTACAAGCGCGGCGTCAAGGCCGGCTACGCCAAGTTCGAGACCTTCCCCATCTGGAACATTCCCCTCAAGCACCCGGTGAATCTGGCCTACGAGGCCGCCACGGCCGACCTGAACGATGTGAACATGATCGACCCGTTCCATCTGGAAGCCTACGGCGTGACCACCGTCAACTACAACCGCGACATCGAGATCTTCCCGGTGGTGAACGCCATGTTCGAGCTCATCGCGGGCAAGAGCCCCTACAAGAGCCCCACGGATATGGGCGTCAACATGGCGGGCAACTGCATCGTGGACGATGCGGTCTGCCGCGAAGCATCCCGCAAGGAAATCCTGCGCCGTTACTTCAAGTGCCTGTGTGAGCAGAAGATCACTGGCACGGTCAAGGAGACCGAGCGCTACAAGCTGGAACTGCTGATGAATCAGGCCGACCTGACCGTGGGCCAGCGCGAAGTGGAAAAGCAGGCTCATGTCCGCAGCGAGAGTACCGGCGGGGCCCCCGCTGCCGCCATTGAGCTGCCGGACGGTACCGTTGTCACCGGCAAGACCGGCCCCCTGCT
This sequence comes from Faecalibacterium sp. 9, assembly GCF_048320955.1. Taxonomy (NCBI): domain Bacteria; kingdom Bacillati; phylum Bacillota; class Clostridia; order Eubacteriales; family Oscillospiraceae; genus Faecalibacterium; species Faecalibacterium sp. 9. The sequence goes on from NZ_JBLWGB010000003.1 coordinate 68,100, forward strand.
GGGTGCGGCTGCATCTGCCCTGATGAACGCCCTCAAGGTGCTGGCCGGCATCCCGCAGGAGACCGACCTTGTGAGTGCGGCTTCCATTGAGCCCATCCAGACCCTCAAGACCAACTATCTGGGCGGTAAGAATCCCCGCCTGCACACCGATGAGATCCTCATTGCCCTGTCCAGCTCTGCAGCCGACAACGAGCAGGCCGCAGCGGCCATGCACCAGCTGCCGAACCTCAAGGGCTGCGATGTGCACTCCACTGTGCTGCTCTCGAGTGTGGATACCAGCACCCTGAACCGGCTGGGAATGTACCTGACCTGTGACCCCGTTTACGAGGAAGAGGACCGCAAGTACCACAAGCAGTAAATCATACAAAAAACGAAACGGGCGCATCCAAAGGCCGAAAGGCTGGCGGATGCGCCTGTTTTTTATTGGTTCAGATACCGGTAAAATACGATTTGTATTTCTCCGCATACAGCTGGGTGCCCATGCGGCGCAGGCCGCCGTACAGGTGATGCCGAATCAGCGGTTCAATGGCGTCCACATCCTTTTCCCGGATCACGCGCAGGATCTCCCGGTGCTCGCTGAGCACATCCGGCACATTGTTTGCCCGCACCACATCCAGACGGGTGAAGCGGGAGTAGTCCGGCTGCGGCTTGGTCAGGCTCTGCCAGATGTACCACTTGTTCATGCTGCAAAACCAGATGGCGTGCATTTCCAGATCCAGCATGAGGAAGGCGTTGATATCCACATTCTCCGGGTCGGTCATGGTCTGGGCCATTTCCTCCAGCAGGTCATATTTGTGCTTGATCTCGATGTACTCTTTGGGCGAACAGACCTGAATGAAATCGCGCAGCACCATGCTTTCAACGGCTGTGCGCTGGTATGCGATCTGATCCACGATATCCAGATTGATGGGGGTGACGATGGTGCCCTTGCAGGGAATGATCTGCACAAAGCCGTTCTGTTCCAGCCGCTGCAGGGCAGCGCGCACCGGCGTGCGCGAAATGCCGAACCGTTTGCACAGCTGATTTTCGCTGATGGTCTCTCCGGGCTTGATCTTCAGCGTAACGATATCATGTTCCAACGTCTGGTAGATGTCCTCCGGATGCAGCTGTTCAGCCATGTGTTCACACTCCATTTACACAGTTGATGATAAGATATTTCTATTTTAGCCTGCCCAAAAGAGATTGTCAACGTATGAGGATGAAGTATACAATAGCCTGTATACAAGTATAGGAAAAGCTCCGAAATTTATCATTTTTGACGAAAATTGATATATCAGATGAAAATGAACGGAATTGTGTCATCGAATTGTAACAGTTTCCACGAGAAACGGATAAGATTGTTAGTTATGCACAAAGAAACTTTACGAAGTTGGTGAAGTTTGGCTCTTGTGCGGATGTGAATTTTCTGTTACGATTAGCGTGCAATGAAAATGCTGTATACAGGGGCATACCAAAAAACTTTGCTGGCGTATGAGGCAAAACGGCACCCCTGAAACAAGGAGGAAGATTATGAAAAAGATCTCTCGTCGCAATTTCCTGAAGGTATCTGGTGCAATGGCAGCTGCAGGTGCTCTGGCAGCCTGCGGCGGTTCCGGTGCATCCACTCCGGCTGCTTCCGGTGCAGCATCCACCAGCACTGCAGCAAGTGCCGCAGCAGCCGGTGAGGACAAGTTTGCATCTCTGGGCGATTTCACCATGACCGTGGGTCATGCACAGCCCGAGGGCAACCCCCGCTTTGTTTCCATGGAGCAGTTTGCCGCCGATGTGGCAGAGGCCACCAACGGCCATGTGAAGATCGAAGTTTACGGCAACGGCCAGCTGGGCACCGAGAAGGAGATGCTGGAGCAGGTCGTGGCCGGCACCGTGCAGGGCATGCGCGGCGGTCAGTTCGACTTCAGCCCCCGTCTGCTGATGTTCACCCTGCCTTTCCTGACCAATACCCGTGCACAGGTCACGGCTCTGCTGCAGAGCGATCTGGCACAGAAGGTGTGCGCTGAGGCCGAGGGCGAGACCGGCACCGTCATCATCAACCTGTGCGATGCAGGCGGCTACCGCCAGTTCTCCAACTCCAAGCATGCCATCAAGGCTCCTGCAGACCTGAAGGGCCTGAAGATGCGCACCAACGGCATGAAGACCATTGACATGACCTTCCAGGCAATGGGTGCTACCACCACCACCATCCCGTACTCCGACCTGTACATGGGTCTGAAGACCGGCGTTGCAGACGGTCAGGAGAACCCCTGGGTCAACGTGGAAGGCATGAAGTTCTATGAAGTGCAGAAGTACTTCACCGAGGTCAACTACCAGTTCCATCCGGACCCCTTCTATGTGAACGCAGCATGGTGGAACGGCCTGCCCGAGGAGTACCGCGATATCATTACCGAGTGCGCCACCAAGATGGGCGAATACAACGACGAGCTGATCGACAAGAACTCCAGCGCCGCAAAGCAGACCATCGTGGACTACGGCTGCGAGGTCTACGAGCCCTCTGCCGATGAGCTGAAGGCCTTCCAGGCCGCTGTGCAGTCCGTGTACGACCAGTGTGTCACCGAGGGCATCTGCACTGCCGACGAGATCAAGGAGATGCAGGATATCGTCGCAAAGGCATAAGCAGAAACGACCAAAGGCGAGAACGGCCATGTTACGGTAAAGGCGAGAGGGCAGCCTGCGGGCTGCCCTCTGCTGTAACAGGCCAATGGAAAAAGTTGTAAAATAACCGAAAGGGGCTGAGCACCATCGAAAAGCTGAAAAAAATCGGCAAGAAGCTGTTTGACATATACTTTACCATCGGCGTGATCGCCATGGCACTGCTGGCAGCTCTTGTGATCTTTACCGTTATTGCGCGCTACTGCTTCTCTCTGAGCTGGAAGCAGCTGGCAGAGTTCAACACCACCCTGTTTGCTTTTACCACCTTCTGGGGCATGGGCATCAACGTGATCAAGGACGAGCACGTCATGATCGACATCCTTTACGACGGCGTAAAGCCTGCCCGCAAGCGCTGGCTTGCCATCATCAACTACCTCATTGTGCTGGCCGTGGTGCTGGTGTTCACCTATCAGGGCTTCAAGTATGTGGGCGTTGCCGGTAAGCAGATCAGTCAGGGCATGGAGATCCCCATGATGTATATGTACGGCATCATGCCGGTGTGCGGCATCATCTGTGCCATCTGCGTCGTGATCAAGATCATCACCCTGTACAAGGCCGACATTTCCTACTTTGCGCCCAAGAATCAGGCGCTGAGCCGTGACGACGCATAAGCGGAAAGGGGAGAATACACAACTATGGCAATGCTCATCCTTCTGGTGCTGCTGATCTTCTTTGCCGCGCTGGGCATCCCGCTGGCCTTCGCCATCGGCGCTTCCTGCGTGACCTACATCCTGATCTATGCACCTACCTTTATTACTATGCTGCCGCAGCGCGTGTGGAACGGTGCCTACAGTGAGCTGATGATCGCCATGCCGCTGTTCATGCTGGCTGGTGAGCTGATGAACACCGGCGGCATCACCCAGCGCATCATCAACTTCTGTATGGAGCTGCTGCGCCCCGTCCGCGGCGGTCTGGGCGAAGTGAACATCGTGGCTTCCATGATCTTCGGCGGCATTTCCGGTTCCTCGGTGGCCGACACGTCGGCTCTGGGTTCCATCCTGATCCCCGCCATGGAGAAGGAAGGCTACCCGCCGGAAGCTTCTGCGGGCATCACGGTGGCATCCTCCACTATGGGCATGATCATCCCGCCCTCTACGCCCATGATCGTTTACTCCATGATCTCCGGCGCATCGGTGGGTGCGCTGTTCGTGGCAGGTGCCGTGCCCGGCATCCTGATCGGACTGACCCAGCTGGTGCTGGTGTACATCATCAGCGCCAAGAAGGGCTGGCATCCGGAAAAGGTCAAGTTTGACGGCAAGCGCGCCGCAAAGAGCCTGCTTTCCGGCATTCCCGCCCTCATCATGCCACTGTTCATCATCATCTGCGTTTCCTTCGGCGTGTGCACTGCATCTGAAAGTGCCGGTGTGGCCGTGCTGTATTCCATGCTGGTGGGCTTCTTCGTCTACAGGGAGCTGACATGGAAGGGCGTCTGGGAGGCTTTGAAAAAGACCCTGATCTCTTCCTCCTCCATCATGCTCATCATCGGTTTTACTACCATCTTCACATGGGTGCTGACCATGCAGAAAGTGCCGCAGACGGTAGGTGCCTTCTTCATGTCCCTGAACATGCCCGCGTGGGCCATTGCGCTGATCTTTGATGTGCTGATCCTGATGATCGGCACCTTCATCGACGTCAGCCCGGCCATCCTGCTGCTCACTCCCATCCTGCTGCCGGTCATGGTGCAGTACGGCTTCTCGCCGCTGCAGTTCGGTGCCATGATGATCACCGGTCTGGCCATTGGTCTGGTCACCCCGCCGGTCGGCATGTGCCTGAACGCCTGCAATAAGATCAACCGTATGCCCATCATCGAGATCTTCAAGGGCGCAGCGCCCTACGTGATCTGCAATGTGATCGTTCTGATCTCCATCAGCCTGTGGGGCCCGCTTACCACCGCCTTGCCGCAGCTGCTGGGCTACAGCATCTTCTGAGCTCAACGCGTATACCTCTTATAAAGACAGGCAGCGCTCCCTTGCGGGGCGCTGTTTGTTTTTTGTACGCAAACAGGCGGGACTGTTGTATTTGGCCGACAGATATGGTACACTAAGACCACTTGTGTATAGGAATATAGGAAAAGAGGATCTGCAACATGGATACACAAAAACAAAAGCGCAGCGCTTTTTCCGGCAAGATCGGCTTTGTGCTGTCGGCCGCAGGCGCTTCGGTGGGCCTTGGCAACATCTGGCGGTTTCCGTATCTCGCCGCGAAATACGGCGGCGGCATTTTTCTGCTGGTGTACATCGTGCTGGCCGTCACCTTTGGCTACACGATGATCGTGGCCGAAACGGCACTGGGCCGCATGACCCACAAAAGCCCGGTGGGTGCCTTTGGTGCCTTTGGCAAAAAGGGCGGCCTGCGGTTCGGCGGCTGGATCAATGCGGTCATCCCCATTCTGATCGTGCCGTACTATTCGGTCATCGGCGGCTGGGTCATCCGCTATCTGTCGGAGTATATCAGCGGCCACGGCAGTGAGCTTTCGCAGGACGGCTATTTTTCCAATTTCATTTCCAGCGGACTGTCGGCAGAGGTGTGCTTTCTGATCTTCACGGCCTTTACGCTGGCCATCATCTTTGCCGGTGTGCGCAACGGCGTGGAGCGTGTTTCCAAGGTGATGATGCCGGTGCTGGTGGTGCTTTCGGTGGTCATTGCAGGCTATTCGGTCACGCGCCCGGGTGCACTGGCCGGCGTCAGATATTTTCTGGTGCCGAACGTGGCAAACTTCTCCTGGATGACGGTGGTCACAGCCATGGGCCAGATGTTCTATTCGCTGTCCATCGCCATGGGCATTCTGGTCACTTTTGGCTCCTATATGAAAAAGGATGTCTCCATTGAGGAATCCACCGAGAACGTGGAACTGTTCGACACGGCCATTGCCATCATGGCGGGCCTGATGATCATTCCGGCGGTGTTCTCCTTCTCCGGCGGCGACCCGGATACCCTGCAGGCCGGTCCGGCGCTGATGTTCATTACCATCCCCAAGGTGTTCGAGAGCATGGGCTTTGGCCACGTGGTGGGCATCCTGTTCTTTTTGCTGGTGCTGTTTGCAGCCGTCACCAGCTCCATTGCCCTGACCGAGAGCGCTGTCTCCACCTTTGAGGACGAGCTGGGCTGGAGCCGCGAGCGCGCAACGGCACTGATCGGCCTGATCATGGTGGCGCTGGGCAGCCTGTCCGCGCTGGGCTACGGCCCGCTGGCGGGTGTGACGGTGTTCGGGATGCAGTTTCTGGATTTCTTCGATTTCCTCACCAACTCTGTCATGATGCCCATTGCAGCCATTGCCACCTGCCTGCTGGTGTCCCGCGTCATCGGCGTGCAGAAGATCGAAGAAGAGGTGACGCTGGACGGCAAGCCCTTCCGCCGCAAAAAGATCTTCAACTTTATGATCCGCTATCTGTGCCCCATCTTTGCGGCCATCATTCTGGTCAGCTCGGTGGCAAATGCCCTTGGCTGGATCGCCATGTAAGCAGCCGTTACCATCGGGTAGAATGCTGAAAACGCAGCGGTAAATAACAGAAGAGTCGTGCAAAGCTGAGCATCTGTGCAAGAACAGGTGCTCAGCTTTTTTGCGCTTTTTTGCCGCACCGGAAGGAAAATAACGATAAAAAGCCCGGATTTTACCCTTTTAAGTGCGAAAAATTTCCAAGCGGCTTGAAACGCTTTTGTTGCAGTGTTAAAATAATAACACTGCTTTTATGGGGTAATCGACGCAAAACTCAGTGCGGTCTGCTCGCAAGCGTCGGAGTTCCTGTGGGATGTGTAAGAATCGCTAAAGCAGCACTGCGCTACTGCACTTGCGTGGTACTGCCTCCGAAAATGTGAGGAAAATATTTGTATGATGAAAAAGATCTCCCGCCGCTCGTTTTTGCGGGTTTGCGGCATTACGGCGGCAACGGCAGCGCTGACCGCCTGCGGCGGCGGTAAGACCGAAACGGCGAAAAAAGACGATGCGCACGAAGCCATCACCTTTATGGCACCTTATAAGGAGATAGAAGCCTTTATTGAGCAGGTGCACAGCGTTTACCCGGAAGTGAACATTGAGGTCGTGCCCTACAGCGGCGATAACACCACCACCTGTTTGCAGAATATGTTTGCGGCGGGCGACCTGCCGGACGTCTGCACCTTGACCTACTACGACCCCCGGATCAATCTGGTCTCCGACAAACTGCTGGACCTTTCCGGCTACGATTTTACGGATAACTATGTGGAGTCCCGTCTGCAGGACGTGTTCGACAACGGTGCCATCTACCTGCTGCCCTCGACCTACAACTGCTACGGCATCACCTACAACAAGACCCTGCTGAAGAAATACGGCTGGGAGCTGCCCAATTCTTTCGCTGAGCTGGAAGAACTGGCGGCAAAGGCCAAGGAAGCAGGGGTCGATCTCTGTCTGCCGCAGATCCAGTATCCGGGCTACGGTTTCCAGTACCTGTGCAACATTGCGGACGCCGATTTCCTCGGCACACTGGACGGCAGGCTGTGGCAGCGGGATTATCTGTCCGGTAAGGCGAATGTCAGCAATACCCCCGGCATGATGCAGGCCATGGCCTATGTCCAGAAGTGGAAGGACATCGGGATGCTGAACGACACCGGCGACGCTCTTGACGACAATGTGACCCGGCAGAGGATGGCCGAGGGCAACACCCTGTTTCTGATGGGCGGCACCAACGGCATCGTGGAGGCAGAGGGCAACACCGATAAATACGGGCTGATGCCGTTTCTCTCGGAGGACGGCACCCAGAACGTTTTTGTGCTGAATGTGAACCGCTTCTACGGTCTGAATAAAAAGCTGGAGCAGGACCCCCAGAAGCTGGAAGATGCGCTCAAGGTGATGCGTGTGCTTTCCACCGTTGCAGGCACCAGCGCTCTGCAGCCCGCAACGGCGCTGAAAAGCAGCCTGCTGCCCTTCAAGGACGCAAAAGCGGACGGCACCTACTATGCCGACATCGCCGATGCCCTGAACGCAGGCAACACCGCGCCCTTTATCTATTCCGGCTGGGAAAACACCATCGTGACCACCGGCCTTAAAATGCTGGACTTCATGAAGGGCAATGCCACCATGGAGGATGTGATCCGTCAGCTGGACGAGGATCAGGATAGTGTGGTGAACAACACCCCGGATACCATCACTACCGTCACCGAGGAGCTTTCGCAGGAGGACTGCGCCATGCTGGTGGGCCGCTGCTTTGCACAGGCTACCGGCAGCGACCTTGCGCTGGTGTCGCTGAGCACATGGATCCCTGGCAACCCGTCCGAACAGAACCATCACGGCGTAGCGGCCAAGCTGTACGCCAAGGGCATTACGGATTACGACCTTTCGGTCATCCTGCCCACCGGCTGGAACCGCACCATCCAGACCGTTGCCCTGACCGGGCAGCAGATCAACGACCTGCTTGCTTCTGGTTATGATGCCTACGGCAACGGCAAGGGCTACCCCTATGTGCTGGTAAGCCCGGTGCAGCCGGATGCGGGCAAGACCTATCAGGTTGCCATCTGCGGTGTGAGCGACCAGTTGGCTGCGGAGACCACGGTCACAGACAGCGGCGTGGTGGGCATGGATGCTGCAAAAGCCTTCTTTGGTGCATACACCACCATCAGCCGGGCAGATACCGCATGGAGCTAGGGTGCATCTGAAACAGAACAGACAGGAGATACTGGATGTGAACAACAAACTATATAAAAAGCTGCTTTGGGGCATCGGCGTTGTCATCGTTGCGGTCATCCTGACCCTTTTTATCGTGAGCCGGACCTACATCCAGAACCTTGTCTACCATGAGCGGCTGAACCAGATGGAAGAGGTCACCCACCAGATGTTCCGCAGTCTGGAGGATGTGATCGACACCCACTGGGACGAGGTGGATGTACAATGCAATTATTTGTACTGCACTCCGCTAAAGACCGATACCGAGTTCTACCGCTATCTGAAAAAGCTGTCGGAGCTTTCCAATTACCATGAAAGACAGATCGAACTGATTGCCGTGGACTCTGCCGGACATTACTATACGGAGAATGGCCGCATGGGGCTGCTGCGAGGAATGAAGTATTTGGAAAGCGCACCGCAGCGGATCAGCTACGTTTCTAACTCGCTGACCGTGGACGACTCCCGGATGGTGTTCCTGAAACAGCTCTCCACCCCCATCACACTGCAAAGCGGAGAAAAAGAGATCACCCTGCGCTATTTTGGCATTTCGCAGAGCATGACCCAGCTGAACGATTATTTCCGCTGTGATGCCTACGAAAATAACAACAGCGTCTATGTGCTGGATAACGACGGTTTCAAGCTGTTCAACGTCAACGATACCGAGCTGCTGAAGGGACACAACGTATACACCGTGCTCTCCCGGATGTCCTACTTGCACGGTTCTTCCTTTGCGGAGGCAAAGGAGCGGCTTGACCGCACAGGCTCCTGTTATTCCAACGCCGTGCTGGACGGCACCGAGTATTTCTACGCTCTGAAGCAGATGGAAAACGCCCGGTGGACGCTGGCGTTTCTTGTCCCGGCAGAATATGTGGCCGTGAATACCCAAAAGCTGGTCAACATCGTCATGGTCATCATCATCGTCATTGCGATGGTGTTCTCGGTCATAACAGTTTTTGTCGGCTGGTCTCTCCTGCGGCAAAAGCAGCAGCAGGAGCTGCAGGCAGAAAAAGAAGCGAACCTCCGTCTGGAGCAATACAACATCCATCTGACGCAGGTAAACGAAGAGCTGCGGCAGGCACAGGACATTGCCGCGGAGGCGCTGCAGTCTGCCGAGCGTGCCAGCAAGGCCAAGACGGACTTCCTTGCCAACATGAGCCACGATATCCGCACCCCCATGAACGCCATCATCGGCATTACCACCCTGATGAAAAACGAGCTGCACCAGCCGGAAAAGCTGGCCGAACATCTGGGCAAGCTGGAAAGCTCCGGCCAGCTGCTGCTGGGCATCATCAACGATATTCTGGATATGAGCCGCATCGAGAGCGGCAAGACCACCCTGAATGAGGAAAAAATGAACCTTTCCCAGCAGATCAGCCAGCTGGACAGCATCATCCGCCAGCAGGCAGGCCAGCACCGCCAGACCTTTACGGTAAACACCCATCTGCAGCACGAAAATGTGCTGGCAGACCCCAACCGTCTGAATCGGGTGCTGATGAATATTCTCTCCAACGCAGTCAAGTATACGCCCACCGGCGGACATATCCGGTTTGAGGTGAACGAGCTGCCCCGGAACGAGCACTACGCCCGATACCGCTTTGTGGTGCAGGATGACGGCATCGGCATGAGCGAGGCCTACCAGAAGACTCTTTTTGATCCCTTTACCCGCGAGGAAAAATCCGGCACCAACAAGGTGCAGGGCACCGGCCTTGGCATGGCCATCACAAAGAGCATTGTGGACCTGATGGGCGGCTCCATCGGCGTGGAGAGCGCCACCGGCAAGGGCACCCGCTTTGAGGTGGTGCTGGAATTTCCCATTGACGCCGAGGCAGACCATGCGCAGCAGGTGCAGGCCCTGCCGGAGGAAGCGGAAGAAACTTCGCCCCTGTGTGGCATGAAGTTCCTCTGCGCCGAGGATAACGCCATCAACGCCGAGATTCTGCAAATGCTGCTGGAAGCCAAGGGTGCAAGCTGCACCATCTGCTCCAACGGTCAGGAGATCGTGGATGCCTTTGCCAGCGTAAAGCCCGGCGATTACGACATGATCCTGATGGATGTGCAGATGCCGGTGATGGACGGCTTGGAAGCCACCCGCCGCATCCGCAGCGGCGAGAATCCGCTGGGCAGGATCATCCCCATCCTTGCCATGACCGCCAACGCCTTCCTTGAGGATATGCAGAAGAGCAGGGAAGCCGGTATGGACGAGCATCTCTCCAAGCCCGTGGATATCGCTGCGCTGGAACAGACAGTAAAACGCTTTCGTGTTACCCCCCCCCCGAAAATAAATAGCGGACAAGCGCGTTTCCGCAGAGGAAGCACACAAACGATGTAAATGATGTAGGAGAAGGTTAGAACGTGAATACACTTTCCGAGATCGAGGACTATTACAAAAAGCGCGAGCAGCAGCTGATCGAAAAGCTCCACAAACAGGAAGCCGCCCTTGCCGCAGCAAATCAGAAGCTGAAACAATTGACCGATAATCAAAGAGCACCGGTGGACGAAACCGCCGAGCAGCAAGCTGCACGGGAGCAGAAGCTCAAAGAAGAGCTTTACCGGGACCCGCTGACAGGAGCCTACAACCGCCGCTATTACGAAGAGGTCGTCCGCAAGACCATCGGCCCGGCGGGTGTCGCACTGCTGGATGTGGATGATTTCAAGATCTGCAACGATACCTATGGGCATCATGCCGGAGATATGGCGCTGAAAACGGCGGCAAACGCCATTCAATCCCGCATCCGGAAGTCGGACCTGCTCATCCGCTGCGGCGGGGACGAGTTTTTGCTGGTGCTGCCCGGCATTCCGGGAGACTTTCTGCGCACCAAGCTGGAACAGATCTGCACCGCCGTGCAGATGGCATCCGTACCCGGCTACTCGCATTTCCGCATCTCGCTGAGCATCGGCGGAACCATGCAGTCCATCACCGACCCGATGGAAAATGTGGTCCGCCGTGCAGACCGGCTGATGTATCAGGCAAAGCGCCGCAAGAATACCGTCACGGTGGAGGTCCCGGGGCAGGATCTGGCTGCGCTGGAAAGACTTTTGCAGGAAAAGTCACAGATCCTGCTGGTGGACGACTCCGAAATGAACCGCGTGATGCTGTCGGAGATCCTGGGGCAGGAGTACCGCATTCTGGAAGCGAAGGACGGACAGGAATGCATGGAAAAACTGCAGGAGGAAGCCGGAGACATTGCACTGGTGCTGCTGGACATCAATATGCCGGGAATGGACGGTTTTGAGGTGCTGAGGGCCATGAATGCCAACCACACCATCGAGGACACCCCGGTCATCATGATCTCCAGCGAGGACTCCGAAGACGCGATCCGGCGGTCCTATGAGCTGGGTGCGAGCGACTATGTCAACCGTCCTTTTGATGCACGCATCGTATACCGCCGGGTGACCAACATCATCAAGCTGTACGCCAAGCAGCGGCGGCTGGTACAGATGGTGTCGGATCAGATCCGCGCCCGCGAAAACGATACGGATATTCTGGTGGGCGTGCTGAGCCACATCGTGGAGTTCCGCAACGGCGAAAGCGGGCCCCATGTGCGGCACATCCGCACCATCACCGAACTACTGCTCCACCATCTGCTGGACATCAGCAGCAGATATCCGCTCACGGCGGAGCAGCAGGATCATATCCCGCTGGCCTCTGCCCTGCACGATATCGGCAAGATCGCCATTGACGAAAAGATCCTCAACAAGCCCGGCAGGCTGACCCCGGAGGAATTTGAGCTGGTCAAGACCCACAGTATGCGGGGCGCCGAAATGCTGCATGATTTGGATAATTTTGGCGAGCAGCCGCTGCTGCAGACCGCCTACGAGATCGCCCGCTGGCACCACGAACGCTGGGATGGCCGCGGCTACCCGGATGGGCTGAAGGGCGATGAGATCCCCATCAGCGCACAGCTGGTCTCGCTGGCCGATGTGTACGATGCACTGACCAGCAACCGCTGCTACAAAAAAGCCTACCCCCACGAAAAAGCCGTGCAGATGATCCTGAACGGCGAGTGCGGGGCGTTCAATCCGCTGCTGCTGCAATGCCTGACGGATATCCAGACCGACCTGAAAGAAGAGCTACAGGGGCATCCCGACTGAGCTGTGGATGCGATCAAAACAGGAGTATAAAAAGCCCGAATGAAACACAGAATCTCACGCCGTGCATTCCTGAACGGATGCACGCTGCTGGCGGCAGCTGCTGCCGTAGGCAGTCTGACTTCCTGCGGAGGAAAGGAAGCAAAAGACCGCGGTCTTGCACAACTCGTTGTGGGAAGCGACACCTACCCGCCTTATATCTATCTGAACAATGACGGTGTTCCCACCGGGATCGATGTGGAGATTGCCACCGAGGCGTTCCGCCGCATGGGGTATGCTGCCCGGTTTGAAACGATCGACTGGGAGCAGAAAACAAATCTTGTGGAAAGTGGTGCCATCGACTGCATCTGGGGCTGCTTTTCCATGGATGGCCGCGAAGAGGCATACCGCTGGGCGGGGCCTTACATGGTGAGCCGTCAGGTGGCTGCGGTGGATGCGAACAGCAGCATCCGATCCCTCAGCGACCTTGCCGGCAAGACCATCGCCGTGCAGAGCACCGGCAAGCCGGAGGAGATCTTTCTCAGCGGCTCCGACCCGCGCATCCCGCAGACGGTGGAGGTGCTCAGCATCGAAAACCGCAGTGTGCAGTACGCAATGCTGGCCTGCGGCTTTGTGGACGGCATCGCCGCCCACGAGACAGGCATCCTGCAATATATGAAGGACAATGCCGTAGACTTCCGCATTTTGGAGGAACCGCTGCTGGTCACCGGGCTGGGCATCGCCTTTGCCAGGAACGACACCCGCGGGCTGGACAGCCAGCTGACCGATACCCTTGCGCAGATGCGCGCGGACGGCACGCTGGAGCGGATCATTGGCCGATACCTTGAAAATGCTGCGCAGTATCTGGAGGTGGACACCATTGGCGCGTAAAAACAGAACCACCCCGGATAAAAGGAGATGGGCGGGCTATCTGATCGTCGGCGTGCTCCTGATGATCGGTGTGACATTTCTTTCCGGCTGGCGGGCAATGCGCACAGCGGAGGAACGCTTTTGCCAGACCCTTGAGTTTGTCAAATCCCAGTCCACCAGCTTTGAAAAGTACAATGATACCATCACGGCAAAGGCACTGCGCCGCACGGCGGTCGCGGTCCATCAGCTGGCAGAGGACCCTGCCCTCGACCTCTCCGACCCGCAGTGCCTGAACAGGCAGGCAGAAAAGCTCTGGCTTACAGGCATTTCGGTTCTGGGGCCGGACGGCACGCTCCGGTGCGAGTCCACGACCAATGGCATCGGCTATGCCCGGTTTGGCGACCAGCTGAAAAATGACGCTATTCTGGACGTTTTATCTTACCCGCGAAAGACCTATGTGAAGCGCGTCCTGCTGGAAGATGGCTCTGCCGTGGATGTTGCGGCACACCGGGCAGACAGCACAGAGCTGCTCCTGCTTGCCTACCGGTATACCCCGGCGGAATTTGTGGAGGAAACGGCGCTGTCCATCCAGAGCGTACTGGACGGCTACCCGGCAGAAACCAGCGGCACGCTGTTCATCGTGCAGAACAATCAGGTCATTGCCGCAAACAGCCCGGAGCTGATGGGGCAGGATACTGCGGACAGCCCGCTGGTGCAGGGGATCCGCAAAGCCGGTGCCGCAGAGAAGCTGACCCATACCCGGGACTGGAACGGCTCCGGCTGCTATTTCGGGATGTTCTGCCATGGCAGATCCTTCGATCTCTATGCGTACACGGATGAAAAAATGATCTTCCGTGAGTCGCTTTCGCTGGTCCTGACGGCGCTGGTCGGCTACATCCTGCTTGTAATGGTCCTTCAGCTGCTGCGCCGCCGTTCCGTGCAGGAGATGGAACAGCAGAAAAAAGAGCAGGAGAGGAAGTATCAGACCCAGCTGGAAGAGCAGAACCGCAAGCTGGAGATCGCGCTTCAGCACGAGGGGGCGGCAAACCGCGCCAAGCGGGAGTTCCTGTTCAATATGAGCCACGATATCCGCACCCCCATGAACGCCATCATCGGCTTCACCTCGCTGGCTGCGACCCATATCGACAATAGGGAACAGGTGCTGGACTACCTGAAAAAGATCTCCACCTCCAGCCAGCATCTGCTTTCCCTCATCAATGATGTGCTGGATATGAGCCGCATCGAGAGCGGAAAGGTAAAGATCGAGGAAAAAGCGGTGCATCTGCCGGACCTCATCCACGATGTGCGCTCCATCATCCAGCCCAATATTTCGGCAAAGCGGCTGTCGCTTTTCATCGATACCATGGATGTGGAGAACGAGGATATCATCACCGACCCGCTGCGGCTGAACCAGATCCTGCTGAATATTTTGTCCAATGCCATCAAGTTTACCCCCACAGGCGGCATGATCAGCATTCGCATTGCTGAGAAAAACGGTGCGCCTGCGGGCCGGGCCTGCTATGAGTTCCGCATCAAGGACAATGGCATCGGCATGAGCGAGGAGTTCCAGAAGCACATCTTTGAGGAGTTCACCCGTGAGGAAAACTCCACCGTCAGCGGCATTCAGGGCACCGGCCTCGGCATGTCCATCACCAAGAACATTGTGGACCTGATGGGCGGCACCATCGCCATTGAGAGCGAGCCGGGCAAGGGCAGCGAGTTCATCGTGAATCTCTGCTTTGCGCTCAGCGGACAAAAGGTGGAGCTCAGGCAGCTCCCGCAGCTGGAAGGGCTGCGGGCACTGGTGGCGGACGACGATACCGACACCTGTCTGAGCGTCAGCACTATGCTGTCCAAGATCGGGATGCGGCCGGAGTGGACGATCTCCGGCAGGGAAGCGGTGATCCGCACCCGGTACGCCATGGAGCAGGGGGATGAATTCAGTGTTTACATCATCGACTGGCTGATCCCCGATATGAACGGCATCGAGATCGTGCGGCAGATCCGCAAGGTGATCGGAAAAAGCTGCCCCATCATCATCCTGACGGCCTACGACTGGGCTGATATTGAAGAGGAAGCCCGTGCTGCCGGTGTCACCGCCTTCTGCGAAAAGCCGCTGTTCCTCTCGGAGCTGCGCAGGGTGCTGGCAGAGCCGTTCGGTGCAGAGCCTGCCTGCAGGCCGGTGCAGCTGAATGCGGAGCCCTTCAAAGGGAAAAAGATTCTGCTGGTGGAGGACAACGAGCTGAACCGTGAGATCGCAGTGGAAATCCTGAAGGAAGCGGGATTTGAGGTGGAATCGGCCGAGGATGGCGAGATCGCCGTCCGGAAGATGAAGCAGGCGGCAGACGGACAGTATGACCTGATCCTCATGGACATCCAGATGCCCAACATGGACGGCTACGAGGCAACGCGGCAGATCCGTGCGCTGCCGGATGCCGCAAAGGCGGGCATCCCCATCTTTGCAATGACGGCAAATGCCTTTGAGGAAGACCGTCAGAACGCGCTGAAGGCCGGTATGAACGGCCATATTGCAAAGCCGCTGGATATTCCGCACCTGCTGCAGGTCCTTGCAGACGTACTGAAATAAACAGCGCCCAAAAGCAAAAGCACCCACAGCAAGCATCACAGAGGTTTTGACCTCCGGTGAGCAAATTGCTGTGGGTGCTTTATTTTTTATGCCTGACAGGCGGCTTGTTACAAAATTTTGCACAGTTCCTGCACAAGATCGCCGATCACGATGGGTTTGGACAAAAAGCCATTCATGCCGCTTTCCAAGGCATTGCGGCGGTCTTCGTCGAATGCGTTGGCGGTCATGGCAAGGATCGGGATCTTTGCCAGTGCAGGGTCGTCCAGTGCGCGGATCTGGCGGGTAGCGGTACACCTGAATGGTCTGGGCGTCCTCCTGCTGCTGTACCTGTTCTGCAGTTTTTGTGCCGCAGCCGGTCAGCAGGGAAACCGCCATCACCAATGCCGCAAGCAGGGAAATAAGGCGGTGCAATGTTCTTTTGCTCACTAAATCGTTCTCCTCACAACTCTTGGGCAGCTGGCGTTTTCCGGCAAAGCTGCTTTGGCCTACTTGTCGTACATCACTGCCCGCAAGAGTGTGCGCTGTAAAACCCGCCCACGGAAAGGATGCCGCAAATATTTTGCGTGTGTCCTGTTTTGTACTCTCCCTCTACCGCGAAAGGGCAGAGAATGACAGAAACATAAAAATATTTTACTACTGCCATGAAGGATTTTCAATGAATTTTCACGTATTTATACATAAAAACCACGCATGTCCGATTTCTTTGCATCGGCGCACATGGCGGGCGGAAAACTGTGGGGGCAGCCTGCGTTACTGCACCCCACGGATGGCATCCGTCGTGATCTTGTACTGTTCCGTTACACGGGCAAACCATTCCCCGGAGCCTTCCAGTGTGCCCGCACGCAGCACCTCGGTCAGCTCATAGGCGGGCTGATAGAGATTGGTAAAGCCAAGGTTCTGGCATACACCCTTGAGCGTGTGTGCCGCACGGAATGCTTCCTGTGCATTTCCTTCCTTCAGCGACTGCTCCAGCTTTGGATAGCTGTCGTCGTTCAAAAACATCAGCGCAAATTTACGGACCATACTCTCACGGGGCAACCGATGAAATACCTCTTCATAGTCTGCGCCCATTTCTTTATAACACTCCTGAATCGTCATAATCCCCTGCACGGCCTTTCTTATTTCTTTCTATGTGCGGCACTGCATTGTCACAAAAGTGCCACGCGGATTTGTTGCAGTTTGTTATGTTATCAATATACCATTTATTAAGTAGGATTTCAATTCATTTGCAGCGGTATTTTATAAAAATAAGGGCCGCTGTACATTATTTTGTGCAGCAGCCCCCTTTGCAGGATGTCCTGCCGCTGTGAAATCTGTTCTTGACGTCCGTGCGAGTAAGCGGTACGATACAAGCATAGACCGGAACGGCAAACGGATGATACAGAACGATCACGTACAGGAGGATGCTTTTGTGAACATTGAAAAGATCACGCAGGGGAAGAACCTGACCGATACAGAGCAGACCGTGCTGGAGTACATTCTGGATCATCTGGACACGGTGCAGACCGAGGGCGTGCGCGGGGTGGCGCGGGCAAACTATACCTCCACCTCCACCATCATGCGGCTGGCGCGCAAGATGGATTACAGCGGTTTTGTGGATATGTGCTACAAGCTGCGCTCCTTTACCGAGACGCCGCACCAGACGATGAAGGAGGAAGAAAACTTTCTCAACAGCTTTGGCGTGGAGTCGCTGCTGAACTACAATACCTATACGCAGCTTAAAGCCTGTGCGGAAAAGATCCTGGAGCAGAAAGACAAGATCATCTTTGTCTACGGCACCGGCTTTTCCGGTACGGTGTGCACCTACCTGACCCAGAAGCTGGTCAACATGGGCATTTTGTGCGTCAGCGCCACGGGCGGCGACTCTGTGGGCATCTTTGAGAATACGCTGGAGCGGATGGGGATGTTTTTCTGCATCTCCAAATCCGGCGAGACCTCGATGGTGCGCGACAAGATCAAGACTGCACAGGAAAACGGCGTGTGCACCGTAGCCATTACCGGCGAGCAGAAAAACAGCATCGGACAGTTTGCAGACCTGTGGTTTCGGATAGAGAACCCGTGGAAGCTGGATGACCAGAACACCATGCCCAGCACCTTTTTTCCGCAGACCATGATGCTGATCGAGCTGATTGCCTACGAATACCGCCGTCTGTGCCTTGGAAAAGACATGAAATAACGAGTATTTGTGCAGAATGTGCAAAAAAGACTCCGTTTTTTGCACAGAAGCGCCAGAAACGCGTTACCGCTTTTGGTAACGCGTTTCCTTCTGTTCAAAATTTGTTTACATCTGTAAATTTTTGTGCGATAGTAATGGCACAGATCCGGCCGGATATGTGTGGATGGACGCATCCCGCGCAAGAACGATATCTGAAAAATGTGAAACGAAAGAAGGAGTCAACCCATGAAGGATAAGGTAATGGATGCATTGCAGCGGTTCTCCAAAGCAATGTTCATCCCCATTCTGATCCTGCCCATTGCCGGTATTCTCATCGCTGTGGGCAACCTGTTCACCAATGTCCGGCTGCAGGCAGTGCTGCCGTTTCTGAACAACCCGGTCACCATCGGCTTCGGCACGCTGCTGTCCGGTTCGCTCAACGCCATCCTGGGCAATCTGGGCGTTATCTTCTGCGTGGGCCTCAGCGTGGGCCTGGCCAACAAGAAAAAGTCTGAGGCAGGCTTTATCTCTCTGCTGGCATTCCTGGTGTTCCTCAATGCCATGAACAAATTCATGAACATGCGCGGTATGCTGGTAGAGGGCAGCCTTTCCGGCACCGGTCAGGCCATGGTTCTGGGCGTTCAGGTCCTGGACATGGGCGTGTTCATCGGCCTGCTGCTGGGCATCGTGGTCGCATGGGTGCACAACCGCTTCTGCGAGACTGAGTTCAACAACGCTTTCCAGATCTACGGCGGCACTCGTTTTGTGTTCATCGTTCTGATCCCGGTCATGGTGGTTCTGGCTGTGCTGTTCACCTTTGTGTGGCCGTATGCACAGGCTGGCATCAACGCTCTGGGCGGCTTTATCCGCGGCGCAGGCAACTTCGGCCTGTTTGTCTACGGCACGCTGGAGCGTCTGCTGATCCCCACCGGTCTGCACCATCTGGTCTACACCCCGTTCCTGTACACCTCTCTGGGCGGCACTGCCACTGTGGGCGGTCAGGTGCTGGAGGGTGCCCGCAACATCTACTACGCCGAGATCGCAGATCCCTCCGTTGCTGTGCTGAGCCAGTCTGTCATCTGGGATGCCCGCGGCATTTCCAAGATGTTTGGTCTGATCGGTGCTTGCCTGGCCATGTACCAGACTGCACGTTCTGAGAACCGCGAAAAGATCAAGCCCGTGCTGATCACCGCTGCTGTCACCTCCTTTATCGCCGGTGTCACCGAGCCCATCGAGTTCAGCTTCCTGTTCGTGGCTCCCGTCCTGTTCGTTGTGCACGCTGTGCTGGCCGGTTCCAGCTTTGTGGTGCTGAACCTGCTGGGCTGCCGCGCCATCGGCCCCAACGGCTTTATCGATTTCCTGCTGTACAACCTGCCGCTGGGCATTGGCAAGACCCGCTGGCCCATCTACATTGGCGTAGGCGTTCTGTACTTCTTCCTGTACTATGTGATCTTCCGCGTGCTGATCGTCAAGCTGAACCTCCACACGCTGGGCCGTGAGGCGGACGGCATGGAGATGAAGCTCCACACCAAGGCTGAGTACAAGGCCAAGACTGCTGCCACTGCTGGGAACGGCACCGCTGCTGCGCCCGCACAGGACACTGCCGTGGACGCTGCCACCATCGTGGAGGCACTGGGCGGCAAGGAGAACATCCTGAAGGTGACCAACTGCTACACCCGTCTGCGCACCGAGCTGGCAGACCCCGACAAGGTGCAGGATGATGTGCTGAAGAACCAGACCGGCGCTTCTGCCGTCATCCACAAGGGCAAAAATGTGCAGGTAGTGTATGGCCTGAAGGTCAACGCCGTGCGCAAGGCCGTGGATGCAGAGCTTGGCCTGAGCGGCGAAGATTAACCAATTGCGTTTCTTGAATTGAATTATAGAAAACATCCATAAGAAGGAGGGCATTTTTCCATGAAAAAGTTTTCTATTGTGATCGCCGGCGGCGGCAGCACCTATACGCCGGGCATCGTTATGATGCTGATGCATAGTCTGGATCGCTTCCCGATCCGCAGCCTGAAGCTGTACGATAACAACCCCGAGCGTCAGAAGACCATTGCCGATGCTGTGGCACTGGCTATGAAGAAGGTCGCCCCGGATGTGGCATTCAGCTATACCACCGACCCCGAAGAGGCCTTCACCGACGTGGATTTCTGCATGGCACACATCCGCAGCGGCGGCTATCCCATGCGTGAAAAGGACGAAAAGATCCCCCTGAGCCACGGCGTAGTGGGTCAGGAGACCTGCGGCCCCGGCGGCATCGCCTATGGTATGCGCAGCATCCCTGACATCATGCAGCTGATCGACTATATGGAGAAATACAGCCCCAACTGCTGGATGCTCAATTACTCCAACCCTGCGTCCATCGTCGCAGAAGCCTGCCGTGTGCTTCGTCCTCACTCCAAGATCATCAACATCTGCGATATGCCGGTGGGCACATTGCGCCGCATGAGCTACATCGTGGGCAAGACCCCGAAGGATCTGGACGTGCGTTACTACGGTCTGAATCACTTTGGCTGGTGGACCAGTGTCAAGGACAAAGATGGCACCGACTACACCCCGCAGCTGATCGACTACGTGAGCAAAAACGGCTATCTGACCCAGAAGGCCATTGAGACTCAGCACATGGATGCCAGCTGGCAGGAGACCCACCGCAAGGCCGCCGATCTGCTGGCGGTCACTCCGGACTGCCTGCCCAACACCTACCTGAAGTACTACCTGTACCCGGACTACGTGGTGGAGCACAGCGACCCCAACTACACCCGCGCCAACGAGGTGATCGATGGCCGCGAAAAGAATGTCTTCGGTGCAGCACGCGCCATTACCGCTTCGGGCGAGTTTAAGGGTGACGAGTTCAACATCGACAACCACGCCAGCTTTATCGTCGATCTGGCTCGCGCCATTGCCTACAATACCCACGAGCGGATGCTCTGCATCGTGGAGAACAAGGGTGCTATCAGTAACTTTGATCCCCACGCCATGGTGGAGGTCCCCTGTCTGGTGGGCAACGATGGTCCGGAGCCCCTGTGTCAGGGTGAGATCCCGACCTTCCAGCTGGGCATGATGAACCAGCAGGTCGCCGTGGAAAAGCTGGTGGTCGAGGCCTACTGCGAGCACAGCTACCAGAAGATGTGGCAGGCATTGACCCTGAGCAAGACCGTGCCCAGCGCCAAGGTAGCCAAGGAGATCCTGGACGACCTGATCGTAGCCAACAAGGACTACTGGCCTGAGCTGCACTAAAGTCTGCGCTTGTGAAGCGCTGTCCCGAATATCCCCATTTTTCATGAACTGAAAGGGGCTGCTGCACCGCGATGTGCAGCAGCCCTTTCGTTTTTGCAGAGAGTTCAGAAACTTTCTCTGCCGGATTTTCTTTCGGGTGGCAATGTCCTGAAAACAGAAATGGCCCGGCTGATGCCGGGGCTGGGTGTACTTGAACAGCATCCCGTCCAGATAGATTGACACCGGTTTATAGGGAGCGCCTGCCTATTTTAGCAGAAAGCATAGAAAACGGCGATTTTGGCCTCAATTAGCTGGAAAGCCGATTTTATTAGCTGAAACCGAAAATTCTGCTAATGGCATTCGCTGGCTGATTTTGGCGATAGGTTCAAAATGAAAAATGCGAAGATCGTCTTTCCCATGGAAAAATGACCTTCGCATTTTCTTGAAATGGCGTCCCCGATGTGATTCGAACACACGGCCTTCCGCTTAGGAGTAGGGGCTGAAGCAATAAATCCTAGACAAAAGTAGGTAAAACAAGTGACGTTTTATCAATGGATTTTTTGTTGCGCTGTCAATCTGAGTAAAGAACACAAACCCCGAAATAAAACGAGTAAAAGGCTTTTCATTAGCAGAAAATTAGCAGAGCTAATGAAAAGTGGAAGGTTCATTGTAAAATGCCCACCTTTCATTAGCTGGGAGGTGTACGTTTCCCTACGGATATTTGCTTGTTTAGCATTCGTGAACCAGTCCATACAGCCGTAACTGGTGTGATGGACAAATGTTTTCAATACTCTTTCTCTTTTTTGCCTCGTGTTGCCAATTTGGATTTCTCCTCTCTATCCGTATATGTAACAGTGGGCTGCTCGCACAGCCCACCCTACTATCTCAAACAGCAAATTGCTGTGATTTATAGTTCTATACCTTTCCGTATTTGTCCCCGACATCCCCGGAAACCGAAAACTCTGTTTTCGTGTGGGAAATCTTTCAGCCGTCTGGCAGCGTACCGAATCCATAGGGTTCTCACCGAGCTGCCCGAAGGCAGAAGTATCATTATTCTGTGATGGCTCTTAGCTATGGAGAAGCTGTCATCCATTTACCGTCAACCTACCGCTCATTCCCTCAGTGGGAGATCATCGCATTTGTTACGGACGTGGCTCATCATCACAGGAACGTGACTGAAGAATGCGTGTTCAATTTTCAAGGGGCGGGATAGCTTGAGGGCTGCTTTGAACGCTTTCCGAAGCTATGGCTGTATTGTAACCGATGCGGAACGAAATGAACAGGAACTCAGAGTTCACAATTTTTGAGGAAAATAGGAAGTATCGTTCCTGTTTCTCGATGAACCGTCAAAAATATATTTCTTGACTTTATGTAAGAAATGAAGTATTATACTCGTAAGAAACTAACTTACGAGTATATAAATTCGATAAATACACTTTGGGGAGGGAACAAAATGAGCCGATTTTACTGCCGCGATGAGGAACTTCGGAAGTTAAACAAACGATATGAGAATGGAAAGTTTGAATGCGTTGTCATTTACGGCAGACGCCGTGTTGGAAAAACTGCGCTGATCAATGAATTCTGCAAGGATAAACCGACCATTTTCTTCTCTGCCTTGAATACGACCGGAAAAGAAAATCTGGAAGCCTTGTCCAAGGCAATCATGAGTTTTGAACGACCCAATGCAGAATCATCTCCGGAATTTACAACCTACGATGCAGCATTGGACGAACTGACAGCTCTCTCCAAGGAGCAGCGGATCGTATTTGTAATTGATGAGTATCCTTATCTTGCAAAGGCTAAACCCGCTATTTCCGCAATGCTTCAGCACATCATCGACCATAAATGGACAGAGTCCCAAATGTACCTGATCCTGTGTGGCTCGTCCATGAGTTTTATGGAAAGTCAGGTTTTGGGCAAAGAAAGCCCTCTGTATGGGCGCAGAACAGCGCAATTCAAGATCATGCCGCTGGATTACAAGGAAACAGCGGTGTTCCATCCGAATCTGTCCGAGGAAGATAACGCCCTGATTTATGGCATCACAGGCGGCGTTCCGCATTATATCAACAAATTGGATGTTCGGGACAGCGTAGATGAAGCACTGATGGAAAACTTGTTTGACCGTTCCAGCTACCTCTATGAGGAACCGGCCAACCTGTTAAAGCAGGAGCTGCGTGAGCCGGCAATTTATAATGCAATCATCAAGGCAATTGCAGAGGGGGCTTCTCGCCTGAATGATATCACCACGAAAGTTGGTGAAGAAAACTCTGTGGTGGCGAAGTACCTCAAAACGTTGATAGACCTTGGAATCGTCAAAAAGGAAACGCCGATCACTGAGAAACCGGGCAAAAAAACGATCTATCTTCTGGCAGACAATTTTTTTCGTTTTTGGTACCGTTTTGTGCCGGTCAATGCAAGTGCCATTGATTCGGGGCGGATCGCAAAGACCTACCCCCATGCGGTGAAGCAGTATTTTCCAGACTATATGGGTCTGATTTTTGAGAAGATGTGCCAAGACTACTTGCTCTATTATGCGAATGATCTTCCTATCGAGTTGAGTGAGATTGGGCAGTGGTGGGGAACCGACTCTCAAAAAAAGCAGCAGATACAAATCGATATTGTCGGTAGGCCGGTTGAGGGCAATGACTATATCATCGGCTCCTGCAAATATCGCAATGAAAAAATCGGTTTGGACGAACTGGAACTGATTCGGGAATATGCAGCAGTCTTTGGGAAAGGAACAAACTACCACTACTACATTTTCTCGAAAGGCGGATTTACGGACGGACTACTTCAGGCACAGGAACGCGGAGAAGTACAGCTGCTTACCCTTGCCGATATTTTTGAATAACACAAGAAACGCTCTTGCCGGTGTAAAACTGGCAGGAGCGTTTCTTGTTGAAGTGATTATAAAAGACCTTTGATTTACTTCTTCCAAAGCCTGTCTGATGGGTTTGTTATGGCTCCCCATCGCCGCAGCAGTCCACAGGCGGTTTTGAAAGATAAATCTCCTTCATTTTTATTTTCTGCTTAACGGCAGCAATAAAAAAGACCCCCGCAGCGTATGATTTGACGCTGCGGGGTTTCTCAATTATTCGGTTTGTATTGCAGCACCTTCTGGGAGAACGTCCGATCGAAGAACTGGATGAAGGGCCCAAGGCAGAACGCACAGATCAAGGTGCCAAGGCCCACAAGGCCACCCAGCAGCCAGCACAGCAGGGCGCTGAGCGCATCGGTGAAGATGCGGCACCCGAAGTACGGGCAGGGTGTGTAGTCCCGCAGACCGAGGGAAAGGTAATCGTAGGGCGCAATGCCGAGGTCGGCGGTCTGGTAGAGCGAAGCACCCAGCGCCGTGACCAGCACCGCCGCGATGACCCACGCCAACTGCACCGCCAGCGACGGCGCGTCGCCGAAGTGGGCGTGAATGGGGTCATAGAACGCCGTGACGATGTACCCGATGCAGATACCGTTGACGAAGGTGCCAAGGCCGATGTACTTGCGCCCGAACCAGAATTCCAGCAGGAAAAACAGGATGTTCGTGCACAGGTTCTGGGTGCCCAGCGAGATGCCGAGCAGCTCCGCCAGCCGCATGTTCAGGGCGCTGATGGAGTCGTTGCCGAGGTGGGACTGCTTGAAAAGCGCAATGCCAAGGGCGATGATGACGATGCCCGCCACCATGCCCACCACCCGCCGGGCAGTCGGTTTGCGCAATGTGGTGCCGTTCATAGGGGATTCTCCTTTAGCGTTTCTTTTCCCCTATTATACGCCTACTTTGGGCGGGAGACAAACTATTTATGGAAAGATACAACGATATACGAGGGATCCGCCTTACCCCTTTAATCTCACCTCAATCCGTTCTTTCTCCAGCCCCTCCCCGATCACGATGAGCACTTCCTGCCCCTTGGGGATAGCGTTTGCCGTCAGGCCGTCGGCGGTGGCGTTCAGCTTCACCCAGCCGTTCTCGTCCTGTACGAAGCCTTTCGCCCGCAGCACATGGCCGCACGCGGGGTCGGTGAAGAGGGCCGGGATATTCTGTTCGAGCTGCTGGCACGAGAGGCCCAGCTCCAAAAAGTAGGCCGAACCAAAGGCCCTATGCGGTTGGCGTTACCTGCTTCTAATTATAGCAAAAGGAGGTTCTTTTTCTACCGTTTCAATGCTACGGCTCTATTCTTCCACAAGCATAGCTTGTGGTTTTCTCTATGAATAAGAGCGGGGCCTTGCAAAAGGCTCTGCTCTTGTTGTCTAAGAAAGTATTGTCATTTCGAGACAGAAAGAATATACTTATATTAAATGATAAATATATACCGGTTTACAATGCATATAGCGGTCAGACAGAAACCATGCAGGCAAAATGGGCTAACCTGAAAAAAATGGAAAAAGAAACATTTGCAAAGATTATTATGGGAAAAGCAGATATCAGCGAATTTGATACTTTTGTTGAAAACTGGAAGAATCAGGGTGGTGACCAGATTCTCAAAGAGATCAACGAAGAATTAAATAATAGCTCTGGTAATTGATTATAGGCAGTATGAATCATAAGTATTTATGATGGAGCGAGGAGAAAAGAGATATGAAGGATTTTGAAAATGATTTGATTTATTATCCTAATCCGGACCCGGTCAAGGAACCGAGATTTATTTTAAAATCTGTAGATGAATTGGAAAAATCAACAAAATACAGTGTTACCTGCAATGGAACAGAGCGTGTGGTATACCATACAGATTCGTTTGACTATGTTGTAGTAGTAGATAACGAAGCGTATGATCTGGAGATTTCAATCCATACACCATATGAAAAACTTGAAATCCGTCCGTCCAGCTTTGGCATAGTTCCTTTTGTAAAAGGAGAAACAGTCCATATCCATCTTGATGAACCGAGAAAGTTTACTGTAGAGACAGATGGTGGTCTTCATGATGCATTGTTTGTGCTTTGCTCGCACAGGATTGAGAAGCCGGCAGATACCACCATCTGCTTTGAAAAGGGCAAGGTATATAATGTAGGAGTTCTTACCTTAAAGTCCAATGATACGGTTTACATAGAGGAAGGTGCTGTTGTATCAGGTTGTGTATACGCAGACCATTGTGACAATATTTCCATTGTAGGAAACGGAATTATCAATGGAGCCTGCTGGCATCTGCCGGACAGTAATGCAGACCGTTTCTTTATCTATGCCAAGTGGTGTAATAATGTACTCTTAAAAGGCTTTACTGCTGTAGACGGTCCTTCCTGGCATGTAGTTCCTGCGGCGTGTGACCATGTTGTGATTGATGATATGAATATTTGCTTATGTGTGATAAAGAAGTAATAGAAGTGTAAAAAATTTTGCCGTTCCTATCCGGCACTTGCGCTTTGTGTCGGATAGGTCGGGCGGTCATTCGGGCAAGTCCACCTTGCCAACGAAAGAGTAATAAATCTCAATGTCCTGTCTGCGTGTGCCGTTTTCATCGTAGCTGCACTCATGCACAACGATTTTCTCTACAAACTCACGTAAGAGGGTGTGGGTCAGTTCTTCAAAGTTCATGTGCTTGCGGACAATGTTCATAAACTTTTCTGCGTTTACGGTAGCTTCCTGTGCTTTGGAAAGCTCCGCCTGTATTCTGGCAACACGCTCTTTCAATTCCTGCTGTTCGGCTTCATAGTCTGCCGAAAGCTCCGTGAAACGCTCGTCAGAAATGCGACCGCTTACGCTGTCCTCATACAGCCGCTTGAAAATAGCGGAAAGTTCACCGATACGCTTTTCGGCAGCTTCCAGTTCCTTTTTCTTGGCGGCGTTCCGGCGTTTGCCGCCGTCCTCGTTCTGCTCGATCAGCAGCTTCATAAACCGGGCTTCATGCTTTGCCGCATAGCTCGTCACTTTCCGTAGATTGGAGAGAACGCCCGCAGTCAAAAGGTCGGTGCGGATAAAATGTGCGGTGCAGTCATGGGTGCGCTTTTTGTAGTTCCCGCAGATATAGCAGTCCTGTTTCCGCTTATCGGTCTGGTAACGCTGCTGATACATGACGCTGCCGCAGTCCGCGCAAAAGAGCATACCAGAGAACAAACCCACTTCATCATAGCGGTTCGGACGCTTGCGCTGTTTGCGTAATTCCTGCACACGCTCCCATGTCTGGGTGTCGATGATAGGCTCATGGTGGTTCTCGAAAATTGCCTGTTTCTCAATGGGATTTTCTATGCTGTGCTTGGTCTTGTAGGACGGTTTCTCCGTCTTGAAGTTCACCAAACAGCCCATGTACTCCCGGTTTTCAAGGATATGCACCACGGTATTTGTCGCCCATTTGCACTCATAGCCGAGGTGGTAGCGGCGGGTGCTTCCCGTCCTGCGGTATTCCAGCGTCCCCGGCGTTGGGATTTCCTGCTCGGTCAGCATACGGGCTATCTTAGTCGGACCGTTCCCGGCAAGGCACAGACGGTATATCTGCTTGACTACGGGTGCGGCTTCCTCGTCAATGATGAAGTTTTCGTCCTCGTCCATGAGGTAGCCATACACAGGCTTGCTTGTGATGGGCTTGCCACTCATGCCTTTTGAGCGTTTTACTGCTTTGATTTTCTTACTCGTATCTCTCACCAGCCATTCGTTGAAAATGTTCCGCAGAGGGGCAAAATCATTGTCGCCCTGTGCGCTGTCTACTCCATCGTTGATGGCGATAAAGCGGACTCCTTTTTGTGGGAAAATCATCTCGGTATACATTCCCACCTGCAGGTAGTTTCGCCCTAACCGTGACATATCCTTTACGATAACGGTAGCCACTTTCCCGGCTTCAATGTCCGCAAGCATGGATTGAAAGCCCGGTCTTTGGAAGTTCGCACCAGAATAGCCATCGTCCGTGTACCAGCGCAGATTGGAAAAGCCGTTCTGCTTTGCGTAGGTTTCAAGGATACGCTTCTGGTTGGAAATGGAATTACTTTCGCCTTGCAGCTCGTCCTCATGGGATAGTCTTGGATAAAGGGCAGTGATTTTCTGGGTGGTCTGTCTTAACATAAAATCCTCCGTTTCCGACAGCCAGCCCCACTATTCCGTATTTCGATTATACCACATGGGGCGGCTGTCTGTATAGCGGCTTCTGCTTCTTTACCGCCCGGTAAAATGACGATTTTTCTGTGCGGCTTGTAGCGTTAGGGCGAAAGCTGGGCTTTGTGTCCTGCGGCGGCTTCCGCCTCCAGCACTTTCATCATCTTATCGGCTGCTGTGTCGGTGGTATCTTTTTTGAAAAAGCCGGAAACGACAAGGACGGTGTTGCCCATGCGGATCTCTGTCACGCAGTCCGGGCAGCGTTCCGGGGTGGTGTTCTGCTTGTTCTCTGCCATAGGCAACTCCTTTCATTTCATCAATTCTTTTAGTCTGTTCAGCTTGGCTTGCGCCGTTTCACGGCGGAAGTTCTCTCCCGTAAAGAGGATAGGGGCGCACATTTCCAAAAGGCGGTCATAAATCCGGGCATGGGCGGTGTCCAGCGGATTTTGCAGGCTGTCCAATGTCAGATTGGTGGTAACGATTAAGGGCTTGCGGCTGCGGTAGCGGCTGTCAATCACATTGTAGACCTGTTCTAAACCGTACTCTGTGCCGCGCTCCATTCCAAAATCATCAATGATAAGCAGAGGAAAACGGCAAAGACGCTCGATATACTCGTTGCGCCCCTCAAAGCTGGCGGTCAGGTCATTCAAAATCGCAGAGAAGTTCGTCATGCGGACAGCGACTTCCTGCTCCATGAGGGCATTAGCGATACACCCGGCAAAATAGCTTTTTCCTGTGCCGACCTTGCCCCATAGCAGATAGCCGATATTTTCCTCGCGCATGATTTCCCAATGCTCCACATAGAAGTGTGCAATCTCCATTTGCGGGCATTTCCCGTTGTCGTTGGCGAAAGTCCATTCCTGCATGGTAGGATTGGTAAATCCCCGGCGTTTCAAGTCCTCCACGGTGTCAAGGTGCTTTCTGCGCTGTTCGGCGGCTTCACGCTCCAAACGCTGGGCTTTCTGGCAGTCACATTCTGCCGGGTGGCGGTCACGCCCAAACAGGGCGGCTTGCTTTTCCAGGAAGTAGGCTTCTTTCGGAGTGTGACACTTGCCGCAGTAAAGCAGTCCGTCCTCGCCCGTGTAGTCCTCCGGCTGTGGGGTAACAGCCGCCATATTCAAAACTCGTTCTGTAAACAGATTACTCATAAGCTCTCGCCCTCCTTGCAGGTGTATTCGGGTATGCCCTGTTTCGGGGCAACCTTTGCGGTATCGTCTGCCGCCCATCTGCGGATAGTGGCGGCGTGGTTTTTATATTTCTTGCCCGTGGACGCGATATAGCCGGAAAGCCGCTCAATGTAGTACGCCCATTTTTCGGGCAGCTCCGCTTGCAGTTCGGAAAGCTCCGTATCAGTCAGAAATACATTCTCATATCTGCCATAGCTGCGGGCGAGGGCTTGTCCCTTTAACTCTCCCTCTTTTTCTAACTCTATATCTATCTCTTTCTTTATCTCTATCTCTGGTGGACGAATGTCGGACAAATGTCCGCCATTTGTCCGCGGCGGCAAAAGTGCCTTATTTTCAAGCCTTGCGGCGCGTTTCCGTTCCGCTTCGGTAGAGGATTGACCAATCATCAGCTCGATGTCGGTCATATAAAGCAGCCCGCAGTCAAGCTGCTCCACAAGTCCTAACTGCTGGAAGATGGCTAATGCCCATTCCACCGTCCCGATTTGGTGACGGGTCAGCGTGGCTATCATCTGGGCGGTATAGGGGATATGCTCGTCAAGCTGCAATCTGCCGCCATTTTTCAGCGATTTTAAGTACAGCTTCAAGAGGATATTGGAATACAAAATCCCGTCTTTCATGTCCTCCAACAGCACAATGGAATCGCTGTCGAAGAAGTTTTCTTTCAGTTTGAGGTAGTAATATTTGCGGTTATCTGCCATTGGCGGTGTCCTCCCTGTGTTTCCATCTCTTAGAGAAATACCGGGGGCAGAGGACGATAATCGCCCGGAAGCTCTGCTTGCAGCCGTGTGTGCAGCCCCGGCAAAGGTCATTGTAGGTAATACGGTTTCGGTGGTTGAGGAAAAAGCTCCATTCCAACCGCCGCTTTTTGCTCATGCGTGGCATTTCTCGCTCCTTTCTGCCGTTTCCGCTGGTATAAGCGGATAGGTCGGTAAAAATGTAGTTTCTCGGTGTCATTTTCGGGGATTTCCTGCGCTGTGCGCCCCGTTTCAAAGGTGGGCAGTATTGCGGATAGGGTGCAGGGCATATCCCCGTTTTGGTATCGTTTCGGGGCGGTTTTTAACGCTCATGTTCGTGCTTTTTCTCTCTGTCTTTCTCGCCTTGCAGGATTTGAGAAAGATTGCTTTTCACGGTATGCAGCTCCTTGACACGGGCTTTTTTCTCCCGGTATTCGTTGTAATGGGCGTTCTTTTCGGCGGTAAGCTGCTCGATTTCCGCTTGCAGGGCTTTATGGCTTGGCAGCTTGGAAACGCCATGCGCCCGAAAATAACGGGTGGCTGCGTCCGCTATGATAAAATCGCTTTCGTGCCGTTCCCGGTAGACGCTACGGGCTTTTTCCGTTTTCTGCGCTTTCAGACCGTCACGGGCAGGCTTGGTCTTGGCATAGGCAAGCACCTGTGTCTGAAGCTCCTTTTTCTCCCGGATAGCAGCGTCCAGGGCTTTCAGCTTGGCGGTGCTGTCCTGTAAATCCGCATTGGCGGATACAAGGGCTGCGTCCAGCTCCTCCGGCGAATAGCCGTACTGCCCGTAGGCGGAAACGGTAGCCGCCATTTGTTTCAGATTGTGGACTGCCGCCCAGCGGTCATAGCCCGCGCCCTTTCCCTCCGCTCGCTTCGCTGCCCGGTCAACCATGCGCTGAATACCGTCCTTTTCCGGGGTGGTTTGGACAGCTTTTTTGCCCTGCAAACGCTCCCTTATGTTGCGGGGGTATTCGGGTACGGTTGCGGTCTGCTCGGCGGCTCTGTGGGCGTTCTGTTCCAAAAGGGCAAGAACGGCAGCGCGGTCAAAATCATCTCCCAACTTGCGGGCGGTAATGGGCTTTGTCCTGTCCGGCGTGAGGTAGGATAGCCGCCCTCGGCTCTCCTTGACAGTCACGCCCTGTTGCAAGAGAACGGCGGTGAACTCGCCATAGTTTGCGGCAGAGGACAGCGCGGTGCGTATGGCCTGCCGCAATTTTTCCTTGTCTGTTTCAAACTTCGTGGGCTTGGCTGGCTGCTCCTCGGCTGGCAAGGCGGCAGCTTCCTTGTCCAGCTTTGCCTGCCCTTTCCGCTGCGCCCAATACTCACGCTCGGTAATGCGGCTTTTGCTGCCATGCAAAAGGTCGATTTGATAGAGATTTTCCCGGTGGCACAGCTCCATGACTTCGGCTTTGAAGTATTCCATCGCCGCGTCTGTGCAGCGGTGTTTGCACCCGGCGCGGGTGTCTGCCGGTCTGTCCATATAGGGCAAGAATGGAACTTCGGCTATCCGCAGAGAATTGATAACGATATGCACATGGATATTGCCGCTGTGGTTGTGTCCGTCCGGGTGGGTGCAGACAATGGCTTGGTGTCCAGGAAACTGCTTCCGGCAAAATTCCTCGCCCAACGCCTGCGCCCGGTCTACGGTCAAACCGTTGTCCACCGCGTCCCGTGGGTCAAAGCTGATAATGTAGTGGTGGCTTTTTACATCTTCCCGCTTCTGGTTCTTCCCATAGCGGAGATTGGAGCGCATACAGGCAACGGCAAAATCCTCGTCGCCGCAGTTCAGCGTGGCTATTCGATAGTCCTCCCTGAGCATGAGCCGCCCGTTTTCATCAAGGGTGGGCTTCATGGTAAACTCGTCATGTTCAAAGGTGAGGTACTGCTCGGCTGCGCCATAGTCCGCATTTTTAGAGCTGATATGTTTGAATGTTGCCAACAGCGTCACCTACCTTTCGCAGGACTTCAAACTTCAAGGCAGCAAGGTCAGAAATGGCGGCGCGGACTTCAACGGACAGGGCGTTGTATGGTGTGCCGTACTCGTTGAGGGCGCGGGCAATCTGATTGAGGTTGCCACCGATTTTTCCATATTCGGCGGTCAGCCTGCCAACGGCGGACAACAGTTCATCATTGACCGGGGAAACGGTAACGATGGGGCGAATGGTCGCCCGTGTAATGGCTTGCCGGATAAATTCGGCTTGGCTCATGTCATAGTGTTTCAGCCGCTCGGTAAAGTCGGCGTATTCTTCCTCGGTCATGCGGGTTTTGACCACATGGCAGCGGTGGGGCGTGTTGTATTTTTTCTTCAAGCGTTGACCTCCTTTCTCGCCCGACAGGGCGCATGAGCAGGGTTTGGGGAAGGCACTCCCCAACAAGATTTACCAAAGGGGGCAAAACCGCAGATATGCGGATTTTGGCACCGTGGTAGAATCTTGCTCTAAAAAACTACCGCTTTCCTCGGCGGCTCTGGTTTGCGGATATACTGGCTTGCTCCACCAATATAGCGATTGCGGCGGCGTGTTCTGCCCGCTGTTCACCACTACAACGGTGAAAAGGGGTCGTTTTGGCAAACGCAGCGGAAATTTTTTTGTTTTCCCTGTCTGCTCCCTACAACAATCCGGCGGTGTGGTTTGCCAAAGATTTTTGAAAATGGGCGCAAAAAAAGCAGTAAACCTTTTCAAGATTTACTGCTTATCTACCGCTGTGATGGGCGGCGGTATTAAATTGTCAGCCGTTTTTCAAATGGAATTTATCTGCAATCGCTTTCTTTCCGCTTTCCAATTCCTTTTCTGTAATCTTCCATAATCCTAACGCAATGATCTGCTATCTTTTGCATTCCGAGTTCTTCAAAAAAGGCAATTTGTATTTTCATCAGTTCTTCACAAACAGTCAACTTCTGCTCATCCATATTACTAATAGCAAGCCATGGGAACGCTTTATATTTCTTAGTGTCCCCAATGAGAAAATTGTACCCTATCAACTCATTTTCACGGAAAACGAAATAGAATTGTGGGCCTGAACCT
Source organism: Faecalibacterium sp. 9 (assembly GCF_048320955.1). NCBI lineage: Bacteria > Bacillati > Bacillota > Clostridia > Eubacteriales > Oscillospiraceae > Faecalibacterium > Faecalibacterium sp. 9. The sequence goes on from NZ_JBLWGB010000003.1 coordinate 101,236, forward strand.
GGAACTGACTTTTCCATAATTTGCTGCATTGTTCTCACGCCGCCGTATGCCGGAAAAAAACCTATTCGCTCAAGAGCATTTAATATGTCAATCCTTTTATCTGTGGGTATGTCTCTATAATTGATAATCTGTTCCATTTGCTCTACCCTCATTGAAGTTTAATTTGTCAGGCTCTAATTATACAACTTTTCTGTTTAGCGGTCAAAGCGGAACTTCAACAGGCTTTCTATCAGTTGCCTGACAATATGCTCCTGCATATCCGTGTTAATCTGTCCGTCCATTTTCGCACAAGAGCGGACATATCCCGCATAATGGGATAGGACGGCGGCAACAGCTTCCGGGTCGCCCTCGCTTGCCTTAACGATTGTCTCATAGGGAAGTAGCTGGCTCATAGGACAAACCCTCCAACTCTGCCCGTAGCCGCCGTAAAATCATCTGAATACGCCGCCCGGTTGTGTTGCCAGCCCGTCCATATCTCCGTCCAATCTCCCTATGCGTCAATCGTTGGAAGTAGTACAAGAAAATGATTTCCTGTTCCATCTGTGATAGTGCGGACAGGGCTGCGGCAAGCTCTGGACTTTCCAAAAGCACCATCTGACCACAGACGAAAAGCGGATAGCTGGTCATGCCGGATTGCTCCGCAAAGTATTTATCTGTGGTACTGAATGGATAGTGTTTTTCTTCTATCAGATATTCAAGCGAGATTTCCCGCTTGCGGCGGCTCCGTATGCTCCGGGCTGCGTCTATGGCAGCGTGGCGAATAACAGTCTTGCAAAAGGCATCGTGTGTATGCCGGATATGTTCTTGATACTTTTCGTGTTCGGTCATGGAAAATCCCCCTTTCTGAATAATGGCAGAGGGCGGCAGCATCTTGTGCTGTCGCCCTCTTGATTACCGAACAGCAAAGACGGGCGGGGCTGTCAACGGCGGCGCATTTGCGCCGTTCATCTTGACCGTTGACAGGCTCGGCTGGGTTTGCTATCTGCTCACGGCAATTCACTCTCATTGATAGGAATTGCCTCAAGTTCCGTATTCAAATTGTTCCAATAAGAGCCGATATCCGCACTTGTGAAATACTTAAAACCGCCTGCTGCTGACTTCAATTCGCCGTTTTTAACCCCATAGCAGGCGTAAATCAAATCGTAGCTTGTTCCATCTGAGAGGTTAAATCTAAAGCTGGTCACATCTGCTCCGGCAGTTTCCTCAGTCGTTTTGTCTTTTAGGGATAAGCCCTTGAACTTATCATATAGGGTCTTTATATCATTTTCAGCAACAACTACTTTCTTTTCTGCTGATGCAGGCACTCCGTCATAGTGGTACATTTCAACGTTTTCGACATCTTCAACCTCAAATGGGAAGTCGATTTTGACAGGCTCATAAGCAATGTTTATAGGTAACAGAAAGAGAGCTGTAAAAATTGCAATGATACAAAGAGCGATGGAAACGAGAACAGCAATCGTTATCTTTTTTCTGCCTCTCTGCTTTTCTTTTGCCTCATGGCGCATAATAACGCTTTCGCTTTCTTCGTGAAGAACATCTTCGCTCGTGTGAGAAAGCAATTTCTGATAAATTGCGTTACAGTCAGCACAGGCGTTCAAATGCTCTTTTACCATCTCTGCGCTTGCTTCGCTGCAAGCACCGTCAACATACAGCGGAAGAATATCTCGAACAATATCGCATTGTTTACTCATGCTTTTCATCCATCCTTTCTTGAATTTTTAGCTTTGCACGATGATAAGTAACTCTCGCCCATGATTCTGTTTTTCCAAAAATTGCAGCGATTTGTGAAAAAGATAGTTCCCCGAATACGCGAAGCTGAAAGACTTCTTTGTATGGTTCTTCCAAACGGTGAAGAACGAGGTGTATGCGGAACGCCATGTCAGAATCTGCAACTGAGTTCTCAACATTTTCATTTGATGGCAAGTCATTGATTTCACTCACATCAGCTACTCGCTGACGGCTTCGCATTTCATCATGGTAAAGGTTTTTTGCTATGGAGCAGAGCCATGTCAATTCATCTGACTTACCTTTGAATTGTGATGTTGTAGAAACAGCCTTATAGAATGTGTTCTGCGTGATTTCCTCTGCTATCTCACGATTTTTGGCAAGAGAAATAGTATACGAGTATACCTGTAAATAGTAGGCTTTATAGAGCTTTTCATAGTCCATACTTGTCATCACCTCCTTCAGCTTCATAGGTTAGACGGAGAAATCGGAATTTCGTTACAAAGAAGTTTGAAATTTTTATACCTTTACGCTACTCTTGCTTTGTGCGGACTATTGGTAGACGCGCATTAACGGCAAGTAAAGAGATTGCTGTGTCAGCTTGATATGTTCAAATGCTAATTAAGTATAGCATACAGCTATGAATTTTTCTATTGCGTTCCCCTGACTTCGGAATAGTGGCAGGGCTGGCTATCCTTGTTTTGCTTTGTGCTTCTCTACCGTACATGAGCATTATGTCGAGGATTGTAACGGGAGACGGTATTGATATTACGAGCAGCCAGGACGTAGAGGTAAAAAATTGCTTTATCCGTTCCACAGACGACAGTATCTGCATCAAATCCCAAAGATTGTTTGAAGATCCGTCAACGGTACGTGACGTAACAAAAGTGCATGTTCACAATAACGTGATCTGGAATGCAGAACCCGGTAATGCCATAGAGCTTGGTTATGCCCTCCAGAGCGAAATCCACGACCTAGTATTTGAGGATTGTGATATTATACACTGCCAGTATGAAGGAAACATGGGTGGTGCGGCGCTTTCCATCCATCAGGCAGATGGCGGCCATGTTCATGATATACATTATAAAAATATCAGAGTAGAGCAGGCAGAACAGAAACTGTTCGATATTAAGGTTCTGCTTTGCAGATATACGGAACAGCTTGCCAAAGGAGAGATTAATGATATCTATTTTGATAATATCCAGGTGCTGAACGGAGATATCCCGGTCTCCATGATCCGGGGGTATCAGACACCGACAGAAGAAGTACGTGTCCATGATGTCCATTTTGATAACATTACTTTTATGGGGAATAAGTGTGAAACCTGGCAGGATATGCGGCTTGTTACAGAACTGGCAAATGACATTTATGTCAATGGTGCCAGAATATGCAGACAGATGAAATTCTGAGAATATCACCATATAGAGATGGTTTTATTACTTGCAGCAAGGAGGGTATTTATGGAACAAAGCAGCATGCTTTTCCAAAAAGACGGAAAAAATTATTTACAGCTGGACTGTGAAAATGCAAAAGAGCTTTCTATGAAATGATATGTACCCGGTTTTCTGGACACCGGTTCAAAATTGAATAATTAAGCTTCCATCATGGATGCTTCCCTGAATTTAGAGGGAGGCATCCATTTTGTTTTCGCTTGGATCCTGCTGTTATTGTAATAGTCGATATAATCAGCAATAGCTTTGGAGAATGCTTCAAAGGAAGGATAATCTTTCTCAAAACCATATCCCATTTTTCAGGTGTGGAACGGAATACATGGACCTGCTTCTTATAGGGGCAGTGGGCATACAGGCAGGTGCGGAACTTGAAATCGGGTCGATAGTACGGGCACAGCTTGCAGCTGTCCGGGGCACGGTCAGAACCTTCGCCAGCGGCGATCACATGGTGCATGGAGTGCTGAACATGGCGCAGAGCTTCGTTTCGCTTGTGGCGCACTTGGTATCACCTCGTTTCTCCAGCGGTGCCATCAGATCTTTGTAGCAGGGAACCAGCACACAGGGCTTTGCCCGCTTGTAGGGACACCCTTCGCACTTGCTGGGGCCTTTGGGCGGCTCGATCAGATAGTAGCAGTTCTCTTTACCGAGAACGCAGCCCTTCTTTCGGTTCTTCCAGAAGAAGCAGTGCCGGCAATCTGCCGGGCGGGAAGCGTGGTAGCGGATACCGTCCATCGTGACGGTCAGAACTTTTTTCATCGGTAAACCCTCCTTTGGTGGATTCGGGAAGTTCAGCCCGAAAACAGAAAAAGCGCGTTCCTCTTTCTGTTCCGAGAGAACAGCGAGTGAACGCGCTATGTATGGAGAAAAGTTGTTTTGCACGGTTTCTGGTAGGAATGTGAAAAATAGATTTACATAGTTTATCTTGTATTTACATGGATTTACAGGAAAGCGGTTACCAATTTTAGCAGAAAGCATAGAAAACGGCGATTTTGGCCTCAATTAGCTGGAAAGCCGATTTTATTAGCTGGAACTGAAAATTCTGCTAATGGCATTCGCTGGCTGATTTTGGTGACAGGTTCAAAATGAAAAATGCGAAGATCGTCTTTCCAATGGAAAAATGACCTTCGCATTTTCTTGAAATGGCGTCCCCGATGTGATTCGAACACACGGCCTTCCGCTTAGGAGTAGGGGCTGAAGCCATAAATCCTAGGCAAAAGTAGGTAAAACAAGTAACGTTTTATCAATTGATTTTTTGTTGCGCTGTCAATCTGAGTAAAGAACACAAACCCCGAAATAAAACGAGTAAAAGGCTTTTCATTAACAGAAAATTAGCAGAGCTAATGAAAAGTGGAAGGTTCATTGTAAAATGCCCACCTTTCATTAGCTGGGAAGTGTACGTTTCCCTACGGATATTTGCTTGTTTAGCATTCGTGAACCAGACCATACAGCCGTAGCTGGTGTGATGGACAAATGTTTTCAATAGAAAAAGACCAGAGCTTTCTGCGAGAAAACTCTGGTCTATGTAACAGTGCGAATGGAAATGCGCATTGTCTTGTAAAAGGAAGGGGCTTATGGTATTCTTACGGGAGTAAAGGCACTGGATGCAAGGAACTTTGCGTGATTTTAGGAGTGTGCGATGGAAAAGAAATTTAATATTGTAGTCGGTGAAGATGGAACTGTAAAACTCCCAGATGCGGTTCTGGAAAAACTTGAAGTCAAACCCGGAGAGGAAGTTCGCTTCGAGGTAGATGACAATTTCTATGCAGTCAGGCTTCTATCGCGGATAGAAGCTGAACGCTTGGATTACTTGAATTGGATGCATAATAAACATTGCCCCTCTATTGAGGAAATGATTGCAGAGTCGAGAAAACAAGCCACTCAGAACATTGTGATCTCCCGTATCCTTGATGGGATGCCGGCAGAAAAAATCGCAGAAGGCTATGAAGTTTCACTCGATTATGTAAAACAGCTTACACATCAGCTGAAGATGGACATAGAGGAAGCTAAGGCGAAAAAACACAAAGAAACGGGATCATCCTAAAACAGATAGCGGCAGTTTTCCATATACGGAAAACTGCCGCTGTTTATGTATGCAAGCGCGTGATATGAATCTGTGTGTGTTGGCAAAGAAATGCGGAATATCGTATTCCACGATCCAAACCACTGCTCGTCGGGGAGGCCAGTTAAGCGTAGAGACGATTGAAAGAATCTGTCTGGGTTTGGAAATTACACTAAAAGACTTCTTTGATTCCTCATATTTGTAGTAAAAAGCCGCTCACCATGCTGGAAACCTGCACGGTGAGCGGCTTTAATACTGCTTCTATTTATCCTTTGGCAACCTCCAGATAAACGCTATTCTCCATGCTCATTACTATTGAAGGAATATACGGGATCGCATTGTCATTATACCGTGTGGAAATAGTGGTCGATTTCATCTCTGTATGAGTTGCTAAATCATAAAGTGACCAGTTGCGTTCTTTACGGTGGGCGGTTATAGTATTCAGAATATTATCCGCCGCCGCTCCTCACTTTCGCACAATAAACTTTTGCTTATTATACTGTACTACGCAAAAAACATATGCCTTCTCGTCGCATAAAAAGTACGAAGTTCGGGAGTGTTAAAATCATGGATAGCCTGTCCGCATTTGACGATTTATACACTGCCATCGAAGCGTGCCTCATTTACCCTGATGAAGTCATCGATCGTTTGGCACGGGCATTCTACCCAGCCATCCTTGCCTGCTGGAACAGCGAGGAAGGCCAGCGTGAGTTTGCTGCATGGCAGGCGGAACAGGTTCATCTTGCTGGAAAAGAGAAGCAGGAAGTTCCCGCTGGGGAACTCCCTGCTGTACATATCATTCTTGTCTGTGGCTTTTGGCAGGGTACGTCCGGGTGGGCGCACCCTGTTTTTTTGTTTTTAATAAACAAGATGGAGCAAATCGGCCAGTACGATCATAGCAACAATTATAGCAAAAAGAAACACGGGCAATCAATCTCCGGGCTGTGATATGGGATTACCCGGCCAAATTGATTCTTTTCCGCAAGCTCCCGGCACTGCATTGCATCCAGATGCACCGGATACCGCAGGAAGAGCATCTGCCCGTTTTTCAGCATTTCTGCGCTCAGGCTGCCCGCATCCGGGGTGCCTGTCATGATGCCGTGTGCTCCGTGCGCCACCATTTCGCGGGCGCGCTGCCCGGCTTTTCCTGCCAGCTGCGGTCCGCTGAGAAAGACAACGCCTTTTTCCCGGCTGAGGATAGCATCCGGCTGCACCCAGTCCGCAAAATGCGGCGGCACAGGCAACAGCCACGGTCCACCCAGCTGGATCTGCTGTAGCTGACGAAGGAAATGCGCATCGCCGTAAAATTTCAGATTCGGTGCAAAGCGTTTCAGCAACAGAAGGATCTCCGGCCCTCGGCCATATTTCGGCACCGGGAAGAACAGGAGCTGTGTCTGTTTCAGGCACTGCACGGTCTCCACACAGAGTTTTTTGACGCAAGTGTTCCAGTCTGCGTCCGTGCTGCCGTAAGCCGCATCCAGAACGGCCAGATCTGCCGTCTGGCTCCGCAGCGGGTCACAGGGGTAGAGCGGGCTGTGCTCTGCATAGTCGCCAGAAAAGAGAATGCTCTTTCCGTTCCATTCAAATCGCAGCCAGACGCTGCCTGCGCAGTGCCCGGAACGCCCCCATGTGACCTGCAGGCCGGGCAGTTCCGGCACAGAGCCGGAGCCTTTGCAAGGGCAGAGACTTTCCAGCGTTTGGATATGATTCAAGGAAAAGGGCAGTTGGGTCAGAGTAGGCAGCGTAGCATAGACCGGCCCCTGATACCCCTGCTGCGCCAGCCACGGCAGCGCCCCGGTGTGGTCTGCGTGGCTGTGGGTCAGAAAGACAGCCCGCAGTTTTTGAATCTGCTCTGCATTCAGCCGGGGCAGGGCGTCCTCTGCGCCAGCCAGCAGACCGCAATCCACCAGAAAAGCAGCACTATTCTGTTCCACATAAAAGCAGTTGCGGCCATGTTCGCCGCAGCCCCCGGCAATAAAAAGTTCCATCTCAATGCACCTTCCGATGATCGATCACCGTGTTCAAGATCAGCAGTGCCGTGGTCGAAAACAACACACACAGCACCGCCATCGCCATGCCAACCGAAACGCTGCCCTGCTCAAATTCCCGCACGATAAAGGTGGAGACCACCAGTGTGTTGGGCGGAGCGATCAGACTTGCCGTTACCAGTTCCCGGAAAGCGATGATGAAGGTCATCATCCAGCCGGTGGCGATGCCCTGCCGGATCAGCGGCAGGGTGATACGCCGCAGGATGTAAACCGGGCTTCCGCCGAACACCTGTCCTGCCGCCATCAGGCTGTCACTGATTTGGGTAAAGGACGAAGTGACGTACTGCACCGTATAGGGAAGAAACAGCACCACATAGGCCAGAACCATGATGCCCATAGTGTTGTACAGCGGCAGGATGTTGTAGATTTGGTTCCAGAATAGCATAATTCCAATGACCAATACAATACCCGGCAGCATTTCCGGCAGCAGACCAATGGCTTCTACCACCTTGCGCAGTTTGGAGTGCGACTTCCGCACCGCCAATACCAGCAGAGTGCCCAGCACTGCACAGATGGTAGCCGAAGTGACCGCAAGAAAAACGCTGTTCTTCAAAGCACTCAATCCCTTTTCGTTCTCGGTGAACAGTTCTACATAATGTGCGATGGTAAAGTTGCCCGGTGCCAGACCGTAGCCGCGGAGATTGATGAGAGATGTGGAAATGACCGAGAAGTACGGAACCCCAACTGCAATCAGCAGCACCAGAACGATATATGCCCACGCAGCGACGGTGGCTCCTTTGCCCATGGACTGCTCTACGCGGCGGGCACCCTTGCCGCTGACCAAATTGTAACTTTTGCGCGTGGTAATGTAATTTTGCAGCATCCACATACACAGACAGATGCCTACCAGCACGGAGGAGAGCGTGGCTGAACTGCCAAAGTCGATGGGGGCTACGGTGGCGTGGCGGTGGATCTCGGTGGTAAACACCTCAAACCCGATGCGCTTGCCCAGCGTAGAAGGCGTGCCGTATTCAGACAGCGTTTTCACAAACACCAGCAGCGCACCGATGGCGTAGTTGCCGGAGAGCAGCGGCAGAAAGATCTTGCGCATCCGGGCAGAGAATCCGGCCCCAAACACAGCACCTGCCTCTTCCAGACTGGAGGGGATATTCAGCATGGCGTTTTTGAGCATGGTGAGCATGAACGGAAAAACGTGCAGGCTCATCACCAGCACCAAACCGCCCAGAGTGAAGAAGATCTTTTCGCACCCGGCAGCTGCGGGGATCAGCTGCTGCAAAAGCCCCTTTTTCTGCATAAATAAGATCCAGCCCATGGAGGCAATGTAGGGCGGCGTCATGAACGGGATCATAAAGAGGATGTCAAAGACACGGTAGCGGGCAAACTTTGTCCGGGAGAACAGATAGGCCAGCGGTGCGGCAATCAGAGTAGACAGCAGCACCACCAGCACACCCAACAGCAGCGAATTGCCGATCATGTGGGCGTTTTCCGGGTTCAACAGCGTCTGCACAGCGGGAGAAAAGTCAAGGCGGCCATTCTGCATGACCGCCTTGGCAAAAATCATTCCCACAGGACAGACGATCAGAAAGATCAACACCACTGCCAGCAACAGCAGCGGAAGATCCGCCTTACGATTCGTCTGTTTCATGGAGCGTTACCCGTTGCTGGCACCGCAGATCTGGTTGATCTTTGCGGCATCATCGCTGGCTTCCGCCATCATCTTGTCCCAATCGGGCGTGATCTGAGGAATATCCTCCAGATTGCTGCGCTTGTCGCACTTGATGTCGGTGCGGCCGGGCAGCAGATAAGCATTTGCCACCAGCTGCTGTGCCTCATCGCTGAACAGATAATCAACAAATGCCTTGGCATTGTCCATGTTGGGAGCCGTTTTCAGGATCATTGCCGGGCGGGGGTTCACGATGGTGCCGCCTGCCGGGTAGTAGATGTCCAGCGGCTCGCCCTTATTCTTGGAAGAATAGGCGTTGTAGTCCACGCCGGCCACAAGGATGCCCACTTCGCCGGTGGTGACAGCTTCCAGTGCAGCCTTGTTTGCGCCGGGGACCGTCATACCGTTGTCGGCCATAGCCTGAAAATCATCCCAGCCATTCTTGACCACATAGCCTGCCACAAAGTCCTTGCAGGCACCGGACTTTTCCGGGTCGGGGATGGCCAGCTGATCCTTATACTCTGCGTTGCCAAGGTCTTTCCAGTCGGCATCAAGCGTGGAGAACACCGTGGTGTTATAAATAACGCCCACAGCGGATGCACTGTAACCAAACAGCACACTGTCGTCATCCAGCCAGCCGTCCACGATGAGGTCGGAGTTTTCCGGGGTGTAGCTTTCCAGCTTGTCATCTGCTTTCATGGACAGACCATCCGACCAGGAAGCCAGAATCACTACATCGGCCACAGGGTTTGCTGCTTCGGCTTCCAGACGAGCGAGGATCTCGCCGGTAGTGCCCTGAAACTGCTCTACCTCGATACCAGTCTTTGCCGTAAAGCCCTCGGCCAGCTTATCGGCCAGACCAGCCGGAGAAGGCATATAGACCGTCACTTTGCCGGTGCCGGATGCGGCAGCGGGAGTGCTATCGCTTGCCACGCTGGAAGAAGCTGTGCTGGAAGCAACCGTGCTGCTTGCGGAGCCGCCGCAGGCGGTCAAGGCGGCAGCGGCAGTCAGAGTACCCGCCACAGCAAGAAAATTACGACGGCTGATTTTATAATTACGCATAAGGATTCTCCTTTTTCATTTCCAATGATGTATCATCAAGCCGCACCTTGCGGCAGGAAGCTGATTCAGACGGCAACGATGGCACTACGGGGCAGATAAAGCGAGATCTTTTCGCCCACCGAGACCCGTCGGGGGCTGATATATGTCCAGTCCTGTCCGTTGTGGTTCAGCTGTAGCTGGTAGCTGCTGCCAAGGAACTGCACCGCCGTGACATCGGCATCGTATTTTTCGGCCTGCTCGGTGGGAACCGTCTGTGCCTGTTCCGGGCGGAACAGATGATTCTGGTCGAGCCAGTTGGAAGAGCCTACAAATCGTGCCACGAACTCCGTTGCCGGATGGGAATAGATTTTTTCCGGGGTATCATACTGCTCAATTTTTCCGGCGTGACAGACCGCAATTGCATCGCTCATGCTCATGGCCTCAATCTGGTCGTGGGTCACAAACACGCCGGTAATGCCCAACTTGGTGATCAGCGTCCGCAGTTCCGAGCGCATCTCTTCCCGCAGCAGTGCGTCCAGTGCGGAAAGCGGCTCGTCAAACAGGATGCAGGCCGGTTCAATGACGATCGCGCGGGCAAATGCCACACGCTGCTGCTGACCGCCGGACAGCTGATGAGGATACCGCTGGGCAAAATCATCCAGCTGTACAGCGTGGAGTGCATTTTTCACCTTTTCGTCCAATTTGTCCGTCTTGCCAGCCGCCCGCAGGCCAAAAGCCACATTTTCAAAGACAGTCATGTGCGGCCAGAGGGCAAAATCCTGAAACACAAAGCCAAGGCCGCGCTTTTCGGGCGGGATATTGATCTTCTTTTCCGAGGAGAACACACAGCGATTCTCAAACCAGATCTCACCGCTGTCCGGCGTTTCCAGTCCGGCGATCATCCGCAACAGGGTGGTCTTGCCGCAACCTGAAGGTCCCAGCAATGTGGTCAGGCTGCCGCTTTGAATGACAAAGCTGGTAGGCTGGATCACCTGCTTTGCGCCAAAGGATTTTGTAACATGAACGAGCTTGATCTCCATATTTTGCACTCCTACTTTTGATACCTGCTCTATGGTAGCACGAAGGATTTGTGCAAACTATCCCAGTGGCGTAAATCTCATGTAAAAGTTTGGCAACAAAAAGTCCCCGCTGAACCTTAAGATCCAGCAGGGATTTCATGAAGATATAAATATCCGAAAATAAGCCCATCCAGAGGAAAGTCAGGCAAGATGGAACAGATCAATCAGCACCACCATTGCAAGGCCATAGTAAACGACAACCGCTACCAAATCGTTGATCGTCGTGATCAATGGTCCGGAAGCAACAGCCGGATCAATATGAATTTTATGGAACAGCATCGGAACCAATGTGCCCACCAGACTGGAAACGACCATGGCGACAACAAGTGATGCGCCTACACAGCCAGACAGCAGAAGTGCCGTATTCCAAGCGTAGCCTTTGAAAAAGTGGATATAACATCCCAGAAAACTCAGCGCCATTACGGCCAGAATCGTACCATTCAGCAATCCAACTCTGACTTCTTTCCAGAGCAGCTGAAATTTCTTGGATACCGTCAGATTTTCGTCTACCAGAACTCGAATCGTAACGGCCAATGACTGCGTGCCGACATTTCCCGCCATACCCAGCACCATAGACTGAAAACAGATCACAACCGGAAGCACTGCTACCACCGATTCAAATGCGCCAACGACCGAGGAAACCAGCATTCCAAGAAATAACAGAGCGGTCAGCCACGGAAGACGCTTTTTCACACTTTCAAAAACGCTTTCCCTCAAATCTTCCTCGCCGGTCAGACCACCCAGCTTTGCGTAATCATCGCTCATCTCATCGTCAACCAGTTCCACCACATCGGACGATGTTATGATACCCATCAATTTGCCTGCCTCATTCAGCACCGGCAGACTGCGCTCCGCATAGTCCACAATGCGCTCGATACAGTCGCTGATTTTTTCCCGATCTGTAACGTAGGGGTAAGACCCAACGATGAGTTCCGCAAGAGGATCTTCTGCACGTGCAATAATCAAATCTTTTAAGTCGATTGCACCATAGAAATGTTCATTTTCATCCACCACGTACAACACAGAGATGTTGTCATTCTCCCCGGCCTGCTTGACCAGCTCACTCATAGCCTGCCGGATGGTCATATCATTTTTGATGCGGATATAATTCGTCGTCATTTTGCTGCCGATCTCATCTTCGCTATAAGAAAGCAGCATCTTTACGTCTTCAATCGAATCTCTGTCCAGTTTGTTGACGATTTCACCCTTGTCTATCTCGTCAAGGTCTTCCAGCGCATCTGCCGCATCGTCCGAGTCCATGTTGGAAATAACTTTTGCAGCCTCATCTCTGGATAATTCTTTCAGATACGGCTCTGCATCGTCCAGATAGGCGAAGATCTCAGCCATTTCGTCTACTCCCAAAATGGGATAAAGCGACTTGCGTTCTGCAGGCATGAGCGCTTCCAAAGCATCCGCCAGATCTTTTTCATGGTAATCCGACAGTTTTTCGGCCAGTTCAGCCTGAGGTATATTGCCATGAATGATGTTCAAAATTTCCTGCACATAGTTTTTCTGCATGATCTGTCCTCTTGATTCTGTTATGTCAATCAAAAAATATCGTTTCACTTCAAAAATTCGAATTCTATCATAGCACGTCCGTCCTGTGACAGCCACCATTCCGGTGTAAACCCTTTGTAAAATCAGATATAAAAAATTCCCGTCAAAGCAGCAGACTTTGACGGGACGAAAGAAGAAAAGAAAGATACTCAATTGATGCACAGAGCCATTCAAGCTATAACCTGATCTCTTGCACAGAGCATACGTTGATGCCGCTCTGCCCTGTACCATGGCAGATAAAGAAGCAACAGGACTGCAGCAAGAACCGGCAGAAAGCCCAGTAGATAAAAACGTTCTCCAAAGCAGTGGGCGAAAAAGGCAGTAATCGCATTGCCCTGCGGATCATTGAGAAAGAAAAAGTTTGTTTTCAGCAGCCGATTCAGGAAAAAGATCGGCGTTGCGATTGCACACAGAAACGCCAGTACCCAGCGGATATGATGCACCTGCGGGCGAAATCCGCCAGCAAGCAGAAGGACCGGATAGAGGATCAGCAGAACGTGAATGCTATAGGAATGCAGATGCAGCAGGTTCCAGACCGGGAGCCGCTGCCATGAGGGGCTCAACATTGCGACCACTGCTCCCGGAATACAGAGCGCATAAAGGATTTCCTTGCTCCAACGGCTCTGGTGTATGGCATCGTACCAGCAGACAAAGATGTTGATGCTGCACAGGTGGAGAGGCAGATAGGTCACGTTCCATTGACCGGTGTACAGCAGGACGGCCTGCTTCATAAACTCATCGGCCAGCATCAGGACAAACACAGCGCGAAGGATCTGATGCCGGGTCACTTCCCTGCAGCAGTAGTAGATCACCGCACAGAGAAAAATGACCGCCGCTGCTCCCAGCAATTCTGCCCAATGCGTTGCACTGAACAAAGAGAAGGCGCGGTAATCCGCCCCGCGTTCTGCCTGTATCGTCTGCACGGATTTCCAGAAATCTTCCATAGGATTCTCCCTTTCTGCGATTTCATTCTACAATAAAATTGTATCATCGAAATCCAGTCGAAGAAACCGTGCTGCGGTCAAATCTGTGTGAAATCCGAGTGCATCTCACTTCAGACTGGAGTGCACGTTGGCCTGATAGGCTTCCTCGTAGAACTGTGCCTGACAATCCACGGCATCGGCACCGGGCATCCGGCGGACATAGCTGCCGTCCGGCTGCTGCACGCGGGCGTTGCAGTTGTCGGCCAGCATCGTGTCAAAGATGTGCTGCAAACGTGCCTTCAGAGCCGGAGCCGTGACCGGAGCCGCGATTTCCACGCGGCGGAGCGTAGAGCGGGTCATCCAGTCTGCCGAGCCGATGTAGTACCGGGCACGCTCTCCCTGTCCGAAAATGTAGATGCGGGAATGCTCCAGATAGCGGCCCACGATGCTGATGATATGGATATTCTCGGTCTCATCCGGGACACCGGCACGCAGGCAGCAGATGCCGCGCACCACCATATCGATGTAGACGCCCGCCTGACTTGCCTCGATGAGCTTGTTGATGAGCACTTTGTCGGTCAGGCTGTTGATCTTGATGCCGATGTAGCCGCCCTCGCCGCGGGCGGCAGCTTTGATCTCACCGTCTATCCGATTCAGCAGACGGTTCTGTAAGCAATGAGGCGCCACCAGCAGGTTCTTGACCGAATCCACCGTTTCGCCCTGATCCAGTGCGCGGAACACTTCGGTGGCTTCCAGACCGATTTCCTTGGATGCGGTCAGGAAAGAAAGGTCGGTGTACAGGCGGCTGGTCTTTTCGTTGTAGTTGCCGGTGCCGATCTGGGTGATGAAGGAAATACCCTCCTTCGTTTTGCGGGTGATCAGGCAGAGCTTGGAGTGGACTTTCAGCCCTTCAATGCCATACACCACATGACAGCCGGCACGTTCCAGCAGGCGGGACCACTCGATGTTGTTTTCCTCATCAAAGCGGGCTTTCAGCTCCACCAGAACATCCACCTGCTTGCCGTTTTCGGCGGCTTCCACCAGTGCATCCACCACCTTGCTGTGGTTGGCCAGACGATAAAGAGTCATCTTGATGGAGACCACGTCCGGGTCGCAGGCGGCCTCGTGCAGCAGCTGCAGGAAGGGACGGATGCTCTCATACGGATAGTGAATCAACTTGTCCTCTTCCAGGATCTGCGGAATGATGGGCTTGCGCTCGTCCAGTGCAGGGCTGGGCTGCGGGTGGCGGGGCGCAAAGAACAGGTCGGTGTGGCTGCGCAGCTGATCCTCGATCTGGAACAGGAAAGAGTGATCCAGCGGAGAATCGTATTCAAACACCCGCTTGGGGTCCAGTTTCAGGTTTTTGCACAGGGACTGGATAATTTCTTCGTCGATCTCACGGCTCAGTTCCAGACGGACAGGTGCCAGCTTTTTGCGCTTCTTGACCACTTCGGCCATGTGATCCCGGTAGTTCAGGTCTTCGTCATAGATCAGGTCGGCGTCAATATCCGCATTGCGGGTGATGCGGGCCAGCGTTTTGCTGGTGACCTTATAGCCCTTGTAGAGCAGTGGCAGGAAGTGCAGGATCAGTTCTTCCGACAGGATAAAGCAGCCAGTACGGCCCGGCACCGGCACCAGCCGGGGGAAGATCTCATTGCCGCAGGGCACAATGCCGATCTTCTTCTTTTCTGCCTTGGTGCTCAGCACCGCAACCGCATAGATGCCCTTGTTTTTCAGGAACGGAAATGCCTGCTTTTTGCTGATGATGAAACTGGACAGCAGCGGCAGGTAGTCCTGCCGGAACAGCTTTTCCAGTTCGGTACGGCTTTCTTCCTCCATATGGGCAAAGTCCAGCAGACGGATCCCCTGCTCTGCAAGCTGTTCCAGCAGACCATTATAAGCAGCGTCCCGGCGGGCTGTCAGCTTGTGGATAAAAGCCAGCGCTGCATCGATCTGTTCGCCGCTGGTCATATTCGTCTTATTTTCCCGTGCGTTTTTGTCCAGCAGCATCTGGTCTTGCAAGCTGCCGATGCGCACCATGAAAAATTCATCCAGATTGCTCTGGAAAATCGACAAAAAACTCAGCCGTTCACACAACGGCAGACGGGAATCCTCTGCCTCCTCCAGAACGCGTTCGTTGAACCGCAGCCACGAAAGCTCACGGTTTGCATAGCAATGATAGGTGTTTTCCATATTCCTCTTCCTTTTCTCTGACCGGAATGCTTCGGATTGCATGATACAAACGTTTTTATTGTACCGTGCAAATGTAAAATCAGAAATCAGGAATGTGTCTGGAATATGTAAAATCGCTTCTGCACACAGATTTTACCGCAATTTGATTGCAACCGCCTCGAAATCATCTTACAATAGTAGATACTTTCTTTTAATATATGAATCGGGGGCAGAGAACCATGACGTATAAAGACATCAAACACAATGAGGAAGTCAACGAACTGCTGAAAAAAGGCAACCAGAATCTAGGCCTGCTGGGCTACACCGAGCACTCACAAGCCCATTGTGTCCGGGTGGCAGAGACCGCCGCCCACATCCTGAAAAAATTCGGCTATCCGGAGCACGACATCGAGCTTGCCCGGATCGCAGGCTATATGCACGACATCGGAAACGCCATCAACCGCAGCCGTCACGCCGAATACGGCGGGCTACTGGCCAACGAGATTCTGAAGCAATATGACCTGAGCGTCCCGGACCGCATCACCATCGTGTCCGCCATTTCCAACCACGATGAATCCACCGGCGGGGCCGTGGATCCCATCTCGGCAGCACTCATCATCGGCGACAAGACTGATGTGCGCCGCAGCCGTGTGCGGGAAAAGCCCAAAGCATCCTTCGACATCCATGACCGGGTCAACTATGCGGTCACAGACCAGACCCTGAAGATCAACACCGAGAAAAAAGTCATCTCGCTGAATCTGCAAATCGACACCGATATTTGCAGCATGTACGAATATTTTGAGATTTTCCTGCAGCGGATGCTGATGTGCCGCGGGGCTGCCGATATGCTGGGAGCAACCTTCAAGTTGACGGCCAATGGGGCCAAAGTTCTTTAATGTGTGGCCATCTCCGCAAAGAACAGGAACTAGCCTTTATAATAAAAAACAAAAAGTCCCGCCTGAAAGTAAAGCCTTCACTTTCAGGCGGGATGTCTTTCAATATGACTGCTATGGCGGCATGCGTGACCATACCCTGTCAGATACAGCGTACTCCAGAGGTTATCTTCCGAGGCGTGCAGATAATCATAGGTCAGGTTTTCATCCACACGCTCAACGATGCAACCACCCGCCATCAGCGTTTCCAGTTTTTTTGTGATCGTACTGCCGGCATAGTCGATAAAGGAACGGATGATGACATTTCTTCCTTGGTCAAAATGCGCTTGGTCACCCGCTCGGTGCGCTGCTTTTCTGCGGCAAGTTGCTCATCATAACGGCAGCAATAAGAGCGGGGCCTTGCAAAAGGCTCCACTCTTATCATAACGGACAGATTGTATGGGTGAAGCGCTGCGAAGAACTTGAATGCGGGGATATCGGTATATTCGTATATGATGACTGTGGATATCTGAAAAAATACGATGAACATACCCCAGACAAATCCCAAGCAGAGTTCCTTACCGACAGCTATGGCGTGGTGCATAACCAACCGGTTTTGGTCTCTCTTAACACCAAATATTCGCCAATCCTTATATCTCCAGAGCAAAGATTTGAGATCGTTGGAAAAGTTTTGAACTAAAAAGATGGGAGGGGTTTTCGTGGATACGATCAAGCGTGTTCAGGATTTGATGCAAGAGCGTGATATGAATCTATGTGTGTTGACAAAAAAATGCGGGATATCGTACTCCACAATCCAAAGTACTGCCCGTCGAGGAGGGCAGTTAAGCGTAGAGACGATTGAAAGAATTTGTCAGGGTTTGGGAATTACATTAAAAGACTTCTTCGATTCCTCATATTTGTAGTAAAAAGCCGCTCACCATGCTGGAAACCTGCACGGTGAGCGGCTTTATAGCAATTTTCAAAATTAAAGCACATATCCGCAGGAGCGGAACCAGCCGGAACAATCAGAGACAGTAACAGAGTGAAAAGCGTTCTGAATCGCATGGGCTGCACCTTCCTTTCGTTCGGCGGCAAATCCTTTGAATTGCCTTGCCGATATCCCCAGCAGCAACGCAGCGTCTTTCATGGACACCCTGCCGGACAGCCAAGACTGATACACTGCATCAAAATGAGGCGGTGTACCCGCCGGGACTGATTGTTCAGCCCGATAATTAAGCTAAAATACGCCAGCCAGACCCCCAGCATCCTGCCATAAAGCACATCAGACAAGCCAGAAACATCTGCGTCACCTCATTTTCAGCGCAATCTCAATGTCTGCATGGGGGTTATCGTTATAGTACAAGCCGTTGATGTACTTACGCACAACGCTTTCGCTCCAGCCACACGCCGCCGCAAGATCGCGGCTGGTCATGTTGTTTACTTTCGTGCGTTT
The DNA here is from genome assembly GCF_048320955.1 of Faecalibacterium sp. 9. Lineage (NCBI taxonomy): Bacteria > Bacillati > Bacillota > Clostridia > Eubacteriales > Oscillospiraceae > Faecalibacterium > Faecalibacterium sp. 9. The sequence continues at coordinate 119,240 of NZ_JBLWGB010000003.1, forward strand.
TCTCACTTCGCCCATCCATTCAGGCGTAACGGTCGTCCGTTTCATTCCTTCACCTCGCTTGCGTACAATTGTTCATGTTTTTTCCCCCACACAAAAAAACATTGCCAAGCCATACAAGATGGTGTAAAATGATACTATGGGTATGTTTTACTCTTGGCAATATTTTTGGATTTAGGGCGGAAAGCAGATCGGAAGGTGCGCGCGACCCTCTGCTTTTTTCACCCGGTGCCCACGCATTGACACCTGATCAACAGGACGGTGTGTGGGGGGGGGGACTGCTGCTGTTGCAGAAGAACTTGTTTTTTCAAACTCTATGCCGACAAGCTGGAAAAACGGCGCTTTACCCAGAATGTCCAGCCGAAAAAAAAATTGCGGACTACTTTGGCATTACCGTTGAAGAGCTTATGGGCACAAAAAAGAGCCCGCCGGGATGGGCGAGCTCGACAAACAGATGCAGGAAATTGTGGCGTTGCTTAACAGCGCAACGCCGGAGCAGCGCAACGCGGTGGAAACGCTGCTGCGCTCCCGGGCAAAGCCGGAGCGAATCAGCCGACAAACGGCAGATCTGTTTTGGCAGGGGCTTCGGTCAGGATGGCCAGAACCTCGGGGACCAGATCAGGGTACTGCCGCAGGATAGCAAGGATTTCTTCATTTGTCATTATGCCAAAACACTCCTTTTTGTTGTATCTATAATTTTATGTTACAACAGCTATGAGCCGACGTCAAGAGAAAAGAGGAAAATCAAATGAAAATTTCGGAAAAATGCAAAGTTATTGCGGCAGGCACAATTGTGGCAGCACTGATGGCAGGCACTGCGTTACCCGCGCTGGCGATCAGCCCCGCCGGGGACGTTCCCTTTGCGGTGCTCGCGCAGCAGAATAGTGCTGTGACCCCGGAGCAGGTAGAAGCGCTGATCAGCCAGATCGGTACTGTCACGCGCAGCAGACGCGCGGCAATCGTGGCCGCTTTGGATGCCTATAACCAGTTGGATGATGCAGGAAAAGCTGCTGTCACCAATTTTGGTGTGCTGGCAGAAGCACAGCAGATTCTTGGTATTCAGGATGCACTTGCAAAGTGCAATGTCAACTACGATGCAGTAGAAGACTGCTGGGCGATTACAACCCCGCATGATGACAGCATCGATAAGCGCAAGACGTGTGGCATTGGCCCCAACCTTTATATCTGGGACAAGGGGAACACTATTGTTTTCTGGGAAGATTTTACTTACATGGGCTCTTCCGAGCTGGATATCGATGACATCATTCTGCGCGGTGGAGATTATAAGTACACTTACATTTGCGATTATGATAACTCCGATTATGGATACGACAAAGAGCTTGGTAAATGGTTTGCATGGGCCACCTTTGAAATGGAAGACAGTGAAGTCGAATGGTTGCGAAACCTTTTGAGTGCCGATACCGTTATCATGCGTTTCGAGGGAACGGATTATAGCAAGTTTGATTACACATGGACGGTGCAGGACCGGCAGGCAATCACCGATATTATTGACCTCTATAATCTTCTGAAAGCAGTTACACCGGAAGTGCGTGAAAAAGCACTGTGTAACTAATACGCTCGGCCTAGGGAATAGAAGCTTGGAAGATTTTTATGCGATTAAAGAAAAAGCATATTGCATTGAGCGTGGCTATTTGCGTAGGTGCTACCGGTTGTAAATCGGAAGAAGTCAAGAACACGGAAAAGCTTATTAAAGAAATCGACAGCACCATCACATTATAGCAATTTTCAATAATACAGCACAGTACTTTAACTTTTGAGCAAAAAGAGGTATAACAGAGGCAAAGAAGGTGAGAACTATGCTGCACAATGAAGCTCGAAAATTGATTCTGGAAGCATACGACAAGGGCGTTAGCGTAAAAGAACTGGCAAAGTGCTTTTCTGTAAACACCTGTTCGCGATATATCGTTTGCTGAAGCGTCGGAACGAAACAGGCAGCTACGAAACTCAAACGAATCTCCGTGGAAAAAAGCCCAAATTGTCAGATAAATCTCCTTCATTTTCATTTTCTGCTTAACGGCAACAATAAGAGCGGGACCTTGCAAAAGGCTCCGCTCTTGTTGTCTAAGAAAGTATTGCATTTTGAGACCGAAAGAATATACTTATATTAGCTAAATTCCAATACTAGATGGAGGGACTATTATGGCTAGACCAAAAGGAAGCAAGAATGCAGTGCGTACCAAGAAAGCAAATATTGACTATGCGGCTATTGTTGCTGAAAAGACCGCAGCCAAGGAACAAATTGAAACCGAGATTGCCGCACTGTCTGACAACATTAGCACACTGAAGGAACAGTTGAAAAGTAAAAAATCTGCTTTGAAGGTTGCAGCAAAGGAACTTTCTAAAGCAGAGGCAAAAAAGGTTGCAGCCGAAAAAAAGGCCGCAGAAGAATCCAAAAAGGCCGAAGCGGAATCCGTATTGAAAAAGCTACTTGCCAGCGGTATGTCCGCTGATGAAATTATCGCCAAGCTCCAGTAAACTTTTATGGGAGCCAGCAAGCGGATCTGTCCGAACTGCGGACGTAAAATGAAGCAGCAGTTCATTGGTCTGTTCCACTGCAAATGCAGCACAAGCTGGCGGCGTGATATAGTAAGCGCCAGCTACTGCACTACCCGCCTGCGCTTTGAGGTCAAGGACTACCGTCAGGTCAATGAGCAGGCTGTAAAAGCGGCAGGCGCAACAGGCATCATCCGTCCGGGGAAGAACGCCTGTCAGGTCATTGTCGACACGAACGTCAAATCCGTTTATGATGAACTGGACAAGCTGCTGAAGTAAAGGAAAGGGGCTGTTGCACAAGGATAAAACCGGTGTAACAGCCTCTTTTTCATTCATGCTACAATTTTTTCAGCGTTTCAAACGTATCTAAATTAAAGTGGCATATCATATTCCTTTTCACACATACTTGCCATTTTCAGACAGGAGGTTGCTTTTATGAAAATATCTGCTGACTATCGTATGCTCGCTCGCGATGCTCTGCGCGGAAAATGGAAAACTGCTGTTCTGACAGGTATTGCCGCCAGTGCGCTCGGTGCTACCATTGTGAGCAGTTCCAACAGTGTCGTTTCCAATTCCAATCAGGCAAAGGACATTCATTTTAACCTGTTCGCCCAGCCAGACGGCGGTCGGCTGCTTGCTGTTTTGCTTGTCGGCATTGGTCTGTGGGCAATCCTCCAATTGATCGTGGGCGGTGCAGTTCAACTGGGATATGCTCATTTTAATCTGAACCTTGTAGATGGAAAGGATGCTGCCATCTCGGACTTGTTCTCTCAGAAAGACCGTCTGTGGGATGGCTTCTGCATGAAATTCCTGCAGGGTCTGTACATCGCCCTCTGGTCGCTGCTGTTGGTGATTCCGGGAATCGTGAAAACATACAGCTATGCGATGACACCTTACATCATGTCCGAACATCCTTCGCTGACCGCAAATGAAGCGATCACAGAATCCCGGCGGATCATGAATGGCAACAAATGGCGGCTGTTCTGTCTGGATTTTAGCTTCATTGGCTGGGAGCTGCTCTGCTCGTTGCCACTGTATGCCGGGGGTTTTCTGGTTCTCAAATATTTCACCGGTTCAGAGGCTATGGCGATTTCTCTTTTTCTTCTGCTGACAATTCCATTGAGCATTGGCTTCTTTTTTGTACGCCCCTATGAGGAAGCCGCATGGGCCACTTTCTACCGCGATATTACCGCAGCACCTACCGAACCGGATGAAGCATACTGACTTTTATACTATTTCGCAGATGTGACCGGACTTTCGAGGTGATCTGCGTACCTATTGCAATTCTGACTATTTGGAATATACTTGTAAGTATCAAATTATTTCACTGTATGAGGACATCCGCACCAAACTTATCCAGTCCGGTGTAATGAAATGCAGAGAATAAAAGACAAAATTGGTATGTTCCACGAAATTTAGGGAGAAAACTGAGCAAGTAGGAAGGCGGAATATATATGAAACAAGATACTTTAGAGGGCAAAGCAAAAACAAAAAATGGGGTAAAACGGCTGTGTTTTTCCATAATCTGCATTCTTCTGGAAGTGTTTTTTATTATTACTATCGTAACACGCTTGAATGAATATGCAGAAGTCATAAATTTATTTACAAGGATTTTGAGTGGGATTTTGGTTTTGGGATTGTACGCATCAAATAAGACATCCTCTATGAAAATGCCTTGGGTCATCTTAATTCTAATTTTCCCAATTATGGGTGTAGGCCTGTATTTGTTGATTGGTTTGAATGGTGGCACACATAAAATGCGTGAGCGGTATGCAGAAATTGATAGCAAATTGTTACCAATGCTTCCGGACAGTCAGGAGTGTTTGAGCAGAATAAAAGAAAAAATTCCGAAAGCAGGAAATATAGCAAGTTACATACAAAGAAATTCGCAGTATCCAATCTATCAGAATACGGATATTGTGTATTTTGATGAAGCAGTGAAAGGATTAGAGGCACAGCTTAAGGATTTGGAGAAAGCACAAAAGTTTATCTTTATGGAATATCATGCGATAGAAGACGCTGAAGCATGGCATAAGATTCAAGATGTTCTGGAAGAGCGAGTAAAAGCCGGTGTGGAAGTTAGAGTATTCTACGATGACATGGGTTCTATAGGCTTTATTAACACAGATTTTGTGAAAAAAATGGAGACAATAGGAATTCATTGCCGTGTATTCAATCCGTTTATGCCAGGTTTAAATCTGTTTTTGAACAATCGTGATCATAGAAAAATAACAGTTATTGATGGAAAAGTCGGATTTACAGGTGGATATAATCTAGCAAACGAATATTTTAATTACACACACCCGTATGGACAGTGGAAAGATACAGGTATTCGTTTAGAAGGAGATGCTGTTCAGTCGCTTACAGTGACATTTTTAGAAATGTGGAATGCTGTTAGTGAAAAAGCTACGAATGATACTGATTTTAGCAAATACATTATTCATTACGATTATAAAGCACAGCAAACAGGTTTTGTTCAGCCTTATGCAGACAGTCCTATGGATAATGAGCAGGTCGGAGAAGAAGTTTATATCAGTATGATAAATAAAGCCGAAAAATATTGTTGGTTTATGACTCCATATCTAATCATAACAGACGAAATGACGCATGCGTTATGTCTGGCTGCTAAGCGAGGGGTAGACGTAAGAATTATCACACCTGGTATCCCTGATAAAAAATTCATTTATAATGTAACTCGTTCTTTTTATCATGGATTAGTTAAACATGGTGTTCGTGTTTATGAGTGGACTCCTGGTTTCTGTCATGCAAAAATGAGTGTGGCAGATGACTGTATGGCAACTTGTGGAACAATTAATTTGGATTATCGAAGTTTATATCACCATTTTGAAAACGGCTGTTTTATGGCAGATTGTCAGGCAGTTGTGGAAATAAAAAATGATCTGATAAGAACGATGGGAGAATGTCGTGATGTGACAGACCAATATCAAACCGGACGAAGTGCATATTTGCGACTGGGACAATTATTTATGAGATTATTTGCTGGATTGCTATAAGAATCTGATGAAACGACCTTTCAAAAAACAGTTGATTTAGAAGTTAACTGTTTTTGAAAGGCCGTTTTTGCTATATCTAACAGTCTGTTGTACAAAGAAGATTTTGCATGGATGAAAAAACAAACCTTGTTGAGGTTAAATTGAGTTTTCCATTGTATTGTATTGCTAATGAATAAGAATAAGAAATAAAAAGGAATCAGGTGATGTACAATGAAAAAGCATAAAATATGTAAAATCCTTCTTGTTATACTGGCAATTTTTTTATGTGTGGCTTTTTATGAATTGCTCGGAATCTGCGTTGCATATAAAAAGCAGCCGGAAGTGTCCAATACAACCAAAAAAGAAACAAAAAATGGGTCATGGAACGAATGCAGTGAAAATACAGAACGGGCAGTAATCATAGAAAAGAATCCAGAAGCGCTTTTACAAAGAGTGCGTTTGATCAAGAATGCAAAAAAGGAAATTATTCTTTCTACTTTTGCATTTCAATCCGATGAAAGTGGAAAATTGATCTTAGGAGCACTGCATGATGCGGCAGACAGAGGTGTACATATTCGTCTGTTAGTAGATGGAATGGAGAGCTGGATTGATATGGAAGGAAATCCGTATTTCTATGGATTATCTTCCCATGAGAATGTTGAAATTAAACTGTATAATAAGGCCAATCCGTTGAAACCGTGGAAAATAATGGGTAGAATGCATGATAAATATTTGATTGCAGATGGAAAGAGATATATTCTTGGGGGAAGAAATACATACAATTATTTCCTGGGTGATTTTCCGGGACATAAGAACTATGACAGAGACGTGTTAGTGGTTTGCGATGAACCTGAGAAAGAAAATTCAGTTAACCAGTTGTTAGAGTATTTTGAAACGATATGGGAACAAGAAGACAGTGATTATTTTCATGACAATAAAAAACTGGCAAATAGAAAATCTGTAAAGAACGCAGTTTTAGAGCTGCAGAACGGCTATCAGAAATATTTTGAAGAGAATAAGGAAAGAATCTGCGATACCGATTACACGGACGAAACTTTTGAGACAGAAAAGATTGCATTAGTGTCAAATCCTATTCACACAGGTTCCAAAGAACCAGTAGTGTGGTATCAGTTGGGAGAATTGATGAAAAATGCAAAAAATCGTGTGAAGATCCACACGCCATATATTATCTGTAATGATATGATGTATAATACATGGGAGGAGATTGCAGAGAACGTTTCAGATTTTTCTATCATGACAAATTCAGTTGCGAATAATGGGAATCCATTTGGGGCTGCCGATTATGCGAAAAACAGAAATAGAATCTTAAGTACAGGAATTAATATCTGGGAATATGAAGGCGGTTATTCATACCACGGAAAAAGTATTCTGATTGACGATGATCTGTCTGTAATCGGTTCCTTTAATATGGACATGAGAAGTGCATATCTGGATACGGAACTGATGCTTGTAATTCGCAGTAAAGATATTAATAAACAGTTGGAAGAGGGCATGATGGAATATGAAAGAGTGTCCCGCCAGGTATTGGAAGATGGAACCTATCGTGATCCATATCATGTAGAGCCAATCGAATTAACAAAGAAACGTCAGAGAAAAATATTTTTGGTACAGCATCTGCTTGGATGGGCAAGGTATCTGTTTTAATAAGGAGGAAGGAAAACGTGTTTCAAATATTGATTGTAGAAGATGATAAAGAATTAAGCCAGCTATTCCAAAAAGTGCTTGAGAAGAATGGATATCAAGTCAAAAGTGCATCGGATGGAGCACAGGCATTAGAAGTATTGGTTAAGGAATATATTGATCTGATCATTTCTGATATTATGATGCCGGTTATGGATGGTTATGAACTGGTGTCGGAACTCCGTTCAGCAGGATATCAGATACCTGTACTTATGATCACTGCGAAAGGTTCCTTTGATGATATGCGCCAGGGATTTCTTTCGGGAAGTGACGATTATATGGTAAAACCGGTAAATGTGAATGAAATGGTTTTAAGAGTCGGAGCACTGCTTCGCCGTGCACAGATACTGAATGAACACAAAATTGTGATTGGCTCAACAGAGTTTGATTACGATGCAATGACGGTTACAACTGATAAGGAAAGTCTTGCTTTGCCTAAAAAAGAATTCCTGCTTTTATATAAGCTTGCAGCTTCGCCAGGCAGAATATTTACAAAACAACAGTTGATGGATGAAGTATGGGGATACGAGACGGAGGCAGACCCACATACGATAGAGGTACATATAGGAAGAATCAGGGAGCGTTTGAAAGATAACCCTGATTTTGAAATCGTAACAATGCGTGGAATTGGATACAAGGTGGTGAAAAAATAGTGGAACAAAAGAAAGAAAAAGGATTGCGGATCCGATCCTGTCTGACTGGTGCAATCTGGCTGGCACTTGTATTTTCAACAGTCATATCTGCGTTATTATTTGCTTTTTTGAATCATTTTTTTAATCTGCCGGGCAGCATACCTGTGCTTGGCTGGCTTTTGATTTTCAATACATTGATTGCAGGGCTGATCACTTCCTTTATTAATGCAAAGTTACTGGAACCAATTACAAGACTTAGTAAAGCAATGAAGGAAGTTTCTCGGGGAGATTTTGAACAGCATTTGGAAACGAACAGCCGTATAGCAGAAGTTGGAGAATCTTATCAAAGTTTTAACGTTATGACAAAAGAACTTCGTGCAACAGAGGTGCTGCAGATGGATTTTGTATCTGATGTTTCTCATGAGTTTAAGACCCCGATTAATGCCATTGAAGGATATACAATGCTGCTTCAGGGAGAAGAACTGTCTCCGGATCAAGAGGAATATGTAGAAAAAATCTTATTTAACACCCAAAGACTTTCCGGATTGGTTGGTAATATTTTGCTGTTATCCAAGTTAGAGAATCAGAATATACCAATGAAAAAAACAGAATATCGTCTGGATGAACAGATCCGCCAGGCAGTTCTTTCATTGGAAACAAAATGGACAGAAAAAGAAATTGGTTTTCAGGTAGAATTGGAGGAAGTTAAATATACTGCGAATGAAGGACTTTTTATGCATATCTGGATAAATCTTTTAGATAATGCGATTAAGTTCAGCCCTTCAAAGGGGACAATTACGATGTTTCTGAAACAAGAACAGGATTCTGTTAAGTTCATTCTGGAAGATGAAGGACCAGGAATAGAGGATGATGTAAAATCCAGAATATTTGACAAGTTCTATCAGGTAGATGGATCTCATAAAGCAGAAGGAAATGGCCTAGGTCTTGCACTTGTAAAACGGATTGTAGATAGTGCCGGAGGAACAATCAAAGCAGAAAACCGTGAATATGGTGGATGCAGATTTGTTATAGAGCTGCCAAAGCAGAAAGATGAGATTATCTAGTTTTAAGATAAATTAGAAGATGGGAGTATTTATATGACATTTTATCAGGAGTTGCAGTTAAATCAGGCAGGTTCTAAAAACTTGTTGAAAAAGAGTGAAACACTAAAAGAAAAACTATATCATATGTGGGTATATCTGGTGAAGATAGCTGCTACAATGGCATTTTGTTTTTTCTTTGTTAGTATTTTCAGCATCCTATTTGGAAATGAGAACAGCATTGTAGGTGTAGTAGTCTTATTATGTCTCATGGTGTTTAGGAATGCGGATCTGGGGATCCACACCGGACAATCTACGATGCTTTTGGCTTTGTTCTTTGTAATTATGACTGTATGTCCGCATTTAGCAAATCAGTTTTCACCGGTATTGGGAATGCTGTTAAATATTGCGGCACTGGCTGTGTTGATTCTGTTCGGATGCCATAATCCATCCATGTTTAATCAATCTACATTGGTTCTTGGGTATCTGCTGCTATATGGTTATGATGTTACGGGAAAAAGCTATCAGATGCGATTAGTCGGAATGGCTTTAGGTGCAGCACTTACCTGCTTCGTATTTTATCGAAATCATAAAAACAGAACTTATAAAAGAAATCTGAAAGATCTGATACAAGAATTTGATATCACTTCTTCCAGAACAAAATGGCAGCTATGTCAGATTTTATGCGTACCGATTGTCCTTTGCATTGCAGAACTTTGTAATATGCCACGTGCAATGTGGGCTGGTATTGCGGCCATGTCCGTGATTTTGCCGTCTATGGAAGATATGCACTACAGAGTCCGTAAAAGGATTGTCGGAAATATTGCAGGTGTTATATGTTTTACAGTATTATATTTTCTGCTTCCTTCGTCAATCTATGCATATATAGGAATTCTTGGTGGAATCGGTGTAGGATTTTCAGCACAATATGGCTGGCAGGCAGTATTTAACACATTTGGTGCTTTAGCCATTGCTGCAGAGACATATGGACTACAAGGAGCGGTTAGTCTTAGAGTGAGTCAAAATGTTTTTGGTGTTGTGTTTGCTTTAGCATTTTGTGTTATATTTTATTGGTTTATGCCTAAAAAAAAAGAAAGTGAGGTGACCGTACATGCAGAGTGAAGTGAATCAGGAAGAAAATTTGAATACCACTGATTTTGACGAGCACTTCGCTAAAATTTCGTCCTATATTGTAGACACATTGCACGGCGTTCCACTTGAGATGACCGAGGATGAAAAAGAACAATTTCGCATACAGGTTATTTCAAATCAGTATGCAGAACGGTTGCTAAGTGAAGCCGAAAAGACAGAAACGTATAGAGGTTTATCAAAAATTGATATTCTCCATACAGTTTCTATCCCTCAACTGGCTAGAACAATCCCACTTAAAGGTTTGAATCTCAGTTTAGAAAAATACAGAATGCCGGATGGTGTAATAATAGAGGTTGAGAGTTCGTCACATTATTTGGGATCATTTAGTGAGAAAAATGATTCTTCCACAAATTGGATAGAAAAGATCATGGAGGGTGTCGGTATTCACTAGATGGATTCTCAAGAAGCATATGCACGAAAGTTCTGCACGCGATAAGTATCTTGCCATTATGAAGCCCTACCTTCTGATGTGGCACAGTAGCAGTTGAAAACAGCTCAGGTTACCTATTGCAATTCTGACTATTTGGAATATACTTGTAAGTATCAAATTATTTCACTGTATGGGAGGAAATTATTATGGCAAGACCCAAGGGAAGCAAGAATAAGACCCGTATTGTAAATGCCAACGTTGATTATGCAGCCGTCGTTGCAGAAAAGACCGCCGAAAAGGAAAAAATCGAATCTGAGGTTGCTGCGCTGACTGCAAATCTCGATGATCTGAAGACGCAGCTGAAAGCCAAGAAAGCAGAATTGAAAGCCGCCACCAAGGAACTTACTAAAGCCGAAAACAAAAAAGCTGCCGCCGAAGCAAAGGCAATGGAAGAAGCAAAGAAAGGCGAAGCAGAAGATGTGCTGAAGAAGCTGCTGGCCAGCGGTATGACGGCTGAGGAAATCCTTGCAAAACTCCAGTAATGCAATATGGGGGGGCAAGTAAACATATCTGCCCAAACTGTGGGCGCAAGATGAAACAGCAGTTCACAGGGCTGTTCCATTGCAAGTGTGGGACAAGCTGGCGCGTGACATAGGATTTTTTGAGCGCACTCCAGATATGGTGTTCTCACTGGAACGCAAAAAAGTCGGAAATAAAATCAAACAGCTCCCGGCGATACAGCATAAGTAAGCAAGACCACCAGCCGTTTCCGGCTGGTGGTCTTTTTTGTGCTTAATCCTCTGTAATGCCGAGATATTGGTCAATCTCCATGATGCTTTCCCCACTGATCTCAACCAGATCTTCAAAGGGCACTACGGTTTCGCCCACCTGCAAGGTGCGGAACACTGGGTCGATGCGGTCCGCTTTTCCGGTCAGCGTGATGTAGTTGCCCACTGCGGGAATCTCCGGGTGGGCGGTATGGAGTGCTGAACATGGCGCAGAGCTTCGTTTCGCTTGTGGCTCACTTGGCATCACCTCGTTTCTCCAGCGGTGCCATCAGGTCTTTGTAGCAGGGAACCAGCACACAGGGCTTTGCCCGCTTGTAGGGACACCCTTCGCACTTGCTGGGGCCTTTGGGCGGCTCAATCAAATAGTAGCAGTTCTCTTTACCGAGAACGCAGCCCTTCTTTCGGTTCTTCCAGAAGAAGCAGTGCCGGCAATCTGCCGGGCGGGAAGCGTGGTAGCGGATACCGTCCATCGTGACGGTCAGAACTTTTTTCATCGGTAAACCCTCCTTTGGTGGATTCGGGAAGTTCAGCCCGAAAACAGAAAAAGCGCGTTCCTCTTTCTGTTCCGAGAGAACAGCGAGTGAATGCGCTATGTATGGAGAAAAGTTGTTTTGCACGGTTTCTGGTAGGAATGTGAAAAATAGATTTACATAGTTTATCTTGTATTTACATGGATTTACAGGAAAGCGGTTACCAATTTTAGCAGAAAGCATAGAAAACGGCGATTTTGGCCTCAATTAGCTGGAAAGCCGATTTTATTAGCTGGAACTGAAAATTCTGCTAATGGCATTCGCTGGCTGATTTTGGTGATAGGATCAGAATGAAAAATGCGAAGATCGTCTTTCCCATGGAAAAATGACCTTCGCATTTTCTTGAAATGGCGTCCCCGATGTGATTCGAACACACGGCCTTCCGCTTAGGAGGCGGACGCTCTATCCAGCTGAGCTACGGAGACAGATACCCTATTATAATACAGCATTTTGCGGATAAAATCAAGTTGAACCGTAAAGCAAAATGGTGTATGCTATAGGAGAAATGAAATAGCCGCGGCAGGTCTTGCCGCGTGCGGAGGATCTTATGGAAAAGATAAAGAGAAAAAAGCTGTTTTACCGCCCGGCGGGCAAGCGCAAGGGAGGGTATACGCCTACGCAGATCATCTGCGGGAGCTTTGTCATCGTGATCGCGCTGGGCACCTTCCTGCTCAGCCTGCCCATTGCCAGCAGGCATGGGCGGCTGGATGTGCTGGATGCCATGTTCACGGCCACCAGTGCCACCTGCGTTACCGGCCTGATCGTGCGGGACACCTGGACGCAGTTTACCTTCTTCGGGCAGGCCGTGATCCTGCTGCTCATTCAGGTAGGCGGCCTTGGTCTGGTCACGCTCACCAGCTTTTTTGCGCTGGCCATGCGGCGGCGCATGGGCTTCCGTGACCTGCGGCTGCTGGGCGAGAGCGTCTCGGCAGATGGATACGCGCAGGCAAAGGACGTGCTGAAGATCGTGGTGGGTCTGGCCGGGCTGTTTGAGGGCATCGGTATCCTCCTGCTGCTGTTTGTCTTTGTGCCGCAGTTTGGGCTGGAGGGCATCTGGATCAGTGTGTTTACGGCAATTTCGGCCTTCTGCAACGCGGGCTTTGACCTGTTTGGCCGGTTCGGGCAGTATTCCTCACTGGTGCCCTATGTGAACAACTACTATGTACAGGCCGTTGTAATGTTCATGATCATTTCCGGCGGTCTGGGCTTTATGGTCTGGGTGGAAATCGGCGAGTACCACAAAAAACACCGCTTGTCTCTGCAGGCTAAGGTGGTGCTGAGCTTCTCGGTGATCCTGTGGCTCGGCGGCGCGGCGCTCATCGCGCTGATGGAGTGGAACAATCCTGCCAGCATGGGCGGGCTCTCTGTGCCCGGTAAGCTGATGGCGGCGCTGTTCCAGTCGGTGTCTACCCGTACGGCAGGCATGAATACCATCGACCTTGCCGCCTGCGGGCCCATTACCAAGCTGCTGATGAGTGTGCTGCAATTCATCGGTGCGGCACCCGGCTCCACCGGCGGCGGTGTGAAGGTGACCACCTTTGCTGTCATCATCCTGACCATCCGCAGCGTGGCTCAGGGCCGCGACGACTGTGTGATCGCAGAGCACCACATCGAGTCCAAGACGGTTTATCGTGCTTTGACCATTATCGTGCTCGGCGGGCTGGCGGCGGTTGGCTCGGCTGTGGTGGTGTACTACAACACTTCGGAGGCGGTATCGATCATTGACGCGATCTTTGAATCCTGCTCGGCCTTTGGTACGGTGGGCCTTTCGGTGGGCGTTACCAGCCAGCTGAACCGGGGTGCGAAAGCTTTGTATATGGCGGTCATGTTCATGGGCCGTGTGGGCCCGGTGTCGCTGGCCATGAGCCTGACGGCAAAGCCCGACGATAACAAGCGGAAGATCATGCCGGTGGGACATATCAACGTGGGTTAAATGATTTGAATGCCCTCCGCTGGCGTGTTGGGCATGAATAGAGCAAATCAGGGCAGACTGCGGTCTGCCCTGATTTGCGTTTTCACGTGAAGAGTCGTAAAGGCAAACGTCAGAGTATAATAAAAGTGGGTGCTATCCCAAAACAGCACCCACTTTTTGTATATTGAGAATAAAAAATCACTCTGCGTACAGAGAAATAATGTTCAGCAGGATCTCGGTGCAGCGGTCCATGCGTTCGGCGGTGATGCACTCACACACGCCGTGGAAGTTGAAGCCGCCGGTGCCAAGGTTCGGGCAGGGCAGGCCCTTCCAGCTCAGCATAGCGCCATCGGTGCCGCCGCGCACCGGAATCTCTTCCGGTTCCAGCCCGGCCATGCAGGTGGCCTTGCGTGCGGTTTCTACTAAATGGAAATGCGGCTTGATCTTTTCCAGCATGTTGCGGTAGCTGTCCTTGATCTCCACCTCAACGGTGCCTTCGCCGTACTTGCCGTTCAAAAACTCGGCAATGTCCAGCATGTTGTCCTTTTTGAACTGCAGCTTGTCGGCGCTGTGGTCGCGCAGGATATAGCCCAGTTTTGCGGTGGTCACATCGCCGTACATCTGGCACAGATGATAGAAGCCCTGCCGGCCCTCGGTCGTTTCGGGGCGGGCGGTGATGGGCAGCGCCTGATGGAACTCCATGGCAACATTGGAAGCGTTGATCATGGTGTCCTTGGCAGTGCCCGGGTGGACAGAGAAACCGTGGATGGTCACGGTGGCAGAAGCGGCGTTGAAGTTCTCGTACTCAATGGAACCGGCATCGCCGCCGTCCACAGTGTAGGCAAAGTCCGCGCCGAAGCCGGGGATGTCAAACAGCTCTGCGCCCTCGCCGATCTCCTCGTCCGGCGTAAAGGCTACGCACAGTCTGCCGTGGGGAAAGCCCTTTTGCTGCAGGGTCTCCACGGCGGTGAGGATCTCCGCAATGCCGGCTTTGTCGTCGGCACCCAGCAGAGTGGTGCCGTCCGAGGTGATAAGAGTCTCCCCCTTCATGGAGGTGAGGAAGGGGAACATGGAAGGCTTCATCACCATGCCGGTGGCAGGCAGGGTCACATCGCCGCCGTTGTAGTTCTCCCAGACGATGGGCTGCACGTTCTCGCCGCTGGCATCATCGGCGGTGTCCATGTGGGCGATGAGCCCCAGTGCGTGCTTGTCCTCGCAGCCCGGGGTGGCAGGCAGAGTGCCGTAGACGTAGCAGTGCTCGTCCACATGGGCATCCTCCATGCCAAGAGCCTTCATCTCCTCCACCAGCTGGCGGGCAAGGTCGAACTCCCGCTCGGCGGAGGGGTGAGTGCCGGAGGTCTCGTCCGAGGTGGTGTGCACCCGGACATAATTCAAAAGCCGTTCATAAGCGCGCATAAGGCACACTCCTTTTATGTTTCAGTGATGTATACTACGACTTGCTCCTTCTATCATACCCTCTTTTCCGATTTTTTACAACTCTTTTTGCAGCATCTGCATGGAAATATGCGTCCTCATGCAAAAGATGAATATAATTCACCACTAAAAATGCGTCAGTCCGCGCAGAACGTGTTAAAATAAAGACAAAATCAGCCGGGAGGGAAGTTCTATGGCAACAAAAGTCTTTTTTTACACGCTGCGTCCGTACGATGAGCTGAGCATTGCACAGCGGCTGGCACCGCAGCTGGATATTGAGTTCGGCTATACGCAGGAGTATCCCACACTGGAAAATGCAGAGCTGGCAAAGGGCTATGACGCTGTATCAGTAACGCCCTGCGATATGAGCGCGCCCATGGTAAAGCGCTTCCATGAACTGGGCGTAAAGTCCATCTGCTGCCGCTCCATCGGCTATGACCATGTAGACCGCGAGACGGCCCGGGAACTGGGCATGAAGGTGGCCAATGTGGACTACCCGCCAAACGGCGTTGCAAACTTTGCCATTATGCTCATGCTGATGAGCCTGCGCAAGGCAGGGCACATCCTCAAGCGCGGGGAGGCGCAGGACTACTCGCTGCAGGGAAAGATCGGCCGTGACATCTCCACCTGCACGGTGGGCGTGATCGGTACCGGCCGCATTGGCCGCACGGTATTGCAGCATCTGTCCGGCTTTGGCTGCCGTCTGCTGGCCTACGATCTGTACCCCAATGCAGAGGTGAAGAAGATCGCGGAGTATGTGCCGCTGGAGACTCTGCTGGCCGAAAGCGATGTCATCACCCTGCACACCAATGCCACCGAGGAGAACCACCATCTCATCGACGCCAAAGCCATTGAGACCATGAAGCCGGGCGTGACCATCATCAACACCGCACGCGGCAAGCTGATCGACAGTGATGCACTGATCGCCGGGCTGGAAAGCGGCAAGATCGGCGCAGCGGGCCTGGATGTGCTGGAAAACGAGAACGGCCTGTACTATTATAATCGCATGGGCGATGTGATCCCGAACCCGGAGCTGGCGGTTCTGCGCAGCATGCCCAATGTGATCCTGACCGACCACACGGCTTTCTACACCCACGAGGATGTGGAGAGCATGGTGCGCGGTGTGCTGGAAAGCGCCGTGGCCTTTGAACAGAACCAGCCTACCCGGCATGATGTGACCGAAAAGTAAAAAATACCGGTGCAGCTTTTCAACTGTACCGGTATTTTTGTGTCTGTGGAAAAATCAGCTCAGGTCTTCGCCGTTGGTGGCAATGACCTTTTTGTACCAGTAGAACGAATCTTTTCTGTAGCGGTTATAGGTGCCGTTGCCTTCGTCGTCGGCATCGACGTAGATGAAACCGTAGCGCTTGGACATCTGCGCATCGCCCATGCTCACAAGATCGATGCAGCCCCACGGCGTGTAGCCCATCACCGGCACACCGTCCCCGATGGCATCCCGAACGGCTTCGATGTGTTGACGGAGATAGTCAATGCGATAGGCATCGTGTACAGTGCCGTCCGTTTCCAGCTTGTCATGTGCACCGAGACCGTTCTCAACGATGAACAAAGGTTTCTGATAACGGTCGTACAGTTCATTCAACGTGATGCGCAGGCCAGTGGGGTCGGTAGCCCAACCCCAGTCGCTGTGCTTGAGGTACGGGTTCTTCAGTTTGCGCACAAAGATGCCGCGCGGTTCCCGTTTGTCCGGGTCGTCCGAGATCACGCCAGTAAAGTAGTAGCTGAAGGACAGGAAGTCCACTGTGCCTTCCTGCAGGATACGCTCATAGTCTGGGTACCAGTCCAGTACGACATCATTGTCCCGATAATAGTTCAGCATGGTCTGCGGGTAGCGACCCCGCGCCATGACGTCCTCAAAAAAGAGGTTCAGCTGGTTGGCCTGCATGGTGGCCAACTCATCGGCAGGCTGGCAGGTATAGGCGTAATTGTGCAGCCGTGCGATCATATTGCCAATTTTGCACTGCGGGGCGGTATCATGGGCATATTTGGTTACAATGGCACTGGCTACCAGCATATGATGAAAAGCCTGATGCACACAGGTCAGCGGCTTTTTGCTGCTCTTTTCCACTAACATGCCACCGCCAAGATAGCTGCTGTTGGCAGCCATATTGATCTCGTTAAAGGTGAGCCAGTAGGTCACCTCATCCTTATACTCATCAATCAGAAATTTTGCAAAGTGTGTCCACAGCGCCACCATCTCTGGGTTTTCCCAGCCGTTGATACTTTCGGTAAGAGTAACGGGGATATCATAGTGTGTCATCGTGACCAGCGGCTCGATGCCATATTTGTGCAGCTCACGGAAAACATTATGATAAAACTCTACGCCCTCAGTCAGGGGCTTTTCCTCTCTTCCGGTGGGGAAAAGGCGGGACCACTTGATGCTCATGCGGAAGGTCTTGAAGCCCATCTCACCGAACAATGCGATGTCCTCTTTATAATGATGATAGAAATCGACACCTTTGCGGAACGGGAAATAATACTCAGGGTCGTGTGCGGCATCATGGGCTTTGTAATCCTCGAACATTTCCGGGGTGATGTTCAGCACGAGGTGGTACATACCCTCCTTACGGGGCAGATAACGAATATAATCCATGTGAGACAGCCCGCAGCCGCCCTCGTCGGCACCGCCTTCATATTGGCCAGCGGAGGTTGCACCGCCCCACAGAAATCCTTCGGGGAATTTAATAGAATTACTCATGATTAAATCGTTCCTTTCAATACGAAAATCAATGCAGTTTTACAGCCTTTTTCTCGGCCTGAATCGCACGCTCGTCCTTTTCGATACCCTCATCGAATCCCAGCATATAAGTCAGAACAGCGGTAAGCACAAACGAGATAACAAAGCCAATCAACATCGTGGGAATGGAACCGCTGTAAACAGGCAGGCTAACGATGGAAGGCATTGCAAACGAGATGGCCTTTGCACCCATGGCAGCAACGAACGCGCCGGATACACCACCACCGATGCACAGAGCAACCAGCGGGCGTTTGAAACGCATGGCCACACCATACAGGCTTGGTTCCGTAATGCCGATGAAGGCAGAAATGAATGCAGAAAAGCAAGTAGACTTGTTGCTGTCCTTGCGGGCACGCAGGAATGCGCCAAAGCACATACCGGCGCTGGCCATGGTAGCCACTGCATGCACAGGGCCGAGCATATCATAGCCCAGTGTGTTAACATTATTGATCATGATGGTGGAAAGGGTCATGTGCATACCTGTAAAGATGACCAGAGGACGGGTGCCGCCATCGATCAAGCCGCCCAGCCATGGAGCAGTATCAAACAGCCATTTGAATGCATAGCCAAGGTAAACGCCCAAGTTGTAGCCAATGGGTCCAATAACACAGATGGAAAGCAGGCCGGTAACAACAAGCGTTACGATCGGCACCACAACCACGCGCAAATACTCGACCGTGTGTTTCTGCATCCATTTGTAGATATAACTCATGATCCACACGGAGCACAGGATGGGCAGCACTGTACTGCTATATTTTACGCAGGTGACCGGGAAGCCCAGCACACTGATGCTGTTTCCTGCATTGTTGAGGATGGAAGGGTACATATATAGACCTGCCAGCACCAGAGCTAACACTTCGTTGGTCTTGAATTTTTTAGCAGCTGTGTAAGCGATGATGAACGGCAGAAAGTAGAATACCGAATCACCAATGGCATTGAGTACTAGATACAGGCCCGTCTCATTGCTCATAAGTCCGTAGGTCGTAAAGAGCGTCAGAAGGCCCTTGATGATGCCGGCACCGGCAAAAGCGGGGACCGCAGGAACAAATACGCTGCTGATGACGTCAAAAAGCACTTTGGGGGACCACTTCTTCTTTTCTGCATCAAGATTTTCGGTCAGTGCCGTCTGGGTATCCAGCCCAGCCTGACTGCAGACCTCAGCGTATACATCTGCCACAGTCTGGCCGATGATTACCTGAAGCTGTCCACCCTGATTCACGCAGCCCACTGTGCCGGGGATAGAACCGATCTCCTCAGTACTCTTGGATTTTTTAAGGTCTTTGAGGTTGAAACGAAGCCGAGTGACACAGTGCACGCAGCTGGTAATGTTCTCCTTGCCACCGACTGCTTCAACAATCGCAGCGGCCAGCGCGCGGTAGTCCGTATTTTTGTTCGCCATAAAGGGAACCTCCTCTTTTCTTTCCGGCTCCCCGAATGTGACCGTAAGGCGGCCGCGGCGCAGGGTGGCGGATGCAACATCCGGCAGTTTTGCCACAGCGTTTTCATCGGACAGACCGGCGTCCTTCAGGGTGACGTAAAGCACGCCGTCCTGAAACTCGCACAGACTGGTGTTTTCTTTTCCGCCAATCAGCGGAAAAAGCTTTTCCAGAAACTTCTCACGATCCATAGGGGAAACCTCCGTTGGTGGATAACTCTATCTGCATCCGGCCCGGACGCGCGCATCTCCGGAGCCGGAAACATTCAAAAAATCAGTTGCTTTCGCAGTTCTGCACACGGTAGATGTGCAGCATCAGGTACAGCACTTCGTCACGGCTGCAATGCCAGCCGTGGCGCTGTTCAATGCCCTGCGCAACGGCGCAGGCGCAGTGGTAGACGGCGGGATATTCGAGGGACAGCTCGTCCAGCATTTTTCCGCTGCCCTGCTCCATGGCAACCCCGGCGGAAAGCCGCCGCACCAGAAACTGGATGTGCATGGCAAACCGGGCGTAGTTGTAGCTTTCGCGGTTCAGCACAATGCCAAGCTCCTGCTCCACGGAGGTCGTCACTTCGTCCAGAACTTCCACAGCGGTCAGGGTGCTGGAAAGGTCACTGCCTTCCAGCTCGGCATTGACGATATGCAGCGCAATGCTTACGGCCTCGGCGCGGGGCAGGGAAGAACTGGTACGCAGACGCACGGTCTCCAGTGCCCGCAGGCCCAGCTCGTACTCGCGGGGATACAGATGCTGTACGTCGTAATGGAGCGGAGCTGCCATCCGGATGCCCTGCTTTTCCCGCTGCTGTGCAAAGGCGATATGGTCGGCCAGCGTGAAGGGCAGGTTGGGGTTCAGCTCGGTGTGCAGGGTGATCTCGGACTGTTCGGTAATATCTGCCGCTGCCAGAAGAGCGTCTTCCGGCAGGTTGGACAGGATTTCGTAATACTGCGGGTCTACGTCATAAAAGGTGCGGTAGACCACAGAAAGGTCGGTCAGCTCATAGGGCATCGGGTGGAAGCCTACCCCGCGGCCCAGAACGACCATCTCACGACCACGATTATCCTGCGCCACGGCAGCGTTATTATTGATCTTACGCAGCAGCTTCATGGACAGCTTCCTCCCGACAGAATGTTGAAAAACACGCAATAAAAAGAAAAAACCTCCGGAAGCATCTACCTGTGCAGAACCGATAACACACCCATAATGTCTTTCGGTTAACTGCCAGTAGCGCCTCCCGAGGAGTAACGACTGGTTTAATTGTCTATAAATATCTTACCAGAACAGACAGAGATAATCCATTCGCGATTTCGACAAAAGATATTCTGAAAAACCAGACGGATTACCTAAACGTTGGATACAATAAACCCCTGCCGACAGGAGGAATGCCATCGGCAGGGGGAAAGCATAATATTTGAAGAAAATCAACCCAGGCTGATGCCCATGCGACGGGCGACGGTGAGCAGCTCGCAGCCCTCCGGCACGTTACGGGTCTTGCCTGCAATATCGACCAGACGGTTCTGGGTGACGTGACCGTTCACCATGGCGACTGTCACGCCGTAGCGCTCGATCTCCACCAGCTTTGCCGCATAGCTGCCGAACTGGGTGGCCAGAACACGGTCGTAGGCGCTGGGGCTGCCGCCGCGCTGCATGTGGCCCGGGATGCACACACGGGTCTCCATGCCGGTCTTTTTCTGCACGGCCTGTGCAATGCGGTTGGTGGCGGTGGTGCCAAAGCCTGCCTCGGCGCGCTTTGCCATCCACTCCTTGCGCTTCATGCCGGCTTCCTCGCAGTTGATGGCACCCTCGGCTACAGCGATGATGGAGAAGTTGGAACCCTTTTTGGCGCGGCGCTCCACGGCAGAGCACACACGGTCGATATCATAGGGCTGTTCCGGCAGCAGGATGATGTCTGCACCGCCAGCAATGCCGGAGTACAGCGTCAGCCAGCCGGCCTTGTTGCCCATGATCTCGATGCACATTACGCGGCTGTGGCTACCGGCAGTGGTGTGGATGCGGTCGATGACATCGGTGGCAATGTCCACGGCAGTGTGGAAGCCGAAGGTCACGTCGGTGCCGTAGATATCGTTATCGATGGTCTTGGGCAGGCCGATGATGTTCAGGCCCTCCTGCGAGAGCAGGTTTGCGGTTTTGTGGGTGCCATTGCCGCCCAGACACAGCAGGCAGTCCAGCTTGGCTTCCTTGTAGGTCTTTTTCATGGCGGCGACTTTATCAATGTTGTCGTTCTCCACCACGCGCATCATTTTAAAGGGGGTGCGTTTGGTGCCCAGAATGGTGCCGCCCAGCGTCAGGATGCCGCGGAAGTCGTCCTCACACATCTCTTTGTAATCGCCGTTGATGAGACCACTGTAGCCGTTCAGGATGCCTACGATCTCCACATCCTCGCCCATGCGGGCATACAGCGCTTTGGCTACGCCGCGGATGGTGGCATTCAGACCCGGACAATCACCGCCGGAGGTCAGGATTCCAACACGTTTTTTCATTCAAAAGCCCTCTTTCATTTGCTGTTCAGCACCGTGCATTCCGGCTCCGAAAGTCAGTCTGCCCGGGAACCCGCTTATTTATAGTATAAGATTATTCCGGATGGAGCACCGTGTCAAGAGAAGTGCAAAAAATTTACACGACCCCACGGACTGTTTTTGCGGGCAGAGCAGATGGGGGAAAAGTTTTGCGGAAAAAATAAAAAAATGGTTGACAAGCAAGGCCCTTTCGAGTATAATATTCCCTGTCAGCAGCGCATGGCGCGGCAGACAAACAGAATAATGGGGATTTGCATAGTGGTAGTGCGGTAGACTCTGACTCTACTTGTGGGAGTTCGATTCTCTCATCCCCAACCAGAAAACCGCAGTCTCAACTGGCTGCGGTATTTTCGGGGCATAGCGCAGTTGGTAGCGCGCCTCGTTCGGGACGAGGAGGCCGTGGGTTCAAATCCCGCTGCTCCGACCATGACGGATATTCTTACAGCACCTGAGATGCTGCGGAATGTCCGTCTTTTTTTTTGTTTGCTGATTTGCTGGATAGCGATACCACAGGGGCGCAGTTCACAACTGTGCCTTTTTTGCATTCACCGGCACATCATTCCTGCGCAGGAATTGGCTGCGGTCGTGTCCACCGCAAGATCTGCCGTTTCCTCAATGCGGTACTGGGCAAAGTAGCCCTCCTCCAGCGGGATCCACCGGGCGGCAAAATTGGCGTACCGCTCACCCTCCCGTGCCTGCAGGCGGCGGGTCTGCTCTTCTCTTGAGCAGGTGACGAAGACCCGCAGGGTCTCATACCCGGCCAACAGCGGGTGATGGCTGTAGCTGCCCTCCAGAATGACCAGCGGCTGTGGGGCAAGCTCCTGCACAGGCTGATACGCGCCCGCCCGGCAGGAGTAGGCGCGGTAGAGCACCGGCTGGCCCTCATAGGCCGGACGCAGGGCTTCGTCCCGCAGACGGACAAGGTCCATATTGGCGCAGGGCGTTTTTTCCCAGCCGCGTACACGCTGGGCGGGCGGCAGATAGAAGTCGTCCGTGTGCAGGACGATGCTGGCCGGGAACTGCCGGGTCAGCCCGTCGGCAAGGGTGGTCTTGCCGCTGCCGCAGCGGCCATCCAGCGCCAGCACCAGCGGCTTTGTGGGCTTCTGGGCCAGTGCGGCGGCGAGGATCGAGATCAGGCTTTCCGGTGTGATGTTCTGCGCCATGGGAAACATGCTCCTTTTATAAGATAGAACCCTCTCAGTCATTGCTGCGCAATGCCAGCTCTCCCGAAGAGGAGAGCTTTTGAATGCGCTGACTCTATAAAGAGCTCCCCCCTGAGTGGAACGACTTCCCCCGCGCCGGGGGAAGATGGCGAAGCCAGAAAGGGGAACGGCTGGCGCGTTAGCGCCTGAGAGGGTTTTCCTTATTATACCATACCGTGCCTCAAAACGGTAGGATGCGCAAAAAACAGGCCGAAGCAAATGATGGTTTGTTACAAATAACTTTTTTGGAAAAAAGTGTTGACAATGCCCCCGGGCTGTGGTAAGATACAGTCACGTTAGAAATAACTAACCACAAAAAACCAATCGGCAGGCCGAAGCCTTGATTGCTCCGCGCAAAGCCGCTTCTTTTTTGAAATCTGGGTTAGAAACATCTAACTTATAAACACGGTGCATCCGGGAAACAATAGCCCGGAGAAACAAGGCGGGAGGGCACAGACATGGAGCGCAATTTTGAAACGGTCATGATCGAACAGTGTGCCCCGGTGCTGGCCAGCCTGAAACCGGCGGGCCTGTTCCGCTACGAGACCCGCGACTGCGCCGACCTTGCACGCCGCGTGAAAAACTGGAATGTCCAGCTTGAGCCCAAGGGCCTGCGGGTGCGGGTGCTGAAGGGCTGCGTGCGCAACCACCGGTATCTTGTGTACGTCTACCGCGAAAGCAGGCTGTCTGCTGTACTGGCAGACGAAAAGGTGCAGAGCTTCCTGCAGCAGGAGGGATACCGTCTGCCGGAAGCGGGGGAACCGCTGGATGTGGGCGGCATGCTCACCCAGCTCTCCCGCCGGCTGTGCTGCTCGGCGGATTTTCCCCATGAGATCGGGGTGTTCCTTGGCTATCCGCTGGGGGATGTGGTGGGCTTTATTGAGAACCGCGGCAAGAACTTTACCTGCTGCGGCTGCTGGAAGTCCTACGGCGACCCGGATGCAGCGCAGAAGCACTTTGATCAGCTGAGCAAATGCACGGCAGTCTATCTGCGGCTGTTCCACAGCGGAACGCCCATTCTCCGCCTTGCCGTGGCGGCTTGATGTTGTCATTCTCTTTTCAAATACTCTCTTTTTATCCTGGCGCCTGCTGGTGTCCACGCACCGGCGGGAAAGAAATCCTCCTTTTGACACGCGGCCGCGCGGTGCAGAATGACCACTGTACCGCGCGGCTGTGTCATTTGCTGCAAAAGAGCACAGCGGGAGTAGGAAAAAAGCCTTGTGATAGTTTACAAGATGTCGCCAAAAAAGAACGAGAAAATGTAAACAATGGCTAACTTTGGCTCAATAATTTGAGTTAGTTGTTGTTGATTGTGGTGAAAAAACGGAAAAAATCGGGCAGAAAAATTGTTTGTTCATATAAACTAACTTTTAAATATGATAAAACTATTGACATCAAAGGTTAGTAAGCGTAAACTATCCACGCTGGTAGTTGCAGCTGACTAACCGCAGCGATATCCCAAATTCAAACAGGAAGGGAAGCGGAAGTATGATGCCTTTGACAATGGCAAAAGCAGGAGAGACCGTCACCATCAAAAAGATCACCGGCAAGGACGAGATCCGGCTGCATCTGGCAGAGCTGGGTTTTGTGGTGGACAGTGAGGTAACGGTCGTCAACGAGATCGCAGGCAACCTGATCCTGCAGGTCAAGGAGAGCCGCATCGCGCTGGACAAGACGATGGCAAACCGTATCATGATTGGCTGAACAGTGCCCCGGCGCTGTTTGGGAGCTGCTCCGAAACTGGAATAGTCTCTCTATAAAGACAAGCAGAGGAGGATGGTTAAGAATGAAAACTCTGAAAGACGTAAAGGTCGGCGAGACCGCTACTGTGGCAAAGCTGCACGGTGAAGGCCCGGTCAAGCGCCGCATCATGGACATGGGCATCACCAAGGGTGTCGAGATCTATGTCCGTAAGGTGGCACCTCTGGGCGACCCCATGGAGCTGACCGTGCGCAACTACGAGCTGAGCGTGCGCAAGGCCGATGCTGAAATGATCGAAGTAGTCTGATCCCAAAGGGAGGAAGGATTAAGCAATGAGCATTAAAATTGCACTTGCCGGCAACCCGAACTGCGGTAAAACGACCCTGTTCAACAATCTGACCGGCTCCAACCAGTATGTCGGCAACTGGCCCGGCGTTACGGTGGAAAAGAAGGAAGGCAAGCTGAAGGGCGATAAGGATGTTATCATTCAGGACCTGCCCGGCATCTACTCGCTGTCTCCGTACACGCTGGAAGAGGTCGTCTCCCGTACCTATCTGGTCAAGGAGAAGCCCGATGCCATCCTGAACATCATCGACGGCACCAACATCGAGCGCAACCTGTACCTGACCACCCAGCTGATCGAGCTGGGCATCCCGGTGGTCATGGCGGTGAACATGATCGATCTGGTGCGCAAGAACGGCGATAAGATCGACCTGAAGAAACTGAGCGCAGAGCTGGGCTGTCAGGCTGTGGAGATCAGCGCACTGAAGGGCGAGGGCACCGAGGCTGCTGCAAAGGCTGCTGTGGCTGCCGCCAAGGCTACCAAGGCCGGCGAGC
This sequence comes from Faecalibacterium sp. 9, assembly GCF_048320955.1. Taxonomy (NCBI): domain Bacteria; kingdom Bacillati; phylum Bacillota; class Clostridia; order Eubacteriales; family Oscillospiraceae; genus Faecalibacterium; species Faecalibacterium sp. 9. Next base: position 144,768 of record NZ_JBLWGB010000003.1, read on the forward strand.
TGCCTCACGTGTTCACCGGCAGCGTGGAGCACGCCATTGCCCACATCGAAGAGTCCATTCAGGGCAAGGTGGATGACCGCTTCCTGCGCTGGTACGCTGTCAAGCTGTTCGAGCGCGACGACAAGGTGCAGGATGAGCTGAAGCTGGACAAGGCCCTGATGGAGCACATCGATCAGCACATCAAGGATTGCGAGACCGAGCTGGACGACGATGCAGAGAGCATCATCACCAACCAGCGCTATGCATACATCAACACCGTGGTGGGCAAGGCTGTCAAGAAGAAGGCCCGCGTGGAGCACCTAACCGTTTCCGATAAGATCGACCAGATCGTGACCAACCGTATTCTGGCTCTGCCCATCTTCGCACTGGTCATGTACCTGATGTACTCCCTGTCCATGGGTACCTCCATTGCAGACGGCGGCTGGGCCATCGGTACCTTTGCCACCGACTGGACCAACGACGTGCTGTTCGGTGAGATCGTTCCCAATGCTCTGGGCGGCTTGCTGGAGAGCATCGGCGTGGCAGGCTGGCTGTACGGCCTGATCATGGACGGCATCGTTGCCGGTGTCGGCGCAGTTCTGGGCTTCGTTCCCCAGATGCTGGTGCTGTTCTTCCTGCTGTCCATTCTGGAGGATGTGGGCTATATGTCCCGTGTCGCCTTCATCATGGACCGTATCTTCCGCAAGTTCGGCCTGTCCGGTAAGAGCTTCATCCCTGTTCTGGTGGGCACCGGCTGCGGCGTCCCGGGCGTCATGGCATCCCGTACCATCGAGAACGAGCGCGACCGCCGCATGACCATCATGACCACCTGCTTCATCCCCTGCGGCGCAAAGATGCCCATCATCGGCCTCATCGCAGGTGCGATGTTCGGCGGTTCTTCTCTGGTGGCTGTCTCTGCTTACTTCATTGGCATGGCTGCCATCATCTGCTCCGGCGTGATCCTGAAGAAGACCAAGCTCTTCGCAGGTGATCCCGCTCCCTTCGTGATGGAGCTGCCCGCATACCATGTGCCTGCATGGGGCAACGTGTTCCGTGCAACCTGGGAGCGCGGCTGGTCCTTCATCAAGCGCGCAGGCTCCGTCATTCTGGCCGCTACCGTTGTGCTGTGGTTCATGCAGGGCTTCGGCTTCGAGAACGGTGCCTTCGGTATGGTCGAGGATCAGGACAACTCCGTGCTGGCTGCTATCGCTACCAAGGTCGCATGGATCTTTGCACCTCTGGGCTTCGGCAACTGGCGTGCAACCGTCGCTTCCGTCTCCGGCCTGATCGCAAAGGAGAACGTGGTTGGTACCTTCGGTGTTCTGTATCACTTCGGCGGCGAGCTGTCTGAGAACGGCGATGAGATCTGGGCTGCTGTTGCGCAGGACTACACCGCTCTGTCGGCTTACGCCTTCATGATCTTCAACCTGCTGTGCGCTCCCTGCTTCGCTGCAATGGGCGCCATCAAGCGCGAGATGAACAACGGCAGATGGACGGCCATCGCCATTGGTTACATGTGCGCTCTGGCTTACTGCGCAGCTCTGGTGGTTTACCAGCTGGGCGGCCTGATCACCGGCGAGGTTGGCTTCAACTTCTTTACCATCGTGGCGGCTGTGGTTCTGGCTTGCTTTATTTACCTGCTGGTTCGTCCCAACAAGTACACCGGCGACAACGAGGTCAAGATCGACGTTTCCAAGATCACTGCAAACAAGTAAGCTTCGTCTGCTGAAAGGAGAGATGCTTTATGATGGAATTTCTGGCAGCAAACTTTAATCTGCCTACGATCGTTGTGGCAGTCATCGTGTTTGGCGGTGTGGGCTGGATCACATGGCACTCTCACAAGCATGGCGGCTGCGGTGGCTGCGGCGAGGGCGGCTGCAATGGTAATTGCGGCGGCTGCAGCGGCTGTCACTGATCGGTAAAAACCGCAAGGGGCGCGGGCTGGAACTTTCGGCTCGCGCCCTTTTTTCAAAAGAAAAAAGTTAGCCTTGAGTAACATCAAAACGAAAGAGAGTGATCGGGATGGAACTTACGTCGGCGCATCTGCGCTATCTGCTGGCGATCTACGAGGTCTCGCAGACCCATCTGGATATCAGCTCCCGCAGCATTGCGGAAAAGCTGGGGGTCACCAAGCCCTCAGTGGTGCGCATCATGAATCTGCTTATGGAGCATGGCATGATCGTAAAGGAGCATTACGGCAAGATCTATATGACCGACCGGGGCATCTGGGTGGCAAAGCAGGTAGACCGGCAGCTGAAAACGATCCTGAGCCATTTCCCGCCGGTCAGCGAGCCGCTGTCAGAGGAGGAACGCTTTGCGGCGGCGCTGGCCATGACCAGTGCACTGCCGGAGCGCATCTTTACCGGCGAATATGAGCGTCTGTTCGGAACAGCGGCGGATGACACAGAAATGGAGAAAGCCCAGTGATCAACAAAAAATTGCTGTCCTTTGACCGCGGTGCACTGCGGTATGTGGAGCTGAATGTGCTGTTCCAGTGGCTGGGAATGCTGTGCAATGTGGTGTTTGTAAAGGCTGTTGCGGGGCTTATCGGTGCTGCCTTTGCGGGCAGCCTGACCAGCGCCCTGCTGTGGCAGCAGCTGGTGCTGTGCCTTGCTACGGTGCCGCTGCGCTTTGCCTGCACCATGCTGGCCTCCGGCATGAGCGACCGGGCGTCCAAAAACGTCAAGCGCACCCTGCGCAGCAGCATCTACGCAAAGCTTGCCCGCCTTGGTCCCAACTACACCGAGACGGCGGCCACCAGCGAGGTGGTGATGCTGGCCAGCGAAGGCGTGGAGCAGATCGATACCTACTTTGCAAAGTACCTGCCCCAGCTGTTCTACAGCCTGCTGGCTCCTGTTACCCTGTTCGCGCTGCTGGTGGGTGTGCACGCACGGTCTGCCATCATCCTGCTGTGCTGCGTGCCGCTGATCCCCATGTCCATCGTGGCGGTGCAGAAGTTTGCCAAAAAGCTGCTGGCGAACTACTGGGGCGAGTACACCACCCTTGGCGACAGCTTTCTGGAGAACATTCAGGGCCTGACCACCCTGAAGATCTATCAGGCAGACGGCTGGAAGCACGAGCAGATGAACGCGCAGGCTGAGCGCTTCCGCAGAATCACCATGAAGGTGCTCACCATGCAGCTGAACTCGGTGACACTGATGGACCTGATGGCCTACGGCGGTGCGGGCCTTGGCATCATCAGCGCGGTGGCTGCATTTGCGGCAGGCCGGCTGACCCTGACCGCCACATTGACCATCGTGCTGCTGGCGGCAGACTTCTTCCTGCCGCTGCGGCTGCTGGGCAGCTACTTCCACATTGCCATGAACGGCGCCGCTTCGGCAGAAAAGATCTTCCGGCTGCTGGCAGCGGAGGAGCCCGCCGACGGCGACCGCCTGCCCGGCGAAAACACCACCCTGCAGCTGGAGCATGTCACCTTTGGCTACGAGAAGGACCGCACCATTCTGGACGATGTATCCCTCACCATCCCGCAGGGCAGCTTTGTCTCGCTGGTGGGCGAGAGCGGCTGCGGCAAAAGTACGATCGCAGCGCTGCTGTCCGGCAGCCGCACCGGCTATACCGGCAGCGTGACGCTGGGCGGCGTGCCGGTGCAGGAGCTGCAGCAGGAACAGCGCCTGCGCACCCTGACGCTGGTGCCCCACAACGCCGCCATCTTCAAGGGCACGGTGGAGAGCAACCTGCGCATGGCAAAGCCGGATGCCACCGAAACAGAGCTGTGGAACGCACTGGAACAGGTGAATCTGGCCGATTTCTGCCGCAGCCAGAACGGCCTGCAGACCGCTCTGCATGAGGGCGGCAGCAATCTTTCCGGCGGTCAGCGTCAGCGCCTTGCCATGGCCCGCGCCCTGCTGCATGATACGCCCATCTACCTCTTCGACGAGGCTACCTCCAACGTGGATGCCGAGAGCGAGAACGACATCATGCGGGCCATCCACAGCCTTGCCGGGAAAAAGACGATTATCCTGATCTCCCACCGTCTGGCAAACGTGGTGCACAGCGACTGCATCTATGCAATGAGCAATGGCCGTGTGATCGAGCAGGGCACCCACGCCGAGCTGCTGGCAAAGCAGGGGGCTTACAGCCGCCTGTATCTGGCACAGCGGCAGCTGGAAACACTGGAAGAGGAGGATGCCTGAGCATGAACAAGAGCAATCATCGCAGCCCCTTTGCCATTGTGAGACGGCTTATCGTACTGGTAAAGCCCATGCTGCCCGTTATGCTGGCAGCGATCGTGATGGGGGTGGCAGGCCATTTCTGCGCCACCTTTATTACGATCTTCGGTGGTTTTGGCATCCTGCGTGCGCTGGGGCTTGCAAGCCCGGTGGGGACCGTGGGCACGGCCTTTGCCTGCATTCTGGTGTTTGCGCTGCTGCGCGGCGTTCTGCGCTACGCAGAGCAGGCGTCCAACCACTATATCGCCTTTAAGCTGCTGGCCCTGATCCGCGATAAGGTGTTCGGGGCGCTGCGCCGCCTGACCCCTGCAAAGCTGGAAGGCCGTGACCGCGGCGACCTGATCTCGCTCATCACGGCCGACATCGAGGCGCTGGAGGTGTTCTACGCCCACACCATTTCGCCCATCTGCATCGCGTGCATCTGCGTCATCGGCATGACGGGCTTTGTGGGCAGCTGGCACATCCTGCCTGCACTGGTGCTGCTGGCGGGCTATCTGCTGGTGGGTGTGGCCCTGCCGGTGTGGAGCGCAAAGCGCGGCGACCGTGCCGCCCGGGAGTACCGTCAGGCACTGGCCGATACCAACAGCTATGTGCTGGAAAGCCTGCGGGGCCTGAAGGATACCCTGCAGTATCAGGACACCGCAGCCCGTGCCGAGGGCATCACGGCCCACAGTGAGACGCTGGGCGAAAAGCAGAAGTCCCTCAAGTACCGCGAGGGCCTGACCGTGGCCCTGACCAATACCCTGATCCTGCTCACGGTGCTGGCCGTGCTGGGCACCAGCCTGAGCCTTTACCAGAGCGGCAGACTGGGTGCCGAGGGGGTGCTGGTGTGCACCCTTTCGGCCCTGAGCTCCTTTGGCCCGGTGGTGGCACTGGCAAACCTTGGTGTGGGCCTGACGCAGGTGTTCGCCAGCGCCGACCGTGTTCTGGACCTGCTGGAGGAAGAGCCTGTCACTGCGGATGTGACCGACGGCACAGACACCGCCTTTGCGGGTGCTGCGGCAGAGCATGTGAGCTTTGCCTATGCCGAGGAAGAGATCCTGCATGGCCTGAGCCTGACCATTCCGGAAAAGAAGATCGTGGGCATCACGGGCCGTTCGGGCAGCGGAAAGTCTACCTTCCTGCGGCTGCTGATGCGGTTCTGGGATGTGTCCGGCGGCAGCATCCGCTTTGGAAAACAGGACATCCGCCGGGTGAACACCGCCGCCCTGCGTGCGCAGGAGAGCCTTGTGACCCAGGAGACCGAACTGTTCGATGACACCATCGAGAACAACATCCGCATTGCAAAGCGGGATGCCACCCGGGAAGAGGTGGAAGCGGCCTGCAAAAAAGCTGCACTGGATGGTTTTATCCGCAGCCTGCCCAAGGGCTATGACACCCCGGTGGGTGAGCTGGGCGGTGCCCTTTCCGGCGGCGAGCGTCAGCGCATCGGTGTGGCGCGTGCGTTCCTGCACGATGCGCCGTTTCTGCTGCTGGACGAGCCTACCTCCAATCTGGACAGCCTGAACGAGGGGGTCATCCTCAAGGCTGTGCGGGCAGAGTGCAAAGACAAAACGGTGCTGCTGGTCTCTCACCGAAAGTCTACCATGGCGGCGGCAGACATCAGCTTTTCGGTGGAAAGCGGCCGCCTGAGCTGAAAACGAGTTCTACAAAGAAACAGCCGGTCTCCTGCGCGGAGGCCGGCTGTTTTTGGTCATAGAGAATTACTGGATCGCATTCAGGATCTGCTGTGCAATGTACTTGTGGCCTTTGACGGTGGGGTGGCCGTCCGCAGCGGTCTGGGTGCGGGGAATGCCTACATAGATCAAGCCTTCCTGTGCGGCAAGGTCTTTGGCAAAGCGGTTCAATTTGCTGAAATAGCGGTTCCATGCGGGCAGCAGAGGCACGGGATTGGTGTAGCCCAGCAGCACGATTTTGGCATCCGGGTTCAGTGCGCGGATACTGGCCACGATCTGCGGCAGGCTGTTGGTCACATTGGTATAGGCCTGATCGCAGATCTCATCCATGCCGCGGAACAGCAGGCGGTTGGTGGCGCGGCTCTCGTCAAAGGTAAGGGTCATACGGTTCAGCGCTTCGAGGAAGAGCCCCAGCTTCTGGAAGTTGAAATCACGCAGGGCGCCGCTGACCATCAGCCCGGCCAGCTGCTCACTCTTCCAGTTGGTGGCCTCGCCCAGACCTACGATGCAGGGCACCAGCGCGTCGTTGGAGCCGATCTGGATGGAAATGATATCGGCCTTGCGCAGATATTCCTGATATTCCGGGTAGACGTAGTACGAGCCGGAAGCCTGATTCATCTTGGGCATGGCGCTGCTTTGCACCATATCCACCATGTCAGGGCTCATCAGGCTGGGCAGGCCCAGATTGATGGCGTGCTGGCGGTCCAGCCCAAGGCCCTTGCCCACAAGGGCGGTATAGCACTGGGAAGAGTAGCCCTCGAAGTTTGGCCGGAGATCGTAGCCGATCTGGGCGATGTTGTATTTCATATCGGCAAGGCCGACACCGGAGGTGATGCTGTCGCCCAGCGCCACATAGGTGAGCTGCGGCTCCGGTTCGCCGGCTGTCTGGGCATCGGCGGGCGCTGCGGCCTGTTCCTGCTGCACCTCTGCTGCTTCGGCGGCAGGCAGCTCCGCCTGTTCGTCGGCAGCAAATGCAGGCATGGCCAGCAGCACAAGCGCTGCTGCTGCGGCCAGAAAGCTGGCAAATTTTTTGTTTTTCATTGAGATTCCTTCTTTCCGGAATGACTGCACCTGTGCGGCACAGCTGTTGTCTCTATGATAAAATGGAAAGTAAAAATTGTCAACTGACAAAATTCAAAAAATTGCGGTCATCGCTGCGCCCGTATTCTGCAGTTTCTTCCATACAAAAAAGCTCCCCCTTGCGGGAGAGCTCAGTGTCTGAAAAATTACAGAGTGTCAATAATCGCGGGGAGTGATCTCTTCCTCCAGCTTGCGGTAGTCCACCTTGCCAACGGGGGTCATCGGCATTTCGCTGATGAACTTGTAGCTCACCGGCTGCACGTACTCCGGCAGCTCTTCCTTGCACAGCTGGCGCAGCTCGCGCACGATCTGGCGCTTCTTTTTGTCGGCCTCCGGGTCCAGCACCACGTAGACGAAGGGCAGGCGGCCCTGCACATGGTCCTTATCGGTGCAGCCCACCACCGAGCACTGATGCACAGCCGGATGACGGCTGATGACGTTCTCGATCATGGACGGGAACACCTTGAAGCCATCGTGACGGATGATCATGCGCTTGATGCGGGAGTCCAGATACACAAAGCCGTCCTCGTCCATGTAGCCGACATCGCCGGTGTGTGCCCAGATCTGGCCGTCTGCATGGCGGCGCAGGATCATATCGGTCTCATCGGGCTTGTTGTAGTAGCCCTTCATGACGGTGGGGGTGCAGATGCAGATCTCGCCGCGCTCCCCGATGGGCAGCTCAGTCTCGGTGCCGGGCTCGAAGATGGACACCACCGTATTCAGCATGGGGATGCCCACGCTGCCGGGCTTGGTCACATTGCCGGCGGCAACGGTAGCGGCAGAGGCGACTTCGGTCATGCCGTAGCCCTTGGCCAGCGGATACTCCACGTTGTGTGCCTTCAGGAACTCGTTCACGGTCAGCTCAGCGCCCAGCGGCAGCGAGTCGCCGCCGGCGGCATAGTTGCGGATGAAGGAGAGATCCTTCTTCTTCTTGAGCAGCGGAGAAGCTGCCATCTGCTGGTAGTGAGCCGGAACGCCGAACATGTGCTCGGGCTTGTGCTTCCAGATCAGTGCGCCCAGCTTGTCGGGGTCCAGATTGGGGATGATGACGACGTGCAGGCCCATGACCAGCGGCATATGCACGCCGCAGGCGTAGCCGTAGGCAATGAACGGAGGCATAACGTTCATCAGCTTCTGGCCGCGGCAGAACAGGTTGCTCTGGGCAATGAATTCGTGGGCCAGAGAGTTGAAGCTGTCGTCGGTCAGCATAACGCCCTTGGGCGAACCGGTGGTGCCGCCGGTGTGCACCACCACGCAGGCGTGCTGCGGGTCGTAGGGTTCGGCGTTCATGCTCTGATCCTTGCCCTGTGCAATAAAGTCCTTCCAGTGGATCACGTTGGACTTGTAGCGGTTCTTGTCGGGGTTGGTCAGCTTGTAGCCGATGGCCAGATGCAGCGGCAGGGAGTCTGCGGGGCTGATGACCAGCACACGCTCCACATTGGTGCGCTTTTCTGCCTTGTGGCAGCGCTCATAGGTCACATTCAGGCAGATCAGCAGGCGGGAATCTACCTCCTCGATGTACTCGTGGATGCCCTCAACGCTGTAGCGCGGATCCACCAGATTCAGCGTTGCGCCGATCATATCGACAGCGTAGAAGGCATAGATCACCTCGGGGGTCATCACGCTGACGACGGTGATGATGTCGCCCTTCTTCACGCCGAGAGCACGGAAGGCGGCAGCGGTTTTCTTGACATTCACAAAGAGGTCTGCAAAGGTGAATTTGCGGCCATAATACTCCAGAGCGGTCTCGCTCAGATGGTTCTTGTTCTGATGGCAGAGATACTCAAAGGCGCTGCACTTGGGCAGAGGCATGTCGATGTATTTCTGGTCATAGTACTTCAGCCAGGGCTTCGCAGTGGACGCATAGAGCGGTTCACGCTGTTCAGTAGTCATAGAATAAAGTCCTCTTTTCTTTCTTCTTTTCATTGCTAAAAGCCGACAGCTTTGTAAGAAAGATGAAAGCCGCCGGTCAGATCACGCAAATAACTCAAAAATTAGAATCAACGATGCAGTCTCTATTGTAGTGGAGCCGCCTGAGAATGTCAAGAAATAAACTATGAACGTTGCGTAAAAGTGCCGTAAAACAACGATTTCTCCCGAAATGTCGGGGGGGGTCAGCGCGGCAGCCACTGCTCCGCTTCGGCGGCGCTGCACAGCACAAAATGTTCAGGCCGCAGCTCGCGCCACTGAGGGGTCTCTCTGGAGTAGTCGTGCATGGCGGGGTCGTAGACCAGCAGCTTTTTCTGCCGCTCCCGGCGGGGGTCCGGCATGGGAATAGCGGACAGCAGGCTGCGGGTGTAGGGGTGGATGGCGTGGGCCGTCAGCTCTTCGGCCCCGGCCAGCTCCACGATGCGGCCCTTGTGGATCACGGCGATGCGGTCGGAGATATAGCGCATCACGGACAGGTCGTGGGCGATGAACAGATAGGTGATGCCGCGTTCTTTTTGTAAATGGCGCAAAAGGTTCAGCACCTGCGCGCGGATGGACATATCCAGTGCGCTGATGGGCTCATCGGCAACGATGAACTCCGGCTCCACGATCAGCGCCCGGGCGATACCGATGCGCTGGCGCTGTCCGCCGGAAAATTCGTGAGGGAAGCGGGAAGCAAATTCCGGCAGCAGGCCCACGTCCCGCAAAGCCTGCCTCACCCGCTCCTCCCGCTGGGCGGCGGTGAGGTCGGGCCGGACGTTCTGCAGGCCCTCGCCCACGATATAGCTCACCTTGGCGCGTTCATTCAGCGAGGACTGCGGGTCCTGAAAGATCATCTGGATCTCCTTGATGATCTGTTTGTCCAGCTGGCGGGAAATTTTGCCGTTGATCTTCTGGCCTTTATAAAGGATGTCACCGCCGGAGGTGGGCAGGATGCGCAGGATGGCCCGGCCGATGGTGGTCTTGCCGCTGCCGCTTTCGCCCACAAGGCCGAAGGTCTCGCCCTTATAAATTTTAAAGCTGGCGTCCTGCACGGCATGATAGGTGCTGCGGCCGGAGCCGTAGGTCACGTTCAGGTGGTTCACTTCCACAAGAACTTCGCGTTCATTTTCCATCTTACAGCCCCTCCTCTCGCAGCATTTTCACCGCAGCCGGCGGCTCGACTCTGGGTGCCCGGGGGTCCAGCAGCCATGTCTTGGCCTTGTGGGTGGGGGATACGGTAAAGTAGGGCGGGCGCCTGACAAAATCGATCTTGAGCGCCTGCGGGTTGCGGGGCGCAAAGGCGTCGCCGCGGATCTCTGCAAACAGGTTCGGCGGTGTGCCTACGATGTTGAACAGGTCCTCGCCCTTCACGCCCATCTGGGGCATACTGGACAGCAGTGCCCATGTATAGGGGTGGCGGGGGTCGTAGTAGATCTCGTCGGCGGTGCCGATCTCCACAATGTCGCCTGCGTACATCACGGCGACCCGGTCGGCAATGTTGGCCACCACGCCCAGATCGTGGGTGATGAGCAGGATGGTCAGATCGTACTTGACCTGCATTTTTTTGAGCAGCTGCAAAATCTGGGCCTGAATGGTCACGTCCAGTGCAGTGGTGGGCTCATCGCAGATGAGAATTTTGGGGCTGCAGGCCGCTGCAATGGCGATCACAACCCGTTGGCGCATCCCGCCAGAGAACTCGTGCGGGTACTGCCGGAACCGCTTTTCCGGCTCCGAGATGCCCACATCCCGCAGGTATCCCAGCGTCTTTTCCCTTGCGGCAGCGCCCTTCAGGCCCTGATGCAGGGTGACGGCTTCCATGATCTGTGCCCCGATGGTCTTCAGCGGGTTCAGGCTGGTCATGGGGTCCTGCATGACCATGGCGATCTCCCGGCCGCGTACCCGCAGCCAGTCCTTTTCGGTTCTGAGGTCAGAAAGGCGCAGCGGCTTGCCGTCCGCCATGCCATAGTAATCGATGGTGCCCCCGGTGATGGAGCCGTTGGCGTCCAGAAGGCCCATGAAGCTCTTGGTGAACACGCTCTTGCCGGAGCCGCTCTCGCCCACGATGGCGAGCACTTCGCCTTGGTACAGATCAAGATCGATGCCCCGGATGGCGTGCAGCACTTTTCCACGCAGATCGAACTGGATGTTGACATCTTTTGCGGAGAGAATGAGCGGGTGATGTTCCATGATATCCCCTCCTTACTGCAGATGATTCTTCGGGTCGGCGGCGTCCGAGAAGGCGTTGCCGATCAGGTAGAACGCAATGGTGACAAAGCTCAGGATGAGGGTGGGGTACAGCAGCTGGTAGCGCAGCCCGGCCTGCATCATCACCTTGCGGCCATCGTTGACCAGATTGCCCAGCGAAGGCGTCTCCACCGAAAGCCCGAGGCCGATGTAGGTGATGAACACCTCGTTGCCGATGGCTTCCGGGATGGTGAGGGCCATGCGCAGCATGATGACCGAGACGAGATAGGGCAGCAGGTTGCGCAGTACGATGCGCACAGTGGGCGTGCCGAGGCAGCGGGATGCTACATTATAATCCCGGTCGCGGATGATGAGGATCTGGTTGCGGATGAAGCGTGCCATTTCGATCCAGCCCTTGATGGCCATGCCAAGGACCATGGTCCAGATGCTGGGCGTTGCCACGTAAGAAATCAGGATCAGCACAATGGCGGTGGGGATGTTATCAAAGATGTTGTACAGCTCGGTGAACACGGGGTCCAGCCCGCGCACATAGCCCCACAGCACACCGGCGGTGATGCCCACCACCGCTTCAATGAGGGCCACGAAAAAGGCGATGGTCAGGCTGGTGCGTGCACCGGCCCAGATGCGTGCCCACAGGTCCTGCCCGATGGAGTTGGAACCCCAGATAAAGCCGTCCTGTCCGGGGGCGATGTTGCGGTACTGGATGCCGGTGGCGGGGTCCACGGCGCAGAGGTTCGGGTCTGCCTGACCGGGCAGGTGGGGCTGGATGAAGGCAAAGGCCACCACAGCGGCCAGTGCCACCAGCAGAACCACCGCGAACCTGTTCTTGAAAAAGGCGCGGAAGGTGCTGCCCCAGTAGCTGTAGTTGGAGCTGGCAGTGGCTTCGGCCTGCGCCTCGCTGAACCCGGCGGGGGTGAACAGCTCGTCTTCGGGCAGAGCCTCCCATCCGGCAGTGTGCTGTGCCTGCGCGGCGTTGAGCTTGTCTTCCAGCAGCCGGGAGCGTTCACGTTTGAGAAAAGACAGCATCAGCGGCCACCTTCCTTCCTGCCAAAGTGGATGCGGGGGTCAAGGAGAACCATGAGCACATCACCTAAAATCAGGCCGATGATGCCCACGCAGGCATACAGCAGTACGATGCCCTGCACCATGGTGTTGTCGTGGCGCTGCACGCAGGTGACCAGCAGACCGCCCATGCCCGGGATGCTGTACAGGCTCTCGATGTAAATGGAGCCGACGACAGTGTTCAGAAATGCGGAGGGAATGTACTGCACCAGCGGCACCATGGCGTTGCGGAAGATGTGATGCAGGGCAATGCCGCTCTCGCTCACGCCCTTGGCCCGGGCCAGCTTTACGTAGTCCTTGTTGCTCTCGTCCACCATATAGCGGCGCAGCCACATGGCGTAGAACGCAAGGTTTGCAAGGCTCATGCTGCACACCGGCAGCACCCAATAGCGCCAGTTGGCGGCATCGAACAGCAGGCCCACGCCCATGGCGGTGGTGCCGTACATCTGAATGTACAAAAAGTACACGGCGGCAGGCACGGCCTGAATGAGCACGATGACGGCTGTGCCCAGCTTATCCGGCCAGCGGCCCTTGCACCGGCCCATGAGCAGGCCCAGCGGGATGCCGAAGATCAGGCTGAGCAGCATGGCCAGCACGCCCATTTCGATGGAAATGGGCAGCTTCTGGGCAAGGATCTTGGTCACGGGGGCGTTGAGCTTGTAAATGTGGCTCACGCCCAGATCACCGTGCAGCGCGTCCCGCCAGAAATGGCCGATCTGCACCGGCAGCGGGTCCAGCAGACCCATGGACTGCAGTCCGGCCTGGATCTGTGCCTCGGTCATTTTTTCGTAGTTGGCAAAATAGCCCTCTACCGGCATGAGCCGCAGCAGGCAGAACACCAGCGTCACGATGATGAACAGGGTCAGGATCGAGCGCCCGATGCGTTTTGCGAGATATGGCACCATTGCTGTGCACCTCACTTTTCGATTGAAATACAGATACCTATAGAATACCGCAATTTTTTACGTTTGGAAAGGGATTTGTGGTTTTTTGCGGGAAAATGGGGTGAGGAACGATTCAAAATGGCCTCCGCTTGCGCTCTGGCCATATTCAGCGGAAAAAATATTTTTAATTCGCGTTTGTCGCGGCCTGCGAGAACTTGTCGGGGCGAGGCCCCTCCATCTGCTAACGCAGACCGCTCCTCCGCTTAAAAGCCCCACTGGGGCTTTTATTGCTGCGCAACCGCGACCTACTCCAAACGCTGCTTTCACCAGTGGGGTCGTAGACCGGATACAGTAGATGCACACTTTACCGACCTTGCCCTCTCCGCCAGCGGCCTAGCCCTCTCAGTCATCGCTGCGCGATGCCAGATTCCCCTTTTTGTCACCTGCGGTGACATCTTCCCCCGGCCGGGGGACGTCTTTCCTCAAAGCGGGAGCCCTTGGCAGTCCACGCAAAGTTCATCTCTTTGCCAAGGCCTCGCTCTTTGGGAGAGGTGGATGCGAACGCAGTGAGCAGACGGAGAGGGTGAGGCCGCTCCCCGCAGCGCGGATGTTTCCGCAGGAAACCAGCGCTGCAAATGCCGCTTTCCTCCACGACTCTACCCGTGAAAATGCAATGCCGGACAGCCCGCAGGCTGCCCGGCATTGCTCTAATTAAAATAATTCTTCCGCTATTTATGCGTAAAGCGAACGCGGAGCGCATTTTAAACCGTTTTACCGCGCGTCGCGGTTCTGGTTGTACTCCTCCATCGAAACGTAATGGTCGAGGATGTGCACGCCCTTCAGGCGGTTGGTGGACAGGCCCGTGGGAGCGTACTGGCCTTCCCACAGGTTCAGACGGGTGGCGATGTACGGCGGCACCGGCATCCCCAGCGGGATGACCAGCGCGTTCTGGATGAGGAAGGCTTCGGCATCCGCAAAGGCATCATACCGGGCATCCAGATCCTCGGTGATGGTCTTTGCCTTCTCCACCAGAGACATGTACTGCATCACAAGTTCGGCGGTCTCGCCGGTCACGATGCCGTCCTCCACGCCGGTGCGCAGGAAGCTGTAGCAGGTGCCGCGGTCGCCGGCTTCCTGATAGAAGGGGTACACCTCGGTTTCGGGGTCGGAGTAATCGGCACCCCAGTAGTAGGACATCAGCTGGTAGGCACCCACCCGGCGCACCGCGTTCAGGAAGTTGTCGGAGGGGCCCTGGGTGATGATGATGTTCACAAAGTCGAAGCCGTCGTTCAGCACGCCCTCCACCTGCTGCTTGAACACCTGACACTGCTTGTCCCAGTCCACCACGGCGGGGTTGTAGGGGTACTGCACCTTGATGGGGAAGGTGACACCGGCAGCCGTCAGTTCTTCCACTGCGGCATCGCGGTACTGCTTGGCGGTGGCTTCGTCAAAGAAATCGGACAGGCCTGCCAGCCCGCCGCACTCCGTATAATCCACGCCCTTGCTGTTGGCGCAGAAGGAAGGCGGGGTGATGGTGTGCAGCTTATAGTTTTCGTAGCCCTCGGGCGCAGTGACGGCCAGCGTGACGGAGGGATTGATGGCATACAGGAACGCCTTGCGGAAGTTGGTGGAGTTGATGGCCTTGGCCCAGTTGTCCGGCTCATATTCAGCGTCCACGCCGGTCACGGTCCAGTTGGAAAATTCGTGGCGGTAGGGCAGGAAGTTGAAGATGTAGAAATAGCTCTTGCCGGTCTCCGGGCGCTCCATGGACACCATATCTCTGGTGGTGTCATCGGCCAGCCAGCTGTCCAGAATGTCCGAGCTGATGGTGGCCTGATCGATCTCGCCGCGCTTGACCATCTCCGGGCCGCTGATGAGCTCTTCCTGATTGTAGATGTAGCGCACCGTATCGATATAAACGCTGTCGGCATCGTAGTTCTCGGGGTTTTTCTTCATCACCCAGCTTTCCAGCGGGGTGTACTCGGCCAGATAGAACGCGCCGCAGCTGCAGGCGGTCTCGGCACTGGTGCAGAACTGGTCGGCAAACTCCTCCAGCAGCGGGCCGTAGGCGGGCTCGTAGGGGGCGTAGCTGAGCAGGCTGAGAAAGCCCGGAAAATCAAAGTTCAGGGTGTAGTTCAGGGTGTGCTCATCCACAGCCTTGACCCCCACGGCGCTGAAATCCACAGCCGGATACTCAGTGGCAGTGCCGTCCGCAGCGGTGGCCGTCACAGTGCCGTTTGCGTCGATGGCGTAGGTGGTGCCGTCCTCGGCCACGGTGCCGTTGTTGGCGTTGTTGCGGTAAACGCAGTAGTTATAGTAGTTGTCCGCACCGGCCACATAGGGGGTGACAAGGCTTGCAGTGGAGGAAGCGTAGTCCGGGTTCAGCACATAGGCCAGCGCATCCACAAAGTCCTGCGCGGTCACAGGACCCAGCACCTCGCCATTGCAGTCCACCCAGTTCTCGTCCCGTAGGTGGAAAGTCCAGGTCAGGCTGTCGGCGTCCCATTCCCACGCAGTGGCAAGGCCCTCCCGGATCTTGCCGCGGTTGTCGTATTCCACCAGTGTGTCGATGCACTGGGTGCCGTGGTAGAGGTCCGGGTCGGCAGAGCAGACCAGATAGTTCAGGGTGGCGGGCTGGCGGGAGTACAGCACGGTATAGGTGGAGCTGCTGCCGGAAGCGCCGGTGCCGCCGCCATTGGAAGCGGAGGAGCCGCCGCAGCTGCTCAGCAGACCGGCAGCTGCAGCAGAAAGGGCGGCTGCACCGCTGCCCTTCAGGAACTGACGGCGGGAAATGGAATGACGCATAGTGTGATCCCTCTTTCTTCTAGCTCTAGCATTTGTGTGCTCTGAAAAAGGGAGTAACGGAACACACATCCGTTACCCCCTTTGTAACAGTCCATTGCCGCACAAAGGGCGGCTTTATGGTCAGTATAGCATTGAATCGACGCGCCGTCAATCGTTTTTCGGCGCTGCGGCTTCGGGTGTCTCGTCCGGCAGCATTGGTGCGGGCTTGGCAGGCGTCACGGCACTGATGACCGAACCGGCTGCAGCAGGCACAGCGGCTTCTGCAGGGACCGCTGCGGCCTCGGCGGAAACAGCGGCACCGGCCTCCTCCGCTGCCTTGGCGGCCTCCTCGGCAGCCTTTTTGGCCTCCCGCTCCTCCCGCAGCTGCTTTGCCCGGGCGGCGGCTTCCTCCTGCCGCTTTTTGGTGCGTGCCTTAATGCGGCATACGGTGCACACGCCCTCCGCACTGTCCGGCGCAATGGGCTTGCCGCACTCCCTGCACAGGGTCTTGCGGCATTTGTAGATGCTCACCGGGCCAAGGGTGGTCAGCTGGCGCAGCTTCATGCCGTCGATGCCGTGGTTCGAGCAGGATGCCACGCACACCTCGCACTCGCTGCACTTCCACGGCGTGATGACGATGCGGGTCTGGCCGTCGGGCAGGTCCTCCAGCTTCAGCGCACCGGCGCGGCAGGCCTTTTCACACTTGCCGCAGCCAAAGCATTTGTCGGTGAAGTTGGGCAGATAGTAGCCGTACTTCAGCGGCGTGTCCATAGCCGCTTTCAGCTGCTTTGTGCGCTGGTGCAGCAAAAGGCGGAAATCCACACCGCCGTCGTCCTCGCTGCGCAGGCCGGGCAGCAGCTGCAGCAGCTTTTTGGTGCCGCTCTTGGAGCCGTGACTCACCTGCTCGAACATTTCGCGGCGGCTCAGCTCCTTTACGTGATATGGCGCTTCGTCCTGCTCGTAGGCCAGCGTGAACCGTGCCTCGAACATGGGCTGACCAAAGAAATCCACAAGCCTTGTCAGCTCCTTGCGCAGCTGGGCGGCGCACAGGTCGTTCTCACACTCACCGCAGGGGGTCAGGTCCAGCACGATCTTTTTGTTCAGGGCAAGGTAGGCCAGCGTCTCCCATGTGAGGGCAGAGATGCAGGCGCGCACCATGGAATTTTTGCGGGTGGACTTTTCGCAGCCGATCCAGATGGTGTCATTGTCGGTATCGGCGGCAGAGGTGTCCCGCTGCACCTGCTCCGGCGAAGGGATGATGCAGCCGCTGCGGCAGGCAGAAACGCACAGGCCGCACTCGGTGCAGGGGTCCCAGTCCTTGACGAGGTTCGGACGGGTAAAGATCTGTTCGCCATAGGGGCAGATATCCTTGCACTCGGTGCAGGGCTTGCGATGAGGATGCAGGTTCCAGCACTGGCGGCGGTTGATCTCGGGATGGGTAGTTTTCATCAGCATATCCATCGCGGTGCGTGTAAAAAAGCCCATAATTTACTCCCCTTCCACAACAGAAGTGATGTTTGCATGTTCGATCAGAAAGCGCTGTACCTTCTGGGTGGTCACGGCAGAGGCCACAGCGTCCCGGCTGAGCACTTTGCGGATCTCAGGCTCCGGGGTGTCGTGCAGCTTGGCAAGGCGGGCGTATTCGGCGTCCACCTCGGCGTTGGACACGGTGATCTGCTCTGCTTCGGCAATGGCCCGCACCGCAAGGATGCTGCGCATCTTGCGCTCCGCATCCCGGCGGAAGGCGGCACGCACCCCGTCCGGTGTGGTCTGGCCTGCCTTGCAGTACAGCTCCATGGTCATCTTGCTGCGGCGCAGCCGGTCGCGCAGGGCGTTCATGTCCCGCTCTGCGTTCTGATCCAGAATAGCGTCGTTCAGCTCCGCCGTCAGGTTCGCCCCGGCCATGTCCAGCAGGGCGGCACCGGCAATGCGGTCGGCGTTGGCCTCGTGGGAGCGGCGCTTCTTTTCGCGGATGCTCTCTTTCAGCGCGTCCACCGAGTCAAAGCCCAGCGTTCCGGCAAAGGCGTCATCCAGCGGCACGGTCTGCTTTTGCTCCACGGTGTGCAGGGCAATGACAAACTGTGCCGTTTTGCCGGAAAGCTCCGGCACCCGGAACTCGGCGGGGTAGGTAAAATCGAACCGGAAATCCTCACCTGCCTTGTGGCCGTAGACCGCGTTTTCGGCGGCGGGCATCAGCTGGCCGGTGCCCAGCACCACCGTGACGTTTTCCATCCGGCTGTCCGGGATGGGGACTCCGTCCAGAAACCCCTCGAAATCCAGCGTTACACGCATCCCGCGTGCGGCGGGCAGCTCCACCGGCACAAAGGGGGCATGGGTGCGGGTGAGGTTTGAGGCCTCCAGCTCCACGGCTTTTTCAGACACCGGGCGCACCCGGCGGGTAAAGTCCAGCCCTTTGTACTGGCCCAGCGTGACCTTGGGCAGGGCGTTTGCATTCTGTTCCATGGGAAATACTCCTTTTATATCCAAAGCGTTTGCAATTTAAAGTCCATGCCCGGCAAGCCAGCTTTCTGCCACCTGCGAGAACATCTCGGGGTAGAGGACATCCTCCTGTGCGAAGGCATCCAGATAATATTCCACCTCAGCCCGGTCGGCAGGCTCAGTGCGCTCCCACACGGTGAACACGGTGCCGTTGCCCATGTCAAAGCTGGCGGCCTGGGTAAAGTGCTCATCCCGCGCGGCGCAGAAGAGGGCGTTCCACCGGCCGGAGAGCTCGCCGCCGCTGACAAAGGTCTGGGGGAAGGGCTCTGCAGTGAGCACATACTTCGCCTCAAAGAACCGCACCGGGAACTCGTGGGTGCCCGGGATGGAGATGCCGGCGGCCAGCTTGCCCTGCAGCTGGATGTCCGGCAGGGCGGCATACTGGAACATGTCCGAGTTGTACAGCATATCGTGGGGGATCATGTAGGCGAACTCGCCCTTTTCCGCATCGCAGTGGGCATCGATCCAGTCGTCCACGCGCTGGATCTGGGCGGCGTCGGTGCGGTCGTAGGTGAGCTTGTCCAGCCGGACGAACTCCGACACCGCCTTGAGGGGAAAGTGGTCCACCACAAAACCCGGCAGGGCCACGGTGGTCAGCGGGGAGCAGCGCACCGACATGGCAAACATCAGTGTGAAGGCCCAGTAGAAAAGCTTGAGCTTCCGGTGCTTCCGGATGCCCTCGGCCAGTGCGGCAGAACCGGTGAGGAACAGCAGCAGCCACCCCGGCACGAACAGCAGCATCTGGTGGGAGCCGGTGTTCTGCACCCGGGTGAACAGCAGAAGGCTCGTGAGCAGCTCTGCCCCCGCAAGGCAGGGCAGGGCAGGCAGACGGCGTTTTGCGGCAAACCACAGCCCCAGCCCGATGAGGATGAAGTTCAGCAGGCCGATGCGCAGGGTCTGCGCGGCCAGCTCCAGCGTGATGCCGCCGAAGTTGTAGTAGGAGTAGCGCCCGGCGTAATCAAAGCCGAGGATTTTGCGCACCATGGGCAGCAGAAGCAGCACCATGGCCCCGGCGGCGCACAGGCCGAACACGGCCAGCCGGACGAGGCGGTGCACAGCCCGGGACTGCTGGCCGCTTTTTGCCAGCTGCACACTGGATACCACCAGCAGCAGGACGTAGGCGAAGCAGTAGCCCACCACAAAGTATAAGTACCACCGCCGTGTGAGGATGGCCCCCGCCGTGGCGGCAAAGATCAGCAGATAGCGGGGCAGATCGATGCGGTCAAAGCGGTAGTCCAGCGTGAGCAGCAGGAGCATGAAGGCGAAGATGAGCCCGAACCAGTCCGGCTGGCCCAGCATGGCAGACATGCGCAGGAACGGGAAGGTGACGCACCAGGAAAAGCCGATGAGGAAATACCAGCGGGTGTTTTTCACCCGCAGCAGCTGCCCGGCTTTGCACACCAGTCCCGCCAGCAGCACCAGCAGGCTGGGCAGGACGCTGAACAGCTGACAGAATGCGTAGTCGTCACCGGTCTTGCCGCTCAGACAGAACGGGAACTCGGTGAACAGGGGGATGAAGTTGGTGTAGTCCTCAGTGATGGAATCGAGGAGGAACCGGAAGCCTGCGCCTGTGCTCTGGGCAAAGGCGGCTTCGGCGTTATACTGCTTTAAAATGTAGTTCACATAGTCCCAGTAGTAGAGGAAGGTGCGGCTGCCCAGCGCCCAGAAAAAGTAGAGCGCCGCCACAGCCCAGACGCCCACCAGCACCGCCTTGTGGAACAGGTCCAGCTCCACACCGGCCCGGCGCAGCACCAGCAGCGCCAGTGCAAACAGCGCTGCATTGCACCACAGGCTCAGCAGCGGGAAAAACAGGCCGCTGCCCGGTGCGGCAAGGCCGAATACGATAAGCGCCAGCGCCCCGGCAGCAAGGCCCAGCCAGACTTTGCCAAGGGCAGACAGACGGGAAACGATTCCATTCATCCCCAAAAACCTCTCAGTTGCAGAATATCACAGCTACAGTATAGCAAGCAAAATCTGCACTGTCCAGCCGCAGGGCGCGGAAAACAGCAAAATGTCCCGCAGCTTTCAAAGCATACAGGACATTTTGAGGTGAATATTACTTGCTGGAATTTGAAGCGGTCTTTGTGCTGCGGGCGATGCGGCGCTTTTGCGCCATGGCTTTGTTAGCGCTGATGCGGGCGGCGTCCGGGTTCGGAGCTTCCGGGGTCAGCCGCAGCAGGCAACTCCCCATGGCGGGCAGATCGATGGTGAGGGTGTAATCCCGGCCATAGACACCGCCGTCGGTGGTGTGCAGGCTGGTCTTGCGGCGTCCCTTGAGCGCACCGCCCCACTCGGGGGACTCGGTGTTCAGCACCTCCTCGGCACCGCAGGGGAACCGGAGGTAGAGGGGGAACTTTTTGTGGGCGTGATCCTGCGTGTTCATGATGCACAGCAGGCTCTGGCCCTGTCCCTTGCGCAGCCATGCGTACACGCCCTCGCTGCGGCTCTCGCAGGCCACCCACTCAAAGCAGTCGGGGTTGTACTCGCCATCGTAGAGGGCGGGTTCGGTGGAGTAGACCCGGCTCAGGTGGGCAAAGTATTTCTGGAAGGCATCGTGGAAGGGATATTTCAGCAGATCCCAGTCCAGCTCCCGCTTTTCGTCCCACTCCCGGAAGTGTCCCATCTCGTTGCCCATGAAGTTCAGCTTCTTGCCCGGGTGCATATACATATAAAAATACAGGGTGCGCAGCTGGGCGCATTTTTCCGCGTAGGTGCCCCACAGCTTATCGATGATGGTCTTTTTGCCGTGCACCACCTCGTCGTGGCTCAGCGCCAGCAGATACAGCTCGTTGTAGAAGTAGTGCATGCTGAAAACGATCTTACCGTAGGCATTCGGACGCTCACCGAAGGGGGTGGCAAAATAGTCCAGTGTGTCGTGCATCCAGCCCATGTCCCACTTGTAGTCGAAGCCCACGCCGTCGTAGCGGGTGGGAGCTGTCACCTTGAGGAAGTTGGTGGAGTCCTCTGCCATGTAGATGCCGGTGGGCCAGCGCTCGTTCAGGCCGTGGTTCAGGCTGCGCAGAAAGTTCACAGCCCCCTCGTTCACGCCGCGGTTCGGGTCTCCCTGCCAGTACAGCGCGCGGGAAATGGCGTCCATGCGGATGCCGTCGCAGTGGTACACGTCCATCCACAGGGCGGCGGCACTGTTCAAAAAGCTGCACACCTCCCGGCGGTAGTAATTGAAGTTGCAGGTGCCCCACTCGCTGTGGCCCACATCGCTGTCGTACTCGTAGAGGTGGGTGCCGTCAAACTTTGCCAGAGCGTCGGCGTTGGCGGCAAAGTGCACCGGCACAAAGTCCATGATGACGCCGATGCCCATGCGGTGGCAGGCGTTGACGAAGCCGGCAAACTGGGCGGGGGTGCCGTAGCGGCTGGTGACCGAGAAATAGCCGGTGGTCTGGTAGCCCCAGCTGCCGTCAAAGGGATGCTCTGCCAGCGGCAGCAGCTCCACATGGGTAAAGTGATGGTCCAGCAGCCAGGGGATCAGCTCCTTGGCCAGCTCCTCATAGTTGTACCAGCCGTCTGAGCCGTCCTCCTGCTTGCTGCCGGGCTTGTGCCGCCAGCTGCCAACATGCATCTCGTAGATGTTCAGCGGGCGGTTGCGGCATTTGTCGCGGCGCTCCATCCATGCACTGTCGTCAAAGCGGAAGTCCAGCTTTGTCAGACGGCTGGCCGTACCCGGCCGCAGCTCGGTGGAAAATGCGTAGGGGTCGCTGTGCATCACCACACTGCCGTCGGCACCATGCACCCGGTATTTATAAAGGTCGCCCTCTGCAAGGCCGGGGATGAATGCGCTCCACACGCCGGTATCGGCTTTTTCCATGGGCACGCCTGCCTCCCAGCCGTCGAAGCCGCCGCAGACCTCCACTGCCGTGGCACCGGGGGCCCACACCGCAAAACGCCACCCTTCGGTGCCGTTGTCGGAGCAGGGATGGGCACCAAGGATGCGGTAGGCATCAAAGCAGTCTCCATTGAAGAATTCACGGGGAATGGCGGGGTAATTCATGCAAAGATCTCCTTACATTCTATGATGGGCAGTGCCCGGCGGCACTGCATGTGATACAGATGTTTGGGCAATATATCCAATAAAAACAAGGCGAAATGGGGCACAGTGGCCGATATTCTTGTCGATTCTTGACAAAAATCGGCAAATATTAACATATTTTACAGATTCTGTGCTATACTATTCCTGCCGCTGCAGTGGGCGGCGGCTGATTTTTTTGTATGGGAGCGGTATGAACAATGGCTTGGTATGACAACGCGGTATTCTATCACATCTATCCTCTGGGGCTGTGCGGCTGCGCACATGAGAACGACGGGCAGGCGGTGCCCGGCGCATTCGAGAAGCTGAACGCATGGGCGAAGCACGCAGCGGACCTTGGCTGCACGGCCATTTATATCGGCCCGCTGTTCGAAAGCGGCTCCCATGGCTACGACACCATCGATTACCGGCTGGTAGACCGTCGCATCGGCACCAATGAGGAGTTCCGGGACTTTGTGGCAGACTGCCATGCCCGGGGCCAGAAGGTGATCGTGGACGGCGTGTTCAACCATGTGGGCAGGGATTTCTTTGCGTTCCAGGACCTGAAGGCAAACCGCGAGAACGCCCGCTATAAGGACTGGTTCTGCGATGTGAATTTCTGGGGCAACAACGAGTACAACGACGGCTTTTCTTACGGCAACTGGGGTGGCTACAATCTGCTGGTCAAGCTGAACCAGCGCAACCCGGAAGTGCAGAACTACCACTACGAGACCATCCGCTTCTGGGTGGATGAATTTGACATTGACGGCATCCGTCTGGACGCCGCCGATGTGCTGGACTTTGACTTCATGCGGGGGCTGCGCCGCCTTGCCAATGAGGTAAAGCCCGAGTTCTGGCTCATGGGCGAGGTGATCCACGGGGATTACAGCCGTTGGGCAAACCCGGAGATGCTGCACTCGGTGACCAACTACGAGCTGCACAAGGGCCTGTGGAGCGGCCACAACGACCACAACTATTTCGAGATCGCCCACACCATGCGCCGTCTGCAGGGCCTGTGCCACGATACCCGGCTGTATCTGTTCTCGGACAACCACGATGTGGAGCGGCTGCCCAACAAGCTGCGCAACCGGGAGCACATCCGCCACATTGCAATTCTAGTATATACGCTTTGGGGCATTCCGTCCATCTATTATGGCTCAGAATTTGGCATTGAAGGCAAAAAAGAGTGGGGAAGCGACTGGCCGCTGCGCCCCTGCCTGGAACTTTCCGACTTCAAGGACGCTGAGACCACCAACCCTGTCACCAGCGTGTATGCCGCATTGGGCAGACTGAAGGCGGAGCTGCCGGAGCTGACCGACGGCGAGGTGAAAGAGCTGCAGCTCACCACCCAGTGCTATGCCTTTGCCCGGGTGCTGGATGGAAAGGCCTGCGTTGTGGTGCTGAACAACGGCGACAGTCCCGCACAGCTGGAATTCCAGCTGCCGGTGGAGGCATCCTCTGCAAAGGACCTGTTGGCCGACACGGTGGGCGCACAGCCCGTTTTGACCAGCATGGAGTGGGGCCGCATGAAAGTGCAGCTGCCCTCCAATTATGCTACCATCCTGCAGCTGGAAAAGTAAACGCATTCTTGCATGATCCGCCGTCTTTTGCTACAATAAGAGCATAATACCGTAAAGCGGAAAGGAAGCTTTGAAAACCATGAATGCAGCGCAGCGCAGAGAATCCATTCTGAAACGGCTCAGCGGGGCCGAAGCACCGGTCAGTGCCAGCGCACTGGCGGCTTTGCTGGGGGTCTCGCGCCAGATCGTGGTGGGGGATGTGGCTCTGCTGCGGGCAGGCGGTGCGCAGATCGATGCAACGCCCCGGGGCTATCAGCTGCACCCGGCGGAAAAAGGCTATACCGCCATTCTGGCCTGCGTGCACAGCACCGAGGACGAGATGCGCACCGAGCTGTACACTGTGGTGGATCAGGGCGGCATCGTGGTGGATGTGGCCGTGGAGAACAGCCTGTATGGCGAGCTGCGCGGCAACCTGAACCTTGCCAGCCGCTACGATGTGGACAACTTCATCCAGCAGGCCAAGGACACGCCGGAAGCGCTTTTGAGCCGCATGACCGGCGGCGTGCATCTGCACACCCTGCACTGCCCGGATGCCGGGAGCTTTGAGCGCATCAAAAAAGAGCTGGAAGAAAAAGGCATCCTGTACCGCAAGGAGTGATGCGGATGGGGATAGACCCAGTATAAAAAAGGCTGAGGGCCTTGTCTATCCGCAAAACAGGAAAATGGTTGGATAATCAACGAAAAAGCAAAAGAGGTGGGTTTTCTGGATATTCGCATTGAAAAAACGGAGCGTGCCATCAAGCAGGCATTCATGGAGCTGCGGGCGCAGAAACCGCTGGAAAAGATCAAGGTCAAGGAACTGTGCGATCTGGCCTGCATCAATAAGTCCACCTTTTATGCGCATTATCAGGATATCTATGCGCTGGCCAACGCCATGGAGGACGAAATGGTGGAGGTGGTGGTGGAAAGCCTGCCGCAGCTGACCGCCCGTGATGTAAGCGAGCGCACCGAGTGGCTGACCCGGGAAATGTTCCGGGCGTTTACCCGGAATCAGACCGAGATCGGCATTCTGTTTTCCGGCTCCCGTCAGGGGCTGTTCATCAACCGCGTGGAAGCTGCAATGAGCAAATGCATCTCGGAGAGCGACCCCTCATTTGATGCCGATGTGGTACGTAAGATCGTGCTTTCCTTCTGCGTGCAGGGCTGCTACTACACCTTCACCAGCTACTGCGGCCAGATGGACGAAAAGCGGCTGGTGGCTCTGCTTGCGTCCATTGCCCGGGCGGCGCAAAAAATCAGGATGTAACAAATCAGAATGCCCGCCGCGTGCGCTTTGGGCATGAATAGCGGAAAATAATTTTAATAGAGCAATGCCGGGCGGTCTGCGGACCGCCCGGCATTGCATTTTCACAGATGGAGCTTTGACGGCAAGAGGCGGATGCCGCGCCTGCTTCCTATGGAAGCGGCGGCGCGGCGGATAGCGGGCTCGCCCTCTCAGTCAATGCCGATCGGCCTTGACAGCTCTCCCAGAGGGAGAGCTTTTGGCAGTCCACGCAAACTTCATCTCTTTGCCAAGGCCTCTCCCTTTGAGGAAAGACTTCCCCCGCGCCGGGGGAAGATGTCACCGCAGGGGACAAAAGGGGGAGTGTGGCATCGCGCAGCGGTGACGGAGAGGGTTCCCTCTCGTGAAAAAGTAGATCGGGAAAATCCGCAGATTTTCCCGATCTACAAATTATAGAATATTCTTTCCGCTATTCATGCGCAAAGCAAAGCGGAGCGCATTCAAAATGGTCTGGCGTTACACACCGGAAGCACCGTAGTTTGCCAGCACGCGGGCAGAGGGGTCGTTGACGTTGCAGTTGGGCCATGCCTTGTTGGGCATCCAGAAGCCTACGATGGTGCGGCTCTGGTCGTGGTAGTACTTCTCAAAAATTTCGCGGTAGAACAGGCTTTCCTTGGTGAACGGCATGCAGTGGGCCGAATAGTTCGCCCGGCGCAGCTGGAACTCCTCGTCGGTGTAAAGGCTCTCGGCATACTCCTTGATATCATCCACCATGCTGTGACCCACGGCATCCGAGAAGGCGGCCTTCTCGCGCCACAGGATCTCCGGCGGCAGCCAGTCGCCCTCAAAGGCCTTGCGCAGCAGGTACTTGCCCTTGCCGTAGCTGTTCAGTTTCTTTTCCGGGTCGATGGCCATGACGTAGCGCACAAAATCCAGATCCCCAAAGGGCACGCGGGCCTCGATGCTGTTGGAGGAGATGCAGCGGTCGGCCCGCAGCACGTCGTACATGTACAGCTCCCGGATGCGCTTCTGGCTTTCCTGCTGGAAGGCGTCGGCGGTGGGGGCGTAGTCGGTGTACTTGTAGCCGAACAGCTCATCGGAGATCTCACCGGTCAGCAGCACCCGGACGTCGGTCTGCTCGTGGATGGCCTTGCACAGCAGGTACATGCCCATGCTGGCGCGGATGGTGGTGATGTCCCAGGTGCCCAGCAGGCGGATGACCTCTTCCAGACTGTTGATGACCATGTCCCGGTTGATGATGATCTCGTGGTGCTCGCTGCCCAGATATTCAGCGGTCTGGCGCGCATACTTCAGGTCAATGGCGTCGGTGTCCATGCCGATGGCAAAGGTGCGGATGGGCTTGTTCAGCTTCTTGGCGGCAATGGAGCACACCAGCGAGGAATCCAGACCGCCGGAAAGCAGGAAGCCCACCGGGGCATCTGCGTCCAGACGCTTCTCCACGCCTGCGATCAGCTTTTCGCGGATGTTCCGCAGCACGGTGTCCATATCGTCCTGCATGGGGGCGGGGACATCGGCGATGTCCTCATAGCGGACGAAGCGGCCATCGCAGTAGTAGCTGCCGATGGGGAAGGGACGGATGTCGTCGCACCAGCCAATGAGGTTCTGCATTTCGGAGGCGAAGGCGATCTGATGGCTGGACTTGGAGTAGCCGTAGAACAGCGGACGGATGCCGATGGGGTCGCGGGCGGCGATGAGCCGGTCCTTGCGGGAATCGTACATGATGAGCGCGAACTCGGAATCCATGTGGCGGAACATATCCAGACCATACTCATAGTACAGCGGCAGCAGGATCTCGCAGTCGCAGTCCGACTGGAACTTGTAGCCCCGGCGCTTCAGGACTTCTTTTTCAAAGCGGAAGCCGTACAGCTCGCCGTTGCACACCACGCAGTCGGCACCGCGGTAGAACGGCTGCATGCCTTCCGGCGTCAGGCCCATGATGGCAAGGCGGCCAAAGCCCATCAGACCGAAAGGTCCTTCCACCACACGCTGGTCGTCCGGGCCGCGCATGACCGTGCGCAGCAGGTATTCCTTGAATTTGGCGGCACTCAGATCGTGCCCGGTATAGCCCATAACACAACACATATTTCTTACCCCTCTTTTTTCAATAAAAAAATACGGCAGCTCATTCATCCCAATTGCTAGGACGAATATGCTGCCGTATCCGTGGTGCCACCTAAATTACCGGCATAAAACCATGCCAGTCACTTTTGTGCGCTCTCCCCGTTGAAAGCACTGCCGCGATAACGAGCGGCGCACGTCTGCCCCTACTGCTGCACAAACAGGTTCAGGGGGAAGCTCACGGGTGTTCGTTCGGGCTTCGTCCTCTGCGCGGCTCCCAGCTGCCCGCACTCTCTGAAAGAGGACATTGAAACCTTACTTTTCCCGGTCAACGCTTTTTCTTGCCTGCATTGTATCACGGCTTTTTGTCCGTGTCAACACAGCAGGCGCATTTTTGTGCGGTTTGATCAGCAGAGTCGGACTGTTCTGCTTTTTGGGCACAGTGACGGCACAAACCATACAAAACGCTGCCCTCGCACTGCAGGGTAAAGCCGTGCTCTGCCATCAGATGGGCGCGCACCTCGTCCATGAAGTGGCAGTCCAGATGATAGATGCGTCCGCACTGCACGCATTTGAGGTGCAGATGCTCCCGGCAGTGGCGGCCCTCGTCCACGTATTGGAACACGGCTTTTTCGCCCTTGTCGGCTACATACTTCATGATGCGCTGCTCCCCGGCCAGCTTGTCCAGATAGCGATACACCGTGGTGGGGTTGGGGCTTGCGCCCTGCGCTTCCAGATGCTCCAGAATGTTGGAAGCACTCACCGCGTGCTGCCGGTTGTTGATGAGATAATCTAAAATCAGTTGACGGGTCTTGGTATTGTAGCCGTCGCTTCGTGCCATAAGAGAGATCCACACCCTTTTCGATATTTTATTCATTGTAGCATATTTTTGTGTTGGATGCAAAAGAACCGGGCCAAAAGAAGCAGCATTGGCTACAAGCACAAAAACCGTTGTTGATTTTAGCAAAAAATAAGACATAAAAATTAGCAAAAACGGAAAACGCACCAAAGTTCGAAAAAAAGTATTGTAATAATTGCCCTGTTATGAAATAATAGGACTGGAATACTACTTGGATTGCAGCAAGAATACAAGAGTGCTTTTAAAGAAGAAAAAAGCATGCGCTCCAAAGTATTATAGGAGAAGAAACCTTTTTCATTGCAAAGGAAAAAGGGAATAGGAGTTGTGCAAAATATGAAAGAAACGGAGTCGCAGACCAAACTGAGCCTGAAGCTGCAGGCGTACCAGTACCTCAAGACCAGGATCCTGAACTGCGAGTACCGGCCCAATGAATTCCTGAACGAGCAGAAGCTTTGTGCGGAAATGGGCAACATCAGCCGCACCCCCATGCGGGATGCTCTGGGCCGCTTGGAGCAGGAGGGGCTCATCACCATCCTGCCCAAAAAGGGCCTGATGGTATCCGGCATCACCGAAGAGGACGTGCACAGCATGTTTGAAATGCGTTTGCTGGTGGAGCCGTATGCCCTGCGTACTTATGGCAGCAGCATCCCGCGGGAGCAGCTGGAGGCGTTTGCTGAGCTGATGCATCACCCGGACCGCATCACCGACTTCTGCGAGTCGGACGATGCGTTCCATGAACTGCTCATGAGCACCCTGCCCAATAAGTACCTGCGCTCGGCTTACGACCGCATCACCGGCCTGAACACCCGGTTCCGTATCATGACCGGCAAGGTGAGCATGATCAATCAGGAGCAGACCTGTGACGAGCATCTGGAAATTCTGGATGCTGCGCTGGCGGACAACTGGGATCTGGCTGCGGATTCTCTGCAGCATCACCTGGAGCTGGCCCGCGATAAGGCGGAGGGCGTCATCAAGGTCATCCGGCTGTGGTAAAAACTGCATAAAAAAAGACCGTTGCACGAAAAAACGTGTGACGGTCTTTTTGTTATGAGACTCCCCCAGTCGCCTGCGGCGACAGCCCCCTCAGAGATGGGGCCTTAAAGCCTCCCTCTTTGAGGGAGGTGGCATCGCGCAGCGATGACGGAAGGAGTTACAGTGCATCCAGCTCCTTTTGCAGCTGTGCCAGCGAATCGCGGATGGGCAGCTTTTGCGGGCAGACTGACTCACATTTGCCGCAGCGCACGCAATGCAGGGCCTTTTCGCTGTCCGGAAAGTGCTCGGCCCACTGGGTCCTGACGGCATCCTTCTGCCCGAACATGCCCAGCTTGTTCCAGATGCTGAAATTGTCCGGGATGTCCACCCCCATGGGGCAGGGCATACAGTACCGGCAGCCGGTGCAGCCGACCCTGATGCGGCGGTGCAGCTCGTCGGCAACGCTTTCCACAGCGGCATTTTCGGCAGGGGAGAGCGGCTGGAAAGAGCCAAAGGTAGCCAGATTGTCGGTCAGCTGCTCCTCGGCGCTCATGCCGGACAGGATAACATGCACATTGTTGTGGCTGCCCACCCAGCGCAGCGCCCAGGAGGCATCGGAGGCATCCGGACGCAGGGCGTGCAGCGGTGCGGCGGCGTCTGCAGGCAGAGACGCCAGCGTGCCGCCCTTGACGGGCTCCATGATGATAAGAGGCACGCCGCATTCTTCGGTCAGCTGATAGCCCCGGTCACCGGAGATCTCCTCGGCACGGTCGTCCCGGTCCAGATAGTTGTACTGCAGCTGGCAGAAATCCCACGGCTGGTCGCGCAGAATGTACTCAAACCCGGCAGAGTTGTCATGACAGGAAAATCCAAAGTTCCGGATGCGTCCTGCAGCCTTCTGCTGCCACAGCCAGTCCACAAGGCCCATGGCTTTTGCCTTTTCGTACCGTGCTCTGTGCAGGGAGTGCAGCAGATAGAAGTCGATGTATTCAACGCCAAGCCGCTGGAACTGCTCTTCAAAAATTCGCTTGGCATCGTCCAGATTTTTGCAGCTCCACAGCGGCATTTTGGTGGCAAGATAAAAGCTGCTGCGGTCCCACTTGGCAATGACCCGGCCCACGAAGGGCTCACTCTGGCCGTTGTGATAGGGATAGGCGGTATCGAAGTAGTTGACACCGGCGGCCTTGGCGGTGTTCAGCAGCGCTTCGGCGCGCTCTTCATCAATGGCGCCGTCGGCCTTGGTGGGAAAGCGCATACAGCCGTAGCCCAAAAGGGAAGTGCGGATATCGTTTTTGCTCCAGTTGCGGTATTCCATAGCTCTCTTTTGCGGCAGAGGGGGTAAAGGCTCTGCCGCTCCTCCTGTTGAGGATAGTATAACATAGTTTTTGAATGCAGAAAAGATACGACGATGACGATTTAGAATGCCCTCCGCTTCGCTCTGGGCATAAATAGCGGAAATCATATTTTTAGATATTTGCAGCTCCGAAACGACTGCGGTCGTTTCGGAGCTGCTTTTTCACCATAGAGTCGTAGCGTCAAATGCATTTTCCTACCGCACAGATGCCGCTTGCCTTTACCGCCCCTCCTGTGAAAAAGTGTTCAGAAAATGTCCGCAGACATTTTCTGAACACAAATTAAAAATAATAATTCATCTAAACATGCCTAGAGCGCAGCGGAGGGCATTCCAATCATCAAACAAAAAAGGTGCCCGCACCTTTCGGTACGGGCACCTCATTGTTCAAGAATGAACGACTCTCAGAAGAGGTTCAATTACTTGACCTCGACCTTAGCGCCAGCCTCGGTCAGCTTCTTCTGGATGTCCTCAGCCTCAGCCTTGGAGACCTTCTCCTTGACAGCCTTGGGAGCGCCATCGACGATAGCCTTAGCTTCCTTCAGGCCCAGACCGGTGATCTCCTTCACCAGCTTGATGACCTGCATCTTGGTAGCGCCAGCCTCAGCCAGGATGACGTCGAACTCGGTCTTCTCTTCCTCAGCGGCAGCAGCAGCGCCAGCAGCAGCGGGAGCAGCAGCAGCAACAGCGGAAACACCGAACTCTTCGCAGTAAGCGTCGATCAGTTCCTTCAGCTCCAGAACGGACAGCTCCTTAACGGAGTCGATGATGGCAGTAATCTTCTCAGAAGCCATAGTAGTAACCCTCCAATATCAATGGTTTTGTTTGTTGATTTCAGAATTGTTTAAGCAGCGGTCACGCGGCCATCAGGCAGCGGGCTCCTCCTGCTTGTCGGCATAAGCCTGCATTGCAACGGCCAGACCAGACAGAGTGCTGGTGAGGGCGCCTGCGAACATGGACAGCATGCCTTCGCGGTTGGGCAGCTTTGCGATTGCGTTGGTCTCAGCTGCATTCATGACCTTGCCTTCCATGAAGCCAGCCTTCACGACGAACTTCTTGGACTTATCGCCATCCTGATACTTGCACAGGATGCGGGCAGCGGACATGGGATCCTCTTCGTGAGCAAAAGCGATAGCGGTATCGCCCTTGAACTGCTCAGCCAGGCCCTCCAGAGAGGTACCCTTGACAGCCAGACGCAGCATGGTGTTCTTCACGACCATGTAATCGACGCCTGCCTCACGCAGCTCCTTACGGAGCTTGGTGTCGTTCTCGACGTTAATGCCGCCGTAAGCGACGACGCAGCCGGAAACCGCACTCTCAAACTTTGCCTTCAGATCAGCGACATAAGCCTGCTTTTCAGAAAGAATTTTTGCACTGGGCATTCGGTTTCACCTCGTTTCAAAAACTTGTATCGAAAACCGGAGCAAGTATGAAAAAAGCCTCTTTCCCGCACTTGGTCGAGAAAGAGGCATAAAACAACTTTACGCACGTTTCTCGGCAGGCGGCATAGCCTTACACTGGACTCCAGTACCTGCTGTCTCAAAAACAGCATGATTATTTTACCGCAAACGTGCGGAGTTGTCAAGTCTTTTTTGAAATTTCCTGACAAAATTTTTCTGCCGTCCATACAAACGGCAGAAAAACGATCAGAACTTCAAATCAGACACCGTACTTCAGGGTGTTCAGACGGATGCCAGGGCCCATGGTGGTGGCGATGGTAGCGCTCTTGAAGTAGGTACCCTTTGCTGCAGCGGGCTTTGCCTTGGCAATAGCCTCCATCACAGTGTCCAGGTTGGCGTACAGCTTCTCTGCACCGAAAGAAGCCTTGCCCACGGGCACATGGATGATGTTCTGCTTGTCCAGACGGTACTCGATCTTACCAGCCTTGGCCTCGGAAACAGCCTTGCCCAGGTCAGGAGCAACGGTGCCGGCCTTGGGGTTCGGCATCAGGCCGCGGGGGCCCAGGACCTTACCGAGACGGCCAACGCGGCCCATCATATCGGGAGTGGTCACGACGACGTCGAAATCCATGAAGCCGCCGGCGATCTTTGCGATCAGCTCGTCATCACCGACGATATCAGCGCCAGCAGCCTCAGCAGCAGCAGCAGCGGGGCCCTTGGCGATTGCGCAGACGCGGACGGTCTTGCCGGTGCCGTTGGGCAGAACGACAGCGCCGCGGACCTGCTGGTCAGCGTGACGGCCGTCAACGCCCAGACGGACGTGCAGCTCAACAGTCTCGTCGAACTTGGCAGAAGCGGTCTTGCAAGCCAGCTCCAGAGCCTCGTTCACATCATATGCCTTAGTAGAATCGACCAGCTTTGCAGCGTCGACATAGTGCTTGCCATGTTTCATTGTATATCCTCCTGTGTGGTCATGCGGGCAGTGTTATGCCCTCCCACTGTTTATGTCTCAGCCCTCGACGGTGATGCCCATGGAACGGCAGGTGCCGCGGACCATGCTGCATGCAGCTTCCAGAGAAGCAGCGTTCAGGTCGGGCATCTTGGTCTTTGCGATCTCTTCCACCTGAGCGGCGGTCAGAGAAGCGACCTTCTCCTTGTTGGGCTTGCCGGAAGCGGTGTTGATGCCAGCGGCCTTCTTGATCAGAACGGCTGCCGGAGGAGTCTTGGTGATGAAGCTGAAGGAGCGGTCAGCGTAAACAGTGATGACGACGGGGATCACATAACCCATCTGGTTCTTGGTACGCTCGTTGAACTCCTTGGTGAAGGCCATGATGTTGACGCCCTTCTGACCCAGAGCAGGGCCAACAGGGGGAGCCGGAGTTGCCTTGCCGGCCTCGATCTGCAGCTTAATGTAGCCAGTAACTTTCTGTGCCATGATAAATGCACCTCCAAAAATCTGTGGTGAGTTGCGGTACGGTGTCTCCGTACCTCCCACGAGCATGTGCCCAGTGCACACGCTCTATAAGAACCGCACTGCGGTCTTACCTTGGTAAACGTTCCTTGCCGGTTGATTACGGCAGCTCGACCTGACCAAGCTCCACTTCTGCGGGAGTTTCGCGGCCGAACATGTTGACCTTGAGCTTCACTTTGAAGTTCTCGGTATCGATGGCCTCCACAAGGCCCATAAAGCCTTCCAGAGGACCGGCGGTGATCTGCACGGTGTCGCCGACAGCAAAGTCGACAGCCAGAGGTGCAGCCTTTTCTACGCCCATCTTCTCCACTTCTTCAGGGGAGAGGGGAACGGGCTTGGATGCGGGACCGACAAAACCGGTGCAGCCGCGCGTATTGCGCACCACATACCAGGTATCGTCGTTCATCACCATCTTGACCAGAACGTAGCCGGGGAACAGCTTGTGCTCCACCATCTTCTGCTTGCCGTTCTTGTCAATTTCGGGAACCATCTCGACGGGAACCTTGATATCGCAGATCAGATCCTGCAGATGGCGGTTCTCCACCATGGTCTGCAGGTCGTTTGCGACCTTGTTCTCATAGCCGGAATAGGTATGCACGACATACCAAAGTGCCTCATTGGATTGTTCTTCCATTTTGGTTGACCCTCCGTTTCAAGATGATTCTCAGGCGCCGATGATCAGGCCCAGGATGCCGCCGAAGATGGCATCCAGCAGGATCATCACGACCGCTGCGACGGCGACAGTGATGAGCACGACGATGGTGTTGGTCTTGACGTCCGCCTTGGACGGCCACACCACCTTCTTCAGCTCGCTCTTGGTGTCGCGGAAGAATTTGGAGACGCGTGCGCCAAAATTCTTCACAGCGGCCTTTGCTCTGGCCACAAAGCCCGGCTTGTTCTCGGTTTTGTCTGCCATGATGCGTCCGCCTTTCTTACTTGGTTTCGCGATGAACGGTGTGCTTCTTGCAGAAACGGCAATACTTCTTCATCTCGAGACGATCGGGGTTGTTCTTCTTGTTCTTCGTGGTGTTGTAGTTGCGCTGCTTGCACTCGGTGCAGGCCAGAGTGATTTTAACGGTCATTTGTTGACACCTCCATTATAACGGTCGTTTTGAACCTCCCTCGGGTTGCGGGTGGCATCTGTAAAACAGGCGCACTTAATAACCCCGCAAAAGAGGTGATATCATTGTATCACGCCGTTTTCCATCCGTCAAGCGGAAATTTGCGATTTTCAGAAAGTTTTCCTTAAAAAATCTCTCCAGACAGCGGCAGGCCTTTTGGCATTGTGCTTGCATCACGCGCATAGATATTGTATAATAAGCCAGAACGGCATTTTACCGGTTAGAACGCGCCCTGCTTCATGGGGCTTTATAAATAGGAGAGAGATATCATGCAGTCTGAAAAAATGTGCGTCGTCCTGCTGTTTGGCGGTATGTCCAGCGAGCACGAGGTCAGCCGCGTTTCGGTGGGCAACTTCGTCAACAACATCGATCGCGAAAAATATGAGACGCTTGCCGTGGGCATCACCAAGGAGGGCCGCTGGCTGTACACCGAGGCCACTGCAGCCCAGATGGCCGATGGCAGCTGGGAAGAGCTGGCAGGCAATATGCCCTGCGTCATCAGCCCGGACCGCGCCGACCATGGCATGATCCTGTTCACCCCGGAAGGCCATGTGGAAAAGGTGCATGTGGATGTGGTCATCCCGGTGCTCCATGGCCTGTGGGGCGAGGACGGCACGGTGCAGGGCCTGCTGGAGCTGGCCGGCATCCCTTACGTGGGCTGCGGCGTGCTGGCAAGCGCAGTGTGCATGGACAAAGCCGTGGCCAACGCTCTGTTTGAAGCCAACGGCGTGCCCCACACCAAGTGGGTGGCCGCGAACCGCTGGGAGATCGAATCCGATCTGGAAGGTGTGTGCGACGGTGTGGAGCAGAAGCTGGGCTGGCCGGTGTTCGTCAAGCCCGCCAATGCCGGTTCCAGTGTGGGCATCTCCAAGGTGTCCAGCCGCGAGGAGCTGAAGAAGGCCATCGACCTTGCACTGGAAAACGACCGCAAGGTGGTGTTTGAAGCCTTTGTGGACGGTCAGGAAGTGGAGTGCGCCGTCATCGGTTCCGACCCTGCCGTGGCGACCCGTCCCGGCGAGATCCTTGCCGGTGCCGAGTTCTACACCTATGATGACAAGTACAAGAACGGCGTGAGCCAGACCGTCATCCCGGCCCACCTGCCGGAGGCAAAGCTGGACGAGGTAAAGACCTACGCCGCCATGGCCTACACCGCCCTGAACTGCGAGGGGCTGGCCCGCTGCGACTTCTTTGTGGAGCACGGCACCGGACGGGTGCTCATCAACGAGATCAACACCTTCCCCGGCTTCACGTCCATCAGCATGTATCCCAAGCTGATGGAGCACGAGGGCCTGCCGGTGCCGCAGCTCATCGACCGGCTGATCGCACTGGCTCTGGAAAGAAAGGAAAAGCAGCATGGATAATCGCCCCATCGGCGTGTTCGACAGCGGTCTGGGCGGGCTGACCGGCGTGCGGGAGCTGCGCAAGCGTCTGCCCCACGAGGAGATCA
Organism: Faecalibacterium sp. 9; assembly: GCF_048320955.1. NCBI lineage: Bacteria > Bacillati > Bacillota > Clostridia > Eubacteriales > Oscillospiraceae > Faecalibacterium > Faecalibacterium sp. 9. The sequence goes on from NZ_JBLWGB010000003.1 coordinate 180,561, forward strand.
TCTATTTTGGTGATACCGGCCGCGTGCCCTACGGCAGCCGCAGCCCGGAGACAATCCTGCAGTACACCCGTCAGGACGTTGCGTTCCTGCTTTCGAAAGATGTAAAATGCATCATGGCGGCCTGCGGCACGGTGTCCAGCACCTACCCGGCTGCAGAGGCGGCCCGGCTGCCGGTGCCGTATCTGGGCGTGGTGGATGCCGCTGCCCGGGAAGCGGCCTTTTCTACCCGCAACCGCCGCATCGGCGTCATTGGCACGGCGGCGACCATCCGCTCCCGCAGCTATGAAAAGCTGCTGCGACAGCTGGTGCCCGGTGTGGAGATCACCGCCCGGGCCTGTCCGCTGTTCGTTCCGCTGGTGGAAGCCGGTTATGTGGACCACAGCGAGGAGAGCCGGCAGCAGGTGACGAAGCTGGTCATTGCGCAGTACCTGACCGAGGTGCGGGATGCCGGGGTGGACACCCTCATTCTGGGCTGCACCCATTATCCGCTGCTCAAGACCATGATCGGTGAGTTCATGGGACAGAAGGTGACGCTGGTGGACCCCGCCAAGACTGCCGCCCATCATCTGGAACGGATGCTCTCGGAACGCGGCCTGAAAGCGGCGCAGGAGCATGAGGGACAGGCACATTTCTATGTCAGCGATGTGCCGGACAGCTTTGTGCAGACGGCAGACCTGTTTCTGGGCGAGTACAAGGGCGGCCCGGTGGAACAGATCGCCATTGACAAATATTGATAAGGGAAAGCAATGTGAGCAAACCGTTAAAGGAAGATTATATCATCCGCATCAAGAGCCGCATCGAGCAGCATGTGGAAGAACCTGCGGAGGAAGAAGAAAAGGAAGAGTTTGTGGAGCTGATGACCCGGGGCCAGTTTGTGCAGAAGGGTAGCAGCTACTACATTACCTATAAAGAAACGGAGACCACCGGCTACGAGGGCTGCACCACCACCCTGAAGATCGCCGCCGACGGAAGCCGGGTGGCCATGCTGCGCTTTGGCAAGGGCGGCGGAGCCGGTACCCAGCTGCTCATCGAAAAGGGCAAGCGCAACCTCTGCCATTACGAGACCGGCTACGGCTCCATGACGCTGGGCGTGACCGCCGACGAGATCGAGTGCGGCCTGACCGAGAAGGGCGGCACCGCAAAGTTCGGCTACCTGCTGGATGCCAACAGCGCCGAGCTTGTGAGCCGCAACCGCCTTGAAGTGACCGTGACCCACGTAAACTGAGATATTTCCCAGACTGTGAAAGGAACCAGACCGATGACTGAATTTGAAAAGATCTACCAGAACTATAACCCCCGTCAGGCTGCGCTGGACGAGGCACGCACTCTGCTGACCGCTGCCGCCAAGGCCGCCATGGCCGATGGTGCTCTGCCGGAAGCTGAGCTGCCCGCCTTCATCGTGGAGACCCCCGCCGATACCAAGAACGGCGATATCGCCTCCAACATCGCCATGGCCGGTGCACGCAGCTGGCGCAAGGCTCCCAAGATGATCGCGGATGCGCTGCTGGCACATCTGCCCTCCATCGAGAACAGTGTGTTTGCCAAGGTGGAAGTGGCTGGCCCCGGCTTCATCAACCTGTTTTTGGCTCCGTCCTTCTGGGCCAGTGTGGTGCTGGGTGCCTGCTCCAACAAGGAGTATGGCCGCACCGATCACGGAAAGGGCGCCAAGTACAATGTGGAATTCGTTTCCGCCAACCCCACCGGCCCCATGCACATGGGCAACGCCCGCGGCGGCGCTCTGGGCGACTGTCTGTCCGCTGTGCTGGACTGGTCCGGCTATGATGTGACCCGTGAGTTCTATATCAACGATGCCGGCAACCAGATCCAGAAGTTCGGCAAGAGCCTTGCCGTGCGCTACCTGCAGAAGTACTGCGGCGAGGAAGCCTATCCGCTGCCCGCCGAGTGCTATCAGGGCGGCGACATCAAGGTGCTGGCCGGTGAGTTTGCCGAGCTGAACGGCGACAAGTACGTTGCCGCTTGCAAGGGGATGGACGAGGAGACTCTGTTCGAGAGCGAGGCTTTTGCCGCCCTGAAGGACGCACTGGTGGCCTACGCTCTGCCCAAGAACATTGCTGCCCTCAAGCGCGATCTGGGCAAGTACCGCATCGACTACGATGTGTGGTTCCATGAGAGCACCCTGCACGAGTCCGGCGCGGTGAAGGCCGTGGTGGATAAGCTGCTGGAGCTGGGCGCATGCTATAAGGCAGAGGACGGTGCCATCATGTACCGCAGCGCCCAGTACGCTGCCAAGTACGGCACGGTGAACAAGAAAAAGACCGAGGACGGAACCGAGGAGGAAGCCAAGGACGAAGTGCTCGTCCGTGCCAACGGCATCCCCACCTACTTTGCCGCCGATATCGCCTACCACTACAACAAGCTGGCCACCCGTGGCTTTGCCAAGGCTATCGATGTCTGGGGTGCAGACCATCACGGCCATGTGGCCCGCATGAAGGGTGCCATGGATGCCATCGGCTTGAACGGCGAAGATCTGGACGTTGTGCTGATGCAGATGGTCAACCTGATGCGCGACGGCCAGCCTGTGCGGATGTCCAAGCGCACCGGCAATGCCATCACCCTGACCGACCTGCTGGAAGAGGTGCCCATCGACAGCGCACGCTTCCTGTTCAATATGCACGACGCAGGCAGCGGCATCGATTTTGACCTCGATCAGGCTGTCAAGACCGACAACGATAACCCCGTGTACTATGTGCAGTATGCCCATGCCCGCATCTGCTCCATCCTGAAAAAGATGGAGAGCGAGGGCGTGCAGTTTGCCGGTGCCGAGAAGGTGGATGCCACCCTGCTCACCGAGCCTTCCGAGATGGATCTGATCCGGATGCTGGCAGCCTTCCCGCAGGAGATCGTCATGGCGGCCGAGAAGTACGATCCCAGCCGCATCAACCGCTTTGTCATTGATCTGGCCAGCGCCTTCCACCGCTTCTACGGCAGCTGCCGCATTCAGGGCGCAGACCCCGCTGTGCAGCAGGCACGTCTGGCCCTGTGCATCGGCGTCAAGAATGTCATCTTCAATGTGCTGACCATGTTCAAGATCAACGTGCCCGAGAAGATGTAACATAAAACCATGGGGGCTGTTGCACAGCATTTGGCGCAACAGCCCCTTTTTACGGTGTATGGATGGAAAGCAACTGCCTCTTTCCGTCACGCCCCTCCCGTGAAAATGCGTTTGGAGCGCTCCGCAGAGCGCGACAAACGCGAAATAAAAATAATCTTTCCTCTGAACATGCGCAGAGCAACGCGGAGCGCATTCAAAATCGTTTACCCCAAAACAGATACAAGGAGATCCCATGGAACCTTTGAAGATCGGCAATATCATCCTGCCCCACCGGGCGGTGTTCGGCCCGATGGCGGGCTTTACGGATGCACCCTGCCGCCGCCTGATGGCCCAGCACGGTGCAGGCTTTACTGTGAGCGAAATGGTGTCCAGCCGGGCGCTGGTGTACGGCGACCACAAGACGGTGAGCCTGCTCAAGGCCGAACCCAACGGTGCACCCTATGGCGTGCAGATCTTTGGCGAAGTGCCCGAGATCATGGGCGAAGCCACCGCCGCCATCGAACAGTACGAGTTCGACTTTGTGGATATCAACATGGGCTGCCCGGCCCCCAAGATCGTGTCCGGCGGCGCAGGCAGCAAGCTGATGCTGGACCCGGACCGCTGTGGGCGCATCGTGGAGCAGGTTGTGGCAAATACAAAACGGCCTGTCACCGTGAAAATGCGCAAGGGCTGGGATGCCGACCACATCACTGCAGTGGAGTGCGCCAAGGCCTGTGAGCAGGCCGGCGCAGCCCTCATTGCGGTGCACGCCCGTACCCGGGAGCAGATGTACACCCCCGGCATCGACCCGGAGATCATTGCCCGGGTGAAGGATGCCGTCAGAGTGCCGGTGCTGGGCAACGGCGACATCCACTCGGCAGAGGATGCGGTGGAGATGATGCAGGCCACCGGCTGTGACGGCGTGATGATCGCCCGGGGCGCGCTGGGCGACCCGTGGCTCTTTGAGCGGGTGAACGCCGCCATTGAAGGCCTGCCCGCACCCAAGGCACCCAACCTGCAGGCCCGCATGAATGCGCTGCGCCGTCAGGTGGAGGAAATGGTGGAGCAGAAGGGCGAGTTCGTCGCCATGCCGCAGGCCCGCTCTCAGACCATGCACTATATGAAGGGGCTGAAAGGTGCGGCCAATCTGCGCCGCTGCTGCTGCACTCTGACCCATCTGGAAGATCTGGACGAGCTGATCGATGCTGTTTTTGAAGAGCAGCGCAAAGCGGGCATCGACCCGGACGACGTGCGCGAGGTGCCGTTTCCGTAAGGAAAATATTACTGCTGCCGGGTCAGCTCATCCAGATTCTGGGTGTAACAGGGCAGACAGTGCTCTATGAACCAGTCGGCTTCCGGGCAGTGCATGGCCTGCAGGGCCGCTTTCTGCTGGGCCAGCGCCGCGTCAAACTCGTGGTTGCCGCTGCGCTGCTCCTCCGTGCATTTGATGAGGGCGCTCAGCCGGTCGGCGGCCTTCAGCAGGCGCTTTTCCTCGGCGGTGAGCAGTTCCCCGGAGATGAACGGGGACAGCTCTTCGCTCAACTCGTCCGGCAGAAGGCCGGTCATGCAGCGCACGCTCTCGGTTTCCAACGCCTTGTAGGCATCCCGCAGGGTGGGGCTGCTGTACTTGACCGGTGTGGGCATGTCGCCGGTAATGATCTCCGGCGCGTCGTGGTACAGCGCCGCCACTGCTACCGTTTTGGGGCGGCAGGGCGTGCCGGTGTACCGCCGTGCGATCAGGCAAAGCATGTGGGCCAGCAGAGCGGTATCGCAGGTGTGCTCGCTGAGAGATTCGGCCCGGGTGGAGTGCATCAGGCTCCAGCGGGTAATGTATTTCATGCGCGCCAGCAGGGCGCTGAACGGGTACAGCATGGCAGCTTCCTCCTTTTTTCTCCAACATACCTGTCCGGCAGAGCGTTGTCAAGCCCTTTTTTCTGCGCAGTGTTCGTGCTATACTAGAACAAACCAACTTTCTGCCGCTTTGGCAGAGAAAAGAGGAAACCATGGAGCGGTCTGGTACTGCCCGGCAGCCGCAGCTGCTGGGACAAAAAAAGGATAAATTCTGGCTGACGGTGGGCCTGTGTGCCCTCACGGCGGCCCTGTTCTTTCTGCCGTTTTATATCATCGACGGCGGCTTTTTCCACTATGCAGGCGATTTCAACAGCCAGCAGATCAGCTTCTACCGCTATATGAACGGCTTTATCAAGGGCGCAGGCTACCCGGACAGTGCGTTCACCTCGGTGCACAATACCTTCTCATGGGCTACCGACCTTGGCAGCGGCGTGATGAACGCCTATTCGTTCTACCTGTACGGTTCGCCGTTCTTCTGGTTCTCGCTGCTCTTCCCGCAGGGGTGGCTGCCCTACCTCATAGTGCCGCTGCTGGTGTTCAAGTTTGCCGTGGCGGGCGGCGGTGCGTACCTGTATCTGCGCCGCTACGTCAAAAATATCGACTACGCCGTGCTGGGAGCCTGCCTGTATACCTTCTCCGGCTTTACGGTATACAATGTGTTCTTCAACCACTTTGTAGATGTGGTGGCGCTGTTCCCGTATCTGCTGTGGTCGCTGGACGAGGCCCTTTACAACGACCGCCGCAGCTGGTTTGCGTTCTGGGTGGCGGTGAACCTTGTCAACAACTACTTCTTCTTCATCGGTCAGGTGGTATTTCTGGCCATCTACTTCATCTGCAAGCTCAGCACAAGGGACTTCCGTCTCACTGCAAAAAAGTTTGGCCTGCTTGCATTTGAAAGCCTGCTGGGCGTTGCCATGGGCAGCATCCTGCTGGTGCCTGCGGTGCTCTCCATTTTGCAGAACCCGCGCACCATCGACCTTTCCTCCGGCTGGGGCTTTCTGACCTACAGCAAGGTGCAGCAGTACCTTGCAATTCTCGTCAGCTGGATCATGCCGCCGGATTCTCCCTACCTCACCTCCATCTGGTCGGAGGGCGTGATCAAGTGGACCAGCATGTCGGCCTATCTGCCGCTGTGCAGTCTGGCCGGTGCCGTGGCCTACTGGAAAGCAAAGTGCGGCGACAGTAAAAAGCGCATCGTGGGCACCTGCGCTGTGTTCGCACTGGTGCCCATCCTGAACAGTGCGTTCTACGCCCTCAATTCCAGCTACTATGCGCGCTGGTACTATATGCCGGTGCTGGTGCTGGCCGCAATGACCGTGAACGCGCTGGAAGACCACAACACCGATCTGGACAGCCCGGCCCGCGGCATCAGCTGGCTGATGATCGCCACGGTGGCCTTTGCGGTGGTGCCGGTGCAGGACAGCGACACCGGCAGCTGGTCGTTCGGCGTGCTCAAGAACCCCGGTCAGTACTGTGCGGTGCTGGGCTTTGGCCTGCTGGGCCTGCTGTTGTACCGCTATCTCTGCCAGAAGTGGCGGGGCGACAGCCGCTTTGCCCAGCGCCTGACGGCGGCAGTGCTGGCGTTTGCCTTCCTGTTCAGCGTGGTGCACATCGGCATTGGCAAGTTCGGCCAGTGGTATACCGACAGCGACCTTGTGAAGCAGGACACCAACGCCCTGCTGTTGAAAAACGACCTGCCCGAAGGCGATTACCGCGTGGATACGTACAAGATCCACGACAACATCGGCATGTGGCTGGATAAGAGCTGCCTGCAGTATTTTGGCAGCACGGCGGCCCCCAGCATCCTCAGCTTCTACCCGGCGCTGGGGGTCAAGCGGGATGTGCGCAGTGAGCCGGAGCTTTCCAATTATGCACTGCGGGGCCTTTTGAGTGTGGAGTACCTTATCACCACGCCGGAAAAGCAGACCGACTTTGAAAACGAAGCCGACGACGGTTGGGAATATGCCTTTGCAAAGGACGGCTATGCGGTCTACCGCAACACGAACTACGTGCCCATGGGCTTTGCCTATGACTATTACCTCACCCAGACCGAGTACGAAGAAACAGCCAAGGCCACCCGCGCAAACCTCCTGATGCGTGCACTGGTGCTTACCGACGAGGATGCTGCAGTCTACGGCAAGTACCTCACCCATCTGCCGGAAGGCAGACGGGAGGAGCTGTACTATGAGTCCTACGTGCAGGACTGCCGCGAGCGCCGTGCCACGGCTGCCAGTGTGTTCCAGATGAACAATTCGGGCTTCCACGCCGAGATCACGCTGGAAAAAGAGAACCTCGTGTTCTTCTCCGTGCCTTACGATGACGGCTTTACGGCCTATGTCAACGGGCAGGAGGCCGACATTGTGGAGGTGGACGAGGGATTGATGGCTGTGCTGTGCCCGGCAGGTGAAAACAGCATCGATTTTGTCTACCAGCCCGACGGCATCCGGCTGAGCCGTGCGCTGACTTTGGGCGGCATTGTGGTATGGCTGGCGTACACGGCGTACTTCGTCTGGCGCAAGCGCCGCACAAAGCGGGCCTGATGCACGGAAGAATGACTTTGTGCTGTAGAAAAAAGAAATTTTTGAAATTTCCTCTTGACTTTATGCCAATAAAGTGTATAATGCAATCAAACCGATGAGGCGGAAGAGAACCTGCACAGCGCATCTTCAGTGAGCCCGGACAGTGAAAACGGGCGAGAGCGGGGCAGAGCTTCGTGGGCCGCCGAGGGCCGGGCAAATGGGCAGCAAGCCTTAGTAGCTTTGGACGGAAGTCTCCGTTACAGGACAGGGGAGTGTTGGCTCTCCGTGAGAGGCTCTGCAGTTTGCAAAGCAGGGCAAGCAAGGTGGCACCGCAGAATCGAACTTTACCGATCCTGTCCTTGTGGATAACACACAGGGACAGGGTCGTTTTTATTTGTAAGACCCGTCCCGCAAGGGGAGCGGGTCTTTTACTTTTGCCGCCCGCTCCGGGAAAGGAGTTTACTGTTATGAAAAACGTTACCATGATCTCCCGCCGCAGCTTCCTCAAGGCCGCTATGGCTGCTTCCGCCGTTTCTGCACTGGCATTCACCGGCTGCGGCGACTCCGCTTCCAGCACCGTGGCTGCATCTTCCACCGCTTCTTCCGCAGCAGCCGAGGGCGGCCAGACCTTCAAGGTGGGCATCGTCAACTATGTGGATCATGCTTCCCTCAACCAGATCGTGGAATCTGTGGAGAGCCGTCTGGATGAGCTGGGGGCAGAGAAGGGCGTTACCTTCGACTACGCCGACTACTACGCAAATGCACAGGCTGACCAGTCCAACCTGAACCAGATCGGTGCCGACCTCGTAGGGGACGGCGTGGATGTGATCGTGGCTGTGGCTACCCCCACCGCCGCAACCATGCTGGCTGCTGTGGAGGATACCGATATCCCCGTTGTCTACTCTGCCGTTACCGATCCCGCCGCTGCAGGCTTTGACGGCGAGGAGAACATCACCGGCACCTCCGATGCACTGAACACCGAGGCCATCATGAAGCTGATCACTGCCGTCAACCCGGACATTGACACCATCGGCCTGCTGTACGACCTGAGTCAGGATGCCTCCACCCAAGCCATTGCAGACGCAAAGGCCTTCTGCGACGCCAACGGCATCAAGTACATTGAGAAGAACGGTACCACCACCGCCGAGGTGCAGATGGCTGCCGAGGCCCTGATCGCTTCCGGCGTCAAGGCCGTGTTCACCCCCACCGACAACACCGTAATGACCGCAGAGCTGTCCATCTACGAGACCTTCATCGAGGCAGGCGTCCAGCACTACACCGGTGCTGACAGCTTTGCACTGAACGGTGCGTTCGTAGGCTACGGCGTGGATTACGTCCAGCTGGGCGAAGCCACTGCCGATATGGTGGCAGAACTGCTGTGCGAGGGCAAGACCACTGCAGATCTGCCGTACCAGACCTTTGACAACGGCATCGTCACCATCAACACCGAGACCTGCGAAGCACTGGGTCTGGACCTCGACACCGTGAAGGAGGCCTTCAAGCCCTACTGCACCGAGATCGTGGAAGTGACCACGGCAGAGAACTTCTCTTAAAAAAGTACCCTCTCAGTCAAAACCTGACGGTTTTGCCAGCTCCCCCGAAAGGAGGAGCTTTTGGCGGTTCTGAGGAAAGGTTCTGTTTATAAAACCCTCCCGTGAAAATGGCATACCGGAGCGTCCGCAGACGCCATTTCAAATCGTCCACTCAAAAAACATAAAAGGAGCACACACATGCTGGCGAGTATCTTTTCGCTCAACGTCCTACAGACGGCGCTGGAACTGGGCTGTATCTATGCCCTGGTGGCGCTGGCACTGTTCCTGAGCTATTCCATCCTGAACATTGCAGACCTGTCCACCGACGGCTGCTTCACATTGGGCTGCGCGGTAGCCTGTCAGGTGGCTTTGACCGGCCACCCCATTCTGGCACTTGTTGCAGCTATGGCGGCAGGTGTGTGCTCCGGCTTTGTCACGGCCTTTTTGCAGACCCGGCTTGGCGTGGAGAGCATCATGGCAGGCATCATCGTCAACACCGGCCTTTACACCATCAATCTGGCCGTGATGGGCTTTTCCTCCACCATGTCGCTGGTCAAGACCGACACTGTTTTCTCGCTGGCAAAGGGCTCACTGAGCTTCCTTGGCGGCTGGTATAAGCTGGCCATCGCGCTGGCCATGATCCTGCTTGCCGGTGCGGCGATGCTGGGCTTCCTCGGCACCCGGCTGGGCCTGTCCATCCGCGCCACCGGTGACAACGCTGCCATGGTGCGCGCTTCCAGCATCAACCCGGCCTTCACCATCACGGTGGGTCTGTGCGTTTCCGGCGCATTGTGCGCCCTCTCCGGCGGCCTGCTGGCGCAGTATCAGAAGAGCTGCGATATCAATGTGGGCACCGGCATGGTGACTATCGCACTGGCCTCCCTCATCATCGGCGAGACATTGCTCGGCAAGCGCACCATGCCGCGCCGCATCATCGGCGTGGTGTTCGGCAGCTGCCTGTACCGTTTTATCGTGGCTGTGGCCCTGCGCTTCAATGTGCCAGCCGCCGCCATGAAGCTGGTGTCTGCCATCATCGTGGCCATCGCCATTTCGATGCCGGCCATCAAGGAAAAAATCGCCTTTGAGCAGCGCAAGCATGGGGCCTGCCGCCGCCGCGTGACTACCGGCAAGGAGGGAAAGTAAGATGGAAATGCTTCAGCTGAACGATCTGCACAAGACCTTCAACCCCGGCACGGTCAATGAAAAAGTGGCCCTGAACGGCGTCAGCCTGCACATGGAAGCCGGGGACTTTGCCACCATCGTGGGCTCCAACGGCGCGGGCAAATCCACCCTGTTCAACGCCATCACCGGCGGCTTCATTGCCGACGAGGGCAGCATCCTGCTGGGTGGACAGGATATCACCTTTGAGCCGGAGCACCAGCGCAGCAAGGTCATCGGCCACCTGTTTCAGGACCCGCTCAAGGGCACCGCACCCAACATGACCATTGAGGAAAACCTTGCGCTGGCCTATCTGCGTGCCGGCACTGCGCCCCACGCCATCTTCTCCCGCATCTCCCGCAAGGACAAGGAAGTGTTCCGCGAAAAGCTGGCGCTGCTGGATATGGGCCTTGAGGACCGGATGAAGCAGCCGGTGGGACTGCTCTCCGGCGGTCAGCGGCAGGCGCTGACCCTGCTCATGGCAACGTTGGTCACCCCCAAGCTGCTGCTGCTGGACGAGCACACCGCAGCGCTGGACCCCGCCACCGCCGAAAAGGTGCTGGAGCTGACCAAGAGCATCGTGGCCGAAAAGAAAATCACCTGCCTGATGGTCACCCACAACATGCACCAGGCATTGGAGCTGGGCAACCGCACCCTGATGATGGATTCCGGCCGCATCGTCTTTGACGTGAAGGGCGAGGAACGCAGCCGGATGACCGTGGACGGCCTGCTTGAAAAGTTCCGCGAGAATGCCGGCAAGAATCTGGACAATGACCGCATCCTGCTGAGTAAAGTGGAAAAGTGACCCGAATGGCAAAGCACAGCCCCGACAGACCATGCAGTCTGCCGGGGCTGTATTTTTGAGGGGGCACACCGCAGGGGAAAAGCGGCTTCCCCTGAAACAGCAAATCCCCCCTGCGCAGATACACAGAGGGGATTTTGAATATCAGAAATTACTGAACGTATTCAACCGTGTACTCGAAGCCGTACTCTTCCTGCAGCTTCTTCACCTCGGCCTCGCAGTCCTCGATGAAGGTGGGGGCGTAGACGGAAGCGCCGTTGTGGGCCTTCTTGTAGTCCTCAACGATCTGCTGCAGCTTTGCCCAGCCCTCGTTGGCCTTGTTCTGGTCGATGCTGTCGGGGAAGTTGATGATGAACTCGCGGTGTTTCGGAATACGTGCTTTCATGGTAGGTTCTCCTTATAACAGTTTGGATTTTGATTGTTGATTTATACAGAAGCACAGGGGAAAACCTGTGCAACTTGCGAAAAACGGATCACAGCCCGTATACCCGGCGGGCATTTTCGGCTGTGGTGCGGAACACCTCTTCGGCAGAGATGCCCCGCAGCTGGGCGATATACTCGCCCACATAGCGGATGAGGGAGCTGTCACAGCGGGTGCCGCGCACCGGCTCCGGTGCCATGTAGGGGCAGTCAGTCTCCAGCACGATGCTTTCCAGCGGCAGGGCGCTGATGGCCTTTGCCGCCCGCTTGGCACCCTTGAAGGTGCACGCCCCGCCGAAACCGATGAACAGTCCCTGCTTTGCCAGCCACACCGCATCGTCGGCACTGCCGGAATAGCAGTGGACGATGCCCTTGGGCTGGTATTTTTTGAGCAGGGCGTAAACATCGGCGTGCGCATTGCGGTCGTGCACGATGATGGGCTTGTCCAGTTCCAGCGCCAGCCGGATGTGTGCCTCAAACATGGCCAGCTGGGCATCCTTGGGCACAGGCCAGTGGTAGTCCAGCCCGCACTCCCCCACAGCCACCACCTTGGTGTCCTCGTAATACGGGGCCAGAGCACGCATCTCGGCGGCCCAGTCGCCGCCATAGACCGAGACCGTAGGAGCCGGGCCTTCCTCGCCGCAGTCGGCGGCGGGCAGCAGGCTTTCCGGGTGGATGCCAACGGCGGCCACCACCCACGGGTAGCGGTGCGCCAGCTCCAGCACCCGGGGTGCATCCCCGGAGTGGGTGGCCTGTTCACATACGCCCACCACGCCCTTGCCGGGCAGGCTGTCCAGCAGGGGATAGCGGTCGGCGTCAAAGGCGCGGGCGCTGTAGTGCGCGTGGGTGTCAAAAATGGGGCCGGTCATTTGCCCTCCTTTTTGGCGGGGGCCTTGTTCACCAGCCAGATGCCCACACACACGAACACCAGCGCCGCCAGATACTGCCAGCGGAACAGCGGTTCGCCGTTGAGCACGGCGCTCAGCAGTACATTGACCACCGGGTTCACAAAGCCAAAGATGGCAATGCGGCTGACCGGGTTGTTCTTCATCAGCAGGGCCCACAGCACATAGCCTGCCCCGCAGATGAAGGCCAGATACAGCATGACCACCACCGCCAATGCGCTCTGCACATGGAGACTGCCGCCCATGACCGCGCCCAGCACAAACAGTGCCAGACCGCCCACGAACAGGTTGATGAAGCAGACGGCAAAGCTGTCTGCTTTTTTGGTCACGGATTTGTTCCACGGGCCGGACAGGGTAAAGATGACGGTGGCCGTCATCATGCAGAACACGCCCCAGCCGCTGCCGCTGCCGTGGTTGCCCAGCGTGCCGATGAGCACGCCCGCAAAGCCGACGACACAGCCCAGCGTTTTGGCAGGGGTCATGCGGTCGGCGTTGCCGTAGATGAAGTGGGCAAAGATAACGCCCAGAAAACTCTGGGTGCTGTTCAGGATGCCGCCAAAGGCACCGGTGAGCATGGCAACAGCGATATAATAGAAGGCGTACTGAAATGTGGTCTGCCACAGGCCCAGCGCACAGCACTCCGCTGCCACTTTGCCGCGGGGGAACTTGGGCAGGCGGCTCTGCAGCAGAACACTGCCCAGAAGCACCAGAAAGCTGCCCAGCATGAATCGCACACCGGCAAAGCAGAAAATGGACGCGGTGTTGCTGGTCTCAATGGAGAACAGCCGGTAGCCCAGCTTGATGAAGGGAAAGGCCGAGCCCCACAGCACATTGCAGAAGATGGCCAGCAGCACGGCGAACACCGGCGTGCCGAAAATTTTATCCAGCCATTCCGCGCGGGAAAGCGTTTTGTTTTCCTGCATGGCGGCTCAGTGGATGCGGCTGCCTACGGGGGTGTCGTCACCGTAGAAAGCGATGGAGCAGCCGCCGTCGGCGGTATCAGCAGCAAAGATCATGCCCTCGCTGACGTACTTGCCCTTCATCATCGGGCGGGGAGCCAGATTGCACACGATGCCGATCTTTTTGCCAATCAGATCTTCCGGCTTGAACCACTTTGCAATGCCGGAAAGGATGCAGCGCTCCCGCTCGCCGTCGAACACGGTCAGGTGCAGCAGCTTCTTGCTCTCCTTCAGGTTCTCGCAGGCGCGCACCTCAGCCACGCGCAGCTCCACCTTGCAGAAGGTGTCAAAATCGATCTCTTCCTCGTGGGTAAAGTCCACGGTGCTCTCCTCGGCAGGGGCGGCAGCCTTCTTCTCTGCTTCTGCCTTGGCCTTGTTGGCAGCTTCGGCAGCGGCCTTGCGCTTCTCGTCCTCTTCCTTCAGATGGGCGATCTCCTTTGCCACGTCGATGCGGGGGAACAGTGCTTCGCCCTTGTGCACGGTGTAGGTCTCCTGTGCGCCGTAGGTGGTCTTACTCAGATCCAGAGCGGAAGCGTCCAGACCCAGCTGCTCCATCATCTTGGGGGCAGTGGTGGGCAGGTAGGCGTTCAGCAGGATGCCGCACACGCGCAGTGCCTCGCACAGGTGGTACAGCACGCTCTCCAGACGGGCCTTGTTGGCCTCGTCCTTGGCCAGTGCCCAGGGAGCGGTCTCGTCGATGTACTTGTTGGCACGCTGGATCACCGCAAAGATCTCCATCAGAGCCTGCGGGATGGTCAGGTTGTCCATGTCGGCCGTGACCTTGGCGGCCAGCTCGTTGACCATGGTCTCCAGCTCGGTGTCGATGGCCTCGGTACCGGCCACATTGTGCACGGTGCCGCCGAAATACTTCTCGCACATGGCGACCGTGCGGCTGAGCAGGTTGCCCAGATCGTTCGCAAGGTCACTGTTGATACGGTTGATCAGAGCTTCGTTGGTGAACATGCCATCGTTGCCGAAGGGAATCTCACGCAGCAGGAAGTAGCGGATGGAGTCCACGCCGTAGCGGTCGCACAGGATCACAGGGTCCACCACATTGCCCACGGACTTGGACATCTTGCCGCCGTTCATCAGCAGCCAGCCGTGGCCGAACACCCGCTTGGGCAGGGGCAGATCCAGAGCCATCAGCATGGCAGGCCACAGGATGGTGTGGAAGCGCAGGATCTCCTTGCCCACCATGTGCAGGTCGGCGGGCCAGAACTTGTCGTAGTCGTGATATTTTTCGTTGCCGTAGCCCAGCGCGGAGATATAGTTGCTCAGGGCGTCCACCCACACATACATGGTGTGCTTGGGGTCGAAGGGCACCGGAATGCCCCACTTGACCGAGGTACGGGACACGCAGGTATCCTGCAGGCCCTGCTTGATGAAGGCAATCATCTCGTTCTTGCGGCTCTCGGGCTGGATGAACTGGGGGTTCTCCTCGTAGAGCTTCAGCAGGCGGTCAGCATACTTGCTGGTCTTGAAGAAGTAGGCTTCCTCGTGGGCGTCGTAGACCTCACGGCCGCAGTCCGGGCACTTGCCGTCCACCAGCTGGCTGTCGGTCCAGAAGCTCTCGCAGGGCTTGCAGTAGTGGCCGATGTACTCGCCCTTGTAGATGTCGCCCTGCTCATACAGCTTGGTAAAGATCTTCTGGCAGGACTCCATATGGTAGTCGTCGGTGGTGCGGATGAAACGGTCGTAGCTGACGTCCAGCAGCTTCCACAGATCCTTGACGGTGGCTACGATCTTGTCCACATACTCCTTGGGGGTCACACCGGCATCGGCAGCCTTGTCCTGGATCTTCTGGCCGTGCTCGTCGGTGCCGGTCAGGAACATGACGTCATAGCCCTGCATCCGCTTGAAGCGTGCCAGTGCGTCGCAGGCGACGGTGGTATAGCTGTGGCCGATGTGCAGCTTGTCGCTGGGGTAGTAGATGGGAGTGGTGATGTAGAATGTCTTGTGCTCACTCATAGGTTGATACTCTTCCTTTCCTGATTTGGCGGGGGACGAAAAAAGCCCTCATCCTGCCGGACTGAGCCGGACAAGGACGAGAGCCTGAAACTTTCGTGGTACCACCTTGCTTCGCCGCACCCTTGCGGGCGCAGCCTTTTGCCGGGCAAAAAAGCACGGCGCAGCGCGGTAACGGGCGCACCCGTCGCAGGCTCAATCTTCACCTGCGCAGCTCCGAGACCATCTTCGGCATCGCGCGGCCTGCCCGGTTCCATCCTTCGGGCTTTCTGTCAGGCGCAGACGGTGCGTACTCTTCTCTTCACAGCCAATTTACATTGTTATGTCTATAATACGCAAAAACGGTGGGTTTGTCAACATTAAATCTCGTAATCCAGACAGAACCGCGCCTTGGTGTAGGGCCGCACCTTGCTGTCGGCCACAGCCACATGGGCGGGATGGACGGAGTAGCCCTTGAGGGCCTCGGCGCTTTCAAAGGTGGTGTCCAGCATCAGGTCGGCGGTGGAAGAGGGGAGACCGTTGATGTTGACATGCACTTCCACAAGGCCGGGGATCTTGCCTGCCAGACCTTCCAGCCCTTCCTTGATGCCTGCCTTGACGGCGGCTTTTTCGGCGTCGGACAGCTCGTCCTTCAGCTGCCACAGGATCACATGCTTGACCATAATAAAATACCTCCTGCGTTTTTTCTCATTGTAGCAGGGTGAGAAAAAATCCGCAAGAGGAAAGCTGCAAAGTATTATTGGGGTGCGAACAGCAGAACCACCAGAAGCACGGCACAGAGCACCGAAACTACGATGCCTTCCAGCCGGGTCAGTCGGATGTACTCTTCCGTGGGTTCGGGTGCCTGCGTATACCGCCCACGGTCATGCAGGGCAATGGCATCCTCCGGCTGCAGCGCCATAAAAATGCCGAACCCGATGCCGAAAAGTGCGGTTAAGATCGCACAGATGACTTCCATAGCAACCCCTCACTTTTTGGTTTTGTCGTCCCTGCTCAGGGCATAGCACAGATACGAGATCAGCAGGGCAACGCACAACACGAGCGCTGCCACCATCAAAATGGAGTGCAGCGGTTCGACCTTTGGCAGAAAAATGTTGACCAGCAAGAACGCGCCGCCGATGGTCGAAGCAATGCCGTAAAATTTGCGGAAGTGCTTCTTTTCGTCCTCACTGCTCCATCCGGTGCCGGTGCCATTGTACAGATCCCGGATGCCGCGGTACAAAAACAGCACACCCAGCGCGGCGTTCAGCCAATCCCAGCCCGAAAGATTCAAATTCATGGTGACCCCTTTCCGGCTGTCAATCCGCACTATGGTTCCAGCTTTCGTAAGCGACAAGATAAAGAAGGTCTCCCACGATGGCGATGCCGAAGATGATACGGTAAATCAGCGATGTAACAGGTGTGAAGGCTAAGATCAGAAAGGCGATGCTGTTGAGCATGTAAAACACGCCGTTCTTTTTCTGCCAGAAGGCGCGGTACTCCGGGTCGCGGTGATACTGGTTGAACGGCAGATCGATGAACGGGTCTTTGCCTTGAAGATCCCGAATGCCGGAGATGAACCAGATAACGGTCAGCACAAGGTTGAACAGAGTGGAAAACGAAAAGAACGACTCCATGGAATACACCTCCCATCTTTTTCCACAATTATAACATAGAGGGGTGAAAACACAAGGACGGTATTCAACCTTCCTGCGTAAAATTTGCACAAATCGGGCGTTGACTGTTGGTGAAAACAGCACAAAATAAAACCAGCCGGACGAGGCGGTTGCAAGCCCTCGTCCGGCTGGATCCTTACTTCTTCGGAGTCATAAGCCTCTTCTCCTTGGGGTTCCTCATTTTCGGAGTAAACGTTTCATAGGGTGACTCTCCTTAGAAACTACTGGAAACTGAGAATCTATTTCAAGGGGACGAATTTACTTAGTACATTGGACTGACCCTTCTCTTAACTGATGGAGTGCGGCACCGAGATTCTGAAGATGAATTTCATATTACCACATTCTTTCGAGTTAGATTTGCCAGGGACAAGTTACTTAGTACATTGGTAGAACTCCTTTTTGCTATTCAAATAATGCTCTCCGTACAAAAGATACCTTCATAGGAATCATCTCCGGCGGATCTATTTGAATCGCTGGGGTTTTAGTTGATCGACAGGTTGTCGTGTAATCGCATTTTTGATGCTCAAGACTGGCTCATTTTTGTTGTGTTTTTATACGGGGGAAACATCCCGTTTGTGGTGAGCCTCTGTTTTGCTTCTCAGCGAATCCCGACAGCCTGTCCAAACTGTGCGGGTTCCATATCGACCATCGGTCTCGCTCCTTTCTGCTTCAAGTCAGCGGGAGTAGCTCTCTCTTGAGCTTCTGCTGTACTTCTCTGGTTTCTGGCTTTATTATACATATTCCTGATTGATTTGTCTATTCGCAGAGTGCACAAGGATAAAAACATAAAATTGTGCAGTTCTTGAAAAATGGCAGATGGAACGTACAAAATGCCCCTTTCTGTGCGGCCTGTCCGGACGATCGTACTCTTTGGAGAGGGCTGCCGGGGAAGTCACAGCAAAGCTGCCCAGAAGTTCCGGGTCGTTTGTGGAGGATTTTGCGCAAAACGGGAGAAAGTGTCCACAGGGTATTATGCGTCAGATGGATTTGTGCTAAAATAGTGCCAATGAATGGTAGTCGCCGCCGCCCCGCGAGATGAAAGTTTCGCGGGGCGGCTTTTTTGCGGCAAAAATTTACACACAAAAGAAACGGAGACACAATCAAAATGCCTAAAACTTTACCGGAACGTATCTTCTTTACCATTGTCATGGCTGCCATTATGGTCTATGGCATGATCGTTTACAATGTGGCGCTGAACACAGGCGGTGTCACCAATACTACCTTTGTCATGGCTCTGCACGAAATGCCGATCATGGTTCCCATTGCCTGCGTGCTGGAATTTTTCGTGGTGGAGAAACTGGCCACCGGATTGGCGTTTATGTTCATGCGGCCCACCGATCGTCCGCAGTTCATCACCTATGCCATCTCGCTGATGATCGTCTGCATCATGTGCCCGGTGATGAGCCTGATCGCAACGGTGCTGTTTAAAGAGCCCAGCTTTGGCACCTGGGTGCATACCTGGGGCTGCAATATGCCCATGGCCCTGTGCTGGCAGCTGCTGTACTGCGGTCCGCTTACCCGTGCCATCTTCCGGCTGGTGTTCCGCCGGGGCGAAAAGCAGACGGACTGACAGATTTTAGATATGCAGTTATAATAAATATGTATAGGAGCGGGTGTAATACCGGACGAGACACCTATACGAATTTTATATATCGGGCATATAAAGCATGTACAATGGGGCATTTTTGATGGAAATATTTCCCGGAATGCCCTGAAAAAGCCATTGGAACCTAAGAATTGGCTAAGAAATTTGTGGAAAAAGTACATGCGAAGAGCGTTTTGTTGGACAAGATGCACAACTTTTTTTATATATCAATGCAGTAGAACCACCTAAAATGTAGAATGTGCACAAAGCCACTTGCCAATTTTCGTCAATCGTACTATCATACACAACGAAAAAAGACGAAGTGATCCGTGCAGGAGGGAGGGCGTGACCGGACAAAGCCGAACGCCTTCCTTGCTTTTTTCACAAAGCTGCGCCTTTTCTTCGAGCGATAAGAAGGACGCTGCGCCGCCGGGGCGGTGCGGCGGTCTTACCCCCGGAACCCTATTCTTCAGGAAGGAGGAAAAACAATTGAATAATCTGACCAAAGCATTGATGGAAGAGCTGACCGTCGAATACGTCAAGGTCGGCCCGCTGCAGATCCCGGAATCCGTGGTCATCAGCTGGGTGATCCTGGCCATCGTCACCATCGGCTCGATCCTGCTTACCAGAAACCTGAAGGTGGACCACATCAGCAAGCGTCAGGCCGTGCTGGAAATGGCCTACCTCGCAGGCACCAATTTCTTTGAAGGTCTGCTGGGCGAAAAGGGCAGGCGCTATGTGCCTTACCTGATGACCGTGGCCATCTACATCGCCTTCAGCAACCTGATCGGCGTGTTCGGCGTCAAGCCCCCCACAAAGGATCTGGATGTGACCGCAGCGCTGGCGCTGATGAGCATCGTCCTGATCGAGGGTGCCGGCATCCGGGCACGCGGCGGCGTGGGCTTCCTCAAGAGTCTGTCTGCCCCCACGCCGGTCATGACCCCTATGAACATCCTCGAGATCGCCATCCGCCCCACCAGCCTCTGCATGCGACTGTTCGGCAACGTGCTGGGTGCATTCGTCATCATGGAGCTGATCAAGCTCGTGGTGCCCGTGTTCGTCCCGGCGGTGTTCAGCCTGTATTTTGACCTGTTCGACGGTCTGATCCAGACCTACGTGTTCGTGTTCCTGACTTCACTGTTCATGAAAGAGACCATGGGCGGAGAAGACTGATCCATTGATATTTACTGAATTTAAAAGGAGATTATTACTATGAATGGTTTGATTGCTCTGGGCGCTGGCATTGCAGCGCTGACCGGCATTGGCGGCGGTATCGGCATCGGCATCGCAACGGGTAAGGCAACGGAGGCAATCTCCCGTCAGCCCGAGGCATCCGGCAAGATCCAGACCAACCTGCTGCTGGGCGCTGCTCTGGCAGAAGGTACTGCAATTTTCGGCTTCGTCGTTGCACTGCTGATCATCCTGTTCCTGGGTCAGTAACGGAGGCGCAGACGAATGCTGAAGTTGGATATTAACCTGCTGTGGACCGTCGTGAACGTCCTCGTCATGTATGCGGTGCTGCGCAAGTTCCTGTTCAAGCCTGTTCAGGACGTGATCGCAAAGCGCCAGCAGATGGTGGACGCAAACCTGGCCGATGCGGAGACCTCCAAGAAGGAAGCCGCAGAGACCATGAACGCCGCACAGGAAAAACTGCGCAATGTGGACAATGAGGCCGCTGCCCGCCGCGAAGCCTACGAAAAGCAGGCTGAGGTCGAAAAGCAGCAGCTGCTGGCAGATGCCCGCAAGCAGGCAGACGCCATCGTGGCCGCCGGCAAGGCGAGCGCCGAGGCCGAACGCCAGAGCAAGCTGCGGGAAGCCGATGCCCAGACCACGGCACTGGCCCGTGCGATGTGCGAGAAGCTGCTGGCCCGCAATCTGACCGCCCAGGACGACGCACGTCTGCTGGACGATCTGCTGGAGAAAGCAGGTGCAGGCAATGGCAACTGAATTCAGTCGTGAATTTTTTGCGGACAACCGCATCGTCAAGGCCGAGCTGCGCAGCGCCCGCAAGCCCCGGGAAGAGGAGCTGAACCGGGTCCGCGCCGAGGTCCGCAAGCTGTATGACGCCACCGATGTCATCCTGAACGTGACGGTGGACGAGAGCCTGCTGTCCGGCTATGTCCTGCAGGTGGGCGACCGTGTGTTCGATAACTCCGGCCGTCATCAGCTGGACAAGATGATGGAGGGCAAGCCCTCGCTGGCTACCCTCAAGACCCGCATTGAGGACTACAAGCCCGCCGAGACCTCTGCCGAGGGCGGCGTGGTCATCTCCTCTGCCGACGGCATCGTGCACGTCGAGGGCATGAACCGCGCCGTGTACGGCGAGATCGTCACCTTCGACAACGGTGCCAAGGGCATGGTGGAGAGCGTGGACCCCGAACAGCTGGGCATCATGCTGTTCGACGGAGCTGAGACCGTCGGCGTGGGCACCATGGTGACCCGCAGCGGCAAGCGTGCCGGTATCCCGGTGGGCGATGCCTTCCTGGGCCGTGTCATCAGCCCGCTGGGCGAGCCCATCGATGGCAAGGGCCCCATTGAAGCTGTGGGCTACAACCCCATCGAAAAGCAGGCCCCCGGTATTCTGGAGCGTCAGAGCGTGGATACCCCGCTCCACACCGGCATCCTCGCCATCGATTCCATGTTCCCCATCGGCCGCGGCCAGCGTGAGCTGATCATCGGCGACCGCCAGACCGGCAAGACCTCCATCGCCACGGATGCCATCCTGAACCAGAAGAACACCGGTGTGCTGTGCATTTATGTGGCCATCGGCCAGAAGGCTTCTTCCATTGCCCGCGTGGCAGGCGATCTGCAGAAGCACGGTGCCATGAGCTACACCACCATCGTGGCGGCTACTGCTTCGGACTCTGCTCCCCTGCAGTACATCGCACCCTATGCCGGTACCGCACTGGCCGAGTACTTCATGAGTCAGGGCAAGAGCGTGCTGATCGTTTACGACGATCTGTCCAAGCATGCAGTGGCCTACCGTGCCATTTCTCTGCTGCTGCGCCGCTCTCCGGGCCGTGAGGCTTACCCCGGCGACGTGTTCTATCTGCACTCCCGTCTGCTGGAGCGCTCCTGCCGGATGCGCGACGATCTGGGCGGCGGTTCCATCACCGCACTGCCCATCGTTGAGACGCAGGCAGGCGACGTTTCGGCCTACATCCCCACCAATGTCATTTCCATCACCGATGGTCAGATCTTCCTCGAGAGCGCCCTGTTCAATGCAGGCAACCGCCCGGCCGTCAATGTGGGCCTGTCGGTGTCCCGTGTGGGCGGCGCTGCCCAGACCAAGGCCATGAAGAAGGCCAACGCCAACCTGCGTATCGAGCTGGCACAGTACAAGGATATGGAGTCCTTTGCGCAGTTCAGCTCGGATCTGGACGCGGAAACCCGCCGCCAGCTGGATCACGGCAAGGCTCTGATGGAAATGCTCAAGCAGCCGCTGTATCAGCCCAAGTCCGACGCCGAGCAGGTGGTCACGCTGGTGCTGGCTTCCCACGGTGTGCTGGACGAACTGCCCACTGCCGAGCTGCGCACCAAAACTTCCGCATTTGTGCGTCAGTTCCGCGCGGATGTGTCCGGTACGATGGATAAGATCACCGCCACCGGCAAGCTGGAACCTGAAATGGTCGATGCCATCCTGAACGCCTGGAAAGCTTATGCGGGAGGCGACAGCCATGCCGTCCAGTAAGCTGCTGAAGGAGCGCATCGAGAGCATTCAGGACACCATGAAGATCACGAACGCCATGTACCTGATCTCCTCGTCCAAGCTGCGCAAGGCACGTAAGAACTACCAGAATGTATCGCCCTACTTCAACCGTATGCGCGATACCATTTCCCGCGTGGTGCCCCACCTGCCGGAAGAGCCGGTGCATCCGTTCTTCCACGAACGCAACATCGCAAACCCCAAGCGCGCTTACATCGTGCTGACGGCAGATAAGGGCATGGCAGGCGCTTACAACCAGAACATCATCAAGTTCCTCAAGGAAAATGCGGATGAGAATGACCGGTTCTATGTGATCGGCCAGACCGGCTACCGCGCGCTGTACCACAAGGACCCGCGGCTGGTGGAGGATTTCCACTACGGCGCCACGGAGCCCACGTTGCAGCGCGCCCGCGATATCACGATGGACGCCATCGATGATTTCAAGACCGGCAAGCTGGATGAGATCTATCTCATCTATACCCGCATCGAGAATGCATTGACCAGCGAGCCCACCATGGTGCGTCTGCTTCCGCTGGACCGCGCCCATCTGCAGCCTGCCCCCAAGGGTCTGGGCGATCCGAAGGGCGATGTGGAGATGTTCCCGTCTGCATGGACGGTGTTTGAACAAATCGCGCCCATTTATATGCACGGCATGATCTTTGGTGCCATGACCGAGAGCTTCTGCGCAGAGCAGAGCGCCCGTATGACCGCCATGGATTCCGCCACCAAGAACGCCAACGATATGATCCGGGAGCTGCAGCTGGAATACAACCGCACCCGTCAGGGCTCCATTACACAGGAGATCACCGAGATCATCGGCGGTGCGGCTGCCGTGCAGGACCGGGAATAAGATACCTGCCCTTCCGGACGGCTTTGCGCAAAGGGAAAGCCTTTGGCAGACCCGGAGTTCTTGCGTGGACTGCCAAGGTCTCCCACTTTGAGGAAAGACTCTCCCCGGCCGGGGAGAGATGTCGCAATAGCGACAGAGTGGGGAATGTGGCAGCGCGCAGGCGCTGACGGAGAGGGCAAGGATGCTAACGTGTTTGCAATATACAGATTATAAGAGGCAATCCAAATGATACAGGGAACTATTATTCGCGTAGCCGGCCCTGTGGTGGACGTGCAGTTCACCGCAGGCAAGCTGCCTGCCCTGCAGGAAGCGCTTACCGTGACCGCCGAGGGCACCGAGCGCACGATGGAAGTGACACAGCATGTCAACGAGACTACTGTGCGCTGCATCATGCTTTCCGCCAGCGAGGGTCTGGGCAAGGGCATGACCGTGCAGGCCACCGGCCACGGCCTGACCGCACCGGTGGGTGAAGCCACGCTGGGCCGCATGTTCGACCCGCTGGGCAGACCCATCGACGGCAAGGGCTCTGTGGATGATGTGCCGCATTGGCCCATCCACCGCAAGGCCCCCGGCTTTGCAGAGCAGAAGCCCGCGACCGAGATCCTGGAAACTGGCATCAAGGTCATCGACCTGCTGGCCCCCTATGCAAAGGGCGGCAAGATCGGTCTGTTCGGCGGTGCAGGCGTCGGCAAGACCGTGCTGATCCAGGAACTGATCCACAACGTGGCCACCGAGCACGGCGGCTACTCCATCTTCACCGGCGTCGGCGAGCGCTCCCGCGAGGGCTGCGACCTTTGGGGCGAGATGAACGAATCCGGTGTTCTGAGCAAGACCGCACTGGTCTTTGGTCAGATGAATGAGCCCCCAGGAGCACGTATGCGTGTTGCTGAGACCGGCCTGACCATGGCAGAGTACTTCCGTGAGGAGACTCACAAGGACGTGCTGCTGTTCATTGATAACATCTTCCGTTTCGTGCAGGCAGGCTCCGAGGTGTCCGCTCTGATGGGCCGTATGCCTTCTGCTGTGGGCTACCAGCCCACTCTGGCCAACGAGCTGGGCGCTCTGCAGGAGCGCATCACCTCCACCAAGGAAGGCTCCATCACCTCTGTGCAGGCCGTCTACGTCCCCGCCGACGACCTGACCGACCCGGCCCCCGCCACCACCTTTGCACATCTGGACGCCACCACCGTGCTGTCCCGTAAGATCGTGGAGCAGGGCATTTACCCGGCCGTGGACCCGCTGGCATCTACCTCCCGCATTCTGGAAGCAGATATCGTGGGCGAGGAGCACTACCGCGTGGCCCGCAAGGTGCAGTCCATTCTGCAGCGCTATCAGGAGCTGCAGGACATCATTGCCATTCTGGGCATGGATGAGCTGGACGAGAACGACAAGCTCACCGTTGCCCGCGCCCGCAAGCTGCAGAAGTTCCTCTCCCAGCCCTTTGCTGTGGCCGAGAACTTTACCGGCCTGAAGGGCAAGTATGTGCCGCTGCAGGATACCGTGCGCGGCTTTGCCGCCATTGTGGACGGCGAGGCCGATGATCTGCCGGAGTGGGCTTTCTTCAACGTTGGTACGCTGGAAGATGCCCGCCAGAAGGCAGCGGAAAAGCTGGCTGAGGAAAAGGGCGGTGCCGTCTGATGAACAAGTTCATGCTGAGCATCACTGCGTCCAGCGGTGAGTACTATCAGGGCGATTGCGAAGACCTTGTGCTGCCCATCAGCGATGGCGTGTACGGCATACAGGCCGGACACAGCCCGGTGCTGGTGGCCATCCACATGGGCATCCTGCACTTTGAGGTGAACGGTGAAAGCCAGGACATCCTGGTAGGCGACGGCATTGCCGAGGTGACGCCTGCCTACGTGATGGTGCTGGTGGACAGCGCCGAGCGTCCGGAGGATATCGACAAGAACCGTGCCGAGGCTGCCCGCATCCGTGCCGAGGAGCGTTTGCAGCATCAGCAGAGCATGCATGAATATTATCAGAGCAAGATCGCGCTCGACCGTGCGATGCAGCGCCTGCAGGCCGCTGCAAAGTACCGGCGCTGAGAAAGAGCCGCATCTGTTGGGACCAGATCTGAAAAAAGAGCATCATTTGTATCCGTTGAGGGTGCAAAGTGATGCTCTTTTTTTGTTTCAGGCTGTTCCATGGAACGCAGCTTTCGTGTATAATAAGGTCAATGCAACCCCGCGTGTTGTGCGGGAAAGGAGGAGGTTTTCCATGATCCAATTCGGCCTGCGTCTGCATGACGCGGAAAAGCTGCCCGTTGAACAGGTGCTGCCGCTGGTGCGCCAGAAAGGCTTTACCTGCGCCCATGTGGCCCTGAGCAAATCCTTCAAGGAGCTGCCCTGCACCCCCAGCGCCCTGACCCCCGGCTATGCGCTGTACCTGCGGCATCTGTTTGAGAAAAACGGCATCGACATTGCCGTGCTGGGCAACTATCTCAATCTGGCTCACCCGGATGCGGATGCCCTGCACGCCATTCAGGAAAAATACTATGCTCATATCCGCTTTGCAAGCCTGCTGGGCTGCGGAATGGTGGGCACCGAGACCGGTGCGCCCAACGCGGAGTACAAATTCTGTCCGGAGTGCCGCAGCGACGAAGCCCTTGCTACTTTTATCCGGAACTTCAAGCCGGTGGTGCGCTGTGCCGAGCAGTACGGCGTGACCATTGCCATTGAGCCGGTGGTCAAGCACATCGTGTACGATGCCAGACGCGCCCGCACCGTGCTGGACGAGATCGGCAGCCCGAATCTGCAGATCCTGTTCGACCCCGTCAACCTGCTGAACATGGAAAATGTGGACCGCCGCGAGGAAGTGTTCGCCGAGGCCATCGAGCTTCTGGGCAAGGACATTGCCATGATCCACTTCAAGGATTTCCTGCGCAAGGATGCGGGCGGCCAGCTGGCTGCTACGGGTGCAGGGCAGGGAGGCATGGAGGACTACCGCACCATCCTGCGGTTTGCAAAGCAGGAAAAGCCCTATATCTTTGCAACGCTGGAGAATACCACCCCGGAAAACGCGGTGGAATGCCTGAACTACCTGAAAAAGCAGTACGACGAGTGCTGAACACTCTATAACAAGAAAAACATCTGCAAACTTTGCCCGGAATGGGGCAGCTTGCAGATGTTTTTTTGTATCAGATGAAGTTTATGGTTCGGCCTTTTACAAATTGCAATTAAGAAATAGTTCCGCTGAAAATGTCCAGAGCGAAAGCGGAGGACATTAAAATCATTCCAGATCCAGCTTGTGCTCCATCAGCCAGCGGGTCAGCAGAAAGTACCCTGCGGCAAAGGCAATGCTGACCGCCAGCCCGAACAGGGTGGTGAAAGCACTGGGCGCAGCGATGGAAACATCCACACCGCCAAGGGTGGAATAGGAAACAGCCTGCAGCATGTCGGCACTGCTGACACCGGAGCTCAGCCAGTTCTGCAGGAAGGACAGCAGGAAAAATGCCAGAATACCGGCCGGTACCATGTGCTTTTTGAACTGGTGGCCGATCATGCAAGCGGCATAGATGCACAGGATGCTGGACACCAGTGCCACCAGCCCGTTCAGCGTTTCAAAGATCAGCCAGAGCCACCCGGAGCTGCCGGTCATGCGGAAGATCTCTCGGAAGATCTCTACCACTTTCTGCCACAGCTCCGGCAGCTGCTGCAGGGCCGCGCTGTTCAGAGACAGAGCCAGCAGCATCACCGCAAAGGAGAAGATACCCACGATGCTGCTGCAAAGCATCCACACCACGCTGGAGATCAGCTTGGAAAGGATGAGCTGGCTTTCCGTCACCGGCAGGGTGTGCATCAGGTAGCCTTCGCGGCCCAGCAGATTGCGGGTGAAGCGGGTCACAATGGTCATCACGGACACCACTGCCACCGCAACGGCTACGACCATGTAGGCGAACAGCAGCAGAGATGCAAAGTTGTCTCCGGAAGAGCTGCGCAGGGAAAAGCCGCTCAGCACTGCCAGCGCAACAAGGGCCAGATACAGCCCGCCGTAGGTGCGGCCGGTGGCCTTGAATTCATATTTTAACAGCTGTTTCAGCATTTGAATACCTCCCGGAAATATGCATCCACGCTCATGCCCTCGGTCTCGCGCAGCTCTTCGGCATTGCGGTGGGCGAACACCCGGCCATCCTTCAAAAAGACGGCTTCGTCCAGAATGGGCTCGATATCGCCGATGAGGTGGGTGGATAGAATGACGGTCGCATCCCGGCTGTAGTTGTTCAGGATGGTGCTCAGGATGTAGTCCCGGGCGGCAGGGTCCACGCCGCCAATGGGCTCATCCAGCAGGTAGAGCTTTGCGGCGCGGCTCATGGCCAGGATCAGCTGCACCTTTTCCTTGCTGCCCTTGGACAGGGTTTTGAGCCGCGCCTTCGGTTCCAGTTCCAGCCGGGCCAGCATTTCGTTCGCCTTGGCGGGGTCAAAATCGGCATAGAATTCGCGGAACATTTCCACCAGCTGCTCCACACGCATCCAGTCCGGCAGCCAGTCGGCGTCCGGCAGATAGGACACGATGGCTTTGGTGTCCGGCCCGGGGGTCATGCCGGCGATCCGGATGCTGCCTGCACTGGGCTGCAGCAGACCGTTCGCCAGCTTGATGAGGGTGGTCTTGCCGCTGCCGTTGGGGCCAAGCAGCCCCACGATGCGGCCAAAGCCGATGTGCAGGTCTACATTTTCCAGTGCGGTCTTATCCTTTTGATAGCACTTGGTCAGTGCTTCACAGCTCAAAAGCTCACTCATTGCGGTCCTCCTTTGCGTCCCAGTGTTCCAAAAGCGCGGCCGCCTGTGCGGGACTGTAGCCGATGCCGCGCATCTTTTCCAGAAAATCCGACGCCAGCGTCCGGGCGGTGTCGGCACGAAGCTGTTCGATCAATGCAGTGTCCTCCGTAACATAGCGGCCTGCGGTGCGTTCGGTGTGCACCAGACCTTCCGTCTCCAGCTGGGCAAGGGCCCGCTGCATCGTGTTTGGGTTCACCCCGGCGGCTGCGGCCAGATCCCGTACCGAATCCAGATGCCCGCCCGGCGGGTAGGTGCCGGCCAGGATCCGGGCCTTGAGCCGTTCCACAAGCTGGGCATAGATCGGGCGGCTGGCATCAAACTGTTCGCCCATGATATCATCTCCTTGTCTTGCTGTATTAAGCGCTTGATACAATAATACACGATTTGCGCTGCTTGTCAAGGGGAAAAAGAAAAAACATTATAAAACTGCGGTAAATTGGAAAAAGTACCCATAAAACACTGCACATAGATAAAAAATTACAATAAATTCAAACAATTTCACATTGCAAAGCTTTTGACAATGTGCTATTCTGAAAAACAGAGAGCTCCGCCCGAAAAGCGGCGGAAAAGAGATTTGGAGGAAAAATAACTATGGCTGACCGCATCGTTCTGAATACCATCTCCTACCATGGCCACGGTGCCATTGAGAACATCGTTCCCGAACTGACCGCCCGCGGCTACAAGAAGGCATTCGTCTGCTCCGACCCCGACCTGATCAAGTTCGGCGTCACCAAGAAGGTCACCGATCTGCTGGATGCTGCAAACTTTGCCTACGCTGTTTACAGCGAGATCAAGCCCAACCCCACCATCGCCAACGTGCAGGACGGCGTGGCCGCTTTCAAGGCCGCCGAGGCTGACTGCATCGTGACCATCGGCGGCGGCTCCTCCATGGATACCGCAAAGGCCATCGGCATCATCATCAATAACCCCGAGTTTGCGGATGTCCGCTCTCTGGAAGGTGTTGCTCCCACCAAGAAGCACGCGGTGTTCACCATCGCTGTTCCCACCACCGCCGGCACTGCTGCCGAGGTCACCATCAACTACGTCATCACCGATGTGGAGAAGAAGCGCAAGTTCGTCTGCGTGGATACCAACGATATCCCCGAGATCGCTGTGGTTGACCCCGATATGATGTCCTCCATGCCCAAGGGCCTGACCGCCGCCACCGGCATGGACGCTCTGACCCACGCCATCGAGGGCTACATCACCAAGGGCCACTGCGTCATCTCCGATATGTTCCATCTGGAAGCCATCAAGCTCATCAGCCAGAGCCTGCGCGGCGCAGTGCAGAACACCCCGGAAGGCCGCGAGGGCATGGCTCTGGGCCAGTACATCGCCGGCATGGGCTTCTCCAACGTGGGTCTGGGCATCGTCCACTCCATGGCACACGGCCTGTCCGCTCTGTATGACACCCCGCACGGTGTGGCCTGCGCCATCCTGCTGCCGGTGGGTCTGGAGTACAACAAGAGCGTCGCCGGTGAGCGCTACCGCGCAGTCGGCAAGGCCATGGGCGTTGTGGGCATCGACGAGATGAACGATGTGGAAGCCGCTGACGCCACCATCGCCGCCGTCAAGCAGCTGAGCGCAGACGTGGGCATCCCCGCAAATCTGCACGGCATCCTGAAGGAAGAGGATATCCAGTTCCTCGCCGAGTCCGCATTTGCAGACGCCTGCCGTCCCGGCAACCCCCGCGACACCAGTGTGGAGGAGATCGTGGAGCTGTATAAGAGCCAGCTGTGATTCCGCTCTGTAAATTCAAACTGTAATTTTGGGCCCTGCTGTCCTTCGGGATGGCAGGGCCTTTTTCTAAGATGTATCTGAAAACAAAGCAACAGGCTGGATCTTCGTCTTTTCAGAGATGCCCGGAGAGCCTGCCGCGTCGCAGAGTGACAAAATTTCTGCACGGCTCTTGTACACAGCGCCCAAAACGGGTACAATCAATGCAGTAAGAAAAAAACTGGAAGCGAAAGGAACCTTATGACGCTGAACTTCTATACTTTGAGTGTTATTTATCTTGTATATTCCTTTCTGGGCTGGGTGGCGGAGACGGTAGTCGCGACCATCCGGGGCGGAAGGTTTGCCAACCGCGGTGCGGCGGCAGGCCCGTTCTGCTTTATCTACGGTACCACCGGCGTGCTGCTGGCCGTGAGTTTCGGCGACCTGCGCACTGAGCCGGTCTACCTGTTCTTTGCCTGCATGATGGCGGCAACGGTGATGGAATGGATCACCGCCAAGCTGTTGGAACGCCTGCACCGCCGCAAGTGGTGGGACTATTCCGGCAAAAAATTCAATCTGAACGGCTATGTGTGCCTGCAGTATTCGCTGCTGTGGGGTGCACTGGGCACGGCAAGTGTGCTGTGGGGCAATGATGTGCTGCTGCGGCTGTGTGCGCATATCCCGGTCTGGCTGCTGCGTCCGGCAGTATGGGTCTCGCTGACGGTGGCGGTGCTGGACCAGATCGGTTCGGCGGTGCTGGTGCAGCAGTATGCGGCCCGGCACCCGGTGCTGGAGCAGCTCAATCAGAGACTGGGGGAGCGGTCGGATACGCTGCGCCGCAGGATCGCGCTTTACATTGAAAAACGCATCCAGCACGCCTACCCGGCTGCGGCCCGGCAGGAGCAGACTGCGCTCCGGAAGGGGGAAAAGAACTTCCTCAGCGTGTCCGACCTGCTGTGGCTGTTCGTGATCGGCGCGTTTCTGGGCGACATGGTGGAGACGGTGTTCTGCCGCGTGACCGCCGGGGTCTGGATGAGCCGCTCCAGTCTGGTCTGGGGGCCGTTCAGCGTGGTGTGGGGTCTGGCGCTGGTGCTGGCAACGGTGCTGCTGCGTCAGGAAAAGGACCGGAGCGACCGCTACCTGTTCGCCTTCGGCACCGTCATGGGCGGTGTGTACGAATACGTGTGCAGCGCCGTCACCGAGCTGCTGTTCGGCACCGTGTTCTGGGACTACAGCAAGTTCAAGTTCAATCTGGGCGGGCGCATCAACCTGCTGTACTGCTTTTTCTGGGGCATTGCGGCGGTGATATGGATGCGCTACGGCTATCCGCTGGTGCTCAGAGGCATGGAGAAGGTGCGCAGCCGCGTCCGCCCATGGATGACCGTCCTGCTGGCAGTGTTCATGGCGGTGAACATGCTCACCAGTGCGCTGGCGCTGGCCCGGTACGATGCCCGCACCAGCGGTGAAGGCCCCAAAAACAGCATCGATACGCTGCTGGACGACCATTTTGATGACGTCCGTATGGAGCGCATCTATCCCAACGCGAAGAAAGTGGCCAAGGCTGGATGAAATTTCAACGTTCCTCTTGCACTTTGGTGCAAAAATCGGTATAATACTTTCCGGATAAAAGGGAGTAGAGGGCGCACGTTCGCAAAACGATGCGCCGTGCTGCAGCGGCATCCCCGCAGAAATGCCCGCTGCGGTGCCGGATGCTTGAGACTTTTATTACGCTTTCCCGTTTCTGGGCAGGCTGTAATAGAGGTCTCTTTTTTATGGCTGCTCTGCCGGAAACAAAAGGAGAAAAAACTATGCTTATCCCTGTTTTGCTGTTCATCGTGGGCCTGCTGTGCCTCATCAAGGGCGGTGACTGGTTTGTGGATGGTGCCACGGGCATTGCCCGCCGCTTCCATGTGCCGGAGCTGCTCATCGGTGCTACGGTGGTGTCCATTGGCACCACCCTGCCGGAGGTCATGGTCTCCACCACCTCGGCCTTCACCGGCCACGGCGAGATCGCCTATGGCAATGCCATCGGCTCGATCATCTGTAATGCATCCCTCATTGCGGCTATCACCATTGCGGTGAAGCCGGGCAAGGTAGACCCCAAGAGCCTGCGCACGCCGGTGCTGTTCTTCTTTGCGGCAGCAGCCTTTTACGCGGGCGTGGCCTATACCACCGGCTACTACTCCCGCCCGGTGGGCCTTGTGCTGCTGGCCGTGTTCGCGGCCTACATCGTCTGCAACGTGATGGCGATGAAGAACGCCCCCGCCCCGGAAGAAGCGGAGGAGACCGATGAAAATGGGTCCCTTGCCAGGGAGCTGGGTCTGCTGGCCGTGGGCGCGGTGCTCATTGCCGTGGGCGCGAACCTGCTGGTGGATAACGGCACCCTGATCGCGCAGGCACTGGGCGTGCCGGAGTCGGTGATTGCGCTCACCTTTGTGGCGCTGGGCACCTCGCTGCCGGAGCTGGTAACGGCCATCACCTCGCTGGCCAAGGGCCACGGTGCGCTGTCTCTGGGCAATGTCATCGGCGCGAACGTGTTCAATCTGGTGCTGGTGAGCGGCGTTTCCGCAGTGGTGGCACCCTTTACCATCCCGCAGAACTCCATGCTGTTCGGACACAACGCTTCGCTGGTGCTGGAGTTCCCGGTGATGTTTGCCGTGATGCTGCTGCTGACGGTGCCGGCCCTCATCAAAGGCAGGCTCAGCCGCCCGCAGGGCATCGCTCTGCTGTGCATCTACGCGGCCTTCTGCGTGGTACAGTTCACCATCTAAGCATACAAGACGCAAGCAAAACGCAAAAAAGTCCCGGTGCAGTTCGGTTTTACTGCACCGGGACTTTTTACGCTTCAGAAGAATTACTGCTGTGCAAAGATCTTGATCTCATCCTTATCCATAAAGGCGGCACCCACAAAACCGGCGGCTTCCAGCTGGCCCAGCTGTTTGCCCAGCTTCTTGCCCTGAGGCAGAACGGTCACGTTGTAGCTGTCACGCAGGGAAGCGGCCTTTGCCAGCACGGCAGGGAAATCGGCATCCTTCGTGTACAGCAGGACGATCTTCTGCTTGGCACCGGGGATCTGATAGCCCTGCTCCAGCAGGATGCCGCACACCCGCTCAAAACCGATGGAAAAGCCCACGGCAGGTACCTGCGTGCCAAGGAACTTGCCCACCATGTTGTCGTAGCGGCCGCCGCCTGCAACGGCACCGCTGAACTGCGGGCAGGTGATCTCGAACACCATGCCGGTGTAGTAGCCCTGACCGCGCACCAGACTGGGGCAGTAGGCTACCTGATAGCGGCCTGCAGCCATGGCGTTTGCGGTGGCCAGAACATACTTGAGGTCGTCGGCGATGGCCGGATCTGCGCAGCGGGCCGCTACGGCGTCCAGCGTTACCTCACCGGCGGCGATGAAATCGGCCAGAGCCTGAATGGCGGCTTCCGGCAGCTGCTTCTCGGTCAGCTCAGCCTTGACGCCCTCGGCACCGATCTTGTCCATCTTATCGAAGGTGATGCAGACGGAATCCAGCGTATCTGCGGCAAAGCCCATGCTTTCCAGCATGCCGCGCAGGATGCGGCGGTCGTTGATGTTGACGGTGAAGCCGGTAAAGCCGATGTTCAGCAGAGCGCGGGTGGTCACGTCGATCAGCTCCACCTCGGCGTTGGGGGAAGAATCGCCCAGAATGTCGATGTCGCACTGCACGAACTCCCGCAGACGGCCCTTCTGGGGACGCTCGGCGCGGAAGACGCGGTCGGTCTGGATCACCTTGAAGGGGCTGGGCAGCTTATCCTTGTTGGCGGCATAGTAGCGGCTCAAAGGCAGGGTCAGGTCATAGCGCAGGCCCATGTCGGACAGCTGCTTGGGATCGCCGGTGTTCAGGGCAGCGGTGAGCTTATCGCCGCGCTTGAGCACCTTGAAGATCAGGTTCAGGTTGTCGCCGCCGTCGGATTTGTCCAGATTTTCCATATCCTCCAGCATGGGGGTGGAAATGCGCTCGAAGCCGGACGCACGGTAGGTCTCCAGAATTTTGCCCTGAATGTAATCGCGCAGGGTCTGCTCTGCGGGCAGCAGGTCGCGCATGCCCTTCAATGCCTGTGTTTTCATAACTGCAATTCCTCTCTATAGCCTGCTCGCCCTCTCAGGCCGCTCCGCGTCCAGCTCTCCCAAAGGGAGAGCCCTTGGCAAAACCGTAAACTTTGTGTGGACTGCCAAAGCCTCCCACTTTGAGGAAAGACTCTCCCCGGTTGGGGAGAGATGTCGCAATAGCGACAGAGTGGAGAATGTGGCATCGCGTAGCGATGACGGAGAGGGCGAGGCCGTTTTATTTTTACATTATTCATTATAAAGGAATCTGCCGTTTTGTCAATTGAAATGGGCACACTGTAAAGGAAAAACCATTCGGAGGGCAGGCAATGAAACAGCAATTTGCAGCAAAACACCCGTGGACCATCCTTGCGGCGGGCGCAGCCATTCAGGTGCTCACGGGCATCCCGGCGGCGTGGGGCGTATTTCAACAGCCGGTGATGGAGGAGTACGGCCTGAGCGAGCAGGGGGCGGGCTATGCCTTTGGCATCCTCATTGCGGCGTTCGGCGTAGGGTGTGTCATCGGCGGCTTTCTGCAGGACAGCCGCGGCCCGCGGTGTGCGGCTCTGTGGGGAACAGCACTGCTGTGCGGCGGATTTTTTGCGGCGGCCATGCTGCCGGGCGGCAGTGCAGGCAGCTTTTTTCTGGCATTCAGCATCCCGGCAGGGCTGGGCACGGCGTTTCTGTACCCGTCCATCCAGTCCTGTGCACAGAAGTGGTATGCCGGACGCAAGGGCCTTGCCACCGGTGTCATCGGCGGGGCGGTGGGTCTTTCCGGTGCGTTCCTCACCGTATTCGTGCGCACGGCGGTCAGGGGCTTTGGAATCGTGCAGGGCATCCGGGGTGCGTTCTGGGCACTGGGAGCCGTCACGCTGCCCATCTGCCTTGTGGGCAGCCTGCTCTTGCAGGACCCGCCGCAGGACGCCGAAAAACAGCAGAAAAACGACAGAAATGCCATTGACCTCTCGCCATGGCAGATGCTGCGCACACGGCAGTACTGGCTGTGTGCAGGGGCCGTGTGCTTTTCCACCCCGGCGGTGCTGCTGTTCAGCCCCATCATCCTAAAGCTGGGCGTGGAGCGGGGGCTGGACGAGAACGCTGCTCTGTGGAGCGTGGTGCTGGGCAGCGTGGGCAGTGCGGCGGGCCGCCTGCTGATGCCCATGCTCAGCGACCGCATCGGCCGCAGGCCCACGGACATGCTGCTGTTTGCGGTGTCGCTGGGGCTTTCAGCGGGATTTGCGTTTGCGCAGGGCTGGTGGGTGGTGGCCTGCTATGCGGGGCTCACCTTCTGCTACTCCGGCCTTGCGGCGGTGCTGCCTGCTCTCTCCACGGACCTGTTCGGCTTCCCCCACGCAGGGGTGAACTACGGTTTTCTGGCGCTGGGGCAGAGCGTGGGAAGTCTGGCATTTCCGGCTGCGGCAAATCTGTGGGGGCTGGAAGCCGGGCGGCACTGGCTGGCTGTGGGCGGTGCGGCGGCAGGTTTTGCTGCCATGTGGGCGCTGAAATTTGCCGGACAGCAGTCCCGCAGGCAGGACACAGGAGCGTGAAATTTGTCTCCTTGACAAAGTTGACAAAAAATTGACGAATGAAATGACAAAAGCATCTGAATTGACGGTTAGCAGCAGACAACCGCAAATAGTTTTGATGTTTTTCCCGGAAATGTATTGCAAAATCCGTCCGCTTTCTCTATAATAAAATCATGCGTGGTAGTACCGGTGCAGGCGCTGAAAGAGAGCAGCGTGCCCGGTTCGGATGCAAGCAGTACAGAGCAGCGGCTGTGCCGGCAGGGCGCGGCGACGGTTTTGTGCTACAAAGCGACATTTGTCAAAAGGAGAGTATGATTATGACCTATTCGCAGCAAGTACAGAATATGTGCCCGATCACCAAAGGTCCTAAGCATGGTCCGGCTCCCATCCCCGAAGAGGGCGCATGGGTCAAGGCCTATGAGATCAAGGACATCAGCGGCTACACCCACGGTGTGGGCTGGTGTGCACCTCAGCAGGGTACCTGCAAGCTGTCTCTGAACATCAAGAACGGCGTCATCGAAGAGGCTCTGGTGGAGACCATCGGCTGCTCCGGCATGACCCACTCTGCTGCTATGGCAGGCGAGATCCTGCCCGGCAAGACCATTCTGGAAGCTCTGAACACCGACCTGGTGTGCGACGCCATCAACGTTGCAATGCGTGAGCTGTTCCTGCAGATCGTCTACGGCCGCAGCCAGACCGCTTTCTCTGAGGATGGTCTGCCCATCGGCGCAGGTCTGGACGACCTGGGCAAGGGCCTGCGCTCCATGACCGGCACCATCTTCTCCACCAAGGAGAAGGGCGTCCGCTATCTGGAGCTGACCGAGGGCTACATCAACAAGCTGGCTGTGGATGCCAACGGTGAGGTCATCGGCTATCAGTTCGTCAAGCTGGGCAAGATGATGGAGGATATCCGTCACGGCAAGACCCCCAACGAGGCTTACGAGAAGAACGTGGGTACTTACGGCCGCTTCAGCGCAGATCAGGGTGCTGTGAAGTACATTGACCCGCGTGAGGAATAAGAGAGGAGGAACAACTCATGGCAACTTTTGAATCTATGGATCGCCGCATGCCGAAAATCGAGGCATGCCTGAAGGCTAACGGCCTGGAGTCTCTGGACGCTTGCAACGAGATGCTCCTCGCTAAGGGCATCGACTGCGACAAGATCGTGCGCGGCGTTCAGCCCATCTGCTTTGATAACGCTGTCTGGGCATACACCCTGGGCACCGCTATTGCCGTCAAGCGCGGCCTGACCGATGCTGCCGAGTGCGCTGCTGCCATCGGCGAAGGTCTGGAAGCTTTCACCATCCCCGGTTCTGTCGCTGAGCAGCGTCAGGTCGGTCTGGGCCACGGCAATCTGGGCGCTCGTCTGCTGAGCGAGGACACCACCTGCTTCGCTTTCCTGGCAGGCCACGAGTCCTTTGCAGCTGCTGAGGGTGCTATCGGCATCGCCCGCACCGCAAATAAGGTCCGCAAGACCCCCCTGCGCGTCATCCTGAACGGCCTGGGCAAGGATGCAGCTTACATCATTTCCCGTATCAACGGCTTCACCTATGTTCAGACTGAGTACGACATCCCCACTCAGACCCTGACCGTCGTCAAGGAGATCCCCTTCTCCGAGGGCGAGCGCGCAGCCGTCAAGTGCTATGGTGCAAACGACGTTATGGAAGGCGTTGCCATCATGAAGAAGGAGGACGTTCAGTGCTCCATCACCGGCAACTCCACCAACCCCGTCCGCTTCCAGCATCTGGTTGCCGGCACCTACAAGAAGTGGGCCATCGAGAACGGCAAGAAGTACTTCTCTGTCGCTTCCGGCGGCGGCACGGGCCGTACCCTGCATCCCGATAACGTGGCTGCAGGCCCCGCAAGCTACGGCCTGACCGACTCTCTGGGTCGTGTGCACGGCGATGCTCAGTTTGCAGGTTCTTCTTCTGTGCCTGCACACGTTGAGATGATGGGCCTGATCGGCATGGGCAACAACCCGATGGTTGGTGCTACCGTTGCATGCGCTGTTGCTGCAGCTCAGGCTAACGCCTAAGTTTTTCCTAAGTTTCAGCGAGGGGAAACTGCTTTCCGAATGAGCAGTTTCCCCTTTTTTGCTGATAGATGTCCGAACACAAGCAACCCGAATATGAGAAGGAAGAAACAATGAAAAAGAATCAGATCCGCAAGAGCGTGGCTGCGCTGGCTATGGCGGCTGTTGTGGGCGTCAGCCTGCTGGGCTACGGCTGCGGCAGCAAGTCTGCTTCCACCGCAGGCGGCGTGTCCGGCGATTTCACCGGCACTGCCAAGGGCATGGGCGGCGACGTTACCGTTACCCTGACGCTGGAAGACGGCAAGATCACCGGCTGCACCGCTGAGGGCAAGGATGAGACCCCCGGCATCGGTACGCTGGCACTGGAGCAGCTGCCCGCTCAGATCGCTGAGACCGGCAGCATCGCCGTGGACGGCGTGTCCACCGCGACCATCACCTCCAACGCCATCAAGGAGGCAGCAGCCGCTGCCCTGACTGCCGCCGGCCTGAACGCCGATGACTATAAGATCGAGGTTAAGGCCGACGAGACCAAGGCCGAGGATTCCACCATTGACGCTGACGTTGTCATCGTGGGTGCAGGCGGCGCAGGCATGACCGCTGCCATCACCGCTGCTGCCGAGGGCAAGAGCGTTGTGATCGTGGAGAGCCAGCCCATGGTGGGCGGCAACTCTGTGCGCGCTACCGGCGGCATGAACGCCGGCAAGACCGTGTATCAGGATGAGAACGAGTTCGGCGAGTCTGCCGGTGTCGAAAAGACCCTGAAGACCGCTGCTGAAAAGTACGCTGACAACGAGACCATCACCGCTCTGGCAAAGACCGTCTCCGAGCAGTGGGCAGAGTACCAGAAGAACCCCACCGGCTACTTCGACTCTGTTGAGCTGATGGAGCTGGATACCATGGTCGGCGGCAAGGGCATCAACGACCCCGCTCTGGTGGAGACCCTGTGCGCTAACAGCGCTGACGCCATCGACTGGCTGGACGAGCACGGCATCACCCTGCACAGCGTTTCCAGCTTTGGCGGCGCATCCGTCAAGCGCATCCATCGCCCTGTGGACGCAGAGGGCAAGACCCTTTCCGTCGGTTCCTACATGATCCCCCTGCTGGAGGAAAACTGTGAGAAGGCTGGCGTTCAGATCCTGCTGAACACCACCGCCAACGAGATCCTGACCGATGCGAGCGGCGCTGCTGTGGGCATCAAGGCCACCGGTTCTACCGGCGAGACCGTCACTGTGAACGCCAAGGCTGTGGTGCTGACCACCGGTGGCTTCGGCGCAAATCTGGACATGGTTGTCGAGTACAAGCCTGAGCTGAAGGGCTTCATGACCACCAATGCTGCCGGCGCTCAGGGCCAGGGCATTGAGATGGCCACCGCCATCGGTGCCGGCACTGTGGATATGGACCAGATCCAGATCCACCCCACCGTTGAGGCCAACACCGCTGCCCTGATCACCGAGGGTCTGCGCGGCGACGGCGCTGTGCTGATCAACGCCGAGGGCAAGCGCTTCATCGACGAAGTGGGCACCCGTGACGTGGTCTCTGCTGCTGAGATCGCTCAGACCGGCAGCTACAGCTGGCTGGTGGTCGATCAGGCCATGGTAGATGCTTCCAGCGTCATTCAGGGCTACATCAAGAAGGGCTATACCGTGACCGGCGAGACCTACGAGGAGCTGGGCAAGGCAATGGGCGTTGATGAGGCTGCATTTGCCGAGACCATGAAGACCTGGAACGGCTATGTTGAGGCCAAGAACGACCCCGACTTTGGCCGCACCAGCTTTGCAAACAAGCTGGATACCGCTCCGTACTACGCCATCAAGGTCACCGCTGGCGTGCACCACACCATGGGCGGCCTGACCATCAACACCAACACTGAGGTGCTGAAGGCTGACGGTACCGTTATCCCCGGCCTGTTCGCAGCAGGTGAGGTGACTGGCGGCGTTCACGGCGCAAACCGTCTGGGCGGCAATGCTGTTGCAGACTTCACCGTGTTTGGCCGCATTGCAGGTAAGGCTGCCAGCGATTACGCTGCATGAGCAACCGCAAAACGGCTGAAACAGCTTCCGGTTCCAGAAAACGGAAGCCGTGGAGGAAGAACCTGATCTTTGCACTGGTGGTCCTTGTGCTGGCGGCAGCGCTGTATTTCGGCGTGCGCGCAGCCCACAGCGGCAAAGGCGGTGGTCTGCAGGCAGTCGTCGATTTCGGCGACGGCATCACCGAGACCCTGCCGCTGGATACGGATCACGATTACCTGTATGATGTGGGCGATTATGTCGTGCATTTGCAGGTGAAAGACGGTGCAGTCGCATTTTTGGACAGTCAGTGCCCGGACCATGTGTGCGAGGAATTCGGCTGGCTGGACAAGGATGGCGCATGGGCTGCCTGCATCCCTGCCGGGGTGTATGTGGTCGTAGAGAACACCGCAGAATAAAGATCATGCTCAAAAAGGGGCAGTGCTTCGGGAGACCGGGGCGCTGCCTCTTTTGCTTTGTACAGGATGCAGGAGGAAAAAGGGTGTGAAAGTTCCATAAAAGTTTGGCGCAAAACCTCAAAACAAAATTTAGACGCTTGTGTATTGGGCGAAAATGCGATAAACTAACAATGTCACCCTTTTGTACAGTGCAGAAGGGAAAAGACAGAACGGACAGAAATTACAGGGCGCCCTGCATAAGGCAGAGGTGCTCTGAAAGATACAGGAGGAAACAGCAAGCATGATCTTTAAAAAGAAGCAGGATGCTGCGGCACAGCAGGCGGCTGCCGGTGAGGCAAGACCCGCAGGAAAAGACAAAGTGGCTGCATTTTTTCGCAAAAACTGGAAGTGGATGGTGCCGGTGGCGTGTGTGGCCGTGCTGGGCGGATGGTTCATCCTGCGTCCGGACAGGGCACAGGACGCCAATGTGGATGTGAATTATGTGCAGACCACGCCGGAAAAGCGGGATCTGTCCAACTCCCTCAGCGGCACCGGTACGCTGAACCCGGCCAATACATACAATGTCAAATCGCTGGTGGCAGGCAAGGTGCTCACCAGCACCATTGAGGAAGGCGACATTGTGGAGGAAGGCACTGTGCTGTACACGGTGGATGCCTCCGATGCCACCACCAAGGCCGAGCAGGCCTCCATCACCCTGCAGCAGGCACAGCGCAGCTACGATAAGACCGTGGACCGCCAGTATGTGCGTGCCGAGGTGGCAGGCGTTGTGGCTACATTGAAGGTGGCCAAGGGTGACGAAGTGACCAGCGGCCAGGAAGTGGCTGTCATCCGCGACAGCTCCAAGATGGTGCTGCATCTGGAGTTCCCTGCGGCAGACGCCGCCGCATTCTCGGTGGGCCAGAGCGCTGAGGTGACGCTGGACGGCACCTTTGAGACCCTGACCGGCACCGTGACCGCTGTGACCGGCACGGATACGCTGAGTACCGGCAACCTGCTCACCCGCACCGTGACCATCACCGTGCGCAATGCAGGCGGCCTGACCACGGCTCAGGCGGCAACGGCCACCATCAACGGTGTCAGCTGCATTGCAGCCAAATGCTTTGAATATCAGGCAGAGCGCACCCTGACCACCCTTGCAGCCGGTACGGTCACTGCCATCAATGTGCAGGAGGGCGGTGCCGTGAACAAGGACGACATCGTGCTGCAGATCAGCGGTGAGGACCTGACCGAAGCGATCCAGTCCGCTGCGGAGACCCTGCGCAGCGCAGAGCTGAACATGGATAACCTGCAGGAGGCCATGAACAACTACACCGTCACCTCGCCCATCAGCGGCACCATCATTGAGAAGAACGCCAAGGCCGGTGATGCACTGACCGCAGGTGCAGACCTGTGCACCATCTATGACCTGAGCTATCTGGTCATGGTCATCAATGTGGATGAGCTGCAGGTCAGCGATGTTTCGGTGGGCCAGAGCGTGCAGGTGACGGCAGATGCAGTGCCGGATAAGACCTACACCGGTACCGTGACCCGCGTTTCCATGAAGGGCTCTTCCAACGGCGGCACCACCACCTACCCGGTAACGGTGCGCATCGACGAGACCGAGGGCCTGCGCCCCGGCATGAATGCCAACGCGGAAATCGTGATTGCGGAGGCCAAAAACGCTTTGGCGGTGCCCAATGCGGCCATCGTGCGCGGCGGCTATGTGCTGGTGACCAAGGATTCGCCCAGCGCCGCCAATGCAGACCCCGATATGACCGCACCGGAAGGCTATGTGTACGTTCCGGTCAAGATCGGCGTGAGTGACGACGACTATACCCAGATCATCAGCGGCGTCACCGGCAACGACACCGTGGCCTATGACCCCAGCTCTGTGAGTACCGATTACTATTACGATGACGGCGGCTATGGTGATGCCATGGACAAAACTGAAGCTGACACAGAGAACGACACGGACACTGCAGACGGCAGCACAGCAGAGGAGCCGATGGAAGAATCTGCCGATGCGGGTGACACTGCAGACCCGGCAGATGCAAACGGCGTGATCATCACAGGCTGATACAGGAGGAATGCATGAGCGCTCTGATCGAGTTTGATGAGGTGTGCAAGTATTACCAGATGGGCGATACCACGGTAAAAGCAGCAGACCACATCACCATGAAAATCGAAAAAGGCGAGTTCGTAGCCATCGTCGGCCAGTCCGGCTCCGGCAAGTCCACCTGCATGAACATCATCGGCTGTCTGGACGTGCCGACCCATGGCACTTACCGGCTCAACGGCAGGGATGTGGGCAAGATGAGCCGCAACGAGCTGGCTGCGATCCGTAACGAAATGCTGGGCTTTATCTTCCAGCAGTATAATCTTTTGCCGAGGCTCAACCTGATGGAGAACGTGGAGGTGCCGCTGGTGTATGCGGGCATCGGCCGCACCGAGCGCCACGCCCGGGCCAAAGAGGTGCTGGAGCAGGTGGGCCTGGGTGATAAGC
This sequence comes from Faecalibacterium sp. 9, assembly GCF_048320955.1. Taxonomy (NCBI): domain Bacteria; kingdom Bacillati; phylum Bacillota; class Clostridia; order Eubacteriales; family Oscillospiraceae; genus Faecalibacterium; species Faecalibacterium sp. 9. Next base: position 222,551 of record NZ_JBLWGB010000003.1, read on the forward strand.
TCAGGAACCGCCCCAACCAGCTTTCCGGCGGTCAGCAGCAGCGTGTTTCCATTGCCCGGGCGCTGGTGCGGAACCCGGCGGTCATTCTGGCCGACGAGCCTACCGGCGCACTGGACAGTCACACCGGCCGCGAAGTGCTGGGAATGCTGCAGCAGATGCACGATGAGGGCCACACCGTGGTGCTCATCACCCATGATAATTCCATTGCGGTGCAGGCAGACCGCATCATCCGTCTGGAAGACGGGCGGGTGGTCTACGATGGCGACTCCCATGCGCCGGAGGCCATCGTGCAGCCCACACTGCTGCCGGATCTGCCGGATGAGGAGGAAAAAGCATGATCGTTGAGACCTTCCGTCAGGCTATCCAGAACGTGTGGAGCAATAAGCTGCGCACCTTTCTTACCATGCTGGGCATCATCATCGGTGTCATGGCAGTCATCGTTATCGTGGGTCTGGGCAACGGCATGACCAAGAGCATGCGCGACAGCTTTTCGGCACTGGGCACCAACACCCTTTCGGTGCAGGTGTGGGGCAACGGCTCCCGTACCGTTCCGGTGGAGGAAATGTACAAGCTGCCCACGAAGTACCCGGAGCTGATCCAGTCCATCTCGCCGCAGATCGATTTCAGCGGCAGCGGCACGCTGAAGATCGGCACCAACAGCTACCGCTGGTCCACCATCAGCGGCGTGGACGAGAACTATTCCGCTATGAAGAACTACCAGATCGCGCAGGGACGCGGTCTGCAGTACATGGACATCAAGGGCAACAAGCAGGTGTGCGTCATCGGCGATTATCTGAACCGCGTGGCCTTTGGCGGCAACGGCCTGGGCCAGACGCTCAAGATCGGAGCCAACAAGTTCCGCATCGTGGGCGTGCTGGCGGCAAAGGTGAGCGACCCGGACATGCAGCAGGGCAGCGATGACGACTGCGTTTATCTGCCCTATACCACAGCCATGCGCCTGTCCAGCCAGAGCATGGTGAGCAACTATGCCGCGGTCATGGAGGATGAGAACCGCGCCAACGAAGCAAAGTCTGCGGTGGAAAGCGAACTGCAGCATCAGCTTGGTTCGGATAACGGCTACTACGTCTACAGCGCCAGCGAGTGGCTGGAAGAAATGAACAAGATGATCAACATGGTCATCGTGATCCTGACTGGCATCGCCAGTATTTCGCTGCTGGTGGGCGGCATCGGCATCATGAACATCATGCTGGTGTCGGTGACTGAGCGCACCCGCGAGATCGGCATCCGCAAGGCGCTGGGCGCCAAGGAGCGCACCATTCTGTCGCAGTTCGTGGTGGAAGCAGCCACCACCTCGGCGCTGGGCGGCGTACTGGGCATTGCACTGGGCTACATCGTATCCATGGTGGCGAACCGGCTGCTGCCCATGTTCACCAGCGGCACCACGGTCACGGTCAGTCCGTCCTTCAACTCCGTCGCGGTGGCTTTCGGTATTTCGGTGGGCATCGGCGTGCTGTTCGGCTATCTGCCGGCAAAGCGTGCGGCCCGTCTCAATCCCATCGAGGCTCTGCGCTATGATTAAAAAGCCGTTTTCGTCCGCATGGCATACCGCCGCATCGACCCGGCGCACCCTGCTTGCGAAAAACAGCTTTTAAGCTCCTCTCAGCCGGCTTTGCGCCGGACTGCTTACGGCAGCTGCTTCAGAGCGGCAGCCAAACATCAAGGAAGGGGAATACACCTATGAAAAAACGTTTTCTCGCATGTCTGCTTGCAGCATGCATGGCTGTGTCCATGCTGGTACTGCCGGCATCGGCGGCCAGCCTGAACAACTCGGCCATCCAGACGGCCATCACGCTGGGCGCTATGGATACCAGCCAGACCGGCAGTCTGGATGCTGCCGTCACCCGCGGTGCATTTGCCAGGATGCTGGTCTCCTTTTCGGCCTACCGCGAAAGCGCAGCCCAGCAGGGCAACATCGGCACCCTGTATAAGGATGTGCCCGGCACCTCCCAGTGGGCACCTTATGTGCGCATTGCGGTGCAGCAGGGCTGGATGAACGGTTACACCGACGGCACCTTCCGTCCGGACAACGCAGTTACGCTGGAAGAGGCCTGCACGGCAGCGCTCAAGTTGCTGGGCTATAAAATGACCGAACTGAATGGCGTGTTCCCGATGGCGCAGCTGACCAAAGCACAGGAATTGGGTCTGCGCAACCAGCTGAACCGCAATCAGGGCGAGACCATGAACTATGGGGATTGTGCTCTGCTGCTGTATAACACCCTCACGGCAAACACAGCCGCCGGCGGCGCCTATGGCACCAGCCTGGGCTTTACGGTGGCGAACGGTCAGGTGGACACCTCTACCGTGATGCTCAAGAGCCTGAAGGGACCCTTTGTGGCAGCGGAAGGCACCCAGCTGCCGTTTGCACCGGTCAGTGTTTACCGCAACGATAAGGTCTCGGCTTCTGCCGAGCTGAACTGTTACGATGTGTATTATTACAGCGAAAGTCTGCAGACTGTATGGATCTACACCCGCAAAGCAGCAGGCCGCATCACTGCCGTTTCGCCCAGCGCCAGCGCACCCACGGCCGTTACCGTGGCAGGCGTCAGCTATCAGCTGGGCAGCACGGCAGTTGCCTCCAAGGTATCCAGCCTGAACGGCGGCGGTGTGGGCGAAGTGGTCACCCTGCTGCTGGGCATGAACAACGAAGCGGCAGACGTGATCACCGGTGCAGAAGCCGATGAGGTGTTCTACGGTGTGGTACAGGGCGCAGCCCGCAGCCTTGTGGAAGACAACGGCGCGGATGTGCTGCAGCGCGTGTCGGTCATGTGCACCGATGGCGTTCAGCGCACTGTGAATGTGGACAAAAGCCTGAACTATCCCACGGGCTGGCTGGTGGAGATCCGCGTAACGCCGGAAGGCGAGTCCGTGAGCGGCATCGAGAACAAGGTCGTTACCGGCAAGGTCAGTGCGGATGCGGCAACGCTGGGCAAGTACACTCTGGCAGACGATGTGCAGATTCTGGATACGACTTCGGAGGGTGTGGCTGGGACGATTCGTCCCAGCCGCCTAGCGGGGACAGACCTGAATCTTCTGAATGTCCGCTACTATACGCTGAATGAGAAAGGCGAGATCGACCGCCTGATCCTGAACGATGTCACCGGCGACCTGTGGACCTATGGCGTGCTGGACGACATCAAAAATGTTTCGGTCAATTCTTCCGAGCTGAAAACGCTGGCCACCATCCTTTCGACCGGTTCCAGCACCAGCACGGATACGCAGGATAAGATCGTGGGCGACCTGAAGGGTGTTCTGGTGCCCACCACCAGCGAGGTGCTGTGGGGCGTGATCAACGGCGACATCCTCTCCACCGTCTGGCAGAAGATTACGGCCAACACGGACAGCCTGCTCAGTCTGGGTCTGCGGCAGGTGGGCACCCTTGTAGGGGAACCCTATGCGTCGATCTTCCGTTACATTGGCGGCGGCGCCACCTATGTGTGCTATGTCAATGGTTCGCAGGTGGCGTTCACCACCAACGTCAAATATCCGGTGCTGGTGGGCGGTGTTGCAGCCCGCAAGGAGACCACCGGCAGCGTAAAGACGATGGTCCAGCTGATGCCCATGAAGATCGATCAGGTGGGCGCAGCATCGGTCATGAGCAACGGGAAACGGTTTGAGATGGCGGACGATGCACAGGTCTACCTGTGGTATAAGGGCCAGTATTACGCGACCAAGCTGACCGAAGTGAACTCGGACGACTACCATCTTACCGGCTGGTACGATAACTTTGGCTGTGCTGCGGGCAAGCGTGTGCGTGTCATCGTAGCTGTTAAGAAGGACTGATGGATTACTACAGCGTTCCGTGCCGCCTGCTGCGTGGGGCAAGACAGCTGGTGTATCCACGCCGCTGCCCGTTCTGCGATCAGGTGCTGGGCAGTGTGCCCACATGCCCGGACTGCGCCGCAGAACTGGAAGAACTGCGCAGGAAGCCGGGCATGCGGCTGGATGCTTCCCAGCATTATCTGGGCAGGCTGGCCGGTGCGGCGGCGCCCTTCCGGTATGAGGGCTGTGTACGGCGGGGTGTTTTGCACACCAAATATCATGCCGCACCGTGGGCAGCAGTGGAAATGGGCGTCTGGCTGGCAAAGCTGGCCTTTGGCAGTGAGGTGCGAATGTCGGGTGCAGAGCTGCTGCCGGAACTGGTGGAGGGCATGTCCCTTGGATATGACTGCATCGTTCCTGTGCCGGCATCCGGCACAGCCCGCGGCTACAATGTGCCGCAGCTCATGGCTTTGCCGCTGACACGGGCATTGGGCGTTCCGCTGTACCCGGAGGCACTGGGCCGCGCCCGTGCAAAACAGCATCAGGCTGGCCTGCCGTTTGAGCAGCGCATGGCCAATGTGGCGGGTGCGTTCCGCGTGACAGATCCGGACAGGATCGAAGGCCGGAAGGTGCTGCTGGTGGACGATGTGATCACCACCGGTGCTACGGCTGCGGCCTGTGCGCAGGCCCTGCTGGCGGCAGGTGCAGAAAGCGTGTTTGCAATTGCACTTGCCACCGTTGAATTTGAAGCGTTCCCCGCAAAAGATCAGCCGCTGCAGGAAAATAAACCGGATTTTTGAAAAAATCTGGCCGAAAAAGCTTGACAAAACACCCTGAATCAAGTATACTGATTGAGCTGTGAGCGATAACCGCTTACAGATATCCGGGTGTAGCGCAGTTTTGGTAGCGCGCTTGAATGGGGTTCAAGAGGCCGTGAGTTCGATTCTCGCCACTCGGACCAAACAAAAATAATCCGAACTTGTTTCCGATAGGAGATGGGTTCGGATTATTTGTTTTCTTCGGAAAATTAGCGTTTGCGAAGCAATGAAAGCCCCAGTGGGGCTTTTAAGCGACGGAACGGTCTGCGTTAGCAGATGGAGGGGCTTTGCCCCGACAAGTTCCATGCAGGTGTCCGTGGAAGATAAAATCCGAAATCATAGATTGACCGACATAAACCACAACATGATTTCAGGAGGACACGAACATGAAGTACGATGAAAGCGTTTGCAAGTTCAACATGGACACCGGCTGCGTGGAGCTGCTGTTCCGGGATGGGAGAAAAATTTCCATCGACTGCACCGGGGTCGAGGATGCGTTGGATGTGACCATAGCGCAGAGGGCAGAATTGGATTACCTCATCTATAATGACCCGCTTGGCTATGCCGATTTGATTCTGAATGGCGATCCGAAGGAATATTTGAAGAAAGTGGCCGGGAGCCATGGGTTAGAAGATTAAGAGAAATGCCGTTCCAAAAGCAACTGGAACGGCATTTCTTATCTTTCGATATTCGGCATCTTCTGTCCCCGAAGCTCCTGCCGGATGGCACGGAACGGATCAGGTACATCCGCATCGGTCATCGCACCGGGGACATGCCGGGAGAAAGAGTATGCCCAACGTATGCGGCATTCATATCACAACGTAAAGTAAAAAGCTCTAGGATTAACCCCCTCTTCTTTGCGGATCTTTCTGATCCGTTCTCCAACAAGGGATGCTAGTTCGGCTGGTTCAGATTCAGACTGATCTTTCGCTTTTTTCACAGAGAACACCTCATTTGCGGACAATCATCAGATGCCACGGAACGTAAAGGTGAACTCCACAGGCTTGGTCACATCAGGAATATACTCCGGGTGGACATTGGCACCCCAGCTGTCATCGCCGCCGACGCCCATCTGCTCGCCCATAGCACGGATGACCGTGTAATGGACCGGGGGCAGCTCGTAGGGATGCTTGGCACTCTCCATTTCATGGGGAGTGTAGGGCAGCGCAGAGAAGAACATGGGCTTTGCGGCATCTGCGGTAAACAGCAGCCCGCGACCCTTGCGGTCCACTACCTTTGCCCAGCGCACAGCGGTCTTTGCACCGCACTCCTGTGGCACAAGGTACTGTGCCATGTTGTCTGCGACCTTGTTCTGGTAAATGCCCAGCTTTGCACCATGCTGACGATCCCAGTAGGTCTCCGCAGGGCCGTTTCCGTACCACTCCACCGTGTCGTAGTCAGCGTCGATCTTGAACAGTACGCCGAACTCCGGCATTGCTGCAAGTCCTTCCACCGGGTCATAGTGCAGGGTGGTCTGGATGCGGCCATCACCGAACACACGGTACTGCAGGCTGCACTCTGCTGCGGGGCTGGTCTGGAGGTTATAGAGATAGGTCACGACCACGCTGTCGGCTTCCACCTCGCAGGTGGGGTTCTGGAGGATGGTGCCGCCATGAACAGACGGGATTTCCTTGCCGATGCCCTTGGCGGTAGCGTACAGGCTTGCCAGCTTCCACTGACCGCGAACGCCGCCCATGTTGTTGCCGCAGTCGTTGTCGGTGGGAGCGCGCCAGAAGTTGGGACGGGGAATCTCCTGAATCATCTCCTTGCCAGCATAGCGGTAGGAAGTCAGGCCGCCATTCAGATCGGAGAACAAAACATCGAAATTCTCACCACGGACACCGATGTTGTGTGTACCGTGCGTAACGGTAAACGGCGTGACCTTCTTGCTGGGAATGGAACGAACCACAGCGATCACACCCTGTCCAAAGGCGACTTCATGACCCTTCTTTGCCCAGCTGGTGTCCTCCTTCAAACGGAAGCTGATGGTCACTGCATATTCACCGGGGAGCGCAGGAACCATAAACGGCAGCGGGAAGCTGGAACGCTCTTCGGGAGCAACATCAATATTGGCTAGTTCCTGCTGCTGATACAGCTTTCCATCACGGTGCAGCAGTGCAACGCAGTCGAAGGCATCCGTAGAGGTGAACAGGTTCTTGTTCCAGACTTCAAAGCCAGAGTTGTCGATGGAAATGGCGATGTTCTGATAGCAGAACTTGACCTCCTGCATCTTGGGAGAAGGAGCACGATCACCACCGTAGGCAATGCCGTTCCCGCTGAAATTATAGTCGGTAGGACGCTCACCGAAGTCGCCGCCGTAGGCTTGGAACCACTTGCCGTAGCGGTCTTTTTTCCAGATGGACTGGTCGATGTAATCCCAGATAAAGCCGCCCTGATAGCCGCAGTCCTTCTGGTCGGCAAGTTCCGTGTACTTGTGCAAAGCACCGTTGGAGTTGCCCATAGCATGAGAATATTCGCACTCGATATAAGGCCGCTTATCGCCCTGTGCCAGATACTCTTTAATGTCCTTGACCGTGCTGTACATATGGCTCTCGATATCGGTGGTTTCGAGGAAGCGGGGATCATTGACCACACCTTCGTAATGCACCAGACGGGTGTCATCAAAGCGGCGGACCATCTCTGCCATCTGGAGCAGGGTCTCACCACCAAACGATTCGTTGCCCAGAGACCAGATCAGAACAGCAGGATGGTTTTTGTCACGCTGGTAAGTGGAATTCATGCGGTCAAACAAGACAGCTTTCCACTCCGGCTTATCATTGGGCAAAACGCCCTCGATGCCGCGAATGCCCGCCTGATGGATGTCCCATGTGCCATGGGATTCCAGATTGTTCTCTGCGATCAGATACAGACCATACTCGTCGCACAGGTCGTACAGTGCATCCTGATTCTGGTAATGGCTGGTACGGATGGCATTGATGTTGTTCTGCTTCATGGTGATGATGTCCCGAAGCAGTTCCTCATGGGTGTGTACGCCCACAGCACGACCCGTAATAGAGCTGAAATCATGACGGTTGGCACCCTTGAACACGATGCGCTTGCCGTTGAGCAGCATCCGATTGTTCTTCAGCTCGAACTTGCGGAAACCGACTTTCTGCCCAGTCACCTCTACCAGATGGCCTGCATCGTCCAGCAGCTCGATTTCCAGTTCATACAGAGCCGGGTCCTCTGCACTCCACAGGTGGGGGTTCTCCACCGCATGGCTGAACAGCGCAGAGCCGCCGTTCAGTGCGATTTTTTCGGAGAACACTTCCTGTTCACTGCGGCGCAGGGTCAGACGGGCTGCGCCCTTACCCTCCACCTGCAATGCAACTTCCAGCGTGGAATGAGTAAAATCATCCCCGGCAAACAGCGTTTTGACGGATACATCTTCCAGATGCACGGTGGGGATGGCGTACAGCCACACGCTGCGGAAGATGCCGGAGAAGCGGAAGAAGTCCTGATCTTCGCACCAGCTGGAGGAAGTCCACTTGAACACCTGCACGGCAAGTTTGTTCACGCCCGGCTGGAGATAGGGAGTCAGATCGAATGCGTGTGCGGAGAAGCTGTCCTCGGTGTAACCCACATAAGACCCGTTCAGCCAAAGAGCCATGCCGCTTTCCACACCCTCGAACTCGATGTGGACGGGCTTGCCCTGCATGGATTCCGGCAGATCGAAGTATTTTACATAGCTTGCCACCGGATTGAACCGCTGCGGGATCTCGCCCGGCTGTACTTCTTCACGGCCATCCCACGGATACTGAATATTCGCATACTGGGGAATGTCGTAGCCCTCCATCTGGATGTGTGCCGGAACATGAATGTCATCCCAGCCGCTGCAATCGTAATCTGTCTTTTCAAAACCGGGGATGGCACTGGTGTAGTTCTTTGCGTAGGCGAATTTCCAGATACCGTCCAGCTTCAACGCCAAAGAAGAGGAGCCTGTCCGATATTCTTCGCGGGAAGCGTAAGTACGGAAACTTGCATGAGCATTCAGCACGTTTTCCTTGAAAAAGGTGGGGTCTTTTACTTTTGCAAAATCAAATGCAGCCATAGTATTTCCTCATTTACCTTTTATAATTTTATAATATTTCTCCAGCCTCCCCGGAGGAATCGCTGGATTCCTCCGGGGAACAGCAGATGAAGGAGAAATGATAATGGCTTGTTATCAGACTGCTGCACGCAGTTTTTCATTTGCTTCTTCGACCTTCATACGAGAGAGAATGAAGGTGATGATGGCATCCAGAGCAAACGGAATCACCAGATACATGATCTTCAGCATATTGATGCAGGAATCCGGCTGAACGGTCAGAGCGCTGTCAAAATGGCTTGCTGCCAGCAGCCAGCCGGTGATGGCAGTACCCAGACCGCCGCCCAGCTTCACACCGAGAGAAGTGCAGGAGTACATCGTGCCATCCACGCGCTTGTGCTTCGTCAGCCAAGTATATTCAGAGCAAGCAGCAATCGCAGCGTTCATATCGCCCTGCCAAGGACCCTGACCAAGAGCTGCGATTGCAGTAAAGAGCAGCATCAAGGTCACATTGCCGCTGCCCATGTAACCAGCTACAGCAACCAGTGCACGAGAAATCGTTGCCAGAGTATAGCTCATTACATTCAGCTTATACATTCCATTCCACTTTGCAACCAAGGTCGGGGTGAACACCAGTGCGATGATCAGAGGAATGTTGATTGCCCAAGAGAATACACCGAACAGATTCTGGTTGCCAAGGATGTAGGTTGCGTAGTAGGTGCCCATGCTGATCATGGCACCGTAGATCTGCTGCAAAATGTAGGTGACGCAAATCATCATATAATATTTGTTACCAGCAAGCAGCTTTGCAGCCTGAACCAGATTGTACTTTTCGTCCTGCTCGATTTCCCTTTTGTTGGTGGTATCCACCAATTCGCCTTCCGGCAGTTCCTTTACGGAGAAAACGGAGAGGGTGTTGACAAGCAGACCGATGATGGCGTAGATGATTGCAACAGTGCGCCAACCGGCAGCACCACCGCCCAATGCCGTAACAGCACCCAGCGTGATGGACTGGATGAGCAGGCTGGTGGCAAAGGCGAACATGAAACGCCAAGAACCCATCTCGACCTGTTCGGCACTGTTCTTCGTGATGAGAGCAGTCAGTGCAGAGTAGGCAATGTTGTTGGCAGTGTAGAATACAGCGTTCAGCAGAGTATATGCGATCAGGAACCATGCGTACTGTGCAAACTGTCCCAGATTGGTCGGAATGGCGAAAATTGCCACCAGCGTAATGGCACAGCCAATGTAGCCGTACAGCATCCAAGGACGGGCTTTGCCCATCTTAGAATGCGTTTTGTCAATCAAAGAACCAAAGAAAATGTCCGTCACACCGTCCAGCAGTTTGGAAACTGCAATCAGAGTGCCGACAATACCGGGGTTCAGGCCAACGGTGTTGGTCAGATAGATCATGACGAAGGAGGACAGGAATGCATACACCACGTTGCCTGCAATATCGCCTGAACCATAGCCGACTTTATTATACCACTTTAGATAACGTTTCTCAGTCATTGTGCTTTCTCCCATCTTGCTTGTTTTGTGTGGGCGCGACCAATCTGCTGCGCACTTCAGACTGGAATTCTCATTACGCAAGTTGCCCAAATCTCTTGTGTTTCGTCTGAAAATATTATAGAATCTAATGGAACGAAAAGATATAGACAAGATGGAACAAAATATGCACAAAATCAAAGTGTTTGTAATTTTTTGATAGAACATTTCTCAAATCACTGTAAAATCTCTGAAGATGAGGAGGACGCAGGAATGTATTTCAACTCAGGATATTTGAACAACTCCCGTTTGGATTTCAAAGACTACTCAAAGCCGCTGGTCGTAGGCAGCTGCGGCACTTATCGCTTGAAAAAACGCCCTAAGCTACCTACTTTTTGGGCAAAGGGTCGCAGAGACTATCAAATCCTCTATGTGGCATCTGGTAAAGCACACTTCTGGTTCGATGGTGTTGAGGAAGTGGTGACTTCTGGACACATGGTGCTTTATCAGCCGAAAGAAATCCAGAAGTATGTCTACTATGTAGAAGATCATCCAGAGGTGTTCTGGATTCACTTTACAGGATATGATGTCAAAAACATCCTGAACTATCACGGAATACCCTTGGACAAGCACGTTTTTTACAGCGGCACACTGCCGGATTACAAAATGCTGTTCCGAAAGATCATCCGGGAACTGCAACAATGTGAATATGGCTATGAAGACTATATTGCTTCTCTCTTCAACATCATTCTGCTTTTAGTAAGCAGGCAACAGCAGGAAAGCGAGAAAACAACTACAAGCATCCCGGAAGAAATCGAAGCCGCCGTTGCCTACTTTAACGAGAATTATAATACAAAGGTCAGTGTGGACGATTACGCAGAATCGCTGCATATCAGTACGAACTGGTTTATCCGTAATTTTAAGCAGTACATGAAAATAAGCCCTGCACAATACATCCTGTCCCTTCGGATGGTAAATGCACAAAGCTTATTGGAGAACACCGAATACAATATTGGAGAAATTGCAGAGATCGTAGGGTATGATAACCCACTCTATTTTAGCAGGGTATTCAAGAAAGAGTATGGTGTCAGTCCGGCACAGTACCGAAAGAATCTGGAAGAATCTACTGAAAAATGAGAAAGATTCCTTATAAATAAGGAGAGTAGAACCATGCCGTGTACTGCGCTCCATCAGCGGACACGACAAAGAGTATTTCTATCGGGATCGAAAAATCAACTGGGGAAACTTGTGATTTTAACGAACGATTCATTTTAGGCTGCAATAAACCGCAAACTAAAAAGGCCCCTTGAGGGGCCTGCCACGAGACAGGAATGCAGTTGGCAGACCCATTCGTGACCCATTCGTGGCCCCTTAAGGGGCTTTGCTAGTATTATGCCCTTCTAGGGCTTACTCAAGCCACCGGCTCAGCCGGTGGTTTTGACTTGTGGGCTGGCCTCATTTGGTTTTGACCACAATTCTGACCACAATGCCAACGATTTTATCTGGTCGATCGCAGGCACGCCTGCTTTGATCGAATGCCTGCGACGACTGGCATAAAGGATCCGGAAGGACTACCGGGATCGTCTGGGGAAATCAGAGAAACCTGGTAGACTTGCGCTGAAAAAATTTTTCCCGCATCCTTTTTACGGGCTGATTTTTTTGTCGAAAATGTAGAATATCGCTCTGGAAACTATGCATTCTCTCTAACAAAATCTGCCCAAACGTGTTAATATTGAGAAAAACGCTTCATAAACGTTTACAAAACGGTAACAGGCTGGTATACTTTATAGCGGTAGATAACAGGAATTGCAGAAGCTGAAAGGAGAATCGACCGTGAATACCGCTGCACCGTCCCATTTTCGCAAAAAACTGCTGAGCCTTGTGCTGACGCTGGTGGTAATGCTCACCTGCCTGCCTGCTGCTCTGGCAGTGGACCTGAATGTGGACGCGGGCTTCTATTTCAAGCAGAGCCGCGGCGGCACCTGCACGCTGGCATCCGCAGCCATGATGCTGCGCCGCCGGGCGTATCTTGATGGTCTGACGGATTGGACCGCTGTGACAGAAAACAGCGTACGCTCCACGGCATGGGCCAACGGTCTCTCTCACAGCTTTACATATAAGGAAATGCAGGTGGGCTACGGAACCCTGCCTTCCCGCAAACAGGAAAAGATCCAGACCCTCATTACCCTGCTGTCGCAGCATCCGGAGGGCATCGTGCTGTATGACCGCAGACAGCCCCATGCGCTGCTGCTGACCGATTACACCAATGGTACTTTCTACTGCTCCGACCCGGCAGGGAATATTTCTTCCGGCCGTATCCCGCTGGAAAATTCCAGTGTTTCGATCAACGGCTCTTCCTGCTATTGGTACGTGGCATCCGATCACAACGCGGTTGAATCCTCGCCGGACAGCCTGCGGCTGGAGGGTATGAGTTATCCCATCAACATCCATGCAGGCAAGGGCATGGCTATGACCGGTACCGCGAACGCTGCACTGGGTATGACGCTGACCGATGTTCAGGTGGCGGTGCTGGATGAAAATGACCAGACTGTGGTCACGGCGCAGGCATCGCCCAATGCGGCAGGCTTTTCCTTCAAGACGCTGGACAGCGAGATCCGTTTTGGCGAACTGCCTGCAGGCAGCTACACTTACATGGTGATCGTGACCGACTCCAATGGCGATAACCTTTGCTTCACCAGCGACTTTACGGTTTCGGATGGTTCTGCAAGCACCGGAACCTACTGGTCGGTAAAAGATACCGAGGGTGCCAAGCTGCTGGACAGCATTCAGGAAGTTCAGGATTCGTTTACCAGTGCGACCGAGTCCACGCTGGGCTGGCTTGAAAGCCTCTTCCACTAAAACGCAAAACAAAAAGATGACCCGGAGCCTGCCGCTTCGGGTCATCTTTTTTGGTGTTATGGGCTTATTTCAGCGTGCCGTCCAGCACCTGATTGTAATACCACGGTTTGGGGGCGTGGAAGGTCTTGCCGCTGAGGAAGGCAAAGTCCGGCTGGTTGAAGTGGGGCATGGTAAGTTCCCATGCGCACAGGGCCTGATACTTGAGTTTCAGCTCGCGGTTGGCGGTGTTGTTGCCGTATTTGCTGTCGCCCAGAATGGGACAGCCGATGCTGGCCATGTGGGCGCGGATCTGATGGGTGCGGCCGGTGATCAGCTGCACCTTCAGCAGGGCCAGACGACCGGAGACGGCGATGGTCTCGTACCGGGTCTCCACGTCCCTGGCACCGGGCTGCTTGTCCTCCACGATCTTCACGATGCCGCGGTCGGCGTCCTTGAGCAGATAGCCGCCCAGAGTGGCATCCGGCGGGGTCGGACGGCCGAAGGTGACGCAGAGGTAGGTCTTTTTCACTTCGCGGTTCTTGATGGCTGCAAGGAACAGCTCTTCGGCCTCCGGGGTCTTGGCAACGATGACAAGGCCGCTGGTGCCGGTGTCCAGCCGGTGGCACAGCGCCGGGGTGTACAGGTCGTTCTCCTTGTACTCGCCCTGCTGGTTCAGGTAGAGCAGGGTGCGGTTCAGCAGCGTGTCGTCCTCCGGGCCGTCCACGGCAAGACCGGCGGGCTTGTTCACAATGACGATCTGCGGGCAGTCATACACCACCTGTGCCGGGCCGCGGGCGTTCTTCCACGCCGGGCCTTCCACCCGGCGGTCCGCATCCAGAACTTCATCCAGAATGAACAGCTTGATCTCGTCACCGGCCATCACGCGGGTGGAAAGTGGCTGCTTTTTGCCGTTCAGCTTGATCTTGTTCTCCCGCAGGGCCTTGTTCAGGCGGCCGGGGGTCAGGGCGGGGTACTGCTGGGTCAGATAATTGTCCAGCCGGGTAGGGGCAAGACATTTTACTTTTAAAATCTTCACGGAATATTCCTCTCTATTATAAAATAAGAATGTGCTTTCAATATTTTTATTGTAGCGGAACAGGCACGCTGCGTCAAGCACAGCAGACTGAAAATTTTGTCCAAACCCGTTGACAAACGCCCGGCTCATGCTATAATTTAACTGTACGCGGAAAGAACTGTGTGCTTTCCGCATGTGCATGAATATTATGACAGATGGCAATGATGGGGTCAGAAATGTACACCGCCGCCCAGAGAGAGCGCTCCCAGCTGCAAGGCGCTCCGGCAGGTCTCGTTTCGTGCCGCCCCGGAGCTTCCGGCGAAACAAGTCGGACGCAGCGCAGCGTTAACGCGCCGAAAGCGGCAGGGGACACATTTTATCCTTTGCAATTTGGGTGGTACCACGGAGCAGTTTACAGGCAGCCTCGTCCCTTTTGGGATGGGGCTGTTTTTTGTTTTCTGCGCCCACCCGCCCCGTCTGCCATAATCATAAATCTGACGTGCAAACGCCAAGGACAATCGAGGAGAGAAAACCTATGCAATGGACCGGTTTGAATGAACTGCGTGAAAAGTACCTGAGCTTCTTTGAGAGCAAGGGCCACCTGCGTCTGGACAGCTTCCCGCTGGTGCCCAAGAACGACCCCAGCCTGCTGCTCATCAACAGCGGCATGGCACCGATGAAAAAGTGGTTTCTGGCTCAGGAAGAGCCGCCCCGTCACCGCGTGACCACCTGCCAGAAGTGTATCCGCACCCCGGATATCGAGCGTGTTGGCATCACTGCCCGCCACGGCACCTTCTTTGAAATGCTGGGCAACTTCTCCTTCCAGGATTACTTCAAAGAAGAGGTCATTCCCTGGGCATGGGAGTTCCTGACTTCTGACGAGTGGATGGCCATTCCGAAGGACCGCCTGCACATCTCTGTGTACGAAGAGGACGACGAGGCTTACGATATCTGGACCAAGAAGGTGGGCATCGCCCCCGACCACATGGTGCGTCTGGGCAAGGAAGACAACTTCTGGGAGCATGGCTCCGGCCCGTGCGGCCCCTGCTCCGAGATCTACTTTGACCGCGGCCCCGAGTACGGCTGCGGCAAGCCGACCTGCGGCGTGGGCTGCGACTGCGACCGCTATATGGAGATCTGGAATCTGGTGTTCAGCCAGTTCGACGCCGACGGCAAGGGCCACTACGAGCGTCTGGCACGCCCCAACATCGATACCGGCATGGGTCTGGAGCGTCTGGCCTGCGTGATGCAGGGCGTGGGCAACCTGTTTGAGGTTGACACCGTGCAGAGCGTGCTGCACCATGTAGAGCACATTGCCAACAAGACCTACGGCGAGGACGACAAGACCGATATCTCCATCCGTGTCATCACCGACCACATCCGCAGCTGCACCTTCATGGTGTCCGACGGCATCCTGCCTTCCAACGAGGGCCGCGGCTATGTGCTGCGCCGCCTGCTGCGCCGTGCTGCCCGCCATGGCCGTATGCTGGGCATCACTCACCCGTTCCTGGTGGAGCTGGTGGAGACTGTCATCCAGTCCAGCGAGACCGCATACCCCGAGCTGCGCGAGCACGATGCTTATATCAAGAAGGTCATCGGCACCGAGGAGGCAAACTTTGCCCGCACCATTGATGCCGGCATGAACATCCTGAACAACATGATCGACGGTTTGGAAAAGGCACATGAGCATCTGCTGAAGGGCCTGGACGTGTTCAAGCTGAATGATACCTTCGGCTTCCCGCTGGATCTGACCAAGGAGATCGCTGCGGAGCAGGGCATTGAGATCGACGAGGAAGGCTTCCACGCCGAAATGACCAAGCAGAAGGAGCGTGCCCGTGCGGAGCGCCTGAAGAAGAACATCTCCGGCTGGAGCGAGGATCTGTTCGGTGCGCTGAATGCAGAGCCCACCGTCTTTACCGGCTACGAGACCCTGAACGACACCGGTGTCGTGGTCGCCCTGAGCGACGAGGAGACCCTGACCGATGCCATTGCTACCGATGAGGAAGCAAAGGATGGCGTGCTGGTGGTTCTGGATAAGACTCCCTTCTACGCTGAGATGGGCGGTCAGGCTGCGGATCACGGCGTGCTGAACAGCGCTGACTGCAGCCTGCGCGTGCTGGATGTGAAGAAGACCCCCAAGGGCTACTACGTCCACACCTGCGTGCTGGAGAGCGGCATCGTGAAGGTGGGCGACCATCTGAACGCTCAGGTGGACAAGGAATACCGCATGGCCATTGCCCGCAACCACACCGCCACCCATCTGCTGCAGGCAGCGCTGCGTGAAGTGTTGGGCGACCATGTGCATCAGGCAGGCTCCTATCAGGATGCAGAGATCACGCACTTCGACTTTACCCACTTCAGCGCGGTCACTCCCGAGGAGCTGGCCCGCGTGCAGAAGATCGTGAACGACAAGATCTACGAGTCCATGAACGTCACCGTCCGGGAAATGCCCATTGAGGAAGCCAAGAAGCTGGGTGCAATGGCTCTGTTCGGCGAAAAGTACGGCAAGGTCGTGCGTGTTGTGGACATCGAGGGCTGGTCTACCGAGTTCTGCGGCGGCACCCACGTGAAGAACACCGCCCAGATCGGCGGCTTCAAGATCGTGAGCGAGGCCTCCGTTGCTGCGGGCATCCGCCGCATCGAGGCTGTCACCGGCCGCAACCTGCTGATCCGTGCAAACCTGCAGGAGGCTATGCTGCATACCGTGGCAAACACCCTGAAGGCCAACAACGTGACCGCTCTGCCCGTCCGTGCCGAGGCCGTGATGGCTGAGAACAAGGCTCTGGCCAAGGAGCTGGAAGAGATCAAGGCACAGGTCGCCGCTTCCAAGGTGACCAGCCTGTTTGACAATGCCGAGGAGATCGGCGGCGTGAAGATCGCTTCTGCATACTTCACCGGCACCACCGGCGACACCCTGCGCGGCATGTGCGATACCATCCGCGACAAGGCTGTGAAGCCCGCTGTGGCGGTTCTGGTGGGCAAGGCTGAGGACAAGATCACTATGGCTGTCACTGTGAGCAAGCAGGCACAGGAAAAGGGCCTGAAGGCCGGTGCTCTGGTCAAGGAGATCGCTGCCATTGCTGGCGGCAAGGGCGGCGGCAAGCCGGACTTTGCAATGGCTGGCCTGAAGGACGAGACCAAGATCGATGAGGCTCTGGCTGCTGTCAGCGCCATCGTCAAGAAGGCTCTGGGCGAATAAGAAAACGGGCCCGCCCTCTTCGTCAACGCTGACGCGCTGCCACCTCTGGGAGAACTGGACGCAAAGCGGCCTGAGAGGGCGGGGACGTTTATAAAATATCAGGAAGGAGTTGTTCCCCATGGAAGATTGTCTGTTTTGCATGATCGCGGAGGGCAAGATCCCCTCCAAGAAGCTGTACGAGGACGAGCAGGTGGTGGCGTTCTACGACATCAACCCGCAGGCCAAGGTGCACTTTCTGGTGGTGCCCAAAAAGCACATCACCTCTGCTGCTGCGCTGACCGAAGAGGACGGCGCACTGCTGGGCCATATCTTTGCAGTGATCGCAAAGCTGGCTGCGGAGCAGGGTCTGAACAACGGCTACCGCGTCATTTCCAATGTTGGCGAGGACGCAGGCCAGACCGTGAAACATCTGCATTTCCATGTTCTGGGCGGCGAAAAGCTGCCCGTCTGATTCCAAAAAAGGGAGAGCGTTGAATTATGGCTGAGACTTATACCCTGCATGTTGCAGGCCTGACCCGTGAGCTGACTATCTGCAAGGTGAATGACCACATGGACATTGCGGCTTTTATCATGCTGGGTGACGCCGAGCTGACCGTGGCTGCTGCCACCGAGCTGCTGAAAAAGTGCCCTGACTTTGATATCCTGCTGACCGCTGAGGCCAAGGGTATCCCTCTGGCTCACGAGATGAGCCGCCAGAGCGGCAAGCCCTACGTCTGTGCACGCAAGGGCGAAAAGCTGTATATGACCGACCCCGTGGTGGTGGAGGATCAGTCCATCACCACTGCCGGTAAGCAGAAGCTGGTCATCGACCGCAAGGAACTGGATAAGATGAGCGGCAAGCGCGTTCTGGTGGTGGATGATGTCATCTCCACCGGCGGTTCCCTCAAGGCTCTGGATGCGCTGGCTGAGCAGACCCAGTGCACCATTGTAGGCCAGGCCGCTGTTCTGGCCGAGGGCGATGCAGCTGAGCGCAAGGATATCATCTTCCTGGAGCCGCTGCCCCTGTTCTTCCACTAAGCTGCCATGCGACGCCCGCTCTGCGTTTTCTGCGCTGGAATGCTGGGTGTTGAGTTCGTGTGTGCTTTTTTGCCGCAAACGGAGCTTTTTGTGCCGTTTGCGGCATTTTTTGTTGCCGTTTGTCTGGTGCTGTGCATCTTTGATGCTGCCCGCAAAGCGGCGCTCTGCATCCTGCTGGGTGCTGCAGTGGGCATGGCATCGGTGCTGTACACTGCAAACCGGATGGAGCGCATCCGCGTGCAATATGCCGCCCGCCCGCTGGTGCTGACGGCAGAGGTGGAAAGCGTTTCGGACTCCTACTATCCCGGCGTTGTGGACGCAGTCTTGCGGGTGGAGAAGGTCAATGGTGCAAAGACCTCCTTCCGGGTGGAATGCGAGACCCTGCCGGAATGTGAGGCGGGGCAGCGGGTGCAGGGCAGATTTGTGCTGTCCGTTCCGGCACAGCAGAGCCGGGTCGGCCTGTATTCGGACGGCATTGTGCTGCTGGCAGAACCGGACGAGGAGAAACCGGATTTCAAACAGCTGGGGCAGAGCAACAGCTTCCGTGCCCGCACCCACCGGCTGCAGCAAAGGCTCAGCGCAGCCCTGCGCCGCCGCATGGATGGCAAGACCGGCGGCGTGCTGGCGGCTATGACCGTGGGCGACCGGACGCACCTTTCCCCGGCGCTGCGCAGCGCCTACCGGGGCGCGGGCCTTGCCCATGTGCTGGTGGTGAGCGGAATGCATGTATCCATCCTGTGCGGCGAGGTGTTCCGCTTGGATGCACGCAGGAAGAAAGAACGCTGCTATGCGGCGCTGCGCCTGAGAGCAGTGTGGAAGGCGCTGCTTGCGTTGCTGCTGGTGGGCGTGACCGGCTTTACGCCCTCGGTGCTTCGTGCAGCGGCAGCGGTGTGGGTCAGTGCGCTGGGGGTGTGGCTGTATGCCCCGCCGGATACCCTTACCTCTCTGGCGGTGGCAGGTATCGTTATGACCGCAGGCAACAGCTATGCAGTGTGCGATATCGGCTTTGAACTTTCGTTTGCGGCGGTGGTGGGCACGGTGGCAGGCGGTGCGTACATCCGCCGCACCCGGGATGCATGGTACCGCCAGTTCTGGAAAAACGCGAAAAATCCGGTGAAGCGCCCATGGTATTTCAAACTGCCGGAACGTCTTTGGGGCCTTGCGGAAAGCATTTGCATCTCGTTTTGTGCTTCGGTGGCCACATTCCCGGTGTTGGTGCTGCGCGGGCTGAGTGTGAGCATTTATGCGGTGGCATCCAGTGTGGCGGTGCTGTGGCTCATCCAGCCCATGATGCTGCTGGGCCTTGGCACGGCCTTTGCCGGCCTGGTACCCGCTCTTGCTCCGCTGTATGGGGTGCTGTCAGCAGCGTCTGCGGCGTTGACCGGCCTGCTCGACCGCTGGGCCGTCTGGATCTCTGCAAAACCGGGCGCGGGAATCTACTTCGATACGGCCTATGCAGCCATCGTGTGTCTGGTGCTGATCCTGTTGTGCTGGCTGGCGTTCCACTGGCGGGTACGGCTGCGGGTGGCAGGGCCATGCATCCTGCTGGCGGCAGCTGTTTCCATCGGGCTGGGCAATGCTCTCAGCCGGGATGTGGTGCACATCGACCTTGTAGGCAGCGCCAACGCGCCGGCAGTGGTGGTCACCCAGAACGATACCGCCGTGGTGCTGTTCCGGGGCGGAGCTTCTGCCCAGAACGCAGTGGAAAACCAGCTTGCCCGGCGGGGCGCGGGGAAAATTGAACTGCTGGTGGATCTGCGCACAAAACCGGAAACGCCCTGTGCGCTGGAAGCGGAACAGAGCGTTTTGGCAGAAGAAATGTCTGTGAACACTGCGCAAAAGCAAAAGTGCACACCCGCACTTGTGGAAGTCCTGCGCACCCGGAACGGCTGCCTTGTGCGGCTGACCATCGGCAACCGGCAGTTCGTGACCCTGAGCGGCAGGGTGGAGCTGGCGCAGCCGGTCTCGGCCCGGTGGCTTCTGGCATCCCCTGCAAGGCCGGAGACGGTACAGTATAAAGAGGTTCTGGCTCTGCGGCGGTATGATTGGATGCCCGGCGGAGCAGCGCAGTCCTCGTCCCTCAGCCTGCGGCGGTATGGCGGGCTCAGAGCGGAGTGATGCTTTGCAATCCGGGCAGAGTGTGGTACAATAGAACAACATGAGGGGAAAGGGGGTGCCTGCATGGCCACCGAAACCAGGCTCCGGCAGCTGGCAGACAAGGGCTGCCCGGTCTACTATTTTTATTCCAGTGAACGGTATCTGGTGCGGCAGGCCGTGGCAGCGGCCACCCGCATCCTGACCGCAGACAGCGACGAGGACGCCACCATTCTGGATGGCGGTGCGCCGGAGATCGAACAGCTCATCATGGCAGCGGGCACCATTTCTTTTTTTGGGACCCGGCGTGTGGTGGTGCTGCCGGAGCTGGAACCCGGCAGCTATGGGGATAAAGATCTGGAAGAACTCAGCAGCACGCTTGCCAGTCTGGAAAATGCCGTGGTGGTGCTGGGAAGCGTGTTTGAGCTGGAGCGCAGTAAGCTCAGGCTGAACAAAAAAGCGCAGAAGCTCATCGCGCAGTGCAAAAGCATCGGCTACACCGAAGAATTGGCTAAGCCGAAGCCCTTTGAGCTGAAAATGATGATGATCGACCGCGCCAAAGAACAGGGTACCAGCCTGCCGGACGGCGCAGCAGCGGCGCTGCTGGAACGCTGCGGCGAGGACCCTTTCCTGCTGGAAAATGAGGTGGACAAGCTCTGTGCATTGTCCGGGTACCAGACGGTCACGGCAGCGATGGTGGCCGAGATGGGCACCGTGAGTCTGGAAGCGGATGTGTTTGAAATGATCCGCATGATCACGGCCAAAAACGCCACAGGTGCCTGCAAAAAGCTGCAGACTTTGCTGCGCCTGCAGCAGGAGCCCATTGCCATCACGGCGGCACTGATCGGCAGTTATGTGGACCTGTACCGTGTCAAGCTGGGCGCGGCAAAGCGCAAGCCTTACGGCACCGTGTTCAAGGATTTCGGCTACAAGGGCAGTGACTACCGGCTCAAGCGTTCGGCCGAGACGGCCTCGCACTACACGCTGGGCCAGATCGAAAACTGTATGCAGGTGCTTCTGGAACTGGACCAGAGCCTGAAAAGCCAGCCCACCGATGACCAGATCCTGCTGGAAACAGCGCTGTGCCGGTTGGCAATGGCGGGGAGCGGACGATGAAGGAAAACGAAATGATCCATACCAGCCGGGTGCTCATTGTGGAAGGCAAATACGATGCGGCCCGGCTTTCCCATCTGACCGATGCCATGATCCTGCTGACCGACGGCTTTGGCATTTACAGCGACAAAAAGCGCCAGCAGCTGTTCAAAGCGCTGGCGCAGAAAAACGGCCTGATCCTGCTGACGGATTCGGACGCGGCAGGCTTCCGCATCCGCACCTACATCACCAATCTGGTGGGAGAAAAGAATGTGGTGCAGGCTTACGTGCCCGCGATCCACGGCAAGGAAAAGCGCAAGGAACAGCCCGGCAAGGAGGGCCTGCTGGGGGTCGAGGGTGTGGACGATGCCATCGTTCTGCAGGCGCTGCGGGATGCCCTTGGCGCAGAGGCGGGTGCCGCACTAGCCCGTCCGGAGGGACGGCAGATCACCTATACCGATCTCTATGAGTGGGGGCTCTCCGGCAGGCCGGGCAGTGCCGAGCGCAAGGCAAAGCTGCTGAACGCGCTGGGTCTGCCGCCGCGTCTTTCCAAAAAGGAACTGGTGGAAGCGCTGAATCGGCTGTATACTTTTGAACAATTGAACGAGATACAGTTGAAAATTTTGGAAAGTTGACTGTATGGCGCAGGGGAGAGCACACTTTTCACCTCTGCGCTGTTTTTGTGTCCGGGGCGTTCCAGCGCTGACGCAGAAGCTCCAATGCATGGGTCTCAAGGCGGGAGACATAGCTCCGGCTGATGTTCAGAAGCCCGGCCACCTCCAGCTGGGTCAGCGGCGGCTGGCCGGCAAGGCCATACCGCAGCAGGATAATCTGCCGTTCCCGGGCGGGCAGGCCGTCCAGAAGCAGTCTGGCCCGGCGGATCTCGGCCTGCTTTTCGCAGACCTCCTCCATGCAGAAGCTGTCCTGCAGAACATCGGCCAGAGTCAAAGAGGAAGCCTCATCAGATTCCAGCGTTTCCTGCAGAGAAACAGTGCCGCCGGTCTTGCGCTCCCGCCGGAACTGCATCCGGAGCTCGTTTTCAATGCACCGGCTGGCGTAGGTAGAAAACCGTGTCCGGCGGGCAGAGTCGAAGGTGTCCACCGCTTTCATCAGGCCGATGGTGCCGATGGAAACAAGGTCGTCCTGATCGCCGGGCAGGGCGTAGTATTTTTTTACGATGTGTGCCACCAGACGCAGATTGTGCCGGATCAGCTTTTCCCGCGCGGCAGGGTCACCGGCACGCAGTGCGGCAAAGGCTTCGGCTTCCTCCTGGGCAGAGAGGGGCCGCGGAAAGCTGCCGCTTTCCAGATGAAGCGCCAGAACCAGAAATTTTGTGGCAAAAAATTGCAGAAGAGATAAAAACATGCCGACCCCTCCCCAAAGCATCATAAACGGTTTACTGCAATTTATGAAGGAGGGCTTGCCCTTTTTCCGGACTCCGGGGCGAACAGTTCTGCCTCATTGTCCACAAAATACTGATAGGCGTCCTTGTCTGCAATCAGGTAGACAGGATTCTGCAAAATCGACTTGATGGAAAACCGGGTGAACGAACGCCCGGTCTTTGCCAGCTCGTGCATATTGTCCCGGATGCGCTCCGCAATGGTCTCACGTTCCAGCTGACTGAACACCGACGCGATGTACATCATCGCGCGGCCCATGGGGCTGGACGTGTCAAAACTTTCGCGGATGGACACAAAGTCGATGCCCAGCCGTCCCAGTTCTTCAATCAGGCTGGAAAAGTCGCTGATGTTGCGGCTGATGCGGTCCAGACGGTAGACCACAATGGCCTTGAATTTCCGGCCCTTGGCCGCAGTCATCATCTTTTTGAAATCCGGGCGGTTCAGGTTGCCGCCGGAAAAGCCCTCGTCCTCAAAGACAACGGCATGTTCCGCGGCAGCATCGCCGTAGTGAGTGCGGATATATTCGCGGCAGAGGTCGATCTGATTTCCGATACTTTCGCCCTTGCCGGTGTAGCGGGATTTGCGGGAATAGATGGCAATGGTGTCGGCAGTTTTGGCCATGAGATACTCCTTTCCTGTTGTCCGGTGGCCGTAGATGCGGCTATTGTAGCATGGCAGGCCATCTTTGTAAAGAAAAATAACGATAGTCATACATATTTCATCATACTACGAATGGAGGTGTCAAGGATGTGACAAGGCAGAACAAGCGAGGAAGTCAGGATGTTTGACTATTTCTATGGGCAGTCGGGCGAGATGTTCTCGTATTTCCGGGTGCCCAAAATTTTATTCCGGGACATAAAATTCAAGGACCTGTCCACTGATGCCAAAACGCTGTATGGCATCCTGTTGGACCGCATGGGGCTGTCGGTGAAAAACGGATGGCTGGATGAGCAGGGAAGGGTGTATATCATTTTTCCTGTGCAGGAAGTGATGGATGCACTGGGCTGCGCAGACAACAAGGCAACCAAACTGTTCCGGGAATTGGAAAAGTTTGGTCTGATTGAGCGCAAACGGCGAGGCCTTGGCAAACCCAATCTGATTTACGTCAAAAACTTTGCAGACCCGCGTTTCCGGAATCGTGAAAAGAACGGTTCCGGTGCCGCGGATTCAGCGCAGCAGGAAACGGCAAAATCACGAGGAAATAAGACTGAGTGGAATAAAACCGAGGGGAGTGAACCTGATCCTTTCTCTTCCGACGCGGAGGACGAACCGGATGAGCGCACACGGCTGGAAGCGTATTTTATGCAATCGTTGGAGGTGGACTTGCTGCTCCGGGCCTGCCCGGATGAGGAGGATACCATCCATCAAATCGTGAATCTTCTGGTGGATACCTGCTCTTCGAAACGCAGAATGCTGCGGGTGGCAGGGGATGACAAGCCTGCGGAAGTCGTGCGCAGCCGATTCGTGAAGCTGAATGGTTATTCTTCCGTTTTCGCTGCTTACGGCTTTCTTTGCGCTGATGCTGAAATTGACATTGAATCTGTCGGCATTTGTGCTTGCGCTGCCGATGCTGTATATTTTTGGCTGCGGACTTTATACTCTTTATTGTAGGGAATGGACACAGTTCCTGATCCTTTTTGTGGCAGAGTTCGGGTGCTTTTTGCTCATCGTGGCAGGAACGGCGCTTGTGGAAGCCGTCGAGCGATTCAGCAAATGGCTTACGGAACTGTAATGGAGGAAACGATGAATAAAGGTAAAATGCTGGATTATTTCAATGACCGTGAGGCAACGCTTTTTCGGGATGAATTGGGAAGCAATGCATGGTATCACGAACTCCTGCGGAAAAAACTGGCAGCGGAAGACGCACACCGGAAAATGGTGGGCGAAGCAGCATGGAAGCAGTATCTTCAGTTGGATGAGATCTGCAATGAGCTGGAAAGCGTACGATATCAGGCAATGTATCTGGCCGGGGCCGCTGATTTTGAAAAGTTGTTCCGTCAATCCTGATGGATAATGTGCCGCCTTCGGGCGGCTTTTTCTTTATGGGGGTGGTTTGAGGTGGCAGCAACACGGCTGATTGCGCTGCATAAAAACAAGGGAAAGTCTGTTGCGGCTTGCTTGAAAAGCCGCACCGACTATGCACAAAACCCGGATAAAACGGAGCAGGGGCAGCTTGTAAGCAGCTATAAATGCAGCCCCTTGACTGTAGATGAAGAATTTATGCTGTCCAAGCGGCAGTACGAACTTGTTACAGGGCGCAGACAGAAAAATGACGTGATTGCATATCAGATTCGGCAGTCCTTCAAACCCGGAGAAATCACCGCTGAAGAAGCCAACAAAGTAGGTTATGAGTTGGCGATGCGCTTTACAAAAGGCAAGTATGCTTTTCTGGTTGCTACGCACACCGACCGGGAGCATATTCACAATCACATTATCTATAACTCTACGGCTCTGGACTGCAGCCGTAAATTCCGGGACTTTTTGCTGTCGGGGTTGGCTGTGCAGCGGCTGAGCGACCTGATTTGCCTGGAACACAGCCTGTCTGTGATTGAAATAAAGCCCTACCGGGAGCGGCAGAAGCGTGTACTTTACCCGCCAAAAGAAAGCAACCGCGATCAATTGTGCGGTGTGATTGACAGCATCCTTGCGGACAAGCCGGGCAGTTACGAAGAATTTTTGAAAAAACTGGAACAGCAGGGATATGAGGTCAAGCGCGGAAAATTCACATCGGTGAAAGGTGTACGGCAAAAACGATTCATCCGGTTTCGGACTTTGGGGGCGGGATACAGTGAGGAAGAATTAAAAGCGGTCCTCGCCGGAAAAGCAGAGCATTGCCCGAGGAAAAAACATCCGGTGCAGGAACAGAAATTTCAGATGTTGGTGGATATTCAGGCAAAATTGGCTGAAGGAAAGGGAGACGGCTATGCGCGTTGGGCGAAGCGGTACAACCTGAAGGAGATGTCCAAGACGCTGATTTTTCTGCAGGAAAACAAAATCGGGAGCATGGATGAAATGGAAGAACAGGTGCGTGCTGCAACGATGCGCTATCACGAACTGGGCGACTCCATCAAAGCTGCGGAAGCGCGGATGGCAGAAATTGCGGTAATGAAAACGCACATTATCAACTATGCCAAAACAAGGTCCATCTATGAGGCCTATCGAAAAGCAGGATACAGCAAGCGATTCTTGGAAGCAAATCGGGAGAGCATTGCGTTGCACAAGGCGGCCAAAGCGGCTTTCGATGAGGCTGGGCTGAAAAAACTTCCGAAGGTAAAAGAACTGAGCATCGAATATGTTGAGCTTCTGAAAAAGAAAAAAGCAGAATATCCGAGCTATCGGAAAGCACGAGAGAGGATGCAGGAGCTGATGAAGGCACAGAAAAACGTAGAAATGTTTTTTGCAGACAACAGGAGCGAACAGGAACAGCAGCAGACCCGATAAAACGAAAGTCACCGAGGATTCGATCCCAATCCGTTTTGGGAAAGAATCCTCGGTGGCTTTTTTAGTTTATATAGCAGCGGTCCTGCGTGACGAGCCAATCCTCACATAACCGCTGCGCTTCGTCCTTTGAGCGGCAGGTGCAGTTGAAAAGTCTGCCGTGCAAAGAACAATATGTGTAGTGTACCTTTGGGATGCCATCGGAATCTCTGAAATTGACACAGCGTTCTTCGCCGGGCAGCAGGTAGATTGAATCCACGTTCGGCAGCTCCTTTTATTCTTGTTTGATGTGCATTGCACAACATTGCTATTGTAGCATGCCCGGTTCAAAAAGGCCATTGATGATTTGAACAAAGAAATGCTCTAAAATTTTCTGTCCGAAACAAACGCTAATAGAGTTGAACAAACGCCAACTGATTACATATAAAGAAATGCACGGCCTTTATTCTAGTGGTGTGTAACTAACGCCAATAGAATGCGAGGATGTTATGAAAACACTTTTAGGCCAACGAATCAGAGAACAACGCAGGAAAAAAGGCTGGACAATGGATAAACTGGCCGAGAAAGCAGATCTGTCTGTAAACTATGTGGGTGATTTGGAACGTGGGGTGAAGACGCCAAGCCTGGACGCTTTCATCCGGATCGTTGAAGCATTGGATGTTCCCGCAGATGTGCTGATCCGGGACACCGCAGCCCCAGCATCTTATGTGGCAGATGATGAGCTGAACCGGAAGCTGAGCCGTCTTACACCGGGGCAGAAGAAAGCCGCAACCGATATTTTGAACGCATATATCGATAACATACCGTACATCAAAGAGAAGTAAATAGGTTACAGTGGGTGCTGACAAAATCATTGTCGGCACTTTTTCTTTTAAGTGGGTCTGTGCCCAGCGAATATACCACTGAATCATGAACTCCATCAAAAAAGCGTTCGGCAGGAACGCGCAGCCTGCAGCGGTACGATGCAGATCACAAAGGGTTTGGAAATTCCCAACAAGCATTTTACGAAGCAAAAATGGCGTTTGTATAGACAGACGCCCTGCTTGCCGCAACAATGTCGCTGTAGTCTTTGGTATTCTTTCATTGATTTTAACTGATTACAAGTGTAAAATATATATGATGATATCATAATGGATTTTTGTACTTGCTTAATACAAAGACATCGGTTATTCACGGATTTCAGGAGGTTCCCCGGTATGATATGCCCTTTGGACAGTTCTTACAAGGCTTCTCTGACACGAGAGCAGTTTCTGTTCCACGAAATGCGTATTGTCGCTAAATTTATGGTAGATGGAAAAAATGAATCAGAAATAACGGACATAATTACAAAAGATAACCTCTTTCAGTACCCAACTGAACGTATGACAGTTGGTATGGTACGGGCGTGCTATCGACGGCTAAATCTTTTGAGCAGTGAACGACTGATTCGGAATGTTGCAGAGCATCCAGTTGAAGAGGCAAAACAAATTTGTCTTTATGCGATTATGAAAGATAATAGGCTTGTCTGGGATTTTATGGTAACAGTTATTGGGGAAAAATATCGAAACCAGGATTTCAGCTATGGAAAACTTGATCTGACAAGCTTTTTCACAAGACTACAGGAACAGAATGAAGCCATCGCGGGTTGGAGTGAATCTACAGTTAAAAAGTTAAAATCGGTTCTGAACCGAATTTTAAGGGAAAATGATTACCTGAATGATATAAAAGCAGGCCATTTGAACCCGGTTTGGCTTTATCCGGAATTGGAAAATGTGATTCTTACAAATGGGGATCAGGCGGTATTGCCCGCATTTAACCGTTTTGAGTGAGGAAAATTTAATGGGTGACATACAAAAACGCCTTGATAACGTTCGGCAGATGATTCAGAGTCAAGACTTCCTGGAAGGAAAAGGTCTTAGCAATGAAGTGAACATTCGTATCTTCTGCTATGAACCGAGAGATGAAATGGCGGTTCGACATTTCATTGAACAGCTATCTACAGATATGACACTGGGCTGTCAGTTGCGGATCTGTAATTTATATCAAATCTTCCTAGGGATTTGTGAAGGCATGGATATTTTAGATGCAATCCCCGATATGGAAGAAGAGGACGGCCATGATTATCTGTTGGAACAGCTTCAATCGACAATTGGAGTCGATGAAATTGTGCAGAAAATTCAGAGCGAGCCGTTCCAGCCGGGAGAAGTATTGGTTTTGACTGGCGTTGGAGAAGCGTTTCCATTTATGCGAATTCATACGTTACTGGAAGCATCATTGTTTGCAGAGAGGCCGGTGCTTGTGTTTTACCCGGGAACATTTAACGACCAGCAGCTGCGGCTGTTCAACTGTCTGAAGCCGAACAATTACTATCGCGCATTTAACGTTGTGTGAAGGGGGAAACAGAGCGTTGGTTATACAGAATATGTTTGTAGAAGACATCAACCGTAAAATTAACGGTGTTGTCAAGGTTGACGAGGACGAGAACAAGGTCCTGGAACAGGAACTGAACGAGTACGTTATTACACGAGAGCTGAAGCGGCATTTTGCAGACTTTTTCAATACCTATGCAGAAGCATTTGACGAACCAACGGCAGATACAGGAGTCTGGATCTCCGGTTTTTTTGGCAGCGGTAAATCTCACTTCTTGAAAATGTTGTCATACTTGTTGGAAAACAAAGAGGTTAATGGCATTCGTACGGTGGAGCGTTTCCGCAAAAAATTTGAGGATGACCCCGGTACCTTTATGCAGGTGGATCGTGCAACCAAAGGTGAAACCGAGACGATTCTGTTTAATATCGATTATGAAGGCTCTATCAATAAGGACAAAACAGCCGTTTTACGTGTTTTTGCTAAGGTGTTCTATAATCATCTGGGATTCTTTGGCAGCAATCTTAAAGTTGCTATGCTGGAGCAGTACATTACGCAGCAGGGCAAGATGGATGAATTTTGCCGTCTGGTTGAAGAAAAGAAGGGCAAGCCCTGGGCAGAAGTGCGCAAGGCGTTTGCATTCAATGGAAAGGTCATTAAACCTGCATTGGCGGAAGCATTGGATATCAGTGAAGAGGATGCAAATAACTGGTTTAACGATAAGAGCGCAACGGAACTCTCTGTTTCACAGCTTGTAGACGACATCAATGCATACGTCAGAACAAAACCTGCAAACTTCCGCCTTCTGTTTATGGTGGACGAAGCGGGTCAGTATGTTGGCACGGACACGGATATGCTGCTGAATCTGCAGTCTTTGGTGGAAAAAATCGGCAGTGAATGCAGAGGAAAAGTCTGGGTGGTCTGTACCGGACAGGAAGCTATTGATGAGATCATCAAGGTACGCGCAGATGAATTCTCTCGGATCCAGGCTCGTTTCAAAACTCGTCTGAGCCTTTCTTCCTCTTCCGTAGACGAAGTAATCCAGAAGCGCATTCTGAAAAAAACTCCAGAAGCAGAAAAAACGCTGGATGCAGTCTATGAGCAAGAAAGCTCCGGGATGCGCAACTTGTTCAGCTTTACAAATGCAATGCCGGACATCAAGGGCTTCTCTGGTCCGGCACAATTTGCAGAGGACTTTCCGTTCGTTCCATACCAGTTTCTCATCATGCAGAAAATTTTTGTGGAGATCCGCAAACACGGCAATGCAGGTAAACACTTCTCCGGCGGCGAGCGTTCCATGCTGAGCGGTTTCCAGGAAGCAGCCCAGAAAGTGGAAAAGCAGAACGAGTTTGCGTTGGTGCCGCTGTTCCGCTTCTATGATACTGTACATTCTTTTCTGGACAGCTCTATTCGCAACGTGATTGACCGCTGCAGCAAAGCTGTAGAAAATCACGATGGTCTGGAGCCAATGGACGTGGATGTTCTGAAACTTCTCTATCTGATCCGGTATGTCAATGAGGATATTCCGGCCAACTTGGACAACCTTGTGATCTTGATGGCGGACGACATTCGTCTGGAAAAGGTTGCTATGCGCGAAAAGCTGCGCGGCAGCTTGGATCGGTTGATGGGACAGAACTACATCGGCCGTACTGGTGACACCTACAACTTCCTGACGGATGAAGAACAGGACATCCAAAAAGAAATCAACCTTACACAGGTGGATACGGGCGCTATTGTTGGGGACATTGCAAAGATTATTTTTGGTATGATCTATGATGCAAAAAAGTTCCGCTATGGCAAGTGCGACTTCCCGTTTGACCAAATGGTGGATAACACCATGTATGGTATCGCTACATGCGGCATGCGCCTGCGCTTTTTGACAGCAGCTTCGGATGCAACGGAAAAAACGGAATTCCGCCTGATGAACAGCTCCAAGGGCAGTGAAGCCATTGTGGTTTTGGGCGATACACCGTATTATGAATCGCTGGAAGCATCCATGAAGATCCGCAAATATGTCAAACAGCGGAATGTCAGCCAGATGCCCAAGAGTGCTCAGGATATTATCCGCGGCCAACAGGAAGAAGCAACCAAGTATGAAGCTGAAGCCAGCAAAGCTCTGGTAGAGGCTATTGAAAACGCAAAATTTTACGCCGATGGTGAACATCTGGACATTAAGAGCGGCAATGCTAAGGCCAAAATTGACCAGACGATGGAGTATCTGGTCTCGCATGTTTACAGCAAGTTGGACCTGATTGGGAAAAACGCAGATACCGATGCTGACATTCTGGCAGTGCTGTCCGGTGCGGACTATATTCTGCCGGAGGCAGATCCGAACCGCGATGCAGAGGCGGCGGTGGAAGAATATCTTGAGATGCAGGCAATGCATCACCTGCCGACCTCCATGGCGGATGTACAGAGCAAGTTCAGCAGTATACCCTATGGCTGGAAGGAAATCGACATTGCTTATGTGGTGGCGCGTTTGATCGTGAATCAGAAGGTAACCATCAAATATGCAGGCACTACCATCCAGCCGGACAACGCCAAATTACCTGATATGCTCCGCAAAAAGAGTGAGGTGGGTAAAACATCCATTAGCAAGCGCGTGGTGGTATCGGCAACCAAAATGAAGGCTGTGCGGGACCTTCTGCGGGATTACTTCGATGTCATGGATGTTCCTGCGGACGAAGACGGTTTGGTTAAATTTATTGCCGATGAGTTCGGAAACCAGCTGCAGCATTATAACAAACTGAACGAGAAGTACGATGATGCCCACAAGTATCCGGATCAAACAATGGTGCACAACGCTATTACTGCAACGCAGGAAGTGTTGAACCAGAAGAAGGACAACATTGCGCTGATCGACTATCTGCTCAAGAAAGAGGACGACCTCTTTGATCAGAAGGATGCCATGGGCAATGTAGAGACCTTCTTCAAGAGTCAGGTCGGCACCTTTGATGATGCTGCACGGTTGGAACACGAGATGCAGGCGGATCTGGACCGCATTGCGCAGGATGCGGCGGCATACGAGGCCCTGAACAAGATTCGGCTTATCATCACAGTGCCATCTTTTGGGCAGAAGTTCAACTACAAGCGCATTCCGGAGCTGAATGGGTTGATGCAAACGGTGCGTACAGCCCATGACCAGATGCTGGATGACAAACGCTCTGAGATTCTGGAAACAGTGCGTCAGTGCATGGAAGCGACCCATACCGCTGCCGACGGCGATCCCAAGGCGATGGACATTATCCACAAATCTGACACCTACTTTGACGGGTACAAGACGAAGATCAACGAATGTAAGAGCATTGCACTGCTAGACGGTATGATTATCCCGCTGAGCAAGTACAAGGATGATGCTGTTAGCAGCATTGAGATTGCACTGATGCCACCAGCACCAAAGCCGGCCGCAGAAAAGAAGGATGTTGTTACTCCGGCACCAAGGCAGAAAAAGGTGAAATCTTACAGCCGCCAGATCCTGTTCCCGGCCAAGACACTGCGGAACGATGCAGATATTGATGCTTATGTGGAGAAGATTCGCTGCCAGCTTCAGAATCTACTGGACGACTGCGACGAGATCAAGTTGAACTAAATGGATATGTCGAATATGATTGAAATTTTCGCTGCAATTATAGGTGTTGTTGTGGGTTGGGCACTTAACGAAATCACGGATTCGCTTCATAAAAAGCCAAAGCTGTGCTTCCGAATGGTGTCAACCCCTACAAATGAATTGACGGACAAAGAGTATCGCACAAAAACTAGCTTGTCAGAGTCTGGAATTGAGGTGTTTAATATTGGCGAAAAGCCTGTAATCCTCAATGATTTCACTCTCACATACAGAGATAAAATACTTGTTGACTGTTTTATCGAAGACTCTCAGCAAGTAATTGCACCATATCAGAGCGTAATCTACACGCTGACTGAACAGGAAGCTGATGCGCTGCAATGGCACTGCAATCAGGCGCATTTTAAAACCTGCGATGTTGAAGCGCATGGTATTGATGGAAAGCAAATCAAATCTACGCTTTCAGTGCCGCTTTTTTACATTCGTTCAAATCTACACGCAGCGATGCCATCAAAATAGCAAGGATTAATAAAATGCGAGTTTTGGCACGTAAAGTCTTACCTTTCCCTTGGTACAAAAGGCTTAATGTCGTAGTATCATAAAAACGCTATCCTCTATGCAATTAATAACTCTAAAGTGAAATCAAGCTGAATTACAGCGGGAGAAAAAGATGGTGGAGAATGTTATCCCAAAAGTTTTTATATCGTATTCATGGACTAAGAGCGATTTGGTTCTCCAAGTTGCTAACAGACTAATGTCGCATGGCGTCGAGGTTGTTCTTGACAAATGGGATTTAAAAGAAGGACAAGATAAATACGTCTTCATGGAGCAGTGCGTCAATAATTCTGATATAACGAAGGTTTTGATTTTCTGTGATAAAACGTATACGGAAAAAGCCAACAATCGGACGGGTGGTGTTGGCGATGAAACGGTTATTATTTCAAGCGAAGTGTATGGAAAAGTAACTCAAGAAAAGTTCATTCCGATTATAACGGAGCGAGATGAAGAAGGAAAGGAGTATGTTCCTGCATATATAAAAGCAAGAATCTACATAGACTTTTCAAATTCGGACATATTTGAAGAAGAGTATGAGAAACTGGTTCGGAATATTTACAATAAACCATTATATAGAAAGCCAAAACTAGGAAAACAGCCTGAATGGCTTGATGAAGAAAAGAGTGATTTGTTTCCTCTGACTGATCTGATTCGTCAAATAAAAGGTGCAACAAGCGATAAAAAGAAGCATAGTTGTGCAAATAGGTTCATCGATGCGTATATTGAAGCGTTAAAATCTTATTACAAGTCAATAAAAAATGCTGGAGAAGAAGTCTATAACCAATTTTTGGAGACAAAGAGTATCAGAGACATCTTTTTAGACTTTTTACCAGCACTTGATGAGGCTGAAATTTCAATTTCAGAAGTAGTCTGCCCTGCTCTCGAAAAAATGTACAATGAATTGACCAGTGCTTATGGGTTCGAATCTGGTTCCTGTCAAGCGTCTGATTGGGATTATGAGGTATATCATATCTTTATATGGGAATTATTCATTGCAATCATTGCTTATTTACGTCATGTTGGGGAATATGAAGAAATCAATGCTATGATAACATATACGTATTTTTTAAGAAACAGCTGTTTGGATCGGAACGTCACAGAGAAGAACTACTGTGTGTTTCGACATTACAGTAGTTTGATAGAAGAAAACTATAAACCTCAAACACAATATGCACGAAAATATACTTTATTGGGAGACACTATTTGCTCACAACGAGAAAAGCTGCCGATATATTCCTCTGAGGCACTTGCAGAAGCTGATTTGTTTTTGTACCAGATTCGAAACGCTTTTCAGTTAATACAATCGGAAAAGGTGTGGAGTGCTCCATACTGGTTCCCTAATTTGTACGTTTATGCAAAAAAGAATCCGGTAGAATGGACAAAAATCAAGTCAAGAAAGTACTGTAAAAAGATGTTTGATCTTTTTGATGTTCAAAGCATAGAAGAATTAAAGAAAGTGTTATCTAAATGTGTTAGTGATAAAAATGTGCAGATGCGATATCCTGGATGCTGGGAATTCGCACCAGCAATTTTGGATGTTGTTAAACTTGAAGAAATTGGCTCGTTGAATTAAGGAGAACCATCATGGATAAAAACGCCATCAAGAAATATGCGGTCTGGGCACGGAAAGAGATGCTCTCCCGCGTGGCGCAGAAAGCCCAGCAGTACGGCATTACGGAAACGGAAATGGTGGACGCCGGTGCTGATAGCGTCAACGGCAAAGTGTTGTCTGCAGAAGAGATGCAGCAACGCAGGGCACTGATCGCACAGATCAATGAAAAGGGCTACCAGCAGGTTATGGAAGAGGTGGCGTATACATGGTTCAACCGCTTCTCGGCACTGCGGTTCATGGAGGTCAACGGCTATTTGCCCAGCCATGTGCGCGTGTTTACGGATGAAAACAATGCGTTCAAGCCCCAGATTCTGGCCGAAGCCCTGCATCTGGAATTGGATAAGCTGGATAAGGACAAGGTCTACGCCCTGAAAGAGACCGAGCAGGCCGAAGAACTGTACAAATACCTGCTCATCGTGCAATGCAACGCGCTGAACAGCATTCTTCCCGGAATGTTCCAGACCATTGCGGACTACACGGAGCTGCTTCTGCCGGACAACCTGCTCCGGGAGGGCAGCGTCATTGAGCAGATGATCTCCCAGATCCCGGAGGACAACTGGCAGGATGCCGTCCAGATCATTGGCTGGCTGTATCAGTACTACAACAGCGAGAAAAAGGACGATGTGTTTGCTGCCCTCAAGAAAAATGTCAAGATCACCAAGGAAAATATCCCGGCGGCGACCCAGCTGTTTACCCCAGACTGGATCGTGCGGTACATGGTGGAAAACAGCCTTGGACGCCTGTGGGTGGAGGGTCACCCGGACGCAAAAGCACAGCTGCTACCCACACCGGAGGAGCAAGCAGCTTATACTGCCGGGAACCGTGACCCGGAGGACACCAAGTGGCACTATTATCTGGAGGAAGCCCAGCAGGAGCCGCAGGTACAGGCACAGCTTGCCGAGATCCGCAAACAGTATGCCGACCTGACCCCGGAACAGATCAAGGTCATCGACCCTTGCTGCGGCAGCGGCCATATTCTGGCGTATCTGTTTGATGTACTGATGCAGATCTACGAGAACTACGGCTACACGCCCCGCGATGCTGTGGCCAGCATTTTGCAGAACAACCTCTATGGTCTGGATATTGACGACCGCGCCGCCCAGCTGGCCTATTTTGCGGTGATGATGAAGGCTCGCCGGTACGACCGCCGCTTTTTCAGCCACACCACCCAGCCTCATGTGTATGCCATTGAGGAAAGCAACCGCATCGAAAAGCCGGATGTAGAGTTTTTCTGCAACGGCAAACCGTCATTGACGGATGCTATGCACACTATCCTCACCCAGCTTTACGATGCCAAGGAGTATGGCTCCATTCTCACCATCACCCCGCAGGACTGGGATGCCCTCTATGCCCGGTTTGACGAGGTGGCAGACGCGTCCTCGTTCCATAGGGAGAGTATTCGCAAAAAATTACTCCCATTGGTGCAGGTGGCGCAGAAATACGATGTGGTCGTCACCAATCCGCCGTATATGGGTGCATCTAATATGAACTTGGATTTATCTGAGTATGTGAAAAAATACTACCCGGACAGCAAGAGCGATCTGTTTGCCGTGTTTATTGAAGTATGCTCCCGTATGGCAAAACAGAACGGTTATCAGGCAATGATCACCCAACACGCATGGATGTTCCTGTCCAGCTTTGAAAAGCTGCGAGAGAAGATGATGCTGACTGAAACCGTCAGCATGGCACATCTTGGCGCACGAGCATTTGAAGAAATCGGCGGCGAAGTGGTGCAGACGACCTCGTTTGTGCGTGTGCGGACGCATATTGATAATTTTAAAGGTGTGTATTGCCGCCTGATTGAACCTACCACCCAGCAGGGCAAGGAGGATATGTTCCTTGCCGGAGAAAAACGCTATACTGCCAATCAGGATGATTTTGGGAAGATTCCGGGCGTTCCGGTGGCATACTGGTTTTCTCGAAAGGCACTTCATGCATTTGAATCAATGCGGTTATCTGAAAAGTATGAGGCAAGAAATGGCATTACAACAGGGCAAAATGACATGTTTATCAGATGCTGGTACGAAATTGAACCTAATATAGAAAAGTGGTTTAAATGCAATAAAGGTGGAGCATATAGAAAATGGTATGGCAATCAAGATTATGTTATTGACTGGGAAAATAATGGATACCGATTAAAGAATTTTAAAGATGACAATGGAAAATTACGCTCAACATTGAGAAGTATTGAATTCAATTTTCAAAAGTGCATAACGATGTCGCGGATTGGCTCTGCAACAAAAAGTTTTCGGTATCTTCAAGAAGGCTTTATAACGGAGGGCGCATCAAATAATATTTATTATAAAAGCGATGAGTATAATTTGCTGGCATTTCTGAATAGCAAACCATGCGATTATATTCTGGAATTATACAACCCAACAATAAATGTTATGCCAGATGACTTAAGAAACCTTCCATTAGCATATTTGTCTGAGCATATAAATTCAAATTCACTTGTAGAAGAAAACATAGATTTATCAAAAGATGATTGCAACGGTGTACAAAGGGAACATAATAAAAAACTTAATAATGGACTGCCAATCTTACACAAAGTACCGCCCAAACGAGACTACGGGCGGTATTTTTGTATCATGGCGGAGAAAGGAGGAACTTCCCACGGGGGCTTGACTGAAAAGTTGAGCCCCTTTTTTCATGCCAAAAAACAGGAGGTAAATGCTTATGGCAGATGATAAAACCACAAAAACGCCGGAACAGCCGGTAACGGATAGCGGGCCGGGCACGGAAACGCCTCCCGCTCCCCCAAAAGAGCCGGAGAAGGTTTCCGTTTCCTCGGAGCCGGGAAAAAAGACGGAACCAGAGGTAAAGAACCCACAGGTTTCCGTCTATAACTTCGCTGAAATTATGAAGGAAAAGAAAGCCGAGGAACGGGCGGCAGCTCCCGGCGTGGAAAAGCCTGACCCGGCAAAAGTGGAGAAACCGGAAAAGCAGCCGGAGACTCCGAAAAAAGCAGAGGAAAAACCCAAAGAGCCGGAACAGCCGAAGCGCCGGGGCCGTCCCCCGAAAGCAGATAAGGACAAGGCCGCAGCCCCGAAGTCCAAAGCCCCCGCACAGAAACCGGAAAAGACGGTCAAAAAGGAGCCGGAGAAAAAAACGGCTCCAACGGTGCAGACCGCTCCCACTCCAAAGGAACCTGAAAAGCCGCAGGATGCACCACGCCGGGGCAAGGAGCAGATCGTCTATATCAAGCTGAATGAACTCCACGCCTTCAAGAACCATCCCTTTGAGGTTCGGGATGATGAAGAAATGCGGGCTATGGTGTCCAGCGTCAAGGACAAGGGCGTGACCCAGCCCGCTATCGTCCGTCCCCGTGAGGATGGCGGCTATGAGATCGTGTCCGGCCACCGCCGCCAGAAAGCCAGCGAGCTTGCCGGATATGCGGATATGCCCTGTATCGTCCGAAACCTGACGGATGATGAAGCCATCACCCAGATGGTCGAGGATAATCTGAACCAGCGTGAAGAAATCCTCCCCAGTGAGCGGGCCAAAGCCTTGAAAATGCAGCTTGAAGCTATCAAGCACCAGGGCTCCCGCACTTCGGGCCAGATTGACCCGAAGGACGCTGGCAAACGCTCCAACGAGATCGTGGCCGAGCGCAATAAGATGGCGGTCAAGCAGGTGCAGCGGTATATCCGGCTGAATGAGCTGGTTCCCGACCTGATGAAGCTGATGGATGAAAAAAAGCTGGGTTTTACTACGGCGGTGGAGCTTTCCTATATCGGCAAGAAGAACCAGAACTATATCGCTGTCGCCATTGACAGCCAGCAGTCCTCGCCTTCACAGGCGCAGGCAAAGCGTATGCGTGAGTTGGACGAAAAGAAGCTACTCAACGGGGATGTGATCGACGGCATTATGATGGAGGACAAAAAGGAGGTAGACAAAGTGATTTTGACAGGTGCGGAACTGAGCAAGTATTTCGGCAAGGAAACTACGCCAAGGGAAATGAAGGACCAGATCATCAAGTTGCTGGACGACTGGAAGGGTCAGCAGAAGGAACACGAAAAGCCGGAGAAGAAAACCGAACAGGAAAAGTAAGCCAAAACCTCGGGTCAACGTGGCCCGAGGATTGCGGGGCTCTGCCCCGCACCCCGAAGCTCTGGAGATATAAATCATTCCCCGTCGCCAGTTATTCCGTAGCATAGCCGGGAAAATCAGTCAAGGGCAGCGCCGCCGCAGGCGGTGCCAGAGGCACCCTTGACGGATTTCTCCCGGTTATGCTTTTTCCCGGTCAAGCGACGGGGATATAAATTCTCCAGAGCCGTTCCCCTTCCCGGGGGAAGGGGCGGAGGGGTTGGGCGATACCTTGCTTTTCCCTAAACCAAAACAGAAATGGAGGCTCAACCAATGAAACGACCTTTAGCATACCTGACTGCCGCATGGAGCGGCGAGCCGGATGTTGATATGGAGCTGGCGGCCCACTACTGCCGTCTTGCTTATGAGGCGGGCTTTTCCCCGATCTGCCCGCTCTTGTACCTGCCGCTGTTTTTGAATGACAGCGTTCCCGAGGAACATAAGGCCGGGATTGATATGCGCCGGGATATGCTGCGACGCTCCCATACCCTGATCGTCTGCGGCAGCGCTGTGGACGAGGATGTAAAAAATGATATTGCGGTTGCCGGGCGGCTGGGCATTGCGGCGACCACACTGGAAGGGGTGCTTGCCGTGAAGGGACACGGCACCCCGGGCCATGCCGGACATTAAGCTGGGGAGCCTTTTCGACGGGATCGGCGTGTTCCCTCTGGCTGCTTCCCGGTGCGGTATCCGTCCGGTATGGGCCAGTGAGATTGAAAAAGCGCCCATCTCCATAACCAAAAGGCACTTTCCCGATATGGCGCATTTGGGAGATATTACGAAGGTGGACGGCGGGAAAATCCCGCCGGTCCATGTGATAACCTTCGGCTCTCCCTGTCAGAACCTTTCTCTGATCGGCAACCGCTCCGGCCTTGCCGGGGCAAAATCAAGCCTGTTCTATCAGGCGTTTCGTATCATACAGGAAATGAGGGATGCTACTGATAACCTATATCCAGCTATCGCTGTTTGGGAAAACGTCATGGGAGCGTTTTCTACAAATGACCGGATGGACTTTAGAGCCGTCCTATCCGCCTTCTCGGACACCGAAGTTCCAATGCCTCCTTCGGGAAGATGGGGAAACGCCGGAATGGTGCGAGGGGGAACGCCTGATGTGTGCTGGCGGCTCATGGACGCCCAGTATTGGGCAGGCTCCCGAAGGCTGGCACGAAGGCAGCGGATTTTCGTCGTGGCGGACTTTGGAGGCAGACGTGCCGCAGACATACTATTTAAGCCCCGTCCAATGCTCCCACTTCCTCCGCCTTGCGGAGAGGGCGGGCGGGCCGCCGCCGAAGGAGATCGAACAGCTTCTTTTGAAACAGGGTGGCAGATACCAGTCATCCACCCCTTTCAGTGCTTCCGTATGCGGGGAGCGGCAAAAAGGCAGGAAGAAACGGCCTTCCGAAACAGCTTCGGATTACCAACTGACCCTTTTCCCACTCTTTTAGCCAGTGATGTAACGCCCTTTGCCTTCTGGTATGAGGGCGACCCGGAGGGTGGCTGTATCCGTTTTCTGACGGAAACAGAAAGTGAACGGCTGATGGGGCTGCCGGAGGGCTGGACAAAGTACGGGGCGGACGGCGTGGAGATCCGGCCTCTGCAACGCTACAAGGCGCTGGGAAATGCGATTGCCCTCCCTTGCGCCGATTACATTATGGCCGGGATCTATGAGGTGCTGGCTGACCGGGCCGGAAAGGAGGAATAAGCCCATGTTTGAAGCCTATATAACCAATACAGCCCTGTACCCCTTAATGGGGATCGAGGTAGGGACAACGGTACATTTCCCCATGACGACACAGGAGTTGCAGGCCGCCCTTGCCAAAATCGGGATAGATGGGAAACGGTACAGCGAAGTGTTCTTTACCAGCTTTGACAGCGATGTGCTGGGGCTCTACGATCATCTCTACGAATGTGAGAACATCGACGAGCTGAACGAGCTGGGCCACGCCCTGCTGGAAGTACGGGATAAGGGCGGACTGGAAACCTTTGAAGCCGCTCTTGTCTTGGGAAACCACACACGGAGCGTGAAGGATTTGATAAACCTGACCCAGAACCTTGACCTGTACCGCTTTTACCCGGATATTTCTGATGATGAAGGGCTGGGCCGTCTTTACGCCGACGAGCTTGGGACCATCGACATACCGGAGCACATTCAGAACTACTTCGATTATGAGGCATACGGGCGGGATGTGCGTATCAACGAGGGCGGCGTATTCGCTCCCGGTGGGTACGTGTCGGCAGTCCCGGAGGGCTTCAAGGAGTATTACCACGGGCCGCAGGACATTCCGCCGGAACACCGGATATTTGCCTATCCTGAAAAGGCCGAGCCTGTCCACTCCATTCTCGCTGCACTCAAACGGTTTCAAGAAGCCCCGCCCGCTCCGAAAAAGGACAAGGCGGGGCCTTCCCATGAAGAACGGTAAGACTTCGGGCCAGCATGGCCCGAAGCATGAAGGAGGTGCATACCATCAACTATTACCCTATCAATGAAGGGGCCGCCCGTCGGGCAAAGGAAATGAACAGCTTTTCCGACTACAAGGAAGGGAGCGCAACGGTGGAATACCGGGCAATGGTGGACAAGGCCGCCGCCATAGCGGAACAGCAGAAATCCCGGGTGGACCCCATGTACCATGAGAAGATCGACCATCTGTTAGACACCTACGCCCGCAAGCTGGCCGAAAACATGAACCAGGGCTTTGCCATTGACGCAAGGGTTCCCTCTGTGATGATCGCCGGACCTGCCAATTTCCCGGTGGGAAAGAAGGAAAAACAGAACCGGGCCCGGGACAGCAACATGGAGGAATGGCGGTATATTCAAGGGCTGCTGGATAAGATACGCAGTACCGGCATGGGCGGGATCAGCGCCGATGACCCGGCAGCGATTGAAAAGCTCCAGAAGAAGCTGGACGGGCTGGAACGCTCCCAGCTCATTATGAAGGAGGTCAACGCCTATTACCGCAAGCATGGCAAGCTGGATGGCTGTGCGCTGCTGTCGCCGGACCAGATCGAAAAGCTGAAAGCAAGCATGGCGGCAAACTGGCGGAGCGACCCGAGGCCCTTTGAAAGCTACCAGCTTACCAACAACAATGCGGAGATCCGCCGGGTAAAGACGCGTATCGAACAGCTCTCCAAACAGGCGCAGCGGGAGTTTTCCGGCTGGGAGTTCGACGGGGGCCGTGTGGAGATGAACCGGGAGGACAACCGCTTGCAGGTATTCTTTGATGGAAAGCCTGACGCGGACACCCGGGCCGAGTTGAAAAGCAGCGGTTTCCGCTGGGCTCCCAGTGTAGGCGCATGGCAGAGGCAGCTCACGGACAACGCCATCCGGGCGGCTGACCGTCTGGAATGTATCAAGCCGCTGTCCGGCGAAAAGCCCTCCCAGCTTCAAAAGAAGCCCTCTATCTTGCAGACCATGCGGGAACAGGGCGAAAAAGTCCAGACGGAGCCGGAAAAGAAAGCTCCGTCCGGCAGAGATGCCGAGCGGTAAGCCTCGGGCCACATTGGCCCGAGGTTTTCTGTTCCCCGAGATTGTACGGGGGCCTCCCGGATAGCGGGAACCCCGACGGAAAGGAGGTTTTATGCAGGAAGAAGTAAACCAAAAAACGGTTGCCCTTTCGATCAGGACAACGAAGCTCACAGGAAAAGTGCTGGCTGCCGCTCTTGGCAAGGTGGTTCGGGCGCTGCAAAAGCACCACCGGAAGGCGCTGACCCCGCAGGGACGCCAGAGTGTAAAAAAGCTGATGAACCACTATGGCGGCAAAAGCGCTATGCCCTATGTGGGAGCCCCAAAGGATTTTGACCGGATCGCAAAGGAGTTCCATGTGGACTACGCTTTCCATAAAGTGAGCCCCGGCCATTACCTGCTGTTCTTCAAAGCCAATCAGGCGGACGCTATCACGGCGGCCTTCCAGAAGTACAGCGCAAAGGTGCTGAACAAAGAGCAGGACAAGGCTTCCATCCTCGGTCAGCTTCGGAAATTCACGGAGCAAATCAGGACGCAGGCAAAGGAAAAGCAGCGGACCAGAGAGGCGGTGAAGGACGGACGTTGAGTGACAAGATCAGAAAATATGTGCTCCCAAACCTGCCGTACCTCTTTGTGTTCTGGTTTTTCTCCAAAATCGGGACGGCCTACCGGATCGCCCCCGGCACAGACTTCGGGACAAAGCTCATGGGGATGCTTGATACCTTCCCCAAAGCCTTTGAAACCTACTGGCCGGGGCTGGGAGGTATTGACCTGCTGGTGGGCCTTGCCGGTGCGGCTGGGATGTATCTGCTGATACAGTCAAAGATCAGGCAGGCGAAAAAATTCCGGCGGGATGCGGAGTACGGCACCGCCCGCTTTGGAACAAAGGAAGATATAAAGCCATTTGTTGACCCTAAATTTCAGAACAATGTCATTCTGACCGGGACGGAGTTCCTTACCATGAACACCCGTCCGAAGATACCCGCCAATGCCCGGAACCTAAACGCCTGTGTCATCGGATCGTCCGGCTCGGGAAAGACAAGGTTCTGGCTGACTCCGCAGCTCCTTCAGGCCCATTCCTCGTATGTGGTGGTAGACCCGAAGGGCGGCACTCTCGACCAGTGCGGGCGGTTTCTGCAACGGGAGAAATACAGGGTGCGGGTGTTCAACAGTATCGACTTTTCAAAATCCATGCACTACAATCCGCTGGCCTATATCAAGACAGAAAGCGATGTTTTGAAATTTGTTACCGCCCTGATTGCCAACACCAAAGGCGACGGCAAGGAGGGCGACGAGTTCTGGACAAAAGCAGAAACCCTCTTGTACTGCGCCCTTGTGTCCTACATCGTCTTTGAGGGGCCGGAGGAAGAACGCAACATGAATACGCTGGTGGAAATGATAAACAGCATGGAAGTCCGGGAGGATGACGAAACCTTCAAAAACGCGGTGGACTATATGTTTGACGGACTGGAACGCCGCAGCCCCCAGCACTTCGCCGTGAGGCAGTATAAGAAATACAAGCTCGCCAGCGGTGTTGTATGCTTTAAGAGACTTATTCATCACGATATGAGTAAGTCTCTTAAAACATATAAGGCTACAAAGCAGAAAGGAGACCCCCATGAGCAAACAGAAAATAACCGCCCTGTATGAGCGTTTGAGCCGTGACGATGAACTGCAAGGCGAGAGTAATTCCATATCCAATCAGAAAAAATTATTGGAGGAATACGCCGCACAGCAAGGCTTTACAAACTGTGTCCACTTTACGGACGATGGAATAAGCGGGACTTGTTTCGATAGACCCGGCTTTCTTGATATGATGCGGCAAGTCGAAGCCGGAAATGTGGACTATCTGTGCATTAAGGACATGAGCCGTCTGGGGCGTGATTATCTCAAAGTCGGTCAGATTATGGAGATTTTACGCCAGAGAGGTGTCCGTCTCATTGCCATCAATGACGGTGTGGACAGTGCCAGAGGAGACGATGATTTTACCCCTTTTCGCAATATCATGAACGAATACTACGCCAGAGACACAAGCCGCAAAATCAAGTCCACTTTCAAGACCAAAGGCATGACAGGCAAGCATCTGACAGGGACGGTCATTTATGGTTATCTCTGGAATGAGACGAGAGACCAATGGA
Source organism: Faecalibacterium sp. 9 (assembly GCF_048320955.1). Lineage (NCBI taxonomy): Bacteria > Bacillati > Bacillota > Clostridia > Eubacteriales > Oscillospiraceae > Faecalibacterium > Faecalibacterium sp. 9. Next base: position 266,516 of record NZ_JBLWGB010000003.1, read on the forward strand.
TTGTTGATGAATACGCCGCCGAGGTTGTCAAGCGTATTTTTGCTATGACGATTGACGGCTACGGACCGTATCAGATTGCAAAGAAGCTGTCCGAGGACAAGATACTCATTCCCTCTGCCTACCTTGCACAGCATAACGAGGGCGTGAACAAAAACAAGACTTTCAAGGATGTGTACGGTTGGGGTTCTTCCACTATCGTCAATCTGTTGGACAAGCGTGAATATCTCGGTCATACCGTCAATTTCAAGACCCGAAAGCACTTTAAGGACAAGAAAAGCCATTATGTCCCGGAGGACGAATGGACGATTTTCGAGAATACCCACGAAGCCATTATCAGCCAAGAGACTTTCGACCTTGCACAGAAAATCCGAAGCAAGGTCAGACGATACCCCGATGGATGGGGCGAAGCTGCTCCCCTCACAGGCTTGCTCTACTGTGCCGATTGCGGCGGCAAGATGTATGTCCACCGCACTAACAACGGCAAGCGTATCTCTCAATACACTTGCTCACAGTACACAAAAGTCCCTTGTGGAACGCTCTGCAAGACACAGCACCGTATCAATGAAGATGTGGTACTTTCCCTTGTCTCCGATATGCTCCGAGCCATAGCCGAGTATGCAAAGCATGAGCGAGCCGAGTTTGTCCGAGTGGTACAAGAAGCACAGTCCAGTCAGCAGACAAGCGAGGTCAAGAAGCAACGCACAAGGCTTGCTACGGCAAAACAGCGTGTTTCAGAACTGGAAGTTTTGCTCTGTAAAATTTATGAGGACAATGTATTGGGCAAGCTCCCCGATGCCAGATATGCCGTTCTGGATGCACAGTACGCAAAGGAACAGGCGGCACTTACCGCCGAGATTGCAACACTTGAAAAGGCTGTCGGAGATTATGAGAAGCATGAGAAATCCGCAGACCGCTTTATCGCTCTGATTGACAAGTATCAGAACTTCGACAAGCTGACAAATACCATGCTCAATGAGTTTGTCGATAAAATCCTTGTCCATGAGCGAGCCAGAAAAGGCAGTCGAGAGACTACGCAAGAGGTTGAAATCTTCTTTAACTTTGTCGGGCGTTTCGTCCCTCCGGCATTTGCCGAAGTGGAGCTTACACCGGAAGAATTAGAGGAAATCCGCAAGCGTGAGGAACGCAAGGACAAACTTCATCAGAACTACTTGAAGCGTAAAGCCAGCGGTGCCCAGAAGCGTTATGAGGACAAAATCAAGGCGGCAAAGAAAGCCGAGATGGACGAAAAGAAAAATGCCATTCGAGCCGAGGATATTGCAAGGGGCGTATTTATCCCTGTCAGCAATCTTCCGAAGCGAGAACCACAGAAAGGAGCTATCACAGCATGAACGAACTGAAAGCGAGAATCCATGAAAACGGCATTGACTATGTCCTTGTGGGAGATTACTATGTGCCGGATTTGAAGCTGCCGGAGGAAAAGCGACCTATCGGGCATTGGGGCAGACTTCACAAAGCCTATTTGCAGAACTACCGCCCCACCGTTTACAACGAGCTTGTTTTGTCCTGTCGGCTTCATTCCGTCCTTGCGGATCTGAACGAACAGGCAAATGACCGCTTCTCTCTGATTATGGAGCAGATGGCAAGAGCCGAGGGCGTGACAGAGCAAATGAAAGCGGAAAATCAGATGTTGTGGGTGCAGTCTATGAACTCTATCCGCAACCGAGCCGAGGAAATTGTCAAGCATGAAATGATTTACTGCCATTATAGCGGAGGGGGTGATTAAATGATTATGGAAGCGATTTTCGGCGGCGATATGTACCCATTGGAGAACATTGTACCGCAACAGGACGGCTACAAGGCAGAGGTCAAAGCCATTGCCGACCTTATGGACGAACTGGCGAACAGGTTTTCAAAAGCTGACTTTTCCAAAGTGGAGGAGCTTCATCAGCGAATGACGATTATTCAGCAGTACGAAAGCACCGAGCATTTTAAGTGCGGACTGTCCACAGGATTGCTACTTATGAAAGAAGCCTATGAATATCCACTCAATCCCAAAGAGGATTAAAAAAACAAGGTCTGAACCCGACAATTTAATACCGTAATTCAAGCGGCAAGTGTTTCGTTCTTCGTGAAATGCTTGTTGCTTTTATTAACCTTAAATCTTAATCTTTCAAGGAGGAACCCACTATGAATATGAACATCAATGAAAAGAAAGCTCTTTATGCTTTTGGCTGTCCGAATCGAGAAGCGACCGTTCAACGCTTGCGTCTTGTGGCTGCACTTGCTCCCGACCCTGCGGCTAAGAAGCTGTTTTTCGCTCTGGCAGTCAAGTTGAATGACAAGGACTGTGACCGTTGGTATCGCTGTTTCTTCTACAACATGAGGGTGGAAATGGAACGCTTTGCTCACCACAAGTATGTGCCGGACAGCTATCCTGTTCCGATTATGGAGGGGCTTTATGAGTAAGCTGACGAAGTATGAGAAAGAAACAATCGTCCTGTTTAATGAAGCAGACGAAGAAGCTCATATCCAGACTTACAATGCCGGACTTCGGAAACGCCTTGAAGCGTTCAGCAAGAAGTACCCCGACCTCTGCCGTTTGGATATGAGTATGGGGCAAGGCGGTGTGTCCTATTGGATTGACAAGTCCAGATTGTCTATCCGCTTTCAGCCGCCCATGAGCGAGGAACGCAGACGAAAAGCAAGCGAATTGGCGAAGCAAAACGGTTTTAACGGTCAGAACGGATAATGTAGCTTTTCGGGTCTGTTTGCGGTCAAAATGTCGGGTCTGTACCCGATGTTTTGACTGTTACATATCGTCAAGGTATAAAGTCCTTACCTACCCAAAAAAGGAAAAGTATGCGTTATGGAGCTAATATGAACTACGAATTTACCGCAAGAGTGTTGATTTATTCACACTTGCGTGATATAATAATAGAATATGTAAGCACAAGGAGGGTAAGCTATGGCGGTAACATATAAAAAGTTGTTTCATTTAATGATTGACAAGGGTATGAGCAATGCGGAATTGATGGAACAGGCAGGTTTTAGTGCCAACATCATAACCCGATTGAAACGAGATAATTACCTTTCCCTTGACACCATCGAAAAGATATGCAACACACTCCATTGCGGAGTTGATGATATTCTTGAATTTATACCTAACGAAAAAGGCAATGATGCCAGAAATCCTTTCAGCAAGGAGAATACATGATGAGTAAATTATTATTAGTGGAGGATGACCAAAGTATCGTATCCTCATTATCGGACTATTTAGGAAATGAAGGGTTCAAAATCGAAAGTGCTTCCGGGCAAAAAGAAGCAATAGAAAAATTGGATAACGACCAATACGATATAGCCTTGGTGGATATTCAATTATCAAATGGAAATGGCTTTTCTGTTTGTTCTGCAATTAAAGAAAGAGGAACTATGCCGGTTATTTTCTTAACGGCGTCTGATGATGAATATAGTGTTGTGGCAGGACTGGACATGGGAGCTGACGATTATATCAGTAAACCATTTAGACCAAGGGAGCTTCTTTCAAGGATCAACAGCGTATTAAGGAGAACTAAGAACACGCAAAACATTATCAGCTACCATGACTTAGTTGTGGACACAAATCAAGCAACCGTGGTAAAAAACGGAACAGAGATTTTATTGTCTGCTATGGAATATAAGTTGCTGTTAGTCTTTTTGCGTAACAAAGGTATTGTCCTTTCTCGCAGAAGATTGTTGGAGCTTTTATGGGACACTACCGGAGAGTTTATCAATGATAATACGCTGACTGTTTACATGAAAAGGCTGCGTGACAAAATTGAAACAAATCCACAGGAGCCGGAAATCATAATTACCGTTCGTGGGCTTGGCTATAAGGTGGGTTGATATGGACTTTATCAGAAATAAAGAAGTTAAAAGGCAGATTGTTGTCAGCAGTATTCTTATTCTATTTTGGGGCGGCATTGGCATTATCGTTGATAGCAAAGCTGTGTGGATTGTTCTGTCGGCTATCATTTCATCAAGTGCAGTTTCCCTCTTTTTTACATATCAGAGATACAAGAAAATTGCTGATTTTAGTTTGCATATTGATAGGCTGCTGCATGGAGATGAAACGATTTCTTTTGGGCAGTTTCAAGAAGGCGAATTATCTGTTTTACATGATGAAATATCTAAGATGACAAGACGACTTATTGAACAGGCAGAAGCTCTGAAAATGGAGAAAGGTAATTTGGCGAATGCTTTAGCCGATATTTCACATCAATTAAAAACACCTTTGACATCGCTGAATATCCTAAATGCTTCTCTGTGTAATGAGGAACTGACTGACGAAGAAAGGTATGAGCTGATCCGCAAACAGACTATGCTCTTATCAAGAATGGAGTGGCTGATAGCCACACTTCTGAAAATATCCAAGCTGGATGCAGGAACGATTACTCTAAAGCCACAGGAGATATACTTAAAAGATGTGGTAGAAAAAGCAATTCGTCCTCTGGAGATTGCGGCAGAATTAAAAATGCAGACAATAACGCAAGTGATTCCGGCAGAACTGAAACTTGCTCTTGATGCTGATTGGACTGCTGAAGCCTTGGGGAATGTAATTAAAAACTGTATCGAACATTCACCAGAGAGCAGCAGTATTGAAATCAAGGCAATAGAAAGACCTCTTTTGACACAGATCATTATAGCGGATAATGGAGCAGGTTTTCGGAAAAAGGATATACCGCATCTATTTGACCGATTTTATCAAGGAAGTGGCTCTACAATCGGTAATGCCGGTTTGGGGTTGGCTCTGGCAAAAACAATCATCGTCAATCAGGGCGGCGTCATCCAGGCGAAAAACCGGAAGTCAGGCGGTGCAGAATTTGAAATCTGCTTTTATCGGGGGACTGCTTAATGCAGCCCCTTTTTAAGTGACATTTTTGTAATGAAAAAGTAATGAAGCAGTCACTTGGCTTTGCTATACTGAATTGCAAAAATATATGGAGGAACTTTTTATGGAAATATTAAGAGTAGAGAATATCTGCAAAACCTATGAAATGGACAATGCTCCTGTCCATGCTTTGTCAGATGTTTCTTTTTCCGTCGATAAAGGAGAGTTTGTTGCAATCATTGGAGCATCTGGGTCTGGCAAGTCTACCCTGTTGCACATTTTAGGTGGTGTTGACAGACCAACTTCGGGAAAAGTATTTGTGGATGGACAGGATGTTTATGAGCAAAACGAAGATGAATTGGCTGTATTCAGAAGAAGGCAGGTTGGGCTTGTCTATCAGTTTTATAATCTGATCCCGGTTTTGACTGTCGAGGAAAATATCACGCTGCCGATTCGATTGGATGGGCGTAAAATCAATAAGGAGCGTTTGAAAGAACTGCTATCCACGCTCAAACTGGTAAAGCGTAGAAAGCACCTGCCAAGTCAGTTATCCGGCGGTCAACAACAAAGAGTGGCAATCGGACGAGCGTTGATTAACGCACCTGCGATTATCCTTGCGGACGAGCCGACGGGAAATCTGGACACGGAGAACACAAGGGATATTATGAAACTTCTGCGTGAATCCAATGAAGTCTATCGCCAGACAATGATCCTGATTACCCATGACCGTGAAATCGCAATGCAGGCAGACCGTATTCTGGAAATTCAGGATGGCAGACTTGTGAGGGATGAGGTGATACGCTGATGAATATGATTTTCACGCTTACACTCAGGAATCTGCTGTCGAATAAAAAGCGTACCCTACTCACACTTTTAACCATTCTTTTGTCAATCAGTATGATAACCGCTATTCTCTGTGGGGGATGGTCGTTGGTTGATTTTTTGAAAGAGAAAGAAAAAGTGTATGGTGGCGATTATGACTACTACATGGAGGATTTGACTTGGGAGCAGGTTCAAGAGCTATATAGTCAAAACAATGTAGGCGAGGTTTCGCTTCTCCGCTTTGCCGGAAACAGTTTTTACGGGGAGAAATCCAACAGTACAATGCTCTCCGTTGGCGAGATTGACGAGAACTTTACCCAAAGATTTTCGTTAAATCAGTATTTGCTTGCGGGGCGTTTCCCGCAAGATGAAAATGAGCTTGTTATTTCAGAATCTTTTTTGAAGAAAAACAATATGAACACAGAGATTGGAGATACGATTTCTTTAACCCTTGGTTCAAGAATTTGGGATGAATATAATGCCCAGCTTTCCGGGCTGACAAATTATAGGGGCGAAGAAGAAAGTTTCGTTCCAACGAAAGAGAAAGCGTATGTAGTTGTTGGTATTCTGTCAGATGTGAATGACTCAAAAATCGCAGCAAACTATAATGCCTTTGCAGGCGTTGACAAAACGGCATCCGATTTTGCTGCGTATGTCAAGGCAAAGAATTTATCCAATTCGATCTATACAGAAGCCGAAGAAGTGGCTGCGGCAGTAGACAGTCATGTAGCAAAGTTTCATTCTGAACTGTTAGTCTATCATGGAATTACCGGCGGCAAAGGAGCTGCCAAACTGATTGCTTTGGTAGTCATGGTCATTTGCCTTTTGATGGCTGCATCCGCTTCAATGATCAGCAACGCCCTCTCCATTTCCTTGCAGGAACGAATTAAGCAGATGGGAATGTTATCCAGTATTGGAGCCACAAAAGGGCAAAAACGCCTTAGTGTATATTTAGAAGCCTTTCTTTTGGGTGTGGTAAGCATACCTTTGGGATTGGTTGTCGGCATACTGCTGTCTGCTCTGTTGTTAAGTGTGGTCAGGGCAGCTTTTGGAGAAACATTCACTTTTGGCATTGTAGAACTGTCCTTAAAGGTAAACGGACTTATCCTACTCGTCAGCGGATTATCCGGCATTGCTTCTTTGTACTTCGGAAGCAGAAAGCCTGTGAAGCAAGCTGCTAAAATTACAGTTATTGAAGCTATCCGCCAGTCTAACAATGCGGTATCAAAAAAGAAATTCCGTGATGGAAAAATCGTTTCTTTGGTTTTTGGCATTTATGGTTCGCTGGCAGCTAAAAATATTAAGCGTAATCCAAAACGCTTCCGAGCAATTACTGGCTCTATTTTCTTGTCGGTGGTAATTGCCCTTTCCTTATACAGTTTGTCTGATTTTATGCTTTATCAGACATCCTTGGACATGAAGGAGGACGGTTCCTGTTATACTGATGTGATTTCGACGATTCAATACAAAGATATTCCTACCGCAATCGGGGCATTATCGGATGAAAATATCACTGCGGATGTTTCCTATTCTTTTCAGCGATATATGACTGCTGAATTTTCGCAGGAACAAATCAATCCTGATATGCAGGGATATTTTATCAATGGTACGAAAGCAGAGGTATATGTCGTAGGACTGGACGAAGAACATTTTACTTCCTTTTGTGAGGAAAATGGCTTTCATATTATGACTGGCAGCTCCAATCGTGGAATCCTGCTCAATCAGACAATGGGATATTATAATGCGGGTCAAAATCGAGTGATTGCAGGCTCCCCGTTTCTTATTGAACCGGGAACTGAAATCATTCCGTTGGGGGCATCCGAGGATGCCTTGCCGATTATCGTGGAAGAAATCGTTTCAGAAGAAAATGCAAATATCCAATCCATGTTTGTGAGAGATCGAGCTGTCCTCATTGTGCCTTTAAGTTATTTTAACTGGCTGATAGATGATAACGCCTATGTGGAAATGAGAATACAGACAGCACAGCATAAAGAAGCAATGGACTGTCTGGCTGACAGAGGATTTCCGCAAACTGTGGACATTGCAGCCGCAACGAATAATTCCAGACAGGTATATACGATTGCAAAACTGGTAATCTGCCTGTTCTCGATCCTGATGACGGTTATTATCAGTTTGAATGTTTGCAACACTATCTCAAATACAATTCATTTGAGAAGAAGCGAATTTGCTGTTCTGCGTTCTGTTGGTATGACTGCCAAAGGATTGAAATGTACGCTATTGCTTGAAGCTGTTTTGTACGGCGTAAAAGCATTGGTTCTTGCGTTGCCTGTGAGCTTTTTGATTCATTGTGCCATCTACTACTTCATATCGTCGGGTATGACACCATTTGCTTTTTATATCAACGGTGGTATTTATGCTCTTGCAGTTCTGGCGGTCGGTGCTATGGTATGTATCGCTATGCTGTTTGCTGTCAGAAGCGTATCAAAGGTGGAAATTGTAGAGGAACTGAAATTGAGCAATATGTAATCATTCAATCTAACAAAGCAACTGAAACGGAGGTAATAGAAATTGCGTAAAAAGAAACTGGTAAAGAGAGTTGCAGGCATTGCTTTGACTGTTGGTGTAGTTATACTTGCCATTGTATGTGTCGGTAAAGTAAATCGCATTCAGAACGAAAAAGATATTATTGGCACATGGAAGGATACAAATGCGGAGGAGGTATTTACCTTTCAAGAGAACGGGGAACTTGCTGTGAGTAAAGATATGCCCGATTCGGGTCTGTCCTGCGGTAACGCATCTTATGGTTTTTCTTACTCGGATATAATCTGCGTGACACAGGGAGATAGTAGTGTAGAATTTGAGATAGAAGTAGATCATGACGAATTGACAATCTTCTTTATGGGGCAAGAATACTTAGCGTTAGAAAGGTAATGGTAGAAACTCTCTTGTTTCGTAAAAACTGAATAGAATGAACAAACCAAAGGCGACTAACCGTAAAAAGTTGGTCGCTTTTGCTTTGCTCATTTGCAAAGCGGATGTGTCGGAAACGGCATATCCGAAAAGTGGAGAAATCCGATTTGACGAAATTGGACTTCTCCATTTTTTTGTGAAAGTCTCCGATGGAGAGTTTCGCAAAAACCGATGGACTGCAAATGTCGGCAGCTGACGATGTGAAGCAGTTTATCGGGCAGGAGTACAGAGGGCGGCAAGCCCTTTGTGCATGGGTACAGGGAATGCAATATCCCTGTGCAGGTCAAGGGCGGCAGCCTTGCCCAGTTAAGTGGCGTTTCGCCACTTAGTACTGGGTATTACTTGTCGCAAAATTGCAGCAAGGATGGCAGCTTCGCTGCCCCTTTCCCCTGCGGGGAAAATCTGAACGGAGGTTAGAAATGGTTTGAAATTAACAAGACACAACGGTCGCTCCGGCAAGCATGGCACTTACAACCCGAAGCACAATGACCGCACTTTTGATGTGAGCAACAGCGAACACATTGACGAAGAACGAGCCAAGCACAATGTCTATTGGGACTGCTTCAACGGCTATCGCACCTTTGCAGAGAAGCAAGTCCAGAGCGAGCTTGCAGACACTTTCGAGGAAGTGGAGGAACTGTTCTACTCCGCAAAATACGGTGCTTATGTCGAAGCACAGAACGCCAGAAACGATAAGAACAGGCACTCGGAACGCAACCGCACCACAACGGATTTGCTTAAAGACAAAAGGACTTGCCCGGAGGAAACCATCTATCAGATCGGAAAGATGGGCGACCATGTTTCGCCTGATGTTCTGCTGAAAGTCGTGACGGATTTCTTCGTGGAGATGGAACGGCGTTTCGGCTCTCATGTTCACATTCTGGATTGGGCATTACATCTGGATGAAGCGACACCGCACATTCAAGAACGCCATGTATTCGACTGTGAAAACCGCTACGGCGAGATTTGCCCACAACAGGAAAAGGCACTTGAAGCATTAGGCTTTGAACTGCCAGACCCCACCAAGAAGCAAGGCAGACACAACAACCGAAAAATGACTTTCGATTCTGCCTGTCGTGCCATGCTCTTTGATATTGCAAAAAGGCATGGTCTGCATTTGGAGCAAGAGCCGGAATATGGAGGGCGAGCCTATCTTGAAAAACAGGACTTCATTCTTGCCAAACAAAAAGAGCAGTTGGAGGTACAGGAGCAGAGATTAGAGGAACTGACTTTGAAAATCGAGGATGTGGAAACGCTGATTGATGATGTTGCCGATATTGCCTATGACAAGGCGGTGGAGGTCGTGACAGATACAGTCAGAGTGGAAACCCACAAGGAGGACATTCGGCTGATTGAGGAAACAAAGACATGGCTTCAATCGCCGGAACGCAAAGCACCGAAGAAAGAGCGTGACTATGCAATCAGCCGTTTGGATGGCGTGATTGGCAAAATCAAAAATGCCATGCAGTCTGCATTGCAGAAAATCCAGTCCAGACTTCTTTCGCCGGAGGTCAAGAAAACGAGCAAAGAGCAGATTAAGGAAAAGGTCAAGCCCTCCATCCTTGCCAGACTTGAAAGAAACAAGGAACTGGCAAAACAGGAAAATGAAGCGAGACGGAGCGAACACCGTCCGCACAAAAAACAGAATATGGAGCTTTAAGGCACTTGCCATTTTCGATTTGAGAATGACAGGTGCTTTTTCCATTTTGGGAGGTTGATAATGAATGTATTTGAAGCAGTAAAGCAGTCGGTCACGACAAGGCAGGCGGCAGAGTTTTACGGCTTTCGTGTAAACCGAGCCGGAATGATAGCCTGTCCGTTTCACAATGACCGCACACCGAGCATGAAAGTGGATAAGCGTTTTCATTGTTTCGGCTGCGGTGCGGATGGGGATGCCGTTGACTTTGTTTCCCGACTGTTTGAATTGCCGAGCAAAGAAGCCGCTATGAAACTGGCTGACGATTTCGGTATCGCTTATGACCGAAACGGCAAGCCGTCCATCGTGGCAAAAATCCGAGAGCCTACCGCCAAACAGAAGTTTGAAGCGGAGGAAAAACGGTGCTTTCGTGTGCTGTCCGATTACTTCCACAAGCTCCGAGCGTGGGAAAAGGACTATGCACCGAAGCAGCCAGAGGACGAATGGCATCCGCTATTTACAGAAGCCTTGAACAAGAGAGATTATATTGAATATCTCCTTGATATTTTGATTGACGGAACACTTGAAGATAGAAAGGCACTTGTAGCCGAGCAAAGAAACGAGGTGATGAAACTTGAACGAAGATTTGCAGACAGCCGCCAGAGAGGAAATTCGAGACCGATTAGAACTGACACAGCAAGGTAAGCCTGCGAATACCGCCATGAATTACAAGACGGTATTTCAGAATGACCCTCTACTGAAAGGTGCTATCCGCAAAAATCTGTTGACGGAACGCACCGACATTGTAAAGCCGCTTGGTTGGTATCGTGAAAGCTCCACTCTGACCGATGTGGATATTAAATATCTGCTTCTCTACTTTGAAGAACACTACGGCTTGACGGTTGAGAAGAAAATCGAGGATGCCGCATTGGTTATTGCCAACGAAAACCGCTACCACCCTGTCTGCGATTTTCTGAACGGCTTGGAGTGGGACGGACAGGAACGCATACGCTTTTGTCTGCACCGCTTTCTTGGGTCGGATGCCGATGATTATACCTATGAAGCCTTGAAGCTGTTTCTGCTTGGGGCAATCAGCCGAGCCTTTAAGCCGGGGTGCAAGTTTGAAGTCATGCTATGCCTTGTCGGAGGGCAAGGAGCCGGAAAGTCCTCTTTCTTCCGTCTGCTTGCGGTCAAGGACGATTGGTTTACCGATGACCTTAAAAAGCTGGATGATGAAAATGTGTACCGCAAAATGCAAGGGCATTGGATAATCGAGATGTCGGAGATGATAGCCACAGCCAATGCAAAGAGTATTGAGGAAATCAAGTCCTTTTTGAGCAGACAGAAAGAGACCTACAAAGTCCCCTATGAGACACATCCGGCAGACCGCAAGCGACAATGCGTGTTTGGCGGTTCGTCAAATACTCTGGACTTCCTACCCCTTGACCGCACAGGCAACCGCCGTTTCGTGCCGGTCATGGTTTACCCCGAAAGAGCCGAGGTGCATATCCTCGACAATGAGGAAGAATCCAGAGCCTACATTCATCAGATGTGGGCAGAAGCAATGGCGATCTACCGAAGCAGAGACTTCAAGCTGCGGTTTAGCCCGACAATGAATGAGTATGCCACCATGCAGCGGCTAATACTTATCAAAAAATCTTTACCTACTTCCATCCGAAGTTTATTCTGGGCTTGACTGCAACACCGGAGCGCAGTGATGGCGAGGATATGCTGGAGTTGTTCCAGAATGTTGCCCACAAAATGGACCTGAAGACTGCAGTGGAGCGCGGTGTACTGGTGCCGATTCGCTGCATCCGGGTCAAAACCAACATTGATCTAACCGATGTGCGGATCAATGGTATCAAATACAACTCGCAGGATCTGGAAAGTAAGCTGTTCATTCCGGAGCGCAATCAGTTGATTGTTGATACCTATCTGAAGTACGTGAATGGCAAGAAGACTGTGATTTTTTGCGCAAGTGTAGATCATGCGGCGGAGATTGCGAAGCTGCTGCGCGACAATGGGGTGAAAGCAGAGGCTGTTTCCGGGCGTGACCGGGTAGAAATCCGGGATAAGATCCTGAAAGATTACGAAACCGGTTCTACGAATGTTCTTTGTGCCTGTGACTTGCTGAATGAGGGCTGGGATAGTCCTCATACCACAGTGCTGTTCATGGCACGGCCCACAATGTCTAAAACAATCTATATGCAGCAGCTTGGGCGAGGCACCCGCCGCTGTCCGGGAAAAGATGACCTGCTGGTGATTGATTTTGTAGACAACGCCAATATGTTCAATATGCCCTACAGTCTGCATCGGGTGCTGGATATTTCAAAATATCAGCCCATGGCCTATGTGCTGGCCCCGGAGAACAAGCGGAAGCTGGATCAGGACATGCTGTTCAAGGGAGAAAAGCCGGAAGCGTGGCTGGATGTGCCGATTGATGTAGACGACTACGAAATCATCGACTTGTTCAATTGGCAGAACAGCGTCAAGGATATGATCTCGCAGATTGAGTTTGTTCGGATGGTAGATGTGCAATCCGAAACGGTAGATCGTTATATCAAGGATGGAAAAATCAAGCCGGATCTTTCTGTCCCGTTTGGCGACAAGCGGATGTTCCACTATTTCCGCGAGGAAAGTGTCCGAAACATTGCCAAGCAGTACGGCTGGGATCTCATCACGCCGCAGAATATGGCAGATAAGTTCATGAAATTCATTGAAACGATGGATATGAGCTTTTCCTATAAGCCGGTCCTGCTCAAAGCAATTTATGAGTACATGGACAGCAATGGCAGAGTTGCCCTGCCGGATGTGGTGGATTACTTCATTGACTTTTATGAAGACCGCAAGGCGCATGGGATGATTGCGGAAAAGCCCAACAGTATCTACCAAAAGGGTGGCTACACTAAGAAGGATGTGGAGAAGAACATTCTGTCCAATCCTTTCAAGCGTTTTGAAGACATGCGTTTTTTGATGCGTTGCAAAGATGTAGAGACCGTTGAAGTGAATCCCATCATCTTCCGCAAACTGACACGGGAAGATTGGCTGCATATTGTGGATGTCTGCGACAAGAGCCTTGAAAAATATTATGCACGATTCCCAAAGTGACTAAAAAGGGAGGATTATAGTACACATATAGGTGTAAAATGTGAATAAGAGCAGCATTCAAACTGAATTGTGCTGAAAAAACCAATGAAAGGAATGAATCTGAATGGAGAATTTGTCCTTTTTCGATGAGCAGCAAACTATGGAAAACTTGAACGGTGTAAAAGACTCAAAGCACTTGGATGTTGTTAAACTGAATTATGAGTCATGCGAGTCTCTGACATGGCAGGAGCTTTTTTTCGGATATAATAATCTTTGCGCAATCACCTATTCTTCCGGTATTGGTTTTGTGTGTGAACTTTTGGATCGGTTTGAACAGGCAGAGATTATTTTCGGTTGCGAAGATGTTATGGATTACTCCATGCAAAGTGTGATGGCGTACCAGTGCAAGCTGATTGAACGAATGAGAAATAAAGCGTATAAAAAGCTTGCCGAGCGTGTGGAAAATGGAACGTTGCATCTTTTCGTTGCAAGGGATATTCTTTCTCATGAAAAGATCTATTTGCTTTCAGCCAAGGATGGTAGAAAACGCGTGATAATGGGTTCGGCAAATATGTCAGCAGCCGCATTTGAAGGAAGGCAGCGCGAGAATATCTGCTATATGGATGGAGATGAAGCATTTGACTGGTATATGGAGTGTTACCAGACGTTAAAAGAAAAAAGCACGGACGAAATTGGAAAAGATTCGCTTTTGTGTGCCGATGACGGTGAAAATCTGGAAGAACTTCCGATTGCAAAGACGGTTCGAGTAAAAAAGGCTGTTGTGATTCAGCCTGTCTCAGAAAATCAGAAAGAGGAAGTGCGCTTTGCGCTTGATGTAAAGGGACTTGCAGCAAAATTCAAACCATGCGTCCCGAAACCGGATAAAAAAGGAAAAATTCTGCTGTCGCCAGATAAAATCAAAATCATCCGAAAGCATGTGGTTGAGGCAAAAACATTGGAAAAAGAACAACGCAGTGAGTACCCGCAGCTTGATGTTGAGCCGGATGAAAAGTACGTGACGTTAAATGAACAAAAACTCGATTTGAACCCTCCGAAGGCCGAAGTTGAGAAAGATGTGGAATTGTTCCTGCGTTATATGGATGGATATGAAAAATTCCATGGAGATCATGTTGGAATGCAGTTCCGATACTATGAATTTGCAAACTGGTTCTTCTGCTCTCCATTTATGGCCTGTATGAGGGATATGGCAGTTCGATATAATCAGAACACATTACCTTATCCGGTGTTCGGGCTTGTTTATGGACAAAGCAAAGCAGGAAAAACAAGTTTTCTGGAAACGCTTCTAAAAATGATGATCGGCCAAAAGACAAAGATTTCTGCACCTGATTTTACGCGATCAAGCATTGATAGCCTTAAACAAACGGTGCACGGAGCACCGATTATTGTGGATGATCTGACAAATACAAGATTCAGTCAACATGCGATCGAAACAATCAAGAATGATGATTTTGGGATTGCAGAGCATTTGGTAAACTATCCGGCTGTTGTGATCAGTGCAAATGAAGATGTCAAAGCTGTTGCACCGGAAGTGATTCGCCGGACAGTGATCTGTCGTGTTCAGGCAGGACTGACCAACACAGAAGTGATGAGCAGCAATATTGTGCGTACGGTTCAGCGGGAGGTTGGGACGGCACTTTATCGGGAATATCTGCGACAGATGCTTGAAATTGTTCCGGAATTGCTGGAATTGATGAAAGATGATGAACAGGATGAAGCGCCTGATATTCTGAAAGCATCGTCACAGGTCCTTATGAATATTTTCAAAGAGTATGGGCCGGAAACGCTGCCAGAATATATTCGAGTTTTGAGTCTTGAGGATTATTTCAGCGAGAAAGTAACGGGAAGCTACGCAATAAAAACAATTCAAAATGCATGGAAAACCAGCAAGGATTCATTTGAAATTTATCCCCGAACAAATGAACTCTGCTATAATGCGGGTGCGACATATGAGGCCGACAGAATTTTGAAAGAATTGCCAGAGACATTGGAAGTACGTAAATCCAGAGACTGCCTGATGATGAATCTGGAGGAGGCGCAGAAGTTCTTTGGTATCACTTTTAAGAAACCGTTATTTCCATGGCTTTCAAAGATTTTTGCATAAAATGCTTTGAAAGAGATGCTTGTTGGACATCACTTTCGATAAAATGAACCTCAGAAGGGAAAAAATATATTTCTGAGGAAGACAAAACAATGTCAAACGGTGATTATGGTTACTTCGGCAAAGGTGATACGGGCTATGCCCAGTACATGACGGCGTTCAACCGCAACTTCGGCGGTTCGTCCGGCGGTGGCGGCAGGGACGGCAGCGGGTGCGGCTGCCTGATCGTTATTACAGTGGTCGTGGTGCTGATCCTGATCGTCTTGGATGGCTGAATCAATCCCTGCAGGTGAAACACAGGTTTTCCCTGTGGGGATTTTTCGAATCTGCTTGTAGAAAACGGCGGTCTATGATAGCATGAAATCAAAGAAAAACAGGAGGGCTTACACATGGTTTTACTGATTGAGGATACACAAAAAGGTATCGTGGATGAACGCCTGTACGCGTTTGAAACGTTTGTCAGCAACATCAAGAAGCTGATCCGGACTGCCCGCGAACAGGGAATCGAGGTCGTCTATGTCCAGCATGACGATGGGCCCGGCACCGGTTTCTCCATCGGGGACGATGAATTCGAGGTCTATTCCGGGTTTGCGCCACTGCTGACTGAAAAACGGTTCGTCAAGACTGTATGCAGTGCGTTCAAAAAAGAGAGCGGCCTGCTGGAATATCTGACGGAAAAGGACGAAAAAGACGTGATGGTCTGCGGCATCATGACCGACTTCTGCATCAATGCAACGGTGGAGGCGGGCTTTGAGCATGGCCTGCACATGATCGTTCCTGCCTATGCAAATTCCACGCAGGACAACGAGTACATGACGGGGGAGCAGAGCTACCGCTATTATAATGAGTTCCTCTGGCTGGATCGCTATGCCGATTGTGTGCCCATGGACAAGGCGCTGGAGCTGCTCAAAAAGTGAGGTGTTTACAATGATTTCTGAAAAAGCCAAAAATCAGATTCAAGTGGTGCAGGGCGACATCACTAAGCTGGACTGTGACTGCATCGTGAATGCGGCCAATCGGAGTCTGCTGGGTGGCGGCGGTGTGGATGGTGCCATCCACTGGGCAGCAGGGCCGGAATTGTTGGCGGAGTGTCGTACGCTGCACGGCTGCCGCACCGGCGAAGCAAAAATCACCAAGGGCTACCGGTTGAGAGCAAAGTATATCATTCATACGGTAGGCCCGATTTATTCCGGCACAGCAGAGGATGCCGCGCAGCTGGCGGACTGCTACCGCAATTCGCTGGACCTTGCCAAGGAGCATGATGTCCATAGCATTGCGTTCCCGGCAATTTCGACCGGCGTGTATGGCTACCCGCTGGAAGATGCCACGGAGATTGCAGTCAAAACAGTGGCACAGTGGCTGGAAGATCACGCGGATTACGCCATGCAGATGATTTTCTGCTGCTTCGATGCCCGGACGGAGCGGGTGTATCAGGCAAGGCTGTAACCGGAAGAGGTGTGAGAGATGGGCTTTTTCAAAAAGCTGTTTACAGGGATCGGTTTTGCGGCAGGATTTCTGTTCTTCGGATGCTTGTCAGTGATTGTGTATGCGTCCCGTGGACGGCATAAACCCTGCCATCGGCGCAGCAGCTTTTGGAACACACTGGAGCGCTACCTGATTTTTTCGTGGATCTGTGATGGTGTGCGCAGCAGCCGGAAACGAGCGGAAAAGTCCTATTATCAGCGCACAGGCGGCGATTTCTGGCAGATGCAGACACAGGCTCGACCGGAAAATGTTAAAAATGCTGTTCCTGCGGTGAAAACACCAAGGCCGGAGGCAAAAAGCACGAGCACAGGTGCAACGCGGTCGGTAAAACCAAAGAGAACGGAGCGTCCTTCTGCGGCACAGAAAGCATCGGCAGCACAAAGTAGCGTCCGAAATGTGTCGGTGCCGACTATGGCAGGGCATAGCGTTTCGGAGGCTGACGCAAAAAAGCACAGCGAATGGTCAAAGCCGAAAACAGAGCCCAAGCAGGAGCATGCTGCGCAACAGTCAGAAGCCAAAGAAGTACATCAAAAGTCCGCACAGCAATTGGAAGCAAAACGGCAGCAGAAACTGGAAACTCTGCGCACTGCGATGCAGAAACAAATTTGCGCCATCCATGCAGATGTAGAACTCCCGGCCAACGGTCAGAATGACAGTGGGGCGGTGGAGCAGAAACTGCATGTCCTGTTGTACAAGTCCACGCTGCCAGAAAATGACCTGAATCGGGCACTGGACGAGCTTCGGACAGAGCGCAGACGGCAAAAGGCAGAGTATCAGGGCGCACCGTTCGCAGACGTGTTTTTGGTGAACCTGATTTTGTCCGATGAGGACAGTGAACGGGCCTGCATCGTGGATGTGGGGGATACGGGCATGAGCTATGTCATTCCATGGAGCAGCATCCCGAAAGACCTGCAGGAACCGCTGCACCGCTATGTATCGGAAGCGGAAGGAAAGCTCTGCGGCTACTGCAAGGAAGAACTCTGCAACAGTGAAAGCGGCAGGATGGTCGTGGAACTGTATCTTGGTAAACAGGATGGGCATGGCTCCCGAATCCTGTACTGAAAATGGAGTAAAGATTGAAATACAGAGAAATCGCAGACGGCATTTTTGTTGACCGTCCCAACCGCTTTATTGCCCATGTGGAAATGAATGGAGCGGTGGAAACCGTCCATGTCAAGAACACCGGGCGGTGCAGGGAACTGCTGCTGCCCGGTACTGCGGTGCGGCTGGAAGTGTCAGACAACCCAAAACGCAAAACAAAATACGACCTTGTGGCGGTACACAAGCAGGGCCTTGGCTGGGTCAACATGGACAGTCAGGCACCCAACAAGGTAGTAGGAGAGTGGCTTGCAAAACAGGGCTACGACTATATCAGGCCGGAATTCACCTATGGGAAGTCCCGCATCGACTTTTACATGGAAAAGGGAGAACAGAAGTACCTGCTGGAAGTCAAAGGCTGTACACTGGAAGTGGACGGCATCGGCTATTTCCCGGATGCAACTACCGAGCGCGGCGTGAAGCACCTGCACGAGCTGGCGCAGGCACAGCAGGCAGGGTATCGGTGCGCAGTGGCTTTCGTGATTCAGATGGAAGGCATCACCGAGGTGCGGCCAAATGTCAGCACACAGCCGGAGTTTGGTACGGCACTGGCCGAAGCAAAGGCCGCAGGTGTGCGGGTGCTGTTTCTGCTCTGCCATGTAGGGCGGGATAGTCTGGAAATCGTGGAGCAGAGGGAAGGGTGAAGACGGCAGAAAAATGCTTTGCGTGATTCAGTTACAGAAATCATAAATAGGAAATGTTATCATATAGATACAAGAAACACACCGATAACATTCCGATGGAGGATTTCGATATGAAGGCAAAGTTTTACATCTGCAATCACTGCGGCAACCTCGTCACTACCATCCATAACGCAGGCGTTCCGCTGGTCTGCTGCGGGGAGAAAATGAAAGAGCTGGTTCCCAATACGGTGGAAGCCAGTGGCGAGAAGCATCTGCCGGTGGCAGAGCTTTCCGGCAGTCGTCTCACGGTCACAGTGGGCGCGATGGAGCACCCCATGGCGGATGTTCACTATATTCAGTGGATTTTTGTGGAGACTGAGAACGGCGGGCAGATCCGCTATCTGAATCCGGGGCAGGCTCCCAACGTGGGGTTTGAACTGGGAAGTG
Source organism: Faecalibacterium sp. 9 (assembly GCF_048320955.1). NCBI lineage: Bacteria > Bacillati > Bacillota > Clostridia > Eubacteriales > Oscillospiraceae > Faecalibacterium > Faecalibacterium sp. 9. The sequence continues at coordinate 285,592 of NZ_JBLWGB010000003.1, forward strand.
AAAAGCCGGTGGCTGTTTACGCATACTGTAATCTGCATGGGCTCTGGATGACGAAACTCTGATACAATCAATGCAAACGGGGAGTGATTTGATGTCACTCCCTGTTTTTTGATGAGAACTTTATGCGGTTCTTTTGGTTCGGAACTGTGTATAAATGGGATGGATAAAATGAGTAGGCACACTATATGCGTTTGTTAAACGCTGACAGCGTTCAATTTTTTGCGTGGAATCGTGAAAATGAGACCTGTGAAAAACGTAGAAAATTTGATATGGTTGCGCTGCAAACTAAGACATATTGATGTTTTTGAAACGAGTTTATAGTGAAATATGTGCGATTCGAATGCAGATATTCATTCTTGTGAGTTTGTTGTGTGAATTTGTCACGTTCCGCCGCAAAAAAGGACTTGACGGAAAAATACTCTGTGGTAATTTATGAGCAAATTCGCTTTTGTGAAATAAAGTCGAATTTGAATCCGCATGCATTATCCTGGTATCCGCGATTTGCGGAAAAAGCAAGGGATTACACAGAAACAGTTGAGTATAATGCTGAACATTAGTGCGAACCATCTTGCAAAAGTTGAAACGGGAAGCCGCTGCTGCTCGATTGAGTTGCTGCAGGATCTTTCGTCCTGCCTGAATGTCAGAACGGACTATCTGCTGAACGGAGATGCACCGCATAACAACCATCTGAGGGAAAGACTGACGTTTCTTGCACAGGAATTAGAAAAGATTACGGCGGACCTCCCGGTATGGGGATAGGAAAAAGCAGAATCCTCTTTTTCAATGCCCAAAAGCGTGGTAGAATAGGTAAAAGATTCAGTATCTGAAAAACGGAGCGCGCAACAATGAAGATTCTGGTCAGCGCCTGCCTGCTGGGCGAAAACTGCAAATACAGCGGCGGAAACAATTACAATCAGGCGGTCTGTGATTTTGCGCGGGGGCATCAGGTGGTTCCGGTTTGCCCGGAGGTTTTGGGCGGCCTGCCCACACCGCGGTGCCCGGCGGAAATCGTGCAGGGCGTTGTCACGAACAAAGAGGGCATCAATGTGGACCGGGAGTTCCGAGCGGGCGCAGCCAAGGCCCTTGCCATCGCAAAAGAAAATGGGGTGGAGCTTGCCATCCTGCAATCCCGCAGCCCCAGCTGCGGCGTGAAGGAAATTTACGATGGAACGTTTTCCGGGACAAAGATTCCCGGACAGGGCGTTTTTGCCAAGATGCTGATGGACGAAGGCATCCGTGTTCTGGATGCCGGGGAATTGCCTAAAATTATCTTGAAAAATGAGGACGGAAAATGTCAATCAGACTGATTTGCAGCGATATTGACGGTACGCTGCTGCAATACGGCAGGAAAGAGCTGGAAGGCGAGATCTTTGAACAGATACGGGAGCTGCATCGGCGCGGTATTTTGTTCTGCCCGGCATCCGGCCGGCAGTATACCAGCCTGCGCAAGCTCTTTGCACCGGTGGCAGACTGCTGTGTGTTTCTCTGCGAAAACGGCGGCGTGATCTATAAGGACGAACAGTGCATCGCCAAGAACCCGATGCCCCGTGCACTGGCCGAAGAAATCGCCAACGACCTGTGGACCCGCAGCGATGGGCAGGGCGAAGTGATGCTCTCCGGTCAGAATACTGCATACCTGATGGAGCGGGGTCTGGGAATGCTCAAGCGTATTCAGTTCATCGGGAACAATTATCAAATCATCCATGACCCTTCCGAGGTGCCGGAGGAGATCACAAAAGTATCGGTGTATCTGCACGAAGGCGTAGAATCTTACACGAAACGGTTTGTCCCACGATGGAAAGAGGCGAACTGCGCTGTGGCAGGGCCGTACTGGATCGACACCACCTTTGCCAACAAGGGCATCGGTGTGCGCAGCATCTGCAAGACGCTGGACATCGCCCTTGCCGATGTGATGGCTTTTGGCGACAACTACAACGATGTTTCCATGCTGGACATTGTAGGCACGCCTTACATCATGGATGGCTCTGCTGCACCTCTGCGGGAGAAGTACCCGAACCATACACCCCGCCCAGAGGATGTGCTTCGGGAGTTCTTGAAGCAGAACTGGATTTTGAACGCGCGTGTGCAAAATTCAAAATGATACGATATAAGGAAATATTTTGACATGACAAAAGTGCTTTTCATCTGCCACGGCAACATTTGCCGCAGCCCAATGGCCGAGTTTGTAATGAAAGACTTGGTGGCCAAAGCCGGGCTTTCTGATAAATTTGAAATCGCATCCGCCGCCACCAGCACCGAGGAGATCGGCAACCCGGTCTATCCGCCCGCCCGGCGGAAGCTGGCCGAGCACGGCATCTCCTGCGAGGGTAAAACCGCCCGGCAAATGACCCGGAGGGATTACGAAACCTACAATTACCTGATCGCCATGGATCACAACAACCTGCGCAATATGGCGCGCTTTGTGGGCGGCGACCCGGAGCATAAAGTGTCTCTGCTGATGGATCATACCCGCCGCCCCGGCGATGTGGCCGACCCGTGGTATACCGGGGACTTTGAAGCTACCTGGCAGGATGTGCTGGAAGGCTGCACAGCTTTGCTGGAAGAACTGCGCTGACAGGAGAATTTTATGACAGAGCGTTATTGTGAAGGTGAACGGTTTGCTGACCTGTCGTTCACCGAGGAGACTTTTGAGGACTGCGACTTTACCGACTGCGTGTTTGTGGATTGCTCCTTTACCAAATGCGAACTGGATCATACCACGCTGAACGAGTGCAAATTCGCGCGGTGTGAGATCACAGGTCTGCGCAGCACCCATTCCTCAGTGCAGTCGCTGGATTTTGAGGACTGCCGCCTGAATGAAATCGAGTGGGCACCGCTGATGTCCAACGGTGCCTTCCCGGACCCTATCCACACGCTGAAAGAGTGCAGTCTGAAATATAACACCTTCACCGAAATGAACTTCAACCGCTTCAACTTTTCAGACGGAAACGAGATCGTCGGCTCCATGTTTGCCAAATGCGAGATGCAGTTGGCGAATTTCAAGGGCGTGGAACTTCACGAAACGGAATTCTACCAGTGTGACCTGCGCAAGGCGGATTTCCGGGATGCCGCCGGTTATAGGGTGGACATTCTGGGCAGCCGCCTGAAGGATGCGAAATTTTCCCTGCCGGAAGCGGTGAATCTGTTGGCAGATTTGAAGATCAAGCTGTCGTAAGAAGGAGAGAAAATGCGTCAACTCATCATTGCCCGAAAAGATCTGCAGATGTCTCCCGGTAAGCTGGCGGCGCAGTGCTGCCATGCTTCGCTGGCATTCCTCACCGACCCCATCGGCATGGGACAGGGCGTGGAACCCATTGAGAAAAACGGAGAAATTACCGGCTATCGGGCAGAAATCATGTTGGAGAAAGCAACCTATGAAGAATGGTTCGATGGCTCTTTTACCAAAACTATCTGCGGGGCAAAGAACCGCAATCAACTGCTGAAAGCAAAGACAATTGCCGAGGAATTGAGCCTTGTGGAAAACAAAGACTTCTTCCTTATCCGGGATGCCTGCCACACCGAGCTGGAGCCGGAAGAATTTGATGAAAACGGAGAAGGCATGACCCTGACCTGCATCGGTTTCCGCCCGCTGCCGGATGAAATTGCACACCAGATCAGCCATAAGTTCCATTTGTATTGAGTGCTGGTTCGCGGAATAATAAAAATAGTCCCGGCCATTCTCCTGTGACATACAGGAAAATGGTCGGGATATTTTGCTTTTTATTGAAGATTCATCCATGCCGCCAGTGCATCCGCTGTCTGCTGTTGCTGTTCCTCGGCGGAGATAACAGGCGCGTCATCGCCCTTCTGCGCACCGTAACTGCCAAACCCGGCATGACAGCCGCCGTCAAATGACCGTTTCGGTAGTGTCCTGTGGGAGGTTCGTGCGGTCGGCTTCGTATTTTTCGCGGTTCAGTACGCCGTCCTCGCTGCCGTAGGCGGCATAGACCCGCAGGCCGCTGTCGGTCAGGTCGGCGGTGGAGTAGGCCGCCAGCAGCACCAGACCGTCCAGTTCATCGGTGTGCTTGGCCGCATAGCTTGCCGCCATGGCCCCGCCCAGCGAGTGTCCGCCGATGTACCAGTCTGTGACTTCGGAAAAGCGTTCCGGGATGCTGTCCGCCGCGTTCATGTCCAGTACGGCCAGATTGCAGGGCATCTTGACCAGCACGCACAGAATGCCGTCCTCGGCAAGGTCGTGCAGGAGGGGAGCATAGACGGCCAGCAAAACAGCCAGCAGGCAGAGGAACACTCTGCGGGGAAACGATTTTTTCTTCTGGTTCTTCATAGAACTCCTTTATTTTATAAGCATTTTCCGCAATCGCTGCAGCCGTTGCAGATCAACTTGCTGCCGCAGGTCTCGCAGTTTGCGCGGAAATGAGGCACATAGAGATCTTCCTGCGGGATGGGGTAGCCCCAGTCGTCCACGAGGTCAAAACGGATGGGCCTTCCCTGAAAGTTCATACCGGATTTACAGGCCATTCGGCTTTGCAGCTGCTTGTTTGGCAGGTGGTAGCGCCTGCCGTCCTTGATGAACACGGTGCCGGTCTCGATAAAGCAGAAGGTCACGTTGGCATCCACGCATTCCTGCCGGAGAGACTTGACCCAATCGAAATTGCAGGGGTGGGCACCATCATAGTTTTCGCCGCCGCAGATGACCTGCTCGATTTGCCCGGCGGAAAGGTACTGCCGGATGCTTACTGACCCGATGAAGGGCGCGCACATGATGCCCTTGTGCTTGAAGGGCAGGTCAAACAGAATTTGGTCAGGGCTGAAAAGGGCTTTCATAATTTGCTGCAGCGCATCATGTCCTCGACGCTCCCAGCGTCCTCAAAGGACGATTTGATGGGTGTGTAGTGATAAGCTGTAAAAAGAAGCATGGACGCCCCCGAAAAGGAGAGCGTCCATGCTTCTTGCTGTATCCGAATGGAGGAGATTGCGAAATCAGCGCTTGTCCGGGCAGACGATTTCCAGCATCTGATCGAAAACCTCTTCCATCTGCCGCACCAGTGTGAACTGGGTGCGGGCGCGGTCGAGGTTGTGATCCGGGCGAGCAATATGGAAATAATGGTCGCCCTCCAGATAGTCAGTCAGAAAACGGATGCCGCATTCCAGCGTCATGAGCCTTGCACCCCATGCAAGGCTCTTTTTTTCTGCCATGCTCATGGATGCCCCGGCAGTGGAGAGATACCCTTTGGCGAACACTTCGTACAGATGCAGGTCAAAATGGACTTTGCTCTGGTCAGGTTCGTCCTCAGCGCAGTCGTTGGCACCGGTGCGGATGGAATCGCCGAAGTCGTAGGCCGAAAGTCCCGGCATCACGGTGTCGAGGTCAATGACACAGATGCCTTTTCCGGTAGCGGCATCGATGAGGACATTGTTGATCTTGGTGTCATTGTGGGTGACGCGCAGAGGAATTTCGCCAGCTGCCAGCTGATCCAGCAGGACATGGCAGTCCTGCTCCCTCGCATGGATAAATTCGATTTCCGACGTGATATTTTTTGCCCGGCCCAGTGCATCGGCGGCGAGGGCTTTTTCAAAATTGGCATAGCGGTTGGGCGTGTCGTGGAAGCGGGCGATGGTTTCGTGGAGGGTGGAGGCTGGGTAATCCTCCAGCTGGTTCTGGAATTTGCCCAGTGTCTCGGCCACGGTGCGGAAGTCGGTTTCGCTGCCGACCTGCTGCAAACAGATGGTATCTTCTACAAAGTCGTAGGCACGCCATGCGCCGCCGTCTGCATCCAGATAGCAAGTCGACCCCGACAAAGTTGGGATGACATTCAGCGTTTCCCGTGCTGGGTCGCCGCCCTCGGCAAGAATTTTCGCCCGCAGATGCCGGGTCACGCCGCAGACATTCTCCATCAGGCCCACCGGGTTAGTAAAGGTATCTGTGTTGATGCGCTGCAAAATAAAGCGTTTGGAATGATCTTCCCGCCAGACCACAAAGGTGTCGTTGATATGCCCCTCACCATAGTGGTGAGCATCGCAGAGCACAGGCCCGCCAAAATCAAAGGCATTTGCAGCAGACTGGAGCAGAGAAAGGGTAACGGATTTCATCATAAATTCCTCGTTTTCGTTATACTTCATGCCGTTTTGTCGGGGCGGGGCGTTTTCCCTGCCGCGTCTGACGGCGGTATTCGTTGGGGGTCATGCCCTCCGCCTTGCGGAAGCACTGGGAGAAATAGCTGGGGGAGGAAAAGCCCATCAGCTCGCTGATCTGCGCCAGACTGTAGCTGGTGTTGCCCAGCATATGCTTGCTCTCCTCAATGCGGCGGCGGTTCAGGTAAGTAATGGGGGAAATGCCGTACTCCCGCTGGAAGGTGTGGGCCAGATAGTATTTGTTCAGGTGGGTAAGCTCTGCCAGCAGGTCCAGCGAGATATCCTCGCGGTAGTTGGTGTCCAGATACCGCTTGATCTCGGCGCACTCCCGGTTCTCGGTCGGGGCAGCCTCCTCCAGCTGCAGCGAAATGGTGGTGCAGCGCACCAGCCAGATCAGCAGTACCTCCAGCAGGTCCTGACAAACGGTCTCGCAGCCGTCTAAGCTGCGGTCGGCCTCGGCCAGCAGCATGTGCAGCAACGTAACCATCCGCTCCCGGTTCTCCCGGCAATTGAAGATGGCGTAGTTCGTATCCGCCTTGCTGAACAAAAACTCCATGCTGGCAACGCCCAGCACGATATACTCCAAGGGCGAGGCGTTCAGGCTAAGCTCGGTATGCTCCACCTGCGGATTCACAATGACCATATCGTCCGGCTTTACCGGGAACAGCTGCCCGGCAAGGTAGAACTGTCCCTCGCCGCTGAGGCAGTAGAACAGCTCCGTGCAGGAGTGGGTGTGGGCAGTGCTGTTCCAATCGCCGCCAAACCGGCTCTTGCTGATGTACAGCAGACGGAAGGATTCCCGCGGGGCGGGCGCGTGGCGGATATCAAAGCGCTGGGTACTCATAGATGATCGGCTCCTTCGGGAAACGCAAATTTTCTAAAAATAAACGCAACATTCTAAAAACATTACCCCAAAATGGTGCGTTGTTTCGTGCACTTTACCCTCATTATAGAGGGAACACACAAAAAAAGCAAGCCCTGATTTTAGGCTAATTTTTATATTTTTGTTTCTCAAGTCCCTTCGAAATATGTCAAAATAGTTACAGGCTGGGGATTATGCTGAAATTTTTAAAAGATTTTTAGCACTTTTGCTGGAAGAATTTTTCAGAAAGCAACATCTATAAAAAATGAAACAACAAACCTCTTGAGCAAGGAAGCGAAAGAATTTATATTGGAGGCAGAAAAACACACAGTCCTTCGGGCAAAGCCTGTTTGCCCGGCTGTGTTTGAACGGAACAAAATGATGGAGGCAACACAGTATGAATCGTATTTCTCGTCGTAATTTCCTGAAGGCGGCCGGCGTTGGCGCCGCTGCACTGGGTCTGGCTGCCTGCGGCGGCTCTTCCAGCTCCACCGCATCCAGCGTGGCATCCTCCACCGCCGCTTCTTCCGCAGCGGCGGCTGCAGACGTTACCATCAAGGTAGCCGCCATCGAGACCGGCTACGGCGCTGATATGTGGAAAAAGGTCGCCGAGGCCTTTACCGCACAGACCGGCATCAAGGTGGACCTGACCACCGACAAGAAGCTGGAGGACGTCATCGGCCCCTCCATGCAGGGCGGCGACTACCCCGACGTTGTCCATCTGGCTACCGGCCGTGAGGCTGCCCTGACCGAGCAGTTCATCAAGGGCAACCTGATCGCCGACATCACCGACGTGCTGAGCATGACCGTGCCCGGCGAGAGCAAGAAGGTGAGCGAGAAGATCGCCGGCGGCTTTACCGACACCTCCCTGACCAACCCCTACGGCGACGGCAAGACCTATCTGGCTCCCATGTTCTACAGCCCCTGCGGCCTGTTCTACAACGCCGGTTTCCTGAAGGAAAAGGGCTGGGACGTGCCCAAGACCTGGGACGAGATGTGGGCACTGGGCGACAAGGCTGCCGCTGAGGGCACCTACCTGTTCACCTACCCCACCACCGGCTACTTCGACGCCTTCTTCTATGCGCTGATGTACGCTGCCGGCGGCCCGGAGTTCTTCAACAAGGCCACCCACTACGAAGAAGGCATCTGGGACACCCCCGAGGCAAAGACCTGCTTTGATATCGTGGCAAAGCTGGCTTCCTACACCAACCCCATCACCCCCGCACAGGCCAACGATCAGGACTTTACCCAGAACCAGCAGCTGGTGCTGGACAACAAGGCCCTGTTCATGCCCAACGGCACCTGGATCGTGGGCGAGATGGCCGAGGCTCCCCGTGCAGACGGCTTTGAGTGGGGCATGACCGCCCTGCCCGCTGTCAAGGCCGGCGGCGATGGTTACAGCTACACCTGGTTCGAGCAGGCATGGATCCCCGCCGGTGCCGAGCATCAGGATGCCGCCAAGCAGTTCGTGGCTTACCTGTACAGCGACGAAGCCTGCAAGCTGTTTGCCGAGAGCGGCGCTATCCAGCCTGTGCTGGGCATCGCCGACAGTCTGGAAGGCGACAACAAGATGTTCTACTCCATCTACGACAACGGCGCAAAGGCCGCCATGGGCAACTTTGCAGCCTTCAGCGCCATCCCCGGCGTGGAAGTGCGCACCGTGTTCTTCGACCCTGTCAACTCTCTGGTGTCCGGCAACATGACCGAGCAGCAGTGGATCGACGGCATCAAGTCCGCCAGCGACCAGATGCGCGCCAACATCATCGAGTAATTAAGCCCTGCCCAGCGGGGGCGGTTTTTACCGCCTCCGCTTTTTTGGGCTGTACAGTACCATCAAGAAAGGAGCGGTCAATCCCCTATGAGAACGGATAAAAGCCGCAAACGGTTCGTATTCCTCTGTGTGGCACCGGCTACCATCCTGTTTTTCCTCTTTATGATCCTGCCCACCCTCAACGTGTTCCGCATGAGTTTGTATGAGCGGGGTGCCTATTCTCCCAACGAGACCTTTGTGGGGCTTAAAAACTTCCAGCATCTGCTGCGGGACGCCCAGTTCATCCGCTCCATGCAGAATATGATCCTGCTGGTGGTAACGGTCACCCTGATCACCTTCGCCTTTGCACTGGTGTTTGCGGCCATCCTCACCCGGGAGAAGATCAAAGGGCAGAACTTTTTCCGCATCATCTTCTACATTCCCAACATCCTGTCGGTGGTCGTCATCTCCGGCATCTTCTCTGCCATCTATAAGCCGGAAAACGGCATGTTGAACAGCATCATCGGCCTGTTCCGCAACATGAGCGACCCCATCCTGTGGAAGGGCGAAAAACTGGTCATCCCCTCCATCATCATTGCCATGGTGTGGCAGGCCATCGGCTACTACATGGTCATGTACATGGCCTCCATGTCTGCCGTGCCCATCAGCCTGTACGAGAGCGCCAATCTGGACGGTGCCGGGCGGCTGACCCAGTTCTTCCAGATCACCATCCCCCTCATCTGGACGAATATCCGCACCACCCTCACCTTCTTTATCATCTCCACCATCAACATGGCCTTCCTCTTCGTCAAGGCCATGACCAGCGGCGGGCCCAACGGCGCATCGGATGTGGCGCTGAGCTATATGTACAGCCAGAAAGACGCTGGCCTGTATGGTTACAGTATGGCCATCGGCGTGGTAATCTTCCTGTTCTCGTTTGCCCTGTCCGCCTGTGTCAACAAGGTTACCAACCGCGATACGCTGGAATTTTAAGGAGGGAAGAAGATGCAGAATACCACCGAAAAATCTTCCCGCTCTGCGGAAGGTCTGTACAAGTTTTTCATCTATTTTGTGCTGGTTCTGCTGGCCGTTACCATCATCGTGCCGGTGGCATGGGTGTTCATGGCCTCCATCAAGCAGAATGCAGAGTTCTACGGCAACCCCTGGGCACTGCCCGCCGGCTTCTACTGGCAGAACTTTGTCAACGCATGGAACGGCGCGAAAATGGGCGAATATATGCTCAACTCGGTCATCGTCACCGCGCTGGCGCTGGCGCTGCTGCTGGTCGTTGCCCTGCCCGCCGCCTACTGCCTGTCCCGCTTTCACTTCAAGGGGTGCAAGGTGCTGAACACCCTGTTCATGGCGGGCTTGTTCATCAACGTGAACTACATCGTGGTGCCCATCTTTCTGATGCTGCGGGACGGCGATGTGTGGCTGAAAGGCCATTTCGGCAGCGGCTTTCTGCTGAACAATCTGGTGGTGCTGGCGGTGGTGTACGCCGCCACCGCGCTGCCCTTTACCATCTACCTGCTGTCGGGCTACTTTGCCACCCTGCCCCACGATTTTGAGGAGGCCGCCTATATCGACGGTGCAAGCTATTTTTCCACCATGACCCGCATCATCTTCCCCATGGCAAAGCCCTCCATCATCACCATTATCCTGTTCAACTTCCTGTCCTTCTGGAACGAGTATATCATCTCCATGACCCTGATGAGCTCCACCAAGGCACCCCGCACCCTGCCGGTAGGTCTTTTGAACCTGATGCAGGCGCAGCAGAGCGCCGCCCAGTACGGCACCATGTACGCAGGCCTTGTGCTGGTAATGCTGCCCACCCTGATCTTGTACATCTGCGTGCAGCGGCAGCTGACGCAGGGCATGACCGTGGGCGGCCTGAAAGGTTAAGGTGACAAACGATGAAAGCATACTGGAAAAACCATCCCGCCCTGCGCATGATCCTGATGCTGGTGCTGTTCGTACTGGCACTGGTGCTGGTGGTGTCCGGCTGGAAAATGACCGGACAGCTGGCAGGGCTTGGCATCATGCTGGTGGGCGTAGCGCTGCTGCTGGCTGTGCTGGCGCTGTATAACGCCGCCTACGATTGACCCCCCTACGATTCAAAGAGAGGCAAAAGGAGAGTTTCCCATGGATGAAATAAGAAAGACCGGGCGCGTGACCATTCCCACAGACTTGGACGTTGTGCCCGAAACACTGGAGATCTTAAAAAAGTGGGGTGCTGATGCCATCCGCGACTGCGACGGCACCGACTTCCCGCAGCAGCTCAAGGATGCGGATGCCAAGATCTACTCCACCTACTATACCACCCGCAAGGACAACGCATGGGCAAAGGCAAACCCGGACGAGGTGCAGCAGTGCTACATCATGACCGGCTTTTACACCGCCCCCGGCGACACCGTGACCATCCCGCTGATGAAGGGCATCAGCCCGGAGCTGATGCAGGTGAACACCAACGACGACATCACCCGCTGGTGGGAGGTCATGGATCGAACCACCGGTCAGCCCGTGCCGCCGGAGCAGTGGAGCTACGCCGACGGCAGCGTGACCGTGCAGGCCGTGCCCTTCCACGAGTACACGGTCAGCTTCCTTGCCTACCTCATTTGGGACCCGGTGCATATGTACAACGCCACCACCAACGGCTGGACGAATTTTGAGCACCAGATCACCTTTGACGTGCGTCAGCCCAAGACCCACAAGTATTCCATGGAGCGCCTGCGCAAGTTCATTGCAGAGCACCCCTATGTTAATGTCATCCGCTACACCACCTTCTTCCACCAGTTCACCCTGATTTTCGACGAGCTGAAGCGGGAGAAGTTCGTGGACTGGTATGGATACTCTGCTTCGGTCAGCCCTTATATCCTCAACCAGTTTGAGCAGGAAGTGGGCTACAAGTTCCGCCCGGAGTACATCATCGATCAGGGCTACTATAACAACCAGTACCGGGTGCCCAGCAAGGAATTCCGGGATTTTCAGGCCTTCCAGCGCCGCGAGGTGGCAAAGCTTGCCAAGGAGATGGTGGACATCACCCACGCGTGCGGGTGCGAAGCCATGATGTTCCTCGGCGATCACTGGATCGGCACCGAACCCTTTATGCCGGAGTTCAAGACCATCGGGCTGGATGCCGTGGTGGGCAGCGTGGGCAACGGCTCCACCCTGCGCCTGATCTCTGACATTGAGGGCGTGAAGTACACCGAGGGCCGTTTCCTGCCGTACTTCTTCCCCGACACCTTCCACGAGGGCGGCGACCCCGTGCGGGAAGCCAAGGAGAACTGGGTTACAGCCCGCCGCGCTATCCTGCGCAAGCCCATCGACCGCATCGGCTATGGCGGCTATCTGAAACTGGCCTTGCAGTTCCCGGAGTTCGTGGACTACGTGGAGAGCGTCTGCAACGAGTTCCGCGAACTGTACGAGAACATCAAGGGCACCACACCCTACTGTGTCAAGCGAGTGGCCGTGCTGAACTGTTGGGGTAAAATGCGGGCTTGGGGCTGTCACATGGTGCATCACGCCCTCTATTACAAGCAGAACTATAGCTATGCCGGTGTCATTGAGATGCTGTCCGGTGCGCCCTTTGATGTGAAGTTTATCAGCTTTGAGGATATCAAGAACGACCCGCATCTGCTGGATTCGTTGGATGTCATTATCAATGTCGGCGATGCCGACACCGCACACACCGGCGGCATCTGGTGGGAAGACCCGGAGATCTCCTCCGCTATCCGCAAGTTCGTCTGGAACGGCGGCGGCTTTATCGGCGTGGGTGAGCCTTCCGGTCACCCGTATCAGGGCCACATTCTCCAGCTTGCCAGCGTGCTGGGCGTGGAGGAAGAAAACGGCTTCACCCTCAACTACGACAAGTACAACTGGGAAGAACACCCGGACCATTTCATTCTGCAGGATGCCGACCGGCCCATCGACTTTGGCGAGGGCAAAAAGAACATCTACGCCCTCGAGGGCACCGAAGTGCTGGTGCAGCGAAACAAAGAAGTGCAGATGGCGGCACACGACTTCGGCAAGGGTCGTGCCGTGTACATCAGCGGTGTGCCTTACAGTTTTGCCAACAGCCGCACCCTTTACCGCGCTATCCTGTGGAGTGCCCACAGCGAGGAGGAACTGCATACATGGTTCAGCTCCAATTATAATGTAGAAGTTCACGCCTACGTCAAGAACGGCAAGTATTGTGTGGTGAACAACACGTACGAGCCGCAGGACACCACCGTTTACACCACAGACGGCAGCAGCTTTGCTCTGCATCTGGATGCCAACGAGATCAAGTGGTATGAGATCTAAGTTCTCCTTTTCATAAACGAACACAACGGGCAGCTCTGTTACCAGAGCCGCCCGTTGTGTTTGCTGTATCTGCCGATAACTCAGCCTGTGTCAATCGAACGCTGCAATGGAGATGGCTGGAAACGCAGAAATTCAGTAATGCAAGCGTAATAGACCTGCAGAAAAAAGAAACTGCCTGCGCAAGTATGCGTAAGATGGTGAAGCACTTGCTGAAAAAATATAAGTATCCACCGGAAGATTATGATACGGCAATCAGCACGGTCATTAGCCAGTGTGAGATGTGGACTGACAACATGATAGTATGAATTGTATGAAATGTCGTTGATTTGTGCTTGACAATCGGATTCCTTATGTGGAGCAGACCTTTGGCTACGATTTGAGCCGCACCTGCGATGAAATTCGTCCGGGCTATCGCCATGTGGAGACCTGTCAGCAGACCGTGCCGGAGGCCATCATTGCCTTTCTGGAAAGCACCGGCTTTGAGGATGCCCTGCGCAATGCTGTTTCCCTCGGCGGTGACAGCGACACCCTTGCCTGCATTACCGGCGGCATTGCCGAAGCCTTTTACGGGATGCCGCAGGAACTGCGGGACGAGACTTTGAAACGTCTGCCAGAGGATATCCGGGAAGGATATGAGCTGTTTCGGTGGAACATCGGCCAGAGATAAGACATTCGGAGAACCAAGGAGCAGATACAACACACTCGTGATGTGAAGTATCTGCTCCTTGGTTTTTAATAAGACTCGATGGAGGGCGTCTTGCATCGGCCTGAAAAATCCGATATACTGAACCCAGAGAGTATATCGAATTTTTTGGGAAAAGGAGAGAACGGTATGGAACATCTTTATGAAAAGGCACTGGAAAGTGCGGAATATATCAAGACGCACACGAAAAAGCGCCCGAAGATCGCGGTGGTGCTGGGCTCCGGCCTTGGCAAGCTGACCGCGGACTTTACGGACACGGAAGAACTGTCCTACAAGGATATCCCCAACTTCCCGGTATCCACGGTGGCAGGACACAAAGGTGCATTGTTGGCTGGCAAGCTGGGGGACACGGAAGTCTACGCCATGGAAGGCCGCTTCCATTTCTATGAGGGCTACTCCATGAAGGAAGTCTGCTACCCGTTCTATGTGTTCAAGCTGCTGGGCGTGGAAAAGGTGGTGCTGACCAATGCATGCGGCGGCATCAACCGGGAGTTTGCGCCGGGCACCCTGATGCTCATTACCGACTTCATCAACATGATGGGCACGAACCCCCTCATTGGCCCCAACGATGAGCGCTTCGGCCCCCGCTTCCCGGACATGACCGAACCTTACAGTCTGGAACTGCGGAACCTTGCCAAGCATACCGCCGATGAACTGGGCATTGCCTACAAGGAGGGCGTTTACATGGGCTTTATGGGCCCTTGCTATGAAACGGCGGCTGAAATTCGCGCCTTTGCGGGGATGGGAGCCGATGCCGTGGGCATGAGCACCGTGCCGGAAACCATGGTCTGCAACTACATGGGCATGAAGGTACTGGCCGTCAGCTGCATCACTAACATGGCCACCGGCATCCAGACGGTCAAGCATAGCCACGCCCGTGTGCTGGAGATCGCAAATCAGGCAGGCGATACCCTGTGCCGATGGCTGGGTGCGGTGATTCAGAGAATGGAGTAAAAAAGATATACCATGAAAATCCTTTCGTTTGGTTCCCTCAACTACGATTATACCTATGAGGTCGAGCACTTTCTCGCGCCCAAAGAGACCCTTGCAGCCAAGTCCATGCAGCGGGGCTTTGGAGGGAAAGGCGCAAACCAGTCTATCGCCTTTGCACGAGCTGGATTGTCAGTATACCATGCGGGTCGTGTCGGCGCAGATGGACAACCATTTGTGGATTACCTGAAACAAAATGGTATTCATACAGATTATCTGATAAAGGACGATGCTGCTGCCACCGGCCACGCCATCATTGAGGTATGCCGCGGCGAAAACTGTATCCTGATCTACGGCGGTGCCAATCAGGAGATCACCACAGAGCAGATCGATCACACGCTGAAAGCCTTTTCGCCAGGCGACTGGCTAGTGCTGCAAAATGAGATCTCCAATCTGCCGTACCTGATGCAGGCCGCACAGAAAAAGGGGCTTTCCATTTTCTTCAATGCCGCACCCTACGATGTCGGCATCTTGACCTACCCGATGGAACTGGTGGATGTGCTCTGTGTCAACGAGGTGGAAGCCTGCGCCCTTGCCGGAACCGAGACCTTTGAAGCGGACGCTGTTTTGACCCTGCTGCACGAAAAATACCCGCAGACCCGTCTGCTTCTGACAGCCGGGAGTGCGGGCAGCTACTATCTGGATGCGGAGCGGCGGCTGTTTGTCCCCTGCGAAAAGGTGCAGGCCGTGGATACTACAGCTGCCGGGGACACTTACAGCGGCTATTTTCTGGCGGGCCTTTGCAGCGGCAGTTCAGTAGAGGACGCCATGCGGCTTGCTACCAAAGCAGCCGGAATTGCCGTGCAGCGCAAAGGTGCAGCGGCATCCATCCCGGAAATCAAAGAGTTGAAATGAATGATACAGAAGGCCATGTGGATATTCTGGTCTGCATGGCGGGCACCGGCGGCACGGGTTTTGGCACAGCAAGTTATCTGCGCAGCCGCAACCCGAATCTGCAAGTGGTTCTGGTGCAGCCCCATCCGGACTCCCGCCTGACCCCGGAGCACCCGGATGCGCAGATCATAGATGGCGTTTTGCCGGCGTATGATGTGCCGGAAAGCGCACTTTCCGACTATCTGCGGCCAGACTGGAGCAATGCGTGCATCAATGTTCGCACCGAGGAAGCCTACGAAACGGCCCATGAGGTGCTGCGGGCGGAAGGACTGTTTCTAGGCACATCGGCAGCAGCGGCTTTGCACGCAGCGGTGCAGGTGGGCCACAGACCGGAGAATCAGGGAAAGAACATCGTGGTCATCGTCCCGGACAACGGCATGAAATATCTGTCTACGCCGATGTACCGGCAGAAATGATAAAAACACGATGATACGACTGAATTTTGAAAAGATTGCATAGGATTTTATAAAAGTGTTATTCTTTCATGAATTTTAGCACTCTTCTATTGACACTGCTAATAAACGGTGCTATAACAGTGGCGTGCTCAGGAGGAAGGGCAAAAGGAGAGCCGCTAGGCTCCCCGGAAAGCCCTTCTGAATGGACGCTTCAGATTTTTTGCCCCGACCCGAACGCCGGGATTGGAGGAATGATTTATGCTTATGCCGACTGTTTTCCATGAAAACCTGTTCGATGATTTCTTCGATCCGTTCTGGAATGACGCTGCACTGGAACGTATGATGAACCGTGAGGCTCGTGATACCTTTGGTAAGCGCGGTGCAAACATGATGAAGACCGATGTCAAACAGACGGACAACGGCTACGAAGTAGCGGTTGACCTGCCGGGCTGCAAGAAGGAAGACGTTCAGATGGATCTGAACGACGGCTACCTGACCATTCAGGCAGTGCGCAGCCACAGCAACGATGAAAAGGATAAGAAGGGCCGCTATCTGCGGCGCGAATCCTTCTCCGGCACCTGCGCGCGCAGTTTCTACGTGGGCGATGTGAAGAAGGAAGACATCCACGCAAAGTTCGAGGATGGCGTCCTGCACATCGAGCTGCCTGCTCCTCAGCAGACGAAGGCTTTGCCTGAGAACCCGAATCTGATTGCAATCGAGTAAAACGCCGGTCGTGTGCGCCAAAGCACAACGCACATAAGATGCCCCCGGAGAGCCGCAACAAGCCCTCCGGGGGCATTTTTGTTTCGCTATCTTTTCCGCAAGGGAAAATCATGGTATACTGAGAACAGCAACTCGGAATTTATGGAGGTACTTCACTATGGAATACAAACGCTTTGGCGGTAAGCTCCTTGTCCGCATCGACAAAGATGAGGAGATCGGTGAAACAAATTTGATTTTAGGGGGACAAAGATGAGTGATGTAAAAGGAAAGACCGGCGCAGTCCTGAGGGAGACGGCAGTCCTGACCGGGGCGGTGGCGATCATTGCGGCGGGCGTTTTCTTTTTTCTGGTGCCGAGCCATACATCCGTCAGCAGCATTTCCGGCCTTGGCATCGTGCTGTCCAATTTTGTGCCGCTGCCCTTGTCGGTCATTACGATGATCCTGAATGTCGTGCTTCTCATCATCGGGTTCTTTACCTGCGGCAGAGAATTTGGCGCAAAGACCGTATACACCAGTGTGCTGCTGCCGGTGTTTCTGGGGCTGTTTGAAAAGCTGTTCCCGGAGTTCGGCTCGATGACCGGCAGTCAGGAGCTGGACGTGCTGTGCTATATTCTGGTGGTCAGCATCGGGCTGAGTATTTTGTTCAACCGCAATGCATCCTCCGGCGGGCTGGATATCGTGGCAAAGATTATGAACAAGTACCTGCACATGGAATTGGGAAAAGCCATGTCTCTGTCGGGAATGTGTGTGGCGCTTTCCGCGGCCCTGGTCTACGATAAAAAGACCGTGGTGCTGAGTATCCTCGGTACTTACTTCAACGGCATCGTGCTGGACCATTTCATCTTTGATAACAGCATCAAACGCCGCGTCTGCATCATCACCGAAAAAGAGGAGGCGCTGCGTCAGTTCATCCTCCATGACCTGCACAGCGGTGCGACCATGTACGAGGCCATCGGTGCATACAATCTGGAAAAGCACAACGAGATCATTACCATCGTGGACAAGAGCGAATATCAGAAGCTGATGAACTTTATCAACCGGGAAGACCCCAAGGCTTTTGTTACCATTTACAATGTGTCCAGCATGCAGTATCAGCCCAAGATCTGATCGGCGGAGAGCTGCCGCAAAGGGCGGGCCTTTTGCGGCTTACTCTTTGCCATAGCTGCGTGGTATACTCAAGTCCGGAAAGATCAAAGCGCATGGAGGTAAAAAGCATGCTGACCTACACCTATGTTTCAAAGGGCAAGTTTGCCCTGATGGAAAAACCAAAGCCGGTGCTGCAGCACGAGCGGGACGCCATTGTAAAGGTGACCCTTGCCAGTATCTGCTCCAGCGATCTGCACATCAAGCACGGCAGCGTGCCCCGGGCCGTGCCCGGCATCACGGTAGGCCATGAGATGGTGGGCATCGTGGAAGAAGTGGGCAGTGCGGTGACCGTGGAGTGCTGACGGTCTGCGCCAAGGCACAACGCACATAAAGTGGCCCCGGAGAGCTGTAACAAGCCCTCCGGGGCCATTTTTGTTCCTGGCATCTTTTCCGCAGCGGCAAGGCGTGGTAGAATAAGGGCAGAACCAATCCACAGGTGAGAAAATCGAACTTCAGAGAGAGGAGATGTTTCTATGCAGTCTGATGAGCTGAAACGCCGGATCTCGGCAGGCAGAGGAGATGCTTTGGCCGATCTGGTTTTGAAAAATGCCAGAATCGTCAATGTGTTTACCGATGAGATCGACACCGCTGACATTGCCATCAGCGGAAATTCGATCGTGGGCGTGGGCATGTATCATGGCCGGAAAGAAGTTGATCTGCACGGCAAATATGTCTGCCCGGGCCTGATCGATGGGCATATCCACATCGAAAGCTCCATGCTCTGTGGTCCGGCTTTCGAGCAGGCAGTGCTGCCCCACGGTACCACTGCGGTGGTCACAGACCCACACGAGATCTCGAACGTTGCGGGGCTGGAAGGCTTGGATTTTATGCTGGAAACGACAAAAAATCTGACCCTTTCGGTTTATTTCATGCTGCCCTCCTGTGTTCCGGCCACGGATCTGGATGAATCCGGTGCGGTGCTGAACGCAGAACAGCTCCGGCCTTACTACGGCGATCCCCGCGTGCTGGGGCTTGCGGAACTGATGAATGCCTACGGAACGGTGCGCTGTGACCCGAAGATCCTGCAGAAGATCCGCGACTGCACCGAAGCGGGAAAGATCGTGGATGGACACGCACCGCTCTTGAGCGATAAGGAACTGAATGCTTATATTGCGGCAGACGTTCAGTCCGATCACGAGTGCTCCAACATCGAGGAAGCCATGGAAAAATTCCGGCGCGGACAATACATCATGATCCGGGAAGGAACGGCTGCCAAAAATATGGAGGCCCTGATGCCGCTGTTCCGGGAGCCCTATTGCAGCCGCTGTATGCTGGTGACGGATGATAAGCACCCCGGTGACCTGCTGGACAGCGGCCACATCGATTCCAACATCCGTAAAGCGATCCGGCTGGGCGCAGACCCAGCAGTGGCCGTCAAAATGGCAACGCTGGTCCCGGCACAGTATTTTGGGTTCAAGCAGCGCGGTGCCGTAGCACCGGGGTACCGGGCAGATCTGGTTGTGGTTTCTGATCTGGAATCCTTTACGGTCGAACAGGTTTACAAGAACGGCACGCTGGTGGCCGAGCACGGAAAAACGCTGAAATCCGCACCGCTTGACATCGACCGTGTGAGATTTTCCCACGTTATGGATTCCTTTGATCTGGATGAGATCACACTGGAGGATTTGGAACTTCGGGAAAGCGGGGAGCAGGAGCGTGTCATCTGCCTGAACCGGGGCGAGCTGCTTACGGAGGAAAAAATCATCCCGTTCCAACGGCATCCGGGCAAAGCTCCCGGTGTGGACCCGGAACACAACATCGTAAAACTGGCCGTTTTTGAGCGGCATCATCACTCCGGCCATGTGGGCATTGGCTTTTTAGGAAACTTCAGCCTGAAATGCGGAGCCGTTGCATCGAGCATTGCACATGATTCCCATAACCTGATTGTGGCAGGGGACAACGATACCGATATGATGCTGGCCGGCAACACTGTGCGGAAAAACAAAGGCGGACTTGCGTTTGTGGCAGATGGACAGGTCGTGGCAGAACTTGCGCTTCCGGTGGCCGGATTGATGAGCACCGAAAGCGCAGAGAGCGTTGCGGCGAAAATGCAGGCGCTGAACGATGCCCTCAAGGCACATGGTGTAGCGGAAGATATCGGCATCTTTATGACCCTCGCCTTCGTCAGCCTTCCGGTCATTCCCAAACTCAGACTGAATACATACGGCATCATCGATGTAGCGCAGCAGAAAGTCGTTCCGGCTGTTTTTTAATACGCGATAACAAAAATACTGCCGGAGACCGACCCGAATGGTCCGTCTCCGGCAACAGAACAGTTCGCTCCTACTCTTAGAAGCGAGCCGCATCAAGAGAAAAATTGACGGAAATTCTTATTTGATAAATCGGAATTTGTGGAGGAGAGTAATTTGCTGGTATTAAATAAATTAGAGCGGTTGCTAACGGGATGCTTTAAACCCAAAGAAAATTATACGAGGAGTGAATTATTAAAAGTCAATGAAAAATAACAATAAAAAAACACTAAAGAAATTGGCAATCCTTGTAATAGGTTCTATAATTGCGGCTTATGGAATTACACTTGCACTGTATGCTGGATTTGGCGGAGCTACGCTTGCGGTGCTGTGGCAGGGGATTGCAAGAACATTTCACATAAGCATTGGCACAGCATCTTTTGTTGTAGCATTGGGAATGATTTTGTTTGCGCTCATTTACGATAAAAGTCAGATTCATATAGGAACTGTGTTGTACCAGATTGTATACAGTACCTGTGTAGATTTGTTTGCTAACTGCCATATTTACAGTACCTATAAGTGGATCAATTTTTTAATTATGTTGTTAGGAGTGGTTTTGTTTGCTGTCGGAACAGGACTATATGCGTCGGCATCCCTTGGTAGAGGCTCCTATGAGGCAGTCACTTTTGCTTTAGCAGAAAAAAATCACTGGCAGATTAAATTTGTCCGAATGGCATTGGATATTTTGGTTGTTGTTACAGGTGTTTTGTTTGGCGGAAAGTTTGGTGTATGCACGCTTATTACAGTTATCATTTCAGGCCCAATTATCCAATTTGTTAATGCGAAAGCAAAACAAGTTTTAAAGATATGATAGTAAAGAAACTTACAACTTAGAATTTGTGGAGGAAACAAATATGGAAGATAATAAATCAACGAATGTCAAGAAAACGGTAAAATCAGGAATAACTTTTGGAAGTGCATTAGCTATGGTTATTAGTTATACAGCGTGGAAGTCTGTCGGTTGGGCGATTTTTCATGGATTACTTAGTTGGGTGTATGTCATATACTTCCTTTTGCGTTACTAAATTCACGTTTGTGGAAGTTATAAAGGGGTGCATCATGGAAATCGAGTATAAACAAACAAAAGATTTCACGGCCGATGAATTGCAGAAACTGTTTTTATCCGTTCACTGGGAATCCGGCAATTATCCCGAAAAACTTGTCCGTGCGATGCACAATTCCACACGAGTTATTTCTGCATGGGATGGTGATAAGCTGGTCGGGCTGGTTCGCGCGCTTGATGATGGAGAAACAGTCGCATTTTTGCATTATCTTTTGGTGGACCCTGCTTATCAGGGACAGTACATTGGAGATGAGCTGATGAAACGGATCATGAGTTTCTATCAAAATCTTCTGTATGTGAAAGTTATGCCGTCTGATCCTAAAACGATCCCATTTTATGAGCGATATGGCTTTCAACAATATGATAATTACTCTGCAATGGTGCGGAAGCACTTTTTGTGAGTTGGTATGATGGATCGATTTGCAGCTAGCAAGGAAACCGTAAGGAGTACAGAGCATGGATGCAAACTGTACCAGTAAAAGAAGGAAAGTCAAGAGTATGGAAACGGTATACATTGCAGGCGGGTGCCTTTGGGGCGTCCAGCATTTTTTTGACACGGTGCCCGGTGTACGGACGACCGAAGCCGGGAGAGCCAACGGAACAACAAACACGCTGGACGGCCCGTATGATGGATATGCAGAGTGCGTTAAAGTGGTCTTTGATGAGAAATGTACCAGTGTTACAGAGCTTATGGAGCATCTGTTTGAAATCATCGACCCGTACAGCCTGAACAAACAGGGCGTTGATGTTGGAAAAAAGTATCGCACGGGGCTTTACAGCACAAATCCCGGACATCTGGAAGAAGCAAGAGCCTTTATTGACAGCCGGAAGGACCGGGATAAAATCGTTGTGGAAGTGCTGCCGCTGACGAATTATGTCCGGAGTGCAGAGGAGCATCAGCATCATCTGGAGCGGTACCCGGAAGACTGCAGCTACTGTCATATCCCGGATGAAGTCTTAAACAAATACAGGAATCAGTAAGCAAAGGAAAAACGAAAATGCGGGGATTGGGAACGATCATCAATGCGCTGGCCATTGTGATAGGCGGTGTGCTGGGGATTCTGTTCAAACGCTTTCTGAAAGAGCGCTATCAGGATACAATCATCAAAGCCACGGGCTTTTCCGTGGTGTTTCTGGGAGCGGCGGGAACGCTCTCCAAGATGCTGACGGTTAGGCCAGACGGAACTTTGAGCACCGGTGGTTCTATGGTCATGATTCTATCGCTGGCGTTGGGTGCGCTGCTGGGTGAACTTATTGATCTGGATGCACAGTTTGAACGCTTTGGCGAGTGGCTCAAACACAAGACTGGCAGTGACGGCGACAACCAGTTCGTCAACGGCTTCGTGTCGGCATCCCTGACGGTGAGCATCGGGGCCATGGCCGTCATCGGCTCCATTCAGGATGGCATCTACGGCGACCATTCCACGCTGGTAGCAAAAGCGATTCTGGACTTTATCATTGTGCTCATCATGGCGTCCTCCATGGGCAAGGGCTGCGTGTTTTCATTTATTCCGGTGGCAGTGCTGCAAGGTGCCATGACGGCTCTTGCGGTAGTGCTGTCCGGCTTTATGACGGACGCTGTGCTGAACAATCTCTCGCTGGTAGGAAATATTCTGATTTTTTGTGTGGGCATCAATCTGGTGTGGCCAAGAACCATCAAGGTGGCAAACCTGCTGCCGTCCCTTCTGGTTGCAGTGGCGCTGACGGGGATTTTATGAATCGGAATTTGTAGAGGGAGTGTGATTATATGAAAAACAATAGCCCACAAAAGCAGGCTGCCATTTCTTGGATCATTTTGATGATAGGAATATTGCTCGCAGTAATAGGAGCAATGACGGCAAAGGAGTACAGAGTAAACCTATGCCTGCTAATCGGTGCAATGGTTGCTGTTGGTGGTATTGTATATCATCTCACCATGATGAAATGTCCTTATTGCGGTTGCTCGCTTGTTGGTTATAGGCCGATCCCTAAAGAATGTCCAAAGTGTCATAAAAAATTTGAAGAATAAGTTCGCGTTTATCAAGGTGAACATTTAAGTATTAAAAACGGGAGTGAAAACAAATGATGACCATTGCACAGATCATGGAAAAGATGATCGCCTTTTCCGAAGGGAATATCCATGACATCACGCACCTGAGCTGCGTGTGGACCTATGCCAAAACCATTGGTGAGCTGGAGGGGCTGGACGCAGACACGCAGTTTATTCTGGAGGTGGCGGCCATCACCCACGATATCGCCTGCCCGCTCTGCCGCAAAAAGTACGGCAACACCAATGGTAAATATCAGGAGCAGGAGGGTGCCCCGCTGGTGCGGGAGTTCTTGGCGGATACCGGCATGACAGCAGAACAGATCGACCGGGTGGCCTATCTGGTAGGGCACCACCATAGTCCGGCGCAGATCGACGGCATTGACTATCAGATTCTGATTGAGGCAGATTATATCGTCAATGCGTCCGAAAGCGGGTACGACCAGCAGGCAATCCGAACCTTTATGGAACATACGATGAAGACGGCAGCAGGTATCCGGCTGACGAAAACAGTGTTTGGAGTGTAAAAATGATTCAGAAGCATTGCTTTGAATGCGGTACGGCATTGATTGAAAAAGAACTGGAAGAAGAGGGCATTGTGCCTTATTGCCCGAAATGCCAGCAATACCGGTTCCCGATGTACAATGTGGCAGTCAGCATGATTGTTGTGGATGAGGAAACCGGGAAAATTCTGCTCATCCAGCAGTACGGCAAGCCCTCTTATATTCTGGTGGCTGGATATGTGAACCGCGGTGAGGCAGAAGAACACGCCGTGGTGCGGGAAGTCCGGGAAGAAACCGGGTTGGAAGTAGAGCACCTCCGGTTCAACCGTACTAAGTTTTTTGAGCCGTCCAACACGCTGATGTGCAACTTTACGGCTTTCGTCAGAACCGCAAAGGCGCTGCATATCAACCACGAAGTGGACCGCTGCAAGTGGTTCACCCCACAGGAAGCCAGAGAAAACATCCGTCCCAACAGCCTTGCAGCGGAATTTTTGAATGCGTATCTGGACGAAGTGGGGAATAAGCCGATGGAGATGTGATTCGTGACGGAACCACGGGAATTTTGACGGGGAGTATGGAAAAAAAGTTGGTTCGGCCTGTTTCGGTTGACTTTTTTATAAAGGATCGATATATTGATACTATATAGTATCAATAAGTATCAACTGCGAGGTGGACAGAATGGATGGGGCACAGTTTGCCAAAATGCTTTCAGATAAGCATTTGTTTGAACTCAATCGGATGGAATACAAGTACTCGACTGTCAGCGTCAAAGAATTTGCCGAATTGCTGCGGCAAAACTTTGCGCAGCCTCTGCCGTTGACTGATTTTTCTGGAAATAAGCTGTTTTACCTGCCGAACCTCGCGCAAATTTCAACAAATGGTATGAAGCAGTTGCTCTCTGTCCCTGTCAGTGGACAAAACTTCGGTTTGTCGGCGATGACCGAGGAAATTTATGCGACTTTTCAAATTGAAAGTATCCGCTCGACCCGCAGCAGTATCCGTTATATCCTCGATGGCTATGCCCCTCGTGATGAACAAGAAGCCCGCATCTATGGTATGAAGCGCGGACTGGAGTTTATCGCGAATCGTCAGAATAGGATCACCGAGGAGAATCTGCATTACCTATATCAGATCAGCACAGGGGATTATCTCCCGGATGAAGATCGATTACTGCCAAACCACTTTTATCGGCATGGCGAGGTTTTTATTGTGGGCGGTGAAGAACCCAGACCGGGACTTCCGGCAGAGCGGCTTCCCGGTGCCATGAAATGTCTTGTCGATTTTGCGAATGCCAATGACGGCATCAATGAGCTGCATAAGGCTGCCATTCTGCACTTTGCCTTTGCGTACTACCACCCCTATTTTGACGGGAATGGACGCACTGCACGGCTATTCCACCTCTGGTATCTTGTTCAGCAGGGCTATCCTGCGGCACTGTTCACGCCGTTTTCCCGATACATCGCTAAAAACAAGGACGCATATTACAAAGCCTACGAACGCGTGGAGAGAAATGCTCTGATTTCCGGCTATACGGATGTGACTCCCTTTCTGTTCTACTTCTGCAATGAGGTCTATAACCGCCTGCAGGTGGATGCAGTCCCGCCGAAAACTGATCTTGAGGTATATCAAACTGCTCTTGCGGAAGGAAAAATCACAGAAAAAGAACGGCTGCTCTGGGAGTATGTTCTGTCTGCTTATGGTGCAGAGGAGTTTACCACAAAGCAGCTGGAAAAGGATTTCCGAAACGCTGCGTATGCAACCATTCGGACGTTTGTGATGAAATTCCATGAGATGGGACTGCTTACTGCAAGAAAAGCAGGAAACAGGGTGTTCTATCGTGTCGGTGGGACTTCTGACGGTCGGCCATTATAATGAATCCAAAAGGAGAACGTTATGAAAACGA
The DNA here is from genome assembly GCF_048320955.1 of Faecalibacterium sp. 9. Taxonomy (NCBI): domain Bacteria; kingdom Bacillati; phylum Bacillota; class Clostridia; order Eubacteriales; family Oscillospiraceae; genus Faecalibacterium; species Faecalibacterium sp. 9. The sequence goes on from NZ_JBLWGB010000003.1 coordinate 311,194, forward strand.
TTCGTGTTGTGGCCGCTGTGATCTGCGACTCCATGCAGGAAAAGCACAAAATCTACGCTACCGCCCGTGGCTATGGCGACTATAAAGGCCAGTGGGAGTTTCCGGGCGGCAAAATCGAGCCGGGCGAAACCCCGCAGCAGGCTCTGAAGCGGGAAATAGAAGAAGAACTGGACACGGAAATCGCCGTGGGGAATCTAGTTGGGACAATCGAGTATGATTATCCGGCGTTTCATCTTTCCATGGACTGCTTCTGGTGTGAAGTGGTTTCTGGCAATCTTGTTCTGAAAGAAGCGGAAGCCGCGCGGTGGCTGACAAAAGATGACATTGATTCCGTTCCGTGGCTCCCGGCGGATCAGACTATTTTGGATGTTATCAGAAGCTCAATGCAGCCAGTGAAACCACTCCATACCAGCGAATATGACAACGAACCTCTGCAGAGATGCTGAGTGTTTACGGCATGAAGGATGAACTGCGCCGTCCCATGATGCTGCTGGTGAAAGCCGCTATTCCGAAAAAATCGTAAAACAGAGGCCTCTGAATCTTTTCCTAATAAGAAAGAGATTCGGAGGCTTTTATTGGTTGATTTAGCTAACAGTCGTGTCGAAAGACATCCCGTCTGAGGGCAAAGCGAAGGTTTTGCTTTTCAGGCGGGATTTTTTTGCTTTTTGGGACTGTTGTATACAATACATGGACTAAGAGGGTGGGTGACTTGGACTACGAGTCCATAAACTTTTGCTCGAAAGTACGATACACTATTGTCACGGCATCGGCCCACCTCCGAAAGGGAGCGGGAGCCGCAGCCGGGCGGACCTTGAAAATTGAATATGCAGCTTCAGGTACTTCCAGATAATGATACTTCCGTAATTCGCGGCCCGGTCATAAAGAAGACGGGGTGGCCGAGAGGCCAATGGAGTGGTGCAAATCCAACGCCTGAATGTTTCCCTTTCTCAGGGGTGCCGGGGGCAAATTAAGAGAAACCATCGAACGCTTTATGGGCTATGCCAGCAAGGCTGAAATGCTCCGCATTGACATGGCTTTGCTGGTCAGTCTGGCTCTGAACGTTCTGAGCGGAAACCGCAGCGAATAGCGGACAACCAGTAACCCGTAAAAATGAGGTGATAGCGATGTAACCGGAGGTGAGTGAGCCATGCGAAAGAGTGCCCCCATTGAAGTGGTGGTACATTACCCCAAAACGAAAGAGGGATGGGACGAACTCGGAAAACGGGTCGCAACCGCCCACGCCAACTATGTGATCGAAAAAATCGACCGTCTGAACTGCCCCACATGGCAGAAGCTCGAATTGCTGCAGGCGGTGATCGATACTACCAAAGGAACCTACAAACCCAAAGAACACCAAAAGCCCGGCTGGCAGCCGAGCCGATAAACAAAGCCCCACGCTCAACATATGCTTTTCTGCTCTGACCAGAGATAGTCGGATTCAGAGGCAGTGTTGAGCGTGGGGCTTTTTGTGTTACATAAGTTTTTGGAATTTTGCTGACAAAATAAAATCATTGATTGTTGGCGGCCAATATGGTATCCTATGGCATTGCATAACACGCAAAACAGTTCCACTTTTTGCTGAAAGAGCGTATCGAAACCGTCCTGATGGAGCAGCAGAAAAAGCTTTTTGAAAAGTAAAAGCTCTTGCGTCCCGTGAAAAAAGAAGGTAATATAAATACAGAGCAAGACACAGAGCGCAGGGAGGGATGAAAACCATGTTTTACGAGATCATGCACCGGGAAAGCTGTGTGGCACAACTCAGCACGACAGGGGAATGCAGGGTCTGCCTCGAGGATTTCATGCCCTATGATCTGGTTCTGGTGGAATCGGATGATTTTGACGAGCGCATCAATAATGTAACGAACTTTTACTATTGGTGCGCCTCCCGGATGTTGACGTTGGATCGCACCTACGCCAAGGAAATCCTGAACAGTATCGGTGCATCTCAGAGTGTTACGGACAGGGAACGAGCACAGATTGCATTATCCTACCATTGTCTGTCTTTGCTGGATGTGTTCTGGGTGAAAGAAGAAAACGAGAAGATTCGATTCGAGGATATCAACCTTTTTGCACACTCCTTAAGCAATGCGCTTGTGGATATTGCGCTGCGGGGGCACCAAATGACGGTGACAAACGCCCATCTTCTGGCAAATGACCTGTCTACGGGCGGCTTGTACCCCAAGGCGTGGGTGCGAAAAGAGGATGGCTTCTATCTTTACAAGGATGGTGGCAGGGAAGCGGTGGAACGTGAAGTGCTGGCAAGCAAAATCTGCCGGTGCTTTGACTGCCATCAGGTACTGTATGAGCAGGGGATGTTTGAAAATGAGCCGGTTTCTATCAGCAAAATCATGACATCTCAGCGATACAGTCTTGTGACCTATGCAGCCTATGACGTCTACTGCACGAACCGTGATTGGAACACGCTGGATAAGATCTTAGAGTTGGATGCTCCCAGCTACTATATGATGAACATTCTGGATTATCTGGTGGGCAATACCGACCGTCATTGGGAAAATTGGGGTCTGCTGGTAGACAACGAAACCAATCAGCCCATCCGTCTGCATGACCTGATGGACTTCAACCGGGCGTTTCAGCAGTACGACACGCCAGAAGGCGCAAACTGTCTGACCGTGGGAAAACGCCATCTGAGCCAAAAAGATGCTGCAGTGGAAGCGGTGCGGAACATCGGACTGAACCAAGTCCGTCAGGTGGAGCACACCGTATTCTCCGAGCATCCGGCATGGAAAGCAACGTTTGAAGAACGACTGCGTGTTTTACGGAACGCCATGTAAGTCAGAGCGAATATCAGAATAATTGAAACAGGATGATTCCATAACGAAAGCCCGTCTGCGCTGCCACATATCGTGGCTTGCAGACGAGCTTTTTCGTTTGCCCGGAGAAAAATTGCCATACCTCACATGCGAAGCATAGATGGAAAATCGGAACCAAGGTTTTCCACCAGATGGCAAAAGCACTTCTGACTGATGGTCTTTTGTCCACTTTCCCAGCAGCGGATGCTTGTCCGGCTGACCTTTGCGTGGTCGGCAAGCTGCTGACGGTTCCAGCCTTTTGCCTCCCGGTATCTGCGGAGGAAGTCTCCGCCGCCCCGGTGCAGAAACAGGGTGTAGTCGTCCAGAATGTCCTCCACCGGGATGCCGTAAAGGGCGGCGAGCTTGTCCGCAAGTTCCGGCGTAAAGCTGCGGTGAAATGTGCCGCTTTCCAGATCCCGATAGAGCCATTCCTCCATGCCAACCATGGCAGCAACCTCTTTTTGCAGCAGGTCAAGACCATAGCGGCACCAACGCAGACGGTCCCATGGGTCCGGGATGTCGGCGTAAGAGCGGTACATACGGTAGAACGCCTGCGCCTCTACGGTGGTGCAGGGGCCTGCCAAAGTTACCTGTAAGATGTATAGAGGGGTTAGACCACAACCCTCACATGATACTTTTTGAAGTAGAAAAAGGTGACCGCTCTCTCGGCTCCAAAAAATCCATTTTGACGTAGATGCGTCATTGCGTGAAAGAGGTGGATTCTCTTTTCCATTCCAAAGTGCGCTGGGGAGAGGATAGCATTTTCAATGCACCGGCTGGCGTAGGTAGAAAACCGTGTCCGGCGGGCAGAGTCGAAGGTGTCCACCGCTTTCATCAGGCCGATGGTGCCGATGGAAACAAGGTCGTCCTGATCGCCGGGCAGGGCGTAGTATTTTTTTACGATGTGTGCCACCAGACGCAGATTGTGCCGGATCAGCTTTTCCCGTGCGGCAGGGTCACCAGCACGCAGTGCGGCAAAGGCTTCGGCTTCCTCCTGGGCAGAGAGGGGCCGCGGAAAGCTGCCGCTCTCCAGATGAAGCGCCAGAACCAGAAACTTTGTGGCAAAAAATTGCAGAAGAGATAAAAACATGCCGACCCCTCCCCAAAGCATCATAAACGGTTTACTGCAATTTATGAAGGAGGGCTTGCCCTTTTTCCGGACTCCGGGGCGAAAAGCTCCGCTTCATTGTCCACAAAATACGGATATTAGTTTATATAGCAGCTTTGCGGAGCAATGCGCCTGTTACCCGTATATTTTCCCCACGATCTTTCCGCGTGCTGCGGCAGGCAGGAGTTTGCACAAAAGGCTCAGGAATTTATACTGTGCGCCGGCAACGTAAACGACTGCCGGGTTCTTTTTCTCCACAATACCGGCGATGTACCGTCCAATGCGTGCCGGGTCCATGCCGTTTTGCTCGTCATGCTCCATCTGACTGACGCTCCGGGAGATGCGCCCGCCATATTCATCATCGCCGAGAATGCTTTTCTGACGTGCTTTTGTAAACCCGGTGCAGATGTCACCCAATTCTACGACGGTAACATGGATGCCGTAGGGCTTGACTTCGTTTGCCAGCGCATAGGAGTAAGAGGAAATAGCGGCTTTGCTTGCAGAGTAGAAGGTCTGGAACGGAATGTGCGCTACGGCAGCAACAGAGCTGATGTTCACAATATGCCCCTTCCCTTGATGGCGTAGGAAGGGGAGAACTGCTTTATTTACAGTGACTGTCCCGAAAAAGTTCACATCAAACTGTGCTTTGGCTTGCTCCATGGACGTAAACTCCACCGCACCGGAAATGCCAAAGCCTGCACAGTTGATCACTGCATCGATTTTGGTCTCTTTTTGGATGACCTGCTGCACAGCGGCGTTGACCGCATCTTCATCGGTCACATCGACAGACAGATGGGTGACACTCTCCATAGGGATACTTCTGCGGCTGAACTCATAGACGATGCAGCCGTTCTCTTTCAGAGCGGATGCCGTGCACCGTCCGATGCCGGAGCTTCCTCCGGTAACGATGACGACCTTGTTGTTTTCTCCCACCATGATTTTCCTCCTGAAAATGTTGATCTGGTTCGAGTATACCGCATCGCAGGGCGGCTGTCTATACGGATAGCCGGATTGTGGAAAAGTACAGGGATCAACTTGTGTAAATTTTTACGCAGATTGGCCTCTCTTTTTTACACAACCAATGCCAATTAGCGCTTGAAAACGAAACGCTGCGCAAGTATACTATACTAGTTATACTGTACAAGCTTGATCACAAATCAGTATGCCAGTTGACCATAAAAGACATACCAGAATTGAAGTGCGCGGCAGAATCAAAACCCTACGAGGATGAAAATGAAATTCGATAGAAGACTTACAGATGAAATCTACACTTCCGATACGGTAAGGCTGGGAAAAAATGCATTTCAGGCCATACAGGAGACGATCTATCATAATGGCGGTGTCGGAACCATTACCGGGTACTATGATGCCGAATTGTCGATCCTGTCGGTCAGTGATCTGTTGCTGCATAATCTGAACCACAGCTATGCATCCCTGATGGAGCAGACAAAGGGTTCGCTGAAGAATCTTTTCTATAAGGAAGATGCCGCATTCCTCGACAATGCGCGCTTTCGTCAGCTCCAAGGCGAAGGAGAAGGCCGGATCCTTACAGCAGATGGGTCTCCCGTCTATGTGCGTCTCTACAAAAAAGATGCAGTCGATACGGATGGAACACCGATCTGGATCATGTCAGTACAGATGAACTGGGCGTATGAGAACCTTGCGCTGGTTAATGAATCCATCCATTCTGCACTATGGTATTTTGAGTGTAATGAAAACGGTGAGATCGTTCATGTGAACTGGAGCCATGCGTTCCGGCAGATCCTTGGATATCATGACATTCTGGATTTTCCAAACAAACTGGATTCGTGGTCGAACCTTCTGCACCCGGAGGACTATGACCGGGTAATGCAGCTGCTTTTGGAAACGATTGCGGACAAAACCAATACTACAAAGTATAATGTTGAGTACCGGCTGAAAATACAGGATGGCCAATACCACTGGTTCCGGGCATCGGCGGAGGTGATACGCCGTCTGGATGGTTCGGCCAATCGAATTGCCGGAATCATCAGCAACATTGACGCGGAAAAAAGAAGCCGGATGCAGGCGCAGCGGGCAGCGGCATTTCACCGTGCATTTACCAGCGCAAACCTCTGCGAATACTATGTAAATCTGGAAAAGAACACCTTTGATACTTTCAAAGTGGAGCCCTCTTTGATGACTGCCTTTGAGCAGAACCATACATGGGATGGACTGGTCAGATTCCTTGTGGATAACTATGTGGTTGAAGAGGACAAAAAGTCTGTAACAGATTTCTACAATCGCGCCTACATCACGGAAAAATTAAAGGGGCTTGAGACGGAGCTGCGTCAGGAGTGCCGCATCGTTCTGGATGGGGAGGAACGATGGGTCAGCAACGTGGTCATGCGCGGCGAGATCGAAGATTCCGAATATGCGATGATTTTTCTGCGGGACATCACAGAGTCCAAAGCAGAGACGGCACGGCGGATGCAGATGGCCTCAGATAACGCATCGATGGATCTTTTGATCAAGAGTATGGTGCGTCTGCTGGACCGCTTTGTCGTCTGCGATCTGGAGAATGACCGGTATCGGTTCTATAATCTGCAAGGTGAAATGATCTACGCGCCGACGGGGGCTTACCATGATTTTGTGGCGCAGGTGGCGGCAAAGTATAAGACGCTGGAACCATTGGCGGCGATGGACGCATTGTTCTCACCGGAAAATATCCGAAAGAATCTGCAGGGCGAGAACGACATCTACAAATTTGAATACTGCTCCATAGACGAAAACACCTATAAGATCGCGTCCTTCATTCCGCTGGAGTGGGATGGCACAAAGCTGGTCAAAGCACTGTTGGCATCTATGGATGTGTCACAGGAGAAAAAGGCCGAGATCGAATCCCATAAGGCACTGAAGGATGCGTACCGGGCGGCGGAAAACGCAAGCCGCGCCAAGACGGAATTTCTCTCCAATATGTCCCATGATATCCGTACACCGATGAATGCAATCGTTGGCTTGACCGCCATTGCGGGTGCGAATATCGAGAGTCAGGACAGGGTGGTCGAGTGCCTTGGCAAGATCACAAAATCGAGCCGTCATCTGTTGGGGCTGATCAATGAAGTGCTGGATATGGCCAGAATCGAGAGCGGGCGAATGAGCCTTGCCGAGGAGGATTTCAGCCTGCCGGAGCTGGTCGATAACCTGCTCACCCTCACAAAACCGGCAATCGACGAGCACAAACATCAGCTCGAAGTCCATATTGAGCACATTGAGCACGAAGCTGTCTGCGGCGACAGCCTGCGCATCCAGCAGATCTTTGTGAACCTGATGAGCAACGCCGTCAAGTACACCCCGGATGGAGGAAACATCACCCTTACGATCAAGGAAAAACCGAACGGCTTCTCGGAGCTTGGCTGCTACGAGTTTTCCATCGAGGACAACGGCATCGGTATGACGCCGGAATTCCAGAAGATCATGTTCGAGCCGTTCAGTCGGGCAGACGATCACCGGACGACCAAGGTGCAGGGCACCGGTCTTGGCATGGCCATTGCAAGAAACATCGTCAACCTGATGAATGGTGACATTCAGGTCGAAAGCGCTCCCAACAAGGGAACGAAGATCACGGTCACGGTCTATCTGAAGCTTCAGGAGAACGAGAAGGAACAGGAAAAAGAACTGCTCGATCTGCCGGTACTGGTCGTGGACGATGACAAGACCTGCTGCGAAAGCACTGTTGCAACCCTTCAGGAGATCGGCATAGCGGGCGAATGGGCCCTGACCGGTAAGGAAGCTGTGGAACGCTGCGCGGCGCGGCACAAGACCGGCCGCGACTATTTTGCGGTGATCCTGGACTGGAAGATGCCGAAAATGGACGGTATTGCAACCGCCAGAAAAATCCGGGAACGGGTAGGAGAAGATGTCACGATCATCATCCTGACTTCCTTTGATTTCAGCGAGATCGAAGAAGAAGCCAGAGCAGCGGGCGTGAATGCGTTTATGGCAAAACCGCTGTTCCGTTCCCGTCTGACGGCAACTCTGCGGCAGTTTACATCCGGGAAGAAGGAGAAAAACGCCCGGAACTATCTGGAAGATTTTGCGAAGGAAAACTATGCGGGTAAGCGGATCCTTCTTGTGGAAGATAACGAGCTGAACCGTGAGATCGCAACCGAGATCATAGGCATGACGGGCGTGGCCATTGACATTGCCGAAAACGGAAAAATTGCAGTCGAAAAGGTGATGGAAGCACCGGAAAAGTGGTACGATCTCATTTTTATGGACATCCAGATGCCCATCATGAATGGTTACGAAGCCACTGCTGCGATCCGTGCCCTTGCCGGCAGCCGGGGCAAAGTGCCCATCATTGCCATGACGGCAAATGCCTTTGCCGAGGACGTGCAGCTGGCAAAGAACACCGGCATGAACGAGCATATCGCCAAACCGCTTGATTTGAATAAGCTGAGCGATGTGCTGAAACAGTGGCTGTGATCTGTGCATTGCAGTATCTGGGCAAACAGGAACATCACGTTTCAAGGATCTTGTATTGAAATAGCTGCACAACCGCAGCTATTGGGTTGAAAATAAGGCTGAAGCCCCAATTGCTCCAGCCAATGTCAGAGTTTCTTAATTGTCCATCAAAAATACGTTGGTACGTTTTACACTGTGACGATTCAAAAAACAGAGGAGAGATATTTTACTATGATCTACAAAAAGCAATACGGTCAACCGTTTGATACCGAAAGTGTAGTGGGTTCTTTTCTGCCCATGATGGAAACGATACCCTATCTGACCAAGGAGCCGGATGGTTTCTCCTATGCCATGGAGCCGCAGGATGTCCTGTATGGTCTTGGCGAAAACGTCCGTGGTATCAACAAGCGCGGATGGGTGTACGAAAGCAAATGCTCCGATGACGGCAACCATACCGAGGGCAAATCCTCGCTGTACGGTGCTTATAATTTTATGATCGTGTCCGGCAAGGATACATTTGGCGTTTTTATCGACTACCCGGGCAAGGTCACCTTTGACTGCGGCTACACCGACCTGGATACCTTACGCATCACGGTGGCCGAGGAAAATTACGATCTCTACATCATTGAGGGCGAGAGCCTGACCGATATTGTACACCAGTTCCGCCAGTTGGTGGGGCGCAGTTATATTCCGCCCAAATGGGCTTTTGGCAACGCCCAGAGCCGCTGGAGCTACATGAACGAGGACGAGGTCCGCGAGGTGGTGGCAAATTACCGTGCCAATCATATGCCGCTGGACGCTGTGGTTCTGGATATTGATTACATGGAGCGTTACAAGGACTTTACGGTGGATGCGCAGCGCTTCCCGCGTTTTGCAGACTTTGCCGCCGAGATGAAAGCGCAGGGCATCCATCTTGTCCCCATCATCGATGCAGCAGTCAAGGTCGAAGATGGATATGATGTGTACGAGGAGGGCGTGAAAAACGGCTACTTCTGCACGAATCAGGATGGCACCCCCTTTGTAGCCGGTGTGTGGCCGGGACGGGTACACTTCCCTGATATGCTCAACCCGGAAGCCCGTGCCTGGTTTGGCAGTCAATATAAAGTTCTGCTGGATCAGGGGATCGAGGGCTTCTGGAATGATATGAACGAGCCTGCTATCTTCTACGCAGAAGAAAGACTGAAAAAGACCTTTGCTCAAATTGAGAAATACAGCAAGCAAAACCTGGATATTTCCAGCTTTGGTGCTTTTACCGGCATGGTGGCAGAGCTTTCCAACAACGAAAACGATTATAAGCTGTTCTACCACAACACCAAACAGGGGCGTATGCGGCACGACAAGGTACATAATCTTTTTGGTTATAACATGACCCGTGCGGCAGGCGAGGCTTTCGAGCGGCTGGAGCCGGACAAGCGCATTTTGATATACTCCCGTTCTGCCTGCATCGGGATGCACCGGTATGGCGGCATCTGGACCGGCGACAACCATTCTTGGTGGAGCCACATTCTGCTTGCGCTGCACATGATGCCCTCCCTGAATATGTGCGGCTTCCTGTACGAAGGCCCCGACATTGGCGGCTTTGGCAGCAATACCACGGAGGATCTGGTGCTGCGCTGGTACGGCATGGGCATCTTCTCTCCGCTGCTGCGAAACCACTCTGCCAACGGCACCCGCCGGCAGGAACCCTACCGCTTTAAGAATAAGGCCGCCTTTGCCGGTATTTTACAACTGCGCTACCTGCTGCTGCCCTACATTTACAGCGAGTACATGAAGGCTGCCCTGCGCGACGGCATGTACTGTATGCCGTTGGCGTTCGCCTTCCCGGAGGACGACTTTGCCCGCCGGGTGGAGGATGAGGTGATGATCGGTGAAAGCCTGTTGATCGCCCCGGTATATGAGCAAAACGCCCGAGGTCGTTATGTTTACCTGCCGGAGGAGATGCTGCAGGTGCGGGTAAAGTGCAGCGAAAGCAACCGCATCGAAACCAGTGTGCTGCCGGCAGGCCATCATTACATTCCGGTGGAGCTGGATGAAGTGGTGTTCTTTATGCGCAAGGGACACCTTCTGCCCCTTGCCAAGGACGGCAAAAAGATCCAGAGCGTTGCCGATGTGGATTTTGCAGACCTGCGCCTGCTTGCCTATGCTCCCGATGGTGCATCCTATGAATACTATACCGATGACGGCGAGACAAAGGATTATGATAAGCCGGAACATTTTGTGCATATCACGCTGGATGCGGATGGAAACGCAAAGAGCGATCGTGCTACGGTCAAAGTAGAAGGATAATCGTCAGTCATTACGCAGTTCCTACAGAGTGACAGCGTTTCAGCTTGAAATGCTGCCACTCTTTTTTGTTGTCTATATCACAGATAAAATAGCCGTTCCATCTTGAAAACAGCGTAAAGATTTATTATAATAAGATAAATAGTTGTGACTTTTGCAAAGGAGGGCTGAATCATGGCAGCGCAGCGCACCTATCTGGCAATCGACCTGAAAAGTTTCTATGCCTCGGTGGAGTGCGTAGACCGCCATCTGGACCCCCTGACCACCAATCTGGTGGTGGCAGACGCCTCCCGCACCGAAAAGACCATCTGCCTTGCGGTGTCGCCCTCCCTGAAAGCCTACAAGATACCCGGCAGAGCGCGGCTGTTTGAAGCCGTTCAGCGGGTGAAAGAGGTCAACGCTCAGCGGCTGCAAACTGCCATCCAGCAGAAAAAGGCAGTCCGGGGAGAGGATGGAAAATACCACTTTGCCAGCACCTCCTTCGATGCCAACGCCCTGAATGCAGACCCGGCACTGGGGCTGAGCTACATCGTTGCGCCGCCCCGGATGCAGCGGTATCTGGACGTTTCCACCCAGATCTACAAGACCTACCTCAAATATGTGTCCCCGGCGGATATCTACCCCTACTCCATTGACGAGGTTTTCATTGATGTGACGGGCTATCTGCCCTATTACCACATGAGCGCCCACGAGCTTGCCATGACCATGGTGCGGGAGGTGCTGTACAACACCGGCATCACCGCAACGGCAGGCATCGGCACCAACCTCTACCTTGCAAAGCTGGCCATGGACATTGTGGCAAAACACATCCCGGCGGACAAGGACGGTGTCCGCATTGCGGAACTGGACGAGCAGTCCTACCGGTATCTGCTGTGGAACCATCGCCCGCTGACGGATTTCTGGATGACCGGTCCCGGTACCGTCAAACGGCTGGAAGCCCACGGCATTTATACGATGGGGGATTTGGCACGGTTTTCCATCCACGGAGAAGATCGTCTGTATGAGATTTTCGGCGTGGATGCGGAAATTCTCATTGACCATGCATGGGGTTACGAGCCCTGCGGCATGGAACAGATCAAAAGTTACAAGCCCAGCACAAACAGCATCAGCGAAGGGCAGGTGCTGACCTGCCCCTACCCCAACGACAAAGCCAAGCTCGTCGTCCGGGAGATGGCGGAGATTCTGATGTTCCGGCTCACCGAAAAGAAGCTGGTGACCGAATCCATCACCTTGGAGATCGGCTACGACCGGGAGAACGTGGACAAGGGCGGCTACCGCGGTCTGACCCAGACCGACCGCTACGGCAGGGTCATCCCCAAGGCGGCACACGGCACCGTCCGGTTTGATGCCCCTACCAATCTGGGCAGCACCCTCATCAACGAAAGCGCAAAGCTGTTTGAGCGCATCACCGACCCGGCGCTGACGGTGCGGCGCATTACCATCAACGCTAACAAGGTCACGCCGGACGAGGGCATCTATCAGGTGGACTTTTTCACCGACACCAAGAAGCTGGAAAAGGAGAAAAAACTCCAGCAAGCCATGCTGGGCATCAAGAACAAGTACGGCAAAAACGCTGTGCTGAAAGCCAGCAGCTACGAAGAGGGTGCCACCATGCGCCAACGCAACGCACAAATCGGCGGGCACAGTGCAGGAGGTTCGGCGGGAGGTTCAGATGGAAAACTACAAAAATAGCAAAATCGGGCGGGAGACCGCCCAAAAGTACGGGGACATTCTGGAAGTGGAACGCCCCCAGACCGAAGAATCCCTTCGCAAGCACCCCCGCATGACCCTTCAGAATCGTGCCAAAATCTTCTCGCCCTTCTCTCCGCTGCGGGGCTATGACGAGCAGCTTGCCGCAGAAAAGCAGCGCACCGAGCGAGTGACCAAGCGCATTCTGACCGAGGAAGAAATGTCGGTTCTCTCCGATAAGCTGATGCAGGTCACCAAGGGCATGACCATCACGGTGCGGTACTTCAAAGAGGATACCGCCCACCCGGAGATTCCAGCAGTGGGCAACTACATCACACTGACAGGAAAAGCAGACCGCATCGACCCGGTGTTCCGCACCCTGCAGGTGGGCGATACCGTGGTGCCCTTTGAGGATCTGGTGGAGGTCAGCGGGGAGGGGATCATGGACATTGATGTGTATCTGGACATCGGGGAAGAATGAGATGACAAGAAATGCTGAAAGAGATGTTTATAGGACAGCTCTTTCAGTAAAATGACCTCAGAAGAAGCAAAACACACTTCAGACGGAGGAAAGTACAATGGCAAACGGTGATTACGGCTATTTCGGCAAAGGGGACACGGGCTATGCCCAGTACATGACGGCTTTCAACCGCAACTTTGGCGGCTCGTCCGGCGGCGGTGGCGGCGGCAGCCACAACAATGGCGGCGGCGGTGGCGGAGACGGCAGCGGCTGCGGCTGCCTTATCGCCATTGCGGTGGTGGTCGTGCTGGTGCTTATTGCCATGGGAAGCTGAGGGCATACAGAGAGATCGTGGACGGCATTTTTCTTGATCGCCCCAACCGTTTTATGCTCCACATAACAACCATCTGAGGGAAAGGCTGATGGTTCTTGCACAGGAGTTGGAAAGGCTCACGATGGACCTTCCTGCATGGGGGTAAAACGCTATCTCTGATGCGGCACTCCGGTCTTTTACAGCCTGCTCCCTGCCAGAGCTGTGTGGACGGCAAAATAAGCGCAGCCCTTGCACCACTCTGCCGGATGTGATAGGATGAAGAAAACCGTGTAAGGGAGGAACCAGCATGCCTTTTTTGATGATCCGCAACGACATCACCAAGGTAACAGCGGATGCCATCGTCAACCCCGCCAACCGGAACCTTTTGCAGGGCAGCGGCACCAGCCGCGCCATCTATCAGGCGGCAGGGGAGCAGGAGCTGACCGCCGCCTGTGAAGCCATCGGGCACTGCGATTTGGGCAGGGCAGTGTGTACCCCGGCATTCGGGCTGCCCGCAAAGTATATCTTCCATGCGGTCTGCCCGGCATGGCACGGCGGATTTTTTGGCGAAGCAAAACAATTGGCCGGTGCGTACCATTCTGCACTGGAACTAGCCGCAGAATACCACTGTGAGAGCGTGGCTTTTCCGCTGCTGTCCAGCGGAAACTACGGCTACCCCAAGGAGCAGGCCTTCCGCATTGCGGTGGATACCATCACGCAGTACGTTATGGAGCACGACCTGACCGTGTATCTGGTGCTCTACGACCGGCACTCGCTGGCGGTGAGCCTCAAGCTGTTCACCTCGGTGGAGGAGTACATCGACGACCACTATGTAGCGCAGAACGATGAAAGCTACCAGTTTGACCGTCGGCGCAGAGAATACGTGGAACGCTGGGAAGATGCTGTGCTTGCCGACCGGGAGTATCCTGCGCAAGAGTGCGCATCGCCGGTCTTTGCGACTGTGCTGAGGCAGCAGAGTGCCCCCATGGCAGCCCGCAGTCTGGAAAACCTGATGGACAATCTGGGCGAGAGCTTCACCACCCGGCTGCTGCGGCTCATTGACGAGCGGGGGCTGAAGGACTCCACCGTGTACAAGCAGTCCAACATCTCCCGGCAGCACTTCTCCAAAATTCAGTGCAACCGGGACTACAACCCCAAAAAGAAGACGGTGCTTGCCTTTGCGGTGGGGCTGCATCTGTCGGAGGATGAGACCATTGACCTGCTCAAAAGCGCAGGCTATGCCTTCTCCGATGGCTCCAAGCGGGACTGGATCGTGCGGTACTGTCTGGAACAGAAAATTTATAATATCAATCAGGTCAATACCCTTTTGTTTGAATACGATCAGGAACAGCTGGGTGCGTGATTTGTCGCCTGCCCGTTGACCTTTTGCCCTCCGGTTTGTGGTATCCTCTTGTCAGAAAGACAGAACACCACAAAAAACGGAGGGCATTTATTATGAAGAAGAATCTCACAGAGCTTGTTTTCATCCTTGACCGCAGCGGCTCCATGGGCGGACTGGAACCGGACACCATCGGCGGGTTCAACGCCATGCTGACCCGGCAGAAGGAGCAGGAGGGCGAAGCCAACGTGACCACCATCCTGTTTGACCACGAGGTGCAGTTGCTGCACGACCGCTTTCCCCTGCACGCCGTTGCACCGCTGACCGAAAAGGACTACTACGTCCGGGGCTGTACGGCGCTGCTGGATGCCATCGGTTACGGCGTGGAGAAGATGGTGAACATCCAGCGCCATCTGCCGGAGGACGAACGTGCCGAAAAGATCATCTTTGTCATCACCACCGATGGGCTGGAAAACGCCAGCAAGCGGTTTGGCTACGAGAAGATCCGCCGGATGATCGAGCGGGAAAAAGAACGGTACGGCTGGGAATTTCTGTTCCTTGGTGCCAACATGGACGCCGTACAGGAGGCCGCCCGCTTCGGCATCGGGGCAGACCGGGCGGTGCGGTTTGAGAACGATGCGCAGGGCGTGGCAGTCAATTACCATGTGGTCAGCGAAACGGTCTGCCAGATGCGGCAGGCAGCCTGCCCGGCATCCGTCGGCGCAGAGTGGAAAGAGGAAATCGAAGCCGATTTCCAGAAGCGGCATCAGGGGTAAAGGAGGAAACAGCCATGTTGGGAGCAATTTTGGGCGATATGGTAGGCAGCCCCTACGAGTATGGCTAAACACGATAACTATAAGAAAGAGAGGACCGAAACGGCCCTCTCTTTTCATTTTTCGGATTTTGGGATGCGCGGGTATATCTCAATGGTGAAACCATCAGGACTTTTTTTGCGCTTCTCGTTTAGCTTCTGGTAGACGACCTTTTCGAGCACTTCTTTTAGGAGAGCGTTTTTCTCCTCGGCCGTTTCGAGCAGCGGGTACACGTCGAGCAAATTCTTAACCTTAGGGATGATGTCACGGCGGCTGGTCTCCCGGAGCTTCTCCTCGGTCAACTCACGGGAGCAGCGGGTGACGCTATCCTTTGCGGAAGCGATTTTGTCGGAGAGCATTCGAGAACGGGACAGAAATGTGTCTGTGTCGTAGATGCCCTGCTCGAGGAAGTCGTGGGTGCGTTCGAGCTGCTGCTGCAATTTGCGGAGCTCGGCCTCCGCGCTGGTGAGAGCTTTTTCCCGGACGCCGACCGACGACACGGAGGACGACGCGGCAGCAGAGCTCCACTCGAGCTCATAGCCTTTCATCCACTCGGAGAGGCCCTGTATGACGCGCTCCTCGACGATAGGGAGATAGCTCGAGCAATTCGGGCAGCCGCGACGAGGGCAGCGCACGACCGGCATATCTGGATGGACAGGGTTTATCATCCGCATCATCTGCCTGCCGCACTCGGAGCAGACGAGCAGACCGGCCAGAGGATTCCGGACAACCTTTTCTTTGCGCGTGGAAGTATTCTCACTCCGGGTGAGCTTATCGTTTGCGAGCTCAAATGTTTCTTTCGGAATGAGCGGAGGGTGAATGCCTTTGAATACGCACTCTTTCTCTGGGTCGGCAGGACCGCGCACAGAAACGACCTTGCCGTCAACCACTTTCTTCTTCGTCTCACGGCTGCCCCAGCGCACCATGCCGATGTACGTCGGATTCTTGATGATTCCGCGAATGGTGATTCTTGCCCATTGCGAACCGGACGGAGACGGGATGCGCATATCGTTGAGCCTCGTGGCGATTGAACCCAAAGACAGCGGGCGAGCGGAACCATCCTCGTCCTGCAAACCGACCGTGTACAGGTCGAAAATCATACGAACTATTGCGGCCTGCTCCTCGATGGGCTCGAGTGAGCAGCCCTTTTCGTTTTTGAGCTTTACCCGACGATAACCAAAGGGAGCTAGACCGGACGGCCATTTGCCCTCTTTGGCGGAGGCGAGGCGACCGCGCTGCAACCGGCGGTTGATGATTTTGTACTCGCGGCGGCTCATAAACAGGCCGAACTCGAAATACTCCTCGTCGAACTCGTTGTCAGGGTCATACGTTTTTATAGGGGTTATTATTTTTGTCCCGGAGAACTTGAATGTCTGCGCGATGATGCCTTGGTCGATGGTGTCGCCGCGCGCCAGACGCTCGACCTCCATGACGAGGACGCCGGACCAGACGCCCTGCTCGACCTCGGAGAGAACCCGTTGCATCATTGGGCGGGCAGCGATGGTGTCACCAGAGACGACCTCACGGTAAATATCGGTCACGTTGAGATGCTGCCTTTTCGCCAGCTCGAGCAGAGTGTGCTCGTGCCGGGAGAGCGTTTCGCCCTCGCCGTGTGCCTCTGCCTCGAGGTCGGAACGAGACTTGCGCAGGTATATGAGATACTGCTCCATGATGACCTCCAAACAAAAAGGCCCGCGCCGGAGCGCAGGCCAATAGGTTACTTGTTGCTGTCTTTTAAGGCCGCAACATCGGCCTGCAAGAGGCTATCCAGAATAGAGGCGGTCTTGGCCTTGAGCGTGTTCTGCTTCTCCATAATCTGCGGGAAAGCATCTGCCAGGTCTCCCCCGCAATCAGCGAGGATGCTCTTTATCTCGCCGCGACCGGTTTGCAGCTCAGAGAACAGCTCGCGGTACAGGGCCAGCTCTGCTGCGTTCTGCGCGTTCATGCACCGGGAGAGCAGCACATAGACCGAATCGAACGTCGAGGAGACGACGACGCGGAGCTCTTTCGAGAGGGCGTCATATCTGCGCTTGAAGTTTGCGTTGTCCTGACGGAACGCCTCGTTACCGTGGGCGCGCTCATCCTCGCGGCCCAGCAGATAGTCAGTGGTTACCCCGAAATAGTCCGCCATCTGGCAGAGCAGGGCGAAATCTGGCTCTTTGCCCTCGGTCTCGTAGCCGGAGACCGTAGTGCGCTGCTTGCCGCAGAGGCGGGCAAACTCTGCCTGCGTCAAATCTTTCTCCTTGCGGAGCGCGACCAACCGTTCAGAAAACTTATCCATACAGACGTACCTCCCTAAGACTTTTATATTGTATCACAAAAATCCCCTCACGGGGACAAATGACGCTAACTGCGTCATAAATAGCAAAAAATTTTTGAAAAAACTTGACTTTGACCCAATTAGGGACTATAATAAACCACAGAAAGACCCCAAAAGGGTCACACAGAAAGGAGGAGACAGGCGGAATGCGGAAAAAGCTGCAAACGCTCCGAGAGGGCGCAGGCTATACCCAGCAGACTTTCAGCGAGCGACTGGGCGTGAGCCGGAGCCACTACGCACAGATTGAGAGCGGAGACAAGAATCCGTCCCTCAAGCTGAGCCTGAAAATCAAGCAGGCCCTCGGCTATCCCTACGACGACCTTTTTTTTAACCCGAAGCGACCCGTTTCGCGTCATTGATGCGAAATGATGACGCCAAAAGCAAACATTTGGCGTTTCCTTGTAAATATTTTAACCGAAAGGAGGCACGGGATAAATGCCTAAAATGGCAACGAAAGCCGCAGATAACGTGTTCTACAAGGCACGAATCGCAGCGGCATCGTGGAACGACCGGTTAGGCAGCAGAGAGGGTGCGTCAGAGGTGACCGGCATCGACCGGACACGGCTCGCCAACATCGAGCTCGGAACCATCAACCCGCATCCGGAGGAGGTCCTGATGCTGTCGGACACCTACAACGCGCCGGAGCTGCAAAACCATTTCTGCTCGCACCTCTGCCCGCTCGGCATCGGGACGATTTCACCGATTGAGCTGGAAGAGCTCGAGCGGGTCACATTGCAGCTCATTTCGGCAATGAAGTCGTTACCGGAGGTCAAGGACGGAATCATCGACATCGCGGCCGACGGCGTCATCGACGCGAAAGAAAAGCCGCGCATGGAGCAGTACCTCGAGGTACTCGACGAGATAACGAACAAGGCTCAGACCTTGAAGCTCATTTACAGAAAGCAATTCGGAAAACAGGAGGTGTAAAAAGTGTTGGAGGCGAAGCAGAGCGGGAACGTCGTGGAGGACTTCACCATCGGGAACACCCGAATCAAGATTTGCGACGACTTCTGCCGGACCCGGACGAGCGGAGAGGTCAAAGAAATCCTCAACCGCGTCGCACGGAGGACGGTCGGCTCGCTCACGGCAGCCGCCACACCTGATTATGGATGCGCTTAAAAGAAAGATGGAGATTGCGGCCGTTGCGTTTTTCTGCACAGTCACCGCACTCATTGCGGCTTATTCCTGCGCGACGACGGCCGCAGCAAACCTCGCACAGCAGACAGCAGCAGCACCGGCAACGGAATATGTGACGCTCGCCTACATGGAGGTGCAGCCAGAGGCCGAACAGGAGCCGGAGCTCCTCTACGACGTGCCCATGAGCGACGAGCTGCAACGGTACATCCGGGAGCAGGCGGAGCGGCAGGACGTCCCATTTGAAATCGCCCTCGCCGTCATCGAGCGGGAGAGCAGCTACCAGCCGGATGCGGTCAGCGACACCGGAGACTTCGGCCTCATGCAGATTAACATCTGCAATCACCGCTGGCTCTACGAGGAGCTCGGAATTACGGATGTGATGGACCCGGAGCAGAACATCGAGGCTGGCCTATACATCCTCGGGCAGGCGTTCCAAAAGTACGACGACCCGGACAAGGCTCTCATGGCCTACAACATGGGCGACAGCGGCATGAAATCAGCGTGGAGCAAGGGCCAGCACAGCAGCAAATACAGCCGCGCAGTCATTGAGACGGCGCAGGCCCTCAAGAGAAAGGAGCACTAAATGAACTGGAAGATTCACAGAGCGATTCTCATTGCGGCCATCTGGATTGCAGAGGTCCTCTCGGCCGGTATCTGCGGATTCATCGCCGCGCTGGCACTCATTCCGGCCAGCTACGCCGCGCGCGGCTACTTCGCCTTTGGTGGCGAGTGGCTTATCGTGCTCGGCGTCACGCTGCTTGCGTTCCACGTCATCAACAACGCATTCTTCAAGATGCTCAAGGACCACTGAAAGGAGGTGAACCACATGGCTGAACAGAACCTTTTCTGCCTCTGCGGCAGATGCTCGCGCAAGCTGCGCAGCGCGGCTGCCCGTCGCGTCGGTATGGGCTCGACCTGCTGCCGCAAGGAGACGGGCAAGACCATCACCCAGTTGCTCAAGGAGCTGGACGAGCAGGAGGCCGCAGCAGCGGCAGAGCAGCAGGAGCCGGATACACAGGCATAAAAAAAGAGCCGCGCTCGAAAGCGCGACCCTCTTGTCGGACAAGCCTATTGTATCTCGCTCCACATCAAAAGTCAACAGGAGCGTGAACCATGAACGAACAAAACAAACACGCTGCGCTCACCATTGCGCAGCAGTACCCGCCCGCGCAGTACAACCTCCTCGTCCCGATGCAGACCGTGACGGAGATTGCCGACATCCAAAAGCCGGTGATGAACTCCGTGAAAATCAGCACCGACCTCAATGACGGCGAAATCTATGAGATGGAGAAAGCCAAGGACGAGTGGCGCGACAGCAAGGGGTACGTCCACAAAGCGACCCCGGCCAAGTACGCCCTCACCAAAAAGGGTCTCACCAAGCTCATGCGAGCTGCAGGCATCAAGATTCTTTCCAGCCGCCCGGTCGTCCCGTCCACCTGCCAGAAGTGCGCTGAGGTCAACCGCAGCATCGGAAAGCCGATTCGCTGCGGAGGCTGCCCCAACAAGGACGTCAAGCACGAGGTCCGAATCAGCGTCCCGCAGCTCACCGGCGAGAACGTCACCATCGTCGCCCATAAGGAAATTGCGGTGGATGATGTGACGGCTGGGATGACAGAGAAGCAGCGGGCAGAATTTATGAAGTTCCGCAGCGAGATGTGCGAGAGCAAGGCTCTCAACCGCGCCCTCCGCACCGCGATGCAGATTAAGTCCAGTTACCTTATCGAGGAGTTCGGAAAGCCCTTTGTTGTGGCTTACCTCGTCCCGAACCTTGACAATCCGACCGTCCGTGAGGAGGCGGTAAAGTCCATGTTTGGCGCGGCGAATGACCTGTACGGCAGCCGCCCGAAAACCAGCCACACGGTCTATGTGGACGATGACGACGACGGCTATGTGCAGCCGGAGCCGGATTTTGAGGTCGGACAGGAGCAGCCCCAGCAGGAGCAGCAGCCCGAGAGACCGGCGCAGCGGCCTCGCCAGCAGCAGCCCACGCCGAGCAACCGACAGCAGGGCCGGAACGGCGACAGCGAGTTCTGCGCGGACTGCGGTAAGCAGGTCGGCCTCGACGTAGCAGAGTACAGCCGCAAGCATTTCGGCGGAGTGGCTTATTGCCGCGACTGCCAGAGAAACCATACATGGAGGAAATGATTATGATGATTCTTTCGCAGGACGGCATGGTCGCCGTCAATTCGGACAACGTGGCAATGTTTGAGGTCAAGGAGACTGAAACAATCCCTCACGAGGCACAGCTCATGGCGACCATCTTTATTTCCGGCGGCGGACGTTACACCAACGCCGAGCGCACCTGCTGCCCTATCGGGACGTTCCGCAGCCCGGACCGCACCGAGCTCGCAAAGCTCGCGCTGGACTACATTTCGTTCAGCATCAGCTCTGGCCACAAGGTCTACGCGCAGGTTCCGACCGAAGATGAAATGAGGAATATTCAGTGCGCGAAGTCTCGTGCGGATGCAGCGCGGCGCGGCAAGCTCGACGACATCATCAAAGAGCTGCTCAGGGAGGATATGTGATGCTGAAAGTATTGCACACCGGAGACTGGCACATCGGCAGTTTCCCCGGGCCAGAGGTCGGCGGACAGAATGCCCGTTTTCAGGACATCTGCCGCTGCCTTGATTTTCAGGCGATGTACGCGGAGGAGCACCGGCCGGACCTTATCGTCGTCTCTGGCGACATTTTCCATCAGGCCCGCGTATGGTCGGACAGAGGTCTCCGCGAGAGCCGGACAGCCATAGACCACATCCGGCGGCTTTCCAACGTGGCCCCGACCGTCGTGTTGCGTGGCACTCCGAACCACGACAGCGAGGAGCAGTTCGAGATGCTGACGACGGCTTTTTACGGCGATGATTCGGTCAGCGTCGTAACGGAGCCGGAGGTGATCCACATCCACACCTACCACGGGCAGCGCGTAGATGTGGCGTGTATTCCGGGCTTTGACCGTGGCGTACACCGGGCAGCGCACCCGGGCCTCTCTCGAGAGGAGGAAACGCAGGTGTTCACGGACGAGCTGGCAAAGGTCGTTCTCGGCCTGAAAGCACAGTGCGAGCCCGGTGTGACGAGCATCCTGTCTACGCACTTCACTGTCCCGGGATGCAACATGGAGAGCGGCCAGGCCGCGCTATTTGCACAGTTTGAGCCCGTCATCTACCCAGACACCCTGAAAGCTGCAGACTTTGACCTCGTAGCACTCGGCCACATCCACCGGCCGCAGCAGCTCCCGGAGGCAGGCCGTGCGGTGTTCTACTGCGGCAGCATTACAGGCCTCAACTTCAACGACGAGGGCCAGCCGCGAGGCTTTTACATCCACGACATCGACGACGACGGGGAGGCATGGAGTGAGTACATCGAAACGCCCTACCGGGAGTTCGAGACCATCCGCCTCAACGAGGACGATGTCTGCACAATGTTGAGCGCGGAGCGGGTCGTTGTACCTGACCGCCTCAAGGGAAAAATCGTCCGCGTTCTCTACACCTGTTCGGACGAAACAAACAAGGCTTTCAACAAAGCTGTCCTTGAGAAAAGGCTCTATGACGGTGGTGTGTTCTATGTCTCCGAAATCACGCCGGAGGAAATCACGACAAGCGTGAACCGCGACGAGCTCCATGGCGACAACAGCCCGGAGCAGAACCTCGCCGAGTACCTCGCCGAAAAGGAAAAGAGCCCGGAGGACGCCCAGCGCATAATCGAGCTGGCCCGCCCGATTATCTCGGAGGCAATGGAAAAAGGCCGCCTTGAGACCCCGACCGGCTTGTTTATGCCGGTGGAAATAGAGGTCAAGAACTACCGCAACTACCGCGACGAACTGTTCAGCTACGACGGCATTTCCTTTGCAACCATCAACGGCGAGAACGGCGCAGGCAAGTCCAGCCTGTTCATGGACGCCATGCTGGACGCCCTTTTCGAGGAGCCCCGGGAGGGCGACCTCACTGGCTGGATTTGCAACGACCCGGATGCCCGCAGCGGTTCCATCAAGTTCACGTTTTACCTCGGCACCAAGCTGTATCGCGTGACACGCACCCGCACAAAGAGCGGCAAGGCGACGCTGAATCTCTCCGAGTATGTGGACGAGAGCTGGCAGAACCGCAGCGCGGAGAAATACCGCGATACGCAGGCCATCATCGAGAACACCATCGGCATGGACAGCCTGACGCTCAAGGCGACCGGCCTTATCATGCAGGACCAGTACGGCCTCTTTTTGCAGGCCGACAAGGCGGACCGCATGGCAATTCTCGGCAACATCCTCGGCCTCGGCATTTATGACCGCATGGAGAGCATGGCGGCCAACCGGGCAGCAGACGCCAACTGGGAGCTCCGGCGCGTCGCGGATTTGCAGGAGGAGACCGGGCGGACGATGCCGGACAAGGCAACGGTCGAGGCGGCCATGAACAAGACGGCCGTCGAAAAGGCCAGCGCGGTAGCAGACAGGGCCATCCACACAAAGGCCATGAGCGAGGCGCAGACAAAGCTCGACATTGCCAAGCAGGCACAGAAGCGGTCGGAAAAACTCGCCAGCGAGCTCGGCTCTTGGATTGCGGAGAAGAACGCGAACGCCAGCGCGCAGGCTGTTTGCAGAGCGCAGATTTCCGATGCGCAGGCTCTCCTCGATAAGCGCGAGGAGGTAGAGGCAGGCAGCCAGAGTTACGGAAAACTTTCCGCACGGCGGGAGGAGCTGCTGGGAACGGCGGCCCTGATTCAGCCCAAGGAAGAAAAGCTGCGGGACGTTATGGCCGCGCTCTCTGCCCAGCGGAAAAAGAAAGGCAGTCTCGAGGCCGAAAAACTTTCTGCACAGGCAACGTGTTGGAGCTATGAGCAGGCCCTCGCGGACTATGACGAGCTCGAGCGGAAAGCGGCAGACCTCGCAGGAGCGAGCGAACGGCTCACCGCGCTGGAAGAACAGGACGAGCAGTATCTCGCAGCAGACCAAGAGGCCATGAAGCTGCTCCAAACCAAGAACGCAGAAACCGCGCGGATACAGTCTTGGCTCGACATAAAAGAGAACGAGGTCACACATATCCGCTCCCGGGCCATCATGCTCGAGACCTGCGGCTGCCCGGTCGAGAACCCGGAATGCCGTTTCCTGCAGGATGCAGTGGAGGCGAAAAAGAAACTGCCTGCGGCCGAGACGGAACTGGAAACCTACCGGCAGCAGGCTGAGGAGCGCGCCGAGCAGCTCGACGCTGAGTATCAGGCCGCAAAGAAAAAGGCAACGGGCCTCAACTGCCGCAAGGATTTGCAGGCCCAGCGTTTCCTCGTTGCAGACCTGCGGAAAGCCTCGGAGCGGTTCGCAAAGCTGGCGGCGCAGAAAGAACGCCTCGCGGAAGTTAAAGAGCGCATCAAGGCCATCGACGAGGAGCTTGAAACCATTCCGGCCAATATCGAGAGCCTCGAGGCAGACCGTTTCGTCGTTGAGGACGAGCTGAAAAAGCTCCGGCAGAACGCAGCGGAGCTCGCCAGCATTGAGGCGCAGCTTTCGGACGTTAAGAAATACATCGAGCTGGAAAAGCTGCTCCCGGCAGCGGAGGCTAAAAAGAGCGCAGCGCAGACCCGCCTCACGGAGCTCCTGACCTACGCAGAAAAGACCCGGACGGCGATTGATGGCATCAATGCGGAGATTCTGACCCTCGCAAAGGCGCAGGCTGATGTTGACGAACTCAAGGAGCAGTACGCGGAGGCGGATGCAGCCCTCACGGTGGACAATATCCGCATTGAAGAGCTGGACCAGCAGGCCGGACACAGCCGCAGGCAGATGGAAGAAATCGAGACGGCAGAGGCAAAGCTCGAAGTCCTTCGCCGTCAGGCGACGGAACAGGGCCAGCTTGCAGCGGGCTATGAGGAGCTCAAGCGGGCTTTCTCTCAGGACGGTATTCCGCATAACATCGTCCGCAGCATCGTCCCGCTGTTCGAGGCGACCGCGACGAGCATCATCAGCCAGATGTCAGGCGGCCACATGAGCATTGAGATGCGCATGGAAAAGACCCTCAAGAGCAACAGCAAGAAAGAGGTCACCGCGCTGGACATCATCGTAAACGACGCGGCGACCGGAGCTCTGCCCTATATGAGCCGTTCCGGCGGCGAGCGCGTTAAGGCGGCCCTCTCGGTCATCCTTGCGCTGGCAGAGCTCAAGAGCAGCACCGCAGGAGTGCAGCTCGGATTCCTGTTTATCGACGAGCCGCCGTTCCTCGACGACAAGGGTGTACAGGCCTACTGCGACGCCCTCGAGGCCATCCAGAAACGGTATTCCTCGCTCAAGATTATGGCTATCACTCACGACCCGGAGATGAAAGCCCGTTTCCCGCAGGCCGTTGACGTTGTAAAGACGGCGGAGGGCAGCAAGGTCATCTACTCTTGAAATCACCAGCAGAAAGGAGGTGCGAGACTTGGGAAGAAGCAACAGGCAGACCGCCGACTACTTCCCCCATTACGTCGGGGAAAAGAGCCGGACAAAGTTCATCCTTGAAAAGAACTGGGGAAACGACGGGTATGCCTTTTGGTTTAAGCTGCTCGAACTTCTTTGCGCGGCAGACGGCCAGTATTACGACTGCTGGGACAAGATGGGATGGGAGTACCTACTCGCCGTCACCGGAGTTACAGCCGAAACGGCGGAGGCCATCCTGAACACGCTCGCCTCCATGGGAAAGGTGGACAAAGAGCTGTGGGAGAGCTGCCGCGTCATTTGGGTGCAGTCTCTCCTTGAGAACCTCCGCCAGCTTTACTCAAAGCGCACCGCAGCACCGACGAAACCGTCGGTCGATAACTTTCCCGGCCGCAGGGCGGAAAGCCCTGCACAGGAGCCTGCAGCGGCCACAGAGGCGGAGGAAACGCCACCGGCCGTACCGGAGCCCACGCCGGAGGAGCACGACAAACCGAAAGCTCCCCGGCGTAAAGCCGGGAGCCTCTCGGCAGAGCAGGCCGAACGGTTTGACCGCTTCTACGCGGCCTACCCGAAAAAGGTGGACCGGGCCACGGCAGAGCGGGCGTGGGCCAAAATCAACCCGGAGCCGGACGACGCGGCGACCGACAGAATCATCGCGGCGGTTGAGGCCGCAAAGAAATATGACAGCCGGTTCCGGGAGCGGCAATTCACGCCAAACCCGGCAAGCTGGCTTAATGCAAAAGGCTACATGAACGACTACACAGGAGGTGAGCAGCGTGGAAACGATGACGGCTATGCTGGATTCACTCCGTCCGGCGGATTCGGCTCGTTCGGCTGAGACCACACAGCACCGACGGCCGACAAGCAAGGATATTCTGGCTGGTGGTTACAACTGCCAGCGCGAAATCCCGGAGCCGGTCGAGTGCGAGTTCTGCGGCCGGAAACTGTACCACGAGGCCCTCGTGATGGGCCGAACGGTCCTCATGTTTGCCCCGTTCCCGCAGAGATGCACCTGTGAACAGGCAAAAGCCAAATGGGCGGAGGCGGACGCAGAGGAGGCCAGACAAAAGGCGGAGGCCGAGAAAGAGGCGGCGCAGGCCAAACGGCGCGCCAAAATCGAGAGGCTGCTCGGCAGGAGCGGCATCAAGAAACGCTTCCAGCAGCGGACGTTCGCCAACTTCATCCGGGACACCCCGGAGCGGCGGCGGTGCTACGACACGGCCAAAACCTATGCAGACAGCTTTCCACAGCGCGCAGAGCGTGGCGAGGGCCTCTACATAGAGGGAACATACGGAACCGGCAAAACGCACCTCGCGGCCGCCATCGCCTTGCAGCTCATAGGATGCGGCGTCCCGGTCGTCTGCAAGACGTCCGGCGACCTGCTGGCCGACATCAAGGAGGCTTTCGACAACAGCGACGCCACCGAGTACGAGATACTCAAAGCGTACAAAACGGTCGATTTGCTCATTGTGGACGACCTCGGGAAAGAGCAATGTACCGATTGGAGCGTGAGCACCCTCTACTCCATCCTGAACGACCGGTACGAGGATATGAAGCCGACCATCATCACGACGAACTACAACGCCGACGAGCTGGTGCGAGCACTGACCCCGAAAGGCGGAGACGGCACAAAAGCCCGGGCCATCATAAGCCGCCTGCGGGAGGTCTCAACGGTCATCACGATGGCGTGGCCCGATTATAGAACAGGAGGCAGCAGACGTTGAAGTACATGAAATTAACTGACGAGCAAAAAGAACGGCATCCATCAATCCATTATACCGGCAGCGTCCGAGGCATGAAAAAGCTCGGATATTGGGGCAAACATGATGTATGCGTTCGGTGCGGTCAGTACATCTACAACATCTCTATTTGGCTGGACCCGAACCGCTCGAATAAGACCGAAAGGCCAAAAGAGGAGCTGCCGCAGGCGTATTTGGATATTCTCGAGAAACGTGAATGGAGCGTTTGCGATTATACGGACGACGGCCGCGTTGAGCTCGAGTGGTATTCACCGGCCGGAGAGGACTTCATTGTCTGCGTGAAAGTCGAGAACTTCCCGGACGAGATTCTGGACTACTCCGACAGCTTTGACCCGGACGAGCATATTGCGATGTGGATTGAGGCAAAGCAGAACGGTACGAAGGGCGTTCCGGGCGCGCGGCAGATTGTCCACGACGCGGAGGAAATCGAGAAAGAGCTTGACGAGCTCGCATTTGAATTGCAGGAGGCAGAGAGAAAATTATGGCTTACAGATATTACAGCACACGCCGCCCGCTGATGGTGGGCGGAATCCCCTCTACGGAGAGCGTTACCGAAATCGTAAACTTCGAGAGCGGTCGGACCTATTGCGAGGAAATCGACAATAAAGCATGGGGCTACATTGAGTACGCCACACCGCTCGCCCCGCAACAGGCATCCGATTACGAGCTGGTTTTGGCCCCGCAGAAGCCCTCTATCCCTAAACCGCCGCTGAACCGGCAGGAGGTCTACCATGAGTGAGGTGAAAATCAAGGAATTGGACAAGAGCCTCATTCATCAGGCGAACAGCAACAGCATGAGCGGCCAGCGCGGCGACATTTCGGCCCACGAGTACGAGGTCTACTGCCAGAAAGTTATGAGCTGGAACATCCCGGACAGCCGCAAGCAGAAAATCGTGGACCAGATTTATGCCAAGTGGAGCGAGCAGCTCCGGCACGAGGCAGCCCATGTGAGCGTCGCCGTCGCAGGACCGGCGCGGTACAACGCAAAGAAGCTGGACCACAGCGACACCATTCTCCGCCTTTCCTCTGAGTTCGTGGAGTGGTTCAACGGCCTGCAGGAGCAAGTCTGGCAGGGCCGTATCGAGGACAAGGACGCAAAGGAGATTGCGCGGCTGGTCGATGACATCAAATTCTGCATCGAGCGGCCGACGCTTAATCCTACCGCGAGCCTATGCGAGCTCGCCAACAAGGACCCGGAGCTCTTCATGGAGTATTACGAGAAGCTCCATGAAAAGTACCGCTGGCGCAAGAACAGCGTCATCGCCAAGCTCTACGCGGCCGGGAAAGAGGGCAAACTCGCAAACCTGAACCGGCAGAAGTTTTTCGAGGACGAGAACCTCGTCGCCTACACGATGGGCGACCGGGCGTACATCAAGTTCGTTATGAAGCCTCGGCAGCAGCTTATTGTTGCCCTCAAGAGCCGGAAATGGTGGTGGAACAGTTACGAGGAGGCGTGGAGCACATACCTCAACAAGCTGGACGAAGAGTGGGTGCAGAGCATCAGCACCCGGTACGCCGATTACGTTTGAGGAGGACAGCATGAAGCGACTTATGATTATCGGCCTGTGGCCGGACGACGCGGTCAATTATTGCACCGAGAAATGCGACTGCCGCAGGTACGCATTCGACAGGATACTTTACCACAGGGGCGGACGAGCCGCCCGCGAGCGCATCTGCATCCCGGTAGTTGACAGGAGCGGAGCGACAACGACATACCTCGACCTCCCTGTAACACTCCTCGAGGCGGGCGTCGTTTATCTCCGCCTCGACGACGGCAGCGACATTTTTTTGAGCAACACGCAGATGGCGTTAATTGCCAACGAAGTCGAGAGGCAACGCGCAGAGTGCGCAGGAACCGGCCTCAAGACGCTCGGGAAATGGTTTGAGAGCGGCCTCCCGACCGCAGAGGACTATCTCGAACCGGGCGACGAGGTAGACGAGGACCTGATTGGCTACTTTCTTGACGTCTTACCGCCACGCACAAACCGCGCAGGCCTGTTGCAGGTGGGCGGAGAAATCAGCACCGCAAAGGATGTCAACGGACGCTGGCAGCCGACCTACCTTACGTTCAAGCGACAGGGCGGCACATGGCGGTACGCAGGACGGTGTTTTGAGGGCTCTGCGGAGCCAGTTCAGAAGTACCAGTCCTCGCTAGAGAGGATGATGCTTACACGCTGTAAGCTACTGGGAGTTGTAGCGCAGGAGGTTGAAGCCTAATGGACTACAAGGACAAAATCCGAAAGCTCCTCGCTCTTGCAAAGAGCCCGGAGCCGGAGGAGGCAAAGCTCGCCCTGCTCAAGGCCCGCAAGCTTATGGCGGAGCACAAGCTCAGCGAGCGGGACCTCGAGGAACGGAACACTACGGTCATAAAACGGGCCATCGGCGAGAAGTTTTCCAAGAAAGCAAACTCGTGGATGGACCCGCTCTCAATCGTTATTGGAGAAAACTACTGCTGCTCGGCGTTTCGATGCAAAATTAGCGCAAAAACAACCGTTTGGCACGTCGGATTTATCGGCTTGGAGGGCGATATTGAAATCTGCGTAAAGATATTCCGGTATGCGGTCCGGTGCATTAAATCGGAGCAGAAGAAGCTCCGCAAACAGCACCGGGACTATTACACACCGCAGGAGATTGCAAAAATCTGCGATTCCTACGGCTATGGGTTCGCCAGAGGTGTATACGAGGCGTTCACAAGACAGAATGAGGAAAATCAAGAATACGGCCTTGTGCTGAAAGTCCCGGAGGAGGTCAAAGACGAGCTCGAAAAGATTGGACCGCCGAAAGAGTTCAAAAAGACGCCCCAGCCAAAGACGGTTGGAGAGCTCGACGCAGCATGGCGCGGCGTCGAGGACGGCAGGAAATTCGACCCGTCAAACAAGCTGGAAGAAAAGAAACAGGAGGCATAACCGACATGGCAAGTACGAAGTTTGAAGTCTCGATGGAAATTTTCAAGTTTCAGGGAGAACCGGATGTGAGCGTCACGCTGACCGGCAAGAGCCCCGCAGAGCTCGACACCGCGCTCAAAACACTCGAGACCATCGCCAAGACCACGACGCTGTACAACGGCGACAGCGCGCCGGAGGCGGAAAAGAGCGTCACCAGCGAGCCGAAGCAGGCCGCCTCGGTAGTTTCCACGGCGGACAAGAAAGCCCCCCCCCAGAAGCCGGTAAGCTGGCTTACGCCCGTCGGCGCAAAGGGGCTCATGCTCCTGCGCTGCCCGAAATGCAAGAGCGAGTTTGTACAGTTCTTGCGCGAACCGCAAACGACCAACGAGTGCCGGAAGTGCGGCGCGAAAATCCCGCTGGACGCGCTGGCACGGTTCGAGTTCACCTGCCCGGTCTGCAAGAAGGAGAGCTACGGTCGGACGAACGTCGAGGACGCCGAAATCGTAAACGAGAAGTTCTCCTGCGTTTGCGGCCGGAGCATCCCGAAGCTCACGTGGAACCCGGCCAAGCGTTGCTATACGACGTAAGGAGGGCTGGATGATGAAAGCACTGACCCACAACATCCAGCAGGAGCGCGAGGACCAGCGCGACCGCTCCGCGCAGCTCTTTATGTGGTGCATCGTCGTTTCTATGCACCAAGACGACGGCATTGGCGCGTCCCGCCTCCTGCGGGCGTGTAACGAGATGGACGCTTTTGAGAAAAAATACCAGACGGCTATCCTATACGGCAGCAGCAAGAACGCAACGGACGCCATGAGGGAGAACCTCAAAGGCATCTGTGATTTTGAGGTCCGGCTGCCGGTTGACCGAGCTCCGAGAGGACGCCGGGAGGAGCAGCTCCGCATGGCAAGCAATCAGGGCGCAGAAATCGCGTGGCTTGTTATGGCGGCCACCTGTCACGAGACGTTCGGCTACGGGAGAGACCGGCTGGCGCGCCTCAAGCAGAACTCCATGAACAACTACAAGCAGTACCTCGAGTGGGAAAAAGAGGATAAGGACCTCGCCCTCGACCGTCTGCGCAGATGCGTACAGGACGCCCTCAAAGAGGACCTCCGCGTCACTGACACCGACGACCGCAAGGGGATGCTTTCGACCCCGGGCAGAGGCCCCAGCGTATACGAGACGGCCGCTGTCTACTCGGAGATATTCAGGAGGGCCAGAGCAGCCCGGGCAGTGGCTCCGCTCGCGGTATACAGCGCAGCGAAGTACGACGAAACCATGACGGCCGCCCGGAAACGGGCCAGCGTTATGCTCGGCTTATGACTATCTGCCCGAAAGAGTGCCCGGACAGACACCCGGGATGCCACGACCATTGCGAACGGTATGCGGAGAACAAGGCGGCATACCAGAAGATGAAGCAGGAGTACGACGGGAGCGTCCGAAACCCCTACTGCCGTAGGTGGACGCACCGAGCCATCGTGCGCAGTTTCAAGAAGAAATTCAGGTAAAGGAGTGGTGACTATGTACGAGGTTCTTTTAGAGCTTGACGACCTGCTGGAAACCTTAACTTACTGGCTTTCCTTTGCGGCCGTCGCCTTGTCAGTAATAGTTGTTGTGGCCTATGTATGGTGCAAGGCCGCCGAGCAGAAAGCAACCCGGGCGGAGCCCCGGAAAAGAAAGGATGGGATGACATGAAACAGAGCGAAAAGCTCACGCAGCTCCTTGAGCTCATGCAGGCAAACCCGGAGCTCCCGGTCATTCCCTGTGTAGATGGGGATGTTGTCAGCGGCGACGAGTATTACTGCTGGCTTGGCTCATGGGGAGAGAGCGCGGTTCAGGAGTTCGTCATCGGCAGAGAGAGAACCTACTACCGGGAGGACGATATTTCAGAGATGAACGACGTCCTCTGTGAACACTATGACCCGGAGCTCGTGGACAACATGACGGAGGAGGAGACGCGGGCGGCGTACAACGCGCTCCCGTGGAAGAAAGCCATCTTCGTCGATGTTCACCAATACGAGGAGGAACCGGATGCCGAGGTATGATGTGTTCCTTGAGGGCAGGGCAGAGAGCTCCACCTGCTACTTCGGCGTCGCAGTCATGGCAGACGACCAAAAAGAGGCGGAGTACCTCGGACACGAAGCAGGGCGGAAGAAACACCGCGAGTGTGACGAAATCGAGGTCGTCGGCGTTATGCCGGTGATTTCAGCCCGGAACGCCGGAAAAGGGAGGCTCTGCCAGCGCATTCCGCTCAAAGAACGCGCTTTGAAGTTTGTAAAGGAGGCTATCAAAAATGGAAGAAGTAAGATTGATTGACGCGAACGCTTTGCACAAGCGCATCGAAATGAATCTCCATGCCAGTAACCCGTTCACTATTGAAGAATGCTGCTATAAGGACGCCCTGAACAGCGTGGATGAGGCTCCCACCATCGACCCAGAGAGCCTGCGCGGTCATGCCAAGTGGGTGAAGGACAAGGAATTGAAGTTTATCATCGTCGATGATGAAAACAACAGTCACGAGGAACCGGCAATTCGCTGCACCCATTGCAATGCCAAAATTTCGCAAAGCGATTTCGACAGCTGGGTCTGGAACTTCTGCCCGGTCTGCGGGTTCAAGATGGAGGATGAAACGGAGGAGCAACATGAAACCGATTAACGCAGAGGAAATCGTCCGTGTATTCAACGGCTGGCTCGAGGAGGCGGACAGCCTCGCAGAGCGGGAGGCCATCGAGTGCTGCATTGACCACATTCGGGACGCCCCAGCAGTCAGTCAGCAGGAGCTCCGCAGCTATATGCTGCCGTGGTTCAGCCCATTCGCGGCTCCGTGGTGCGGGAAGATTCAGCGCGCTTTCCCGAAAGCCTACGTCACCATGAACTTCGAGCTGATTCTCGTCCCGAGGACGAACACATACATCAACCTCAACCACTGCAGCACCCCGGACGAGTTCAAGGCGGAGGTCATCGAGGGTGTATCGCGGTTTGCGTTCAAGGCGTTCACAAAGCCGCTGCGCAAGGAGCATCTCGACGGCATCAACAAGCTGCTCGACACCAAATTCACGCCGGAGGACATGGAGTACATCTACACCAACCTCGGCAACGGCATCAACCACGAGCTGTGCATGAAGTTTGTCAAGAGCGGGTATGACCTCAAAGTAATCGAGGAAAGCGTATGAACTGCCAATTTTGCGAAGATTACGAGTGGAGCAAGAAGCACAGGCCAAAGACCGGCAGAGAGTTATACACAAAGTATTACGTCTGCCTTTATGAGAGAACCCTCAGAAAGGGCTGCGGGCTTGCCTCAACCTACACTCACAAAAGACGGCCGCTGAACTTCTGCCCGGAGTGCGGCCGCCAGTTGAAGAAAACAAAAAAGGAGGATGAAACGTGAACGGAGTCATTCGGGGCCGATGCCCGAGGTGTGGCGGGAAAATTATTTATTCGGAATTTTACCAGAACGCACGGGACTACACAATCCGAAAAGACGGAAAAGTTCCGAAACGCTATGTATCCAGAAGCGGAGAACTAAGCGAGAGCGTAGCGGCCTGTGAAAACGGTTGCGGCGCATACTGGGAAGATGAAGATTTTTCCATCGGGCAAGACGGGATGTTCTACGACAATAAATACACGGAGGATGGGCAGGAATGAAAGAAAGACAAGTAGAGATCCTGCCCTGCCCGTTTTGCGGAGCGAATCCGTGCCGCATTGCAGAAAAAAGGGAGGTCGTCAATACCGAAACCGGTGAAGCGATAAGTAGTAATATCGGCATTACGTATTGGAAGCATCCCGAAACGCCTGATTGCGTTTTGGGATTCGGGATGTTTTTTCTCGACACGCCAGACGACATCCAAAGGTGGAACAGCAGAACCGATAAAGCAAAATCTAACCCCGAAACTTGAAAATGATTCAAGCGCATTTCAATCTTTAACCATCAAATTTGAAAATTGGAGGATAAAATTTATGTTTCCGCAGAGAAGAATGACGACCGACACCCCGGATGGGAATTATGAGCAGGCTCTCAACCTGTTCGTGCGCGGCGAGGACGGCTGGGTGCAGATGCCCAGCCGGAGCATCAGCCTCAACGACTACATGAAGCAGCTTATCAAGGCGCACAACGCAGATATTGACACCGAGGGAACTCCGGAGGAGTTCGACATGACCCTGTGCGAGCATCTGTTCGACGGCCCGGAGACCATCGAGGGCCTGCTTGCAGAGCACTACACCCTCTCGTGGGCTCTCGCCTCGTTGCGCGACAAGCTCAAGCACTACGAGGACGCGCTCATTCCGGAGATTATGCCGGAGGGCTTGCAGACCATCGACCGCGCCATCGGCACTTACGGCAAAGACGCCCAGCTCACCAAGGCTGTGGAGGAAATGTCGGAGCTCACCAAAGCCCTCTGCAAACTCAAAGAGTGCAAGCGCAAGTATGATACCCCGTTTAACAGGGAGACGCAGGAAGTACACTCGAACATCGAGGAGGAAATTGCTGATGTTTTCATCATGCTGGTGCAGCTCTTTGCAATTTTTAACCCTCACGAGCTGGTAAACATCACGAAAGTCGTATGGGACAAGCTCGACCGGCTCAAGGACAATCTGGACAAAGAGGCAGCAAAGCAGGAGGCCAGCGATGCCGGAAAAAAGTGAGTTCGACAAGGCACTCGGCGAGCTGCACGACCTGACCGAGTGGGAGGACGCGGAGGCAGCCATCCGGGAGCTCCACGCGCGGGGGCCGGAAATTGAGCGGCTCTATCTCGACAGCAAGATTCTCCCCGGAGAGCTGCGAGCCCTCGTTATGGTGAGTAACTGCCTCGAGCGTGAGTTCATCCATCGGCAGCTTGCCACCGGGCAGCCGCTTCACATGAATGTTTTATAGGAGACAGCACAATGAGCGATGATGGTATGTTTTGCCCGTACAAGAAAAGCACGAAACGGGAAGTGAGCTACTCGTGGATTAGCCGGACCGAGATTACAACGGAGCGTTTCGGCTGGTGCTCGGAAAAGAAGTGCATGGCCTATGAGAATGGCCGCTGCAAGCGGCTGGAAAGAGAGGGAACCCAGTGAAGAAAAGAAACTGCCGGATGACCGGCGAGGAGAAGAATGTGCATGAGCGCGCCGTGAAGCTGCGCAAGATGACCGACGACAAGCTCGTGGAGCACATCGACCACATCCGGGAAGAGGCTTACAACACCGGCTACTCCGAAGCCGAGGCCCAGCGCGCATCGACCCCGGCCCCGGGCAAGACCCTGCCGCAGCTCCTCGAGCAGCTCAACGCCGGAGAGTGCAAGGGCATCAAGAGCGCGACCGCCTACAAAATCGAAGAGTTCGCCCGCCAGCAGGGCTACCTCGAATGAGCGGCGCGGTAAAGGACCCGCTCCGGGCATTGCAGGGAGCCCGGAGCCGCGCGCAGGGCGGGCAGCTCGAGGAGAGAATCGAGGCATCCTGCACCCGGCTGGCGGAGGCAGGCCGCGCGGACATCAGCAAGACACCGGAGCCCATGCGGCCGGTAAGCCAGCCGAACAAAACGGGCCAGTTCCGCGCAGTCTACACCAAAAAGGCGGAACCAGACTTCAAGGGCGTCATGCTCGGCGGCCGCGCGGTGATGTTCGAGGCAAAGAGCACCGGGACCGGCAGGCTGAACAAAGACCGCGTTCTCCCGGAGCAGGCCAAAAAGCTCGATTCCTACGAAGCCCTCGGCGCGCACTGCTTCATCGTCGCCACATTCGACGGGCTACGGATGTACAGAATCCCGTGGACAGTCTGGCGCAGCATGAAGCAGCGGTACGGCCGGAGCTATGTCACGGAGCCGGACCTCAAGGAATACGCGGTACGGTTTGGCCCGGGCTTTACCCCGGACCTGCTGCGGGACATCCCCACGATGGACGACATCGACCAGCTCTCGTGCGCGAGCGACGTGCTCACGGCGTTCTGCGGGATGTCCTACGGGACGAAGCCAGAGACGGACGAGTGGCGCGCGGCCGTGTGCAGGTTGAGCCGCCTGATGAACTGGACGACGCCGGAACGCTTTATGCTGGTGAACGAAATACGGAGGGAGCAGCCGAACATGGAAAAACCGATATTCTCATTTATGGGTGTCCCCATCACGGAGGACAGCGCGGGCAAGCTCGCAGAGGCCATGAAGAAAAGCGGGGTCTCCGCACTCGAAGTGGTGACTGCCTGTGAGACACTCAAGAAAATTTCCAAAGCCTTGCTCGACGAGCTGCCGGGTGTTACCGAGGAGGAACATAATGACTGAAAAAGAAATTGTGGTAATGGCCGCAGAGGTGGCGGCAAAGGCGGCTGTTGCTGCCGTTCGAGCCATCTTGGGGAAAGAGATACAGGAGAGCGTAGAAGCCGCTGTGACGGACGCTGCCCGCCTCGGAGCGGAGGCCAGCATCAAGGCCGTGGAGCAGGAGCGCAAGAAGTTCCGGGACAGCCGTAGCGACCGGAGATTCCGTAACACAAAGCTCCTGCTGCGTAACTATACCACGCTTAATGCCAACTGTGCCAATGCAGTATACGACGCGGCCAGCGCAGCGACCGGCGAGGAGAGCGTTGAAGAAATTGTGGAGGCACTGGACGAGCTGCTTGAGGACGACCTCAAGGTAGAAAGCATCATGAAGTCCGCAGCCCGGACGCAGATTATCATGCGCCATGTGAACCGGATGCTCGACATCTACAAGGCGGTATGCGGGAACAGTTTGGACGAGGCCGAACAGAGGCACTACCGCGTTATCGAGGCCCTGTATCTGCGGGACCGGCCCCTCTCTCCGGCCGCCGTAGCAGAGATGGAAAGCATCGACAAGAGAACCGTCTACAAGGATGTGGACGTAGCCTGTGCCACACTGTCGGCCTTGATTTTCGGCATCGACGGCATCAAGAAGGCTTAACTATGTAACGAAACGACCCGTTCTGGGGCATAAACGCGGCATTGACAGGGCGCAAGGTCTGAGATACAATGTAGGCGGTAAAACCGCGCACAGAGACAATTTCTTGGCATCATAATAAATTCCCCTTCTTGACAAAGGACCGCCCGACTCCGGGCGGTCCTTATTTTTTTATGTGTTATAGACCCGAAAAGGGTCGTGGAGGAACGGCAGATGAAAATTATCACCCTGCCGGTGAGCGACCTCCATCCGGCGGACTACAACCCGAGGAAAGACCTCGCACCGGGCGACAAGCAGTACGACAAGTTGGCCCGGAGCATCGAGACTTTCGGCTATGTTGAGCCCATCGTATGGAACCGGACCACCGGCAACATCGTAGGCGGCCATCAGCGGCTCAAGGTGCTGGTGGAGCAGGGCTACAAGACGGTCGAAGTCGTCGAGGTCGAGCTCAACGAACAGGAGGAGCGCATCCTTAACGTCTCGCTCAACAAAATCTCCGGCCGGTGGGACAACGAAAAGCTCACCGCGATTCTGGACGAGCTGAAAGAGCAGGACGAAATGGCCCTCACTGGTTTCGAGGACTGGGAACTCGACGCCCTCAAGGTGACATACGACCATATCGAGGACCTGCTGAACGAGGACTTTTCCGACACCGGCAAGAGCGAGCCGACAAGCTACACCATGACGTTCACCCTGCCCGAGGAGGTGCATGAGGCAATGGATAAGTACATTGACGAGAACCCCGCAGGCAAGGTCGAACTGGCGCAGTTGCTCGTGAACAAGGCGAAGGGGCTTATCTGATGGAAATTATCAAAAAAAGAATCACCGACATGGAGCGCGCGGAGTACAACCCTCGCGTGGAGCTGATGCCCGGTGATGACGAGTACGAGAAGCTCAAGCGGAACATTGAGCGGTTCGGCATGGTCGTCCCTGTCATTTGGAACAGGCGCACCAACCGCGTCGTGTCCGGCCACCAGAGGCTCACCGTCCTTATGAACGAGGGCGTAACCGAGGTGGACGTGTCCGTGGTGGACCTCGACGAGACCGCAGAAAAGCAGCTCAACATCGCTATGAACAAAGTGACCGGCGAATGGGACGAGGTAAAGCTCAAGGAGCTGCTGGACGGCCTTGGAGACGCAGCCCCGGAGACGGGATTCGACCTGTACGAAATCGAGGCCCTTGAGAACAACGTGGACGCCCTCGTGGACGGCGACTTCCTCGACAGCGAGCTCAAGAGCATCGAGGAGACGTTCAACATCTCGCTCAAGTTTAGCGCGGAGGACCGCGACGTCCTGAAAGAGTACATAAAGGACAACGGCAAAGAGGACCTTGTTGCCGTCATCGTCCAGAAGATTAGAGGTGAGATTTAATGGGCTGCAAATGCGGGAGCCAGATTATTCTCTGTAACCTTCCTGTGCGTTTCGACACCTATCGCGGCTGCTCACACGGCTGCCGGTACTGCTTCGCACAGAAGAAGAACGACATTAGCCACATCGAGCGCGACGAAAGCGTAGACGGCCTGCGCTCCTTTATCGAGGGCAAGCGCGGCAACGAAACGGAGTGGTGCGACTGGAACATCCCTATCCACTGGGGAGGCATGAGTGACCCGTTCCAGCCGGTCGAAAAGCAGATTCGCGCCAGCTACGAATGCCTCAAGCTGCTGGCGGAGACGAAATATCCGTTTGTGGTGAGCACAAAGGGCCGCCTCATTGCGGACCCGGAGTACCTCGACCTGCTGGCACAGTGCAACTGTGTGCTGCAAATCAGCATGGTGTGCAGCAAGTACGACCGCCTCGAACGCGGGACGCCCAGCTACGAGGAGCGGCTCGCCATCCTCAAGACGGTATCGGCCAGAGTGCAGCGCACCATCGTCCGCATCCAGCCGTATATGCCCGAGGTGTTCCATGACGTTATGAAGAACATCCCTCGCATCGCGGAGGCAGGAGCCTACGGCGTCATCGTGGAGGGCATGAAGTTCTTTAAGGCCAAACCCGGCATGACGAAAATCGGCGGCGACTTCTGCTATCCGCTGCCCCGCCTCCGGCACGATTTTGAAGCCATCAAGGCGGAGTGCCATCGGTACGGCCTGAAATTCTACAGCGGCGAGAACCGGCTCCGCGCGATGGGCGACAGCATGACTTGCTGCGGCATCGACGGCCTGCCCGGATTCCGGCCGAACGAGTATAACCTCTGTATGCTGATGAACGGCAAGAACCCGGAGCCGACGGAAAAGATGAAAGAAGTCGGAACAGGCGGACCGTTCAAGACGCTGAACCAGAGCGCGGGCAGCGGGCGCAAAATTGCAAAGCAGAGCTTTTACGGCCTGATGCAGGAGGAGCTTGCCAAAAAGACCGACTACCACAGAAAGGTGTTTGGACTGGATGAATGAGTACAGCCTGACGCCGGTTCAGGAGGTAGACGGGCTGCGCATCAAGCGGGACGACCTTTATGCCCCGTTTGGCCCCGGAGAGGTGAACGGAGGAAAGCTCCGGCAATGCGTGATGCTGGTGAACAGCGTCAAGAAGGACTACAAGAGCCTGCTGACGTATTGCAGCATCCACTCCCCGCAAGTACCCATCACCGCAGCAGTGGCCCGGGCGAACGGGATGTCGTGCAGAATCGTGTACGGCGGAACCACCCGGGAGAGCGTTGCGGCTCTGCCTATGCCCCGGCTGGCGATGAAATATGGGGCGTCCATAGTGCTCGCAGCACGTTCCGGCCGCCACAGCATTTTACACGCCCGCGCAAAAGAGCTGGCGGCGCAGGAAAACAGCTTTATTGTCCAGTACGGCATCAATATCATCGGGTACGGCGACACGCTGCTAACCGCAGTTGCGGCGCAGACAGAGAACCTCCCGGACGATATAGAAAACCTCGTGATGACCTGCGGCAGCGGCATCACCGCCACAGGCGTGATGATAGGACTGCACAGGTACGGGAAACGGGTCAAGAGGATGCACCTCGTAGCCACGGCCCCGGACCGGCGCGGATTCATCCATGAGACCCTCAAAAAGTACGGCGCAGACCGAGAGTTTGAGTACCACGACCTTTTCCACAGCCCCGGATTCGTTTATGAGAAGCCCGCAGCGGCTACATGGGGGGGCATTCGCCTGCATCCTCATTACGAGGCAAAGACGATGCAGTGGTTTAGAAGCTCCGGCATCGCACCGGAAAGCACCCTATTCTGGATTACGGGCGCGGAGCCTCGCAGCCCGGGACAGAGCTGAAAGTGAGGAGAGGAGGACAATGCCGAATAGGACCAAAGACGACCTTTGGGAGCGTCAACCGGGCGAAAGCGCGCAGGCCTACGAGGCATTTGCCATCTACCGAGACATGGGCTCAAACAGGAGCCTACGGGTCGTTGCCGAACAGTTATCCAAGAGTGACACGCTTATCAAGCGTTGGAGCCGCGAGAAAAAGTGGGGAGAACGCTGCCGAGCGTATGACAACCATTTGGATGACGTAGCCCGACAAGAGGCACTCCGAAAGTACAAAAAAATGAGGACCCGCCACATCGGCATCGCCTTGCAGCTCCAAGAGAAAGCCCTCGCGGAGCTCAAGAATCTGCCGGACGGGTCGATGACGCCAAAGGACATTATCCAGTTCCTCGACAAGGCCACAGAGCTTGAGCGGGATAACCGGATGGAGGAGGCAGGCGTCACGGCCGGAGGCAAGACGGCGGAGGAGCAGGAGGAAACCACGCTTTCCCTCGCCGATGAAATCGCGGCCGCATACGAGAACCGGAAACGAGGAGAACAGACATGATGACCCAAGAGGCTATCCTGTACTACGCAGACCACCCGGCTGATTTTGTCGAGGACCTGCTCCACGTTACGCCGGACAAGAACCAGCGCGCCATATTGGATTCTGTGGCAAAGAACCAGATGACGAGCGTCCGCAGCGGCCACGGCATCGGCAAGAGCGCGGTCGAGGCGTGGACCGTTATTTGGTTTATGTCAACCCGGCCATTCCCCAAAATCCCTTGCACAGCCCCGACGCAGCATCAGCTATTCGATATTCTGTGGGCGGAAATAAGCAAGTGGCTGCGCAACAATAAAGCCCTCGAGCGGGAGCTGATGTGGACAAAGGAAAAGGTCTACATGAAGCAGTACCCCGAGGAGTGGTTCGCTGTGGCCCGAACGGCCAGCAAGCCGGACGCCCTGCAGGGATTCCACGCTGACGACATCCTCTACATCATCGACGAGGCCAGCGGCGTGGACGACAAGGTGTTCGAGCCGGTGCTGGGCGCACTTTCGACGCCCGGAGCGCGGCTGCTCATGTGCGGAAACCCGACACAGTTGTCGGGCTTTTTTTATGACAGCCACCATAAGAACAGAGGCAGCTACACCACATTCCATGTTGACGGCCGGAACAGCAGCCGCGTCTCGGACGACTTCGTCAAAACCATCATCCAGATGTACGGCGAGGATTCGGACGTTTTCCGTGTTCGTGTCGCCGGAGAGTTCCCCCGGCAGGAGAACGATGTTTTCATCCCTCTGCCGCTCGTCGAAAAATCCATTATGACCGAATGGACGGAACCGACAAAGCCCGCCCACATCGACATCGGCTGCGACGTTGCCCGCTACGGCGACGACCGCACCGTCATCGGTTACAAGGTGGACGAAAAGGCCATGTTCTACAAGCGAAAGAGTGGGCAGGACCTTATGCAGACGGCCGACGACATCATGGAGCTCGGCCTAAAGCTCATGGAAAAGTACCGGTTCGACAAGGCTATCCCCATCAAGATAGACGACAGCGGCCTCGGCGGCGGCGTCACGGACCGTCTGCGGCGCGTAAAGCGCGAGCAGCCGGAGCGGTTCTGGTGGATGGATATTATCCCCGTTTACTTCGGCCAGCGCATACACCATGACTTTTACTACGATAGCACCACCTACATGATGAGCGTCGTAAAGAATCTACTTGCACCGCAGACGCCGGAGGGCGCACAGAAGCCCGTCCAGCTCATTCTCCCGAACGATAACGACCTCGTCGGCCAGCTTTCCACACGAAAGTATTCCATGACCGACGACGCCAAAATCCGCGTGGAGAGCAAGGACGCCATGAAAAAGCGCGGGATGCACTCGCCCGACGAGGCCGACTGCATCCTCCTGTTGTGCCTGCCGGTCAAACCCAAGAGGAGAGGAGACGTTAAGAAGTGAGCGACAAGAAGCAGCCCGCCCAGCAGCGGGTAAACGTCCGCATCGTTAAAGCGGACGACCCGGAGCAGCGCGGCGGGATGAAGCCCATCGCCAAAGCAGACGGCTCCCTGCAAATCTCGCCGGAGGAGGCGTGCACGGCAGGTATTTGGACAAAGCCGCCGTTCGACCTCCGAGGGCTTTCCAAGATGGTGGACGAAAGCACCATACTCCCGCAGTGCATCCGGGCCTACAAGTCAAACATCGCCGGATTTGGCATCGACATCCGGTACAAAGACGACTTTGCGGACGCGGACGAAACCCCGGAGATGAAAGCGGAATGGGACCGGGCGGCGGAGGTCGTCGAGATGCTCAACATGGAGCAGGAGAGCAATGAGCTCTTTGAGGACATCGTGGAGGCCCGGGAAACCTACGGCTGCGCATACGCAGAGGTCATCCGGGATATGGACGGGAACGTCATACAGCTCGAGTTCATCGAGGACACCCCCAGCGTGGAAAAGAGCCGGAGGCTGGACCCGCGCGTCGAGGTGACGTATTTCCACCGGGACCACACCGAGAACCGCATGAGGAAGTTCCGCAAGTATAAGCAGACCGTCAACGGCAAGACGGTCTACTACAAGGAGTTCGGAGACCCGCGAATCATGGACCCGACGAGCGGAGAGTACGTCACCGAGCTCGAGTTCAAGAGCCGCGCCAACGAAATAATCGAGTTCGCCATCGGTACCGCAACATACGGCAAGGTCCGGTGGGTTGGTTCCATCCTTACCGTAGATGGGGCCCGGAGAGCGGAGAGCCTCAACAATAACTATTTCCTGAACGGCCGACACACCCCGTTGCTGATTATGGTGAAAGGCGGCAGCCTGACGGACGATAGTTTCGCCAAGCTCAAGGAGTACATGAACGGAATCCGAGGCGAGGCGGGCCAGCACAGTTTTATGGTTCTGGAAACGGAGGCGGCAGACAACCGCACCGGATTCAACGCCGAGAACCGGCCGGAGGTCGAGGTCAAGGACCTTGCAGCTATCCTGCAAAAGGACGAGCTTTTCCAAGACTACCTCGAAAACAACCGGCGGAAGGTGCAGAGCGCGTTCCAGCTCCCGGACCTGTACACCGGATACACGACGGACTTCAACCGCGCCACCGCGCAGACCGCCATGGAAGTGACCGAGAAACAGGTATTCCAGCCGGAGCGGCGGCGTCTGGCGTGGGCCATCAACAACAGGCTGCTCAACTGCTATCAGTTCAAGTACGTCGAGGTGTTCTTCCGCGCGCCGGACGTTTCCAACCCGGACGACCTGTACAAGCTGCTGACCGTCTGCAACAACGCTGGCGGCCTCACCCCGAACAAGGCAAAGAGCGTCCTGTACAAGGCCCTCGGCGAGACCTCGGAGGACTTCCCCGAGGAGTGGGGCGACATTCCGCTGGCGTTTACCAACGCACAGCAGCGGGCCGCAGCCATCACCGTGGCTGGAAACGGCCCCAGCGTGGCGCAGAATGGCGGTTCTGACGCTGGCAAGAAAAACACACAACCGGAGACAAAGCCCGCACAGAACGCCAAGCAGGGCGGGCCTAGCGTAGAGGAACAGCTCGACGGCCAGATTCAGAAAGCGGCAGCCGCTAATGAGACGGAGCTCGTCGCCGTGATGAAAGAGGTCCGCCGCCTGCTGGCTGACATGAAACAGGAGGAGGGCGACGCGGAGTGAAGTGCTTACGCTGCGGACCCCTAATCAAGGCCATCGACGCATACCTCGCCAAAGCAGAAAACGACCTGTACGAGCAGCTCACGATGGAGGGATACCTCAAGGCAAAAGAGAGCCTGAACACCGTGGACGAAATCGAGGAGGTCGTGACGAAGCTTCTCGAGGACAACGCCGACGACCTGCTCAAGGAGCTGGCGGACGC
Source organism: Faecalibacterium sp. 9 (assembly GCF_048320955.1). Lineage (NCBI taxonomy): Bacteria > Bacillati > Bacillota > Clostridia > Eubacteriales > Oscillospiraceae > Faecalibacterium > Faecalibacterium sp. 9. Next base: position 354,859 of record NZ_JBLWGB010000003.1, read on the forward strand.
CATCGACCTTGAAACTTTCTTCAAGGACAACTGGCCGAAGTTCAAGAACAAGAGCAAGCTGGCGCAGGACCTTTTCGACGTTTTCCATACTCAGTTTTCCACCATCATGCCGACGTATGTTGAGGCTTACGTCCAGAAAACGGATGCAGAACTCACCGTTACGAAGCTCACCAAACGGACAACCGATTGGATAAGCTCGTGGAGCAGCGACCTCGCCGACATTATGAAGCTGGACACCGAGACCGAAATCGAGGCAGTCCTGAAAAAGGGCCTGAACGACGGCAAGGGTATCAACGACGTCGCAAACCTCATTGCAGACAGCGGCATCCGCTCCCCGGGCTACCGCGCGCGGCGCGTGGCCCTGACGGAGGTACTCCGGGCGCACGGCTATGCGCAGCTCGAAAGCTACATCCAGAGCCCGGCCGTCGAGGAGAAGATGTGGAAACACACCGGAGCATACCGGAACGACCCGAGACAGAACCATGTGGATATGGACGGCGTCCGCGTCCCGAAAGGGCAGCCGTTCACCCTGATTGGAGCTGACGGAAATACCTACTACCCCATGACCCCACGAGACGTCTGCTTGCCGCCGAGAGAGAGCGTCAACTGCCATTGCCTTTTGCAGCCGGTAGTTAGTGAGGAGGTGCTCGGCCTCTCCCTTGAGGAGCGGCAGGCCCTCCAAGCGCAGGCCATCGCGGAGGACGACGGCGAGTGGGAGAAAGAGCTCGACGCGCAGAACAAGGCGCGCGCAGGCATCAACGAGGAGGACTACACATGAAAGTTACCATCGACGAAGCCCGAGTTGGAAAGCAGCCTATTCTCAAAATCGACGGCATCGAGCTGGCGAACATCGTAAACGGGTACACCCTGCACCATGACGCAGGACAGCCCGCAACGCTTGAATTACGGATTGCATTCGGAGCCGATTTATCCGAGATTGAGGCTCTGATTGAGAACCCCAACGTCAAAATCATTATGCCGGAGGAGGAGCCCCATGTGGAAAGCACTTGACCGCATCGTTTCGGCGATTATTCGCCGCCTTTTTAAGCCTAAGTACCATGTGGAGCGGGTCGAGAGATACCAGCTCCCCGGGAGGCTGCGCATCGTCAAGTGGTGCGCAGCACCGGCAGACGCACCGGAGGACGAGCTCCGGCGCATCTTCTCCATCGTAGACGAGCCCCAGTGCGATGATATGGTCGTTTGGTTCTATTCATCGCTTGAGGATATAGGCCGCAAGCCCTTTGACGTTGCGCTCCTTGAGCGCAGTGGCAAGGACGCATGGCCGACCATTAGACGCCCTACCTAGGGGCGTAGAGAGGAGGTGAGAAAACCATGAGCAAAATCGAGAAAGCATACGCCATCACAGATGCAAAGATTTCTTTTGTCAGCCTTGTAGACAAGGCGGCCAACAAGAAACAGTTCCTTATCACCAAGGCGGAGCACGGCTCCGCCTCTTTTGCTTCTTACGGCCGAATCGTCAACGCGGATGCTGATAGCCACTACATCACCGGCATTGTCTATGAGCCCCTCACAGAGGACGCCCACGGCAATTACATGACGGAGCAGGAAATCACCAAGGCCGCGTACTGGTTCGCCAAGAACGGCAATCAGGTGGATGTGCAGCACTCGTTCGAGCCGCTCGAAAAGGCGGCCGTCGTCGAGAGCTATGTCGCACCTTGCGATATGAGCGTCGGAGAGCAGGCCATCAAGAAAGGCACATGGATGATGACCGTCGAGGTGGACGACCCGGATATTTTCGAGAAAGTCCAGAAAGGCGAAATCACCGGCTTTTCCATGGGCGGCGTCGGCAAGTACAGCGACGAGGACGACCCGCTGCCCGATGACGGAGTGGCAAAGGCGGAGGAGCAGCCCGAAAAGGGTATGCGCGGCATCTTCAAGAAGATGGCCGCTGCCCTCGGCTTTGATGTTGTCGAGAAAGGCGAAGTTGCCGACAACTACACCAAGCGCATCCAGAGCGACAACTTCTGGACCGCGTTCTACGCACTCAACGACGTTCTGTACCGGTACAACTGGGTGAATGACCGTTGGGAGTTCGCGTCGGACGAGGAGACCATCCGCAACGCCCTGAACGACTTCAACAACATCGTCACCGAGCTGCTCACCAAAGGACAGCCCGTTGCGAAATCGCTCGAAAGCTGCGCCGTCATCAAGGCTGGCAAGGCCATGAGCAAAGCCAACCGCAGCACGTTGCAGTCCATCTACACAAACCTCGGGGAGTTCCTCGATAAATTCCCCGAAGAAGAACAGGAGGAAACCGAAGTGACCAAGAAAGAAATCGAAGATACCGTGGCGGCAGCCGTCGCCAAGGCACTGGAAACCCAGCAGAAGCCCGCGACTGACCCCGTCCAGAAAGCCGCAGAACCGGCAGCAGAGCCCGCAGGCCTGACCGTCGAGGCCGTCGGCAAGATGGTCGAGGAAGCCGTCGCAAAGGCTCTCGGCCAGCAGGAGGAGCCCGAAAAGACCCCGGAGCTGCTGACCGCCGAGAATGTTGCGGACGTCGTCGCAAAGGCCGTCGCAAAGGCTGTCGCACCCGTCCGCAAGGCCGCAGGCCTGCCGACCAACCTGAACGACGATGGCGACCCGGAGGACCCTGTCGAGAAGTCCGAGCCGCACTATCTCGCCGGTATCCTGTAAGGAGGAACAAGCACTATGACCATGAGAAGCAATAAGGCAATCGTGAACGCAGCAGGCCAGACCATCACCACCGCCGGTCTGGCCGCTGGCGGCGCACTGAACCCGGAGCAGGCGAAGAAGTTCATTCAGCAGACCTTTGAGGCCACTCCGCTGAGCGGCCTCGTCCGTCACGAGCTGCGCTCCGCAAAGACCGGCGAAATCGACAAGATTGGCGTCGGCCGCCGTCTGCTGCGCAAAAAGACCGAGAACACCGACGACGGCTACCGCTCCGGCGTGAAGCATGGCAAGCTGGAATACGCTTGCACCCCTGTCCGTCTGCCGTGGGAAATCACTGAGGAGACCCTGCGCGAAAACATCGAGGGCTCCAACTACGAGACCATCGTCACCAACCTGATGACCCGTCAGATTGGCTGCGACCGCGAGGACCTGTGCCTGAACGGCGACGAACGGTATGCCAAGGTCAAGGAGTTCAGCTCCTCTGAGACCTACGCTATTGGCGACCTCGTCGCATACAACAAGAAGGTCTACCAGTACACCGCGGCCCACACCGCAGGCGCATTCGACGCAGGCGAGGCCACCGAGCTGGGTACTGTCGATGACGCCGACTTCCTCAAGGTGAACGACGGCTGGGTCAAGCAGTTCAAGGAGGGCGGCCACGTTGTCGATGTGTCCGGCATCAACTCCGGTGCAATGGTTCTGGATGTGTTCTACAAGGGCCTGCGCGCAGTTCCCGACAAGTTCAACAACGGCTCTCTCCGCTGGCTGATGTCCCCCCACCGCCGTCAGGAGTGGGAGCGTTACATCCTGAATCAGGCGGTCACCGCAGGCGGCATCATCACCGACAAGCGCGTCGAGAATCCCGCCAGCGTTCCCGTCATCGAGGTCCCGGCCCTGCCCGACGACGTTATTATGCTGACCGACCCGAAGAATCTGGTCGTCGTCAACTCCTACGGCGTTGTCATCCGCAAGACCACCGAGGGCCCGGAGGCCATCTATCAGGACAAGCGTTTCTATGTCGTGCATTTCGACTTCGATACGCTGGTTGAGGAGCTGGACGCAACGGCCATTGTGACCGGTCTGGCATCTATCTAACAGGAGGCAGGACGCTATGCACCTCAGACTGATTAAAGGTCTGTCCTATGATGGCGTTGTGCGCGCCTCTGCGGCGCATCCTGACGTCTTTGTGGACGACCCCGAGAAATATACCGCGCTGCTGGAAAGCGGCTATTTCGAGGCTCTCCCTGACGCTTACACCGTCACCGGCCATCTGGACACCGGCTTTCTCGGCGAGATGGACGAGGAGCAGCTCGACAAGCTGGCTGACGATATGGGCGTCGATACCACCGGCAAGGACAAGGCGGAGGTCGTCGCGGCCGTCGCCGAGGAGCCCGTGGAAGTCCCTGACATTTCCAAGATGAAGCTCGACGAGCTCAAGGAATTTGCCGAGGACAACGGCATCGACCTGACCGGCTGCACCACTAAGGCCAGCATTTTGCAGAAGATTCGTGAGTATGAGGCGGATGCAGCCGCAGCGGCCGCCATCATCGCCCCGGAGGGCTGATGGCCGAACGGCCGTGGGTCACGCCGGAGGAACTCAAAGAGTACACAGAATTTGAGGAAGTAAAGAACCGCGCCGACAGCAAGCTCAAAATTGACATCTCCCGGGCGGAGAGCTGGGTCATCGACTACTGCAACAACAGATTCGACGACCCGGAGAAATACCCCGATATCCCGGAGAACGTCAAGACGGCGGTCCTCCTTATCGCGGAGGCATACGCCCACAATGCCGTTGAGCAGACCAAAGTCCGCCTCAAAAGCGAGACCTTTGACGACTACTCCTACACGGCAGAGAGCAGCATCATAGACGTCGGAAAACTGGGCGTGGAGAGCCTGCTGGACGATTACGTCGTCGTGCAGCCGCTCAACGGCGTCACGATGCGGTTAAGGAGCCTCTGAGCCAATGGCTATTGAGGACTTCTTTGACCATCGTTGCAGTATCTACCACACCCAGCAGGAGAGCACGAGCCCCGGCTACGGGCTCCCCGGCTCCCCCAAGTTCAAGTACCCCAAACAGCCGGACCTCGAGGAAGTCCCGTGCCATTTCGGAGTGCGTAGCGCGTCCATCCAAATCGCTCAGCAGCAACCGCAGAACGATATGGACAGCGACATAAAGCTCACGCTCCCGGCAGGAACGGACATCAGGCTCAACGACAAAATCGTCAGCAGCGAAACAGGGCTCGAATACACCGCAGGTCAACCGCGAAACATCCGAGGGCATCACATGACGGTAAAGATATACCGCACAGCCCAACAGAGGCCATTGTAATGGCGCAGGTGACATTCGACACAGTAGAGCTCGAAAACTTCGTGAAGCGGCTCGGAACGGCCGCGCAGGGCGATTTTAAGCGGGCACTGAACAAGTTTCTTGAAGGGCTCGGCATTGAGTTCCTACGCATTCTGCAAGATGAAATCGTTCGCCGGAACGTGCTGGACTATCGGCTGCTGCTCCACAGTTTCCAAAAAGGCGACGGGGAGAACGTCTGGACACTCGACGAGAACGGCCTGACCCTTGAGGTCGGCACGAACGTCGAGTACGCCAAGTTCGTAAATGACGGCCACTGGACCAACCCGAAAGGGATAGAGAGGCGATTCGTTCCCGGACACTGGGAAAAGGCGAACGGAAAGGACCACTTCATCTACACCCCGGGAGAAAAGACCGGGATGGTCCTAAAAATGAAATGGGTGGAGGGCTCCCACTACTGGGAAAGCTCCATCAGAATCCTAGAAAAGCTCTACCCGGAGCTGCTCGAAAAGAAGCTGCAGAGCTGGCTGGACGAGTATTTCAAGGATTTTTTGTGAGGTGAAACCTATGGCTGCCCTAGAGCAGGAAATCGCAAGCGTTATCCGCTTTATCCTCGATTCCTTACCCGGGATTACGCCCTATTACTGGGACATCCCGGAGGGATTCGTCGTACCCTCTGTTTTCTTTCCGCAGCCGGAGCTCACACCTCTCGGCGACACGTTCGCGTCCTATGCGGTGGAATATGACTGGTACATCAAGTTTTTCGCCAGCACGGACGAGGACGCCTACGCAAGCGCGGCAGCGGCCTTGAACGCCATTTGCGCAGCCCGCCTGCTTGTCCCGCTCATTGACGAGGCGGGAGCAGCGGTAGGAGGCGGAGTACGGCTCAAAGACCCCGGAGGCGTGAAACGGCTGGACACAGGCACAGCCCAGCTCACACTCCACTGGGACAGCCGCCGTCCGTACAACAGGGTGGATTGCCAGAAGGTGATGCACTACAACCTCGACCTCAAAGCGGCCGAGGAAAAAACTGAATAGGAGGTATCTGCATGGCAGAGAAGAACGCGAGCGCGGCACAGACCGCGCAGAAGTTCCCTATTGAGCGTCTGGCAAAGGCTTGCCGGACGCTTTTTCATGTTTCGGCCAGCACGTTCGCCGGTGCCACGGCGGGCATGACTGGTGAATACACCGTCGAGGAGATGCGGAAGCACATCGACGAGTGGCTCGGAAAGGAGGCCGTTGTTTAATGGCAGGCGGTAAATACGATAAGCTGGCGGGAAAGACCCGCCCGGGCACTTACATCAACTTCGAGAGCGACCGCAACGACACCGTCGGCAACTCTGAGCGCGGCATCGTGCTGCTGCCCCTGATTGGCTACGACTTTGGCCCCGCCAAGACGCCCATCACCCTGACGGCAGCGGCCCCGGATGCTTACAGTGTGGAGCTCGGCCGCAGCGTCTACGACGCGACCAACGATAAGATGCGCCTGATTCGTGAGGCATTCAAAAAGGCTTCCAAGGTCATCGTCTACATCACGGAGAGCGGCACAGCCGCAACCGGAACCGCTGCTCCGCTGACCGTAACGGCCAAGTACGGCGGCACTCGCGGCAACGATATTCACGTCTCTGTCGTCACAAACCCCGTCGGCGGCTTTGACGTCACCGTGTATTTGGATGCTGACGCCACCGCTGTGTACGAGGGCGTCAAGACCGTCGAGGAGCTTATTGCAGCCGCAGCAGACGACAAGCTGGTGAAGTTCACCGGTACGGGCGACCTGAAAGCGGCATCCGGCGTGAAGCTGGCAGGCGGCACGAACGTCACCAGCGCAAACGGTGACGTCACCGCGTTTGTGGACAAGATGGAGGGCATCAAGTTCAATACTCTGTGCTTCCCCGTTACCGATGCTACGTTGCAGACCGCAGCCATCACCAAAATCAAGTATATGCGCGAGAGCATGGGCAAGGGCATGAATGTGGTTCTGCCGGACGCAAAGAGCCCCGACCACGAGGGCGTCATCAATGTCACAAACTCTGTTGTTGTTGACGGCGTTGAGCTGACCCACGCGGAGGCCTGCGCATTCGTTGCGGGCATCACCGCATCCGCAAGCTGCATCAAGTCTAACACCTACGAGGTCTACAACGGCGCGACCGGCATCGTGGACCCCAAGGACAACGAAGCAGCCATTGCGGCCATCAAGAACGGCGAGATGTTCTTCTCCTACTCCGAGGCGGGCAACGTCATCATCGAGTACGACATCAATTCTCTGGTCTCTTTCAAGAAGCCCAAGGACAAGACGTACAGCAAGAACCGCGTTATCCGCACTCTGGACGCTATTCAGGAGGCCATCCAGAATAACTTCCCGCCCAACAAGTACGACAACAGCCCGACCGGCTACGCCGCTATGAAGGGCATCGGCCAGTCCATCCTCAAGCAGTACGAGGATATGGGGGCCATCAAGAACGTGGACTATGACGCGGACTTCAAAATCGACGAATCTTTGAGCAGCGGCGACGAGGTTTATTTCATCGTCGCAATCCAGCCTGTGGATTCTGCCGAGAAGCTGTTCTTCACCGTCAAGACCCGCTAAAGCAGCAGGAGGTAAGTTATGCAGTACAACAAAAACCCTATTAGCCTCCGCGAGGGCCATGCGCTTATCGACGGCGTCGAGGTCATGGACGGCGTGAAGATGACTATCAACTTCACCCCGGAGACGTGGACCGGCCGCCAGTTGAACGAAACCACTCCGTCTACCCGCTGGGTTGGCGCGACCATCACCGGCAGCATGACCCGTCGCCGGACCAACAACTGGCTCAAGACCAAAATCAAGGAGTATCAGGCAACCAAGGCGACGCCCGAGTTCGTGATTCAGGGCATCATGGACGACGCTAATTCTGACTACTATGCAGCCCACGGCTCCGATGTCGTGACCTGCGTCGGTTGCGTCCTGACTGGTGACCTTCCCCTGACCGCACTGGATGCAGAGAGCGGCAGCGTGGTCGATGACGTCATCAACTTCAACATCAAGAACATCATCTAACCTCCCGACATTTTGGTCGGGAGCATACAGGCGAAGCCTCTCCTAGGTGGAGGGGCTCCGATTTTTATTTTGGAGGAGACAGCTATGAGCAAGAACCTGAAATATTTTATGCGCGAGGCAGCAGAGGTGGAGAAGGTCGTCACCGTACCGGCCCCGGAGAGCTTTAAGGACGAGAACGGCAAGGTCATCCAGCTCGAGGTCAAGGTGCTTTCCTCTGAGCGTATCCGCGCCATCAATGAGGGGTACCACACCCACACTGTCGCGCTGGACAAGAAGGGCAATCCCTACATCAACGGCGGCAACGTGGTTTTCCGCGATGAGCGCGACAATGCAAAGGCCACCCGTCACATCCTCGTTGAGGCCCTGCAGTACCCCAAGCTGGACGACCCGGAGCTGATGAAGTACTACAACTGCGTGGACATCACCCAGATGCCGGAAAAGGTTTTCTCCCGCGCCGACGAGTTTGCTCATGTCACCCGCGTCGTCATGGCTCTGCTTGGCATCGGCGGTCAGCTCTCCGAGGAGGAGCAGAAGCAGGCCGATGAAAAGGAAATCGACGACGCAAAAAACTGATTCGCAGCGCGGGCAGCGAGACGTACTGGGCCCATGTACTTTGGCAGCGGCACGGTCTCCGACCGGAGGAGTTCGACCGAATGAGCCGGAGACAGAAGCTCTTTTACATCGCCTCCGAGGAGGAGGAAAGCGCGCGCCCGTGCAGAAGGGATACCATGAAGCTCTTCCCTATAAGGCGATAGGAGGACCGACATGTCAACACTGAAAGTCGTATTCAAGGCCATCGACGAAATCTCCTCCAAGTTCAACGAGATGACGCAGAGCGGCGAACGGGCTCTTGAGGCGTTCGAGAACACCGGCACGGCGGCAGACGGAGCATTGAGCAAGGTCTCCCGCACGGCCGCGCAGACCGCAAAGAGTACCGACGCTGCTGCTGATTCCGTCGATGACCTGTCCTCGGCCATCGGGGACTACGAAAAAGCCACCGGGCAGGCGGCAAATTCTACCGGCGTCCTGTCCGAGAAAACGACCGAGACCGAGAAGAACCTCGACGAGGCAGCGGAGGCAGCCCGTAAAGCCTCGGATGAGGTCGAGAAGTTCGGCGATAAGTCTGAGGAAACTGGCAAGCAGAGCGAGGAATCGAGCAAAAAGAGCCGCGACGGCATCAAGGAGCTGCAGGGCGTCCTTGCGTCGGCCGGAATAGCCGCCACTCTGAACGAGATTAAGAACGGCTTTTTTGACTGCTCCGAAGCGGCCGCACAGTTCGAGACCTCCACTGCAATGGTTGCTACCATCGCGGATACGAGCCAGAAATCCTTGAGCAGCATCTCGAAAGAGGTTCGCAGTTACTCCAACGAGACCGGCGAGGCGGCCAGCGACATGGCGGAGGCGACCTATCAGGCCATTTCAGCCAGCATCAACACGGCGGACGCTGCGGCCTTTGCGGGAACCGCGACCAAGCTGGCCGTCGGCGGCTTTACGTCGGCGACCACGGCTGTTGACGTTCTGACAACGGCCATCAATGCCTACGGCCTCGCGGCGTCGGATGCAACGCAGCTTTCCGACTACCTTATCACCACCCAGAACCTCGGCAAAACGAGCGTGGACCAACTGGCGCAGAGCGTCGGCAAGGTTATTCCTCTGGCGTCTGCGTACAACGTCCAGATGGACAATCTTAGCTCGGCTTACGCTGTCCTAACCGCCAACGGTATCGCTACCGCAGAATCCGGCACCTATCTCAAGTCGATGCTGAATGAGCTCGGCGACACCGGCAGCGGCGTTTCTGAGGTCCTGCTGAACTCCACCGGCAAGACCTTTGCGCAGCTCATGGAGCAGGGCTACTCGCTCGGCGATGTTATGGCTATGCTGGGTAACGCGGTAGATGGAGACAGCACAGCGTTCAACGCCCTGTGGAACTCCACGGAGGCCGGTATCGGCGCACTGTCCCTGTTCAACGCAGGAGCAGACAAGTACAACAGTGTGCTCGAATCCATGCGTACCAGCGCAGGAGCAACCGAAAAGGCATACTCCACGATGGCGGACACGACCGACAAGAGCAAGCAGCGGATGGAGAATGCGTTCAACAACCTGAAAATCTCTGTCGGCGATGTGCTCAACCCCGCGCTCACGCAGGTATACGAAGGATTCACCAACGTATTTGCGGGCATGAGTGATTTTGTGGACGAGCACCCGGCCGTCGTGGCGGCCATTTCTGCCATTGCGGTCGGTGTGGGCGGATTCACGGGCGCGCTGGCCGCCTACAACCTCGCAACCACGGCTGCGAAGTTCGTGACGGAGGCATTCACCGCGACGCTGGCGGCTAACCCTTACGTCCTCGCAGCAGCAGGCATCGTTGCTGTTACAGCAGCGGCCGTTACCCTGACCGGAGTGCTGATTACGCAGAGCGACGAGTACGAGGGCATGACGGCCACCTGCCGTGACCAGTACGACGAGCTGCAGAGGCTGAACGACCAGTACAATGCAGCCTGTGAGCAGTACGGCGAGAACTCCGACGCGGCCAACAGCCTGCGTTACCAGCTCGACCAGCTCAACGACGAGTTTGAAGCCAACCGGCAGACCGTCAAGGAGTTTGTGGCGGAGTGCGACGGCCTCGTCGAGAGCCACAACAAGGTCATGGACGCCTACAACAGCTCCACCTCGAGCATCAAGGACCAAGAGCTCGGCACACTGGCTCTGACCCAGCGGCTCGGGGAGCTGGCCTCGCAGAACACGCAGACCACCGCGAGCTACACGGAGATGAAAGCCATCATCGACCAGCTCAACGCCGATGTCCCGGGTCTCGGCCTGACCTACGACGGCGTGACCGAGAGTGTGGACGCGACGGTCGAGGCTATCAAGAAAGCCGCAAAGGCGCAGGCTGATTCGGAGTATAAGGCCGAGCAGCAGCAGACCTATGTTGACCTGCTGAAAGAGCAGAGCAGCCTCGAACAGCAAATCGCGGAGGCGGAGGCCAACCTCGACGCGGAGCGTCAGCGGCGCGGCATGAGGCAGGACGACGTCACCGGCGACTGGGTCAGCGGCAGCGGCTTTTGGATGGAGGACAGTCCGTGGGTGGCGTGGACTTCTGACATCGACGATTACAAGAAATCCCTCGAGGAGCTGCAAGCTGCCTACGACGAGAACCAGCAGACCCTCTCCGACATTGAGGGCGAGTGGCGCGGCGTCGCGCAGGCAGTCGAGGATTCGCAGAACCAGACCGTCAGCTATGAGGAGGCCGTCAGCGCGGCCGTCAGCACGGCACAGACAGAGCTCGATAACCTCACGGCGGCCTATGACAAGGCGTATGAATCGGCCCGGACGAGCATCGAAGGGCAAATCGGTCTGTTTGACACGATGAAAACCTCGTCTGAGCTGTCCATCAGCGACATGGAAAAGGCCATGCAGAGCCAGACAGACTATCTCAACCTCTACTCTGAAAACCTCAAAAAGGCCGCAGAATACGGCCTCGATGACGGCCTGATTAAGTCGTTGAGCGACGGCAGCGAGGAAAGCGCGGGCTACATCAACGCCATTATCCAGAACATCGAGAAACTGGGAGGCAGCACCGAGGGTATGCCCGCAGCAGCCTCCAAGTTCGTCACCGAGTTTAACTCCAAGTTTGAGGAGACCGAAAAGGCAAAGGACACCTTCGCGGACAACGTCGCCAAGATGGAAACCGACTTCGACGAGAAGATGGGCGAAATCGAGACCCGGATGTCCAAGACGGTTCAAAACATGGAGATGACCGACGAGGCCCGGAAAGCAGCACAGGATACCATCAAGGCCTACTGTGATGCAATCCGCTCCATGACTGGCGAGGCCGGGAGCGCAGCGGAGGCCGTTGCGAACGCAGCCGCCTCCCACCTGAAAACTGCGCCGACAACGACGCCGACCACCACGACAGTTACCGGTCACGCGAACGGCACTCTGTCCGCACAGGAGGACGTCTACATCGCCGGTGAGAAAGGCCCCGAGCTTATCATCGGCGCGCGCGGGTCCGAGGTGTTCCCCACGCAGGAGACCGAAAGAATCCTCGCAGCCGTGAACAGCGCGGAAAACGCCACGAACGCCCCGGAGCCCACGGCAAGCCCGCTCCCGGAGAATGACCTACCGGAGGGTATGGAGGCCGTCAAGGAGTATTCCTATCTCACGGCTGACGGGCAGGGCTCTGATGCACAGCCCACCGGTATTGAGTACGTCGAACCGGAGGTGCAGGCGCAGACTACGGAGGAGGCTGCACCCGCAGAGGAGGCCCCGGTCAACACGACTGCCCCGGCCGCCAGCGACGCGCAGCAGGAGGCCCCGGCCTCCTCCTCGGACGCGCCCAGCATTGGCGAGACCGTCAAACGCATTATCCTCGAAATCAACGGCAGCGGCTCCATCGACGTCGGCGGCATGAATGAGGAATCCGTCCTCGACATTCTGACGCGCCATGCAAAGCCAGTCCTTATGAGCATCATCAAGGGTGAAATCTTCGAGGAAGGAGACCTTGCCTATGATTTTTGAGAGCAGTATGCAGCTCTGGATTACGCACAACGGAGAGCGCGAGAAACTGCGCTTTCCTGTTCTGCCGACGAAGTTCGACGTCACTCACGGGACGAAGAACACGAGCGTCACCATCAGTGGCCTCGGCGAAATCCTCGTTTTGCAGGACCGGGCGGCCGTGGAGGTATCGTGGGACAGCTTTTTTCCAGCCGCGTATTTTCCGGGCATCCAGACGCCATTTATGCTGTCGTCACCGGATGCGATGATGCAGCGGCTTTTCGAGTGGAAAATCAGCGCGAAGCCGGTGCACCTCATCCTGACCGGAACGCGCGTAAACTTCTACGCGGCTATCCAGAGCTTGCAGCCTTACAGAAAAGGCGGCGACCCCGGGAGCATCTACTACAAAATCAAGCTCAAGGAGTACAGAGAGGTCAGAATCCGGCAGGTCAAAGTCAGCTCGACCGGAACTGCGACCGTCTCCGGCGGCTCCACCCGGACAGACAACCGAGTGCAGGCGAAAACCTACACGGTCAAGCCCGGAGACTGCCTCTACAACATCTCGAAATCGACCCTCGGCGACGGAGGCCGGTACAAAGAAATCTATTCCCTGAACAAGGATAAGCTCAAAAACCCGAATTTGATTTATCCCGGACAGGTGTTGCAGCTCCCGTGAGGTGAGGCAATGAGCAAGATTACATTCCTCGTCACAAAAGGCGAGACCACCTACGACATGAGCGAGCTGGTGGAGAGCGCGACATGGAGCGGCCGAAAGGGCTCCCCGGCGCGCACTCTTTCCGTATCGCTTATCGACGATGACGGCTGGAAACACGCCCGTTCCGGCATTGATGTCACCAAGGGAAACCACTGTGTTTTTTATTGGGAGGGCGCAGAGCTGTTTCGCGGCATCATCATGCAGCAGAGGCAGAGCACGAAAAAGACCATGACCATCAAGGCCTACGACGTGGGTATCTACCTGTCGAACAACAAAGACAGCTTTTGCTACAAGCGGAAAAAGGCGTCCGAAATCTTCAAGGACTGCTGCGACCGATTCCAGATTCCGTACAAGGACGTGGCCGACACTGGCTACGTCATCTCGGAGCTGCCAAAGGCCAAAACGACAGCCTGCGATGTTATTCTGGACGCCTTGAGCCTCACGTTTAAGGCCACCGGCATCAGGCATTATGTGACGTCAGCCGACGGGAAACTGAGCTTGATAAAGCGGAAAGACAGCATCCTGCAATGGGTGGTGGAAACCGGCCGGAACCTTATAAGCTACGACTACACTTGCAGCATCGAGAAGGTGAAAACCCGCATAAAGCTGCTGTCTAAGGAGGACAAAGTGCTTGCCGAAAAGGCGGACACGGAGCTCGAAAAGACCATCGGCATCATGCAGGACATTTCCACGCCCGACAGCAACACCGAGGAGGCGAACCTCACGGACATGGCTGAATCCATGCTCGCAGAGCAGAAGCTCCCCAGCAAAACGCTGACAATCGAGGGCCTCGGGCAGGCAAACGTCATTTCTGGCGTCGGCCTGTGCATCATCATCAGGCCGCTCGGCATCTCGAACAGCTACTATGTAGACGAGGATACCCACACATTCAAGGGCAACTACCATGCAATGCGCCTTACATTGAACATGGCAACAGACACCGAGCGGAGCGCAAAGGCGAGCGATGAAAAGAGCTCGACCTCGCACTCCGTCGGCGATAAGGTCCAATTTTCGGGTGGTCCCCAGTACGTTGCGTCCACCGCGACGTCTCCGACCAACAGCCCGAAAGCGGGACCGGCGAAAATCACCGCCATCGCCAAGAGCAAGAACGCAAAACACCCGTACCACATCATCCACACGGACAAGCAGAGCACCGTCTATGGATGGGTGGACGCCAGTCAAATCGGATAGGAGGAGCTGCACATGAACCCGGATGAAGCGACGAGCCTAAAGCAGCTCTTTCTCTCCATGCTGCCGAAAGACGGCGGCATCGTTGTCGGCACGGTCACGAAAGAGAGCCCGCTCACCATCCAGATAGAGAACGACGAAAAGCTCGAAATCTCTGGCAGCGCGCTCCTCGTCCCCCGGAACCTGACCGACTATCAAGTGAAAGTAGACATCGCCCTCGCGGACGGCAAAATCGACAGCAACACCCATGTGGGAGGCGCGCACGGCCACAAGTTCCAGTTGTTCGATTCCAGAGGCGGAGGGGTGACCGGCCTCGTCGGCTGCCCGCTTGAGGGCGATAAGGACAAGCCCGTGGGAGACTATCACAAGGTCGAGAGCAGCAAGGAGAGTGCGCACATCCACTCGCTGAAAACCTTTTCCATCGAGAGCGGTCTGCTGACCGTTTACAATGCGCTCAAGACGGGCGAATCTGTCTACCTTCTCCGCTTCAACGACGGTAAGAGCTACTACGCTCTTGAGAGGGCTATCGTATGAGCAGAGTATTTGTTCCCATTCCTATTTCCGGCATCGAGGAGGAGAAAGAGCAGCCGTCGCTCACCTACAAGCTCGACCTCGATACCGGGCGCATCGTCGGAAAGATTGACGGCCTCGAAGCCGTCAACCAGTTTATTTTGAAAGCACTCCTCACTCCGCGTTTCCACTGCCTCGTCTACGACAACCAGTACGGCAGCGAAATCAAGGACACTGTCACGGACGAGAACGCGACAGAGGAGCTCATCAGGGCGGAAATCCCGAGACTTGTGGAGGATGCACTCCTCTGCGACGGCCGGATTCTTAAAGTCTATGACTTTGAGTTTGAGTTCAACGAGGATTCCTGCAACGTCCACTTCACGGCGGACACTATTTACGGGACCACAGAGGTCGAGGAGGTGATATAGAGTGTTTGAAGCCCAGACCTACGACAAGGTTTTGGAGGAGATTTTGAGCCGCGCGCCGGACGGAATCGACCTCCGGCAGGGCAGCATTTTCTACGATGCTGTCGCAGGCATCGCTTTCAAAATCGCCAAATACTATGCAGACCTCGAACAGGTGTTCGAGATGGTGTTTCTGGTGACGGCGACCGGCGATTACCTGACGCTCAAGGCGGAGGAATACGCCGTTTACCGGCAGGCAGCCGCGACGGCAAAGTACCGCATCAAGTACGACGGGGAACTCCCGGAGCTCGGGACGCGCTTCTTCTGCAGCGGCCAGTATTTTGTGCTGGCGCAGGATGACGCCCTCGGCATCTACATCGAGGCGGAGAAAGCCGGAACGGAGGCGAACGACATTCCGGCCGGAACCTCTGTTGTGCCGACCGACACGCAGCGGAGCCTCACGGCCTGCTCCATCGTCGAGGAGCTCGAACCGGGCGCAGACGACGAGGACGACGAGAGCCTCCGAAAGCGTGTACAGGAGAAAATCGCTGGACCGGCAGAAAATGGAAACCAGCAGCATTACAAAACGTGGTGCGAGAGCATCTCCGGCGTCGGCCGTGCGCGCATAGTTCCCCTTTGGGCGGGAGAGAACACGGTCAAAGGCATTCTCATTGACACGGAGGGCGGCCCGGCGTCTGAGGCTGTTGTGCAGCGCGTACAGGAGTACATCGACCCGGGCGGGACCGGCCTTGGTGAGGGACAGGCCAACATCGGCGCGCACTTCACCGCGACATCCGCCACGGCGAAAAGGGTCAACATCTCTTTCTCCGTGACACTTGCAAAGGGAGGAGACCTCGCCAGCGTCAGGAGCGCAGCGCAGACGGCCCTCAAAGCTCAAATCAAGAGCATCAACCTCACCACGGACGACAGCGAAACGCCCACCCTGCGCATCAGCACGGTCGGCAACACGATTTACAGCCTCTTGGGAGTGCTGGACTACGCAAACCTCCGTTTCAACGGCCAGACGGCAAACGTCGAGGCCGGAAAAGAGGAGGTATTTGTTTTGGGGGAGGTGACAGTAAGTGAAACCAACCCTGTATCCTAACGGATTCCCCAGCGCATACGAGGAGCTGAAAACATTCTACCCGGTGTTCTACCGGGATGTTTTCGAAATGGACGCTATCTGGCGCGCAGCCGGAGGCGGGCTGGACGAAATCGAGGACGGCGTGGACGCTGTTGTCAACAACAACTTCGTATCCCTGATGGACACGGATACGCTGGCGCAGATGGAAACCTTCCTCGGTATCCCTCTGAACCAGAAGCGCACCCTCGAGGCGCGGCGCAAGCTCGTCGCCTTGTACTTCATCGGCGGCAACCACATCGGCTCTCAGGAGATAAAAGATATTGTTTTTGGATATACCGGAGCCTCGTCCTCTGTTGAATTCAAAAATAGCAGAATTTATGTGAAGCTCTTCCCAAATGATAACTCCACATTCTTATCGAGCGACGTCATGGAATGCTTGAAGCGCAAGATTCCGGCTCATCTTTCGCTTTCGCTTGTTCTTGCATATATTCCGGATTTACAGCCAGCCTACGTCGCCGCCGCACCCTGCGGAATGGCTGCCTTTTGCACCGTTCGGCTGCCCGGAAGCATCAAACCCCGCGCCGTCACGGCTCGTGGCTATGTTGCCGGTGCTATGAGCGCAGCGCGGATGCAGACGACCGTTGAACTGCCCGGAGCCATCCACCCGAAAAACATCACCGCGCAGGCATACGCCACCGGCAGGCTTGCGCACACGCACGAAACCGTAACCATCAAGATTGGAGGACAGACAACATGAGCTGGGAAAAATCCAGTTATACAACTGCCGGTGCCGCGCTCCTGTCGGAATCCCTCTCCGGCGGCGCGCTCACCATCACCCGCGCCGTGAGCGGCACCGGCATCGTTGAAACCGACTTGTCGGCAGAAACGACCGTCAGCGGCGAAACGCACGAACTGACCATCCTTGCGATTGACACCGTAAAGGACGGAGAGGAAACGGCCCGGAAAGTCAGCATCCAGATTACCGGAGCAGAAAGCACCTACATCATGCACCAGATCGGCGTATATGGCCGCCTGAATGACGATGCCGAAGTGCTGCTGTTCATCATGCAGGATGAACGTGGAATCGAAGTCCCTGCATCCAGCGTGAACGCTGACTTTGAAATTGAGATTGCTGCCCTTATTGCAATCTCGAACAAAGCAAAAATCGAAATTGCCCTCAGCCCGCAGATGCAGGCTTTGATGAAGCTGGTCAAGGCCGAAATTGAGAAGCACAACGCCGCCGCTGATGCCCATGCAGCGACCATCACGGCAGCGGTCAGCGCTGCCGTGAAGAACCTGTCTGAATCCGGGGAAATCCTGAACGAAGAACAGGTCAAGGCCCTTATCAAGGAGCAGGTGGACGGCGGTACGGGCGGCGGCTACTATGGCTCCTACGAACTCACTCTTGCAGCGGACGGGTGGAAGCCCGCCCGCAGCGAGGATGATTACGAAAATGCCGGTGGTATGGATTACTACCAGTGTATCTATGATGCAGAACTGTCGGACAGCACCAGTGAGCTTGTACCCGTTGGCGTTGTATCTCCCGGCAGTTTCTATACTACGACCAAAGCGGGTGTCCTGAACGGGTGCGAAACGCATGATGGTTTCATCAGATTCTTTTCTCAGCGCATCCCGAAAGCAGACATTCAGGCGACCGTAACCCTGTTCGGGAAAGGAGGTGGTTCGGGTGAAACCGGTAGTGTAAGCATCGGTCAGGGCTTGAAGCGTGACGCGAGCGGCGCTATTGCCGTCCGCATTGGCGAAGGCCTTGACTTTGACAGCGCAAACGCGCTGACTGTCCGCAAAGAAACCGTTATGACGAGCGAAGACCTGCTGAACGAGGAAGAAACGCAGCAGGAAATCGTTGATATGCTGAAATAATTTTAGGAGGACACTACTATGTCTAAGCAGATTTCTACCAAGACCACCATCCGCAACCTGACCGCCGAGATCAAGAAGACCTTCGTCAAGAAGGATGCCTTTACTCCGGTTCAGGCCGCCGCCAACGCCGCCATCAAGTCTTTGACTGTGGACGGCAACACTGTGAACTTCTACACCAGCACTGACAAGACCGGCTCCGCTGCATTCTCCGTTGACTTCCCCTCTGAGCTGTTCCTCGACCAGACCAAGACCACCTTTGTGGCAAAGTTCAAGTTCGACGCCGCCACCTATCCCGGCGCTACCGACCCCAAGCTGGAAGGCAAGCCGGTCATGGTGCTGGCCGTCAAGGGCGAGAACCCGGACTCCTGTACCTACTCCTTCTTGAGCATGGCCGCTCTGGTCGATACCTATAAGGCCAAGGCCACTGGCAAGGACGCATCCACCACCGTTACCATCGCTGGTTATGAGGTGGATGTCAAGGTCAATGTTTCCGCTGCTGTCGGCAACGCCCTGGTTCTGAAGGACGATGGTCTGTATGTTCCCACCCCTGAGAAAGTGGACATCTCCGGCAAGGCCGATAAGGTCACCGGTGCCACCACCGGCAACTTTGCTGCGCTGGATGGCGAGGGCAATCTGACCGACAGCGGCAAGAAGCCTGCGGACTTCGTGGGCGCCGAGGCTGGCAAGCGCCTGATGAGCGATGCCGAGGGCGAAAAGCTGGCCGGTGTCTCTGAGGGCGCAACCAAGACTGCCGCCAGCTCCACCAACGGCAATGTGAACATCGACGGCAAGGAAGTCGTCGTGTACACCGAGCCGGAGAATGTTCTGCACGACGAGGACGTGGAGGACTTCTCCGCAGAGGAGATCGCCGCTCTGCTGGCTGACGCTGACTAAGACATGAGGAGGTAAGCTCTATGGCAAAAGCGAAGGTCAAAACGCTTTTGGGCACAGGGCTTGCCGCGCTTTGCAGCCACATCAAGCAGTGCAACACCGCACTCGGAGACCTTTCCGAAGCAACGGCAAACGGATTCGAGGAAACCGATGACATCCTGCACGAAAAGCAGGATGTCACGGCTGCGGTGTCTTTTACGATTCCGGTCGATGGCTGGGGCGAGGATGATTCCTCCCCCGGCTATTTTTATTGTGACATCCCCATTGCGGGCCTGTTGGCTACCGACATTGTGGATGTTACGGTACTGCCGGAATTTTACGATGTGGCGGGTGCGGTGGGCTTTATTGCGACCGAAAGCCTCGAAGGAAAGCTGCGGCTGAGGGCCGCCAAAGCTCCGACCGAGAAAATTTCTGCACAGTATCACATTACAAGCACCGTGAAATACACGGCTGCACAGGAAGGGGGAACCTAAATGGCATACGGTTCTTTTAACGCAGGCCCCGGCAAGGCGCCGGATGAAGATGTTGTCCGCACTAACCAGATCGGCGTACCGGGCGGCGTGGCAACGCTGGATGCGGATGGTAAGCTGTCTGAATC
Organism: Faecalibacterium sp. 9; assembly: GCF_048320955.1. NCBI lineage: Bacteria > Bacillati > Bacillota > Clostridia > Eubacteriales > Oscillospiraceae > Faecalibacterium > Faecalibacterium sp. 9. The sequence continues at coordinate 374,618 of NZ_JBLWGB010000003.1, forward strand.
GCAGCGTCCGGCGGTGGACGCATACACCAAGGCTGAGACCGACCAGCGCATCAGCGCAGCCGTGGACGCTCACAACGGCGCGGAGAATGCCCACAGCGACATCCGTGCCAGTGTGGCAGCTATGAACGCCAGCATCAAGGCCATTGAGCTGAAGTTCGGCACGAACGTCACGAAAAACCCGTTTTCTGCCACGTTCGGCAGCCTTGACGGTCTGGCCGTCGCCGGCGTGTGGAACGCAGAACAGGCGAGGGTGGAGTTCTGATGGCTGAAACATTCAAGGTCGGCGCGAATGCGCGGGAGCTGTTGCGCTACACTCAGAGGGCAACCCGCATCGTCACCGATGACATCAGCCGGAGCGATGCCCGGAAGATCATCCAGAAAGTCGCGGCGCTCGAAGATGTGCGCGACATCCAGAAGGTGTGCGGCACTGTCGTCCATGCACTCGACACACGGGACAGGGAGGGCTTTTCCAAAAGCACTTTCCGTCTGTACGGTGATGGCATCCGGCTGACTGCCCGGCAAATCCTGCTGGATGCACACGCGGCGAACAACGTCAATTTCCAGACCGACTACGACAAGCGCGTTGAGAAGATCGGCGCAGTTGTGGACGGCTGCTCTCTGCTGCTGGAATACCTGACCATCTGCACGGAGGAAGGTATCATCAGTGCGAAGAAAGCCGGTATCTGGACAAAGAAGGTCACGGACGTAAAATACCCGGCGATGAAGTGGCTCACGTCGGAACGCGGACGTGCCGAAAAACTCCGGGCAGAAGCGGAACGGAAACGGCTGACCGAACAGGCTGCCGCCCTGAAAGCCGTCCTTTACCCGGAACCGTAAACGCACAGCGGGCAACCGCTTTGCATAAAGGGTGCGGTTTGTTTGTCTGACGCTGCCATTTGGTGGCTGCGCTCTCCGAACACCAACAATAACAACAACGTCTGGTACGTCAACACCGATGGCTCCAACAGCTACGGCTGGTACGACAACTCCTGTGGTGTTCGCCCCGCTTTCATTCTTCCCTCTACACTCGTGGTCTCTGACGATGGCACGGTCAGTGTCAACACTGCGCCTACCGTCACCACGGACGGCGCAGCTCTGGGGCAGAAGAACGCGGCCTTTGCGTGGAAGTACACCGTCAGGGATGCCGACGGCGACACCTTGACCGTCACCGAAAAGCTGGACGGCAAGACCACCAAGACCCGCACCGGCGTTGCCAGCGGCACGGCCCTGACCTTTGAGCAGACGGCCAGCGCTGCCGGATTCCAGAAAATCCTGAACGGCAACCACACCATCACCGTTGAGGTGAGCGACGGCAAGGAAACCGTCAGCACGTCCGCGACCTTTACCAAGGCCGTCCACGCCGCAAGCGTGACACTGGCCGAACCGCTGGCCGTGGACGGCGACATTACCGTTGCTGTGCTTCAGGTGACCGGCTCCATCCCCGATGATGCGAAGTTCAAAGCCGAAGTGACCAACAACGCACTCGACAGCTCCCCGGTCTGGCAGGATGCCACGACCGAGGTAAAAAAAGGCGTGAACATCGTCTTTGAGAATAAGACCGCCACCAACGGCGCGGCGTTTAACTTCCGCGTCAGCGTGGAGCGCGGCGAATCCGGCGAGGGCGGCTACATCGAAGCCGTCTCCGGCGCATTCCAGTAAGGAGGACAGTATGGCTATCGAATGGAAGAAAAATGACCTTCCCGCTCTGGCGCAGAAGGTGGCGGACGACGCCTCCGAAACCTGCCAGAACTTTATTTATGCTGGCATCGACGTGGAGCTGTCCGGCGGCACGCAGCACTTTTCGCTGATGCCAAACGACCAGACGAACATCGACTCGATGTTTGCGGCCATTACGTTGGGCGCGTCAGAATACCCTTACCACCCGGATGGCGGCAAGTGCGTTATGTACAGCGCGGCAGACATTATTACCCTGTACAGCGAATACAAGAGCTTCGTCACCAAACAGACGACCTACTGCAATGCGCTGCGCCAGTGGGCGAAGCGCGAGACTGACCCGAATGTTATCGGCTCCATCTATTACGGATGCACCCTTCCCGAGGACCTCGAAAAGGAAGTCGAGGGCATCCTCAGCGCAGCGCAGGCGCAGATTGTGGCCATCATCAACAAGCTCTCCGCCTAAGGAGGACCGAAATGGCAAGGAACTCTGTATGTAAAACTGCCATCCTCTTTGTGCTCGGAGGACTTGCATACTTCGGACTCGAGGTGCTTTTCAGAGGACATAGCCATTGGACGATGTTCGCCCTCGGCGGATTCCTTTTTCTGATTCTCGGTGAGCTGAACGAGGGTCTACTTGAGTGGGACACCCCGCTCATTTTGCAGGGCATCATCGGTTCAGCCATCGTGACAGGAGCGGAGCTCGCAACCGGGATGATTCTCAACGTCTGGCTCGGCCTCGGCGTTTGGGATTACTCCGGGATGCCGCTCAACTACAAAGGGCAGATTTGCCTCCCGTTTAGCATCCTGTGGATTTTCGTGTCCATCGCGGCCGTTGTCCTCGATGACTGGCTGCGATACTGGCTGTTTGGGGAGGAGCGTCCGCACTACACACTGTTCCGGCGCGGCGAGAGCCGCTGAAAGGAGCCGCCAATGAACCGCGAGGAGAGGCTCGAACAGCTTTTGACGGCCACCGTTAAGCTGCTCGACCGGTGGGAGGAATACTCCCTCGAAACGAACTGCGGGGAGCCGGAGGGCTACGGAGCAGCCCGCGCGGTGGTACACGCAGAATTTTCCGTACTCAAACAGACCAACAAAGGAGACGGCGAGAATGAGCGTAATTACCTTTAAGCCGAATGACCACACGAAAATCACCACAGACTTCGAGCGGCACGAGTTCGCCTGTCCGTGCGGATGCACGGCGCAGATGATTGACCCGGAGCTCGTCCAGAAGATGCAGACCATCCGCACCAAGCTCGGCAAGGCCATCAAGGTTACGTCAGGCTACCGGTGCGTGAAGCACAACGCAGACCCGAAAGTCGGCGGCAGCCGGACGAGCCGCCACCTCTACGGCATTGCGGCCGACTGGCGCACGAAGGACCGGAGCGTCAACCCCGTCGCCCTCGGCATCATCGCGGCCGCGCAGGGCTTTGGCGCGGTCGGCATCTACTGGCACGACAAGGCCGCCATTGTCCACACCGACACGCGCGGAGGCAAGGCTACATGGCTTTGCGTCCAGCCCGGCGTGTATCCCAGCACCACCTACAACAAGTTTGTCCTGCCGACCATCGAGCAGGGTTGCGAGGGAGCCGCTAACCGCGCAGCTACGGTTATGCTGCAGCGGCTCCTCGGCATCCCGCACGACGGCAGTTTTGGCCCGGCTACCACAAAGGCACTGATGACGGCCCAGCGTAAGCACGGCCTCGTCCCTGATGGCATTTGCGGCCCCAAGAGCTGGACTGCCCTGTCAGGCGCAGACAAATATCTGTGAGGGAGGAGGTGATACCAGTGGAAACATGGCAAATTCTCGTCACCGTTGGAGTGCCGTCTGGAATCTTTGGATTTGCTGTCTGGCTGATTGAGCGCAAAATCGAGCAGCACGAGAGAAAGCGGACCGAAGAAGCCAAGAAGCGCGAGAACATTGAAGCCCAGCGCGAAAAGAGCAGAGAGGAGCTGCAAATCTGCATCTATGAAACTTCTCTCGCCGCCATCGCCCTCGGCGAGGCCACCGCAAAGGCAGTTCAGCGCATCCCTGACGCGCACTGCAATGGTGATATGCACGCAGCCTTGGACTACGCCTCTAAGGTCAAACACGCACAGCGGGAAGTCGTTTCCCGCTGCGGAATCAAATCCATTGTCGAATGAGAGGAGAACGCTATTATGAAGTACAATAACAAAGTTTCCGCCGCCACCATCGCCCGTACCGCTGCTCTGCTGCTGGCTCTGGCAAACCAGATTTTGAGCGCGTTCGGCAAGTCTCCGCTGCCCATCGAGAGCAGCACGGTGGAACAGCTCGTCACCACGGGCATCACCACCGTTACGGCCCTGATTAACTGGTGGTACAACAACTCCTTCACGCAGGCCGCTATCGAGGGCGATAAGACCTACGAGAACGTCAAGAACCAGATTCACTAAGGACGCCCCAGCAGCTACCACATAACAGCACGAGCCTCCCGGTATTCCTCGCACAAGAGGGCCGGGAGGCTCTTTTTTTATTGCTGTTTTTTGCAATATCTTCCCCGGAAACGCACTTAAAACAGCATTTCCGGCGCGGTTATTCTCGTAAAAAGACATTTTCGGGACAGAAATGCACTTTTTGATACATTTTCTATCATTTCCGTGGATAACCGCAGAAAAACGGCGCGGAAATACCAGAACGACCCGAAAAGTGGAAAACTGGGTGGAAAAAGTTGATAAAAGGGTCATGCGAGACAACACACGCAGTTGTCCCAAAATACCACGAAAAACAATATAACCGGAGCGGAAATACCGTTTTGAACGCATATCCGCGCGGATATGCACTGAAAGCAGCATTTCCGGGTATTTCCGGCGAAACAATCGACAAAGTAGAGTAGAGTAAAGTAAAGAAGAGTAGAGAATATATTATACTCAGCGATTTTGCAATCGCTGGCGCGAAAGCCGTTGCCATTGTCCCTGTTAGGTGCTATCATAAAAGCACGACCACCAACACAGGACAGGAGGACAACAGTTATGGGTAACACAACTGCGTCCCTCACCCACGAACAACTGTTCGGGGGGGGCAACAATCGAGAAAACCGGCCTCGGCATCAAACTGGCCGCGCTCTCTATCGCAATTTGCATGACGCTCACCGGATGCGGCCAAACGACAGCGGGCAGCAGCTCGACGGGCGGGACAACCTCTAACGAGAAAAGCTACTCTGCAAGGCAGGAGGACACGCAGGTCCTAGAGGATGCAGCGAAAGCAGCACTCGATGAAAAGACCGCGATGGAGGTGTCAAGCATTGAAGCCTTCGAGAACAAGGGCGAGTATTCGATGACTATTCGAGTAGTAGCAGCCGGAGGCTACTATATGCCAGACGTAGCGGAACAAACGGCGCAGGCGTTCTTTGACAAGGCGCAGGAGCTTGGCCTAAACGCAACGCAGTACGTTGTCACAGAATATAGCGAGAGCAGCACCGGAGCCAAAGAAAATATGCTGGCGTGGAGCAGTGATGACGGAGTGACCGGTATATACTCTGACGACAGCGGAGCGGAGCCCGTTGTAAAAATTGGCGTCAGCCTAAATGCTCTACGAGAGCTTGTTGGCAACATAAAAGAGCCAGAGAACAGCGAGGAAATAATTGCACTGTCGGCTGACTATCAAGGCGAGTGGGAAAGAGTAGGCCACGAAAAGTACGAGCGGCTTGTGGTGAACGAGAACACGGTGAATACCGTGCTTTTCGAGACCTCAAAAGATTGGAGAAAGGAAAAGACCGTTACACACATTTTTACGCTCTACTTCGGATTAGACGAGGAAAAAGGTCTGGTGGTAACGAACCAATACAAGCAGGTGATTCAGACCGTGTCAATGAACGAGCAGGGAGAAATCGAGCTATACGATAAGAGCCGGGATGAAACTGAAACGTATCGGAAAGTGAGCGACAGTACTGCTGTTCCGACGGTGGGACAGGTGTTGGCAGACTGAAATGACCCGGCAAGTGACGAAAACCTCCTGCGGAGACCCACAAAGCGTCGCAATGGTCGGACGGCAAACTTTACGGCTAGACCACAAAAGTCCGAAATCGAGGCCCCGGAGCCGCGCTCGTGGCGTTCTACGGCTCAACGCAGGAGAAAGCACTCCGAAAAGCTACCGGCAAACTGCCAGCAAGTTGAAATCAGCCTGCGGGAGACGGCCCACAGGGAGGTGATGGAGAGGGCTGCACGGGGACCACGAACAGCCCTCCCGTCACAATGGCTGCTCCGAAACACCCGCAGCGGGAAGAACGGCGCGCGCAAATCCTGTATGCGCGGCAGCGGCTCGACCACTGGCGGGCATAGGAGGCAAGCATGGAACAGTCTATTTATGAGCTCTACATGGAGCAGGTCAACCCGCAGGACACCCGCGAAATCATGCAGGCAGAGGACACGCTCACCGCGCTGCTCAAGCTGGTGGAAAACCGCGAATTGCGCGACGCCATCGACCGCGCAGCAGGCCGCGTTGCCTACCTCCGAGAAGTAGCGGCATTTGAGGCCGGTTACGGCTTTATGCCAGAATAACAAAAAGGGAGGCCCGGCATACCGCCGGACCTCCTAATTCTTTATAGCCCGAGATAATCCTCAATGCTCATGCCGAGCGCAGCAGCGACGGCGTGAATCTGGTAAACATCGCGCGGGACCCGGCGACCGGCCTCCCATTCCTCGAGCGTCCGCAGCGGAACGCCAGAGAGCCGCGACAGCTGGGTGCGGGTCAACCCGCGAGCCTCGCGCAGCCCGGTGATACGGGCGGCAACAGGCGTTAAAGCTGACATCTTGAAATCCCCCTTGAATCTGCTATAATAGAAATGCCGGAGAAGTGAGGCATCTGCAAGCTGTTTCTCACTCCCCCGGCGTTTCAGAACTCTGGCCGCCGTCATCGGCCTTTGTTCTTCATCGGAGAGCCCTGCTTACTTGTTGAGCAGGGCTTTTACTTTTTCCACGGCCTCCTCGAGCGTTTTGCTGTTACGCATAAGCTCAAGAATTTCACGGGTCCGGTTCTCCTTTGCCTCGTCTCGAAGCACCTCGGCGGTATTCATTTCGTCGTCCATGTCGTTTCCTTTCTGGCCTTGCCACCTTACTCATTGAGGAGCGGCCCCCTCAACTGACTATATTATACCACACAAGCGCGTGGAAAGCAAGAGCGAAATGGCAATTTCTTGAAATATTTTTGCGTACCTGTGAAAGATTTACTGCTCGATGTACCGAAAGAGAAAACCGCCCGCATGGGGTAACTTTCCCTTGCATACCTTTCCGATTGCGCTGTCATCCAGACCGGTAGCACGGGAGGCAGCAGCGATACTCGGATACTCATGTATGACCTGATTTGTCTTGCGGTCAATCTGGCAGACCGGAGCAAGCGTTGAGCCGTGATAGGCCCGGACACTCCGGCCGTATCCGTCGCCCGGTTCGGGAGCCGTCTTTCCGTTCCACTTTGCGCCGGATGCAAGACCACCGAAAAGAAAACCCTGCATCTCGTAGGCGCGGGACAGACGCCCAAGCAGCGTGTCGAGCTGGTCGCGCTGGTTGCGTTCGAGAGACTTGAGGAACGTGTCAATCTCCTTTTCGGCCTCGACAACCTCCTGAATCCCGACGTGTAAAACGTCGTTCTGCTCATATTTTTCGTACAACGTCCGATAGACAGCAGACATTGTGTTCCGCCTCCTAGTTGATAATCTTGTAGTCGAACGCATCGGACATCGGCAGGTCCGGCTCACCGTCCCGGCCATTACTGGATGCAGTATAGAGTTTGTCGTGACGCTCCCTCGGCATTGGACCGGGCTCTGTGTACTTCCAGATTGTGCCCAGCTCATCGACGAACACCTCGCGGCCGAAGTCGTCCGTGCCAATGAAGCTCAGGACGGCGACAGCGCGCCGGAGGCTCATTTTCTTTCTTCCCATTCTGCGGACACCTCCCCGTCTTTGTAAAAGAGATTTGCACGACGCAGGCGGAACGCCTCAAGAATGAGCGTGAAAGCAGTGTCGCAGGTGGCGTAGACCATCTCGAAACCGGGCATCTCCCATAGACCGGCATTATAGAAATTGGCAGCCAGCTCGACGACGATGCGCTCATTCTGGCTTAAATTGAACGCCTCTTCTGCAGCCGTAAACATCATGTAGTCCTCACCAATGACGGCAATGCGGAGCTCCGGCCAGCGCGTGAGCGCGGAGAGCAGATACAGGGACGCGCCCCAATACGGATTGATGCGCCCGGATTCGGGATTTACGATGTGAGGAATCCGCTGAAGCTCAGACAGGAACGCGGCCTCGTGCTCCGGGCTTTTGTATGTGATATTTATTTCCATGCGAACCTCCTTACATATCGACCGAAACAAAATGATAGGCGTACCAGCAACCGCGACGGCGAAAGAGCCTGACGCGGGTGGTAAAGAACTGACCGGAGCACCCCATGCCGTCATAACGGTCGTCGCGGTAGGCCCGGTGCATATAGAACCATTCGAGAACGCTCTCTTTTGAGAGGGGAGAGAGCTTCTCTGGCAGCTTAACGAGCTCAACGAAAGAATCGAACTCGTCGCGGATGATGTGGCAATCGGAAACCCGATTGACATATTCTCGGATGTCGCGCTTGAGCTGAGTGACGAACTCCTCGACGCGCTCACTACGCACCGGACCGGGAAACCGCTCGAACATGAGCAGGATATCGTATGCCTCCTTGAGGCTGTCATAATCGTGGATATCGCGGACCATTAGGCTCCCTCCCTTTCTTCCTTTGCCTTGCGGAGCTCCTCGAGAAACTCAGGGAGCGGCAGCCGCTCGAGCTGATACTCCCGGCGCGCGGCCGGAGACAGGCCGTTGAGCCATGTCTCGTACTTTGCCCGCTCCTGCTCCGCGCAGGCCCGGATGCTTGCGAGAGCATCCGCAGGCGGGTAATCCTCGCCGACGTACCAAGTGATTTTTCCCTCGTTGGAGATGTGAGCGACCATCTTAAAATCGCCGTCCTCCATCACGGCGGAGTTGCAGACTGTTACGCCGTTTCCGAGACAGCCAAGGAACAACTTGAAATTCTGGGCAGCCATCAGTAAATCTCCTCCTCGAGCATCTTTTTGCTGAACCGCTCAATCTCCTCGAGAGAGGTCCACTCCGGCTTCTCGTCGTCGGAAAAGCTGTCCCACAGGATGCGCATGGCCTGAATATGATTCTCAACGCAGCAGCCCCAGAGGTACTTGCTGAAACGCGAGCCGCAGCCGAGGAAATACTTGCAGTCCTGAATACAGCGGCTCAAGAGCCTGTATCGGAACTCGGCATCGGAGCCGACAAGGTCGGTGGCGACGTTGCCGAAATAATGAAATTCTGCGTCGCCAGCGAAGTAGAGCGTGACGCTGGCCTCAAGGCTACGCGGCCAGCCGTCCGGATACGGACGGGTCGAGCCGTCGGAAAAGTGGGTCATCGCGGTTGCAGTCACCCCGATGGCGGCCTCGTTTTCGCGAGGGCGGCAGAAGAACGTGCGAATCTGGATGCGCTCACACTCCATGGAACCGGCATTCCCGATACTGTCAGGGAACAGGGACACGGCCGGGTCATACCCGGCAGCTTTCAAACGCTCAAGAACGGTCATCAGAAGAACCTCCTATTCAAACGTATACACATAGCCGTTGTACGGAAAGGCAGCGGCAGCGGCGGCCGCCCGGGTGACCTCCTCGGCGAACTTCTTCGCCTCCTCCGGCGGAACCGTCCCAATGGAGGGCCAGCTCACGCCAAGATGAACAGCACCGTCAGGAGACGGCCGGAGCTCAAAGACCTCCACATTCCCGTGGATGCGGTTCTCGTCCTGCACCTTGCGGAGAGCGGCGAGAAAATCCTCAAAGAACACGGCAGGGAAATTACTTTCGTTTGTCATAAAATACTCCTTTCAGACCTTGCTGTGGCCATCACAAGATGGGCTTCGTCCAGCCGGTCCACCAGCAGTCGAAATCTTTCAGAATCTTCTCTCGGTTCTCCGGGGTGTCAGGCAGTTCATGGCTAATTAAAGGGAACAAAAAGAAAGGAAAAGCCAATCCAGACGGTATCAGCGGCAGGCTACAAGAATAAATTGTGATTTCACAAGATTGGTGCTATAATAAGAGAAAAGTGCCTGCCGGGGCAGCCGCTCCGGTGGTATGGATAGAAAGGCAGGAAAACAATATGCACATCAGCTATAAACCACTCTGGCACACACTGTTAGAGCGTGATATGAGAAAAGAGGATTTAAGGCTTGCTGCTGGTATGACAACAAATATGATTGCCAACATGAGCAAAGAGGGAAAGCACATCAGCATGGATACATTAGCCCGTATCTGCGAAACGCTGAATTGTGAGATTACCGATGTGATTGAGTTAGTACCAGACGAGCCTGCTTCCACAGGAGGTAAGGAACATGAGCGAATTGAAACCAAGAATAAAAGAAAACGGAATTGATTATATCCTTGTTGGAGATTACTACATCCCGGACTTGAAGTTGCCGGAGGAACACCGCCCCATCGGAAAGTACGGACGGATGCACCGGGAATATTTAAGAGAAGTCTGCCCAGCCAGATTACACACATTGACCCTGACCGGGGAATTGTGGACATATCTTGCAGACCTGAACGAACAGGCACAGAAACGGTTAGACACCATCATGGAGCAGATGAAAGCTGCCGAGGGCGTGACCGAGGAATTGAAGCGTACCCGTCAAATGGAATGGGTGCAGCGTTGCAATAACATTCACAACCGGGCAGAAGAAATTGTTTTACATGAGATGATTTATTCATAACGGTATGGTAGAATGATTATTACAAATTAGAAGTTGTAAAGGAGACTTTGTATGGGTAGAAAAGAAATAACAACAAAAGAAGATTTAATGAAAGTAATAGAATTATTCGAAAATACTGGAATTACATACTGGTTGGATGGCGGATGGGGTGTAGATATTTTAGCTGGTAAACAAACAAGAATTCATAGAGATATAGATATAAATTTTGATGCTCAACATACGGAAAAATTGTTAAATGTGCTTTTGAATCTGGGCTATAAAATTGATACAGACTGGAAACCGGTTAGAATAGAGTTATATAGTGATGAACTTGGTTACTTAGACATTCACCCGTTCGTTTTAAATGAGGACGGAACTTCAAAACAAGCTGATTTAGAGGGTGGCTGGTATGAGTTTGAAAAAGATTACTTTGGTAGTGCTTTTTTTGAAGGAAAAACAATTCCTTGTATATCCTTAAAAGGCCAAAGAGTTTTCCACTCAGGTTATGAATTAAGAGATAAAGATAAGCATGATATTTCAATTCTTGAAAGTTTATCAAAATAACATTGCTGTAATTTCTAAGATAAATTCCACTTTATCGCTTTGAAATTTTAACTGAATAAGTATAGCACCAACCGCTGCTACATGGAAGCAAACACAACCATGCAACAGCGGTTTTTCTTTACCGTTTTTTCCTTTGACTGATAGGAGTTCCTGTTTTCTTTGATTTTTGTAGAATCCGAATGAGCCAGCGAAATTCTTCGTCTGACAGATTTTTATAGTTGATGCCGAGCTGCTTGCAGTAAAGGACAACCAGCTTTTCATCCCGACTGCCCTTGAAATTTTCAACCGCTTCCAAATTTTCTTTCAATTCATCGGCAACGGTGGTCTGGGGCGCACTCTCGCTGTCCTTTTTGTGGGCTTCCCGAATATCCCGGATAATGAGATTGAGGTCATCAAGAACCATGTGGCTGAAATATTCATCATCGCTGATATGGGCGGCTTGCAGCACTTTCAAATGCGGGTCGTCTTCGCCGGGGCGATACCGTTCAATGATTTCATGCCGGACAGTATCGACAAGGGCGTTGAGGTTTTGAATCTGCATGGTGGCAATCCCATCTACATAAATCTCAATGTCCGCAAGAAACTTGATAAAGTCCTTATGAGTGGCAAGCTCACAGAGCAGACGGTTGTTAATCCGACCGCCTTTCAGAAGTGCCACCATCTCATCATTCAAATGCAGCTCTGTTAGTGGCGTGTTGATCTGCTCCCGGTTCTCTGTCCGGCACAGCAGATAATCAACGGAAACCCCATAGAAGTCTGCCAGCGTGATAAGGTTGCCATGATTGATTTCCTTATAATCCTCTTTTTCATAACTGCCAAGAGCTGATTTGGAAATGCCCGTCAGCTCTGATAATTCTTCCAGATTTAAGCCTTTGTCCTTGCGGAGTTCCCAAAGGCGTTCCTGTATGCTTGTCGCTCCTTTCATGGGCGCACGCTCCTTTCCGGCGGTTTCATTACTGCCGCTTAACTGGATTATATCATACTTTCCGCAATCGTGGAAATTTCTGATTTTTACCCTTAATTCCTACTTTGTGGACATACGGCACAGGGCACAAAAATGTTCTATGATACAGGTAGTTCATCGATGGATTATTCCAATCGAATGACCAGCCTGTGTGGGATATGCTTCCCCGGCGATGTAGCGCCATGACTTTTGGCAGGGATATGGAGGAACCCTGACCGAAACGAGCGTACCAAAGGGAGCGATACGCCGCTGTGAGATTCAGGGGAGGAACGACACCGGGGAGAACTGGCGAACTGATACCGAAATGATACCGAAACACGACAATCTGATAGGGGGATAGTCTACCCTATCGCTGATACTTCGGGAGATTTTAGGCGGCTCTATGGCTGTAATTTTGCCGAAAATCGCCCCGAAACCATACACTAAAACGGGAGGAAGTGCAATATGCCGAGAATGAGCAAAAAGAGGAAGCATGAGCTTTCCTTTTACCTTAATGACCGGGGGCGTGTCACTTACAACGAATTATGCCGGAAATGCCAGCATGGGTGCAAGCAGAGCTTCCGGGCGGTTGTGGTTGACTGCCCCCGTTATTTATCCAAACGAGCAAAGAAAAAGGAGGAACACACCGAATGAATTTTGAATTTATGACGATAGACACACCATTGCCGCCCTGTATGCCCTTTCCCAGAGCGTTGACAGGATTTCCAGTCAGCAGCACCGCAAAGGTCATGTACTGCCGGATGCTGGACGCTATACTATCCAAAGGGCAGGAGGACGAGAACGGAATCCTGTTTGTCTGCTTCCCTGTCACAGCCATTGCCGCAGTCCTGTCCCGCAGTCCCATGACGGTCAAGCGTTCTCTGAATGAACTGGAAACCGCCGGACTTATCATGCGGGTGCGTCAGGGCGTGGGAGAACCGAATAGAATTTATGTGCTGATACCGGGAAAGGAGGACGCTGCCCTTGCCTGATACCTCAAAGCTGGAAAAACTCAACCGGGAACTGGAGAAAAGCGAAAAGAAACTGCGGAAAGCCATCAATGATGAAAAGGCATTGCAGCACCAGTTGAAGCAGCTTACCCGAAAGGAACGGACGCACCGGCTCTGCACTCGTGGCGGTATGCTGGAAAGTTTTCTGCAAGAGCCGGAACTCCTGACAGATGATGATGTCATGCTGTTGTTGAAACTCATTTTTCACAGGCAGGACACGCAGGAACTATTGAAAAAGCTGCTGGAACGGGAGAAGCCGGAAACCCCTTAGTTTACTAAGGGCGCAATTATACACCACCCAGAGGTTGGTGCATTGCGTTCTCCGAAGGCTCCTCGCCGGAGGGCTGTGATTTTCCGCAGTCATGGTCTGCTCCAAATCATACAGGGGACGCTACGCTTCCCCTGCGCTGGCTACCACCAGCTACCCTTTTGTGGACTTGCCATCTGGGGACACCTTGCGTTGCAAGCTGTTCCCAGCCGACAAGTTTGAAGTTATAAGTGGATTTTTGCGAAGCTGTATGATACTATTATTTTATAACGCTTTGAAAATTCGTGGATTACTTAACAAATTAGAAGGAGGTATTTTATATGTTTAAAAAAGCTTTTTGGGTTCCTTATGAGGATAGTGCCAATTACCCAACTCTTGCAAAAACTATGGAAGCAATTTCAAAGTATTGTGAAGAAAATGGTAAGTCTTATACATTTATTAACGATGACGAAGTGGAGATAAATGGAAAAAGATATGAAATATATAGGGGCTACGAAAATGGTAGTAGGGGAAATTACGGCATAAAATGTAAAGAAAAATAAATCCAGTTTGTTATTCTACACACATCGGGTCAACTTGTCCCGAACTTTCACAACTAAATACCCGCCGTTTACACAGCGGCACACCGAGCAGGAAATCTGAAAAAGGTCTCCTGCTTTTTTTCTGCCCAAAATGAGGTGGTAAAATGCCCACCCATCCACCAATTACCGAAAGGAGGGACACGAAATGCCCTGTCCGCACAACGAAATCACGATTGTTCAGCGCAGCCAACAGCAGTCTGCGGTTGCCGCCGCTGCTTACCAGAGCGGCGAAAAGCTGTTCTGTGAATACGACCAGCAAGTGAAGCACTACCCGGAAAAGCGTGGTATCGTCCACAATGAAATCCTGCTCCCGGCAAATGCCCCACAGAAATATGCAGACCGCAATACCCTATGGAACGCCGCCGAAGCGGTGGAGAAACAATGGAACTCCCAGCTTGCAAGGCGGTGGGTGCTTACCATCCCCAGAGAGATACCGCCTGACCAGTACGCTGTCCTTGTACGGGAGTTTTGTGAGCAGCAGTTTGTTTCCAAAGGCATGATTGCTGATTTTGCCATCCATGACCCCCATCCGCCGGGACACAATCCCCACGCCCATGTCCTGCTCACTATGCGGGCAATGGACGAACATGGGAAATGGCTTCCCAAGAGCCGCAAGGTTTATGACCTTGACGAGAATGGGGAACGGATCAAACTTCCGTCCGGCAGATGGAAAAGCCACAAGGAGGATACGGTTGACTGGAACGACCAGAAGTATTGTGAAATCTGGCGGCATGAATGGGAGGTCATCCAGAACCGCTATCTGGAAGCCAATGACCGCCCGGAGCGTGTGGACTTGCGTTCCTATGCCAGACAGGGGCTTGATATAGTCCCTACTGTCCATGAGGGAGCTGCTGTCCGGCAGATGGAAAAGCGGGGTATCCAGACGAATATCGGAAACCTGAACCGGGAAATCAGAGCTGCCAACAATCTGATGAAGTCCATCCGGCAGCTTATCCAAAACCTCAAAGGCTGGATTACCGAGCTGGGCGAAAAACGGAAAGAGCTGCTTGCACAAAAGGCGGCGGAGGAAGCAACACTTCTTCCCAATCTGCTGATGAAGTATATGGCGATACGAAAGGAAGAACGGAAGGACTGGACGAGGGCTGGACAGAACCGGGGGACTTCACAGGACTTAAAGGCAGTCAGCGAAGCCCTGTCCTATCTCCGGCAAAAGGGGCTTTCTACTGTGGAGGATTTAGAAGCATTTCTGGAAGCGTCCGGGAAATCAGCCGCCGATTACCGCAGTCAGATGAAGCCAAAGGAAGCCCGCAGTAAAGTGATTGACAGGCTTCTTGCCAGCCGGACAGACTGCAAGGAATGTAAGCCCGTCTATGAAAAGTACCAGAAGATATTTTTCAAGAAAACAAAGGAAGCGTTCAAACAGGAACACCCGGAGGTTGCCCGGTATGAGAAAGCCGCCGCCTACCTTGCCAAGCACCCGGACGATAAGGACAGCACCCAAAAGGAGCTACAAGAGGAGCAAGAAACGCTTCTTAGCGAAATCGCAGAGCTGAAAGTACCGCTGACCGAGGTACAGGAGGATTTGAAGAAGCTGCGGGACATCCGCTACTGGGTACGGAAAGCCACACCCGGCACAGAGGAAAGCAAAGAGCCGCCCAAGAAGCAGCCTATCAAGGAAGTCTTGCAGGATAAGGCAGACGAGAAAAAAGCACAAAGAACCGCCCCGGCACAGGCGAAACACCGACAACAGGATATGGAACTTTAATAGGCACTTGCCATTTTCAATCAGAGAATGTCAGGTGCTTTTCTTTTTTTCAAGGAGGGATAGATTTGAATGTATTTGAAGCTGTGAAACAGTCCGTCACAACAAGACAGGCTGCGGAGCATTATGGAATCCATGTAGGTCGGAACGGGATGGCTTGCTGCCCGTTCCATCACGATAAAACCCCAAGCATGAAGCTGGATCGGCGTTACCACTGCTTCGGCTGCGGTGCGGATGGGGATGTGATTGATTTTGCCGCCGCCCTGTATGGGCTGGGAAAGAAAGAAGCCGCCGTACAACTGGTAAATGACTTTGGGCTTTCCTATGAGGACTGGAAACCGCCGGGAAAGGCAAAAAAGCCCAAGCCCCGGCAGAAATCCCCGGAGGAACAGTTTCAGGAAGTAAAGAACCGCTGCTTCCGTATTCTTGCCGATTATCTCCATCTGCTTCGGGCATGGAGAAAGGATTATGTCCCGCACTCCCCGGAGGAAGCCTTTCATCCCCGGTTTGTGGAAGCCTTACAGAAGCAAGCCCAAGTGGAATATCTGCTGGATGTGCTTCTGTTCGGGGAAACAGAGGAAAAAGCGGCTTTGATTACGGACTACGGAAAGGATGTGATACAGCTTGAACAGCGAATGGCAGAGCTTGCAGCCGCAGACGCAGCAAGAACTAAAAAACACCATGAACGCCATGCAGCCGCCACAGAGCGTTGAGGAAATCAAGGCGGGACTGGAAACTACCGAGAAAGGCGGTGTCCGTCAGAGCATACGGAACTGCCTGACCGTATTCCAGCGTGACCCGCTGCTTTCCGGGGCTATCGCATACAACATCCTGACCGACCGCAAGGACATCATAAAGCCCATCGGTTTTCAAAGAGAAAGCACCGCCCTGAACGATACGGATATGAAGTATCTGCTTCTTTATCTGGAAGAAACCTATGGGCTTACCAATGAGAAAAAGATTGATAACGCCATCGGGATTGTGGCGAATGAAAACAAGTACCATCCCATCCGGGACTATCTCAATACCCTTGTGTGGGACGGGACAGAGCGAATCCGTTTCTGCCTGCGGCACTTTCTGGGGGCTGACGCAGACGATTACACCTATGAAGCATTGAAGCTGTTCCTGCTGGGTGCAATCTCACGAGCCTTTCAGCCGGGGTGCAAGTTTGAAATCATGCTCTGCCTGGTAGGCGGTCAGGGGGCTGGCAAGTCCACCTTCTTCCGTCTGCTGGCAGTCCGGGACGAGTGGTTCTCCGATGATTTGCGGAAGCTGGACGATGACAATGTGTACCGTAAGCTGCAAGGTCACTGGATTATCGAAATGTCGGAAATGATGGCAACCGCCAACGCCAAGAGCATTGAGGAAATCAAGTCGTTTTTAAGCCGGCAGAAAGAGGTTTACAAGATACCCTATGAAACCCACCCGGCAGACCGCCCCCGTCAGTGCGTGTTTGGCGGCACTTCCAATGCCCTTGACTTCCTGCCCCTTGACCGTTCAGGCAACCGCCGTTTTATCCCGGTCATGGTGTACCCGGAGCAGGCGGAGGTTCACATTTTGGAGGACGAAGCCGCTTCCAGAGCCTATATCGAGCAGATGTGGGCAGAAGCTATGGAGATTTACCGAAGCGGCAGGTTCAAGCTGGCTTTCAGCCCCACCATGCAGCGGTATCTCAAAGAACACCAGCGGGATTTTATGCCGGAGGACACCAAAGCCGGAATGATACAGGCGTATCTTGATAAGTACACCGGGAGCATGGTCTGTTCCAAGCAGCTTTACAAGGAAGCCTTGAACCACACCTTTGACGAGCCGAAGCAATGGGAAATCCGGGAAATCAACGAGATTATGAACCAGTGCATTACCGGCTGGCGGTACTTCCCGAACCCAAGAATGTTTTCCGAATATGGCAGACAAAAGGGCTGGGAGCGTGAAAACCCGGCAACGGACTCCGGCAACCCGTCTGAAAAAACGATGGATGGTTTTGTGGAGGTCACAGAACAGATGGAGCTTCCATTCTGAAAATGACCGCCCGTTGCACCCCCTGTTGCTATCCCGTTGCCGAGCCGGTTGCCGGGGAAAACCCCTTATTTCCGGGCTTTTCTCCCTTATAACAACCAAAACAACAGAAAAATAAAAGAAAAGTATAAATAGTAACCATCGCCAGATTGAGATTGTTTGCAAGGTCTTTTGAAGCCCGTTGCCGGACTTCGTTGCCGACACCCTCTGTCTGGCTATTTTCATGTATGGAGGATAACTGCCTATGGCAAAAAACAAAACAGAGATTCATGTGACCACTGTATTTGACGGGGAACTGGACGCAACCGATGTGTTCGTCAGCCTGATTTCCCAGAAATACGGTAAAATAAATACAAAAGAATATCTTGCTAAAAAGAAAGATATAGGCTATAATGAAGATGAGGTTCAAAAGAGCCAGATACCGTCTGGATTGTGTGGGTAAATGGCTATGATGAACGAAATGGAATACAGAACAATCGGTTCGGCACTTGCCGGGGGCTATCGTGCGGCGGTCTATTGCAGGCTGTCAAAGGACGATGACCTGCAAGGCGAAAGTGCCAGTATCGCCAACCAGCGGGATATGCTGGAAAAATACTGCGAAAAGCAGGGATGGGAGGTTGTGGCAGTCTATCAGGACGATGGCTTCACAGGTCTTAATATGGAGCGTCCTGATTTACAGAGGATGTTGAGAGCTATTGAGCGCAGGCAAATCAACCTTGTCATCACGAAAGACCTCAGCCGACTGGGGCGGAACTATCTGCAAACCGGGCATTTGATTGAGGACTTTTTCCCAAGAAACGGTGTCCGCTATATTGCCATGAATGACGGTATCGACACCCTGCGGGATAACAACGACATCGCCCCGTTCAAGAATATCCTGAATGAGATGTACAGCAAGGATATTTCCAAGAAAGTCCATTCCTCTTATCTTCTGAAAGCGCAGAAAGGACAGTTTACCGGGTGTCTTGCCCCGTTTGGGTATCGGAAAGACCCGGAGGACAAAAACCATCTGCTCATTGACGAGGAAACCGCCCCGATTGTGCGGCTGATTTTCGGATATGCCCTGAACGGTCATGGTCCGAACTATATCCGCAGACGGCTGGAGGAAGAAAAAATCCCCTGCCCCACATGGTGGAACCGGGAACGGGGGCTTCGCAACACCCGAACCAAATGGGAAAAGAAAGACCCGGAAAACGGGCGGTATATGTGGGACTTCTCCGTTATCAAAGACCTTTTGATGAATCCCGTCTACACCGGTGCGATTGCTTCCCAGAAAAAAGACTACCGTTTCAAAATCGGCACAATTGGGGAAAAGAAGCCGGAGGACTGGATTGTGGTGGAGGGACAGCATGAACCGCTGATTGACCGCATGAGCTTTGACATTGTGCAGAACAAGCTGAAATCCCGCCAGCGTCCGGGGCAGACCGATGAAATCAGCCTGTTTGCCGGATTGTTAAAATGCGGCGAGTGTGGGAAGTCGCTGACGGTACGCTACACAAACGCAAAACATCCCCAGCGGATTTATTCCTGCAAGACCTACAACGCCTTTGGAAAGAACCACTGCACCCAGCACCGGATTGACTATGACACCCTTTACAGCCATGTGCTGCGGAAAATCCGGGAATGTGCCAGAGCTGCCCTGATGGACGGGGAAGCGGTTGCCGACCGCCTGACCAATACCTGTGAAGCAGAGCAGCGGGAACAGCGGGAAGCAATGGAACGCTCCCTTACAAGGGACGAGGAACGGATTGAGGTTCTGGACAAAATGGTCATGCGGCTTTATGAGGATATGATTGCAGGGCGTATCAGTGAGCAGAATTTCAACACCATGCTGGAAAAGACACAGACCGAGCAGACGGAGCTTAAAGCAAAAGTGTCCGAGGGCAGAAAGCGGCTGTCTGATGAAGTCCAGCTTGCCAATGACGCAAAACAATGGGTGGAAGCCATTCAGGAATATGCCAACATCACAGAGCTGGACGCAGCCACCCTTAACCGCTTAATCAAAGAAATCGTCGTGCATGAACGCATTGACGAAGATAAAACAAGACACATTTCTATCGAAATTCATTTTAATCTCAAACCCATCCCGGAGGTGGAACAGGTCACTGCCTGACCTGTCCCGCCGGGACGGTTCTCTAAAAAACACCATATAGATTTTTTGTACGCCGCCGCCCGCCATCGAGCAGAGTTTTACACCTAATTGGGGATAAAACAGATTGTAGCCGGAGCGGGAGTTGCCGATGAAAAGTTCCCCGAAATCGTTCAGCCCACACGAGACACCGGTACGGCTGTCCTCTTTGAAAATAAGCATGAGACGAACCCTCCTTTACTGCACCTCTGCGACGCTCTCGTAACCCCAGCAGAAAACCCTGCGGCCCATCTTCTCGCAGCGGGATTTCAGTTCCCTCGCTGCGCTGTCGGCGGAGCTGATGCTCTTGTAACCGCACTCCACAACAGAACCGGCCGGAACCTTGCTCCCAAACGTGGAGCCGTTCTTTCCGGCGTACATCTTGAACTGGTTACCCGTCCAAGGCTCCTCGGCCTTGACGAACCCGAAATACCTTACCTGCGTCATAACGCGCACCTCCTTAATCTCTGTTCTCACGCTTCCACATGAGGAAGTTCTGGTAATCATCTTGACCCATCGAGACCGGCTTGCTCGTGTTGATGAAGTCGGGGCAACCGAAGCAGACGAGCTCGTCGGGGTTGCTGCGGGTCTGCGTCAGAACTTTGGCAGGGACGACGGTCTTCAGCGCCTTTCCGGACGGGACGCCCGGAACCTCAATGCGCCGGAGCAGCATATTGAAGTCGTAGTACCAGTCGAGATTCATGTACCGCTCCTCGCTGTCCGTGCTCTCGATTTCCTTGATGTACTCGGCCAGAGCACCGCGCACATCAAGACGAACCGGAGCGACGCTGTCGTCGTAGCTGTCGTAGAGGGTGATGGTCTCGGCCTTGCCGAAACGAACGGTCAGGGCGGCAACGCTGCCGGTGTACTTGTAGAGCTCCATAAAAACCTCCTACCCGAAACGGGTCTTACTGCTTGCTTGACGTCCCTAAAAGGGACACACGAAAGCAAATAATTAAGCGACCTCAACCATACCAGCCAGACCGTAGAGGAGCTCGTGGTCCTCAAAGGAGATGCGCTCTTCCTCGAATGCACGGTCAATCTGCCAGTAGCACTCGTCGCGGTCGTTTTCGTTCTGGATTGCGGCGATTGCCTTGACCAACTTTTTGAACATATCGTTACCCCCTATCGACCATCAACCGAAATACTTGCTTGCGAACTGAGCCTTGCTGAGGGTCTTCATGTCGTAGACGTACTCGACAGCGTCTGCAACGTCCATGTCGGCACCGGTGACGAGCTCATTGACCAGAGCGGTAAAATTGTTTTCGCGGATGAACTGCTTCATGGATTCGAGAGTTTTCATAATCTTCCTCCTACCCTTTTCGGGTCACGTTCGTTCTTACACCCTTATTATAGACCCTAAAAGGGACAATGTCAAGTAAAATCTGGCAATTTGTGGCAAAAAGTTTTCGAGAATGACGCTTTTTGCGGCATTATGCACGAAACGGCGGCAGAACAGAAAGAAAGCAGGAGCCCGGAGGCTCCTGCTGATATAGTTATCCTGTTTATCCTAATGAGTTTGACCGGAACAATCACAAGAGCAAGGACTTTCCGCTGCTGAGCGAAAAATCGCACTTCACCGATGATACGGTCATGACGGTCGCAGTGGCACGGGGCTTGATGGCAGGGCAAGGGGATGCACCGAAAACCTTTGCCGAGGTGCAGCACGAAATGCGGCGTTTGGGCAAGGCATATCCCGATGCCGGTTACGGCGGGATGTTCCGCCGGTGGCTGCGTGCGGAGCATCCGCAGCCCTACGGCAGCTTTGGCAACGGCTCCGCCATGCGGGTGGCGGCGGCAGGCTGGCTGTTCGATACGCTGGACAAAACGCTGGAGATGGCGAAGGTGACTGCCGAGGTCACCCACAATCACCCGGAGGGCATCAAGGGCGCACAGGCCACGGCGGCAGCGATTTTTCTGGCACGCACCGGCCATAGCAAGCCGGAGATCCGGCAGTATGTGGAGCAGACTTTCGGCTACGATTTGAGCCGCACCTGCGATGAAATTCGCCCGGGCTATCGCCATGTGGAGACCTGTCAGCAGACCGTGCCGGAGGCCATCATTGCCTTTCTGGAAAGCACCGGCTTTGAGGATGCCCTGCGCAATGCTGTTTCCCTCGGCGGTGACAGCGACACCCTTGCCTGCATTACCGGCGGCATTGCCGAAGCCTTTTACGGGATGCCGTCTGAATTGCAGCAGGAAACCTTGAAGCGCCTGCCGGAGGAGATGCGGGCAGCGTATGAGCTGTTCCGGCAGAACCTTGAGCGCAAGGTGTGACACCGTCGGTGCTGAGAGCTAGAGAGCCGCCGCACAGTGATTTGTGCGGCGGCTCTTTTGTGCACAGGTGCTTTTCCGCAGCGGCAAGCCCTCGTCAAAACTCCGGGTGCCATTCATCCCGGATGCCAATGTCGGCACAGACGATTTTTCCGCACAGCGGCGCAGAAGCTTCTGCGATATGCAAAGGCTTATAGCTGTCGAAGGTTACGGTCAAATCTGCATGGGCAGCACCTTCGGCAACCTCCCCGGTATCCGTATTGATGCCGCTGGGCAGGTCTACGGCCAACACAAAGGCACCGCCATTGTGCAGACGGCGTATCAGCCCGCAGGCGGCAAGGCCGGAAGGCCGCAATTCACCATGGAACCCGGTGCCGTAGAGGGCATCCACAACGGCAGCAAAGCGCTGAGTTTCCAGTACAGAACCGTCAGTGCAGATGTGCACCGGCAGGAAGTGCAGACGCTCAAAATTGCGGATGGCGTCAGCGGTTTTCGGCTCGCCCTCGGCCAGAAAAACGGTCACGTTCCAGTCGTCTTTTGCAGCGGCACGGGCAATCACGAACCCATCGCCGCCGTTGTTGCCCTTTCCACAGACCACCAGCAGCCTGCCGGGATGCGGGAACTGCTTTTGCAGTTCAGCGTAAGCAGCCAGTCCGGCATTTTCCATCATTTGCAGGTAAGGCAGACCGTGAGCATCCCCGGCCCGTTCGATTTCCTTCATCTGCGCAGCCGTCACAATGCGATGTTTCATGTTGGCACCTTCTTTCTATCTCTATTATAATGGATGCGATTTTTTGGAACAAGATGAAAGATACCGGTGCATAGAATCGTCCCCGGAGAGTTGGAACAAGCCCTCCGGGGGGCATTTTTGTTTTTCACTATCTTTTCCGCAGGGGAAAACCATGGTATACTGAACGCAACGAATCCAGAGGAATAAACCGGGAGGTACCGTTATGAAGTGGGGAATTTTAGCGACCGGCACCATTGCCAAAAAGTTTGCATCTACGGTGGAACAGATGGGCGCAGAGGGAGAGCAGCTTGTTGCCGTGGGGTCACGGCACATGGAAAGCGCACAGGCGTTTGCGCAGCAGTACGGCATTCCCAGCTGCTATGACTCCTACGAAGCCCTTGCCGCCGACCCGGAGGTGGAGGCCATCTATATCGCCACCCCCAACACCCTGCACTACGAAAACTGCAAGCTCTGTCTGGAGCAGGGCAAGCACGTTTTGTGCGAAAAGCCCTTTACCATCAGCCCGGAACAGGCGCAGGAGCTGTACCGTCTGGCAGAGGAAAAGCACCTCTTTCTCATGGAGGCATTCTGGATCTGGCTGCTGCCGCTGTACGACCGCCTGCGCGAGATCCTTGCGGCGGGCACCATCGGGGAACTGAAGCAGATCACCTGTCAGTACGGCTTTGTGGCCTCCGGTGCCCGGAAGGACCGCAAGTTTGATTCCGGTCTGGGCGGCGGTGCGCTGCTGGATATCGGCATCTACAATCTGGGCTTTCTGCGCATTCTCACCGGACAGGACCCGGAGAAGGTGGAGACCAAAGAGGTCCACATCAACGAGTACGGCACCGACGATTACAGCCGCCTTGTGCTGACCTACCCCGGCGGCTGCAAGGCGGAGTCTGTCCAGACCATCGGGCAGGAGCTGGAGCGCAATGCCCGTATCGTTGGCACCAAGGGCAGTATTTTCCTGCCGGATTTCCAGCACGCCGAGACCATGACGCTGGAAGTGGAGGGCAAAGAGCCGGAGGTCATCCGCTGCCCGGTGGACATCAACGGCTTTGAGTATGAGATCCGGGAAGCAAGCCGCTGCGTCAAGCAGGGACGTACCGGCAGCGACCGCTACACCCCGCAGGACAGCCTTGCCTTGACCCGCCTGATGTACGACACCCGCATGAGCTGGGGCATGAAGTTTGCGGGTGAGGTGTAAGCACACACCTTGCCGCAAAGGGCTTTTTGCGTGCGGAGACTATGGCATACGGAGAGCGGCAACTCGGAATTGATATAAAAAAGAAGGACACATAGATGAAAACAGTGGTTCTTTATAATATTATTTCTTTTATCATCCTCGTTGCTTTGATTTTTGTCTTAAGGATTGTTAGTAAGAGTAATTTAAGACAAAATCAACAACTTGTTATTAAAGTCATTGCAACTATTTTAATTGTTCGTGTGATAGCGTTCGTGCTTTTTATTGATGCAATAGCATTTGGCATTATAGGACCAGTTCAAGATTAACAATTCCAGTTTGACAAGGAAGTGCTTTGCATGAAAAAGCGTATATCAATGATTCTCGGCTTAATAATGCTAATTATAGCTATTGCATTTATAGTGTTTGCATTGAACCATCCAGAAATGAGTTTTCCTTGGAACAATACCATTACTTGGTTACTGTATGGTTTATATATTCTTGTGACAGTCATGTTGCTTATTGCGCCTAAGACGAAGAAGTAAACAATTCGCGTTTGTGGAGCGAAGCGGAACAATGAAAGCCCCAGTGGGGCTTTCAAGCGACCGAACGGTCCTGCGGCAGCAAGATGGAGGGGCCTCGCCCCGACAAGTTCGCGTTTGTGGAGCGAAGCGGAACAATGAAAGCCCCAGTGGGGCTTTTAAGTGACGGAATGGTCTTGCGTTAGCAAGATGGAGGGGCCTCGCCCCGACAAGTTCGCGTTTGTGGAGCAAAGTGGAACAATGAAAGCCCCAGTGGGGCTTTTAAGTGACGGAACGGTCTTGCGTTAGCAAGATGGAGGGGCCTCGCCCCGACAAGTTCCAGTTTTCCGGGCAGACAGGCAACTGAAAACCACACAAAAAACGAAGGAGCAGCCATGGTACTATATTTTTCGGGAACCGGCAACAGCCGGTATCTGGCGCGGCGCATTGCCGAAGGGTTGGAGATGCCGCTTTACGACCTGAACGCCTGCATCAAGGCAGGGAATACCGCCCCGGTGCAGACCGGGCGTGACGTGGTGCTGGTGACGCCTACCTACGCATGGCGTATCCCCTGGGTGGTGTCCGAGTGGCTGGGCAAGACCACGCTGACCGGGGCAGAGCGCATCTGGTTTGTGATGGATTGCGGCAGCGAGATTGGCAATGCGGCAGGCTATAACCGGCAGCTTGCAGCGCAAAAGCAGCTGCAGTATATGGGCACAGCTCAGATCATCATGCCGGAAAACTACATTGCCATGTTCAATGCACCCCAAAAGGAGCAGGCACGAAGCATCGTGGAGCAGGCAGAGCCTGCGCTTCAGAAGGTGCTGGCGCAGCTCAAGGCCGGGCAGGAATTTCCTCCGCCGAGAGAGAACCTCTACGACCGCTTTATGAGCGGCCCGGTGAACCCGGTGTTCTATCGCTTCTTTGTAAAAGCGGATGCCTTCCGGGCAACGGACGCCTGCATCGGCTGCGGTAAGTGCGTGGAGCTGTGCCCCTTGAACAACATCCGTCTGGAAAACGGAAAGCCGGTCTGGGACAAAAACTGCACCCACTGCATGGCGTGCATCTGCTACTGCCCCAAAGAAGCCATCGAGTACGGCAAAAAGAGCAAAGGCAAGCCCCGGTATCACTTTGAAGCGCTGGAAAAGCAGCAGGATGTATGAAGAAAAAAGGAAAAACGATGATGGTAAAAAGTAGATGAAGTATTTATACTTACATGGATTAGGACAAAAACCAGACAGTTGGGATAGAGTGATAAAAGAAACGACGGTCTCGGATAGAAGCGCCAGCTTGAGCTTGGCAGAGATGCTGGAAGGAAAAGCGGCCACCTATAGGGAGCTGTATTCTGCATTCTCAGAAGAGTGCAATAAGGAAAATGACGAAATCGTCTTATGTGGGCTCTCTCTGGGTGCTGTTTTGGCACTTAATTATGCAATAGACCATCCGGATAAAGTAAAGGCACTTGTGTTAATTGCGGCACAATACAAAATGCCTAAAAAATTATTGAAATTCCAGAATATGCTGTTCCGCTTTATGCCAAATGCAACGTTCAAGCAATTTGGATTCAAAAAAGCAGATGTGATCAGTTTGTGCGGCACGATGGCAGAATTGGATTTCAGAGATTCATTGTGTAAGGTGTCTTGTCCTGTATTGATCGTTTGTGGCGAAAAAGACGATGCAAATAAAAAAGCCTCAAAGGAACTTGTCAGCTATTTGAGCAATTCCTGCTATCGTGAACTTTTGAAAACGGGTCATGAAGCAAACATAGAAGCTCCGGAGGGATTAGCGGCAGTGTTACAGAGATTTTATGACAATATCGAATAAATCTGATTTATCAAAAGAGAGACGAAGACTGTCAAGCAAACTCGAAGAACAGGCAGCGCAGGCTGTTGCTTGGAAAGACCTGCGGTGCACGAATCAGCGCGGTGATGGCGGCAGGCAACCGGCGGACGAAAGGGCAGAGGTGTCTTTGAAAGTATAAACCTATTGACATGGTGCGAAAATAGGTTTATACTATCCCCAACACAAGGAAGGGAGCGCAGACAGATGAAACGTACAACAGATGCCCGGCACAGGCTGCCCGGGCGAATGCGCTGCTCCCAGACAAATTCCCGGCAGACAGACTGAGAAAAAACAGGAAGATGCCGTTGTCTGGGAGAAGTGCCCAAACATACATCGTTACAATAAAAGGAGAACCGACAATGGCTGATTATAAACTGTGGAACGCACTGAAGGATGCTAAAAAATATCGCTGGGTGGAACTTTCTCACTCGCTGAACAACGAAAGCCCCTACTGGTCCGGCATCCCGGAAGGCTCTGTGGAGCTGGCAAAGACCGTGTGGGACTGGGGCAAGCCGGAACTGGAATGCCTGATCCAGACCTTCAAATTCCCCGGACAGTTCGGTACCCATATCGACTTCCCGGGGCACTTCATCAAGGGCAAAGCATTGTCCGAAAAGTATGATGTGAACGACCTGATCTTCCCGCTGGTGGTCATCGATATTTCTGAGCAGGCCAAGAAAGACCCTCGCTACGCTGTGACAGTGGAGGACATCAAGGCCTATGAAGCAAAGTACGGTCCTATCCCGGATGGTGCGCTGGTGGCTCTGCGCAGCGACTGGTATAAGAAGTGGCCGGATATGGATGCGCTGTCCGGCATCGACGCAGAGGGCAAAGAAAATGCTCCCGGCTGGTCGCTGGAAGCATTGGAGTATATCTACAAGGTGCGCAATGCCGCCGCCAACGGCCACGAAACGCTGGATACCGATTCCTCTGCGGTGGCGGAGGAAAAGGGCGACCTTGCCTGCGAGCGCTATGTTCTGGACAACGACAAGCTGCAGGTGGAGGTGCTTGCAAATCTGGATAAAGTGCAGCCGGCCGGTGCAGTGGTCATCGTTTCTTATCCCCGCATTGAAGGTGCAACTGGTCTGCCTGCGCGGGTCTGGGCCATTACCGAATAAGAGCGGAGAAGTGGGAAAATGTCCTTTGAAAAAGCAAAAGCCGGTGCTCATTGTCACCGAGGGCACGGCAAAGCTGGACAACCACAAGTACAAGAGCCTGTTCCACATGAAGGCCAAAATGATCCCCTACGATGAGGTGGAAGCCTATGTGGGGCATGCACCCGGCGGTGTGTGCCCCTTTGGAGTGAACGAGGGCGTGGCGGTCTATCTGGACGAGAGCCTGCGCAAGTTTGATACCGTCTACCCGGCGGCGGGCAATGGTCACACCGCCGTCAAGCTGACCTTGCAGGAGCTGGAAGTAGCCGCCGGAGCCGAGGGCTGGGTGGATGTCTGCAAGGAGCCGGAAGGCGAATAAAAAGGGCCCATCCCGCAGTATTGCTGTTGGATGGACCCTTTTGTGATTCGCAGAGTAATGCCGGCAATATTGATTCCATATTGCAGACGTAAAAACTGTTGACCCTGCGATTGGGCTCCATCTGCAATAAAAAAGGGCAAAGCCGCCTGCATTCAGGAGACCTTGCCGTTTTGTATTATATTTTACAATAAATTAGGCAGTTTCCCGTGTATTCACAGCGCCACATTGACCGGCAGGACATACACGCCGTCGGCGGCGTAGAAGGTGATCTGAGTAATCGTCTTGCCGATGATGGATGCAAAGTAAGGATCATCGGCATTGAAGCCCAGTTTGGTACCATGCCAGATGTTGGTCACATGATGCAGGCCGTACTCACTGCCATCGGCGGTGGTCAGAACTACGCCGTAGACCTTGTTGGCCTTGTAGTCCAGATCAAAACCGGAGATTTTCATCTCGTAGGTGGCGCGGTGACCGTTGGTATTCAGCTCCACAGTGGTGCCCTCTACGGTGGTCTCGGTGGCGTGGACCTTGCCAAACTCCCACTTGCCGCTCAGCAGGTTATACCATGAGGTGATATAGTAGGCAGGGGTCTCACTGAGCTTGTAGTAAGCGTAGCTCTCGTTCTCAAACAAGGCATCTGCGCCGGTGTAGGTGGTGGTGGATTCCTTGCCCTTCAGGGTAACGGTAATGTCGTAGCTGTCGGCATCGGTGACCTGCTTTGCATTCTTCAGCGCCCACGGGGTCAGCACCTTGACCGGGAAGGAAACGCCGGTGATGTCGGAGCCGTCCGCGTTGACGTGGTAGGAACCGGCGGCAAGGTTGCCCGCACGGGTCTTGTTCTTGGTGGCGCTGGTCACAGCGTCGATCTCAGATGCGTTGTCCACACCGGCAGCCTTGTAGAAGTCGGCGTAGGGGATGTTCATCTGGACATAGCTGGAGGGCAGGCAGTTTTCCTGTTCCACCTCTTCCGCAGCGAAGGCAGGGACTGCCACAGCGCATACCAGCATAGCGGCCGCAATTGCACCTGCAAATACTTTTTTCAACCTCATTGTAACACACCTCTATCTCAGTTTTGAAAAAAACAGTTAGCTCTGCCTAACAATTGGCGCAAAAAATGCAGGGGAAAAACCCCTCAGATGGTTAGGTAAAACAAATTCGCGAAGTAAAAATAGCACTCCCACCGGGCGTTGTCAAGTAGAAACCGGAAAGTTTGCAGAGGTGAATTTTTCGATGCAGGAAACGATCTGCATCCTCTATACCGCAAAGCCCTTGACCTTTTTGCCGGAGCGCAGTATACTGCTTGTGAGGTTAGTTATATTTAACCGCAGGAGGTACTACATGATACAAGGCGCATTCTGGGGGATTTTGATCCCCTTTCTGGGCACAAGCCTTGGGGCGGGCTGTGTGTTCTTTTTGAAAAACTCTCTGCGTGACGGCATCCAGCGCGCCCTCACCGGCTTTGCCGCCGGAGTGATGGTGGCGGCATCGGTATGGAGTTTGCTGATCCCGGCTATGGAGCAGGCCGCAGATCTGGGCAGGCTGGCGTTTTTCCCGGCGGCGGTGGGTTTCTGGCTGGGCATCCTGTTTTTGCTGCTGCTGGACCATCTCATCCCGCATCTGCACCAGAACAGTTTGCAGGCCGAAGGGCCAAAAAGCCAGCTCCAGCGCACCACCATGATGGTTCTGGCGGTGACGCTGCACAACATCCCGGAGGGCATGGCGGTGGGCGTGGTTTATGCCGGTTACCTTGCCGGAACGGCTCAGATCACCGCCGCCGGGGCGCTGGCACTTTCCCTTGGCATTGCCATCCAGAACTTCCCGGAGGGTGCCATCATCTCCATGCCACTGCGGGCGGAAGGAATGAAAAAAGGCCGGGCGTTCTGGGGCGGCGTGCTGTCCGGCATCGTAGAGCCCATCGGGGCAGTGCTGACGATTCTGGCGGCAGGCATCGTGGTGCCCGCGTTGCCCTATCTGCTCAGCTTTGCCGCCGGAGCCATGCTGTATGTGGTGGTGGAGGAACTGATCCCGGAAATGTCGCAGGGGCAGCACTCCAACGTTGGCACAGTATTTTTTGCGGTGGGCTTCAGCGTGATGATGGTGCTGGACGTAGCACTGGGGTGACGGTTGGAGTCCCCGAAAACGAAATCTCTTTCGGAATACCCGAAAATGCCTAAACTTCTTGACAGAGGAGACGGCAGGGCGTATTATTTTGGCAGAAGGACCGCTGAGAAGCGGCTTTTTATAGAATAAAAAGTTAGCTCTATCTAACTTTTGGCACGAGGAATTGCTGGCCTGTCATCCGGTGCAGTGGGCGCATCTGGTAAAAAGCATTGCATTGTGAACGGTAAACAGAAAGAGGGGGGCATTATGTCCTTTTTTGAAAACACCCGAAAGCCCGTAGGCCTTGGCGGGAAGATCATGGTTGCTATGATGAACTTTGGACACAGCGCAATGGCAGAATGGGGGCTGCGCTTTTTACAGCCTGCCCCGGATGCCATGGTACTGGACTGCGGCTGCGGCGGTGGAGCGAACATTAAGACACTGCTGAAACTGTGCCCCAACGGCAAGGTGCAGGGCATCGACTACTCAGCCGTCAGCGTGGAAAAAGCGCGAAAGGTCAATGCCAGAGCCATTGCGGCAGGACGGTGTACCGTGCAACAGGCAAGTGTGGCAGAACTGCCGTTTGAAGCGGAGCAGTTTGATGTGGTGACCGCCTTTGAAACGGTCTATTTCTGGCCGGAACTTGCGCAGAATTTCAGAGAGGTTTATCGAGTGCTGAAGCCCGGCGGAATCTTTTTCATCTGTAACGAAGCAAACGGCGAAACAACAAAAGACGACAGATGGACACAAATTATCAATGGGATGACCATCTATACGGATATTGCACTGAAAGAGTGTCTGGAAAAAGCAGGATTTTGTCAGATCAAAAGCCACAAAAATAAAAAGGGCTGGCTTTGCGTTACGGCGCAAAAGCGGTGAAATAGTGTAAGAAGGACGGAGCATGGAACGAAAAGAAGCAATCCGCGGTGCCTATCGGCTGACAGGTGGAAACAGCTTTTATGACGGCATGATCACCTGCTCCACCCTGAGCGGGGAAGCGGTGTGCCGTCTGGTGTGGGACATGAACAAGGCGGAAAACGACGCCTATCTGGAAAAGGCACTGTCCGGCATCCCAGAGCATTTTTCAGGCAAGCTGCTGGAGGTGCCGGTGGGCACCGGCATTCTGACCATGCCGCTTTACAAGACGCTGCCCAAAGCGGACATCACCTGTCTGGATTACTCGGCGGATATGATGGGGCAGGCGCAGGAAAAGGCAGACCGCCTGCACCTGAAGAATGTGACCTTTCAGCAGGGGGATGTGGGTGCACTTCCGTATGCGGATGGCGCGTTTGATATTGTTTTGTCGCTGAACGGCTTTCACGCGTTCCCGGATAAAGAGGCCGCTTACCGGAAGGCCTATCGGGTGCTGAAACCCGGCGGAATCTTTTGCGGCTGCTTCTATGTGAAGGGCGAGCAGAAGCGGACGGACTGGTTTGTCCGGCACATTTATGAAAGGACGGGGTTCTTCACACCGCCCTACGAGACGGCCTTCAGTTTGAAAAAACGGCTGGAGAAATGGTACGCAACCGTAACACTTGGAACAGTGAAGAGTATGGCATGGTTTGCCTGCCGGAAAGCAGAATAAGGAGAACAGGAAGGAACCTATGAAATACAAAATCGAGAAAAACACCGTGCAGGAGACGCTGATTCTCCCACTGTATTCCCGGAAGCTGTGTACCGAGCTGTATCCGAACCTTTACCAAGACGAAACGGCGGTGCGTCTGCTCGACCAGATCGACTACGACTTTTCGCAGGCGGAGAAAAACTCCCGCAGCCTGATGCAGCGCTTTGGTGCGCTGGAGGTCGCCATGCGGCAGAATGACCTTGCCTTTGAGGTGCGGGCATACCTGAAAACGCACCCCTGTGCGGCAGTGGTCAATCTGGGCTGTTGGCTGGATAACACCGGCAGAGCCTGCGACAACGGCAGATGCAAGATCTACAATCTGGACTTCCCGGATGTCATTGCCTTGCGGCAGCAGCTGCTGCCCGCCGGGGAGCGGGAGCAAAACATCCCCTGCGACCTGAAAGACCCCGCATGGTTTGACAAGATCGATGCCTCCGGCGGGGCGGTGTTCTTTGCCTCCGGGGTGTTCTATTACTTCCTGACGGAGCAGGTCCGGGAACTGGTGCAGGGGATGGCGGACGCTTTCCCCGGCGGCGTGTTGGTATTTGATGCAGCCAACCGAACGGCGGTAAAGATGATCGCCAAAACGTGGCTCAGGACGGCGAAAATCAAGGATGTGGGCGCATATTTTGCTGTTTCGGACGCTTGCAAGGAAATCGGCGCGTGGGACAGCCGTCTGCAGGTCACAAGCCGCGGCTATATGCTGGGGTACAACGATTTGAAAGATCCTTCTGTCAGCGGCTTTTTCAGGTTTCTCGCAAGGGTCGGGGACAACGGGATGAAAATGCAGATCGTGAAGATCGGATTTGGAGACAGAAAATGAAATATGCCAGAATACGATAAAACCAAAGGGAGCTCTGCCCGGATCTTCGTCCGTGACAGAGCTCCCTTTTTTACTTTAGCCTTTTATGCAAGAATCCCGGTGGACTGCAAAAACAGCACCAGCATCATCACCGGGGCAACATAGCGGATCATCACCCGGTAGAGCTTCTTGCGGCGGAAGGTCTCGCCGTTGCGCTGCATCTCGTCAATGACGTAATCCGGTGTCATGACCCAGCCGATCAGGATGGTGGACAGCAGGGCAATGAAAGGCATCATGACACTGTTGCTGACGTAGTCCATGATATCCAGCAGCTGAGCCGCAGAGCCGTTGGGCAGCTGTACCTCAAAATAGAAGACGCTGTAACCCAGCGCAATGATAGCGGAAGCGGCCAGATAAATGACCGCCAGCACAAGCACCGTCTTTTTGCGGCCCGAGTGGAAGATCTCCATGCAGTTGGCGGTGATGGATTCCAGCACCGAGATGCAGGAGGTCAGGGTGGCAAAAATGGCGGTAACGAAGAACAGGATGCCCACGAAAGTGCCGGCCTTGCCCATAGCGGCAAACACCTTGGGCAGCGAGACGAACATCAGGCTGGGGCCGGCGCTCATGCCCTCGGTGCCGGAGAACACATACACGGCGGGGATGATCATAGCACCGGCCAGCAGAGCTACACCGGTATCGAAGATCTCGATCTGATTCACCGCCTTGTTCAGGTCTACGTCCGGTTTGACGTAGGAACCGTAGGTGATCATAATGCCCATGGACACGCTGAGGGAGAAGAACAGCTGGCTCATGGCGTCCAGCAAGATCTGCAAAAAGCGGCTGACGGTCAGCCCTTCCATGTGCGGGGTCAGGTAGTAGCGCAGCCCTTCCATACCGGTGCGCATCTGGCCGGAAGCGTCCTCGTGGCGCAGGGTGAGGGCGTAACCCGCAATCACGACCACCAGCACCAGCAGAATGGGCATCATGTAGCGGGACACCCGCTCAATGCCGCCCTCCACGCCGTTGTACACGATGAAGGCCGTCACCCCCATGAACAGCAGAGCGAACACCACGGGGGAAACCGGTGAAGTGATGAAACTGGTGAAATAGCCGTCCTCAGCAGCGGCGGCAGACTGCCCGGTGAGGTAGACCACCGCATATTTCGTGATCCACCCGCCGATGACGGCATAGTAGGTCATGATCAGAACCGGCACCAGAAAGGTCAGGATGCCGAGAAATTTCCACTTGGGGCGCATCGTCTCGTAGGCGCGGATGGCACTCTGCTTGGTGCGGCGTCCGATGGCGATATCCGAGGTGAGCAGGGTAAAACCGAAGGTCAGCACCAGCACCAGATACACCAGCAAAAACAAACCGCCGCCATCCTTTGCGGCAAGGTACGGGAACCGCCACAGGTTGCCGACACCCACCGCACTTCCGGCGGCAGCAAGGACAAATCCGATTTGTCCGGAGAAACTGCTTGCTTTCTTTTCCATGATTCTTAAACTCCTATCCTAAAAACCTATTGTAATATAGGATAACATGAAGTATCATATCAGTAAACCCAATAAAATTACTACGACCTATAAATTTTACTTATGGAGCGTTTGCAATGCGGGAACAGAAAGACCGATACGAGATATTCTTGAAAGTATGCGAAACGGGCAGTTTTTCCAAAGCAGCGGAGGCACTGAACTATACCCAATCCGGCATCAGCCAGATGATGGCGGGGTTGGAAGAAGAACTGGGCGTGCAGTTGTTCGCCCGCATCAACCGGGGCGTGACCCTGACCGATAACGGCACCCGCCTTTTGCCCTATATCCGGGAGCTGGCCAACCAGAAGACCCGGCTGCGGCAGGCGGCGTTCAATATCAACCACAAGGTGGAGGGCAAGCTGCGGGTGGGCAGCTTTTCCAGCATCACAACGCTCTGGATGCCGGAAGTCGTGCATTATTTCAAGGAAAACTACCCGAAGGTGAAGATAGAAATTCTGGACGGCAACTATGATGAGATCCGGGAATGGATCATCCATGGGCAGGTGGATTGCGGTTTCCTCTCGTCCATTGTGGCAGACGACCTGAAATTCTACCCGCTCCGGGACGACCCGCTGTGCGCTGTGTTCCCGGAGGGGCATCCACTGGCTACACGACCCAGCGTAACGCTGTCGCAGCTGTTTCAGTATCCGCTCATCATTGAAACGCCCGGCTGTGATAATGACATTCAGCACCTGATGCTCAAATGCCCGGTGAAGCCGAATATTTCATACAGCTTCCGGGACGATACCCTCATCATGGCGTTCGTGCGCAGCGGGCTGGGCGTGACCATCTCGCAGGAGCTGGTGATGCAGGCATTCGGCTGCCCCGGTGTGGTGTCCCGCCCACTGGAGCCTGCCTGTTGCCGGACATTGGGGCTGGCGTTTTCCAAGACGGCAAGCTCGGTGGTGAGCCGGACACTGCTGGAATATCTGAGATCCACCCGGCAGTGAAAGGATACACCGCAGATAAAATAAGAACAAATAGCAGTCATATTGAAAGACGTCCCGTCTGAAAGTGAAGGCTTTATTTTCAGGCGGGACTTTTTGTCCCCACGGTACAGGGCTGCTTGCGGCAGGCCAACTACGATATAAAGGCCATCTTCTGCTGCTTTGATGCCCGGACGGTGCGGGTGTGTCAGGAAAAGCCGTAAGAGGAACACAGGAAAACGTGACCCGGTCACAGAAAATCTAATTAGGAAATGTTATCATATAGTCACAGAAAACACCAACAACATTCCGATGGAGGATTTTAATATGAAGGCAAAGTTTTATATCTGTGAGCACTGTGGCAACCTGATCACCACCATCCACAACGCAGGCGTTCCGCTGGTCTGCTGCGGCGAGAAGATGAAGGAGCTGCTCCCCAACACGGTGGAAGCCAGCGGCGAAAAGCATCTGCCGGTGGCCCAGCTTTCCGGCAGCACCCTCACGGTTACGGTGGGTGCAGTGGAGCATCCCATGGTGGATGTACACCACATCCAGTGGCTCTTTGTGGAGACCGAAAACGGCGGACAGCTCCGCTACCTCGCCCCCGGTCAGGCACCCAAGGCGGTGTTTGAACTGGGCAGCGAAAAACCGGTGGCGGTCTACGCCTACTGCAACCTGCATGGTCTGTGGATGACGAAACTTTAAGAAATAAACGGGCTCCTGCCAGTGGTTAAACGCTTGCAGGAGTCTGTTTTTTTGCGTGCAACCAGAGGATTGATGCAGCGTTAAAAATATTCTGCTTGACCTTGTGCAGAGGATGAAGTAATATACTCGCAAGAAACCGACTTCCGAGTATAGTTTATGCAAGTACGCTTTGAGGAGGAATACCATGCGTTCCGAACAGATAAGAAATCAACTGGAAATCGTGCAGGGAGACATTACCAGGCTGGACTGTGACTGCATCGTGAATGCAGCCAACCGCAGTCTGCTGGGCGGCGGTGGCGTGGATGGGGCCATTCACCGGGCAGCAGGGCCGGAACTGCTTGCCGAGTGCCGCACCCTGCACGGCTGCCACACCGGTGAAGCGAAGATCACCAAGGGCTACCGGCTGAAGGCAAAGTACATCATCCATACGGTGGGTCCCATCTACTCCGGCACCCCGGAGGACGCTGTGCAGTTGGCAGACTGCTACCGCAATTCGCTGGAGCTGGCAAAGTCCTGCGATATCCACAGCATCGCCTTCCCGGCAATTTCTACGGGCGTGTATGGCTATCCGCTGGATGCCGCCACCCAAATTGCGGTGGATACAGTGACCGATTGGCTGCAAAACCACGCCGACTACGATATGAGGGTCATCTTCTGCTGCTTTGATGCCCGGACGGCGCAGGCGTATCAGACAAAAATGAAAATGGGGTAAACATTGAAATACAGAGAAATCGTGGACGGCATTTTTCTTGACCGCCCCAACCGTTTTATTGCCCATGTAGATGTGAACGGCACGGTGGAAACCGTCCATGTCAAAAACACCGGACGGTGCAGGGAACTGCTGCTGCCCGGTGCGGCGGTGCGTCTGGAAGTGTCAGACAACCCGAAACGCAAGACAAAATACGACCTTGTGGCGGTACGCAAGCAGGAACTTGGCTGGGTCAACATGGACAGTCAGGCACCCAACAAGGTGGTAGGAGAATGGCTCTCAAAGCAGGAGTTTGACCTTGTCAGGCCGGAGTTTGCATACGGAAAATCCCGCATTGATTTTTACATGGAAAAGGGCGAACAGAAATACCTGCTGGAAGTCAAAGGCTGCACATTGGAAGTGGGCGGTATCGGTTATTTCCCGGATGCGCCCACCGAACGGGGCGTGAAGCACTTGCACGAGTTAGCGCAGGCACAGCGGGCAGGGTATCGGTGTGCGGTAGCCTTTGTGATCCAGATGGAAGGTGTCACCGAGGTGAGGCCGAATGTTGGCACGCAGCCGGAGTTTGGCACAGCGCTGGCTGAAGCGAAAGTCGCAGGCGTGAGCGTGCTGTTCCTGCTTTGCCATGTCGGGCGGGACAGTCTGGAAATCGTGGAGCAGCGGGAAGCGTGAAAAAGGAAGGAAATGACACTCTGTTTGTGTTTGTTGAATGCGGTCTCACTGACACCCTTGCCTGCATCACCGGCGGAATTGCCGAAGCCTTTTACGGGATGCCGCAGGAGCTGCGGAACGAAACCTTGAAGTGCTTGCCGGAGGATCTGTGGGCGGCTCTTTTTCGTGCAGGTGCTTTTCTGTAAGGTGGGGAAACGTGGTATACTGAAGGCGGCAAATCGGAATTTGATGGAGGGATGTTTCTATGAAATCTTTTGTTTGCAGTTTGTGTCACAATGGCATAGTTGGAGGAGGTCTGTACCTCGATAGTCAGTCGCTTACTTACAAGACAAACAAGCTTACAGTTGGCAAAAAATACAGAAATTTAGTTTTGCCGATGCAGGAAATAAAAGAAATCTCTTGGAAGTGGATAGTCTTTCCAATTGCAACAGTTAATATGAAAAATGGAGAACTATATAAATTCATTATTTTCAATAAATCACGCTTTGCAAAATGGTTTCAAGAGTATTCTCGATAAATACAAAGTGTCAAATTCGCGTTTGTGGAGCAAAGTGGAACAATGAAAGCCCCATTGGGGCAGCGAAATCGGCAATGCGGCAGGCTATAACCGGAAGCTTGCGGCGCAAAAGCAGCTGAGGAATCCCGACAGGGGCAAAAAAGGAACAGATGCCGTGGATTCAGCGCAGCCAGAGGTAGTAGAACGAACGCGGATAGATTTGTTAGAAAAAGATATACTGCCATCTTCAGGGAGACAAAAGAGGACTTTTCGAAGATTGTAGATTTTTTGAAGTAGTAAAATGCTGAAGCGTTTGGAGCTGACTGCTTACGATTTGAGCCTTGTAGTGGTTGCTTTGCAAAATTTTTATTCTTTACTTGATAACTGTATACGATAAAACCAAAGGGAGTTCTGCCCGGACCTTCGTCCGTGACAGAGCTCCCTTTTTGCCTCATAAAACTTATTGCGAAGTGGGTGGTGGTCTGCCGGGCAGCAGGAAAAAAGATGTTCATAGCGCTGCCTGATACCGCGATTAGCGGAGCAAGAACCACACGCCCAGCAGGATCGCAAGGAAGATCAGGTTGGATAGGGTGAACAGCCCAAAATACTGCTTCTTCCCCTGTGGCAGCTCCCGTGCGATCTGCCGGTAGGAAATAAGACTGGCCATGGATGCGATCAGAGTGCCAAGACCGCCCAGATTGGTGCCGATGATGAGGGCTTGTGTCTCTGCCGTGAACCCGGACAGCAGCAGGGCGGCGGGAACATTACTGGTGACCTGCGAAGCAAGAACTGCCACCAGAACTTCCCGGCCGGTCAAAAACTCCTGCAGCCAGCCGGAAAAGGCTGGAATGCGGCCCAGATTGCCAATAAAGATGAAAAAAGCCACAAAGGTCAGAAGCAGGGAATAGTCCACCGTCCGTAAGGTGTGTGGGTCTGCAAAAAGGGCGCAGACGAGTACAGCGGCAAAGGCAATGCCATAGGGCAGCACCCGGATCACGGACAGCAGGCAGACGGCAAACAGAACCAGATACAGCAGGATGATCTTCTGATCCCCCTGAGATGCAGAAGAAACAAGCTCATCCACGGAAAGGGCGGCAGAGGCTTTCCGGCAGACCAGCGCTGCCCAAGCCAGCAGCAGGAGCAGAGAGACCAGTGTGTAGGGCAGCATAAGAAGCACAAGTCCCCCGATGCTCATGCCGCTTTTTCCGTAAAGATAGAGGTTCTGGGGGTTGCCGATGGGGGTCAGCATACTGCCAAGGTTTGCTGCAATGGTCTGCATACAGACCACCGGGATCAGAAGGGAGCGGCGGACATCCGCTCCCAGACGGCTCAGAACCACGAACGTAAAGGGAACGAAGGTCAGCAGGGAAACATCGTTGGTGATGAACATGCTTCCGAAAAAGCACAGCCCGACCAGTACCAGCGTCAGCTGAAAGGTGCTGTGGGTGCGGGACAGCAATGCCCGTCCCAGTCCATCAAAAAAGCCCTGCCGCCGCAGCCCGGCCATGACCGTCATCAGGGAAAACAGGATCGCCAGCGTGCGCAGGTCGATGTAGCCGAGATACTGCATATCCGGCGGAACAAAGAAGGCGGAGACAACGGCCAGCACAGCGGCTGCGGTGAGGACCGTTTCCTGCTGAATGAATTGTTTGAGTTTCATAGAGACACATCCTTGTAGTTGTAAAGGCAGCCCTGCTGCGATGCCGGGCGGCCTTTTTCCGTATTTCAGAGCAACAGCTTCTGCAATCTTTTTTTGCAGCACCATCCTACTCCATTAGCGGGGCATCGTCAAGAGAAAACAGAAAAAATGCAATCTGAATATGAAAAAACGGATGGCTCCGCAGAACCATCCGATAAAACTGGTATCATCAGTCTTTCCGATACTTATGAGTATGCTGGAAAGCTTTTTTGACATCCGCAAAGATAGCAGAAAGCTGCCGCTTTCCAGATGAAGCGCCAGAACCAGAAACTTTGTGGCAAAAAATTGCAGAAGAGATAAAAACATGCCGACCCCTCCCCAAAGCGTCATAAACGGTTACTGTAATTTATGAAGGAGGGCTTGCCTTTTTTCCTGACTGCGGGCGGCGTACATAAAGTATTTTGTTTTCCCAAAAGATATGCTATAATCAGATCAGACAAAATTCCTCTCTTCAAGCGATTTCTCTGCAATTTCCCGGTGTCTCTGCTCGTATCAAAAATAAGGGACTGAATTTTAATTGTCAGAACGGAGGAACCATTATGGCAATCTTTGAAAAGACCATCCGAAACAAAAACTTTGACAAGCTGCTTCGGAAGCTGGAAAAGGAGATCCCGGACAGCAGTTGGTCTGCAGATTTAGAGGCAGGCAGTGATTTCAAAGAGGGCGATGCCCGGTGCAGTGTCCGTGTGTTTGAACGGTACAGCATGATGGGCGGCAACCGCCTGAGTCTGACGCTGACCATGTTCCAGAATGCGGACAGTCCGATCCGGCTGTCTGCCATCACCGCAGGAGGCAGTCAAGCGGTGATCTTTAAGGTGAACACCCTCGGAGAAGAATCTTTTCTGGATGATGTAAAGGACCTGCTGGAAGAAATTTTGGAGGAGTGAAATGTTTTACGCGGGATTTGATCTGTTGTTCAGCATCCTGTTTCCCATCCTGTTCCTTGTGGTTTTGGGCATGATCCTATACACCATCATCGGAAATATCAGCACATGGAATAAAAACAACCATTCGCCGCGGCTGACCGTGCCGGCAACGGTGGTGGCAAAGCGCACGGAAGTTTCTCGCCACCATACAGACAATACGATGATGCATACGTTCACGACCTATTATGTGACCTTTCAGGTAGAGAGCGGCGACCGCATGGAACTTACCGTAAGTGGTTCGGACTACGGAATGCTTGTAGAGGGCGACATTGGAAAGCTGAATTTTCAGGGTACCCGCTATCTTGGGTTCCAGCGGAACTAAGCGTTTCCTACATTATGCAGCAAGGAGTGTTGTACGGACAGCTACGTTATCGCCAAAACATTTGTAAATGATCGGCAGCATTTTTTTTGAACCGGCTTCTGAACGAAGAAACGTAATGCCGGGAAAGGACATTCCATATGAGTGATTCTACGTTGAAAGAGCTTTGGCAGCAGGTCGCAGAAAAGAAAAGCTGTGAAGCAAAACAGAAAGAACTGACCGCCCAGCGAAATGCGCTTGCTGATCGTCTGAAAAAGCTGGAAAAATCCAAGCTGGCGGAACAGGCTGATGTTGACCGTCTGGAAGGTCACAGCCTTGCCGCATTTTTCTATCAGGTCATCGGAAAAATGGATGAAAAGCTGGACAAAGAACGGCAGGAAGCCTATGCAGCCCGTGTCAAGTACGATGCGGCTCTCCATGACCTTTCTTCCGTTGATGCCGACTTGGAGCAGATTCAAAATAGGCTGGTAAGGCTGTCCGATTGCGAAAGGCGGTATCAGGCTGCTCTTTCTGAAAAGATCAAAAGCATCAAAGCCTCTGCCCACCCGGCCGCACAGCAGGTTGCGGAAAGCGAAAGCCGCATTGCCGCGCTGAAAGTCCAAAAGCGGGAGCTGCTGGAGGCCATCAACGCAGGAAAGACCGCCCTGCACACGGTCAACGAAGTTCTGGAAACCCTCGACAATGCCGAGGGCTGGAGCACATGGGACGTAATGGGCGGCGGTTTGATGGCCGATCTTGCCAAGTATGAGGAACTGGACAATGCACAGAAGCAGGTTGAACAGCTCCAAGTGGAACTGCGGCGGTTCAAAACCGAACTTTCCGATGTCGAGATCACCGCAGATCTTCAGGTCACGGTAGACAGCTTTTTGAAATTTGCCGATTTCTTCTTTGATGGCCTCTTTGCAGACTGGGCGGTTCTGGACCATATCAATCAGGCACAGAGCAGAGTAGAAAACACCAAGGGTCAAATCAAGCGAGTCCTTGCACTTCTGAAAAAGATGCGCGAAGATGTTGATGTCCAAATCGCTGACGAAAAAGAAAAGCAGGAGCAGCTTGCGGTGGAAACCGAGCTGTAAGGTTAGAGCGTTCGCTTATGTGATATACTCAATTCAATAACTCGGAAGTTATGGGAGGAAAGCTCAATGGAGGAACGGACATATCAGACCCGTTGCGGAACGATTCACTATTGGGTGAGTGTGTCAAACCCGGATACAATTACTCTTGCTTTTCTGCCGGGATTGACTGCGGACCATCGATTGTTTGATAAGCAGATTCAGTATTTCGAGAGCAGATATAATGTTATCGTCTGGGATGCGCCGGCACATGGCTCCTCATGGCCGTTTCGATTTGATTTTGATCTGTTCGATAAGGCAAAATGGCTGAACGATATCTTAAGCCGTGAAGGAGTCACAAAGCCTGTTATTATCGGGCAGTCTATGGGCGGATATGTGGGACAGGCTTATGCGCAGCTTTACCCAGACAAAATGACAGGCTTTGTCGCCATTGACTCTGCACCGCTGCAACGAAGCTATGTGACGGCAGTTGAACTTTGGCTTTTGAAACGGATGGAACCGGTATATGCTTACTATCCGTGGAAATGGCTCCTGAAATCGGGGTCGGAAGGCGTTGCCACGTCTGATTACGGTAGAAACCTCATGCGTGAAATGATGCTGACCTATGACGGCAATCAGAAACGCTATGCACAGATTGCCGGACATGGTTTTCGTATTCTGGCAGCGGCTATGGAGAAGGACCTGCCGTATGAGATCAAGTGTCCGGCGTTGCTGATATGCGGCACACAAGATCACGCTGGTTCGTGTATACGATACAACAAAGCATGGCATCGCAATACGAATATTCCTTTGACGTGGATCGAAGGAGCAGGACACAATTCCAATACAGACAAACCCGAACAGGTGAATCGTTTGATAGAGGAATTTGTTGCTGATATTTTATAACAGGCAATTTCCATTATTCGACCAACAAAATCAAACCATCCTTTCAGCGGACTACCCCAAAACGGTTGTCCGCTCTTTTCATGCCCGCGCATCCTGACAGGAGAACTGCCCGGCGAAACCGCCTGCGGGCGGCGTATGGAATGGTCAACGGGTCAACAGCTCAAAATGATTCCGCTTTGTGACCAGCAGCCCTTCCTTTTGCAGCTTGGAAAGTTCCACCGACATGGCGGCACGTTCCACGCAGAGAAAATCTGCCAGCTGCTGACGGTCAAAGGGGATGTCAAAGGAGAGGGATGACTGCCGGATGGACTCGGCGGACAGGTAGGACAGCAGCTTTTCCCGGGTGGTGCGCTTGCTGACATGGGTGATCTTATCGTTAAAAAGCAATATTTTGTTTGCCAGAACGCTGACCAGATTGCGGATGAGCTTCTGGTGATGGTCGCAGGCGGTGGGGCAGGAGGTGAGCAGCCGCTTGACGTTCAGCAGCAGGATCTCGCAATCCTCCTCTGCCACCACGCTGATGTTCAGGATGGCACCGGGGGTGGCGGCGTAAGGCTCCCCGAAAAAATCCCCGGTGTTGCACTTGGACAGGATGTTGCGGTGTCCCCAAAGGTCCTCCTGAATCACAAGGGTGGAGCCGGACAGCATGAGCCCCATGACCTCTGTGGAATCTCCGGCACGGAAGATGTAGGAACCCCGGGGCCGGGTGATTTTTGCCGCACTGACACAGTGCAGGATGGACAAGATCTCATCGTCGGTAAGCCCGGTAAAGAAGGGACAGTTCCGCAGAACAGGCAGATATTTTTGCATAAAGGCTCTCCTTGTTGGAATTCAAACATACAAGCTGCCTTTAGTATACTATAATAAGGCTGCAAATGCAAAAAACACCCCAAATTGGAGGAAATAGATATGATTCGGAAGATCATCCATATTGACGAAGAAAAATGCAACGGCTGTGGGCTGTGCGCAACCGCCTGCCACGAGGGAGCTATCGACATCATCAACGGCAAGGCAAAGCTGGTGCGGGAAAATTTCTGCGATGGCTTTGGTGACTGCCTGCCAGGCTGTCCCACCGGCGCGATCACCTTTGAGGAGCGGGAAGCCCCCGCCTACGATGAGGCAGCAGTGCAGGAGAACAAAAAGAAGAAGGAGCTGCAGGAGAAGATGAAACACCTCCATGAGGGCGGCTGCCCCGGCTCCCGGATGCGGATGCTGGAACAGCCGGAGGTCACTGCCGAAAGCGCAGTTTCTGCCCCCGTGCAGCCGGTCTCCCGCCTGCGCAACTGGCCGGTGCAGATCAAGCTGGCACCCGTCCATGCGCCCTACTTTGAGGGCGCAAAGCTCCTGATCGCAGCGGACTGCACGGCATACGCCTACGCCAATTTCCATCAGGAGTTTATGCGCGGCAAGGTGACTCTCATCGGCTGCCCGAAGCTGGACGCTGTGGATTACAGCGAAAAGCTCACCGAGATCCTGCGCAATAACGATATCCAGAGCGTGACCATCCTCCGCATGGAGGTGCCCTGCTGCGGCGGCTTGGAGATGGCAGCGAAAAAGGCGCTTCAGGTCAGTGGAAAGTTCATTCCGTGGCAGGTGGTCACCATCTCCATTGACGGAAAAATTCTGGATTAAAAGCACAGGGCAGAGCTATACCGCCTTTTAATGCTTCACGCATTTCCTGCCTTGCGGTAAAATACCATAGATTCCATAAGCGGGCGACCTGAAAAAGGCTGCTCGCTTTTTTATCGTCATCGCAGTATTTTTGCGGGAACAGCTTTTTGCCGGTAAGGGACAAAACTGTTCCGTAAAAATAGGTGCTCTTTACGAGAAAAAATCTTGAAACGCTTCTGTTATAATGTTACAATATGTGCTATATAATGGCATATATATTCAAAAAAGCTGCTGACAACCTGACGCGATCAATGCTGCAATGAACTTCTTGAAACTTGTGCAATGGAAATGAAACCGGAATGAGGCCGTCTGGGGCGGAGAAAGATTGGATAAAATGAAAAACTCTGGAATGAGCGAAACCATGCAGACCTTGACGCGGAAAAGCGCCTGTGTGGTGCTGAGCCTGCTGTTGCTACTGTCAGCCGTGCTCCCTGTGAAAGCTGCCGCGGAAACCGCCCCTGCAAAGGTTGTTCGTGTCGGCTCGTTTGAGGACACCTTCAACTATGTCAACGAGAAGGGTGCAAGAAAGGGCTACGGCTACGAATTGCTGGAGACCTTGTCCGGCTACACAGGCTGGCAGTTCGAGTATGTGACCTGCGACTGGTCAGACTGCTTCGAAAAACTCAAAAACGGCGAGATCGACATTATGGGCGGTATCTCTTATACGGAGGACCGCACCGAGGAGATGCTGTTTTCAGACGAGCCGATGGGAGTGGAAAAATATTACCTCTACGCCGATCTCTC
This sequence comes from Faecalibacterium sp. 9, assembly GCF_048320955.1. Taxonomy (NCBI): domain Bacteria; kingdom Bacillati; phylum Bacillota; class Clostridia; order Eubacteriales; family Oscillospiraceae; genus Faecalibacterium; species Faecalibacterium sp. 9. Next base: position 419,159 of record NZ_JBLWGB010000003.1, read on the forward strand.
ACGCGCAGACATCTCCGCCTCCGACTTCAAAACGCTGAACGGCAAAAAGATCGGCGTTCTGATGGGAACGGAGCCGGAAGTGATGCTGACCGAGTGGGAAGAAAAATACGGCCTGGAAACGGAACACGTCAACATCTCCAACAACGATGATGTGAAGCAAAAGCTGGCAAATCACGAGATCGACTGCTTTGTTTCGCTGGAAGAATCCTTCTGGGCAGAGCGTGGCATCTCGACCATAACCCGTGTGGGAGAATCCGGCATCTACTATGCAATCAACAAAAACCGGCCTGATATCAAGGAAGAACTGGACGATGCAATGCGCGCGTTGGACGAAGCTGTGCCTTTTTATACGGCGGATCTGTATAAACGGTATTTCTCAATGGATTATACGCCCATCCTTACAGGGGAGGAAAAGGCGTGGCTCAAAGAGCACGGCACCATCAAGATGGGCTTTCTGACGAGTGACAGCGGCGTCAGCACCTTTGACCCTGCCACCGGGGAGTTTACCGGGGTAATCACGGACTATATTCAGTTTGCAGCAAATTGTCTGGGCAATCAGGAACTGGAATTCCAGCTGGTCGGCTATGACAGCAAGGAAGCAGAACTGGATGCGCTGAAATCGGGCGAGATCGACATGATCTTCCATTTCGACCAGAACCCCAATCTGGTGGAAGAGTATCACTTTGCCCGTACCAACACAACGTGGACCTCCAACCTGATGGCGGTCACGAACAAACAGCACTTTAACGAAAACAGTGTAAACCGCATTGCCGTTCCCCAAAACAAACTCTCCCTGAAAAAGTACCTTGCGTTTTATTACCCGCAGTGGGAGATCGTGGACTGCGATACACAGGAGGATGCGGCAAGGCTGATCGAAACCGGACAGGCAGATTGCTTTGTTACCGGGATCAGCAGTGAGGAAAATTACAGTAAGAAATACGGGTTTTACAGCGTTCCGCTGTTGAACCCTGTCAAATCCTGCTTTGCGGTCAATAGCGGAAACCGCAGCCTGTTGTCCATCCTGAACAAAACGATCAAGGCAATGCCTGTTAATATGCTTGCCGGCGCGCTTGCGATGTATAAGAGCTCCGCGCGGAAGGTTACCCTGAGCGATTTTATAAAGGATAACTTCTTTAAGGTTCTGCTGATCAGCAGCATTGCTGTTGCAGTTGTTCTGCTCACGATTTTGATGCTGCTCCAGAAGGCGCGTAAAGCCGAAGCTGCTGCAAGGAAAGCGGCAAACGATACGCAGGAACTGAATGCAAAATTGCAGGTCGCCGTGGAAAAAGCAGAGAGCGCGAACCGCGCCAAGTCCACCTTCCTGTTCAATATGTCTCATGATATCCGTACCCCCATGAACGCCATTATCGGTTACGCAGACCTTGCCTCCCGGCATCTGGACGCCCCTGCAAAGCTGGAAAAATACATGGAGAACATTCAGATATGCGGACAGAACCTGCTGGTGCTGCTGAACAATGTGCTGGACCTTGCCCGAATTGAGAACGACAGGACGGAGATCGAATATTCTGTTTCGGATGTCGAAAAAGATTTTCGTAACTGCATTGCGATGTTCCAGAATCAGGCAGACAGCAAGGGGCAGACGCTTACGGTGACAACACATCTGCTGTATCCGTATATCTATGCGGATGTTCCGCATCTGACCGAGATCTGCACGAACCTCGTCAGCAACGCGGTCAAATACACAGGTGCCTGCGGCACGATCCACTGTGATGTCACGCAGAAACCCGGCAAAAAAGAGGGTTGGTGCGACACGGTGATCACGGTTGCCGATAACGGTATCGGGATGTCGCAGGAGTTCCAGAAGCATATCTTTGAACCCTTTGAACGGGAACGCACTTCCACCGTCAGCAAAGTGGAGGGCAGCGGCATCGGAATGGGCATCGTGAAAAAGCTGGTCGAGCTGATGAGCGGCACCGTGGAAGTGGAGAGCAAGATCGGTGTGGGCTCCACATTTACTGTCACCATTCCCAGCCGCATTGCACCGCAGGAGGAAACACATGCGAAACGGGATACCACTTCTTCGGACAAAAAGAGCCTGCTCGGTGTGAAGATCCTGCTGACCGAGGACAACGACCTCAATGCAGAGATTGCCGCCGAACTGCTGCAGGAAGAGGGCTGCACGGTAGACCGCGCCAAAGACGGCGTGGAATGTGTGGATATGCTGGAAAAAGCTGCGAACGGAACGTATCAGCTGATCCTTATGGACATCCAGATGCCTGTGATGAACGGCTACGATGCAGCAAAGAAGATCCGGAGAATGGAAGACCCCCAAAAAGCGGATATTCCCATCATTGCCATGACTGCAAATGCCTTTTCCGAAGACAGGCAGGCGGCACTGGATGCCGGGATGAACGACCATGTTGCAAAGCCGATCAATATGAATGTCCTTGTGCCGACCATCCGGAAATACCTTTGATGCGGACAGAAAGCTGTGTATCAGGACGATACCGTATTGTGGAGCGTAAAAGCGAGTTGTGGATACTTTGAAGAAAGAGGATCGTAAAATGAACATTGAAGAACGGGCAGCGCAGGCTGCCGCATGGAAAGCCGCCGGACAGTGCAACTGCGCACAGGCGGTGCTGGAGGCATTTGAGGACAGGCTGCCGGTGGATACCGACACCCTGATGAAGCTGGGCGCAGGCTATGCCGCCGGCATGGGCTGCATGGAAAGCACCTGCGGCGCACTGATCGGCGCTGTGATGGTGGCGGGCGTTGCTACAGACGGCAAGGGCACGCCACGCATTTCCAAAGAACTGCTGCAAAACTTTCAGGATAAGTGCGGTGCCACCCTCTGCAAGGATCTGAAGGGTATGGAGACCGGCGCACCGCTGTGCCCCTGCCCGGAGTGCGTCCGCAACGCCGTGCTGGCATTGGGCGAGGTGCTGGGAGAGTAAGACGAAGAAAGTCTTGTTTGAAGGAGATATTTTGCGATGGAATACAAACGCTTTGGCAGTAAGATCCTTGTCCGCATCGACAAGGACGAGGAGATCCTTGAAAAAGTAAAGGAGCTTGCTCTGAAGGAAAAGATCCGCCTTGCCGCCGTTCAGGCGCTGGGGGCCACCAACAGCTTTACGGTGGGCGTATACAATGTGGCCGAAAAGAAATACTACGCCAACACCTTCAGCGGCAGCTTTGAGATCGTTTCGCTGACCGGAACCATCAACACCATGAACGGTGAATTTTACACCCATCTGCACATGAGCGCAGGAAATGACAAGGGTGAGGTGTTCGGCGGGCATCTGAACCGGGCGGTGGTCAGCGCCACCTGCGAAATGGTGGTCGATGTTCTGGACGGAACGGTAGACCGTGCATATGATCCGGTCACCGGGCTGAACCTGTTCAAATTCCCGTCTGTCAAAGAAAATGACTGCGCTGAAAGTGTTTTGAAGGAAAGTAAAATGAAGATCCGTAAGGCAGAGGAAAAAGATATTCCCCGACTTCTTGCGCTGCTGGGGCAGGTATTGCAGATCCATGCAGAGATCCGCCCGGATATTTTTATCTCCGGCACCACCAAATACACTGTCGGCCAGTTGGCAGAGCTTTTGAAGCAGGAGGATAAACCCATCTATGTTGCGGTGGACGAGGACGATGTGTGCATGGGCTACGCCTTCTGTCAGCTCAAAGAGCAGCCCTTTTCCACCAACATGGTGCCCTTCAAGTCCTTGTTTATTGATGACCTTTGCGTTGACCGGCAGGCACGGGGACAGCACATCGGAGAAAGTCTGTTTGAATATGTGAAGCAGCAGGCAAAAGAGCTGGGCTGCTATGAGGTGACCCTGAACGTCTGGGCGGGAAACACCCCGGCAGAGCACTTCTACGAAAAGATGGGCATGAAAACAAAGGAACGGCAGATGGAATATATCCTGTGAATGCGGACGCAGGAAGATGACCCGTTGGTAGAATTGTCGGAAAGAAATTGATGATAGAGATGAGGACAGAAAATGCCTATCAGACTGATCTGCAGCGACATTGACGGTACGCTGCTGCAATACGGCAGGAAAGAGCTGGAAGGATCTGCGCACCGAACCACACGGAAAACGGTTGCCCTGAGCGTTCCGGGCGCCTGTTTCAAGGGCATTGCGCTTTGACTACAGCATCAGCCCCAAGGTCTGGTCGCCGGAAAAAACGCCCTGGGAGGAGGAAAATATCAATGGATCGCAAAAAACTGGAACAGCTGATTTTTGACACCTGCAGTGTGGAGCCGGACTATCCCTGGATGGACACCCCGGAATCGGCGGTGTTCCGCCACCCGGGCAATCGCAAATGGTTCGCGCTGGTCACCACGGTGTCCCGCAGCAAGCTGGGGCTGCCCGGGCAGCAGCCGGTGGACATCGTAAACCTGAAATGTGCCCCCCTCCTCATTGGTTCCCTGCGGATGGAGCCGGGCTTTTACCCGGCCTACCATATGAACAAGGACAACTGGATCACGGCAGCGTTGGACGGCAGTGCACCGGATGACACGATCCGGATGTTGCTGGAAATGAGCTATGCGGCAACCGCGCCGAAGCTGCGGAAAAAGCCCCGGCCTTCTGCGGCTTGCCCCCTGCCATGACTGCGTGGGATGCGCAGTCCGGAAAAAATAAAGTACACGGAGGAAAAAAGCATGCTGACCTACACCTATGTTTCAAAGGGCAAGTTTGTCCTGATGGAAAAACCAAAGCCGGTGCTGCAGCACGAGCGAGATGCCATTGTGAAGGTGACACTTGCCAGCATCTGCTCCAGCGACCTGCACATCAAGCACGGCAGCGTGCCCCGGGCCGTGCCCGGCATCACGGTAGGCCATGAGATGGTGGGCATCGTGGAAGAAGTGGGCAGTGCAGTGACCAACGTGAAGCCCGGCGACCGGGTGACGGTGAACGTGGAGACCTTCTGCGGAGAGTGCTTTTTCTGCAAAAAAGGCTTCGTGAACAACTGCACCGATCAAAACGGCGGCTGGGCGCTGGGCTGCCGCATCGACGGCGGGCAGGCAGAGTATGTCCGGGTGCCTTTTGCGGATCAGGGACTGAACAAGATCCCGGACGGCGTTACCGACCGGCAGGCGCTGCTGGTGGGCGATGTCCTTGCCACCGGCTATTGGGCAGCGCGCATCTCTGAGATCACCCCCGAGGATACTGTGCTGATCCTCGGCGCAGGGCCGACCGGCATCTGCACCCTGCTGTGCGTTATGCTGCACAGCCCCAAGCGCATCATCGTGTGTGAAAAGGACGCAAGCCGCCTGCAGTTCATCCGTCGGCACTACCCGCAGGTGCTCACCGTGCAGCCGGAGGACTGCACCGCCTTTGTGCGGGCCAACAGCGACCACGGCGGGGCAGATGTGGTGCTGGAAGTGGCAGGGGCGGACTCCACCTTCCGGCTGGCGTGGGAGTGCGCAAGACCCAACGCCATTGTGACCGTGGTGGCACTGTACGATAAGGCGCAGACCCTGCCGCTGCCGGAGATGTATGGCAAAAATCTCACCTTCAAGACAGGCGGCGTGGACGGCTGCGACTGTGAAGAAACGCTGCGTCTCATTGCAGAAGGCAGGATCGATACCGAACCGCTCATCACCCATACCTATCCTCTGCGCCGGATCGAAGAGGGCTACGACCTCTTTGAACACAAGCGGGACGGCGTGATCAAGGTGGCAGTGGAATGCTGACAGCTGCCGTTAAGGCGAAGCACCAGCGCTCTGCACGATGCCTGCAGACGGGACCGTGAGACGATGGCTCCCAAAAACGTGGCAGCACGCGGAACCATTACCGTGGCCCATAGCATGTGAACCGATAAAGCGCCCCCGGAGAGCTTTTGAACTGTACTCTCCGGGGGCGTTGTTTTATTGCAGATCATATTTTGCATGAGGTTATTGTGGTGACGGGGGAAGGTGAACACAAGATATTGTTGCAAAAGTGTTATCTTTCCGTGAATTTTAGCACTCTACTATTGACAGTGCTAAAACTGTGTGCTATAACAAAGGCGTGCTCAGGAGAAAGGGGCATGAGGGAACCGCAAGGCTCCCGGGAAGACTCCGCTCCTGATGCACGATCTTGATTTTATACCCGACCCGAACGCCGGGATTGGAGGGTTGTTTTATGTTTATGCCTGCTGTTTTTCATGAGAACCTGTTCGATGATTTCTTTGATCCGTTCTGGAACGATGCTGCACTGGAGCGTGCAATGAACCGTGAGGCTCATGACACCTTTGGCAAGCGTGGCGCGAACATGATGAAGACCGATGTGAAGCAGACCGCTGATGGCAATTATGATGTTGCAGTGGATCTGCCCGGCTGCAAGAAGGAAGACGTTCAGATGGAGCTGAACGACGGCTACCTGACCATTCAGGCTGTCCGCAGCCACAGCAACGATGAGAAGGACGAGAAAGGCCGCTATCTGCGCCGTGAGACCTTCTCCGGCACCTGCGCCCGCAGCTTCTACGTGGGCGATGCAGTGAAGAAGGAAGACATCCACGCAAAGTTCGAGGATGGCATCCTGCACATCCAGCTGCCCGCTCCTCAGCAGCAGAAGGCTCTGCCGGAAAACCCCAACCTGATCGCAATTGAGTAAAACGCCGCGCGTGTGCACCAAGGCACAACGCGTATTTGCTGATCTTCTCAGCGCTTTCGGAATATAACAAAACCTCCCCGTGCGGCTTTATCCTGCACGGGGAGGTTTTTTGTTGATCGTCTGTTTTTACCGGCCGGTCTGCTGAGACATGCGGACAGGGAACGTCCGGGTTCAGCGGTTGTCGGCTGCTTCGGTCAGAACAAAGGTCAGCTCGGCGGTGGCGGCGCACTTGCCGTCCACCCACGCCGAAGCCTTGCCCACGCCCACCGGGCCGTGCTGCTCTACCAGTTCACAGTGCAGGGTGAGCACATCACCGGGGGTGACCTGTTTGCGGAAGCGGGCATTCTTGATGCCGCCGAAGAGGGCGAGTTTGCCCTTGTTCTCCGGCAGGCTCAGCGCTGCTACTGCGCCGGTCTGGGCCAGTGCTTCCAGAATGAGCACTCCCGGCATCACTGGCTGACCGGGAAAATGTCCGCAGAAAAATTCCTCATTGCGGCTCACGCACTTGCGGCCGATGGCCCACTGGCCCGGCTCGTAGTCCAGAATGCGGTCCACAAGGGCAAAGGGATAGCGGTGCGGCAGAAGCGCCGCGATCTCCTCGCTGTTCAGGGCGTTTGCGTCTGCACGCACGGTGCGGGGTTCTGCCATGGGTCAGCCCTCCCATCTGCGCAGGGCGATGCAGGCGTTGTGCCCGCCAAAGCCCAGACTGTTGCTCAGTGCGTAGGTCATGGCCTGCGCACGGCCAGTGTTCGGCACATAGTCCAGATCACATTCGGGATCGGGCTGCTCATAGTGGATGGTGGGCGGCGCAAACTGGTCATGCAGGGCCAGCGCCGTAAATACGGCTTCAATGCCGCCCGCACCGCCCAGCAGATGACCGGTCATGCTCTTGGTGCTCACCACGGTCAGCTGCTTTGCGTGTTCGCCGAACACCGCATGGATGGCGGCGGTCTCGCAGGCATCGTTCATGTGGGTGCCGGTGCCGTGGGCGTTGATGTGGTCCACCTGCTCCGGTGCGATGCCTGCATCCGCCAGCGTCAGCGCCATGCAGTCGATGGCACCTGCGCCACCGGGGGCGGGGGCGGTGAAGTGGTAGGCGTCGCAGTTGGCACCGTAGCCCACCACCTCAGCGTAAATGTGCGCACCGCGGGCACGGGCATGCTCCAGCTCTTCCAGCACCAGCACACCGCTGCCTTCGCCCATCACGAAGCCGCCGCGCCGCGCGTCAAAGGGCAGGCTGGCTGCATCCGGATCGGTCGCAGTGGAAAGCGCTTTCATGCTGGTAAAGCCGCCGATGCCCAGAGGGCTGATGCAGCTCTCTGCACCGCCGCAGACCATGGCGGTCTCATAGCCGTCACGGATGCGGTGGAAGGCATCGCCTACGGCATTGGTGCCGCCGGCGCAGGCCGTCACCGGGCAGGTGCACATGCCCTTCAGGCCAAAGCGGATGGCCACCTGTGCCGCCGCCATGTTGGCAATGGACATGGGCACGAAATAGGGGCTTACCTTTTCCATGCCCTTTTCTTCACCGCGGGTGTGCTGCTCCTCAATGGTGGGCAGACCGCCAATGCCGCTGGAAAGGATGACACCGATCTGTTTGGCTTCCGCTTCGGTGTCCAGACCGCTGTCTGCAACCGCTTCAGCGGCAGCAGCAAGGGCCAGAACGGTAAAGCGGGCCATCTTGCGGGCTTCCTTTTTGTCCACGATGGTTTCCGGGTCAAAGCCCTTCACCTCGCCTGCCAGCTTGCATTTGAAATCGGTGGTATCGAACTGGGTAATGGGGCCGATGCCGCATTTGCCCGCTTTGGCAGCGGCCCAGCTGTCGGCGGTGTTGTTGCCCAGCGGGTTCACGGTGCCAAGGCCGGTGATCACGACTCTGCGTTTTTCCATGAGAGTTTTCTCCTTTTACATTGCCATGCCGCCGTCTGCACAGAGCACCTGCCCGGTGAGATAGCTGCTTTGTTCTGCGGCAAAAAATGCCACTGCATTTGCCACATCCTCCGGCTTTCCTGCGCGGCCTGCGGGGATGCCCTTTGCCATTTCGGCACGGACGGCTTCCGGCAGGGCGGCGGTCATGTCGGTCTCGATAAAGCCCGGCGCGACCGCGTTCACGGTCACATTGCGGCTTGCCAGCTCGCGGGCAAGGCTTTTGGTCAGTCCGATCAGGCCCGCCTTGCTGGCGGCGTAATTGGTCTGGCCGGCGTTGCCCCGCAGGGCCACCACACTGGAAAGGTTCACGATGCGGCCCCAGCGCTGGCGCACCATGCGGCGGGCGGCCTCCTTGCAGCAGAGGAACGCGCCCTTGAGGTTTGCGTTCAGCACTGCATCAAAGTCCTCTTCGCTCATGCGCAGGATCAGATTATCGCGGGTAATGCCCGCGTTGTTCACAAGGATATCCACCCGGCCAAAGGCGTTCACCGCCTGTTCAAAGAGTGCTTTGCAGCCCTCGGCAGTGGAAACATCGGCCTGCACAGCCACGGCATTTGCGTTTTCGGCCTTGCACAGAGCCACTGTCTCGGCAGCTGCAGCTTCGCCGTGGCAGTAGTTCACCACCACATTGCAGCCCTGCTTTGCAAGCTGGATGCACACAGCCCGGCCAATGCCCCGGCTTCCGCCGGTGACAACGGCGGTGCGGATGATCGTTTCTTCGCTCATAGCCTCTTCCTTCCATGCTGTCAGTGCGGCGTTCAGCTGCTCCGGGGTCTCCACCGAAGCGCAGACCACGCCGGGCAGGGTCTTTTTCACAAAGCCAGCCAGAGCACTGCCCGGGCCGACTTCCAGAATATGGTCTACACCCAGCTCACCAAGGCGGCGGAGTGTATCTTCCATGTAAACGCTGCTCTGCACCTGCTTCACCAGCAGCGCCGGGATGCTGTCGGCGTCAGCCTTTTCACGGCCAAGGCAGTTGAACAGCACCGGCACCTGCATCTCGCCAAAGGACTCAGAGGCAAAACGCTTTGCCAGTGCATCCCCGGCGGGGGCCATGAGACGGGTGTGGAACGGGCCGCTCACCTTGAGCGGGATGCAGCGGCGGGCACCGGCTTCTTTGGCCAGTGCGGCGGCTTTGTCCACAGCGGCTTTCTCGCCGCCGATGACCAGCTGGCCCGGGCAGTTGTAGTTGCAGATCTGCACACAGCCCAGCTGTGCAGCCTGCTCACAGCAGGCTGCAAGTGCCTGCCGGTCAAGGTTCAGCACGGCGGTCATGCCGCAGTCGATGCCTTTTGCGGCTTCGGCCATGGCTTTGCCGCGGTAAGCGGCCAGCTCGATGGCCTGTTTTGCGGTGAACACTCCGGCAGCTTCCAGCGCGGAGTATTCGCCCAGCGAAAGCCCGGCCACATAAGCGGGCTTTACGCCCTGCTGTGCCAGCACTGCGGTCACGCCGCAGGCAAAGGCCACCATGCAGGGCTGGGTGTATTCGGTCTGATTCAGAAGGCCGTCCGGGTCCTCAAAGCAGACGCGGTGCAGGTCGAAGTCCAGCTCGGCACTGTCAAATGCCGCCCGGAACGCGGGAGAGCCTTCGTAAAATTCTTTGCCCATGCCGGGGTGCTGTGCCCCCTGACCGGCATATAAAACGGCAAGCTTCATTGATTTTGCCTCCATTCGGTCACAAGTTCGTCCATCAGCTCCTGTACCGTGCGCATCCGGTCCAGCCTGCCCACGTTGGCTCCGCAGAAGAACAGGCCCTCCTCCACATTGCCCTTTACGGCTTCGATGAGCGCGTGGGTGATGCAGTAGGGCACCTTGGCGGGGTCGCAGGTCTTCAGGCAGCGGGCACAGTGCCGGGGAGGGAAGCGGGTCCCCTCTGCCAGCGCCTGCACCAGCGGGGTGTTCAGTGCACGGCCCGGCATTCCCACCGGGCTGTGGATGATCCGCACATCCTCGGGCCGGGCGTTCAGCAGAACGTCCTTGTAGCCCTGGGATGCGTCGCACTCGTAGGTGGTGATAAAGCGGGTGGCAAGCTGTACGCCTGCAGCGCCCATTGCGGTAAAGTGGGCCATGTCGGCACCGGTGTACACGCCGCCTGCCACAAACACGGGGATGCTGTGGCCAAACTGTGCTTCAAAGGGCTTTACCTCGGCCAGCACCTCGGGCAGGATGTCGTCGAGGGTCTGGCATTTGCCTGCCAGCAGGTCATCTTCGGCAAAGCCGAGGTGTCCGCCTGCCTTGCAGCCTTCGATCACCACAAAATCAGCGGTGCGGCCAAACTCTTTGGCCCAGCGGCGCAGGATGAGCTTTGCGGCCCGTCCGCTGGAAACGATGGGCGCAATGGCAACATCCGTTGTGTCCACGATGCCGGGCAGCTCCAACGGCAGGCCTGCGCCGGACACCACCGCGTCCACGCCCGCTTCCACAGCGGTGCGGATCGCGGCCGCATAATCCTGCGTTGCCACCATGGCGTTGATGGCTACCATACCGGCACCCTTTGCGATCTCCTTCGCCTTCCGGATCTCGGCGGTCAGGGCACGGTGATTGGCGCTTGCCGGGTCGCGGGCAAAGTCCGGCTCCCGGTAGCCTGCATCGGCGGTGGAGATGCACCCCATGCCGCCGCAGGCTGCAACAGCACCGGCCAGCCCGCCAAGGGAAACGCCCACACCCATGCCGCCCTGTAAGATGGGCACAGACAGGGCCTTTCTGCCGAGGGTCAGCATTCGGTGCTCAGCGCGGCAATGCGCTGCCTCCCGCCGTCCCACAGGTCTGCAAGAATATCCGCTACCGGGCGCACCTCGTGCAGCATGCCTGCCACCTGACCGGCCATCAGGCTTCCGGTGGTGGTGTCGCCCTCAAACACGGCGCGGCGCAGGCTGCCAAGGGTGTACTTTTCCAGCTCCATCTTGTCGGCACCGGCGTTCTCCTGCCGGACATATTCGCGGCTCATGCGGTTTTTCAGCACCCGCACCGGCGCACCCACGCTGCGGCCGGTCACGATGGTATCGCTGTCCTTGGCCTTGAGCAGGGCGGCTTTGTAGTTGGGGTGGATGGGGCATTCCTCGCTTGCCAGCAGGCAGGTGCCCACCTGCACGCCGCAGGCGCCCAGAGCCAGAGCTGCTGCCAGCTGACGGCCATCGGCGATGCCGCCTGCCGCAATGACCGGAATGCTGACGGCATCCACGACCTGCGGCACCAGCGCCATGGTGGTCATTTCGCCCACATGGCCGCCGCTCTCGGTGCCTTCGGCGATGACGGCGTCGATGCCCAGCGGTTCCAGATGCTTCGCCAGCACCGCAGCTGCCACCACCGGGATCACCTTGATGCCGGCAGCTTTCCACATGGGCACGTATTTGCCCGGGTTGCCTGCACCGGTGGTCACAACGGACACGCCCTCGTCCACCACGATCTGCGCAAAAACATCTGCCTGCGGATGCATGAGCATGATGTTCACGCCGAAAGGCTTGTCGGTCAACTGCTTGCAGCGGCGGATGTTCTGGCGCAGGGTGTCGGCATCCATGCCGCCCGCACCGATGATGCCCAGTGCTCCCGCATTGGAGCAGGCAGCGGCAAACTCGCCGGTGGCGATGTTGGCCATGCCGCCCTGAATGATGGGGTATTTTGTGCCTAGAATTTCATTTAAAAGTTTCATTGAAAACCCTCTCAGTCAATGCCGTAAGGCATTGCCAGCTCCCCCTTCGGGGGAGCTTTTTTCTGCTTTTCTGTCAGCTAGACCTTCTCTTGGAAAGCACGCTGACCCTACCCGCCCATAAAGCTCCCCCTTCGGGGGAGCTGGCGCGTCAGCGCCTGAGAGGGTCATATTCCACGATCATTCCGCCCCATGTCAGGCCGCCGCCAAAGCCGATGCAGGCCAGCAGCTGGCCCGGCTTCAGCTGCCCGTTCTCGGCCAGCTCGTTGAGGGCGACCGGGATGCTGGCGGCGCTGGTGTTGCCGTGGCGCTCCATGTTCTTGTAGAACTTTGCCGGGTCGGCCTTCAGCGCCCGCACGCAGTGGTCGATGATGCGGCTGTTGGCCTGATGGCAGACCACCCAGTCCAGTTCATCCAGTGTTTTGCCGGTTTCTTCCAGCACAGCGTGCAGACATCTGGGCAGAGCATCCACTGCAAAGCGGAACACCGCTTTGCCATCCATCGTGATGGGGGCAGAGCCTTCGCGGCTGGGCCCGCCGGCGTGAATAGCGGCATCACCCCGGGCACCCAGTGTTACGGCAAAGGGCACGGAGGCTGCAGTCAGCTCAAAGACGGCTGCACCGGCCCCATCGCCAAACAATACGCAGGTGGAACGGTCGGTTGGGTCTATCAGGCGGGAGAGAGCTTCACAGCCCACCACAAGGGCATGCCGCCCGCCCATCGTTGCCAGCAGCCCGCGTGCCACGGCGGTGCCATACAAAAAGCCGGAGCAGGCCGCGTTTACGTCCAGCGCCGGGCAGTTTTCCGGCAGGCTCAGCGCTGCCTGGATCTGGCAGGCAACGCTGGGGGTCGCATCCGGTGCCGAAAGGGTGGCACAAATGCAGCAGCCGATGTCTGCCGGGGCAAGGCCGCTGCGGCTGAGCGCCTGCTTTGCAGCAGCAATGGCAAGGGTGGCAGCGGATTCGTTCTCGCCGCACCAGTGCCGGGCACGGATGCCGGTGCGGGTGGTGATCCACTCGTCGCTGGTGTCCACCATGCGGCTCAGATCTTCGTTCGTGACAGTCCGGCCGGGCAGTGCCCCGCCGGTGGCTATCAAGCGCAAAGCAGCGTTCATGGGTTCCTCGTTTCTCCGATCTGACGGTATTTTTTATAGCGCTGATCGGCCAGCGCCCGGCCGCTCATGCGGCACAGCTCTCTCAGGTTTGCACGCAGAGCTTCGTCCAGCGTCTCAAACAGGGCGGCATGGCCGCGCTGTGCGCCGCCCACCGGCTCCGGGATCACCTGTTCCACAATGCCGCCGCGGTACAGATCCTGCGCCGTCAGCTTCATCATCTCACAGGCTTCGCCGCTGCGGGAAGAATCTTTCCACAGGATGCTGGCAAAACCCTCGGGGCTGAGGACAGAGTAGACGGCGTTTTCCAGCATGAGGATGCGGTTTGCCACACCCAGAGCCAGCGCGCCGCCGGAAGAGCCTTCGCCGGTAACGACGGCGATGACCGGCACAGTCAGGCCGCTCATTTCCATCAGGTTCCGTGCGATCGCTTCGCCCTGACCACGCTCCTCGGCGTCCTTTCCGGGGTAAGCGCCCGGGGTGTCGATAAAGGTGATGATGGGGCGGCCGAACTTTTCCGCCTGTTTCATCAGGCGCAGAGCCTTGCGGTAGCCCTCCGGCCCCGGCATACCAAAGTTGCAGGCCAGATTTTCTTCCAGCGTAGCACCCTTCCGGTGGCCGATGACCGTCACCGGCAATCCGTGAAAACGGGCGATGCCGCCCAGAATGGCAGGGTCTTCCTTGCACTGACGGTCGCCGCGCTGCTCAAAGAAATCGGTGAACAATGCGTTCACGATCTCATCGATGTGGGGGCGTTCCGGATGCCGGGCCAGAAACACCCGGTCCTCAGCGGTCAGCGGGCCGCAGGTGCGCAGGATCTCGTCCTCCTCCACGGCCAGCTCAGCCAGTTCGGACGCATGAGCCGTGATGGCTTCCATGTCATTGCCGCGGCCCTTCAGCGCGGCGATCTGGGCGTCCAGCGGAGCCAGCTGTTCCAGAATTTCTTTGATCATTCGTGCTTTCCTCCTGTGTGGAGCTGTAAGATCTGGATCAGGGTATCCCGCAGCTGGCTGCGGGGGATCACCTGATCCACAAAGCCGTGCTCCATCTGGAACTCGCTGCGCTGGAATCCGGCAGGCAGCTTTTCGCCGATGGTCTGTTCAATGACCCGGGGCCCGGCAAAACCGATCAGCGCACCGGGCTCTGCCAGCATGATGTCGCCAAGGCTGGCAAAGCTGGCGGTCACGCCGCCGGTGGTGGGATGGGTGAGCACACTGATGTACAACCCGCCCTTTGCGGAGAATCGCTGGATGGCGGCGCTGGTCTTGGCCATCTGCATCAGGCTGAAAATGCCCTCCTGCATCCGCGCACCGCCGCTGGCTGAAAAGATGACCAGCGGGAGCCGCTTGGCGGCGGCGTATTCCACTGCACGGGTGATCTTTTCGCCCACAGCAGTGCTCATGCTGCCCATGAAAAAGCGGCTGTCCAGCACGGCTGCCACGCAGGCCACCCCGCCGATGCGGCCGGTGGCTGTGACAGCGGCTTCGCGCAGGCCGGTCTTGTTCTGGGCGGCAGCAAGCTTCTCGCTGTAGTCCGGAAAGCTGAGCACATCCTGCGGAGGCAGGTCTGCATCCAGTTCCCGGAAGCTGCCGTGATCCAATACCAGACTCAGCCGGTAGTATCCGCCGATGGGCATGTGATAGCCGCAGTTGGGGCAGACGAAAAGGCTTTTGGTCCACAGGGTGCGTGCTGCACGGCGGCCGCACTGCTTGCACTCCACGAACTGGGGCTCGTGCCAGACGGCCCCGGCGTCCCGCTTGGCTTTCAGCTGGAAGGTGCGCTCCCGCATCCGGCCGGGGAACAGATCTCGGATATCGTTCATCGCTTTTTGCCTCAGACGTGTGCGGTGATGTAGTTGAAGATGTCGCCCACGGTCTTGAGCTTTGCCAGCTCCTCGTCCGGGATGGACACGCCGCAGGCATCCTCCAGAGCCATGTTCAGCTCCACAGCGTCCAGACTGTCAGCCTCCAGATCCTCGGTCAGGCTGGCCTCCATCGTGACCTTGTCCTCGTCGCAGTTCAGGGTATCGACAACGATCTTCTTCATTTCTTCAAACGTCATGGTAGTAGTCTCCTTTGTTTTGTTAAGTTTGTATTTTTAACTAAATATTTTGATGTTTCTTGCGAACACGACTATTATAGCCGAACTGTTGGATAAGTCAAGAATAATAGTTAAAATAATTTATCTTTTACAATTTTGACACAGTTCTCTTCCTTTTTATAAAGAGGGCGGCGGAACACGGAGATCGATCTTCCACACAAAGGCTTTCGCTCCGGGTTCGGCTGCAAAAGCTGATTTCCGTGAGGGGGGCAGACCCCCCTCTTTTCTGTTTTGGCGAAGCGTGGTACAATAAAAGCAGATCATGGCCCTTGGTCGGCCTGTTGGAGGAGAGCGCAAAACGATGAACGATCTTGGCGGCAAGGCATACTATCATCTGCCCGGCCTGTTTGAATTTTATGAGCTGTACCGTGTGTTTCTGCCCCTGTTCCGGGAGCACCGCGCGTATTTCTACGACTGGTGCGAGATCGGTTCCATCTACGGAGCCCCGGCAGACTGCATCTGGGGCGGGGGCCGTGCAGGCTTTGGCGACCAGAGCGCAAAAGAGGTGCGGGCGCTGCTGCGGGAGTACGGCATCTCTGCCCGGCTCACCTTCAGCAATTCACTGCTGCAGAAGGAGCACCTGCGCGACCCGAAATGCAATGCCCTGTGTGCGCTGTTTGAAGCGGGCAGCGGCGTGCAGAATGGGGTCATCGTACACTCGGAGCTGCTGCTGGAGTACCTGAAAGCGCGGTACCCGGGTTTTTACTTTGTGTCCTCCACCACCAAGGTCCTGACGGAGTTTGCCCAGCTGCGCAGGGAACTGGAACGGGAGGAGTTCCGCTTTGTGGTGCCGGATTTCCGGCTGAACAAAGCGTTTGACCAGCTCAAAGGACTGCCGCAGCCCCAGAAGGATAAGGTGGAATTTCTCTGCAATGAGTGCTGCTGGCCCGGCTGCAAAGACCGGAAGCTGTGCTATGAGACCGTCAGCCGCAAAAACCTTGGCGAAGCCTGCCCGGAGCACGTATGTACCGCACCCGATGCACAGGAGGGCTACCGCTTTTCCAGAGCAATGCAGAGCCCGGCGTTTATCGGGACGGAGGAGATCTGCAGGACCTACCTGCCCATGGGCTTTTCCCATTTCAAGATCGAAGGCAGAGGCCTTGGCAGCGCGCTGATCCTGGAATTTCTGCTGTACTACATGACAAAGCCGGAATATCAGCTGCAGGTGCGGGAAGCGATCTATCTGGACAGTATGCTGGATCTGTTCTGAGCTAAAGCGGCGGAAAAATATGCGCAGCGGCTTTTCTTCAGTGCAGTGATGTGCTATAATGAGCGCAGAAAACCGAACAAACAGGAGGGAACACGAGCATGGAATTTACAGAAGTAGTCCGGAACCGGTATTCCTGCAAAAATTTTGATGCAGGCAAGGCGGTGGACGCCGCAAAGCTGACCGAGATCCTGGAGGCAGGCCGCGTGGCACCGACTGCCAAGAATTTTCAGGAGCAGAAGATCTATGTGATCCAGTCGGCAGAGGGGCTTGCAAAGATCGACAAGGCAACGCCCTGCCGCTACAATGCACCCACCTGTCTGGTGGTGGCGTTTGACCGTACCAATGTGTTCACCTACCCCGGCGGCAGGCGGGACTCCGGTGTGGAGGATGCCACCATCGTGGCCACCCACATGATCCTGGCCGCTGCCAATGCAGGCGTGGACAGCTGCTGGGTCAACTTTTTTGATCCGGAGCAGCTGGCAAAAGAGCTGGGCCTGCCCGAAAATGAAGAGATCCTGATGATCATGGATCTGGGCCATGCCGCACCGGGCGCTGTGCCGCTGCCGAACCATGGCTCCCGCAAGCCACTTGCGGATACGGTAGCATATCTGTGATCGGATAATACAATACCGGCAGGGCCTTCTGATACGGGCTCTGCCGGTATTTTTCTGCAGGACAAAAAAGAAAGCCTCCATGCGGTTGAACATGGAGGCTTTCTCTTTTTATAAACTATGGACCTGGAGGGAGTCGAACCCTTGACCTTTCGGATGCGAACCGAACGCTCATCCCAACTGAGCTACAGGCCCATATGATGACGCTGTTAGTGTAACTCTGTTCGGATGATTTGTCAAGAGAATTATGTGCTGTTTCAGCGGCGGCCCAGCTGCCAGAAGGCCACAGCACTGGCGGCGGCAACGTTCAGCGAGTCCACGCCGTGGGACATGGGAATCTTCACGGTGTGGTCGCAGGCGGCAATGGTGCTGGGGGCAAGGCCATCGCCCTCGGTGCCCAGAACGATGGCGAGCTTGGGCTCAGCAGCAAGGGCGGCATCATCGATGCTCACGGAACGGTCGCTCAGGGCCATGGCGGCAGTCCGGAAGCCCAGAGCGTGCAGCTGTGCGATGCCGTTCTCCGGCCAGTCGGCAGGGGACGCACCGATCTGTGCCCATGGCACCTGAAACACGGTGCCCATGCTCACGCGCACCGCCCGGCGGCACAGGGGGTCGCAGCAGGAGGGGGTGATGAGCACCGCGTCCATATTCAGCGCGGCGGCACTGCGGAAGATGGCCCCCACATTGGTGGAGTCCACAATGCCTTCCAGCACGGCCACCCGGCGCGCATTGCGGCAGACCTCTTCCACACTGCGGGGCAGCGGACGGCGGAACGCGCACAGCACACCCCGGGTCAGCTCAAAGCCGGTCAGGCTGGCCAGCGTGTCACGGTCAGCGGTGTACACCGGCGCATCGCCGCAGCGGGTCAGGATCTCTGCCGCAGGGCCGGTGATCTGTCGGCGCTCCATGAGCAGGGAGAGCGGCGTGTACCCGGCATCCAGTGCGCGGGCGATCACCTTGGGGCTTTCGGCAATGAAGATACCTTTTTCCGGCTCCAGACGGCTGCGCAGCTGCGCCTGCGTCAGGCGGGCGTAGATGTCTAGCTCCGGCGCGGAAAGGTCGGTGATCTCAATGATATTCGGCATAAGGAAATCTCCTTTGGAAAAGCTTTTTTCTTATTCTAGCACAACCCGGGCGGGAATGCAAAACTCCATACCCAAAACAGGCCGGCATCCCACGCGGGGACACCGGCCTGCAAGGAAAAATTTATTCGGAGCGCAGTGCGGTAACGGGGTTGCACTTGGCTGCGCTGCGGGCGGGGAGCAGGCCGCCGAGGATGGTAAGCAGGGTGGCCAGTACGATCAGGATCAATGCGGCCTTGGGCGGCAGCACGGCAGTGACGCTGTTGGTACCGGCAATGGAATGGATGAGCATGTTGCCGGGGATCAGCAGCAGCAGGCACAGGCCCACGCCGATCACGCCGGAGCACAGACCGATGATGAAGGTCTCGGCGTTGAACACCTGCGAGACATTGTGCTTGGAAGCACCAATGGCACGCAGAATGCCGATTTCCTTGCGGCGCTCCAGCACGCTGATATAGGTGATGACGCCGATCATGATGGAGGAGACCACCAGCGAGATGGCCACAAAGGCCACCAGTACGTTGCTGACCATGCCCACGATCTTGGTCACGGCGCTCATCAGGGTGCCGACCGTGTCGGAGAAAACGATCACCTTGTCGTCCTGTCCCTGCTCGCGCATGGAGGCGTTGTAGGCGTTCAGGTTTTCCACGATGCGGTTCTTGGCCTCAAAGCTGTTGGGATAGATCCAGATGGCTCCGGGCGATGCGTAATCAGAGTAGCCCAGCGAGCCCAGTACGCTGTTGTAGGTGGTGGAGCCGGACTGCAGGTTCAGCTTGACCAGATCCACCAGATCGTCGGTGCTCATGTTCAGTCGCACGGCATTCTGGAACACCGCAGCGTCGATCTGCAGTGCGTCCTCCACCTGACTGCTGAGCTTGGAAATGTTCTTCTGGATCGCGGTCTGCAGCTGCTGGCTGAACTGCGTAGTCAGCTGGCGCATCAGCTGCTGCATCACGGTGCCGATCTGAGCCTGAATGGCGGCAGTGAGCTTTTCCTGCAAGGCTTCGCCCAGCTTCTGGGTGAGCTGCTGGGAATAGCTTTCCAGATAGCGGGCCATGATGCCCTGCAGGTTCTGCTGCAGCGAAGCAGTGAACTGATCCTGCAGGCCGGAGGTATCCAGCAGGCTGCCCATGGACTCGGCAAGAATCTGCTTGAATATGTCGCTCTCCATATAGGAAGAGAAACCGATCTTGTCCAGATTCAGGATGCCGTTGCCGATGATGTAGCGCTTGTAGCCGTTCATGACGTTCTTCATCAGTTCCTGCAGCGCATCCTGCGAAATGGACATGTCCATATCCGCGAACAGCTGGCTCAGATCCAGCGAATCCATCTCCGGCAGCTGCACATCGCTCAGGTCGATGTCGCTCAGGTCAAGATCGTTCATATCCAGCTGGAAGGAGGACGGATCGATGATGGACGCAAGGTCGAAGGAGCCGTTCGTCAAATTGAACGCGCCGCTCAGGTCAAACTGCAGCTTGCTGGCGTCGAACTGGAAGGCATCCTTCAGCGCATCGGTGTCCACAGAGAACAGGGAGGAAAAATCAAGGCTGCTCTTGTCCTGCTGCTCCGTGTCAAAGGGTTCACCGGTGAGCACGTTGGTATCCGGGTGGGCAAGCTGCTGCTTTACGACCTCGCTCTCGGCGGCATGGTCGATGGCGTAATAGGTCAGCGCATGGGAATAGGCAACGCCGGTGGGCAGGATGGTGGAGCTGGCGTCCGGCTTGGGCTGGACGACGCCCACGATGGTCAGATCCGGGCTGTCGGCAACGGCCTGTTCCATGAAGGCTTCATCGCCGGACTGGTTGCGCCAGATCTGACGTTCCTCGTCATAGGCATAAAGGTCGGAAAGGGTCAGTATCTTGAACTTCAGCCCCACAAAGGTTTCGTAGGGATAGGTGCTGTAACCGGTGGGCGCAGGAGTGTTTTTGTCTCTGGAATATGCTTCCAGAAAACGCAGCATCACGTTTTCATCCTCAATGCCCATCAGGTAAAGCGCATAGTCGCTGACACTGCCGTCTGCGTTCAGCACCAGAATGGCTTCGTTGGCACCATTCGGCCAGCGGCCTGCCTTGACGTCGTACTGGTTCTCGTACAGAGAAGGTGCCTCGGCCATTTCGGTGAACACATTCTGGTTGGTCATGGAGGAGACGATACCGGCAGCAGAGGCGGTGTTGCTCAGGGAAGAGATGGTGCTGTCCGGATACACCTGACGCACGGTGCCGTCCTTATTCTGGCGGTAGATGAGCGGGTAGGAGCCGTAGGTGTACTCGATGGAAGCAGCGTCCTCCGGGATAGGGCAGTCCGGGCTGTCCAGATAGGCTTTCAGGGAGGCAAGGTCGTTGGAATTGGAGGTGTCCTCGGTCAGCTGGGAAAGCAGCTCCCGCACTGTGACCATTCCCTCCGGGGCGGAAGAGGACGATACACTGCCGACGCCGGTGGTATCGGCAACGGCAGTGGTATAACTCTCCGGGTTCAGCAGGGCGGCAAGGTCAATGCCGTTATAGGTGATCTGCAGCGGATACTCCGAAAGGGTGGAACGCTCCATGTCCTGGATATAATTGCTCACACCGGCCGAGAGTGAGAGGATCAGCGCGATGCCGATGATGCCGATGGAACCGGCAAATGCGGTGAGCAGGGTGCGGGCCTTTTTGGTGAGCAGATTGTTGAAGCTCAGGGAAAGGGCCGTCAGCAAAGACATGGAGGAATGGCCCAGATTCCTGTGCACCGGCGGGGCCAGCACGGCATCGTCCGGCAGGAAGGGGGCCGTGTCGGACTGGATGATGCCGTCGCGCAGACGGACGATGCGGGTGGCATACCGTTCGGCCAGCTCCGGGTTGTGGGTGACCATGACCACAAGGCGGTCTTTGGCCACCTCCTTTAGCAGCTCCATGACCTGAATGCTGGTCTCGCTGTCCAGTGCACCGGTGGGCTCGTCCGCCAGCAGGATATCGGGATTGTTCACCAGAGCGCGGGCAATGGCCACACGCTGCATCTGACCGCCGGACATCTCGCTGGGATGCTTGTGCAGCTGGTCTCCCAGACCCACCTGTTCCAGTGCCTTGGCGGCCCGGCTGCGGCGCTCCGCACCCGAAATACCGGAAATGGTCAGTGCCAGCTCCACGTTGGAGAGCACCGTCTGGTGGGGGATCAGATTGTAGCTCTGGAACACAAAACCAATGGTGTGGTTGCGGTAGGAGTCCCAGTCGCGGTCGGTGTATTTTTTGGTGGAAACACCGTTGATGATCAGATCACCGCTGTCGTAGCGGTCCAGGCCGCCGATGATGTTCAGCAGGGTGGTCTTGCCGGAACCGCTGGGGCCGAGAATGGCAACAAATTCATTGTCCCGCAGGTTCAGGCTGACGTCATCCAGTGCTTTCTGGATCAGATCGCCGGTCTTGTATTCTTTTTTGATGTGTTTGAGTTGGAGCATGTGCAAGCCTTTCCGGCCGCTCCCCACAGGAACGGTGCCGCTCTTTCCAATGAACTATCAAAAGCTGCGCTCTGCGCAGAATGTCATACTCTTTTATTTTACCGTAATAATATGAAAAAACTGTGTATAACCGGGTGAGAATTTCTGCGGAATGGATAAAATTATGTGCTGTTGGCAGAGGCTGGCTGTCCAAAACGGGAAAAGACCGGGAAAATGAGTCGAAAAGTTGAATTTGCGTCGCATTCGTGCTATTTTAGGAGCAGGAGATGCCGCTGAAAAAGCAAAAAGCGGCATGGCCGGGCCGGACAAAAGCGACCAGATGCTAAAAACCGTGGTAAATTCTGGTCAAAATGGACATGCGTTGTAAAAAAGTTGTAAAAAATAAAGTATGGCGTAAAGATGCAGCCTGATGAAAATAGACGCTTCTTCGGGGTTGTACCACTCCCTTCTTGCTCTTTAAAATAAACTCGGGAAAGCTTTTACAGCAAAACAGGAAAAATAGGGAATACAGTAAAATACTGCGGAACCCTGTAGCAAGGAGGAAGAATTATGGAACGTGCATTTTCACCTATGATCCGTCAGTTTTCGGCAATTGACGGGCTGCAGAAGGCATATACGCTGGTGTATTCGATGGATGCGGACGATGAAAGCGGCTGTCGTCTGACCCTTTGCCGCACCGGGAGCCGACAGTGCATGGAAAGCCGGTACATCGCGGCGGCACCGGAATTCGGCTACCGGATCCTGCGGTATCTGTGTGAGAATGGCGTCCAGCCGGAGATCTGGCAGGATGTGGTAGAGGAACTGGCCGGCACAGACCAGCTCAGGCAGAAAGGCGGCGCGTTGTGTGGAGAATGAGAACACAGACAGAACGCTGCAGATCGCCCTTGGAAGCTACGACCGCAAGGAACTGCGGGTACAAAAGAATTACATACAGGAGCAATGCGCCGGGTCAGAGTGCACCTGCTTTCAGAACGGCAGCCGCCTGCTGGAGCAGCTGCAGCAGGGCCGGAGATTCGACGCAGTGATTCTTTGCAGCCAGCTGGAAGATATGAGCGGGCTGGAACTTCTGACGGAGCTCCGCACCACGGAAGCAAGGCCCCCGGTATTGATGATCGATGAAGCCCGGCGGCAGAACAGCAGCATCCTCTGCCCGGAGTCCGGCGAAGGCCTGTGTTATGTTGGCCGTACGGAGCTCAGAAGCCTGCTGTGGGAGCTGTACCGGATGCCGGGACGGCAGAACCGGCAGATGGAACGCAGGTGTCAGGAATTGTACGAGGGCTGGGGAATCCGGCAGCCGGACATGAATAGCCGCTATCTGTCCAGCGCAGTGGGCGTGGTGTATGGCACCATCCAGAAGCTGGCGATCCGCAAGGAGATCCTGCAGGCGGTGGGCGAACAGTATGAGGTGTCGGTCTCTGCCGTGGACAGCGGGATCCGGCGCATGGTCGATCAGCTGGAAGCCAGACCCACCGCAGAATGGCTGGCGTTCAAAGAAAAAAGCGGCTTTACAGACGAAAAGCCCACGACCGGCAAATTGATCTATGCAATCAAAAACTATCTTCAGCATCGGAAAGGCGGCTGAGCAGGAGGCTTTGGAGGCGTAAAGATATGGAGCAAGAGTGGCAAAATGACGCGGGAGCACTGACGGCACAGGCAATCCCGCAGAAAGATGTGGAACAGGCCTGCTTCCATGCATTGGGACTGGTCGGGCGCAACTGCGAATATCTGGAGCAGCACCTTGCACGGGTCGGAGCCGATGAGCAGACGCGGCAGGCTGTGAATGACATCAGCGCCGCTGCGGCACGGCTGGACCGCACGATGAACGAAGTGATGACCCTGCTGGATTTTCTGCGCGCAGAAGAGCCCCCGCAGCTTTCCCCGCTGGACCTGTGCCAGATGCTGCAGCAGATCGCAGCGCAGGCCGATATGGTGCAGGAGCAGCTGGATGTGGAGCTGACGCTGGACTATGGCGGCTTGACGTCCTGCCGTGTGATGGCCGACTGCAGCGATGCAGAGCTGCTGTGCCTGCATCTGCTCTCCAATGCGCTGCGTGCCTGCGGCACAGGCGGCAAAGTGCAGCTGACGCTGCGCCGGTGCGAGAGCTTCTGGCAGCTGACCGTGCTGGATGACGGCTGCGGTCTGCCGGAAACAAGCAGAGAAGCATGGCTGGAAAACCGCCGCTGCTTTCTGGGCGGAGCCGGGCTTGGCCTGCTGCTCTGCCGCGAGTGCTGCCGCCGTATGGGCTGGGACCTGCGGGTAGAACAGCGTGCACCGGAAAAAGGCACCCGGGCCGTCGTGACCATCCCGCTGTGCGATGAACCGATGCCGGAACCGACCGTGGAATTGCGTTCGGACTGCAGCTCGGTGCGGACGCAGCAGCAATACCAGCTGCGCAATATGCTGGTGCGGGAGCTGCGCACCATGCCGGAGCGCGGCGGCACGGAAGACCTGTGAGGAACCGGTGCTGAAGCCTGCTCTATAAATAGGAAGAAGACACTGCTGCATGATAAATAGGAAGAAGATACTGCTGCATGGGAGAGCGCCTGTGCAGCAGTTTTTGTTTGCAGACTGAGCTGCAGATGCCGCCGTTTCAATCTGGACAAGTTCACAAAATGTTTAACTTTTTGCGCGGAAAATACTATTTTTTCCGTGTAAAATGAAGCACATGCATTGATTGCACCACAGAATTGGATTATAATACAGCTGTATGCGATTCAATGAATGATTCGTTACCAAACTAATTTTTGGTAAAGAAATTGCTTTGCCTTTTACCGGGGACGTCGTCTCCGGCATTTGTCCTTAGGAGGAAAACGACGTGAGAGTAGGTCTTGACATCGGCAGCACCACCATCAAGTGTGTGGTGCTGGATGAACATGATACGCTGCTGTATTCTACATACGAACGGCACTACAGCCATATTCTGGAAAAGGCGCAGGAGCTGCTGCGCCGCATCGATGCCGAGCAGATGCACGGTCAGAAGGCGCTGCTGAGCATTTCCGGTTCGGCTGGCATGGGTCTGGCCGACAGCTGCGGCGTGCCCTTTGTACAGGAGGTGTTCTCCACCCGCGTGGCGGTCAAGCGCTTTGTGCCCCAGACGGACTGTGTCATTGAGCTGGGCGGCGAGGATGCCAAGATCCTGTTCCTGACCAATGGCACCGAGGTGCGCATGAACGGCAGCTGCGCCGGCGGCACCGGCGCCTTCATCGACCAGATGGCGACTTTGCTGAAGATGGGTGCCGACGAGATGAACAAAGCGGCAGAGAATGCCCAGCGCACCTACACCATCGCCTCCCGCTGCGGCGTGTTCGCCAAAAGTGACGTGCAGCCGCTGATCAATCAGGGTGCCCGCACCGAGGACATTGCTGCCAGCATTTATAAAGCTGTGGTCAACCAGACCATTGCAGGCCTTGCACAGGGCCGTCCCATCAAGGGAAATATCCTGTATCTGGGCGGCCCGCTCACCTTCAGCAGCGTGCTGCGCAAAAGCTTTGACGAAGCGCTGAACGTGACCGGCACCTGCCCGGAGAACAGCCTGCTGTATGTGGCACTGGGTGCTGCCCTCTATGCCGACAAGTCTTTTGTTCTGTCCGAGGTGGCGGATGCGCTGGACCAGTATGCTGCCACTGCCACCTATGCCAGTGAACCGCCGCTGTTCGCCAGCAAGGAGGAATACGAGGCCTTCCACGCCCGCCACATGTCCCACAGCGTGCCCCGCGTGCCCTTCAGTGCCCAGTGCGGCCCGGTGCATATCGGCATCGACTCCGGCTCCACCACCGTCAAGCTGGTGGTGGTGGACGAGAAGAGCCAGATCCTCTACACCAACTATCAGCCGAATCTGGGCAACCCGCTGCCCCTGATCCGGGAGCAGCTGCTCAAAATTTACAAGGAGCACCCGGGCCTGCAGGTGGCCAGCGTCACCACCACCGGCTACGGCGAAGACCTGGTGAAGAACGCCTTCCGCTGCGACTACGGTCTGGTGGAGACGGTGGCACACTTTACCGCCGCCAAATACTTCATGCCGGATGTGGATTTCATCATCGATATCGGCGGGCAGGATATGAAGTGCTTCAAGATCGAGGATGGAGCCATCAGCAACATCTTCCTGAACGAAGCCTGCTCCTCCGGCTGCGGCAGCTTTCTGCAGACCTTTGCGCAGGCGCTGGGCTACGATGTGAAGAAATTTGCCAGCCTTGGCCTGTTCGCAGACCGTCCGGTGGATCTGGGCAGCCGCTGCACCGTGTTCATGAACAGCTCGGTCAAGCAGGCCCAGAAGGACGGTGCCAGCATCGAGAACATCTCGGCAGGCCTGTCCATCAGCGTGGTCAAGAACGCACTGTACAAGGTCATCCGCGCTTCCAGCCCGGAAGAGCTGGGCCGCAAGATCGTGGTGCAGGGCGGTACCTTCTATAATGAAGCCGTGCTCCGCGCCTTTGAAAAGGAGATGGGGGTGGAGGTCATCCGCCCGGACATCGCCGGTCTGATGGGCGCTTACGGTGCGGCGCTGTACGGCCTGCGCCAGAGCCATAAGAGCGGACGGACCGCCTCTGCCATGATGAACGAGCAGGAGCTGGAAGCCTTTGCGCAGAAGGTGGTCAGCGTCAAGTGCGGCGGCTGCGGCAACCATTGCCAGCTCACCGTCAACACCTTTGCGGACGGCCGCAAGTACATCTCCGGCAACCGCTGCGACAAGCCCGTGACCGGCAAGAGCGCCGACGACAGCCTGAACCTCTACGCCTACAAGCAGCAGCTGCTGGCAGAGTATAAGCCGGTGCCCGGCAGCCGCGGCTCCATCGGCATCCCGCTGTGTCTGGGCTTCTACGAGCTGCTGCCCTTCTGGTGGGCCTTCTGGACAAAGCTTGGCTTTGCGGTGCACACCAGTCCGGTGTCCAGCCGCGGGCTGTATCTGGCCGGTCAGGCCACCATCCCCAGCGACACCGCCTGCTTCCCGGCAAAGCTGAGCCACGGCCACATCAAGGCGCTGAGCCAGATGCAGCTGGACGCCATTTTCTATCCCTGCCTGACCTACAATGTGGACGAGGGACTGGGCGACAACCACTATAACTGCCCGGTGGTGGCCTACTACCCCGAGGTTCTGGCAGGCAACTGCCCGGAGCTGGAAGGTACCAAATTCATTTATGACTATGTGGGCATCCACCGCCCCAAGGACTTTGTGCACAAGATGGCAAAGAACATCCTGCCCAAGTACTTCGGCGGCATCTCTGAAAAAGAGGTGCAGGCCGCAGCGGATGCCGCCTATGCGGAATACGAGTCCCACATGGCAAAAATCCGGGTGAAGGGCAGCGAGATCATCGATGAAGCCCGCCGTCAGGGCAAGCGCATCATCGTGCTGGCAGGCCGCCCCTACCATGTGGACCCCGAGGTGAACCACGGCATCGACCGCCTTATCACCCGCCACGGCGCTGCCGTTGTTACCGAGGACAGCATCTCCAACCGGGTGCAGAAGTTCCCCACCAGCGTGCTGAACCAGTGGACCTACCACAGCCGCCTGTATGCCGCCGCCAAATACTGCACTACCCAGAAGGATATGGATCTGGTGCAGCTGGTGTCCTTTGGCTGCGGCGTGGATGCCATCACTACCGATGAGACCCGCGAGATCCTGCAGGAGGGCGGCAAGCTCTACACCCAGCTCAAGATCGACGAGATCACCAATCTGGGTGCCGTGAATATCCGCCTGCGCAGTCTGTTCGCCGCTCTGGACGAGCGGGACGAGGTGGCCGCAGAAAAGGCAGAATAAAATAGAGAGAGCGCAAAAGGCTTTTTAAAAAAGCAACATAGGAGGAACCTATGGAATACAATTATCCCAAATTTACCCCGGAGATGAAGAAGACCCATACCATCCTCATCCCCAACATGGCCATTACCCAGTTCCGCCTGCTGGAGTACGCCCTACGTTACGACGGCTACAAGTGCGAGATCCTGGGCAACTGCGGTAGTGCTGTGGCACAGCTGGGCCTGAAATACGTCCACAACGACACCTGCTATCCGGCCCTGCTGGTCATTGGCCAGTTTCTGGACGCACTGAACAGCGGCAAGTATGATCTGGACCACACCGCTCTGCTCATCACCCAGACCGGCGGCGGCTGCCGTGCCTCCAACTACATCCATCTGCTGCGCAAGGCACTGGTGAAGGCCGGATATCCGCAGATCCCGGTGGCCAGCCTGAACTTCTCGGGTCTGGAAAAGGACAGCGGCTTCCAGATGACCCTGCCGCTGGCCCGCCGTGCACTGGCCTGCATCTTCTACGGCGACATGCTGTGCGCTCTGCGCAATCAGGTGGCACCTTACGAGAACGAGAAGGGTGCCGCCGATAAGATGGTAGACCTGTGGGTGGAACGTCTGGGCCGTGTGCTGCTGGCGGGCAAGGGCTACACCGCCGGGGAGATGAAGCACACCTTCCCCCTCATCGCAAAGGACTTTGCCGCCATTCCCGTTACCCGGGTGCCCAAGGTCAAGGTGGGCGTTGTGGGCGAGATCTATGTCAAGTACAGCCCGCTGGGCAACAACGACCTGCAGAAGTTTCTGGAAAGTCAGGACTGTGAGGTGAACTTCCCGGGCCTGATGGGCTTTGTGCAGTACTGCGCCTTCAACATGGGCGAGGATCATGTGCTGTACGGCGGCAAGCTGGCGGTGAAGATCGGCATCGATCAGTTCCTCAACTGGCTGGATGGCATCGAGCGCGCCATGCTCAAGGCCGAGGCCGACGCAGGCTTCTACGCCCCCGGCCCCTTCAAGGAGCTGGTGGGAAAGCCCAAGGGCATCATTTCGCTGGGTGCCAAGATGGGCGAGGGCTGGCTGCTGACCGCCGAGATGATCGAGCTGGTGCAGGGCGGCTACGGCAATATCGTGTGCGCCCAGCCCTTCGGCTGCCTGCCCAACCACATCGTGGGCAAGGGCATGGTGAACAAGATCCGCGCCCTGTACCCCAGTGCCAACATCACCCCCATCGATTACGACCCCAGTGCCACCAAGGTCAATCAGGAGAACCGCATCAAGCTGATGCTGGCGGTGGCCAAGGAACGCCTGAATGCCCCGGTGGAGGCAAAGCCCCTGACGGCAGAGGAGATCGCAGGCGGCGCACCCAAAGTCGGCGCAGTGGTCTGAGCTTCTGAAGCGGAAAATACCGAAATGCAAAAAGCCCGTCCGGGCGTAAAACTCGGACGGGCTTTTATCATGCCTTGAGAAAAATCAATGCGGGAGAGATCACTTCTGATTCTTCATGTAGATATGGTGGGGCAGACCGGCAATGTACAGCGGGGTCAGCTCGGCCTGGATCAGCGGGCGGGCATAAGCCAGAAACTCATCGGTCATCTGGGTGTGGTTGGCGTTCATCCAGCTCAGCGGCACCTTCTTTTCGAGGTTTGCAACCTCGCTGATGGGGTGCAGCTCGGTGGTGCACTGGTACGGGCTGTTGGAGATGCGCTTCAGGGCCACCATCTGGCCGGTGACGCCCTCAAAAGCAGCCTTGGCAGCAGCACCGCCTACCTGATAGGCCTCGGTGATGTCGGTGCGGCTGGTCAGATGGCCTGCGCAGCGCTGCAGGGTGGAAAGCTCGATGCAGCGGGTCTTGGTGTCCAGATTGCGGGCCACCACGTTGGCCAGATACCGGGCGGTGCCGGTCAGGGCCTTGTGGCCAAAGGCGTCCACAGCGTGCACATCGTCGGCCAGCTCACAGACGTAACGGCCATCCTCCAGCTTGACGCCTTCGGACACGGCAATCACGATGCTGGGCTTCTTTTCCTGCATCACGCGCACCTTCTCAATAAAGTGTTCCACGTTGAAGGGGACTTCGGGCAGGCAGATCATGTCCACGCCCTCGCAGTCGTCGCTCTTTGCCAGAGCAGCGGCAGCGGTCAGCCAGCCTGCGTTGCGGCCCATGATCTCCACCACGGTGACGTACTTGGTGCCGTACACGGTGGCGTCGCGGATGATCTCCTTCATCACCACGCCGATGTACTTGGCAGCAGAGCCGTAGCCGGGGGTGTGGTCGGTGACCATCAGGTCGTTGTCGATGGTCTTGGGCACGCCCATAAAGCGGATGTCGCTCTGGATGCGCTCGCCGTACTCGGCCAGCTTGCCGATGGTGTCCATGGAGTCGTTGCCGCCGATGTAGAAGAAGTAGCCGATGTTCAGCTTTTCCAGAATGGCGAACAGCTTTTTGTAGACG
Source organism: Faecalibacterium sp. 9 (assembly GCF_048320955.1). Classification (NCBI taxonomy): domain Bacteria; kingdom Bacillati; phylum Bacillota; class Clostridia; order Eubacteriales; family Oscillospiraceae; genus Faecalibacterium; species Faecalibacterium sp. 9. The sequence continues at coordinate 449,023 of NZ_JBLWGB010000003.1, forward strand.
GTCTCGTCCGCATGCCAGTCGGGCAGCTTGTAGCGGCAGCTGCCGAGGAAGCTGGACGGGGTGCGCTTGAGCAGCTCGATGTCCAGATCGTCCGTCAGCACGGTGGAAAGATCCACCACCCGCTCCTCCAGCAGACCGGCAACGCCATTGCACATGCCGTAGACGATGTCTGCGCCGCGGCTCTTGCAGCTCTCAAAGACGCCCGCAAGACTTGCATTGATGACGGAAGTAGGACCGCCAGACTGACCAACGATTGCATTTTTACCCATGATGATTTCTCCTTTTTTGTTTTTCTGTTTCGGCAATATATTACGTGCAGGATGCACGAAAACAGACGCGGGAAAAGGGGTTACAGACGGATGTGGCGCGGGGTGCCGTTGACGTAAACGGGGGTCACCTCGTCCAGGATCAGCGGACGGGCATACTCCTCAAAAGCAGCCGTCACCTGCATCCCGTCGGGGCTGATCCAGTCCAGCGGCACCTTCTTTTCAAGGTTTGCCACCTGCTGCACATCCACCGACTCGGTGATGCACTGATAGGGATAAGCGGAAATGCGCTTGAGCGCGATCATGCGGCCGGTCTCGCCCGCAAAGGCGGCGGCTGCTGCGGCACCGCCCACAGCGTAGGCCTCGTTCACGTCCGTGCGGCTGGCCAGATGGCTGGCGCAGCGCTGCAGAGTGGAGAACTCGATGGCGCGGCTCTTGCAGTTCAGCTTGTCGTGGATCAGGTCGGACAGATAGCGGCTGGTGCCGCTGAGCACGGCCTTGTGGCCAAAGGCATCCAGCTGACCGGCAGTGGACACCAGATCACACAGATAGGTGCCGTCGGCAGTCTTGACGCCCTCGCTGGCAGCGATGATGACGTTGGACTTGCGGCGCTGCAGCTCGTCCACCCGGGCAAGGAACTTGTCCTGATCGAAGGGCACCTCAGGCAGCAGGATCAGATCCGGGCCCTCGCAGTCGTCGCCGCCGGCAAGGCAGGCCGCACCGGCCAGCCAGCCCGCGTGGCGGCCCATGATCTCGGCCACGGTCACGCTGCGGATGTCATACACGGAGGAATCCCGGATGACTTCCTTTAAAATGGTGGCGATGTACTTGGCGGCAGAGCCGTAGCCGGGGGTGTGGTCGGTCAGACACAGGTCGTTGTCGATGGTCTTGGGCACACCGATGAACCGCACACTGCTGCCGACATGATCGCCGTAGCGGGAAAGCTTTGCGATGGTGTCCATGGAGTCGTTGCCGCCAATGTAGAACACCGCGGAGATGTCGTACTTGTCAAACAGGGTGAACAGCTTGATGAAGGGTGTGGAGTCCACATCCGGGTCCGGCAGCTTGTAACGGCAGCTGCCCAGATAGCTGGACGGGGTGCGCTTGAGCAGTTCGATGCTCATGCGGTCGTCCAGCAGGACGTTCAGCTCCAGCATTTCCTCCTTGAGCAGACCCTCGATGCCGTACTTCATGCCGTACACCTTGTCTGCGCCCAGACTGCAGGCTGCTTTGTACACGCCCGCCAGACTGGAGTTGATCACGGCGGTAGGGCCGCCGCTCTGACCAATGATCACGTTCTTGGCCATGAGAACCTCCTTTTGCAAATTTCATTCTTATCATTTTTACGCCGCCTGCAAGATACGGCTTCCGCGCCGCTTTGCATGGGAAAATGGTCCTGAGGCCCTGCACTGCCCGCAGACCGACGGTAAACAGACCGCACCTTGCAAGTGATACAAAAAAGTTTGCGGCACGTGCACACGCTTTTTGTAAAATGTGCAAAATTGCCACATCCTTATTGTACCTGTTTTGCCTGTTGTATGCAAGACCCAATTGGTTGCACAGGCAAAAAAATTATGATAAAATAAAAAACAGACCGCTCCGGGGGCGGTAAAAGTCCCCCTCTGCGGGGGAAAATTGGAGAAAGCTGGAAAAACCATGGGCATTTCACACGAATATCATTCGGCACCGCGCCGGGCACGGCACGGCACCGTCAGCGGCAGGCTGCGCTTTCTGGGCGCAGTGATCGCAATTTTGCTGGTATCCTACGCCATCACCGCCATTCTGGAAAAAGGCGCAGAGGGTGCGGACGATACCCCGTCCACCAATGCAGGCGGCATTGCCGAGAACATTCTGGCCCCGCTGCCCATGCAGGGCGAGGCAGACAGCAGCAGTGCCGCACCGGACAGCAGTATCGGCACACCGGACGCCGTCACCTTGGAAGCATTTGGCCCGGCAAAGCAGACCGCCGGAGCGTACACCGTAAAGGCCTATGACGCCAGTGTGATCCGTCAGCCCAGCTGCGGGCAGGTGGACCTGAGCTATTTTGCGGATGCGGCTTTTCTGGGCGACAGCCTGACCGTGGGCTTCTCGGATTACCAGATCAATCTGGGCGGGGCGCTCATCTGCGGCTATACCGGCGTGGGCCCGGATGCCATCGTGAACCGCAGCGCGGTCAAGAGCCCCACCCGCGGGCAGGAGGTGGCACTGGATGTGCTGGCCGCAGCGCAGCCCAAAAAGCTGTATATCCTGCTGGGCACCAACACCCTCACCACACTGGGCGCGTCAGACCGCTTCCTTGCCTACTATGGCCAGATGCTGGATATGCTGCGCCAGACGCTGGGCGATGGCTGCACCATTTACGTGCAGTCTATCCCGCCGGTGCGACCCTCGGCAGCTGCTGAAAAGCCCGGCCTTGCATCGGATGTGCTGCACGGTGTGAACGAGCAGCTGGCTCAGCTGGCAGCCAGCAAGGGCTGCGTCTATCTGGACCTGTGGGAGACCCTTGCAGACGGCGAGGGCAACCTGAAGGAGATGCTTGCCGCACCGGATGGTGTGCATCTGAGCGCCGGCAACGGCTATGGCGCGTGGGTCACCTACCTGCGCAACCATGCAAAGTACAGCGCGGACAATTCCTGGACGATGGGCAGCGTGTACAGCGCACAGTAAAACGGAGTGAAAAATAAAGAGCCATTGCACGAAACGGGTGTGCAATGGCTCTTTTTCGTTTGCAAGGCTTACTCCTGCTCCAGTTCCAGCAGATACTGCTTCATCTCCACGCCATAGGCATAGCCGGTCAGGCGGCCGCTGCGGCCCACCACCCGGTGGCAGGGCTGAAGGATGGCGATGGGGTTGCTGTGGCAGGCTCCGCCCACGGCCCGGCAGGCAGAGGGCCTGCCAATGGCAGCGGCCAGCTGGCCGTAGGTGCGGGTCTCGCCGTAGGGGATGCGGCACATTTCGGCCCAGACCGCTTTCTGGAAGGGGGTGCCCTTGGGGGCCAGCGGCAGGTCGAATTCCCTGCGCGCCCCGGCAAAGTATTCGTTCAGCTGTTCCTCGGCCTCCTGCAGAAGGGGCGTCTCGCATACCTTGCGGGGCAGGGGCTCCAGCTCCGGCACCCCGTCCGGGCAGAGGGCCAGTCCACAGATGGCATTGTCCTCCTCTTCCAGCCGGAAGGTGCCCAGAATGCTGTTCACATACCAGACGTTCAAAAGCTGCGCTTCCTTTCCTGTGAGTTTGTGTTATACTAAAGCTATCTTAACACAAATGTACATCCGGCGAAAGGGGCGTTTTTTGTTATGGTACAGGCATTGGAAGAAATCATTGCCAAAAGCAGCAGCATCGTGTTCTTTGGCGGGGCGGGCGTTTCCACCGAGAGCGGCATCCCGGATTTCCGCAGTGTGGACGGACTTTATCATCAGAAGTACGCCTACCCGCCGGAAACCATCCTGAGCCACACCTTCTGGGAGGAGAACCCGGAGGAGTTTTACCGTTTTTACCGCGATAAGCTCATCGTGAAGGGGGCAAAGCCCAACGCGGCCCACCTGCGGCTGGCAAAGCTGGAACGGGAGGGCAGGCTGAAAGCGGTCGTCACCCAGAACATCGACGGCCTGCATCAGGCGGCGGGCAGCCGCACGGTGTACGAGCTGCACGGCAGCACCCTGCGCAACTACTGCACCCGGTGCGGCAAATTCTACGATGTGGACTTTATTGCAGACAGCACCGGCGTGCCCCGCTGCACCGAATGCGGCGGCATCGTAAAACCTGACGTGGTGCTGTATGAGGAAGGGCTGGACGAAGAGGTGCTGTCCGGTGCGGTGAACGCCATCCGTCATGCGGATACCCTCATCATCGGCGGCACCAGTCTGGTGGTGTACCCGGCAGCGGGGCTCATCCGGTACTTCCGGGGCGACCATCTGGTGGTCATCAACATGCAGCCCACCGGGGCCGATGCCGAAGCCGACCTGTGCATTGCAAAGCCCATTGGTCAGGTGCTGAGCGAGGACGTAACGCTGGATCTGTAAAACAAAAAAGAACGGCCCTGTTTCGCGCCGATTCTCGCCCCCGGTCCGGTATGCTGAGAGCATAACGAAAAGAATGGGGGAAACCAAATGATCCAGGTTTGTGACCCGCCGCGCACGCGGCAGGTAAGGCGGCTTTCAACAGAAGAGTTCTGTCAGCTGGTCAGAGGTGAAGTGAGCTGTGTGTACCGCCCGCGCAGCGAGGTGCTGCGGATGCTGACAGTAGGCGAGGCATGGGGCACCGGCGGTGTGCGGGGCGCTCCCGGTGCCGGATGCATCCTGCTGCCCATGGACGCCGATGTGGCCGCAGCGGCTGCCCTGCGTAGCTTTCTGGGCTGGGGTTGCACGGCGGGCGGGTACTTTCTCACCCCAGCGGCCGGGCCGGACAGCCGTGCCGTCGGGACCCTTGCACCGCTGCTGGCTGCTGCCGCCGCCCGGCAGGAACAGCTGGCCCGGGGCCGGGTGCGGTGGGCTGTAGTGGAGTGCGCTGCCGAAGAAGTGCTGCCGCTGTACCTGCGGCAGGGGTTCGCGCTGCGGGCTATCCGCCCGCTGGACAGTCTGGCCCCCTGCTTCTGGCTGCAGGCGGGCTGTCTGGGACAGAACCAGCCGCCGGTCTGGGTGCCGCTGGCAGACCGGGTGCACATTGCCATCCTGCTGGCCCGGGGCTATGCCGCGCTGGAAAGCCGCGAGAGCCCGCAGGGCACGGTGCTGGCGCTGTATCCCGTGTAAAATAAAAGGGGGAGGAAGTTCAAATGAAAGCAGTTGTTTTGGAAGACTATGCTATACAACAGGGAGATCTGGACTGGTCGGGCGTGGAAGCGCTGGTGCCGGACGTCACCCGCTATGGGCGCACCGCGCCGGAGGAGGTGGTGCCGCGCATCGTGGATGCAGAGATCGTGTTCCTGAACAAGTGCCGCATCGACGAAACCGTTCTGGCCCGGTGCCCGAAGCTCCGGTGGGTGGGCATCATCGCCACCGGCACCGACAACCTTGACCTGCAGGCCTGCCGCCGACATGGCGTGGCCGTGGCCAATGTGCCGGGCTATTCTACGCACAGTGTGGCGCAGATGACCTTCAGCCTGCTGCTGGCCATCTGCCAGTGTGCCGACCGCTATGACCGTCTTGTGCAGGACGGCCGGTGGCGCACCGAAGATCCCGCTGCCTACCGGCTGCTGCCGCAGGTAGAGCTGCTGGGCAAGACCTTTGGCATCTACGGCTACGGCAGCATTGGGCGGCAGACCGCCCGCATTGCCAGAGCCTTTGGCATGGAGGTGCTGGTGTGCACCCGCACCGTGCGGCCGGAGTACGCCGCCGACGGGGTGGAGTTCGTTGACTTTGACGCCCTGCTGGCCCGCAGCGATGTGCTCAGCCTGCACTGCCCGGCAACACCTGCAACACGGGGGCTGATCAACGCGGCCACCCTTGCCAAGGCAAAGCCCGGCATGATCCTGCTGAACACCGCCCGCGGTGCGCTGGTGGACGAGCAGGCCGTGGCCGATGCGCTGAAAAACGGGAAGCTTGGCTTTTACGGTGCCGATGCCTTTGGCACTGAACCGCTGCCGCAGGCAAGCCCGCTGCGGGGCCTGCCCAACGCCCTGCTGACGCCGCACATCGCATGGGCCACCAACGAAGCTCTGCAGCGGCTGATGGACATTACCACCAACAACCTGCGCACATGGCTGGATGGCGCAGGAGAGAACATTGTGAACGCATAAAAATAACGGGAACGCCGCATGGACGTTCCCGTTATTTTTTAGTCCAGAACGCCGCTTGCCTTGATGGACTGCACCGCCTCGGCAATGCGCTCCGGCGGCAGGGTGAGGGCAAAGCGCACATAGCCTTCGCCCAAGGGGCCGAAGCTGGAACCCGGGGTGCACAGCACGCCGCTCTTTTCCACAAGTTCCAGACAGAAGTCCATGCTCTTTGCATACTTTGCCGGGATGGGAGCCCACACGAACATGCTGCCGTGGCTGTCCGGCACATTCCAGCCGATGGAACGCAGACCGCCGCACAGGGCGTCGCGGCGCTGCTGGTACAGGCCGCACTGGGCCTTTACCATGTCCAGCGGGCCGGTCAGGGCGGCGATGGCGGCTTTCTGCACCGGCAGGAACATGCCGAAATCGATCTGACCGCGCAGCTTTTTAAAGGCAGCTACCACGTCCCTGCGGCCCACAAGGAAGCTGATGCGGGCACCGGTGACGTTGAAGCTTTTGGAAAGGCTGAAGAACTCCACGCCCACATCCATGGCACCGGGCGTGTTGAAGAAGCTGTTGCCCACGGCCCCGTCAAAGATGATGTCGCTGTAGGCGTTGTCGTGGATGATGAGAATGTCGTACTTCTTTGCAAAGGCCACCAGCTCGGCGTACAGCTCCGGCGTGCCCACGCTGCCCACCGGGTTTGCGGGCAGGGAGACGATCATGTACTTTGCCTTGCGGGCCACATCCTCCGGGATATCCTTCACGTAAGGCAGGAAGCCATGCTCCTTGGTCAGCGGGTAATACCACGGCTTTGCGCCGCCCAGCAGACTGCCCGCAATGAACACCGGGTAGCAGGGGGTGGGCAGCAGCACGGTGTCGCCCTCATCGCACAGCACCATGCCGATGTGGCCCACGCCCTCCTGACTGCCGGCGCAGCTGGCTACCTGATCCGGCATGATCTCTACGCCGAAGCGGCGCTTGTAGTAGCCGCACACAGCATCCAGCAGCTCAGGCAGGTCGCGCAGGCTGTACTTCCAGTTCTGCGGGTCGGCGGCTGCGTCCATCATGGCCTTGCGGATGTGCTCGGCAGGCGCAAAGTCTGGTGTGCCGACGCTCAGATTATAAATGGTACGGCCCTGAGCTTCCAGATCCACCTTGCGTTCGTTCAGTGCGGCGAAGATCTCATCGCCGAACAGATCCAGTCGTTTGGAAAATTGCATATCCTGATACCCCTCTTTAACACGGATCATTTTGATAATAGGGCTATTCTAGCACGTTTTGCCTGCCTGCGCAACGAAAAGGGCAGATGGGGGAGAAAGTTTCAACTTTCGGTGATGGGAAGCGAAGGATGTTTCACGGGAAGAAAACCCTCTCAGTCACGGCTGACGCCGTGCCAGCTCTCCCGAAGGGCGAGCTTTATGAGTGCAAACCATCAGATGCAAAAGAGCTCCCCCTTTCGGGGGAGCTGGCGAGCGAAGCGAGACGGAGAGGGTTTATCAATCGATCGTCGTTTTTGTCCGCCCCACGCCGATGACGGCGGTGCTGATCTTTTTCCAGCTGCTGCAGCCGCACACACCGTCCACACGCAGGCTCGTGCGCCGCTGGAAACCTTTCAGCGCTTCCTCCGTCCGGGCACCGAAGATGCCGTCGATGCGGCTCCCGGTCTGGTAGCCCAGAGTGGAAAGCGCGTCCTGCAGGATCATCACATAGCAGCCGCGGCTTCCCCGCCGCAGGGTGGGGTAGCCTGCCGTGGTGCCGCTGCAGGCGGGCGTGCCGTAGCGGCGGTCCATGTGCACCCATGTGGGGGTCTGGCTCAGCGGCTCCACATAGCCCCATGCCCCGGTGCCCCGGGCCGCATTGTAGATGGCCGTGCGGGCAGTCTGGGTCAGGCTCTGGCCCACGTCAAAGGATACGCCCGCGTAGTGCTGGCTGCGGGTGCCGTGACCGCCCTCCCAGATGCGGCGGAAGGCATACCCCACCGGGATGCCCTTGCCGTACTTGCGGCGGGTCAGGTTCCACGCTTCCATGGCCGCAATGGTGGTCCACAGGGTGGGGCTGGCAGATTTTCCCCGGAACTCCCGCACCCGCAGGGTGGTGCTGGTGCTGTAGGGCATGGGGTCGTTCTCGTTCAGGTTCGCGTAGGTGTAGACCTTATTCTCGTAGGCGTCGTAGATCAGAAGACGTGCCATCGCTCATTCCTCCTTGCTGCAGTGTGGGCAGCTCTGGGCCTGCAGCGCGGCCCATGTTCCGTGGTCCACGGTGCCGGTCACCAGCAGCCCGGCCCGCTGCTGTGCCAGCCGGACGGCGGCAGTCTCTTCCGGGCCGAAGCGGCGGTTCTCGGTCACATAGCCCTCGGTGCAGTACAGGCAGGAACGCCCGTTCAGCCATGTCTCCACCTGCGCCACGTCCGGCCCCACGCTGCCTGCGCCGATGGCCCGGCCCGGGTAGACCGGGCCATGCCCGATGCTGCGGTCGGGGTTGGGCATTTCGGCGGCAAGTTGCAGGCTCAGCGCTTCCACCGCCGTCCATGTCTCGTCGTCCGCGATGCCAGTCTCCGGCAGAACCAGCAGCTCCTGTGCGCTGCGGGTGGCGGCGGCAGTCTCGTCGGTGTACCGGTCCGAAAGGGGCGGGGCCTCCACGCTGGAATAATAGTAGGCGATGCGCTGCAAAAGCAGGCTGTAGTACAGCACCGCACTGCCGGAAGAGCCCACCGCCAGCGGTGTGCCGGGGTAGGGCAGGCGCTTCAGGGTGATCACCGGCCCGGATGCCCGCAGGGTGGACGCCTTGTCGTACAGGCTGTTCCATGTGGTGCAGCCCACGATGCCATCTACAGTCAGCCCCGCAAAGCGCTGGTAGGCCCGCACGGCAGCTTCGGTGGAAGCACCGAACTGTCCGTCGATGCCAATGGCCGGGATGCTGCTCTCGTAGGCGCTCATGAGATAGAGGTAGAACTGCAGCTCCCGCACCGCTGTGCCGGAAGAGCCTTTGCGCAGCACGCCCGGATACTCGCCGGGGCGCAGGGAAGAGGAAAGCAGCATGTTGGCGATATCGTTGTACACCTCGTACAGCTTCAACCACGTATTGCGGCCCACCACACCGTCGCTGGTCAGGCCAAAGTAGGTCTGGAACCGCTTGACTGCCGCTGTGGTGGCACTGCCGAACTTGCCGTCCACCGTGATGTTGTTCAGGTTCGAGTACACCGTGCGCGCGATCTTGAGCCAGAACTGCACCAGCCGCACATTCTGTCCGCTTGCACCCTCCCGCAGGGCGGTGCCCGGGTAGGCGTTGGGGGTGCCGTTGTCGGACTGGATGCTGCGGAACTGGTCGTACAGCTCGGTCCATGTGCGCTGCCCCACCACGCCGTCCACGGTCAGGCCGTATTTGCGCTGGAAGGCCCGCACCGCTGCGGCGGTGCCGCTGCCGAACACGCCGTCCACCGTGACCGATGGGATGGAGGAAGTGTACTGGGCCAGTGTGTTCAGCCAGAACTGCAGCTGCTCCACGGCGCTGCCGGTGGAGCCGGTGCGCAGCACGGTGCCGCCCCATGTGCCGTCCGAGAGGGTGCCGCTGGACACCTCGCCCTCGCTGGTCAGCTCGGCCAGATCTTTGACCGAGACGTAGATATAGCTGATTTTGTACCATGTCTGCCGCCCCACCATGCCGTCAGCGGTCAGGTTGAACTGCTTCTGGAACGCCCGGACCGTGGCAGCCATCCGGGCCCCGAACACGCCGTCCACAGTCAGCAGACCGAGGAAGGGATAGTCCTTGGTGATGCGGTTCAGCTGGCGCTGCAGGGTGAACACTGCTGTGCCGCTGTCGCCCTGCCGGATGGGCGAACCGGGGTAGCTCTGGGGGATAGACTGGATGTTCGAGGTGCGGATGATCTCAATGTCGTTGCCGTAGTAATACTTCAGGATCTGCAAGGCGTTACGGCCCTGATTGGCCAGCGAGACCGTGCCCCACTGCTTGAGCCCCGGGCAGGTGACCGATTTACCGTCGCAGTACTCGGAGTAGTAGGGGTTCACGGTGCCGGTCTTGCGGAGATAGGTGTTGAAGATATCGTCGGTGATGCGCACCATCACGTCGAACACCGTGCGTCCGTGAACGTAATACTGGTCGTAGCTGGTGGAGTTGGTGATGTTGAAGGTGTAGCCCTTGCTGGGGTACCACTCGGTGTAGATGCGGTTCAAAGCCAGCGAGATCTGACAGTGGATGTTGGCCCGCAGGGCCTGCTCCGGCCATGTGGGATACACTTCGCTGGACGCCACATTGGCAATATAATCCCGGAAGGAGACGGTCACGTTCCGTGCGGATGCTGCAGGCTTGCCCAGATGCACCGTGATGTTCTTGGGGATGATGACTCGGCTCAGCACCCGGGGCACGCAGTTCTCCATGGGGTCCGGGCCGCTGCCGCCGTCGCCGGTGAATAGTGAATGCTCCGGGATGACTATGGGCGGGTTTACCACGTCGCGATCCTCTTCGGTCTCAGGGATCATCTCCGGCTGGGCCAGTGTGACCTGCCCGGCAAAGATCTGCACACCCTGAATGCGCACGGTGCGGAAGCCTGCCTTTGCGGCAGTCAGGTCCACAACGGCATAGGGCCGGATGGTGTTGTCCTCCTGCAGGGACAGCGCACAAGAGGGGGCTTCAATGGAGAGATCGGCAGCGGTGCCGGTCTCGTCGGTGATACGCTGAGCGGTAAAGCCGTTGCCGGACACGGTGACGAGAACACCCTCGATGGGCGAGGACTGACGGGCACCGAAAGCCTGAATGCGTAGAATGCCGGTGTTTTTCATAGGCGGATGCTCCTTTGCTGTGAGAATGGAATGCTTCTCCCACAGCGTATTCCGTCCGGCACCCGGGCGTGCATGGCAATGCACACCGCAAATAAAAAAGCCGCCCGAAGGCGGCAGGGGAGAAAGGTTTATTTGGCGCTGTCCTTGGCAAGGGCGGCGTCGATATTTTTTTGCAGAGCGGCAAGGTTTTCTTCCTTGTCGATGCCGCCAAGCAGGGGCTGCCCCACAACGTTGCCGTCCCGGTCAAAAACGTAAGTGGTGGGGAAGGCCATGATGTTCAGTGCAAACTTGCCGGCCTCACTGCCGGAGGCAAAGTAGATGTTGCGGTAGCTTGCGCCCGTTGTCTCCAGCAGTTTTTTGGCGGCATCAATGCCCTGCTGGTTGCCGTCCAGCGTCTCGGTGTTGATGCCGATGACCTCACCGCCCTGTGCCTTGACCTTCTCGTTCAGGGCGTTCAGGTCGTCCAACTCCTCCACGCAGGGCTTGCAGCCGTTGAACCAGAAATTCACCACCGTAAAGGCGTTGCCCGCAAACAGGCTGTTGTCCACCGGGTTGCCCTCTAAATCGCTGCCCTCAAACTTGGGGAAGGCGGTGCCCTGTGCGGCGGCACTGGAAGCGGCATCCTCTGCGGGGGCAAGAGCGGCGATCTGCTCCTCGATGGCACGAATCTTTTCGGCATCTGCGGTCAGGGTCTTGTACTCCTCGTCCGAGAACTGATCTTTGGCCTTTTCCACAGCGCTGAGCAGAAAATCGCCGTAGTTGGCGCTGATCGTGGTTTCGGTCACGTTTTTGTCCATGGATGAGAACACTTTCTCCCACAGAGCATCGTTTGCAGAAAGGATCTCGTTTTCCTCGGCCAGCAGCTGCTCCTCGGTTTTGCTTTCTGCTGCCGCAGAGGAAGCGGCAGCAGAGGATGCAGAGGATGCAGAAGATGCAGAAGATGCAGAAGATGCGCCCTGCCCGCAGGCGGCAAGGCTGAAAGCCAGCACAAGGCTGAGAAAAAGTGCGGCGATACGATGGATCTTCATGGCTTTACTCCTTTGTTGTTTCGGTATTTGATTGGTCCCCCAGCCCGAACTTGTACTGAATGGCGTCCGTGGGGCAGGCTTTCATGCACATCCCGCAGCGGATGCATTCGGCGTGGTTGGGGGTCTTGGTAATGTCTACGTCCATCTTGCAAGCCTTTGCACAGGCTCCGCAGGAGACGCATTTGTGGGTGTCTACGCGCATCTGGAACAGCGAGACCTTGTTCAGCAGCGCATAGAACGCGCCCAGCGGGCACAGCCACTTGCAGAAGGGGCGGTAGAACACCACGCTGCCCACGATGACCGCCAGCAGGATGCAGGCCTTCCATGTGAACAGCTTGCCCAGCGCAGCGCGGATGCCCGCATTGGTCAGGGAGAGGGGAATGGCACCCTCCAGCACGCCCTGCGGGCAGAGATACTTGCAGAAGAAGGGGTCGCCCATGCCCAGCTCATTGACCGCCAGCAAAGGCAGCAGCACCACCATGACCAGCAGCACCGCATACTTTAAATAGCGCAGCGGCTTCAGCTTTTTGGTGGAAAGCTTGGGGGATGGGATCTTGTGCAAAAGCTCCTGAAACCACCCGAATGGGCAGAGGAAACCGCAGATGAACCGCCCCAGCAGCACCCCAAAGAGGATGAGGATGCCGGTAATGTAGTAGGAAAAGCGGAACTTGGAAGAGCCCACCACCGCCTGGAATGCTCCCACCGGACAGGCACCGGCCGCGCCCGGGCAGGAATAGCAGTTCAGCCCCGGCACGCAGACGTATTTTCCGCCGCCCTGATACAGCGCTCCTTTTGCAAAATTGGGTAGGTGGAGATTGGTCAGCAGGGTAGCCCCGGCTTGTATAAAGCCCCGGAAGCGAGCAAGGGGAGAAAGCTTTTTCTTTTTCTTATCCAATGCCCACACACTCCATACACAGCCGGATGGCTTTTGAAAATACGGTGTCTGCCTCGCCCCGCCATAAGCCGAACAGCAGCATCAGAACCCCGGCGGCAAGCAAAAGCAGCTGCGCCTGTTTTTTTGTCATGAACATCATAGCCTCCTGTTGTTTGATGGCATCAGTATACACCATGCGGGATAAAATCTCTGCTAAGAAAATCTTAACACGAATCTTAACACCGTCTGTTATAATCTGTTATAATGAAGAAAAAACGCAATTTTTATGGGAAAGGTGGAAAACAAAGATGCGCCTTTTGGTGGTAGAGGACGAGCACTCCCTGCGGGAGGATATTGCCCGAAAGCTGCGGCTGTCCGGGTACGAGGTGGATGCCTGTGCAGACGGCGAGGCCGCGCTGGAGGCACTGGCAGCAGAGCGGTACGACCTTGTACTGCTGGACCTCAACCTGCCCAAGGTGGACGGAATGCAGGTGCTGCGCACCCTGCGCCGGCACGACCTTGAGACCTGTGTGCTGATCTTGTCGGCACGCAGTGAAATCGCAGATAAAGTGGAGGGGCTGGATGCCGGGGCGAACGATTACCTTTCCAAGCCCTTTCACCTTGCAGAGCTGGAAGCCCGGGTGCGCAGCCTGACCCGGCGCAAATTTATTCAGCAAGACGTCTGTCTGTGCTGTGGACGGCTGAGCTTCAACACCCGCAGCCGCGTTGCTGCTGTGGACGGTCAGACCCTTGCTTTGACGCGGAAGGAGAGCGGCGTACTGGAATATCTGCTGCTGCATCAGGGACGCCCGGTCAGTCAGGAAGAACTCATCGAGCACGTCTGGGATGGCAGTGTAGACAGCTTCAGCAACTCCATCCGGGTGCATATCTCTGCCCTGCGCAAAAAGCTGCGGGCGGCGCTGGGCTACGACCCCATCCGCAACCGCATCGGGGAAGGCTACGAGATCGGAGGCGAGGTACAATGAAACATTTGTCCCTGCAATGGCGCATCACCCTGCTGACCGCGCTGCTCATCGCCTGCGCCTGCGTGTGCATGAACCTGCTTTTATACCGCACCGGCGTTACCGGCATGGATGCCCTCAACGGCTTTATGATGCAGTACCAGCCCGGCAGTGCGGATCCGTTGACCATCGAGATCCCGCAGGAGGAAATGTCCAGTCTGCTGGCGCATTTTTCGCAGGAAGTCTACGATGCAAAGGTGGTCTTTGGCCGCAAGGGCTGGTGCATCACCGTCGTGGTCACCATCGTCAGCGCTGCCATTGCTTATTTTGTCAGCGGCAGAGCGCTGAAACCGTTACAGCAGCTTGCGCAGCAGGCGCAGCAGGTCGATCAGGACAGCATCGCCACCACCCGTCTGGACGAAAACACTGTGCAGGAATTCGGGCAGTTGAGCCGGTCGGTGAACCGGATGCTGGATGGTCTGGCGCAGTCCTTTGAGTTGCAGCGGCAGTTTGCGGGCAATGCCGCCCACGAGCTGCGCACCCCGCTGGCTATTTTGCAGACGAAGCTGGAACTGTTTGCAGAGGAGCACCCGGCCATGGACGCCGAAACTGCCGGGCTGATCCGCTCTCTGCGGGAGCAGCTGGACCGCCTGATCGCTCTTGTGCGCACTTTATTAGAGATGAGCAATCTGCAATCAGTCTCCCGCACCGACCAGATCGCCCTTGCGCCGCTGGTGGAGGAGATCCTGACCGACCTGACCCCCCTTGCCCAGAAAAACAATATCTCTTTGCAGCAGGACTGCGAGGAACTTGGCATGGTGGGCAGCGATGCGCTGATCTACCGGCTGGTGTTCAATCTGGTGGAAAACGGCATCAAGTATAACCGCCCCGGCGGTGCGGTGCGCGTCACCCTGCAACAGGAAAAGCAGACTGCTGTACTGCGCGTTGCAGATACCGGCCCGGGTATCCCCGCAGACTGCCGGGAAAGCATCTTCCAGCCCTTTTTCCGGGTGGATAAGTCCCGCAGCCGGGAGATGGGCGGCGTTGGGCTTGGCCTTGCCCTTGTGCGGGAGATCGCCGTGCTGCATGGCGGCAGTGTGACCGTGGAACGCAGCAGCGAAAACGGCACTACCTTTGCAGTCACCCTGCCGCTGGCACAGCCCTGCTGAAACTGGGCGGACTGGGACTTTATTTTTGGCACACGGGGGAGTATACTGGAAGCAGAAGACCCCGGAAAATAAGAAGGACAAAGGAGAATACAGCAATGCAGGCAACCATTCACAACGAATTTTTGACCCTCACGGTGGACACCCACGGTGCAGAGGCTGTCAGCCTGAAGAACGCCGCAGGCGAAGAGCTGCTGTGGCAGGCCGACCCGGCTGTGTGGAAGCGCCACGCTCCCATTCTGTTCCCGTGGACGGGCAAGCTGCCCGGCGGTACCTTTGAGGTGGACGGCAAAACGTACAAGGGCGGTCAGCACGGCTTTGCCCGGGACATGGAGCACACCCTGCTCAAGGCCGAGGGCGATACCATCCAGTTGGAGCTGCGCTCGGATGACGCCATCAAGGCCGAGCGCTTCCCCTTTGATTTTGTGCTCACCAGCACCTTCCGGCTGGACGGGAAGACTGTGCACCACACGCTGGCCGTATCGAACCCCGGCAGCGGGGAGCTGCGTTTCGGCATCGGCTATCACCCTGCGTTCAACATTCCCTTCGACGATCAGCACACTACCACAGACTACGAGTTCCGCTTTGACCGGCCGGAGAGCCCGGTCATTCTCGACGCCCGCCCCAACGGTCTGCTGAGCGGCAGATGCTATTACCAGTGGAAGAACCAGCAGGCCATCCAGCTGACCGATGATCTGTTCGCAAACGACAGCTTCTGCATGGCGGGCCTGCGCACCGGCACCATCGGCATCTGTGAGAAGGACACCGGCCGCAAGATCACCTGCAATGTGGAAGGCTACCCCTATTCGCTCATCTGGTCGGCTCCCGCAAAGCCGGTGCGGTTTGTGTGCATCGAGCCGTGGCACAGCCTGCCCGCCGCTGAGACCGACCCGCAGGCGTGGAGCCAGCGTGCAGCCGCCGCCTGCCTTGCCCCGGGTGAAAGCTGGGAGACCACACTGAGCACCACGTTTGAACGATAAAACTCCCTCAGTCTCGTTTCGCTCGCCAGCGATGACGGAAGGAGTTCTGCAAACAAGAAAAAGCTCCCGGAACATCGAAATGCTCCGGGAGCTTTTGTGCTGTCAGTAAAAGGAAAGCTTAGTATGCCACGCCCCAGTAGACCATGGTCTTGGCGGGCTTACCGCAGCAGGGGCACACATCGCTCAGGTGCTCCTGCTCAAAGGGCATGCAGCGGCTGGACAGGCCGGCTTCTTCCTTCATCTTCATTTCGCATGCAAGGTCGCCGCACCACATGGTCTTGATGTAGCCGGTGTTTGCCTTGGCCAGCTCCTTCACCTCGTCCATGGTGGTGGCAGCCCAGGTGCGCTTCTCGCGGTTGGCAAGAGCACGCTCGTACAGGTCCTTGCGCAGGGCCTCCAGCTGGGCGGGGATGGCAGTTTCCAGCTCGTCCAGAGAAACAAAGACCTTTTCGCGGGTGTCGCGGCGCACCAGTACGCACTGGTTCTTTTCCAGATCCTTGGGGCCGATCTCCAGACGCAGGGGCACGCCCTTCATCTCCCACTGAGAGAACTTCCAGCCCGGGGCATTGTCGCTGTCGTCCAGCTTCACGCGGGCATACTTGCTGATCTTTTCAGCCAGCTCGGCAGCCTTCTCGCTGACGCCGGGCTTGTGGGCAGCAATGGGTACCACCACCACCTGAATGGGGGCCACTGCCGGGGGCAGGATCAGGCCGTCGTCGTCGCCGTGGGTCATGATGATGGCACCCACCAAACGGGTGGAAACGCCCCAGCTGGTCTGGAACGGATGATGCAGCTGGTTGTCGCGGCCGGTAAAGGTGACGTCGTAAGCCTTGCTGAACTTGTCGCCAAAGTAGTGGCTGGTGCCGCTCTGCAGGGCCTTGCCGTCCTTCATCATGGCCTCGATGGTGTAGGTGGCCTCGGCACCGGCAAACTTTTCCTTGTCGGTCTTGCGGCCCTTCACCACGGGAATGGCCAGATCCTGCTCGCAGACGTCTGCGTAGCAGTTCAGCTGCTGCTGGGTCTCAGCCTCCGCCTCGGCGGCAGTCTCGTGGATGGTGTGGCCTTCCTGCCACCAGAACTCGCGGCTGCGCAGGAAGGGACGGGTGGTCTTTTCCCAGCGCACCACGCTGCACCACTGGTTGTATTTCATGGGAAGCTCGCGGTAGCTGTGCAGCACGCGGGACCAGTGGTCGCAGAACATGGTCTCACTGGTGGGACGCACGGCCAGACGCTCTTCCAGCTTGTCGGAACCGCCCATTGTGACCCACGCCACCTCCGGCGCGAAGCCATTGACCAGTTCGCCCTCCTTCTGCAGCAGGCTTTCCGGGATCAGCACGGGCATTGCCACGTTCTCATGACCGGTGGCCTTGAAGCGGGCATCCATGTCCTTCTGGATCAGCTCCCAGATGGCCTGACCATAGGGGCGCAGGATGATGAAACCCTTCACACTGGAATACTCCACCAGTTCTGCCTTGACGCAGATATCGGTGTACCACTGTGCAAAGTTTTCTTCCTGACTGGTGATCGCCTGTACGAGCTTCTTTGAATCTTTTGCCATTTGTATTTATCCTCCCAAGGCCGTGCGCCAAACGCTGTGCGTTCCGCACGAACCATAATAAAGCCCCGCCTGCAGCCGCGGCCGGGTGCCGCAGCGCGGAGAACGGGGCTTTTCGACTGAAATCAGTTCTGCGCGTGGCTGTCCACAAAGTTTACCACATCGCCCACGGTGCGCAGGGACTCGATGGCGTCATCCGGCACCTCGATGCCGAACTCATCCTCCAGCGTCATCACCATGTCCACGATGTCCAGGCTGTCGGCCTCAAAATCGCTCATGATGTCACTGTCCATCGTGATCTTTGCCGGATCGACGTCCAGCTGCTCCGCCAGCAATGCACGGATTTTTTCAAAAGTATCCATTCCTGTGGTCTCCTTTTTGCAGTTGTTTTGCTGGTCTGTACACTGGGGCCGTGGGTGCGGCGCTGTGATAGTGCGCCTGCGGATGCTGCGCGGCTCCACCGGGCTGTACAGAACGCTCTCTTTTTTTATATCCCATGCCGTGGCTGTTGTCAAGCCCTGTTTTCGCTTTCCCGTCCGGGAACACGAAAAAAGTTCCAAAACGCATATTTTCGCTTGACAGAAGCCCCCGGGTTTCTTATCATTATAGAGAAGTGAGTTCAGGTGAACGGACTGTTCACCAATAAGGAGAATGGAACATGAAGCTTTCATTTACCAAAATGCAGGGTTGCGCCAACGACTATATTTATCTGGACTGCCGCGAAAGCGGTGTGCCGGAGAACATCGCAGCCCTTTCCGAAAAATTGTCCCGGCGGCATTTTTCCATCGGAGCCGACGGCATCATCTGCATCTGCGCTGCGCAGTCGGCGGGAGCCGACGGCATGATGCGCATCTTCAACGCCGACGGCAGCGAGGGCAGGATGTGCGGCAACGGCATCCGCTGCGTGGCCGAGTGGCTGTATACCCACGGCATCTCCAAAGAGACCCTTGCCATTGATACCCTCAGCGGTCTGAAGACTGTCACCCGCAAGGGCGCGGGCCTGTGGCAGGTGGAGATGGGGGCTTACAGTGCCATGCCTGCTGACCTGCCGGCGGTGAACATGGGAGATGGCGCACTTGTGGATAAGACCCTGACCGTGGACGGGAAAGACTGGCAGGTGACCTGCATCAGCGTGGGCAATCCTCACTGCGTGACCGTGGTGGAGGATGTGGACAGCCTGAAGCTGGAGGACATTGGCCCCGGCTTTGAGCACCACGCAAACTTCCCGGAGCGCATCAACACCGAGTTTGTGCAGGTGGTGGATGCCACCCACCTGAAAATGCGGGTGTGGGAGCGCGGCAGCGGCGAGACATGGGCCTGCGGCACCGGCACCTGCGCCACCGTGGCAGCCCTGACCGAGCTGGGCATCTGCCCGGCAGGGGAGGACATCCATGTGCAGCTGCGGGGCGGTGTGCTGACCATCCGGGTGTTGCCCGGCAGACAGCTGCTGATGACCGGCGCCGCCGAGACCGTGTGCGAGGGCACGACGGAAGTGTAAGAAAAACGAGAACCCTCTCAGTCGCCTGACGGCGACAGCTCTCCCGAAGGGCGAGCTTTTCCACATCAAGAGGAAAAGTTTTTCTTCACAACAAAAAAGCTCCCCCACTCGGGGGAGCTGGCATCGAGCGGACGCGAGATGACTGAGAGGGTCATACCAAAACAGAAGCGAGGGAAAGTACTATGAAGATGAACAAACACTATAACGAGCTGAAGGCCAGCTACCTGTTCGTGGACATTGCCCACAAGGTGGCTGCCTATCAGGAAGCACACCCGGAGAAGGAGATCATCCGTCTGGGCATCGGCGATGTGACCCAGCCGCTGGCAAAGTGCGTGGTCAAGGCCATGCATGACGCTGCCGACGAAATGGGCACGAAGGAAGGCTTCCACGGCTACGGCCCGGAGCAGGGCTACCCCTTCCTGAAGCAGGCCATTCAGGGCTACTATGCAGGCCGCGGCACCCAGCTGGCAGAGGATGAGATCTTCATTTCGGACGGTGCCAAGAGTGATCTGGCCAATGTGCTGGGCCTGTTCGATGTGGACAACACCGTGCTGGTGCCGGACCCCGTTTACCCCACCTATGTGGACGACAACGTGACCGATGGCCGTAAGATCATCTACAGCCGCACCGGTCAGGAGAACGGCTTCCTGGGTATGCCGGACGAGAACGTAAAGGCAGACATCATCTATATCTGCAGCCCCAACAACCCCACCGGTGCCGCCTACACCCGCGACCAGCTGAAGGTCTGGGTGGACTACGCCCGCAAGAACAATGCCATCATCCTGTACGATGCCGCCTACGAGTGCTTTATCTCGGACGAGAACCTCGCCCGCAGCATCTTCGAGATCGAGGGGGCCCGCGAATGCGCCATTGAGATCTGCTCTTTCTCCAAGATCGCAGGCTTCACCGGCACCCGCTGCGGCTACACCGTGGTGCCCAAGGAGCTGGAGCGCGAGGGCATGAACATCAATAAGCTGTGGCTGCGCCGCCAGACCACCAAGTTCAACGGTGTGCCTTACGTGGTACAGCGCGCCGCCGCTGCGGTGTTCACCGAGAGCGGAATGGCCGAGATCCAGCAGAATCTGGACTACTACCGCAAGAATGCCAAGGTCATCGCGGACGCTCTGGATGAGTGCGGCGTGTGGTACTGCGGCGGCAAGAATAGCCCCTACATCTGGCTGCGCTGCCCCGGTAACATGAAGAGCTGGGAGTTCTTCGACTGGCTGCTGGAAAACTGCGGCGTGGTCGGTACCCCGGGCGTGGGCTTCGGCGAGTGCGGCGAGGGCTACTTCCGCCTGACCGCTTTTGGTGACGCCGAAAAGACTAAGATGGCCGCCGAGCGCATCAAGACCGCCATCAAGGCACTGTAAAACCTAAAAAATGCACCTGCTGTCCGTTTTGGACGGCGGGTGTATTTTTTTGCGCATTCTCTTGACAAATCTGTATCTGCTGTATATACTGTGTATATACAGATAAAACACAAGAGCCAAAGGAGCAGCCGATGGAACTGTTTATCAACAACAAAAGCGGCGCGCCCATCTATGACCAGATCTACAACCAGATCAAGCAGCAGATCATCAGCGGGGCTTTGCAGCCGGACGAGGCCATGCCCTCCATCCGGGGGCTGGCACGGGATCTGCGCATCAGCGTCATTACCACCAAGCGCGCCTACGATGAACTGGAAAAAGAGGGCTTCCTTTACGCAGTACCGGCAAAGGGCTTTTTTGTAGCCCCTAAAAACACCGAGTTGCTGCGGGAAGAGAACCTGAAAAAAATTGAAGCGCACCTTACCGAAGCCGTCCGCCTGTCCGTATCCTGCGGGCTGAGCAGGGAAGAGCTGCGGGAGATGCTGGAACTGCTGTGGGAGGGCTGAACATGAACGCACTGGAACTGCGGGGACTTACAAAGCACTATAAGGACTTTACCCTCGGACCGCTGGATCTGACCTTGCCCGGCGGCACCATCTGCGGACTGATCGGTGAAAACGGAGCGGGCAAAAGCACCACTATCCGGTTAATCTTAGATATGGTGCAGCGGGACGGCGGCACCGTGACCATCCTTGGCAGGGACAGCCGCACCGCTTCCGTCCGCACCAGAGAGGAGATCGGCGTGGTGCTGGGCAGCGAGGGCATCCCCCTGTGCCTGAACGCAGTGCAGGCAGGCAAGGTGATGGCGGGCATCTACCGCAACTGGGATGCTGCTGCCTATGCGGAGCTGTGCCGGAAGTTCGGCCTGCCGGACAAAAAGCAATACAAGGACTACTCTACCGGCATGAAGATGAAGCTGTGCATTGCCGTGGCGCTGGCGCACCACCCGAAGCTGCTGCTATTGGACGAAGCCACCAACGGGCTGGATCCGGTGGTGCGGGACGAGGTGACCGACCTGCTGCTGGACTTTACCCGGGACGAAAACCACTCTATCCTCATCTCCTCCCACATCGTCAGCGATTTGGAAAAGCTGTGCGATACCATCGCCTTCCTGCACAAGGGCAGGCTGCTGCTCTGTGAGGAAAAGGACGCTTTGCGGGAGGAATACGCCCTGTGGCACGGTACGGCGGCGCAGCTGGCGGCACTGGATACGCGGGTGTACGGCAAGCGGGTCACCCCCTACGGGATAGAGGCGCTTGTGCGCCGGGATGCAATGCCCGCCGGGGCAGAGCTTACCCCGGTAAGCATTGAGGAGCTGTTTGTGCTGATGGTGAAAGGGGAGAACGTGCAATGAAAGGTCTGCTATTAAAGGATGCCTATCAGATGTGGAGCTACACCAGATGGATCATTCTGGCGTCGGTAGCCATGATGTTGATGGGAACGTTTTTCATGAAGGAAGGGTCTAATTTCTTTATGCTGTACGGCGGGTTTTTGCTGGGCATCCTGCCCATGACCTTGCTGGCTTACGACCAGAACGGCCGGTTCAGCGCTTACAGCGCCGCCCTGCCGGTGACAAAAGGACAGATCGTGGGCGGCAAATACCTCATCGGACTGTGTGGTATGGTGCTGGCGGAACTGCTGAGCATGACAGCGCTGGCGGCAGCACAGCTGCTCTGGGGCACGGTGACGGTTCAGCTCACCGTGGCGACCCTGCTTCAGGTGGCTATGCTGACCCTGCTGGGCAACATTATTTTGCTGCCGCTGGCCTACCGCTTGGGCTACCAGAAAGCCCGGTATGCGTACTACCTGTGCATCGGTCTGCTTGCAAGCTTTATGGGATATTTCGTTTCTTCGGGGGACAATGCTTTAAACAGCCTCCTGCCTGCGCAGGGTTCGCTGCTGGTGCTGGTCGTAGTGCTGGTGGCGGCTCTGGCGCTGTATGCTCTCTCGTGGCGGCTGCCCGTTGCATGGTACGGAAAGGCAGAGCAGTAAAATGAAGAAAAGTCAGATCGCGGGCATCCTGTTCGGTGTTGCCATGGGCATCGCGTTCAGCGTGCCGCTGGGAACAGTGGGTTTTGTGCTGGGCGCCAGCTTTGCAATTCTGGGCATGGTGATGTTCAAAGGATTGGATGCCCCACAGGATAAAAAGTAAGGTGTAAAAAGTGTGACGCCCCTGCAGGAAAAGCTTTTTCTGCAGGGGCGTCACTGTATTTATTTCTCGGACTCTTCGGCGTTTTTCTGTGCAGTTTCCAGCTCCTCCACCCGCTTTTGCAGGTCGGTTATTCCACCGTCTCTTCCTCGTCCGGGTCCAGCTCGATGCTGAACACGGCTTTCTTCAGTTTACCGCAGCCCTGCGCCTTCAGGCCGGATTTATAGGGTTCTCCGGCCAGATACAGGGCAAAACGTCCCTCGCACAGCATTCCGGCAATGCTGGTACCGGCGGTGCCCACGGTGGTGTCGGCGGCTTCATCGGTGGGCTTGGTGGGGGTCAGCTCTGCAAGGCTTACCTCAAACAGCTCGCTGCCGTCCAGATCGGTCTCCAGCGTGATGTGGTTGTCGTGGCGCTGGAACAGAGCCTTGTCGGAGGTCTGGGGCGTGACGGTGCTCACGGTGACCACGGCCTTATCGCCGTCGATACGGGTGCGCCCAGCGGGCAGGGTGGTGATATCCCGGGCCATGATGTACTCAATGACGGTGTCCAGATTGTCGCTGACGCCCAGATAGTTGGGCAGGTTGTTCAGGGTATCGTAGATCATAGAAGAACTCCTTTATCGTGCAAAACAAGGTTCACCGCCTGCATATAGCACAGACGGTGAACCGGAATTTTAAATTTTATTCTGCGTCCTTCGGGTCGGTCATCAGCTCTTTGATGCTGGGCACCACGCCGCCCAGATTCTGAAGCTCCGAAGGAATGATGATCTTGGTTGCCTTGCCGTTGGCCACCTTGGCCAGAGCTTCCAGACTGCGGATGGCCAGAACCTTATCGCTGGGCATGGCCTCGTTCAACAGGCGGATGGCATCGGCGTTGGCCTTCTGCACGGCCAGAATGGCCTGTGCTTCGCCCTCGGCTTCCAGAATGCGCTGCTGCTTCACAGCATCCGCGCGCAGGATGGCGGCTTCCTTTTCGCCCTCAGCGGCGGTAATGGCGGCCTGCTTTTCACCGTCGGCTTTCAGGATGACAGCGCGCTTCTCGCGCTCGGCCTTCATCTGCTTCTCCATGGCTTCCTGGATCTCACGCGGCGGGATGATGTTCTTCACCTCCACGCGGTTCACCTTGATGCCCCACTTGTCGGTGGCTTCGTCCAGGATGGCGGTGATCTTGCCGTTGATGACATCGCGGCTGGTCAGGGTGTGGTCCAGCTCCATCTCACCGATGATGTTGCGCAGGGTGGTGGCGGACAGGCTTTCGATTGCCGCAATGGGCTGGTTGACACCGTAGGTGTAGAGCTTGGCATCCATCACCTGAAAGAACACCACGGTATCGATCTGCATGGTAACGTTATCGCGGGTGATGACCGGCTGAGGGGGAAAGTCTGCCACCTGCTCCTTCAGGCTCACCTTTTTGGCGATGCGCTCGATGAAGGGAATCTTAATGTGCAGGCCTGCCGACCATGTGTCGGAGTAGCTGCCCAGCCGCTCAACGACATACACCTTGGACTGGGGCACGATGACGATATTGGTGATGATCACCAGCAGGACGACAAAGACCAGCGCGAGGATCAGAAAAAACATGACCATAGTGGTTCTCCTTTTTCAGATGGGTGCAACGTTTCAGCGCAGAACGCAGATCACGCTCTGCGGCTTTCGGTCAATACGGGCTCCACGATGAGCAGGGTGCTGTGCAGTTCGGTCACACGGCAGCGCTGCCCGGGGGTGAGAATGTCGCCGGGAGTGGCGCAGCGGGCATTCCAGTCCACGCCGTCCAGTCGCACACGGCCCGGCAGGTCGGCGGTGACGGTGGTCAGCACGGTGGCCTCCCGGCCAAGGTTTCGGTCGCCATTGGTGGGGGTGATTTTCTGGCGCAGCTTTGCAGCCAGCGGCCGGAACGCCAGCAGGCACAGAATGCTTACCACGATGAACACCAGGGCCTGCGCCCGGAACGAATCCGTGAACAGGCAGGTGAGCAGGGCGGCAGCTGCGCCGACGGCGAACCAGACGGAGGTCATGCTGAAGGTGGAAGCCTCCAACAGCAAAAAGCCCACCACGGCAGCCAGCCAGAGAAATGGAACAGGATTCATGGTTCTCCCTCCTTATGCCCCTATTATAGAGTATCCCCCGGGTGGAAGGTCAAGCGTTTTTTACTGGAACGTTGCGCAGAAAACGAAATAAAGACGAAAGAACCCTCTCAGTCACAGCTAGCGCTGTGCCAGCTCCCCCGAGAGGGGGAGCTTTTAAGCAGCTGACGGTAAGCAAAGCTTCTGTTGAGAAGAAAGAACTTGCCGAATAGCGCATAAAGCTCGCCCTTCGGGAGAGCTGGCAAATCCGATAGGATTTGACTGAGAGGGTTCTCAATTACTTGATATCGTAATAGCTGTGGTTCGGGTTGTGACCGTTCTCATCCACCACGATGGTAAAGCCCATGGGGTTCACCTCCGTGTGCTTGCCGGAAGCCAGCGGCTCCACGATGATGTGTTCCGAGCGGTTCACGATGATCTCGGCGGTTTCCGCTTCGCCTACGCGCTGGTAGTGCAGGATGCCATCCTGCGCCCGCAGCACCCGCAGCTCACCGGTGCGGAAGGCTTCGCAGCTGTGGCGCAGCTGCGCCAGCTGTGCCAGTACCGGCTTCAGGCGCTTTTCGTGGCTGTCCCAGCAGAAGAAGGCACGGTTGAAGGGGTCGCGGTAGCCCTGCATCCCGATCTCGTCGCCGTAATACAGGCAGGGCACGCCGGGCAGCGTGTAGATGATGGCATAGGCCATGCGCAGGCGCAGCATCCCCTCCTCGTAGGCTTCGCCGGTCACACAGCGGCCGCTCTGCCACTCGCGGCCACGGCCGTTGGCGGGCTCGTCCGCAATGACGGTGAGGGCGCGTTCGGTGTCGTGGGTGGAGAGAAAGTTCAGCGCAGTGTCCATGGCAGGGGCGGGGTAGTGCTCACAGATGGACAGAATTTCGCCCATGGCCTGCTCGGCGGGTTTACCCTTTACAAAGTCCAGCACAGCATTCTTGAAGGGGTAATTCATCACGCTGTCCAGCCCCTTGCCCAGCAGATAGGTGCGGCGCTGGCCAAAGCCGTATTTGGTGGTGGCGTCCTCCCACACCTCGCCCAGCAGGAACTTCTCCGGGCTGACCCGCTTGACAGCGGCGCGGATCTTTTCAATAAAGTCGTCCGGCAGCTCGTCGGCCACATCCAGACGGAAGCCTGCGGCACCGCGCCGCAGCCATGTGTCAATGACACCGCCCTCGCCGGTGATGAACTCCACATAGGAGGGATTCTCTTCGTTCACCTCGGGCAGGGTCTCGAAGCCCCACCAGCTGCGGTA
Source organism: Faecalibacterium sp. 9 (assembly GCF_048320955.1). NCBI lineage: Bacteria > Bacillati > Bacillota > Clostridia > Eubacteriales > Oscillospiraceae > Faecalibacterium > Faecalibacterium sp. 9. The sequence goes on from NZ_JBLWGB010000003.1 coordinate 474,706, forward strand.
GCCACCCTTATACTTGGGGTCAAAATCGTACCAGCTGCGGTAGGGGGAGTTGGGGTCGCGGTAAGCGCCGCCATCCCCATAGCGGCCTTCGCGGTTGAAATAGCGGCTGTCGGAACCGGTGTGGCTGAACACACCGTCCAGCACGATGCCAATGCCGTACTTGGCGGCCTCGCGGCAGAGCACCTCGAACTCCTCGTTGGTGCCCAGCAGCGGGTCTACGTTGAGATAGTCGGCGGTGTTGTAGCGGTGGTTGGAGTGCGCCTCAAAGATGGGATTGAGGTAAAGGTAGTCCACCCCCATCTCCCGCAGATAGGGCAGCTTGATGCGGATGCCTTCCAAGTCGCCGCCGAAATAGTCCTCGTTTAGGTGGCCGCCGGTCTCGTTGGGCTGCCAGAAGGGTTCGGCGTGTTTGTCGGCCTGATACAGCCGGTCCGGGAAAGGCATGGGCTTGTTCTCAATGCCCTCGCAGAACCGGTCCGGGAAGATCTGATAGAACACCTTGCCCTTGATGCACTCCGGGGTCTGGAAACCGGCATCGTAGACGGTGATCTGCCACTTTTCGCCTTCCTGCCAGCTGACAACGCCGCAGTTGTCCGGCCCGCGGTAGATGCGGCGGAAGTCGGTGTAGAGGTCGAAGTAGTAGAAGTACAGGCCCGGGTCGTTCAGCGGCAGCTCCACGGAAAAGTGGTTCTGCTGGGGGGTCTGGCCGTCGAACTTCATGCGGTAGTGCACCGGCACGTCATATTTTCCCTCCTTCTGGAGCACCAGATGAGGATCGACATAGCCCAGCTCTTCCGGGATGCAAAGGGTCAGGCGTACGGTCTGACCGGCCCGCAGTGCGCCAAAGGGCTGCTTGAAATAGGGGTCGTAGCTATTGAACAGACAAGACAAAGCAGGGTCGTCCTTTCTTAAAAAAGCCCCGGCGGGCCAAACGCCGCCGGGGCAGATGATTTTTTAAGGGAAAATTACTTGCCCATGGGCACCGGGGAAGCGTACCAGATGTCGTGTGCGTAATCCAGCACAGAGCGGTCGGCGCTGAAGATGCCGCTGTTGGCAATGTTCTTCAGGCTCATGTGTGCCCACTTTTCGCGGTCGGCATACAGCTTCTGCAGGTCGGCCTGTGCGCGGCGGTAATCCTTGAAGTCGGCCATGACCATATACGGGTCGCTGCTGCGCAGGTTCTCGGTCACTTCGTGGAAGTTCTCGCCGTTCCAGCCGCGCTCCAGGAAGTTCAGAGCGTTGTTGGCAACATCGTCGCCCATGATGAAAGCGTTGGGATGGTAGCCCACCTGCTTGAGGTTGTTCACCTCGGGGGTCAGCATACCGAAGATCAGCTCGTTCTCCTTGCCGGCAGCGTCTGCGATCTCCACGTTTGCGCCGTCCAGAGTACCCAGAGTGATAGCGCCGTTCAGCATAAACTTCATGTTGCCGGTACCGGAAGCCTCGGTGCCGGCCAGAGAGATCTGCTCAGAGACCTCGGCGGCGGGCATCAGGTGCTCGCTCAAAGAGACGCAGTACTCTTCCAGATAGACCACGCGCAGCTTGTCGCGCACAGCGGGGTCGTTGTTGATGAGGTCGCCCAGCTTGCAGATCATGCGGATCATCTGCTTTGCCATGTAGTAGCCGGGAGCAGCCTTTGCACCGAAGATATAGGTCTTGGGGATGAAGTCGGCGTTGGGGTTCTCCTTCAGGTACAGGTACTGGGCAGCAATGTTCAGCGCGTTCAGGTGCTGGCGCTTGTACTCGTGCATACGCTTGACCTGACAGTCAAAAATGGAGTTCGGGTCGATGACCTGACCGGTGCTCTTTGCCAGATAGTTGGCAAAGCTGGTCTTGTTCGTCAGCTTGATCTCGTTCAGGCGCTTGAGAACGGTCTTGTCGTTCTCAAACTTGTTCAGCTTGGACAGATCGGAAGCATCATGCTTGTAGCCGTCGCCGATGGTCTCGTCCAGCAGCTTGCACAGGCCGGGGTTAGAGGCCAGCAGCCAGCGGCGGTAAGCGATGCCGTTGGTCACGTTCTTGAAGGCCTGCGGCTTGAACAGGTAGTAATCGTGGAAGACGCTGTCCTTGATGATCTCGCTGTGCAGCTTGGACACGCCGTTGATGCTGTTGGCGGTGTAGGCGCAGATGTTTGCCATGCGCACCTGATTGTCGCCGATCAGTGCCATATAGTCGATCTTGCCCTTGTCGCCGGGGAAGACCTTCTCCAGCTCGGCACGGGCGCGGCGGTCCATCTCCACCACGATCTGGTAGATACGGGGCAGGGTCATCTTGAAGATGTCCACATTCCACTTTTCCAGAGCCTCAGCCATGACGGTGTGGTTGGTGTAAGAGAAGACCTTCTGGCAGATGTTGAATGCCTTGTCCCAGTCAAAGCCGCACTCGTCCAGCAGAATGCGCATCATCTCGGGGATGGCGAGGGTGGGGTGGGTGTCGTTCAGCTGGATGGCGACCTTGTCGGGCAGGTTCTCAAGGGTCGCATAGCTGGACAGGTGGTTCTGGACGATATCGCCGATGGAAGCGGCAGACAGGAAGTACTGCTGGCGCAGGCGCAGGATCTTGCCCTCCACGTGGTTGTCGTTGGGGTACAGCACCTTGGAGATCAGCTCTGCATTGGCGTTCTTGCTCATTGCAGTGTTGTAGTTGCCCAGAGAGAAGCTGGACATATCAAAATCCGGTGCTTTTGCCTGCCACAGGCGCAGCTTTGCAACGCCCTTGCCGTCGTAGCCCTGCACATACATATCAGAGGGGACAGCCATGACGCTGTTGTAGTTGGTATGCTGGATATAGTGGAAACCGTTGTCCCAGTTCTCGTGGATCTCGCCGTCAAAACGGACTTCCACTGCCTGATCCGGGTGGCTCTTCAGCCAGACCTGACCGCCGGGCAGCCAGTTGTCAGCGCGCTCCTGCTGCCAGCCGTCCACGATCTTCTGCTTGAAGATGCCGTACTCGTACAGGATGGAGTAGCCGGTGCCGCAGATGCCGGTGGTGGCCATGCCGTCCAGATAGCAGGCAGCCAGACGGCCCAGACCGCCGTTGCCCAGACCTGCATCCGGCTCTTCCTCAAAGATGCCGTCAATGCTGATGTCGGCATCGGACAGGGCCTTCTTTGCCACCTCGTCCAGACCCAGATTCAGCAGGCTGGTCTTCAGGCTGCGGCCCATCAGGAACTCCATGCACAGGTAGTACACCTGCTTGGTGCCGGTGCCAATGGCCTTGGACTGGAACTTCTTGTGGTTTTCGCTCATCATCTGGCGGCAGATCAGCGCCAGAGAGCGGTAGATCTGCTGGTTGGAAGCAACACTCAGCTCCACGCCGTACTCGCTGGTGAGCTTGTCCTGAAGAAGTTTACCGAATTCTTTCGATGTCATAAAGGTACTCCTATCCGCATAAGTTTTCAGCTTTGCTAAAATAATTGAAATAATTGGCGCCTGCAGGCACTTTCCCTCACTTGCTCTGCCGCCAACATAACAAAGATATTATAATATGGCAGAATGACAAATGCAAGGAATCAAGGGATTTTTTCCGTAACTGACATTTTTTTATTGAACTTTCTGATAAATATGCCAAAATTTCAAAAAATACACTTTTTCTTGATGCTTATTTATATTATAATAGGGAGAGAAACCTGCTTTCCGAAACATTTTCGGGCACAAATTCCGGGGGAAATGTGCCGGGTAACTCTCCCGGAGGGGAACAAAACACCGAAACGGTACCGGAAACGGTGCCATTTTCCGGAAATCGCCAAGAACAGAACCGCCTGCACAAGGGCGGAAAAGGATAAAGGGGAATAGATATGGTCAACAAGGTACGGGTGAACATTGCGGGTACGCCGTATGCCATCGCTACGACGGACCCGGAAAAATATATCCAGTCGCTGGCAAAAAAGCTGGACGAGGATATCACAAAGCTGCTGGATGCAAACGAAAACCTTTCGGTGACGAAGGCGGCGGTGTTCTGCGCCATGGACTATCTGGACGAGTACCGCAAGAGCACCGGCAGCGCGGAGAACATGCGCAGCCAGATCCAGGACTACATTGCGGACGCCGCCCGCGCAAAGCTGGCAGAAGACAAGGCAAAGGCGGAAAACGAGGTGCTGCGCCGGGAGGCTGCCGCTCTGCGGGAACAGCTGGAAAAGATGCGCAGCAAGGAAGCCCGGCGCGAAGAGCGCGCCCAGCAGGCCGCGCAGCAGACGGCGGGCAAAAGCGAAGACGCGGAACAGAAGGGCTGAGCGCCTTTTACAGGATAAAGGAGAAATATGTCAAAGATCGAGATCCTTGCCCCGGTGGGCAATGAAGAAATGCTGCGTGCCGCCGTGTTCAGCGGGGCCGATGCAGTGTATCTGGGATTTTCGGGCTTCAATGCCCGCACCAGTGCCAACAATTTTGACGCAGACACGCTGAAAGATGCAGTGCGCTTCTGCCATGCCCGGGGCGTGGCCGTGCATGTGGCGCTGAACACTACCGTCTACGGCGGGGAGCTGCCTGCGCTGGAAGCGGCCATTCGCGCCGTTGCTGCCAGCGGGGCAGATGCCGTCATCTGTCAGGATCTGGCGGTGGCAACCCTGATCGGCAGGATCGCTCCGCAGCTGCCCCGCCACGGCTCCACACAGATGAGCGTGCACAGCCTGCAGGGTGCACTGGAGCTCAAGGAGCTGGGCTTCACCCGGGTGGTGCTGGCCCGGGAGCTGAGCCTGCCTGAGGTGGAGCACATCACGAAGCACTGCGGCATCGAGACCGAGTGCTTTGTGCATGGCGCGCTGTGTATGTGTGTCAGCGGCCAGTGCTATATGTCGGCTTTTCTGGGCGGGCGCAGCGGCAACCGCGGCTCCTGTGCAGGCCCCTGCCGACTGCCCTTTGAGGCAAACGCTCTGCCGGAGGGTAAGCCGGGCCGTCTGCACCACCTGTCCCTGAAGGACAACTCGGTCATCGATAAGCTGGACCAGCTGCAGGCGCTTGGCGTGGCATCGGCAAAAATTGAGGGCCGTCTGCGCACGCCGGAGTACGTGGCGGCGGCGGTCAGCGCCTGTCTGGCAGGCCGGGAGGGCCGCGCCTACGACCGTGACCTTTTGAAAAATGCCTTCAGCCGTTCGGGCTTCACCTCCGGCTATCTGGATGGGAAAATTGACGGTACCATGTTTGGTGTGCGCAGCGAAGCGGACGCCGAGCAGACCAAAAAGACCCTGCCCATGCTGCGGGAGCTTTACCGCCGTGAGCGCAGCCGTGTGCCGGTGAAGATGAAGCTGGAGATCGAAGAGGGCGGCGAGAAGCTCACCGTCATGGACGCCGACGGCAATAAGGCCTTCGCCTATGGCGACGCTGAGCCGCAGCCCGCCCGCACCGACCCTACCGAGAGCCTGCACCGCAGCCTTGCCAAGACCGGCGGTACGCCCTTTGCGGCATCGGCAGAGGATATCACGGTGGAAATGGACGGTGGGCCGTGGTTCGTGCCCGGCAGTGCCGTCAACGAGCTGCGCCGGGAAGCGCTGGATACCCTGCTGAAAAAGCGGGAAGTGCTGCGCCCATGGCCCGCCACGGACGAGCATGTGCCCGCTCTGCCGCTGCGCACCCTGCCGTCCCGCCGCACCCTGCGTGCCCGGTTCGAGAACTGGGAGCAGGTGCCGGAGCGGGCGCTTGACGGCATCGAGTATCTCATCCTGCCCATTGCGCAGGCCGACCGCGTGCCCCGGGAATGGCGGGCAAAGACCCTTTTGGAGCTGCCCCGGATCATGTTCGGCCGTCTGGAAGAGGACACTGCCCGCCGCATCGCGGCCACGCAGGATGCCGGTTTTGCGGGCTATGAGGTGAGCAATATCGCCCACCTGCGCCTGTGCCGGGGCCTGCCCATGAGCGGCAGCTTTGGCCTGAACATCACCAATCAGCTGGCCGCACAGTTCTATGCAGACAATGGCCTTGGCTCCATGCTCATCCTGCCCGAGGTGAAGGATAGCGACATCAGCACCATTGCACCCACCCACGACGGCAGGCCGGTGCCTACCGGTGTGCTGGTGTACGGTCACATGCCGCTGATGGTCACCCGCGCCTGCCCGCTGCAGAACATCCACGACTGCGCCCACTGCGATAAGACCGGTGTACTGACCGACCGCAAGGCAAAGAAATTCCCGGTGCGGTGCGGCCTTGGTGTGCGCACCATCTACAATCCCGTACCTATTTATATGGGAGATAAGCCGGGCGCACTGACGGTGGACTACGGTGTGGCCTACTTCACGCTGGAAAGCCGGGAGGAAGCAGCGCAGATCCTTGACATGATCCGCACTCACGCACCCTTTGAGGGGGATTTTACCCGCGGACTGTATTTTAAAGGTACGAACTGACCCTCTCACCGGTATCGTCCGCCTGCGGCGGCGCAATGCCGGAGCTCTCCCGAAGGGCGAGCTCGCAGTAGAGGAATAAAAAACGAGGTATACTATGGAACCCATCACTGTAAAATATAAGGTACTGGATGCCCGGGCAAAGGTGCCCGCCTACGCCACCCCCGGCTCTGCCGCCGCCGACCTGTGCGCCGTTCTGGACGAGCCGCTCACCCTTGCCCCTATGGAGCGGGCACTGGTGCCCACCGGCCTTGCCATCGAGCTGCCGGGTGCCCACAGCGTGGCACTGGTGTATGCCCGCAGCGGCCTTTCCATCAAGCACGGCCTGTGCATGGCCAATGGCGTGGGCGTGGTGGACAGCGACTACCGCGGCGAACTGAAGGTGCCCATGGTCAATCTGGGCAGGGAGGCTTACACCATCCAGCCCGGTGAGCGTGTGGCGCAGCTGTGCATTGCACCGGTGTACACCGCCGCCTTTGTGCCCGCCGAAGAACTGGGCGATACCCAGCGCGGCGAGGGCGGCTTTGGCTCGACGGGTAAATAAGCGGGCAAGGATGTTGAAAAGAAAGATGAATCCTATGAATTTGATTTTAGCTTCCGGCAGCCCGCGCAGGCGGGAGCTGCTTTCTCTGTACACCACCGATTTCACCGTCTGTGTCAGCGATTTTGACGAGAGTACAGTGCAGGCCGACACCCCTGCTCAGCTGGTGGAGCAGCTGGCCCGGGGCAAATGCCTTGCTGTTTCGGCCCAGCACCCGGGTGCGGTGGTCATCGGCTGCGACACCGTGGTGGATGTGAACGGTGAAGTGTTCGGCAAGCCCCACAGCACAGAGGACGCAAAGCGGATGCTGCGGGCCCTTTCCGGTGCTGCCCACGAGGTGCACACCGGTGTGTGCATTTCGGACGGGACCCGCACCGAAAGCTTTGTGGACAGCTGCCGCGTTACCTTTTTTCCGCTGAGCGGGGAGGAGATCGACTTTTACGCTTCCACCGCTGAACCCTACGACAAGGCCGGTGCCTACGCCATTCAGGGCCGTGCGGCCCTCTGGTTGGACCGCATCGAGGGCGACTACTACACGATCATGGGCCTGCCGGTGAGCCGCACCGTACAGCTGCTGGCACATTTTATGTGAGAAAACTGGAAAAAACGAAGAAAACTTGCGCAAACGCTTGAGAAATCATTGGCTTGCGGCTATAATAGAACCGTGTTATTCTGCGCAGGGCGGCGTAAAAAGTCCGCCGGACGCTCTGGATAGATTTCAATGGGAAGCAATAAGGAGAGAAATTACAATGGGCCTGTTTTCAAAAGATGTGGGTATCGATCTGGGTACCGCAAATACTCTGGTATATATGAAGGGCAAGGGCATCATCATGCGTGAGCCTTCGGTGGTGGCCGTGGACACCAAGACCGATGAGGTGCGCTGCGTGGGTGCCGAGGCAAAGGCAGTCATTGGCCGCACTCCCGGCAGCATCGTAGCGGTCCGCCCCCTGAAGGACGGCGTCATTGCTGATTTTGACATCACGGCCAATATGCTGGAGAACTTCCTCAAGAAGGCATGCGGCAACAGCATGTTCTCCCGCCCCCGCGTGGTCATCTGCATCCCGTCGGGCGTCACCGAGGTGGAGCGCCGCGCGGTGCGCGAAGCGACCCTCAAGGCCGGTGCCCGTCAGGTGTCCGTCATTGAAGAGCCCATGGCTGCTGCTATCGGTGCGGGCCTGCCCATCAGCGAGCCTACCGGCAGCATGATCGTGGACATCGGCGGCGGTACGGCTGAGATCGCTGTCATTTCTCTGGGCGGCATCGTGGCCTCCCGCAGCGTGCGCATGGCCGGTGATATGTTCGATCAGGCCATCATTGCCTTCATCAAGCGCAAATACAACCTGCTCATTGGTGAGCGCACCGCAGAGCAGATCAAGATCGAGATCGGCTCTGCCTATGTGCTGGACCCTGAAATGACCATGGAGATCAAGGGCCGCAATCTGGTGGACGGCCTGCCCAAAAACATCGTGGTCCACTCGGAGGATGTGCGCGAGGCACTGCTGGAGTGTCTGGTCAAGATCACCAGCGCCATCAAGGAAACGCTGGAGCGCACCCCGCCGGAGCTGAGCGCGGATATCATCGACCGCGGCATCACCCTGACCGGCGGCGGCGCACTGCTGCGGGGTCTGGATCGAGCTGATCCAGAGCGAGACCGGCATCGACGTGCACATTGCGGAAGATCCGCTGGACTGCGTGGCCAAGGGTGCCGGTGCGGTCCTGGATCACGTGGACGTCCTGCATGATGTGCTGGACACCGACGGCGGACACATGTAACACGGGCCGCAGCCCGTACTTGCGGAAAAAGCTCTTTTGCGCAGCGCCTGCGCTGATTTCCGCGGCAAACAATGTTCCTTGCGCGGATGGCAGAGCTGTCCGCGCTTTTCTTATGGCAGGAGCCCGAACAGGAGGACACCCCCTTGAAGGATTTTTTTGACACATGGAAATTTAAGATACTGGTGGCGGTGGCGGTGTTTCTGGTGGGAATCATGGCCTATGCCGGCGCCAATGGCCGGCTGACTGCCGCCCCGCAGGAGCTGCTGAGCGTGGTGCTTACGCCGTTTCAGAAGGTGACTTCGGCCCTGAGCGGCGGCATCGGTTCGGTGTGGGAAAAATACACCAGCATCGATGATGTGATGGCCCAGAACGAACAGCTGGAGGCTGAGAACGCCGAACTACGCCAGCAGATGGTGGACTACGACCGCATCAAGGCGGAGAACGAAGCCTACAAGGCGCTGACCCGCATTCAGGATACCAACAGCGAGGCCAGTTATGTTTCCGGCTTTGTGATCGGCCGCGACCCGCTGGATGAGTTTGGCGGCTTTACGCTGGACTGCGGCACCGTGAACGGTGTAGCCGTGAGCGATGCCGTGATCAGCGATAAGGGCTACCTTGTGGGCGTCGTGGTGGAGGCAGATACCACCAGCTGCAAGGTGATGACCGTCCTGCATCCCAGCTTCAACGCAGCGGGCGTTGTGTCCCGCACGCGGGAAAACGGCATCCTCACCGGCAGCACCGACTACGCCGGTGACGGCCTGTGCGTGCTCACCAATCTGGAGCGCGCCGCCGAAACTCAGATGGGCGATCAGGTCATCACCACCGGCCTTGGCGGCGTGTTCCCGCCGGATGTGCTGGTGGGCGTGGTGCAGAAGGTGGAGCCGGAAGTCAGCGGCAAATCCTCGTTGGCGGTCATCCGCCCGGGCGCAGACCCGCGCACCGTCAAGCATGTTTTTGTCATCACCGATTATTAAGGAGGCACCGGTATGGAATCACGCCGTATGCGCAGCCGCAGTCAGGCGTTGAAATGGGTCTGCTACGCGGCAGCGCTGTTTGTGTGCGCGGCATTGCAGACCACGCCCGGCCTGTTCCGGCTGGGGCAGGCAAAACCGCTTTTCATCCTGCCGCTCTGTCTTGCGGTGGCGGTGTACGAGGGCGAGTTTGCCGGGGCGCTGTTCGGCGCGGTAGGCGGCCTTTTGTGGGATTACACCGCCGGGCGCACGGTGGGAATGCTGGCGCTGGAGCTGCTTTTGCTCTGCTTTGCGCTTTCGGTGCTGGTGCAGGTGTATCTGCAGGGCAGCACATGGAACTTTGCGCTCATCGGCACCGGCACGGCCCTTGTGGTGCTCTCGCTGGACTGGCTGTTTTTTTACTATATGCCGGGTTACAGCTGGGCGCTGAGCCGCTGGCTCACCTTTGTGCTGCCCTCGGCAGTGATGACGCTGGTGCCGTCGCTGGTGCTGTTCAGTCTGGTGCGGCGCATTTATAACGAGTTCAAAATCGACAACGGCGTGATCTGAACCGCCGGAGGAAACGCGGATGAACCAAAACGAACGAAAAACCGTCCTGCGGCGGATGCTCCTGCTCATCGCAGTGGCCTGTGTTATCATGGGCCTGTATGCGATGCGGCTGATCTTTCTGCAGCTGGTCAACGGCGACGATTTCAAAGCCAAGGCGACCAACACCACCGACTATAATTTCACGGTCACTGCGGCCCGCGGCGACATCGTGGACAGCGCCGGGCGGCGCATTGCCACCACGGCCACCAGCTATAATGTGGTGCTCAACAAGCTGCTGATGGGAGACCGCGATCTGGACGCCATGCTGCAGCAGATCGTGGAGCTGCTGCGGGAAAACGGCGAGAGCTGGAACGATACCCTGCTCATCGGCCAGCCGGACGCAGCAGGCCGCTATGCCTTTACAGACGATGATTCTTCTGCCAGCGATCAGAAGCAGCTGGCAGATATGAAGGAGACCCTTGGCCTGCAGCAGTATGCCACCGCCAACGATGTGATGGAAATGCTGGTGGAAAAGAACGAGCTGCAGGGCTTCTCGCTGGAATGGCAGCGGGTGCTGGCCGGCATCCACTACGAGATGGACCGGCAGGCCTTTTCCAATGTGAACAACTTTGTCATGGCAGAAAACGTCAGCGCGGCAACGGTGGCTACCATCAAGGAGCACAGCCTGCAGCTGCCCGGCGTGGAGATCGTGGAGACCAGTGCCCGCAGCTACGATCAGAGCGATATCATCCCGGCCGTGCTGGGCCGTGTGGGCAAGATCACCGCTGAAAAGTGGAAGGTGACCGATTCAAATGGTCAGGTGACCTATCCGCTGCGGGAAAAAGGCTATAATATGAACGATGTTCTGGGCATTTCCGGTCTGGAATCCGTTTATGAGGATGAGCTGCGCGGCAAGGATGGCGTGGAGACGATCACCCGCAACTCGGACGGCGTGATCGTGGATACCCGCCTGACCACAGTGCCGGAGCCGGGCCATACGGTGCAGCTGACCATCGACAGCAACTTCCAGCGCGCCGTGGACAAGGCGCTGGCAGAGAACATCGACATGATCAACCGCGTGTACAACACCGGCACCATGAAAGCTGCCGCCGGTGCGGTGGTGGTACTGGATGTGAAGGACGGCAGCGTGATGGCAGCGTCCAATTACCCCAGCTATGACCAGAACCTGTATGCGTCCAACTACAGTGAGTACAGCTCTGACCCGAGCCTGCCGCTGTTCAACCGCGCATTGCAGGGCCTGTATACGCCGGGCTCCACCTTCAAGCCCGCCGTGGCGGTGGCTGCGCTGGACAGCGGCCTCATCAATCAGTATTCTACTGTATACTGCAACGGCGTGTACAACTACTTTAAGGACTATCATCCCCGCTGCACCCGCCACGGCCACAGCGGGAACATCGATGTGATCACAGCCATCAAGTGGAGCTGCAACGTCTTCTTCTATGATGTGGGCCGCCGCCTGACCAGCGATGTCTATGATGCCTATGCCTATAAGCTGGGTCTGGGCCAGCGCACCGGCGTGGAGGTGGGTGAGGCGCTGGGACGGCTGACCACCAAGAACGACTCCAACTATACCGCATCGCTGGACGTTCAGGCTGCCATCGGTCAGGGCAACACGGTGGTCACCCCCATCCAGCTGGCCACCTATGCGGCAACGCTGGCCAACAACGGCACCCGCTACCGCACGCATTTCGTCAAGGCCATTCTGGATACCAATACCGGCGAGGTGCTCAGCGAGACCAAGCCCGAGGTCATGGATGTCATCGAGGGCACCGGCAACACCTTTGAACTGGTGCGTCAGGGCATGAAGCAGGTGCCCAGCACCATCAGCGGCAAAATTTCAAGCTATCCGGTGCCCATCGCCTGCAAGACCGGTACGCCCCAGCGCAGCGAGACCTATGCCTCAGGCAAGCACTATCTGAACGCCATGATGGTGGCTTATCTGCCGGCGGACGATCCGCAGATCGCCATCGGCATCACCATTGAGTACGGCGGCTACGGTGCACGTACCGGTGATCTGGTGGTGGATATCGCCAATGCCTACTTTGCCCTGAAGGACGGCTCTCTTGCCCAGCAGGCAGAGGAAGAAAAAGAGGCCGAGCAGGCCCAGCAGGCAAAACAGGACGCGTCCCAGACCGATGCCGCAGGACAAACGGCAGTCGGGCAGACCGCCGACACTGCTGCGCCGCAGGCCGGGCAGACGGCTCCCGCAGCGCAGGACGCTGCACCGGAAGGGATTGCCGCAGACACAGCGCAGCCTGCTGTACCGGATGGGACGGACGTAGCGCAGGCTGAACAAAACCCCGATGCCATTGCGCCGGAGAACTGAAAACGGGAGACAAAACCGACGCGGGAAAGGGCGCTGCAGCGGTGGTTTGAATGGGAACACCCCTGAAAAGAAAACAAAATTGAATGTTTTGTATAAAAACCGGTTGTAAAAGATTGGATTTTGTGATATCATTTCAACCAAAGGACTTTTTACAAGTGGGTCCGCATCGTGAAGAAAGAGGAGAGGGTAACGGATGACGATCGCACTCATTGCACATGACTCCAAAAAGGAGCTGATGGTTCAGTTTTGTACGGCTTACTGCCGTATCCTGAGCCAGCATAAACTGGTGGCCACCGGTACGACCGGTAAGTTGATCGCTGAGGCTACCGGTTTACAGGTACAGCGCTTTCTGGCCGGTGTGCAGGGCGGCGACCAGCAGATCGCATCCCGCATCGCCTGCAATGAGATCGACCTGCTGCTGTTCTTCCGCGACCCCATCAACGCAAAGCCCAGCGAGCCCAACGAAATGACGCTGCTGCGCCTGTGCGATGTGCACAATATCCCCATGGCCACCAACATCGCCACCGCCGAGGTGCTGATCCACGGCTTGGAGCGCGGCGATCTGGACTGGCGCGATATCGTGCATCCCCAGAACTGACAAAACGATTTGGAATGGCTCGGCGTGCGCTGCGCCATATTCAGCGGAAATTATATTGATAATGCGAAAATCGGGAACATCTGCGGATGTTCCCGATTTTCATTTTCACGGGAATGGGGTTCGAACCGCAGAATGCATTTCTGCCGCCGTGCAGCTGTTTCCGCAGGAAGCAAAAACAGCAGATGCCGTGTGCCGCAGCGGCCTTTCCTGTGAAAAAAGAATTCCGGAAAATCCGCAGATTTTCCGGAATTCTAATATAAAAATAATGTTTCCGCTGAATATGGCCAGAGTGCAACGGAGGCCATTCAAAATTGTATTTGTTAAACTTTAAAATCCTCGGCCATTTCGGCTACATCTTCCGGGGCAAAATCACCCAGCGGTAAAATCAGCCGTGCCAGTGTCTCCTGTGGCAGAGCTGCAAGAATCGTGCTGTCATCGCTGCCGGTGCCTGCGGGCGGGCAGACAGTGTGCACGCCGTCTGCGCCGGTCTCCACCCGGGCGCGGTGAGCGGTTGCCACATACTGCATCCCAAACTTGTCTGCAGCCGTCAGCAGGGCGGCAAACAGCGGTGTGCCGCCATCGCCCAGAACATCGGCGTCCTGACCGGCCAGTGCTTCGGCGTTCAACACGATGCACTCGATGCCAAGGGCTTCCGCCGCCTTTCGGGCCGCCTCCGCTCCGGCGGCCTGCCCGGCGTCCAGCCGCACGGCGGCACCTGCCACGGCAAAGCCCTGCTGCTGTAAAATGCGCACGGCTACGGCGCATTCTCTGCTGCCATCCATCTGCACCAGAACTTTATCCTGACTCTCGTAGGTGTCAAACCCGCTGCCGGGCAAAAATGTGTCGCTCATGTTCCCTGCCTCCCGCCATGTGCTTTGCTCTGTGCCACGGCCAGCTGGTCGCAGCGTTCGTTCTCCGGGTGGCCTGCGTGGCCCTTGACCCAGACGTAGGTGATCTTGTGCCGGGCTTCCTGCTCCAGTGCCTGTGCCCAGAGGTCCGGGTTCAGGGCAGGGGAGCCATCCGCTTTTTTCCAGCCCCTGCGCTGCCATCCTCTGGCCCAGCCCTTCTGCAGCCCGTTGATGACATACTGGCTGTCGGAGCACAGCCGCACCTCGCACGGCTCCTTGAGCTGGCGCAGCGCCTCGATAAAGGCTGTCAGCTCCATGCGGTTGTTGGTGGTGCTGTCATCACCGCCGCTGAGCTCCTTTTCATAGACTTTGCCGTTAAAACGGTAGCGCAGCACGGCACCCCAGCCGCCCGGGCCGGGATTGCCGCTGCATGCGCCGTCGGTGTACACTTCGACCTGCTTCATGCGGTTCTCCTTATAAAATGAGTTGCTTCTATTTAGCGCTATTTTTGGGCTTCTGTCAAGTGCGAATGTATATTCCGTGCCGGAGCTGCCAAACCTTGGAATTGACAAAAACGCCGGGAAATACTATACTTATCCTAACAAAATGCGTATAGGGGCGCACCGCAGGCGTGTGCCCGGGCGTTCCAACAGAAAAGCCACGGTCGCATCGAGCAGATGGACTTATCTGGCACAAAACCTCTTACGGAACAGGCAGCGGTTTGCAAAAAACACGCTGAGAAATAAATTCTATACGGTGCATCCAACGGAAGCCGATGCGATTTTTCAAGGTGCTTCCCATGCACAGCGCGGCTGTTCCCACAAACGGGGACGGCCTGCGCTGTAATTATTTTGGAGGTCAGAATGGCACAGTCGAAAGAAAATACCAATGTTTCCGCACGCGGTAAGGCCGCAGCAGCGAATCAGAATGCGGGCGCACCTACTGCGCAGACGGGCGAAAAGCGCCCCCGTACCACCCGTCGTCCTTATTATAACCGCCGGCCCCGCCGCCCGCAGCAGCCCAGAGAGGCTGCGGTGCCCATCCACATCTATCCGCTGGGCGGTCTGGGTGAAGTGGGCAAGAACATGACCGTCTACGAGTGCAACGGCGACATGATCATCGTGGACTGCGGTCTGGTGTTCCCGGACAGCGACATGTACGGCGTGGACATGGTCATCCCGGACTTCACCTTTGTGGTGCAGAACAAGGATAAGATCAAGGGCTTGCTCATCACCCACGGCCACGAAGACCACATCGGCAGCATCCCGTATCTGCTGCAGAAATTTGATCTGCCCATCTATGGCACCCGCCTGACCTGCGGATTGATCCGCAACAAGCTGGAAGAGTTCGGTCTGGCAGGCAAGACCAAGTTCGTGGAGATCACCCCCAGACAGAAGATCAGGCTGGGCTGCTTTACCATTGAGCCCATCCATGTGAACCACTCCATCCCGGACGCGGTGGCCTTTGCCATCGACAGCCCGGCGGGCACCATCATCCAGACCGGCGACTTCAAGATCGATTATACCCCGCTGGCCTGCGGCGTCACCGACCTGTCCACACTGGCCGAGTACGGTCAGCGCGGCGTGCTGGCCCTGCTGAGCGATTCCACCAACTCCGAGCGCCCGGGCTTTACCGCCACCGAGCAGAAGGTGGCTGCAGGTGTGCGCAATCTGTTCGCCCGTGCCCGCAACAAGCGGATCATCATTGCCACCTTTGCCTCCAACATCTACCGCGTGCAGCAGATCATCGATCTGGCCGTGGAGGATGGCCGCAAGGTGGCCTTCAGCGGCCGCAGCATGGTGAACAACACCGCCATGGCGCAGGAGCTGGGCTATATGCACATCCCGGAGGGCACCCTCATCAGCGTGGATGAGCTGAACCAGTACCCGCCGGAGCAGGTAGTGCTCATTACCACCGGCAGTCAGGGCGAACCCCTGAGCGCCCTTTCCCGCATGGCGTCCTGCAGCCACCGTCAGGTGCGGGTTGGCCCCGGCGATTTCATTATCATTTCGGCAAATCCCATCCCCGGCAACGAGAAGAGCGTGACCAAGATCGTCAACGGTCTGCTGCTGCTGGGGGCAGAGGTCATCTACGAGAGCATGTACGATGTGCACGTTTCCGGCCACGCCTGTCAGGAAGAGCAGAAGCTCATGCTCACCCTGACGAAGCCCAAGTATTTCCTGCCGGTGCACGGCGAGTACAAGCAGCTCAAAAAGCATGCCCTCACCGCCGCAAGCCTCGGCATCCCCACCAGCAACATCCTCATTGCGGAGAATGGCTCCAACGTCATCCTCAGTCAGGATGAGATGAAGCTGGGTGAGCCGGTGACGGCCGGTGCCGTCATGGTGGACGGTCTGGGCGTGGGCGATGTGGGAAATGTAGTCCTGCGCGACCGCAAGCACCTGTCCGAGGACGGTCTGGTGATCATCGTGGCCACCGTGGACAGCAAGACCGGCAAAGTGCTGGCCGGCCCCGACCTTGTGAGCCGCGGCTTTGTGTATGTGCGCGAGAACGAGAGCCTGATGGACGGTGCACAGAGCATCGTGGAAAATGCGCTGGACCGCTGCGTGGACGAGCATGTGCGCGACTGGAACAGCGTCAAGACCCGTGTGCGCGAGGCACTGAGCAGCTATATCTATCGGCGCACCAAGCGCAGCCCGATGATCCTCCCCATCCTGATGGAGGTCTGATCCGGGCACGCTGCCGCAAACAATGCGGCGGAAGGCAGGAGATTTGATGAAACAAAAACCAAGATGGACATTGGAGATGCTCACCGCCAGTCTGGCCGTGCTGTGCGGCCTGCTGGTGCTGGTGCTGCTGGTCCAGCGGCCCACGGCATGGCCGGCGCTGCTGGCACTGGTGGTGCTGTGGGGCGTTGTGGTGGTGCTGTTCCGCTGCCAGCTGCGCAAGTGGGTGGCCCGGTGGATGTGCGGCGGCAGCTTTGAAAGCTCCAAACTGCAGTTCAGTCTGGAGCCACTCTCGCAGCCGGCCGCGCTGCTTTCCGGTGAGACGGTGCTGTGGTACAATGCACAGTTCCGCGCCCGCCTGTTGAACGGGCAGGATGTGCTGGTGAGCCGTGTGCAGAAGGTGATGCCCGGCCTTGACCTGCAGCAGTGCCGCAAGCAGGAGGGCCAGCTGCTGACCCTCGCGGACGGCATGTGGAGCGTACACAGTTCCACGGTGCCCGGCAATGCCGAGAGCATGACCCTGCTGGTGCTGAACGAGGAGACCGCCCTGCGCAAGGTGGAGGCGGAATACAAGGCCAGCCGTCCGGGTTATCTGGTGTTTCTGGTGGATGGCTACGATGATGTGTTCGGTGACATGCTGGACAGCGAGCGCGCCCGCCTGCTGGAAGGCATCAACCGCACGCTGGAGGATATGATCGGCCGGGGCAGCGGCTTTTTGCGCCGTGTGGCCAGCGGCCGCTACATCGCTGTGGTGGAAGAGCGCCAGATGGAGCAGTTCGCCAACCGGGGCTACGATGTGCTGGACAAGATCCGTGCACTGGACCCCAGCGTGAATCTTTCGCTGTCCATCGGCATTGGCCGCGGGGCCAAGACCCTGCGGGAAGCGCAGGATATGGCCGTGCAGGCACTGGATATGGCGCAGGGCCGCGGCGGCGATCAGGCGGCTGAAATGACGCCGGACGGCTTTACCTTTTACGGCGGCGTGAGCCATGGCGTGGAAAAGCGCAGCAAGGTGCGCAGCCGCATCGTGGCCGATCAGCTGGTGAAGCTGATCAAGGAAGCCGACCATGTGGTCATCATGGGCCACCGTATGAGCGATCTGGACGCCATTGGCTCTGCCGAGGGCGTGCTGCGCATCTGCAAGATCTGCGACGTCCCGGCGGTGATCGCAGTACGGCGGGATGCCACGCTGGCGGGTAGCCTGATCGATGCCCTGTGCAAAGCGGGTCAGCGGGATGATTTCATCGACCCGAAGGATGCCCTGCCCATTATTTCCAAACGCACCCTGTGCATCGTGGTGGATACATATCAGGCAGGCCTTGTGGAGAGCAAGGAGATCCTGGAAAAATGCGGCAGGGTGGCCGTCATCGACCACCACCGCAAGGGCGTGGGCTACATCCAGAACCCGGATCTTGTCTGCCACGAGCCCTATTCCTCTTCGGCCAGCGAACTGGTCACCGAGCTTTTGCAGTATGTGGGCGACCGCGACGACAAACCCAACCGGGTGGAAGCCGAGGGCTTGCTCTCCGGTATCATGCTGGATACCCGCGATTTTACCCTGCACACCGGTGTGCGTACCTTTGAAGCCGCTGCTGCTCTGCGCCGCTACGGTGCGGAGACCGAGCGGGTGCGCCAGCTGTTCGACGTGACGATGGTGGAGTACAACGCCAAGGCGGGGCTTGTGGAAAAAGCAAAAATGTACCGGAACTGCGCCATTTCCATCGGCGGTGAGGTGGCCGCGGAGGCCCGTGTGGCCATTGCACAGGCGGCAAACGACCTGCTGACCATTCAGGGCGTGGATGCCAGCTTTGTGGCGGTGCAGGTGGGCACAGGCGTGAACGTCTCGGCCCGCAGTCTGGGCGCTGTGAACGTGCAGGTCATCATGGAGAGTCTGGGCGGCGGCGGACACCAGACCATGGCCGCGGCACAGCTCAAGCACATCACGCCGGAGGCAGCCCGCTCCCGCATCGAGGGTGCCATCGACAAATACTACGCATCGCAGAAAAAGGGCGGTGCTGAGGGAAAATAACCAGAAGAGTGAGGTCCACACCTATGAAACAATACGATTACCTGATTGTCGGCGCCGGCCTTTATGGTGCCGTGTTCGCACAGGAAGCAAAAAAAGCAGGTAAAAAGTGCCTCGTCATTGACAAGCGCGGCCACATTGCAGGCAACATCTACACCGAGCAGGTGGAGGGCATCAACGTCCACCGCTATGGTGCGCACATTTTCCACACCAATAACAAGGCCGTGTGGCAGTATGTGAACCAGTTTGCGGAGTTCAACCGCTACACCAACAGCCCGGTGGCGAACTATCACGGCGAGATCTACAACCTGCCCTTCAACATGAACACCTTCAATAAGATGTGGGGCGTTGTTACCCCCGCCGAGGCCAAGGCCAAGATCGAGGAGCAGAAGGCTGCTGCCGGCATCACCGACCCGCAGAATCTGGAAGAGCAGGCCATCAGCCTTGTGGGCACCGATATCTACGAAAAGCTCATCAAGGGCTACACCGGCAAGCAGTGGGGCCGTCCCTGCACGGAGCTGCCGGCCTTTATCATCAAGCGCCTGCCGGTGCGCTTCACCTACGACGACAACTATTTCAACGCACTGTATCAGGGCATTCCCAATGGCGGCTACACTGCCATGGTGGAAAAAATGCTGGACGGCACCGAGGTGCGTCTGGGCGTGGATTATCTGGCTGACCGTGACGCGCTGAACGCACTGGCAGAGAAGGTTGTCTACACCGGCCCGGTGGACGCATACTTCGGCTATCGTCTGGGTGCGCTGCAGTACCGCAGCGTGCGGTTTGAGACCGAGGTGCTGGACACCGACAACTATCAGGGCAACGCGGTGGTCAACTACACCGACGCCGAGACCCCCTACACCCGCATCATCGAGCATAAGCACTTTGAGTTCGGCACCCAGCCCAAAACGGTCATCAGCCGCGAGTACAGTGCTGAATGGAAAAAGGGCGATGAACCGTACTATCCCGTCAATGACGAGAAGAACGGCGCCCTGTATGCCGAGTATAAGAAGCTGGCCGATGCGGAGCCGGGCGTCATCTTCGGCGGTCGTCTGGGTGAGTACAAGTATTACGACATGGACAAGGTCATTGAGGTGGCTCTGGACGTGGCTGCAAAGGAACTGGCGTAACCGCTTTGCTTAACGCTTTTCGTATTAAAGTCGCTGCGCGACGGCCGCAGGCCGACAGCAGCGTATGCCGTTTGCCGTTACGACCCCTCCTGTGAAAAAGTAAATCAGAAAAATCCGCAGATTTTTCTGATTTACAAATTAAAAATAAAATTTCCGCTGAATATGGCCAGAGCGGAGCGGCGGCCATTTTAAATGGTCAGGCGCTTCCTCTTGCCCAAAAGCGGCAAATGCGCTATACTATAAACACAACAACTGCACCGGTTTTCCGGTGAGAAGTGAGGGATACTATCATGAAAGTGATTCTCAAGCAGGATATCAAGGGCATTGGCAAGAAGGATGAGATCCATGAGGTCTCCGACGGCTACGCCCGCAACTATCTGTTCCCGCGCAAGCTTGCCGCTGTGGCAGATGCCAGCGCTGTGAACGTTGCCCGCAGCAAGGAAGCTGCAGCCGACTTCCATGAGGCTGAGACCGTGGCCGCTGCCAAGGCTCTGGCTGCAAAGATCGAGGGCAAGACCGTGACCATCAAGGCCAAGGGCGGTGCATCCGGCCGTCTGCACGGCAAAGTCACCGGCAAGGAGGTTGCCGATGCTCTGGCTGTGCTGGCAGGCGCTCCCATCGATAAGAAGAAGATCGAGCTGGAAACCAAGGACATCAAGGACGCCGGTGTGTTCAACGGCAAGGTCCGCCTGCACGTTGGTGTGGTTGCTTCCTTCAAGATCCAGGTGGAAGTGGAACAGGCCTGATTTTTCTGCCATCTGCGCCCCCTCACAGCAGGGGGCGCTTTTTGGCTTTTCAGCAAAAACGCAAAAGGATAAATGACCATGCCGAATGAACGACGTTATTCCAATGAACTGAATCTGGAAAGTGTGGGCATCAACCTGCCCTATAACATGCAGGCAGAGCAGAGCGTGCTGGGCGCGGTGCTGCTCAAACCAGAGACCCTCACCGATCTGGTGGAGATCATCCGGCCGGAGATGTTCTATACCCGGCAGAACGCGCAGATCTATTCGGAGATGCTGCGGCTGTTCACCGCCGACCAGACCATCGACTTTGTTACCCTGCTGGACGCGGTGATCTCGGACGGCGTGTTCCCCAGTGCCGACGAAGCAAAGGTCTACCTGACCGGCCTTGCCGAGACGGTGCCCAGCATCTCCAATGTGAAGGCCTACGCCCAGATCGTGCAGGAAAAGTATCTGGTGCGCCAGCTGATGGGGGTGGCAAAGGACATCCTGCAGGATGCCGGAGATGAGCCGGACGCCGATCTGCTGCTGGAAAACGCGGAACAGCGCATTTATGAGATCCGCTCCGGCCGCGATTCCAGCGCACTGACGCCGCTTTCCTCCAGCATGGTGGAGACCCTGACCAACCTGCAGAAGATCAGCGGCCCGGATGCAGACAAATACAAGGGCATCCCCACCGGGTTCCGCCTGCTGGATACGGTGCTCACCGGCCTTGGCCGCGGCGACCTCATCATCCTTGCAGCCCGCCCCGGTATGGGCAAGACCAGCTTTGCGCTGAACATCGCCACCCGTGTGGCCATGCAGCAAAAGGTTCCGGTGGCGATCTTCAGTCTGGAAATGACCAAGGAACAGCTGACCAACCGTATCCTTTCTGCCGAAGCCGGCATCGACAGTCAGGCCTTCCGCACCGGCGCCCTGCGTGCTGAGGACTGGGAGTATCTGGCTCTTGCCACCGAAAAGCTGCACGATGCACCCATCTATATGGACGATACCTCCGGCATCACCATCACCGAGATGAAGGCAAAGATCCGCCGGGTGAATCAGGACCCTACCCGCCCGAACGTGGGCCTCATCGTCATCGACTATCTGCAGCTGATGACCACCGGCCAGCGCAGCGAGAACCGCGTGCAGGAAATCAGCTCCATTACCCGAAACCTCAAGATCATGGCAAAGGAGATGAATGTGCCCATCATCGCGCTTTCCCAGCTGTCCCGTGCGGTGGAAAAACAGGGCAACAACTCCAGCCACCGGCCCCAGCTTTCCGACCTGCGTGATTCCGGCTCCATCGAGCAGGACGCCGACTGCGTTCTGTTTCTGTACCGCGATTCCTACTATGCCAGCCAGAACCCGGACGGCGCGGAGGTGGACGCCGATACCGCCGAGTGCATCGTGGCAAAGAACCGTCACGGCGAGACCAGCACGGTGCCGCTGGGCTGGGATGGTGCCCACACCCGCTTTATGGATGTGGACTTCAAACGCTGATGGAAAACGAAACGATCCTTGCCCGGGTGCGGGAATACTGTCTGCGGGAAGCACTGCTGACCCCGGGTGCCCCGCTGCATGAGCTGCATTTGGCGGCGGCAGTGTCCGGCGGGGCAGACAGTATGGCACTGCTGCGTATCCTGCTGGCCCTGCAGCCGGAGTTCGGGTTTGAGCTTTCTGCCTGCCATGTGAACCACGGCCTGCGGGGTGAGAGCGCCCACCGGGACGAAGCCTTTGTGCGGGCCGAATGCGCCCGTCTGGGCGTGCCGCTGCGGGTGTTCCATGCGGAAGAGTTTAGCTCTGTACCGGAACATGCCGGGGAGGACTGGGCCCGCCGCCTGCGCTACGCCTGCTTTGCGCGTTTGTGCAGGGAGGGGATAGACGCCGTTGCAACAGCCCATACTGCAAATGATCAGGCGGAGACCCTGCTGCTGCGTCTGGCCCGGGGCACGGGGATGCACGGCGCAGCAGGCATCCGGCCCAGACGCGGGCCTTATCTGCGGCCTCTGCTGCCCCTTACCCGGCAGGATACCGAAAGCTTCTGCCGTGCAGCCGGGCAGCGCTGGGTGACGGACGAGACAAACGAGACCGATGCCTATGCCCGCAACCGGGTGCGCCGTGCGGCGCTGCCTGCACTGCAGAGCACCAACGGCGCAGCGGTGGAAAACCTTGCCCGCTTCTGCGAAAAAGCGGCCCGGGCGGATGACTACTTTGCCCGGAAAGCGCAGGAACTGCTTTCCGCTGCGCGTCTGGATGGGACTCAGGCCGTCGGCATCAGGGCCCCGGACGCCTGCAGGGTGTGGCGGCTGGGCCCGCTTTCCGCTGCGGATGCGCCTGTTCTGGAAGCGGCCATGCATTCGCTGACGGCCCCTGTGCGGGACGCAGAGGAAAAATATGTGCAGCTGCTGTGCGCCCTTGTGCGGCGCGGCAGCGGCGCGGTGCAGCTGACCGGCCGGGTACGCTTTTGTGCAGGAAAGGGCTTTTTCTGGCAGGAAGAGGTGACGGAGCTGCCGCAGAGGCAGACCACGCCGCAGCCCGAAAGCTGGCCTTTTGTGCCGGAAAAACAGGCAGAATACGGCTTTGCAGGCGGCTGGAAGGTGACTGCAGAGCTTTTTACGGCTGATTTTGAAGAAAAAATACAAGTCGTTCATAAAAAAGACTTAAAAAATCAGGCGGATTATGCTAGAATAACTACGTTGTATGCTGGTCTTGTTCTGCGCACCCGCCAGCCGGGGGATGTCTACCGCCCGGCGGGACGAAGTGTGCACAACCGGCTGCGCAAGTGGATGAACGAAGCGGGCATCCCCGCGCAGATGCGCGATCAGCTGCCGCTGCTGGCGGCGGGCAGCGAGGTGCTTTGGGTCTGCGGTGCAGGCTTTGCAGAGGGCCTTGCTCCGGACGAGGACACTGCACAGGTGCTGCAGATGGAAATGGAACATAGGGAGGAACTATCATGAGCATGCATGATGATATCAAGAACGTTCTGGTCAGTGAAGAAGAGCTGAAGGCAAAGGTGGCTGAGCTGGGTGCACAGATCAGCAGGGACTACGAGGGCAAAAACCTTGTTCTGGTGTCCATCCTCAAGGGTTCGGTGGTGTTTATGGCCGACCTGATGCGTGCGGTGAGCATTCCGTGCAGCATCGATTTTATGGTGGTGTCCAGCTACGGCGGCAGCAACACCGTTACCAGCGGCCTTGTAAAGATCATCAAGGATCTGGACGGCGATCTGTCCGGCAAGGATGTGCTGATCGTGGAGGATATTCTGGATACCGGCGTCACCCTCTCGAACCTTGTGCCCATGCTCAAGATGCGCAACCCCAACTCGGTGAAGATCTGCACCATTCTGGACAAGCCCAGCCGCCGCAAGGCCGATATCCAGCCCGACTACGAGGGCTTCCAGGTACCGGACGAGTTCGTGGTGGGCTACGGTCTGGATTACGATGAAAAGTACCGCAACCTGCCTTATGTGGGTGTGCTCAAGCCCGAAGTCTACGAGAAGTGATTTCTCACACTATAATTCATCCAAGAACTGGAGTTGATTTTTTTGCAATCCAAGAGACCCCGTTTCAATCCGCTGATTTTGGCGCTGGCGCTGGCGGCGGTGCTGATGGTCTGGTCGGTGCTGGGCGGCACCGGCTCTGCCGGCAGCTCTTCCATGGAGTATTCCACGGTGGTGCATTACTTTGAAAGCCTGCAGGTCACGCAGTTCTCGCTGGACCTGAACACCGGCGTCATCACCATGGACATCAAGGAAGGCGGCAAAAATAACCTGCCCCTGCCGGATACCACGGCCCCGAGCACCACACAGGCCACCGGCGGCCTGCTGAGTGGGATGCTGTCCTCTTCGGACAGCACTGCATCCGCTGCGCAGAAGAACAGCGACGGCACTGTGACGGTGCGCTACAAGCTGCCCTATGCCTCCATGTTCGTCAAGTATGTGGGCGACTACATTGCCGCCTATGACGAAGCGAACCCGGATGCTCCCATGGTGTACGATTATACCCCTGTCAAGGAAAGCATCCCATGGATGGAGATCCTGTTCTATCTGGCAATGCTGGGCTGCACCGGCTTTTTGCTCTTCTCTATGATGCGCGGCGGCGCTGGCGGCGGCGGGATCATGAACGTTGGCAAGGCCAAGGTGAAGGATGAGCACGAGAACAAAAAGACGGCTACCTTTGCCGATGTTGCCGGTGAGGACGAGGAAAAGGAAGAGCTGAAAGAGGTCGTGGAGTTCCTCAAGAGCCCCGAAAAGTTCAACACTCTGGGTGCCCGCATTCCCCACGGCGTGCTGCTGGTAGGCCCTCCGGGTACCGGTAAGACCCTGCTGGCCCGTGCCTGCGCCGGTGAGGCCGGTGTGCCGTTCTATTCCATTTCCGGCTCTGACTTTGTGGAAATGTACGTCGGCGTGGGTGCATCCCGCGTGCGTGACCTGTTTGATAAGGCCAAGAAGTCCATGCCCTGCATCATCTTCATTGATGAGATCGATGCTGTGGGCCGTCAGCGTGGTGCCGGCTTAGGCGGCGGTCACGATGAACGCGAGCAGACCCTGAACCAGCTGCTGGTGGAAATGGACGGCTTTGAGGCCAACGACGGCATCATCGTCATGGCGGCCACCAACCGCGCCGACATTCTGGATAAGGCTCTGCTGCGTCCGGGCCGCTTTGACCGTCAGGTCTATGTGGGCCTGCCGGATGTCAAGGGCCGTGAGGAGATCCTCAAGGTCCACACCAAAAAGAAGCCGCTGGCCCCGGATGTCTCTCTCAGGGTCATTGCACAGCGCACCGCAGGCTTTGCGGGCGCAGACCTTGAGAACCTTGTCAACGAAGCGGCCCTGCTGGCTGCACGCCGCAACCGCAAGGCCATTACCATGGAGGATATTGAGGAAGCTTCCATGAAGGTCATGGCCGGCCCCGAAAAGAAGAGCCGCGTTGTGACCCCCGAGGAAAAGAAGCTGACTGCTTACCATGAGGCAGGCCACGCG
This sequence comes from Faecalibacterium sp. 9, assembly GCF_048320955.1. Taxonomy (NCBI): domain Bacteria; kingdom Bacillati; phylum Bacillota; class Clostridia; order Eubacteriales; family Oscillospiraceae; genus Faecalibacterium; species Faecalibacterium sp. 9. The sequence continues at coordinate 500,192 of NZ_JBLWGB010000003.1, forward strand.
GTGGCGGGCTTCTACTGCAAGCATCATCCCCGTGTGCACGAGATCACCATTATCCCCCGCGGTCAGGCAGGCGGCTACACGATGTATCTGCCCGAGAAAGACCGCAGCTATGTGACCAAGGGCGAAATGTTCGAGGATATCGTTTCCAGTCTGGGCGGCCGCGTGGCCGAACAGCTGATTTTGGAGGATATCTCCACCGGTGCTTCCAATGATCTGCAGCAGGCTACCAACATTGCCCGCCAGATGATCACCAAGTACGGCTTCTCGGAGCGGCTCGGCCCTGTGGTGTACGGCACCTCGCAGGAGGAGACCTTCCTGGGCCGCGATCTGGGTCAGGGCAAGGGCTACAGCGAGACCACTGCTGCCGAGATCGACGGCGAGATGCGGGATATCATCGACGAAGCCTACGAGACCTGCCGCCGCACCCTGACCGAGCACATCGATCAGCTACACGCGCTGGCAAAGGCTCTGATGGAACGCGAAAAGCTCAATGAGCAGGAGTTCAACACCATCATGGCCGGCGGTACCCTGCCCCCGCGTGAAGGGGATGAGCCGGAGCAGACCGTGCAGGCTGCACCGGCCGAGACCGCAGAGCAGGCGCAGCCTGCAGAAGCTGCGGAGCCTGCCGAACAGGCCGAAACGGCCCAGCCGCTGCCGGAGACCGCTGCACCGGAAACGCCGGATGCACAGGACCCGCAGAACTGATTTGATCCAAATGGAAAGGAGCGAGTGTCGTGGAGGAAAATTTTAACCCGGTCGCACGGACCCGCGCAAACTATTACACCCCCGGCAGTCCGGTGCAGTTCGTCTGCGTGGAGCTGCTCAAGGGGGATGTCAGCGGTGAGCACGCGGTCTGCCTGACCTTCAAGAATATTTCCAAGGTGACGTTGACTGCGCTGGAGATCCACTTCAAGTGCAAGGGCGTGGACGGTGTGATCCTGTGCGAAGACCGGTTCGAGTACCACGATCTGGAAGCGAAGCCCGGCGAAATGTTTGGCATGGATGATGCCGTGTTCGTTACCTCCAAGGCGATCACCAGCGTGGATGTTTCGCTGTGCAATGTGTACAACGGCAAACGGGTGGTGCATCTGGATGCCATCAAGCGCGTGCGCCTGCCTGCCCCCAAACGCCTGTCCGCAGAGCTGGAAAAGGCGCTGGAGGTCCGCATGAACCGCCCGGAGCTGAAGTATCAGCCTCAGGTGTTTGAAAACGGCTGGTACTGCGCCTGCGGTGCGTTCCATCCCAAGGAAGAAGACACCGTTTACTGCTCGGAGTGCGGCTGTGACCGCATCCTGCTGCAGAATGCGCTGAACACCCTGCTACAGCCGGAACAGCCTGCCCAGACCGAGCCGGAGCTGGAAACTCCTCTGGCGCCACAGCCGGAACAGGAAGAGCCGACCCGTATCATGGGAGCCGCCCCTGTGCAGCCGGCACAGGAGGAGCCCACCCGCATCATGGGCGCACCGCGCCGCCCGCAGCCGCAGGAGCCTGCTGCAGAGCCGACCCGTATGCTGGATGACGGAATGCGGGAACAGTTCCCGGACAGGGCAGCGCGTGCACAGGCAGAGGAAGGCACCCGTGTGATGCCTGCCACCTCCCGCCGTGCACAGCCGGCGGCCCAGCAGCCGGAGCCTGATTATGAGGACAATGAGGAGTACGAGGACGAGCGCGACAGCGTGGCAGAAACGCTGATCCGCTGGGTGCCGCCCATCACTGCCGTCATCTGCGCGGCTGTGGCGCTGTGCGGCTTCGTGTACTATCAGTTCGTACTGTAAACACAAACAGCAGCGGAGAGGGCTGATCTGCCTTCTCCGCTTTTTGCATATCAGAAGGGAGAACCCGACCATGCCGGAAGAAGCCTTACAGGCCGCTTTTGAGATCAAGACCGCCTGCGATGAGATCAGCCGCCGCCTGCTGCGCTGGCACTGGGAGCACAAGCCCGGCTCCAACAGTCTGGGCGCATTGTTTGACCATATTGCCCAGCGCCAGCAGGAAAGCCCGGACTACTATGACCGGATGCCGGATCTTTCCGGCAAGAGCAGCTGGCAGCAGCTGGACACCACTATCTGTATGCGTGTGCTGCTGGACCCGGAAAAGGATGCGGAAAAGCCTCTGGATCTGCTGGGAAACACCAGCAGCCCGGGTGCAGCCCGCCGCGCCTGCAACACCGTGCGAACGGCCCGCAACGAAGCAGCCCACGCCACCGACCAGACCGACGCGGCGCAGGCGGCGATCCTGTTCAACGAAGCCATCGAATGTCTGGAGGATGCCTATGCGGGCACGGCCTTCCGGGAAAACGAGCTGGCCCGCTATTACCGTCAGGCAGAGGAGTTTTTGTCCCGCTGCGGGGCAAAGGAGCCTGTTGCATCCAGCCGTGCACCGGCTGAAGAAAAGCCTGCCGCCCGCAGTACATCCCGCCAGAACACAAGGCAGAACCAGCGCGGAAGTGCCCAGAGCCGCAAAACGGGCAGCAGCCGCTCTGCCGGCAAGAGAACGGCAGCGCACAGCAATTCCGGCCGCGGCAGCTCTGCAAAGGGCCGCGGAAATACAAATTGTAAAAAGAAACGGAAAAATTCCGGCAATCAGACAGTCATGATCGTGCTGCTGGCGGCGCTGGTGCTGGGGCTGCTGGTGCGTGCCTGGAGCATGGGTGCAGTGTGACCTGTCTGTTTTGAAAAAATGGTCGCTTTTCGCCGGGAGAAAAGGCCGTCTTTTGTGCACGGTCAATAAAAAAACAAATCACATACCGGGATAAACCGGAAAAAGCGCATCTTGCAGGATGGGTGAAAGCGGTTTATAATAAGCGTGAAAACGTTTACACACAACAATGCACCCCAAAAGAGAGAAGTACCGCGAATATGACCATCAGTGATATTGCAAAAATGGCTGGCGTGTCCAGTGCGGCCGTCAGCCGTTACCTGAACGGCGGGCCTCTGAGCGAGCAGAAGCGTGCCATCATCCGGGAGGTTGTGGAGAAGACCGGCTACCGCCCCGATACGACCGCTCAGACTCTGCGCACCGGCAAAGTGAATCAGATCGGCGTGATCGCCCCCAGCATCGGCTCCCAGTCGGTCGGGCAGCTCACCGCCGGGATCGCCAGTGAGCTGGATGCCAGAAACTATCTCCTGCTGCTGGGAAACACCGAGCTGGACGCCCAGCGGGAGCTGGGCTATCTGAATGCCATGCAGCGCAACCACGTGGCGGGCATTATCCTGCTGGGCAGCTACTATACCCCTCAGCTGGCACAGGCGCTGAAAAACTGCAGTGTACCGGTGGTGGTCACAGGCCAGCGTTTTCCGGACGTGGCCTGCGTGTACAACGATGACCATACCGCCGCCCGGGAGCTGACCCAGCGGATGCTGGAGCATGGCCGCAGAAGGATCGTTTACATTGGCGGCTCCGAACGGGACGATGCCACCGGCATCCAGCGCCGGGAAGGCGTGCAGGATGCCTTGAGGGACGCAGGGCTGGATGGCAATCAGCTGCCCCGCATCTGCTGCAATGCATTCACCGTGGAAGAGGGGCAGCGCTGTATGCAGGAGCTGCTGACCCGCTGCCCGTTTCTGGATGGTGTGGTCTGCGTGACCGATACGGTGGCCTTTGGCGCCATGCATGCGCTCAAGCAGGCAGGACGGCAGATCGGACGGGATGTGGGCCTTGCCGGCATTGGCGACAGCTGGGCGGGCAGTGTGACCGACCCGGGTCTGGCCACGGTGCGATTTTATCAGAAGCAGGTGGGGCAGGAAGCCGCCCGGATCCTGCTGCAGATGCTGGAAGAGAAGGAATATGGCGGCCCGGTGCGTCAGGTGACGCTGGGGTATCAGGTAGTGGAGCGCGGTTCTCTGTAAACAGAGGGTAAGGATGATATGGATCACAGATTGATTTTTCTGGATATTGACGGTACCTTGCTGCCGCCGGGGGATATGCTGATCCCGGAAAGCACGCTGGCCGCGCTGGACAGCGCCAAAGCAAACGGGCACAGGTTGTTTTTGTGCACCGGCCGCAACCACCGCATGACCGAGCCGCTGCTGCGCCACAGCTGCTTTGCGGGTGCGGTGTGCAGTGCAGGCGGTTATGTGCTGTGCGATGGCAAGACTCTGGTGGATATCCCCATGGAGCCGCAGCAGGCCGAAGGCGTGCGCGCGGCGCTGGAACGCCATGGCGTGGAGTGCACGCTGGAAGCCCGGGATGCCACTTTTGGCGGTATCAAGATGGTGCAAAGGTGGAATTTTATCCACCAAAAGAATGGAGCACCACTGAACAGCGAAGCAGAGCGCTGGCGCAAAGCCATGGAAGAGGGCATGTCCATCCTGCCGCTTTCCGATTACAAAGGGGAACCGCTGTATAAGATCGTATTCATTGCCGACCACGAAAGCGACCTTGCCGAGGCAAAGCGGCTCTATGCGGATCAGTTCGTGTTCTGCGAGAGCAAGCTGGACAGCCTGACCGATGGCTTTGTGAATGGTGAGCTCATCAACCGCAAATTTGATAAGGGCACCGGCATCAAGGCCATCTGTGACCATCTGGGCTGTACGCTGGCAGATACCATTGGCTTTGGCGACAGCGATAATGACCTGCAGATGACCGATGTGGCAGGCATCAGCGTGTGCATGGCCAATGGTTCTGAAACACTGAAAAAGCGCTGTGACCGCATTGCGCCCTCGGTATATGAGGACGGCATTGCAAAAGAGTTCAAGGCGCTTGGCCTGATCTGAACAAAAACAACAAAGGCTGCGGCAGGGATAAGACCCGGGCCGCAGCCTTTTTGCTGCCGCATCGCCGGAGCACAATAAAATAATTTTACAAACCGGAAAAATGTGGTAAAATAAAACAAAGTGCCGGAGTACCATCCGGCAAAAAAGGAGGATTTATCATGCGCTCTGTTCTGGAAGTATGTGTGGACAGCACCGCCAGTGCGCTGGCGGCAAAGCGCGGCGGTGCCGACCGGCTGGAACTGTGTGCCGACCTCATCGTTGGCGGTACAACGCCCAGCCTGACGCTGGTGCAGCAGGTCAAGGCAGAGACCGGCCTGCCGGTGCGGGCGCTGCTGCGGCCCCGCTTTGGCGATTTCTGCTATGACAGCTATGAGCTTGCCCAGATGGAACAGCTGGCTGCAGAGCTGGTGGAAGCCGGGGCAGACGGTATCGTGACCGGTGTGCTGACCCCGGAGGGTGCGCTGGATGCAGGAGCCATGCAGCCCATCTATGCGGCGGCACGCAAGGCAGCAGAGAAGGCGGGCCGTCCGGTGGCGTGTACCCTGCACCGCGCTTTTGACGTCTGCGCGGACCCCTTTGCTGCGCTGGAAACAGCCCGGGAGATGGGCCTTTGTACCATCCTCACCAGCGGACAGGCGGCCAGCGCGCCGCAGGGCGCTGCACTGCTGCGGCAGCTGACAGAGCGTGCAGGGAAGGATGTGGAGATTCTGGCAGGTGCCGGGGTCTCGGCACAGAACATTCCGGTGCTGGCCGCACAGACCGGTGTGCGGGCATTTCACCTTTCCGGCAAACAGGTGCTGCAAAGCCGCATGACCTTCCGGCGCGAGGGCGTGCCCATGGGCCTGCCCGGCTTTTCGGAGTTTGAGGTGTGGCAGACCAGCGAAGAAAAGGTCCGTGCAGCACGGCAGGCATTGGATAACCTTTAAAAAACGAATAAAACGAAAGCGCTCTCCCAACGGAAACCCGGTGGGAGAGCGCTTTTTTATGATGATGAATTTGAAGGGTGAAGATAGCTTAGTAATGCAGCTCGTCGCCGGTCAGTGCTTCCAGCACCGGTAGCATGGCAGCGGCTTCGGCCTTGGCAGCGGGCAGGTCCATATCGCGGTAGTTGCCGCACTCCACTTCGCTGGCACCGGGCACTGCGCCCTCAAAGCCAGCCATGAAGCGGAAGGACTCCACCGTCAGCTCCAGAGCCTCGGCGGGGGTCAGGCCGCGGGTGAGCAGATAGAAGCCGGTGCGGCAGCCCATGGGGCCAACGTAGATCACGCTGTCTTTAAAGGCGCTGTTGCGCGCATAGGTGGCAAACAGATGCTCCAGCGTGTGGGCAGCACCGGTGGTCAGGTAGTCGCCGTGATTGGGCTTTTTCATGCGGATGTCCCAGGTGAGAACATCGCCGTCCTGACGGCTCAGATACATGCCGCGGTCCAGCTTGGTATGGTCAACACAGAAGCTTGCAATGCGTTCCATGAGTTTTTCTCCTTTGGCTTATGCCTGCAGGCGCTGCACGCTGCCGTGCGCGCAGTCCACAGCGACCATCAGGCCGTCACGGATGTGGCTGGTGGCACCGGCAGCACCCACGACGGTGGGCTTGAGCAGGGCCTTGCCGGCAATGGCGGCATGGCTGTTCAGGCCCGGCTCTTCCACCACCAGAGCGGCGGCGTCGCGCACATAGCTCAGCATTTCGTTGCTGGTAGCGGGGACCACCAGCACCATGCCGGGCTTGAACTTTGCACGCACCTCTTCCAGAGTGCGGCAGACGCAGGCCTTGCCGGTAGCGCTGGTCACATCGGCATTCTCGCGGCCAACGCCCACGCCGGTAGCCAGACAGTTGCCCACCATGTGGATCTTGATCATGTTGGTGGTACCGGACACGCCCACGGGCACGCCTGCGGTCACGACCGCCAGCTCACCGTTGTGCAGGTAGCCGTTCTCCTTGGCCAGAGAGGTGGACATTTCGATCAGCTCATCGGTGCTGTGCGCCAGAGGCATCATCAGCGGGGTGATGCCCCAGCTCAGGGCCAGCTGACGCTGTACCTGTTCCTTCATCACGCAGGCGATAATGGGCTGCTCCGGACGGTACTTGCTCAGCAGACGGGCGGTGTTGCCGGACTCGGACACCGTAACGATGGCTGCGGCGTTCACGTCCTTGGCGGTCAGGCAGGCAGCGTGTGCAGTGGCATCGCTCACGCTGATCTTGCCGGTGTTCTCGGTGAGGGGGACAAAGCGGGCGTGGTTCTCCTGCTCGGTGCGCTCAGCAATGGCAGACATGGTCTTGAGAGCATCCACCGGATAAGCACCGGCAGCAGTCTCGCCGGAAAGCATGATGGCAGAGGTGCCGTCGTAGATGGCATTTGCCACGTCGGAGATCTCGGCACGGGTGGGGCGGGGGTTCACGATCATGCTGTCCAGCATCTGGGTAGCGGTGACGATGGGCTTGCCAAAGGAGAAGGAGCGCTCGATGATGTTCTTCTGGATGCCGGGCAGCTCGGTAAAGTCGATCTCAACGCCCAGATCGCCGCGGGCCACCATGACGGCATCAGCAGCAGCCAGAATGCTGTCGATGTTGTTCACGCCCTCACGGTTCTCGATCTTGGCGATGATGCGGATGTCGGAATCGTACTCGTTGAGCAGGTTGCGGATGTCGTACACATCCTGTGCGGTGCGCACGAAGGAAGCAGCGATGAAGTCGAAGCCCTGCTGTGCGCCGAAGATGATGTCATCGCGGTCGCGCTGGCTCATATACGGCATGGACAGGTGCACGCCGGGCACATTGACGCCCTTCTTGTTCTTGATCTTGCCGTTGTTCAGCACCTTGCAGACGATGTCCGTATCGTTCACGGTGATGATCTGCAGCTTGATCAGGCCGTCGTCCAGCATAATGGTGCCGCCGGGCTGCACGTCCTGCGGCAGGTCCTTATAGGTAATGGAGCAGATCTCCTTGGTGCCCTCCACATCCCGGGTGGTCAGGGTGAAGGTCTGGCCTGCTTCCAACATTTCGGTGCCGTTCTTGAAGTCCTTCAGGCGGATCTCGGGGCCCTTGGTGTCCAGCAGGGCAGCGACCGGCTTGCCCAGCTCTTCACGGATGGCCTTCAGCTTTTCAAAGCGGCCCAGATGCTCTTCGTGAGAGCCGTGGGAAAAATTAAAACGGGCAACGTTCATGCCGTTGGCGACCAGCTCGCGCAGAACGCCTTCCTGATCGGTGGACGGGCCCAGAGTGCAGATGATCTTTGTTTTTCTCATATACTTTTACTACCTCCAACTACTACTTCACATTCTCTATTTTGCGGCAGGCTGTCCGCTGTCATACAGACAGCTGCGCGCGGCCAACGGGAAAAATCCCGTGCTGTGGTACAAAAGCGGAAAAATCCTGTGGTTCAAAACTTTTCCACCTATTATTATATCTGCTGGGATACAATAGAGCAAGGGAAATTTTGCGCTGTGGCTGAATTTTTTAGGCGGTCAAGAAATCTTTGTCGCGGAATGACGTATTTACGTTTAAAAATGAAGAAACGCCCGGTCGATTCGTGAACAAAATGACGAACATTTTGGTGAAAATGACGGATATTTGCGAGAGGGCGAAAAAGCTTGCATCCGGTGCGGGATTTGCTTATAATGATAAGTAAAGATAGTATCACTTATCCGGGGCATGCTCCGGAGGAAATGGAGAAAAAACGATATGGAGAAGCGTGTTTTTCTGATCGTCCTTGACAGCTTTGGAATCGGTGCAGAGCCGGATGCCGCCGCCTTTGGCGACGAGGGCACCAACACCCTGGGTGCCATTGCAAAGCATCCCAACTTCAACTGCCCCAACCTGCGCAGACTGGGCATGTTCAACATCGATGGCGTCACGGCAGGCGAAAAGACCGATGCACCCATCGGCTCCTTTGCCCGCCTGCAGGAGCAGAGCATGGGCAAGGATACCACCATCGGCCACTGGGAGATCGCGGGCGTTGTCAGCCCCAAACCGCTGCCTACCTTCCCGGAGGGCTTCCCGGAGGCGCTCATCCACGAGTTTGAGGAAAAGACCGGCCACAAGGTGCTGTGCAACAAGCCCTATTCCGGTACGCAGGTGCTGAAGGATTACGGCGAGCAGGCCATGAAAGAAAACGCCCTTATCGTCTACACCAGTGCCGACAGCGTATTTCAGGTGGCTGCCAACGAAGAGTTGGTGCCGGTGCATGAGCTTTACCGCTACTGCGAGATCGCCCGCGAAATGCTCAAGGGCGAGTACGGTGTGGGCCGCGTGATCGCACGCCCCTTCCTGGGCCATACTGCCGACACCTTCTACCGCACCACCAACCGCCACGATCTGAGCCTGAAGCCGCCCCGCGCCACCATGCTGGATCTGCTGAAGGACGCGGGCAGGGATGTCATCGCCGTGGGCAAGATCTTCGATATCTTTGACGGCGAGGGCGTGACCGAGAAGATCAAAACCACCGGCAATACCAACGGCATCGCCTTCACCAAGGCACTGCAGACCCGCGACTTTGAGGGCCTTGCCTTTGTAAATCTGGTGGACTTCGATATGCTCTACGGCCATCGCCGTGATGTGGCGGGCTATGCCGCCGCTGCTACAGAGTTCGACAGGTTCGTGGCAGACTTCATCCCCGGGATGCGGGAGGGCGATCTCCTGATGGTGACGGCTGACCACGGCTGCGACCCGTCCTATACCAAGACCACCGACCACACCCGCGAGTATGTGCCGTACCTGATCTGCGGCAAGGGAGTGAAGCCCGGCGTTGACCTTGGCACTCGTCTGTGCTTTGGCACCATTGCCCGGACCATCTGCGAGTATCTGGATGTGGATGCTTCCAGTCTGGATGGCAAGAGCGTCTGGAACGAGATCAAAGCGTAATGATTTTATAGAATGAGAAAGCCGCCTGCATCTTGAACCAATGCAGGCGGCTTTTTTATGCAGTTCAGCGGCACGGCCTTTCTGGTGAAAAAGCAAAACAGGAAATGACCGCAGTCGTTTCCTGTTTTGCAAATAAAATAATATTTCCGCTATAGAGTCCGGAGCTTGCGCAGAGGAGATTTCAAATCGTCAGGCCGCGTCGTTCTGCTGCGAAGCGGCATCCTGAATGGCACCCCAGATGGAGGAAGCCGCATTGTAGATGGACGATGCAGCCTGTTCCACCTCTTCCTGCGTGGGCAGGGAGATAGACGGGGCTTCGGCAGGTGTGTCCCCGCCGGTCTCGCCCTCAGCGGGAGCTTCCGGCTCCGGCGTCTGGGTGTCGGCAGGCTGCTCTGCATCTGCAGGCTGGTCGGCCGGGACGGTCTCTTCCGGCACACTCTCGGCGGGCACTTCCTCGGGAACGCTCTCGGCAGGAACCTCCGAAACAGCGGCGTTCGGGTCGGTGGTGGGGGTGAACACCTCGGTCTTTTCCGGTTTCTGGGTGGTGTCGGCAACGGTGCCCTCACCGCCCAGCACGGACGCGAGCATTTCCCTGGCCTTGCTTACAGAAGAATCGTCCGGCTTCATGACGTAGAGCTTCTGTCCCTTGGCAGAGTAGCACTTGGTGCTGCTGGAACTTGTGCCGGTGACGGTATAGCTTTCAATATCCCACTCGGCAAAGTCGCTCAGCTGCATCCGCACCAGCGCACTGATCTGATCCTGTGAAAAGCTGGTCACAAAGCAGTCGGAGGCGGCATCCATGATCTTGGAAAAGCCCATCAGCAGGGCAGGGGACTTGATCTTGTTCAGCATGGCATCAATCACCTTCATCTGGTTGATGCCGCGCTGGATATCGCCGGACGCAAAGGCGTGGCGTTCGCGGGCAAAGGCCAGTGCGGACTTACCGTCCAGATGGTTCCAGCCTTCCACAAAGGTGGTGGGGTCGTAGTATCCGGGGCTGCCCACCGAGGTGAACGCCTGATCGGAGTAGACATCCACGCCGCCCAGCGCATCGATGATGCTGATGAAGCCTGCAAAGTTGATGCGGATGTAATGATCCACGTTGACGCCGTACAAATTGCCCAGCGTTTCCATGCTGGTCTCCACGCCGTACAGACCGGCATGGGTCAGCTTGTCCTTGCTGCTGGTACCGGCAAGGTCTACGTAATAGTCGCGGGGCGTATTGACGAGGGCCACCCGCTTGGTGACAGGGTTCACGGCAGCAAGGATGTTCACGTCGCTGCGGGCATTTTCGGTCAGCTCGCCGCGGGTATCCACACCGCTGAGGTAGATCACAAAGGGCTCTTTGGTGATCTTGTTGGCCTCGGCACCGGTGAGCAGGCCGGAGGTCATGCTGCCCAGAGCGGAAAGGCCCTGCTGAGCCCAGAAGCAGCCCAGCGCCATGGCGGCGCACAGGAATACCGAGAACACCCGGGCCACCTTGCCGGGAACGTTGTACTCCTGACAGCGCTTTACCAGCAGCCACAGCAGCGCCAGCAGCGCGGCCAGAATGACCAGATACAGAACCGGCAGCATCTGGGTGCGCCACAGCTGCACCAGAGCCAGAACACTTAAAAGGCCTTGTAAGATCAGCAAAATATTCCCCCATTTGGAAGGTACTGCCACGGCTCCGTCCACGGGCGGATGCGCCTGCGGCGGTACCGGTGCATCGTGATGCTTGTGCGTGGGCTTCTGGGCAGAAGGACGCTTGGGCGGCGGGGTCTGCGGCGGTTCCGGAGGAGTCTCGGAAAAGAACGCCGAGCTGTCCACCTCAATGGGCGCAGTATCATCGGAGCCTTCCTTGCGGCTGATGTGCCGCAGAGAACGGCGGTCTTCGTGGGAACGATCGTTTTCATCCATCATTCAAAACCACTCCTTTTTGTCAGGAAACAGGTACAATGGTCAGCACTGCACGGGCGGGAAGGCAGGTGGCGGTCTGATCCTCGTTGGAAAGCCAGCCGAAGCCTTCGCAGATGTGATCCGGGCAGGGCGAATCCACAAACCGGGCTGCACCGTCCTTGATCTGAATGTGGACGGTATAGTAACCGGTGTCCACATCATAGGTCTCATCCACGTCCAGCGGCAGGTTCATGGTGGTGTTGTTGTCGCCGTAGATCAGCTCGGCCCGCAGTCCGGAGCCGGAAGCGTGCACGCGGCGTACCACCAGCAGCACAGCGGCAATGGCCAGAATGACCACGGCAAACAGAAGATTGGTAAGCAGCTTTTTGTTTTTCATGCGTTAATCCTTGATCTGTAATTGTTCCAGCTCAGCCAGCCACAGTGCAGCACAGGCATCGCTGGGCATCCGCCAGTCGCCGCGGGGCGAAAGGGTCACGCTGCCCACCTTGGGGCCGTCGGGCAGGCAGCTGCGCTTGAACTGCTGGGCAAAGAACCGCCAGTAGAAGTTGCGCAGCCACTTGTACAGCACACTGTCCGGGTACTCCGGCCGACCTGCGAATGCAGCCTTTGCCAGCCGGAAGATCTTGGCCGGGCCAAAGCCGAAGCGCAGCACCTGATACAGGTAGAAATCGTGCAGCTCATAGGGCCCCACAAGGTCCTCGGTCTTCTGTGCAATCTCGCCGTCCTTGGCGGGCAGCAGCTCCGGGGAGACGGGCGTATCCAGAATATCCAGCAGCACGGTGCGCAGAGCATCGGTGGCGGCAATGTCGGCTTCGTAGCGCACAAGGTGGCGCACCAGCGTTTTGGGCACACCGGCGTTGACGCCGTACATGCTCATGTGGTCGCCGTTGTAGGTGGCCCAGCCCAGTGCCAGCTCCGAAAGGTCGCCGGTGCCCACCACGAGACCGCCGGTGCGGTTGGCGGTGTCCATCAGCTCCAGCGTGCGCACGCGGGCCTGTCCATTTTCAAAGGTGACGTCCAGCACGCTCTCATCCTGACCGATGTCCGCAAAATGGCTGTGCACGGTGTTGGCGATATCGATCTCCTTAAAGGAGACCTGCAGCTCATCGCACAGGATCTCTGCATTGCTGCGGGTGCGCTTCGTGGTGCCAAAGCAGGGCATGGTCACAGCCAGCACATCCCGGGCGGGGCGGCCCAGCTGCTTCATGGCACGCACGGCCACCAGCAGCGCAAGACAGCTGTCCAAGCCGCCGGAAATGCCGATAACGGCGGTCTTTGCGTGGGCGTGTTCCAGCCGCTTGGCAAGGCCGTCGGCCTGCATTTTCAGAATCAGCTCACAGCGCTCGGCGCGGCGCTTGGGGTCGCTGGGTACAAAGGGTGCGGGGTCGATCCAGCGGGTCAGCGTGGTCTCTGCCGGTTCCAGATCGAACTCCACGGTCTGGTAGCCCTCGCCGCTCAGCTCAAAACTGGTGTTGCGGGCACGCTCGGCTTCCATGCGCTGGCAGTCGATCTCGGTCTCGGCACAGCCGCCGTCAAAGGGGGCGTTCTCCGCCAGAATAGTGCCGTTCTCGGCGATCAGGTCGTGGCCGGCGAACACCATGTCCTGCGTGCTCTCACCGTGCCCGGCGGAAGCATACAGGTAGCCGCACAGCAGGCGGGCAGACTGGTTGGACACCAGTGCCCGGCGATACTCGGCCTTGCCGACGGTCTCATCGCTGGCGGAAAGATTTGCAATCACGGTCGCACCGGCCAGCGCGTGGAAGGTGGAAGGCGGCAGGGCGCTCCACAGATCCTCGCAGATCTCCACGCCCAGCACAAAGCTGGGCATCTGGCGGCAGCGGAACAGCAGGGAGGTGCCAAAGGGCACCTGCTGACCACACACCTCCACCAGCTCCACCTCGGTGCTGCCCGGGGTGAACTGGCGCTTTTCGTAGAACTCGCCGTAGTTGGGCAGATAGGTCTTGGGCACAAGACCCAGAATGCGGCCATGGCATAGCACGGCGGCGCAGTTGTACAGCTTGCCGTGCACCAGCAGCGGAAGGCCCACCAGCGTGACAACGTCCAGTGCTTTTGTTTCATCAAGCAGGGTGCTCAGGGCATCCAGTGCACCGGTCTGCAGAGTACGCTGCAGAAACAGGTCGCCGCAGGTATAGCCGGTCAGGCAGAACTCGGGGAACACGGCCAGCTTCACGCCGCGTGCTGCGGCCTTGCGCAGAGCCTCGGTGATCTGCCGGACGTTATAGGCGCAGTCGGCCACCCGCAGTGCGGGAGAAAGGGCGGCTGCTTTCAAAAAACCATCTTTCATCGGAGGATTTCACATCCTGTCTTTCTTAGTTGACTGCAATTTCCTGCAGTGCACATAGTATACCACAAACAGACCCAAACGGGAAGTAAAAGAACAATGACAAAAACAAAACAGCCGCATTCTCTCCATCTCGCACTGCCCGACGGAGAAAGCGGGCAAGACAAAAAATAAAAAATCCCACACAAAAATGTGCGGGAATCAAAGACTGAAAAATGGAAAACGAGATAGACCGTAAGCCGGGTTCTGTATTAAACGACGATCTGTCTAGACCTGCCATTGCTGACAGGTTCGTGCCGCCTTCGGGACACGCGAGCAGCGCTGTACGTCCCATATAGGCGTTGCTTCCGGTAGGGTTTACAAAGCCGCATGGTCACCCATGCGCTGGTGAGCTCTTACCTCGCCGTTTCATCCTTACCGCATTGCTGCGGCGGTTTGTTTTCTGTTGCACTTTCCCTAAGGTCACCCTCGGCTGCCGTTAGCAGTTACCGTGCTCTGTGAGGCCCGGACTTTCCTCAGAGCGGTCAAAGCCGCCCCGCCGCCGTATGTTCCACTCGTTTTCCGCTCCTCATGATACCATAAAAAAGCAGGATTTGCAAGTAGAAGCCTTTTTTGATATAATATCTTATATATTTTTATGTTTTTTGCACAGGAGGTGGGGGCATATGCGGCTGTTTTTTACGGTGCCCGATACGCCGCAGACCCAAAACGGAGTGCTTCTGCGCAATTTTCTGCGCCAGTGTGCCGTTTCTACCGACCTTGCCCGTGCAGTCAAGTTCCGGGGCAGCGGCTTTTTTGCGGATGGAGAGCCTGTCCTTGCCAACCGCAGGGTGTACCCGGGGCAGACGGTCAGCTTTGAGCTGCCGCCGGAAGGGGAAGGCATGGCCCCGCAGCCGGAGATCCCGGTAAACGTGGTCTATGAGGATGCCTTTGCAGTGGTGCTGGAAAAGCCGCCGCATCTGGCCGTGCACCCCACCCTGAACTACCCCTGCGATACCCTTGCCAACGGGTATGCGGCATGGGCTGCGCAGCAGGGCATCAGCTCGGTGTTCCGCCCGGTGAACCGCATCGATAAGGACACCAGCGGCCTTGTTCTGGCTGCAAAGCACGCCTATGCTGCGCCGCTGCTGGCCCGGAATGTGGAAAAACTCTACTATGCCGTTGTGGAGGGAGAGCTGCCGCTGGGTCCGGGCGTGATCGACGCGCCCATTGGCCGCCAGGCGGAGAGCATCATTGGCCGCTGCGTGACCCCGGACGGCAAGCCCAGCCGTACCGAGTATACCATATTAAAGGCAGAAAACGGCCTGAGCCTTGCAGCCTGTGTGCCGGTAACGGGCCGCACCCATCAGATCCGGGTGCATTTTGCGTCCATCGGCCACCCGCTGGCTGGGGATGACCTTTACGGCGGGAGCCGGGAGCGCATTGGGCGGCAGGCGCTGCACTGTGCAAGGCAGAGCTTCCGGGTGCCGGTGTACACCCCGGTGGAGGGCGGAATCCGGGTGGAATGCCCGGCGAATGGAAATAACTGGAAGACTGCTGCGGCGGAAAGCCCGCTGCCGCAGGATATGAAACAGCTTTTTGGTGAAAAGTAAGTGAAAGAACCGCCCAAATTTTGTGACAATGCTTGTTTCAAAGACGGCAGGGTGTATAATAAAATAAGAATGTTGTGTGCATGAGCCTGCTGGAAAGGGCATGTGCGCTCAAGACCGCCGCCGTCTTATCCCGGCACCGTGTGTGCATTGGCGGCAAGGAAGGAGAAAAACCTTTTGATCGAAGACAAGACAAAGGAGCAGCAGCCCGCTTCACCGGTAAAACCGAAACGCGGCCAGAGGCTGCGCTCCCTTTGGGCACAGCTGCAATGCATGGGGCTTTTGCACCGGCACCGGCTGCGCCGTAAAACCCAGAATCATGTGAATGATTTTGGCAGAAAGCTTGCCCAGAATTCTGCCGTGCCAGTCATCGGGGAGACGCTGTATGCACTGGGCTATTCTACAGAGTATGTATTCGTCCGCGTTGGGCGCGGCCTGCGCAGCGGCTGGCTGTGGCTGTGGCAGGCATTTACGACACTGCTGGCAAATGCTGCGGCAATGGCGTTCCCGGGGGCAGCGCAGATGTTCCGGGACCTGTTCGGCCCGATCTGGCTGTTCTTCCGGGGCTGCGGTTCGCTGCTGGTGCACGCCCAACGGGTGCGGAAAGAAAAAGGCTTTGCCGCAGCCTGCAAAGCCAGCGTACATTATCTGGCCAGCGGCGTGCGCCGCAACCTGAAAACACTGCCGCGCATGGCCATGTATGTGCTGCCGGTGTGCGCACTGGCCGTTATGGTGACCGTGTTCAACCATACTGTCCGCCAGCCTTATGCGCTGGAGGTGCAGGTGAACGGCCAGACCGTCGGCTATGTGGCCAATGAGGATGTGTTCAACTCGGCCCGTGAGGCGGTGCAGGAGCGTATCAACTACGCAGACACCGACCATGCAAAGTGGACCGTGGAGCCTACCTACACCGTTACCGTGGCCCACAAGACCATGGATGAAAACGAGATGGCGGACGCGATCCTGAAGAGCGCCAGCGACGAGATCAGCGAGGGCACGGCCCTGTATCTGGATGGTGAGCTGACCGCAGTGTGCAGTGATGGTGTCAGCCTGCAGAGCTACCTGAGCAGTCTTCTGGAACCCTATGAGGACCCTGAGAACTCCAACGTGACCGTGGGCTTCAACAAGGAAGTTACGCTGGAAAACGGCATCTACTTCAACGATAGCTTTCAGGACGAAGCGGATGTGGAAAAGGAACTTTCCGGTGTGCAGCAGCAGGAAAAGATCTACACAGTGGGCGCAGGTGACACGCTATGGAGCATCGCCCAGAAAAACGACCTCACCTTCCGTGAGCTGTGCGAACTGAATACCAATTTCAAGGGTGCGCCTCTGAACGAGAAATCTAACATTCAGGCCGGTGATGAGCTGATCGTGACCAAGCAGGAAGCTACGCTGGAAGTGCGCATCACCAAGGTGGAGACCTGGCAGGAGGAGATCCCCTATACCACCGAGACCACCACCTCCAACGAGTACACGGTGGGTACCAAGAAAACGGTGCAGAACGGTGTGAACGGCCTGCGTCAGATCACGGCGCAGCGTGTTTATAACACCGATGGCATCCAGCTTTCCCAGAAGATCCTGAGCACGGAAGTGGTGCAGGAGCCTGTCACGGAAAAGATCGTGAAGGGCACCAAAAAGGTGACCAGCAGCACCAGCTACATCACCGGCAGCGGTCAGTTCATCTGGCCGGTGCCCGGCTACCGGAACTGCTCGCGCTGGTACGGCGGCAGCCACAAGGGTGTGGATATCTGTGCGGCTGCCGGTACGCCCATCTACGCATCGGCGGGCGGCACCGTGACCAAGGCCGGCTACAACAAGGCCGGTGCCGGTACGGGTTATGGCTACTCCATCATCATCAGCCACGGCAGCGGCTACACCACGGTGTATGCGCACTGTCTGTCGCTGGCGGTGCACTCCGGCCAGACCGTCAAGCAGGGCCAGCTGATCGGCTATGTGGGCAGCACCGGACGCTCCAGCGGCAACCACTGCCACTTTGAGATCCGCCGCAACGGCAGCTACATCGCGCCGCAGAATGTGTTCAACCGCAGAAAGTATAGGTAAGTTTGCAGAGGGCTTTTTCTCCGGAGAAGGCCCATCTGCTGTATTATGTAACAGAAAAGGAGAGATGATCTTATGTCTACCCCTCACATCAGTGCTGAAAAAGGCGATTTTGCAAAGACCGTCCTGATGCCGGGCGATCCTCTGCGTGCAAAATTCATTGCGGACACCTTCCTCAAGGATGTCCGTCAGGTGACCGGCGTGCGCGGCATGCTTGGCTTTACCGGCACTTACGAGGGCCGTCCCATCAGCGTGATGGGCAGCGGCATGGGTATGCCTTCCATCGGCATTTATTCCTATGAGCTGTTCAAGTTCTACGATGTAGAGAACATCATCCGCATCGGCTCTGCCGGCAGCTATACCGACAAGGCCAAGCTGTTTGACGTGGTGCTGGCCGCCGGTGCTGTGAGCGAGAGCAACTATGCCCGCGTGCAGAGCGGCTTTGAAGGGGACATCACACTGCCCAGCCAGAGCCTGAATGACAAGCTGCGCGCATCTGCCGCAAAGCAGGGCATCCCCCTCATCGAGGGAAACATCCACTCTTCGGATGTGTTCTACCGTCAGCCCTCCGATGCAAAGCCCACCTACTGGGAAAAGCTGCGCGACGAGCGCGGCTGCCTGTGCGTGGAGATGGAGAGCTTTGCCCTGTTTGCCAATGCACAGGTGCTGGGCAAGAACGCTGCCTGCCTGCTGACCATTTCCGACAGCTTTGTTTCGCCGGAGATCACCACGGCAGAACAGCGCCAGAAGAGCTTTACCGATATGATGAAGGTAGCACTGGGTGCAGAATACTAAGCGTTAAAAACGCATTTCAGCGCGGTTTGCCTGCAAAAGGGCTTGCCGCGCTGTTTTCGACCCCTGAAAACCAAAAAAGGAGTGACGGATATGACAAACCTGACCCTGGAAGAAAAGAAGGAGCTCATTCGCATGGCACTGGCTGCACGGGAAAAAGCCTATGTACCCTACAGCGATTTTATGGTAGGCGCTGCCCTGCGCGCCAAGGATGGCCGCATTTTTACCGGCTGCAACGTGGAGAACGCTGCCTTTACCCCCACCAGCTGTGCAGAGCGCACGGCTCTGTTCAAGGCGGTGGCCGAGGGTGTGACCGAGTTCACCGACATTGCTGTGGTGGGCAGCCGCCGCGGCGAGGTGAACGAGCAGATCACTTCTCCCTGCGGGGTGTGCCGCCAGGCTCTGTTTGAATTCGGCGGGCCGGAACTGAATGTTATCATGGCAAAGACACCGGAAGATTTTATCGAGCGCAGCATGGACGAACTGCTGCCCTTCGGTTTTGGCCCTTCCAATGTGGCGGGCAACTGTGCCGTGAGGTAATGGGATAAAAGCGCAGAGGCACACTGCAGGACAATAAAGTAACGGAAATACGTGCATTGTGCGGCAAAACACAGGGAGTGCACGGAAAATGGCCGGAACTACGGCAAATTTGTGCATAAATACTACTTTTGCTAAAAACTTACAAAATTATTGTAAAGATTTTGTAATCGGAATTTGCTTGCATCTGACATGGCTTGCCGTTATACTTGAACCAGTAAATGTGCAGCTCTGCGCATTTTATTTGTTTGACGCGATTTTTTAAAATAAAGGAGAGTTTCTTATGAAGATTTCTCGTCGTAACTTTCTGGCTGTGGCTGGTGCTGCTGCCGCTGCCGCTGCTCTGACCGCCTGCGGCGGTTCTTCCGCTTCTTCTACCAGCACCGCTTCTTCCGCTGCTGCTTCTACTGCTTCCTCTGCTGCTGAGGGCGGTGAGAAGATCGTCAAGGTCGCTCTGACCTGCGATACCGGCACGATCGATGATGAGAGCTTCAACCAGGCATGCTGGACTGCTGTTTCCGGCTACATGGGCGACGACTGCCAGTACTACATCCCCGAGGCTGACGCCTCCGATGAGGACCGCGAGACCATGATCCGTCAGGCTGTCAACGACGGCGCTGATGTGATCGTCTGTGTCGGCTACCTGTACGGCGCTTCTCTGGCATGGGCTGCTGACCAGTATCCCGATGTCAAGTTCATCGCCATCGATGTGACTCAGGGCGATATCGGCACCGATGCCATCCCCGCCAACTGCTACTGCATCACTTTCAAGGAGGAGCAGGCAGGCTATCTGGCAGGCTACGCCATCGCAAAGGACGGCAAGACCAAGCTGGGCTTCCTGGGCGGCATGGCTGTTCCCGCTGTTATCCGTTACGGCTACGGCTTCGTGCAGGGCGCTGATGCCGCTGCTGCTGAGCTGGGCCAGAACATCGAGATCAACTACTTCTACGGCGGCCAGTTCTACGGCGATGCAAACATCACCTCCCGTATGGAGGGCTGGTACTCCAACGGCACTCAGGTCGTCTTTGCCTGCGGCGGCGGCATCTACACCTCCGCTGTTGAGGCTGCTCTGAAGAACAACGGCTACGTCATCGGCGTTGACGTTGACCAGAACTACATCGGTGCAAACGGCGTTGCAGATGGCACCTACGCTTATAACCCGTTCATCACCTCCGCTATGAAGGGTCTGACCGAGGCTGTCAACACTGCACTGGCTGATATCGATGCCGGCAGCTGGGGCGACATCGCAGGTTCCAATGGCAACTTTGGTCTGGAGGACGGCGATTATATCGGCCTGCCCACCGATGCAGACAGCTGGAACTTCGAGTCCTTCACCACCGACGAGTACGAGGAAGTCAAGGGCAAGATCAAGAGCGGCGAGATCACTGTTGATAACAGCTCCGACGACGCTACCAAGCCCACCGTCAGCGAGTTTACCACTGTCAACTACATCCAGTAAGGTATTGTCCGACAGGCCTGCCTGCGGACGATCGATAGGTCTTTTTAAAGCGGGGCATCCTGTAGCGGGGTGCCCCGCTTTTTTCTGTCAGCTATTGGCGTAATGCGGAAAAAATGCAGCAGACTCTTCGTGAAAAGGACACAAAAGTAATACTATTATCTGTGCTTTCTGCCAAAAAGCAAAAAAGACATGTGCAAATTGCCGCAAATCAGGTATAATGAATACTAAAGAAGTATCGGTGTCGAAACGACACGAAAGGAGAGTGAGCAGATTGGCAGAGGATTTTGTGATCGAAATGCTCCACATTACCAAGGAGTTCCCTGGAATCAAGGCAAACGACGATATCACCCTGCAGCTGCGCAAAGGCGAGGTACATGCCCTGCTGGGCGAGAACGGCGCCGGCAAAAGTACGCTGATGAGCGTGCTGTTTGGCCTGTACCAGCCGGAAGCTGGTCAGATCCGCAAAAACGGCAAGGAGGTTGCCATCCGCAACCCCAATGATGCAAATGCACTGGGCATCGGCATGGTGCACCAGCACTTCAAGCTGGTAGAATGCTTCAGCGTGCTGGACAACATCATTCTGGGCGTGGAGCCCAACAAGATGGGCTTTTTGCAGAAGGCTGAGGCTCGCAAAAAGGTAATGGCCCTGAGCGAAAAGTACGGCCTGCGCGTGGACCCGGATGCACTGATCAGCGATATCTCTGTTGGTATGCAGCAGCGCGTTGAGATCCTGAAGATGCTGTACCGCGACAATGAGATCCTGATCTTCGACGAGCCCACGGCAGTGCTGACCCCGCAGGAGATCGACGAACTGATGGAGATCATGCGCGGGTTCAAGAAGGAGGGCAAGTCCATCCTGTTCATTACCCACAAGCTCAACGAGATCATGGCTGTGGCAGACCGCTGCACAGTTCTGCGCAAGGGCAAATGCATGGGTACTGTGGACATCAAGGATACCACCAAGGAAGAGCTTTCCCGCATGATGGTGGGCCGTGATGTGCAGCTGCAGGTGGACAAAAAGCCTGCAGACCCCGGCAGGGTGGTGCTGGATGTGAAAAACGTCACCATGCACAATGCCCAGCACAAGAAGGACGCAGTCCGGGATGTCTCTTTTCAGGTGCACGCGGGCGAGATCGTCTGCCTTGCAGGCATCGAGGGCAACGGCCAGACCGAGTTCGTCTACGGCCTGACCGGTCTGGAAAAGATCAGCAGCGGCAAGATCATGCTGGACGGCAAGGACATCACCAATGAGACCATCCGTCAGCGCTCCAAGGACGGCATGAGCCACATCCCGGAGGACCGTCACAAGCACGGTCTGGTGCTGGACTACAGTCTGGAAAACAACATGGTGCTGCAGCGTTACTGGCAGCCGGAGTTCCAGAAGGGCGGTTTTATCCGCAGCGATAAGGTGCGGGAATACTCCGATAAGCTGATCGCGCAGTATGATGTGCGCAGCGGTCAGGGCAGTCTGACCACCGTGCGCAGCATGTCCGGCGGCAATCAGCAGAAGGCCATCATTGCCCGCGAGATCGATAAGGACCCGAAGCTCTTGGTGGCAGTCCAGCCCACCCGCGGTCTGGACGTTGGTGCAATTGAATACATCCACCGCCAGATCGTGGCCGAGCGCGATAAGGGCACGGCCGTGCTGCTGGTCAGTCTGGAGCTGGACGAGGTGATGAACCTGTCCGACCGCATCCTTGTGATGTACGAGGGCGAGGTCGTGGGCGAATTTGATCCCAAGACCACCACCGTGCAGGAGCTGGGCCTGTATATGGCAGGCGCACGCAAGCAGGGAAAGGAGAGCAAATAACACATGAACAAGAAAAAACTTTCCCACAGCAGTCTGAACAGCTCCATCACCAGTGTGCTGGCTGCTCTGCTGTGCATCCTGATCGGCCTTGTGGTCGGTTTTCTGGTGCTGCTGGCCATCAACCCGGCGCACGCATGGGGCGACGGCTTTGTGCGCATCCTGAAGGGCGGCTTCCATGACGCACCCTATGGCGTCGGCAAGGAGCTGGCAAATGCGGCTCCCCTTATTATGACCGGTCTGTCCGTGGCGTTTGCCTTCAAGACCGGCCTGTTCAACATCGGTGCGGCGGGTCAGTACACGCTGGGCGCTTACGGCGCTTTGTACTGCGCCATCATGCTCAAGCTGCCATGGTTCGTCTGCCTGATCGCCGCCACCATTCTGGGCGGTCTCTGGGGTGCAATCCCCGGCTTCTTCAAGGCCTACTTCAACATCAACGAGGTCATTACCTCCATCATGTTCAACTGGATCGGCCTGTATCTGGTCAATGAGCTTATTTACCAGAACGGCACCGGCCCCATGTACGATGTGCGCAACACCCGTACCATGAACCTGAGCAAGAACGCCGATTACGCCCAGTCCATCATCCCGGACTTTGGCCTGAACAAGTTGTTCCAGACCAACAGCACCACCATCGCCATCTTTCTGGCGGCAGCAGTGGCAGTTCTGATCTGGGTGGTGCTGAACAAGACCACCTTCGGCTACGAGCTCAAGGCAGTCGGCCTGAACAAGAGCGCTGCCCGCTACGCCGGCATCAACGAGAAGAAGAACATCATCCTCTCCATGGCCATTGCCGGTGCGCTGGCCGGTTTTGGTGCGGGTCTGTACTACCTTTCCAATGTGTCCCAGTGGAACCCGCTGAACTCCACCAGCCTGCCGACGATGGGCTTCAACGGCATTTCCGTTGCACTGCTGGCAAGCTCCAACCCCATCGGCACCATCTTCTCGGCCATCTTCATTTCCCATATCTCGGTGGGCGGTTCCTTCCTTTCCACCAAGTATTA
This sequence comes from Faecalibacterium sp. 9, assembly GCF_048320955.1. NCBI lineage: Bacteria > Bacillati > Bacillota > Clostridia > Eubacteriales > Oscillospiraceae > Faecalibacterium > Faecalibacterium sp. 9. Next base: position 523,209 of record NZ_JBLWGB010000003.1, read on the forward strand.
CCCCACTGAGATCTCGGATCTGATCAGCGGCATCATCATCTACCTGTGCGCATTCTCCATGCTGTTCCGTGGTAGGATCCACGCACTGCTGTTCAGGAATGCCGACAAGACCAACGTGAACGCAGAGCCTGCTGCTCCTGCAAAGCCTGCAACCGAAAAGGAGGGCAAGTGATATGCTGCTTCTGATCAAATATACGCTGCTGTATGGCATCGTTCTGATGCTGGTGGCACTGGGCGGTATGTTCAGTGAGCACTCCGGCATCATCAACATCGCACTGGAAGGTATCATGGTCATTGGCGGTGTGGCGGGTGTTCTCACCCTGACCTTGCTGCCTGCCGGGATGCCGGTCTTCCTCGTGGTGCTGATCTCTGTTCTGGTGGCGGCACTGGCCGGTATGGTGTACAGTCTGCTGCTGGCCTTTGCCTCCATCAATCTGAAGGCGGATCAGACCATCGGCGGTACGGCCCTGAACCTGCTGGCCACGGCCATCGCGGTGGTCCTTGCCAAGAATTTCAGCGATAGCGGCAGTGCAAAGCTGAACTACACCAACAAGCCCTTCCTGTTCAGCATCGGCGGGCTGGAGCTGAGCATTTTTGTGCCGCTGGGCATCATTCTGCTGATCATCAGCTATGTGGTGCTGTACAAGACCCGCTTTGGCCTGCGCCTGCGTGCCTGCGGCGAGCATCCGCAGGCAGCGGACTCTGTGGGCATCAACGTCTACAAGATGCGCTATGCCGGTGTTGTCATTTCCGGTGCACTGGGTGCGATCGGCGGTATGGCCTACATCGTGCCCCCGGTTCAGACCTGGAACTTTGAGGTGGGTGTGGCCGGTGCAGGCTTCCTGGCTATGGCTGTTATGATCTTTGGCCAGTGGAAGCCCTTCAACATCTTTGGCGCAGCTATGTTCTTTGCTGTGTTCAAGAGTCTGGCAAACATTGCAGACTCTACCTTCCTGGCACAGCTGCACTGGTCCAGCAATATCTACAACATGATGCCGTTCGTGGCGTCCATGATCATTCTTGCATTTACCTCCAAGAACAGCATGGCACCCAAGGCAGAGGGCATCCCCTACGACAAGGGATCCCGCTAAAACGACGACTCGTGATCCCAAAACAAGGGCGCAGCTGCTTTTCCGGGCGGCTGCGCCCTTTTTGACTTAAAATTGGGCAAAGTTTACAGAATGATACTTGCTTTTGTTTGGAATTTTGCTATACTATATCTTACAATGTCGTACTATTGAAAAAACGAGGAGCGTGATACGATGCGCGTTTATGATCTGATTGCAAAAAAGCGTGACGGCGGTACGCACAGCCGTGAGGAGCTGGAGCAGATCGTCAATGGCTATGTCAGCGGAGAAGTGACTGATTACCAGATGGCTGCATGGATGATGGCTGTCTATCTGCGCGGCATGACCGATGAAGAAACCGCAGAGCTGACCGATGTGATGGCTCACAGCGGTGTGATGGTGGATCTTTCGCCCATTCCGGGCATCAAGGTGGACAAGCACTCCACCGGCGGCGTGGGTGACAAGACCACGCTGGTCATTGCACCGATCGTCGCAGCCTGCGGCGTGAAGATCGCCAAGATGAGCGGCCGGGGTCTTGGTCATACCGGCGGCACCATTGATAAGATGGAAAGCGTGCCCGGCACCAGAACCGCCCTCTCGCAGGAGGAGTTCTTTGCGCAGGTGAACAGGATCGGCCTGTCGGTCATTGGCCAGAGCGAGGGAATTGCCATTGCCGATAAAAAGATGTATGCCCTGCGGGATGTGACCGCAACCGTCAGCTGCATCCCGCTCATCGCGTCCAGCATCATGTCCAAAAAGCTGGCTTCCGGCTCGGACGCCATTCTGCTGGATGTGACCACCGGCACCGGAGCTTTTATGAAAACGGTAGACCAGAGCATTGAGCTGGCCAAGCTGATGGTCTCCATCGGTACCCACCATGGCCGCCGCGTTGCCGCCATGATCACTGATATGGACACCCCGCTGGGCCATAACATCGGCAACAGTCTGGAGGTCATGGAAAGCATGGATGTGCTCAAGGGCCATGGCCCCGCCGACCTGACCGAGGTCTGCCTGCAGCTGGCGACGAACATGCTGGTGCTGGCCGATAAGGGCACTCCTGCCCAGTGCCGTGCCATGGCCGAGGCGGTGATCGCCGACGGTTCTGCCTTTGCAAAGTGCAAGGAGATGTTTGCGGCGCAGGGCGGCGATACCCGCGTGCTGGACGACTACAGCCTGTTTGAGCGGCCTGCGGCAAGCTTTGAGCTGCTGGCAGAGCAGGACGGTTACATTGTGGCGAACGATGCCGAGAAAATTGGCTCTGCCAGCGTGCTGCTGGGTGCGGGCCGACAGAAAAAGGGCGACCCGCTGGACTTTGCCGCCGGCATCACCCTGCATAAAAAGCGCGGCGACTACGTAAAGAAGGGCGAGAGCCTTGCCACCTTCTACGGCGCAGCCGATAAGTTTGAAGCTGCCGCCGCCGAGTACCGCAGCGGCCTTGTGTACGGTGCCGAAAAGCCGGAGGAAGCCCCGCTGGTGTATGCCCTTGTAACGAAGGACGGCGTGGCGCGCTATTAAATGAAATAAAAGCTTCCGGGACGGTATCTCCCGGGGCTTTTTTGCGTCATTTGGCAGGTTTTGTTGCATAACATGGAAAACAGTGGAACTTTGGCAGGAGATATGGTATACTATGATGGATTTGTGCTGTCCCGGCAGAAGGGACGCGGAAAGAGAAAGGACTTGTTATGAAGATCATTCTGGTGGGCGGCGGCAAGGTTGGCACTGCGCTGGCGCGGCAGCTCAGTGAGGAAGACCATAATGTGACCATTGTGGACACCAACAAAGCGCGTGTGGAACATCTGACTGAAAGCTACGATGTGCTGGGTATCGTGGGCAACGGTTCCTCGATCACCACGCTGGCAGAGGCCGGCATTGAAGATGCGGATGTGTTCATTGCCGTGACCGGTTCGGATGAGCTGAACCTGCTGTGCTGCATGTTTGCCAAAAAGGCGGGCCACTGCCATGCAATTGCCCGTGTGCGCAACCCGTCCTACAGCCATGAGCTGGACTTTATCAAAAAGCAGATCGGCATTTCGGCCATCATCAATCCGGAAATGGCTGCAGCAAAGGAGATCTCCCATCTGCTGCGCTTCCCGGGCGCAAGCAAGATCGACACCTTTGCAGACGGCCGTGTGCGGCTGATCAAGTTTGCACTCACCGCAGAGCAGGGGCTGGACGGCGTGGCCATCCGCGAGATCCCCACCCGCCTGAAGAGCGATATTCTGGTGTGTGCTGTGGAGCGCAGCGGCGGCGTCATCATCCCGAACGGTAACTTTGTGCTGCAGAACGGCGATCAGGTCACCTTCCTTGCTACACAGGAAAAGGCCCACGAGTTCTTCCAGCGCATCCATCTGCCGGTGCGCCCGGTGCGCAATGCCTTCATCGTGGGCGGCGGTGCCATTGCCTTCTACCTGAGTCAGGAATTGCTGGAAAACCATGTGCGGGTGCGCATCGTGGAGCGCGACCCTGCCCGCTGCATGGAGCTGGCAGAACAGCTGCCCGGCGCACAGATTCTGAACGAGGACGGCTCCAACCGCGAATTCCTGCTGTCCGAGGGCATGGAGTCCACCGAAGCTTTTGTGGCCCTGACCAACATCGACGAAGAAAACGTGCTGCTGACCCTGTTTGCCAAAAAGCACTCCAAGGGCAAGCTGGTCACCAAAGTCAACCGTCTGGAGTTCGATGATATTCTGGCCGGTCTGGATCTGGGCAGCGTGGTCTACCCCAAGTACATGACCTGCGATTACATCGTGCAGTATGTGCGTGCACTGCAGAACGAAGCGGGTAGCAACATCAAGACGCTGTACCGCATTCTGGACGACCGCGTGGAAGCGCTGGAATTTACCGTCCACGAGGAAAGCGCTGCCACGGGTGTCCCCCTGAGCCAGCTGCACCTGAAAAAGAACCTGTTGCTGTGCTGCATCACCCGCGGCCATCAGATCCTGATCCCGCGCGGCGGCGACCAGATCCAGGTGGGCGATAACGTGATCGTGGTCACGCTGGAGCATGGCCTGCATGACCTGCGCGATATTCTGGATAAGGGCGCAGAGGGTTGACGGAGGCAGACTATGAATTATGCGATCGTTTTCCGTCTGCTGGGCTATGTGCTGATGATCGAAGGCGCGCTGCTGCTGCTGCCCGCAGCGGCCAGCGGATTCTACGGCGAATGGTTCGTGCTGGGCGTGTTTCTGATCACGGCGGCAGTCAGCGCCGCCATCGGCTACGCCCTGCGCGGCATCAAGCCCCAAAGCAAGGTATTCTATATGCGGGAGGGCTTTGCTGCTACCTCGCTGAGCTGGATCGTCATTTCCATCGTGGGTGCCGTTCCGTTTGTGGTGACGGGCTGCATCCCGAACCCGGTGGACGCCCTGTTTGAAACGGTGTCCGGCTTTACTACCACCGGTGCCAGCATCCTGCCCGGGGTAGAGGATCTGCCCAAGGGCATCCTGTTCTGGCGCAGCTTCACCCACTGGATCGGCGGCATGGGCGTTCTGGTGTTCCTGCTCTCGCTGCTGCCCCTGACCGGCGGCTCCCACGTCAACCTGATGAAGGCGGAAAGCCCCGGCCCTCAGGTGGATAAGCTGGTGCCCAAGGTGCAGTCTACCGCAAAGATCCTGTACGGCATCTATTTTGCACTCACCGTGCTGGAGCTGGTATTCCTGATGCTGGGCGGCATGCCGCTGTTTGAGTCCATGCTCACGGCCTTCGGCACGGCGGGCACCGGCGGCTTCGGCTTCAAGAATGACAGCTTTACCAGCTTTTCTCCCTACATCCAGTGGGTCGTGACCATTTTCATGATCCTGTTCGGCGTCAACTTCAATGCCTACTTCCTGCTGCTGCTGCGCAAATTCAACCGCGTCATCAGCGAGGAGGTGCGCGGCTACTTTGTAGTGATCCTGGCAGCGGTGGGTCTCATCACGGCCAACATCTACAGCATCTACAACAACTTTGGCGAAGCGCTGCGTCAGGCAGCCTTTCAGGTGGGCTCCATCATCACGACCACTGGCTTTTCCAGCTGCGATTTTGACCTGTGGCCCACCCTCTCCAAAGAAATTCTGGTGGTGCTCATGTTCATTGGTGCCTGCGCAGGCAGCACCGGCGGCGGCATCAAGGTGAGCCGCCTCCTCATTCTGGGCAAGACCTTGGGCAAGGAGCTCAAGCAGGCACTGCACCCGCAGGTGGTGGCCCCCGTCCGCATGGACGGCAAGCTGCTCAACCACGAGACCATCCGCACCACCAATGTGTTTATGGGCGCGTATTTCTTCATCTTCGTGGTATCCTTCCTGCTCATCAGTCTGGATGGCTTTGATATGGTGACGAACTTCACAGCCATTGCAGCTACCTTGAACAACATCGGCCCGGGCCTTGCGCAGGTGGGCCCCATGATGAACTTTGGCAGCTTTACGAACCCTGCAAAGCTGGTGATGATCTTCGACATGCTGGCCGGCCGTCTGGAGATCTTCCCGATGCTGGTGCTGTTCCTGCCGGATACGTGGCGCAGATTCTAAAAAGCGATAACAAAAAGCCATCTGTGATCTTCTGCTCGTATTGAGCATTTGGAAAGATACAGATGGCTTTTTTGCGCGTAACGGTAAGCTGCACAAACCCTTCCCTTTTCGGGGAAGGCGGATCTGCGAAGCAAAGACGAAGAAGCTTTTATACTTCCACTTTTTCCTGTGCTCGGTACTGCAGGGCTTCCAGCACACAGTCCTCATCCAGCAGCTGTTTGCCTGCCAGATCGGCCACCGTGCGGGCCACCCGCAGGATGCGGTCATGGGCGCGAGCGGAAAGGCCCAAAGCGTCGTAGGAGGCACGCAGCAGCCGCTCGGCGGCGGGGGTCATGCGACAGACGCGCCGCACCTGCCCGGCGGTGAGCTGGGCGTTGCAGAGCACGCCCTCAAAACCCGGGGCGGCATAGCGCTTTGCCTGAATGGCCCGGGCGGCAAGCACCTGTTTGCGCAGGTCGGCGCTGCTCTCGGAGGGAGCCGATGTGTGCAGCTCGTCAAAGGCGATGGGGTCCATCTCTACGCACAGGTCGATGCGATCCAGCAGCGGGCCGGACACCCGGCTGCGGTACTGCCGCACGGCACTGGGTGAGCAGGTGCACTGCCGGGTGGGGTGTCCGTAGTAGCCGCATTTGCAGGGGTTCATGGCTGCCACCAGCTGGAAATGGCTGGGATAGGTGGCGCTGCCTGCCGCGCGGCTGACCGTGATCTGACCATCCTCCAAAGGTTGGCGCAGGACTTCCAGACTCTCGCGGGAAAACTCCGGGAGCTCGTCCAGAAACAGCACGCCGCAGTTGGCAAGGCTGCACTCGCCGGGCCGGAACTGCGCACCGCCGCCAGCCAGCGCTGCGGCACTGGCTGAGTGGTGCGGGCTGCGGAAGGGGCGTACAGAGACGAGCCCATGTCCCTGCGGCAGCTGGCCCGCAATGGAGTAGATCTTGGTGGTCTCCACGGCTTCCTCCCGGGTGAGCGGCGGCAGGATGCCGGGCAGGCGCTTTGCCAGCATGGATTTGCCGGTGCCGGGTGCGCCGATCAGCAAAACGTTGTGTCCGCCGGAAGCGGCAATGACCATGGCCCGCCGCGCCAGAGACTGGCCCAGTACGTCCGCAAAATCCGGCACCTGTGCCCAGGCTTCTGCCGGATCAAAGGGGACAGCGGCGGCAGGGGACAGGGACGAGATTCCCTTCAGCGCATCCACTACCTCACGGGCTGTGTGGGCGGGGTAGACCGCCATTCCATCGGCGCAGGCCTCGGCAGCTTCTGCGGCGTTCTCGGCGGGGACATACAGGGCGCGGATGCCGCTTTCGGCAGCGGCCAGAGCCATGGGCAGAACGCCGGATACCGGCCGCAGGGTGCCGTCCAGTGCCAGCTCGCCCAAAAAGGCAGCATCCGATGGGACGGCCTCCAGCTGGCCGCTGGAAATAAGAAGCGCAAGCAGCAGGGGCAGATCATACACCGGGCCGGTCTTGCGGACATCGGCCGGGGCCAGATTGATGGTGATGCGTCGGTCCGGGAACTTGAACCCCAGATTCTTGATGGCGGCACGCACGCGGTCTGCACTTTCGCGCACAGCGGAATCCGGCAGGCCTACGATGGAAAATGCGGGCAGACCGCCGGAGACATCGGCTTCTACCGCTACGGCAAAGCCGTTCAGGCCCTTCAGACCAAAGCTTCGGGTGACAGAATACATGGTGCTCTCCCTCGCTCCAATGAGTGACAAAACGGAAAAGAATTGGCAAAAGTGGAAAATAATGGACAAAAATGCCAAACTTCGACACAAAAATACGTCTGGATTCATTATAGTAAAGGGCAGGAAAGATGTCAATGCGATAGAGAGGAGAGATTTTTTCCATGATGAACAACGAATACTGCCGCTATATCCATACATATTCGGAGCTGGAGGGGCTGCAGCATGCCCACAGCCTTGTCTATTGCGGAGCTTTGTCCGCACAGGGCGTGGTGATGGAGCTGCGGCACGAGCAGGATGGCCGGGTGCGCTGCAGTGCGGTGCGCCTGCCCGAGGGCAGCTTTGCCCGGGCCATGCAGCTGCTGCGCTACCTGTGCGAAAACAGCGTGGGTCTGGAGCAGTGGCTGGAGGTGCTGGCGGATGTGGGCCAGAGCTATGAGCTGCTGGAAAATGCTGGCACAGCCGGGATGATCCCGGACTTTGCAGGCGATAATTTGGATTTTTGTGCCTTATGCCGGTTTTAAGCAGCAAATCTTGTTGCAGATTACGCAATTGACACATGGACGCGGAGAGTTTATATTATAAGTAGGTTTTGTTAAACCTGTTTCTTTTTGCGGAAAAATTTACAAAAGGTAAGGTGTGCAAGATGTATTTGGATGAATATAAGCGCTGGATGGCTGCCGATCTGGAAGACGCAGATCTGAAGCCGGAACTGGCCAAGATCGAGGGAAATGACGAAGAGATCAAGGACCGCTTTGCGGTGGCTCTGAAGTTTGGCACGGCTGGTCTGCGCGGCGTTCTGGGCGCTGGCACCAACCGTATGAATATTTATGTCGTCCGTCAGGCTACGCAGGGTCTGGCAAACTGGGTCAAGACCCAGAAGGGCACCCAGACCGTGGCCATCAGCTACGACAGCCGCCTGAAGAGCGATGTTTTTGCCAAGACTGCCGCAGGCGTTCTGGCTGCAAACGGCATCAAGGTGCGCATTTATGATGCCCTGATGCCCGTGCCTGCCCTGAGCTTTGCTACCCGTTACTACCAGTGCAACGCCGGTATCATGGTCACGGCATCCCACAACCCGGCCAAGTACAACGGCTACAAGGCCTACGGCCCGGACGGCTGCCAGATGACCGATGACGCTGCCGCCATCGTCTACGATGAGATCCAGAAGACCGACGTGCTCACCGGCGCAAAGTACATTTCCTTTGCTGAGGGCGTGGAGCAGGGCCTGATCCGCTTTGTGGGCGATGACTGCAAAAAGGCTCTGTACGACGCCATTGAGGCTCGTCAGGTGCGCCCGGGCCTGTGCAAGACTGCCGGCCTGAAGCTGGTGTACAGTCCGCTGAACGGTTCCGGTCTGGTGCCGGTCACCCACGTGCTGAACGATATGGGCATCACCGACATCACCATCGTGCCCGAGCAGGAGTATCCCAACGGCTACTTCACCACCTGCTCCTACCCCAACCCCGAGATCTTTGAGGCTCTGAAGCTGGGTCTGGATCTGGCCACCAAGACCGGTGCAGACCTGATGCTGGCCACCGACCCCGATGCGGACCGTGTGGGCATCGCCATGAAGTGCCCGGATGGCAGTTATGAGCTGGTATCCGGCAACGAAATGGGCGCTCTGCTGCTGGACTACATCTGCGCAGGCCGCATTGAAAAGGGCACCATGCCCAAGGATCCGGTGGCAGTCAAGTCCATCGTGTCCACTCCGCTGGCCGACGCCATTGCCGCACATTACGGCGTGGAGATGCGCAGCGTGCTGACCGGCTTCAAGTGGATCGGCGACCAGATCGCAAATCTGGAAGCTGCAGGTGAGGTGGACCGCTTCATCTTCGGCTTTGAGGAAAGCTACGGCTATCTGGCCGGCCCCTATGTGCGCGATAAGGATGCCGTCATCGGCTCCATGCTGATCTGCGAAATGGCCGCTTACTACCGCAGCATCGGTTCCTCCATCAAGCAGCGTCTGGAAGAGATCTATAAGCAGTATGGCCGCTACCTGAACAAGGTGGACAGCTTTGAGTTCCCCGGTCTGACCGGCATGGAGAAGATGGCTTCCATCATGCAGAAGCTGCGCGATGAACCGCCCGCCGAGCTGGCCGGTCATAAGGTGGTCAAGGTGACGGACTACAAGAAGCCCGAGGAGACCGGCCTGCCTGCAGCAAACGTGCTGATCTACAGTCTGGAAAACGGCGCTACCGTTGTGGTGCGTCCCTCCGGCACCGAGCCGAAGATCAAGACCTACTTCACCACGCTGGGCAAGGATCTGGCAGAAGCACAGGCACAGAAAGATGCTCTGGCTGCTGCCATCGAGCCGATGCTGAAGTAAACTCCATCAAGAACAAGTTTGTGCCCCTCTGCCTTGTGCAGAGGGGCATTTTTGCTGCAGATTATCGGTTGCAGTTTGAGAAGTTATACGCTATAATAAAATATGGCTTATTATAGGGATCGGGCAGGTGAAGAGATTGGAAAAGAAAGTATCGGCGGTATTGGTGGCGGCAGGCTCCTCCACGCGCATGGGTTTTGATAAGCTCAGCTTTGATCTGGGCGGGGAGACGGTGCTGCATCGCAGCATCCGCGCATTTGCGCAGTGTCCGCTGGTGGACGAGATCATTCTGGTGGCAGGCAGTAACCGTGCCTTTGCCCAGCAGCAGGCCGCAGACTGCGCAAAGCCTGTATGCGTTGTGGCGGGCGGTGCCACCCGCGCAGAGAGCGCGAAAAACGGTGTGCTGGCAGCTTCCGGTGCGCTTGTGGCTGTGCACGACGCGGCCCGGCCTTTCGTCAGCCAGCAGGTCATCACTGCTGCGCTGGAAGCTGCAGCCCGGTGCGGTGCCGCAGCGCCTGCCGTGCCGGTGAAGGATACCATCAAGGCGGCAGTGCGGGGCAGCGGCAAGACGGTGCCGGAGAGCTGCTTTGTACATGCCACCCCGGACCGCAGCACCCTGTATGCGGTGCAGACGCCGCAGTGCTTTGACCGCGCAGCCTATCTGGCAGCGCTGGAAGAGCTGGACGCCGAAAAAGCCCGCCTTGTCACGGACGACTGCAGCCTGTTCGAGCTGACCGGGCGCCCCGTGCAGCTGACGCAGGGCGATTACGCGAATCTGAAGATCACCACCCGCGAGGACCTGCCCCGCCCGGAACAGAAAGAGGAACATAAAATGCGCATTGGACATGGTTATGACGTGCACCGTCTGGTGGAAGGCCGCAAGCTGATCCTGGGCGGCGTGGAAGTGCCCTTTGAAAAGGGCCTGCTGGGCCACTCGGACGCCGATGTGCTGGCCCATGCTGTGATGGATGCAGTGCTGGGTGCAGCGGCGCTGGGCGATATCGGCCAGCATTTCCCGGACAATGACCCTGCCTACTCCGGCGCAGACAGCCTGAAGCTGGCCCGCCGTGTGGCTGAAATTTTAAAGGAGCATGGCTTCCGCATTGAAAATATCGACGCAACGCTGCTGTGTCAGCGGCCCAAGCTGGCACCGCACATCCCGGCCATGCGCCGGAATCTGGCCGACGCCTTCGGCCTGCCGGTGGATGCTGTGAGCGTGAAGGCTACCACCGAGGAACATCTGGGCTTTACCGGCGAGGGGCTGGGCATTGCCGCCCATGCCGTTGCCCTGATCGAAACACTGTAAACGGGAGCGTGTACCAATGACTCTGAACGCGATCATTGCAAATTTCCAGACCTTCAAGCTGGTCGATCTGCTGGATATCATCATCATTTCCTTCCTGATCTACCAGCTGCTGGGCATTGTCAACCGCACCCGTGCCGGCCAGCTGTTCAAGGGTGCGCTGCTGGTGATGGCAGTTTATCTGGTGGCGGAAACGCTGAACATGCGTACCGTCACATGGCTGCTGAACTCACTGCTGCAGGTGGGCCTGCTGACCCTGGTGGTGCTGTTCCAGCCGGAGATCCGCCGTGCGCTGGAGCGCATGGGCCAGACCGACCAGTGGGCTGCCAAGCTGTTCAATGTCAAAGGCCGCTACAACGACCCCAGCCTCAAGGGCGCATGGCGCAGTGCCATCATTGCCATCTGCGACGCCGCCGAGCGCTTTTCGGAGACCAAGACCGGTGCGCTGATCGTGCTGGAACGCCACACGAACCTTTCTGAGATCGTGCGCACCGGCACGCCGGTGAACAGCGCCGTCAATCTGGAGGTGCTGGGCACCATCTTCTATGAGGGCACGCCTCTGCACGACGGTGCCGCCATCATTGAGAACGGCCGCATCAAAGCGGCTGGCTGTGTGCTGCCGCTTTCCAATAATCTGGATCTCGGCAAGGATATGGGCACCCGCCACCGTGCCTGCCTTGGCATTGCCGAAAATTCCGACGCCATCGCCATCGTGGTCAGCGAGGAGACCGGCATCATCTCCATGGCGAAAAACGGTGTGCTGATCCGCCACTTTGACCGCCAGACCCTGTATACCCGTCTGGTGGACGAGATGATCCCCAAGGAGACCGCTGCCGAAAAGACGACGGTCAGCGGCTGGCGCGGTCAGCTGGACCGTCTGTGGAAATGGGTCAGCCAGAAGGAGGACGATGCGCAATGAACAACGAACCCAACAAGAAAAACGGCGCAAAGCCGGCGGTCGCCCATAAGAAAAACATTCTGGACGACCGCCGCATCCGGCTGGCACTTTCGGTGCTGGGCGCCATCGTTGCATGGATGGTGGTCACGATCATCGTCCAACCCGGCACCACCAACACCATTTACAATGTGCCGGTGGATTATACCTACGATTCCGCAGCTTACACCTCCCGGGGCCTGAGCATCGTCAGCGCACAGGACAAGACCGTGAACCTGAAGATCTCCGGTGACGGCTACACCATCGGCGGCCTGACCGCTTCCGATTTTGTGGTCTACCCGGATTTTTCCAGCGTGCGCGACAGCGGCGAAAAGACCCTGCGCCTGCTGGTGCGCGGTGCCAACGGCCTGCTGAACGGTGTTACCGTGACCATGGAAGGCAATGATAACACGGTGGACGTGGTGTTTGACGTGGTGGAGGAAAAGACCCTGCCCGTTACCGTTACCACCAACTACCTGACCATTGCGGATGGCTATATCCTCTACAGCACCGATGTTTCCAAGGAGAACATCACTCTTTCCGGCCCCAGCAGTGAGCTGGACAAGGCCGTTACCTGTACCGCAGAGGTGACCTACAGCGGGGAGCTGACCGAGTCGGTCACGCTGAGCACGCCGCTGCGCTTCTACACCTCCGGCGGCAGGGAGGTCAAGTTTGAGTACACGGAGCTGGAAGAAAACAGTGTGGACGTCACCCTGCAGGTGTACAAGATGGCCACCCTGCCGGTGAATGTGAATTTCATCAATGCACCGCGCGATTTTGATGATTCGGTGCTGGTATACGCGCTCAGCCGCAAGCAGCTCAAGGTGGCCGGCCCGGAGGCTAAGATCGATATGCTGTCCACCTTGCCCATTGGCAGCATCGACCTTTCCACCTTTACGCTGAACAAGAGCTACGAACTGCCTATCGACCTGCCCACGGACATCTACCTGCTGGATAACATCTCCACCATCACAGTCAGCTTTGACTGCTCCGCTCTGGAGACCAAGACCATGAATCTGCCCAACACCTGTGTGCAGGTGGTCAACCTGCCGCCTACCTATCAGCTGACGGTGCAGACCGAACGCCTGATGAACGTGACCCTCTGCGGACCCAAGAATGCCATGGCGTCCCTGACTCCGGAGCAGGTGGTCATTGAGATCGATGCAGAGGACTTCTCGGTGGCAACGGGCGAGCAGAACATCGCCTGCCGCCTGTATGTGCCCTCCAACGGCAAGATCTTTGCGCTGGGCAGCTATGTGCTGCAGTGCCGCATCGACAGCAACTGAAAAAAGGAACACACGATACTATGATTCTGGTTCGCAACATCCGTCTGCCGCTCTCTGCCGGAGAGCCGCAGGCATTTGAAAAAGCCCTGCACGCTGCCCGCATCCCGCGCGGAAAGGTGCAGCATCTGGGTGTGGCAAAGCTCTCGGTGGATGCCCGCCACGGTCAGCCCAAGCTGGTGTACACGGTGGCTGTCACCCTGAAAGAGCCTGCCGAAGAAGCAGCGTTTGCTGCCCGCTGCGGCGATGCATCGCTGCAGAAAAAGGTGGATCTTTCGGTGCAGAATGGCACGCTTCCGCTGGCGCACCGGCCTGTGGTATGCGGCCTTGGCCCGGCGGGCCTGTTTGCGGCGCTGCTGCTGGCCCGGCAGGGCTACCGGCCCATTGTGCTGGAGCGCGGCCCGGCGCTGGACGAGCGCGTAAAGGCGGTGGAGCACTTTTCTGCCACCGGCGAGCTGGATGTGAATGCGAACATTCAATTTGGCGAGGGCGGTGCCGGTACTTTTTCGGACGGCAAGCTGACCACCCGCATCGGCGATGAGCTGTGCGGTTTTGTCACCGAGGTGTTCCTGCAGCACGGTGCGCCGGAGGAGATCGCCTGGAAGCAGAAGCCCCATGTGGGCACCGACCTGCTGCGTGGCGTCATCATCTCCATCCGCAAGGAAATTGAAGCTCTGGGCGGCGAGGTGCATTTCAACACCGCCCTGACCGGATTTGAACAGAAAAATGGTCGGCTCACCGGAATTTTTACCACAAATGGTACCTTTGCCTGCGAAGCTTTGGTGTTCGCGGTGGGCCACTCGGCCCGCGATACCTTCGGAATGCTGATGGACGGCGGCCTGCAGCTGGAATGCAAGCCGTTCAGTGTGGGCTTCCGCGCCGAGCATCTGCAGAGTGAGATCGAAAAGAGCTTATATCACGAGGCTGCCGGGCATCCGGCTCTGCCGCGGGGCGAGTATCAACTCTCCCAGCATGTGGGGGAGCGGTGCGTTTACACCTTCTGCATGTGCCCCGGCGGGCAGGTGGTGGCATCGGCCAGCGAGGAAGGCCGTGTAGTGACCAACGGCATGAGCTTCCACGCCCGCAATGGCAAAAATGCCAACGCGGCCGTGGTGGTGAGCGTGGGAGGCAAGGACTTTGCAGACGATCCGCGCCGGGCCATCGCGTTCCAGCGGGAGCTGGAAGCCAGAGCCTACGCCGCTGGGCGCAGTGCAGGGGAGTATGCCGCTCCGGCAGAGAACATCCAGAGCTTTCTGGAAGGGCGCGGCCAGCTGAACATTGGACGCGTGCAGCCTACCTATGACCGCGGCGTTGCTGCGGCAGACCTTGGCGCACTGCTGCCGCAGGAGCTGGCCGAAACGCTGCGGGCGGGCCTGCGCGCCTACGAGCGCAAAATTGCGGGTTATACCGCGCCGGAAGCGATCCTTACGGGTCTTGAGACCCGCACCAGCAGCCCGGTGCGGCTGAAGCGGGAAGAAAATTTTGAATGCACCCAGCTGGCAGGTCTGTATCCCTGCGGCGAGGGTGCCGGATATGCAGGCGGCATCATGAGCGCCGCCGTGGATGGCCTGCGGGTGGCCCGCGCCATCATCAGCCGGTATGCACCGGCAGAAGGGTGAGAAGAATTTGATGAACGATCGTGAAAACGATACAATGAGAGAAAATGAGGGCCGTCAGGTGCAGCAGGAGCTGGAAGACCAGCTGCGCGCCTTTGGCGATACCATGTCCGATGCGTTTGCCCATGGCTTTGAGGGCAAAGGGGAGGACATTGGCGACCGCGCCTATGGTGTGGGCCGTGCGGCGGTGAATGCTGCAAACTTTGGCCTTGGCGAAGCGGCAAAGGCGTTCCGCAGAAGCCGGGATGAATACTACCGCAGCCGCCAGAATGCGCAGAATACGAAAAAACAGGGCTTGAATGAGGACGATATCAACGCGCAGGCCGCAGGTGTTTCCGGCTGGTTCCGGCAGATGTTCGGCAAGGCAGAGACGACCCCGGCAGACGAGATCCGCGCCAGTGCCAAAAAGCGCTACAGCGCAGGCTGCGCATTGCTGGCAGTCGGCATCACGTTTACGGTGATCTTTGGCATCACGGCGGTTTCCTGTCTGGGTGCGGCGGGCTTGTTTACGCCCAATGCGGCTGTTCTGCAGGCTCTTCTGCAGGACAGCTTTATGGCTGAAAATGCTGCAGCCATGGGCAGCTTTGCGCTGGGGGCGGTGCGGATCACCGGCTGGTGCTTTGCGGCTGTCACCGCCGTGTTCGTGTGGATGATCACTGCCGGTGCGTCCCGCCTGAAGGCCAGCAAGACGCTGCTCCGTCTGGCCGAGGCGGCGGAAGGCTTTGACTGCAAAAAGGGCCTGCCGCTGGAAGCCGTGGACGAGAAAAAGACCCGGGCCCTCAAGTGGGTGCGCAGATTCATCCGCAATGGCTGGCTGAGCGCATGGGTGGACGAAAAAACGGAAAAACTCTATCTGACGGCAGAGGATTACCGTGCCGCGCAGGAGGCTGCAGCGGCCCCCAGAGAGCCGCAGCCGGAGCCGGTAAAGGAAAAAACAGACGATGTGCCGCTTAATCTGGAAACGGCCCGCCGCTTTGCCACCGTGCTGCAGCAGGAAAAACAGCTGATGCAGGATGCGCAGGGCCGCGAAGAGCTGGACCATATGCAGACCACCACCACCGCCATCTGCGACTGGCTGGAGGCACACCCGGAAAGCCTGCCCAAGGCCCGCCGCTTTGCGGAATACTATATCCCCACCACCCTCAAGCTGCTGCACACCTACAACGATGTGCAGGGCCAGCAGGGCGAAAACGCCGAGACCATCCGCCGCGATATCGCGGGCATCCTTCACACGCTGAATCAGGCGTACGACACCCTGTATGATACGCTGCTCTCGGATGTTGCCATGGATGTCTCCTCGGAGATCGCCGCATTGCAGGGTATGCTGGCCAGCGATGGGCTGACGGGAGGGGATTTTCAATGACCTACCGTGCATGGGAGCTGAAAAACCTTGACCGCGCTGCCCTGCGGGAACTGACCGCAGCCATTGCGGAGCAGGCAGCTGAAGAACTGGAATACAATGCGCAGGAGGGAGAACCCTGGAGCGAACAGAAATACAAGGCCGTGCTTGCTGCCCAGCAGAAGGAAAACGCCCTGCTGGCGGGCGTTCTGACGGCCCGCGGCGTCACCGACCCCACCGACGCGCTGACCCTGCTGGCCGGTGAGGAAGAGCTGAGCGACCCGTTTCTGCTGACCGATATGCAGAAGGCCTGTGAGCGCATCTGGCGGGCCATCGATGACGGGGAGACCATCGTGGTGTTCGGCGATTACGATGTGGACGGCGTGACCGCTACGGCCCTTTTGTACCAGCATCTCAAGGGCATGGGAGCGACCGTCAAGTGTATGCTGCCCAGCCGCGAGGGCGATGGTTACGGCCTTTCCAAAAACGCGATCCGCTCCATCCACGACAAGGGCTGTCAGCTGATCGTGACCGTGGACAATGGCATTTCTGCCGTGGACGAAGCGGATTACGCTGCAGAATTGGGCATCGACCTGATCATCACCGACCACCATCTGCCGCCGGATACATTGCCGAAGGCGGCTGCTGTGGTGGACCCCCGCCGCAGGGATGATACCAGCCCTTTCAAGGGCCTGTGCGGTGCGGGAGTGGCCTTTAAGCTGTGCGCCGCGCTGGACGGCTGCCCGCCGGAGGAAATGCTGGATTACTGCGGCGACCTTGCCGCTGTGGGCACGGTGGCGGATGTGATGCCGCTGACCGGCGAGAACCGCACACTGGTAAGATCCGGCCTGCACCAGCTGCAAAACACCGACCGTCCCGGGCTGGAAGCTCTGCTGGAAGAGGTGGGCCTTACGGGCAAGCCCGTCACGGCGGAGAATGTCAGCTATGCCATTGCGCCGCGCATCAACGCGGCGGGCCGTATGGACAGTGCCGTGACCGCCCTGCAGCTGGTGCTCTGCGAGGATCCCGACCGTGCCGAAGAGCTGGCCCGCAAACTGAACGAGATCAACGCCCGGCGTCAGGAGATCGAGCTGCAGATCTTTAATGCGGCGCAGGAACTTCTGGAACAGGAGCCGGAACGGCTGGAAGACCGCGTGATGCTGCTGTGGGGCCGCGACTGGCATCCCGGCGTCATTGGCATCGTGGCCTCCCGGCTGGTGGAGCGCACCGGCCGGCCGGTGATCGTGGTGACGGTGGACGAGCACGGCGAGTGCAAAGGCAGCGGCCGCAGTGTGCAGGGATTCAACCTCCACGACTGCATCGGCTCCTGCGCAGACCTGCTCATCCGCTACGGAGGCCACGCCATGGCGGCGGGCCTTTCGGTGCGGGAAGAAAACCTGCCTGCCCTGCGCCGCCGCCTGAACGAGTGGGCCGCGCGGGAATGCCCGGTACTGCATGCGACCCCGCTGGAATGTGACCTGTCCATTCATCTGGACCGGGTCACGGTGGAGAGCGTGCGCAGGCTGGATCAGCTGGCACCCTATGGTGCCGAGAATCCCACCCCGGTGTTCCTTTTGCAGAACGCCGTGGTGGACGGGGTGTATCCGGTGTCGGATGGCAGGCACAGCCGCCTGCGCCTGCGGCAGGGCAACGCCAGCGTGTATGCGGTGTGGTTCGGCATGCACCCGGAGCAGCTGCCCTACACCACGGGAGACGTGGTGGATGCGGCGCTGAATCTTTCGGTCTACGATTCGCCCCGGGGCGCACAGCTTTCGGGCCGCATCCTGGATCTGCACCCGGCAGGCCTTGGCAGCAAGCTGGCGGAACAGGCCGCACTGGTGGCGGCGCTGCGCCGGGGCACGCCGCTGACGGCAGAACAAAAAACGCTGATCACGCCCGACCGCAGCCATATGATCACGGTATATCGTGAGCTGCAGGCACGCCGCTGGCATGCAGAGGATTTGCAGCCGCTGTGTGCGAAGCTGGGCGAGGAAAATACAGGCAAAACGCTGGTGGCAGTGACGGCTCTGGAACAGGTGGGCCTGATCGCCGCTGTGGAAAAGGGTGGGGCAAAATATCTGGAGCTTGTGCCTGCGCAGGGCAAAAAGAACCTTGCGGATGCCCCGGTCCTGAAATGTTTGGAGGGAATGTAAAATGCCAGAGGGAAAGAAAGCTGCGGTCCCGGCACCCAAGCCGGTGCGGGACGAAGATCTCTACTCCGCAAAGACCCACCTGCATCAGCCGATGCCAGTGCAGGAAACGGCCACCGTTTCAGCCACGGCCCAGCTGGCTGATGCACCGGAAGGCGCTCTGCCTTCGGAGGTGCGGCCGGAGATCGTTACCTGGGAAAAGCTGTGCGAGGCCATCAGAGCAAGCGGACGCTCCTATAACATGGAAATGATCGAAAAGGCCTACGATCTTGCCAACACTGCCCACAAGGGGGTATGCCGCCGCAGCGGCGAGCCCTATATCTGCCATCCGCTGGCCGTGGCCCGGCTGGTGCTGGATCTGGGCATGGATACCGAGAGCATTGCCGCCGCCCTGCTGCACGATGTGGTGGAGGACACCCCCACCACGCTGGCAGACCTGACCGACGCCTTTGGCGAGGAAGTGGCCCTGTTGGTGGACGGCGTGACCAAGCTGACCAAGATCCAGTTCTCCAACATCGAAGAGCTGCAGGCTGAAAATCTGCGCAAGATGCTGCTGGCCATGAGCCGCGATGTGCGGGTCATGATCATCAAGCTGTGCGACCGGCTGCACAACATGCGCACCGGCGATGCATGGCCGGAGCAGAAGCGCCGCGACAAAGCCCGCGAGACCATGGAGGTGTATGCCCCCATCGCCAACCGTCTGGGCATCCTGAACGTGAAGGAAGAGCTGGAGGACCGCAGCCTGCATTACCTCGACCCGGTGGGGTATGAGGAGATCAGCCGGATGCTCAGCGAGCGCGCCGGTGAGGAATTTCTTGCCAGAGTGTCCGGAGTCATTGAGCAGCGTCTGGTGGAAAGCGGCATCGAGGGTGCCACCATCAAACGCCGTGTCAAGAGCATCTACGGCATCTACCGCAAGACCATCATGCAGAACAAGTCCTTCGACGAGATCTATGATATCTATGCGGTGCGGGTCATTCTGGATACGCTGGCCGAGTGCTACAGCACGCTGGGCCTCATCCACGATATGTACCACCCGCTGCCCAACCGTTTCAAGGACTATATCTCCACCCCCAAGCCCAACGGCTACCAGAGCCTGCACACCACCGTCATCGGCCACGAGGGCATCCCCTTTGAGGTGCAGATCCGCACCCGCAAGATGGACGAACAGGCCGAGTACGGTGTTGCCGCCCACTGGAAGTACAAAGAGGGACTGGACGGTCACGACAAACTGGATGAACGTCTGGCGTGGGTGAGCCAGCTGCTGGAAAACCAGCGCGTCAGCGAGGATTCCGGCAACCTTCTCCACGACCTCAAGAGCGACCTTCTGCCGGAAGAGGTGTTTGCCTTTACCCCCAAGGGCGATGTCATCAACCTGCCCACCGGTGCCACCTGCATCGATTTTGCCTATGCCATCCATTCGGCGGTGGGCAACCGCATGGTGGGCTGCAAGGTGAACAACCGCATGGTGCCCATTGACCACATCGTTTCCACGGGTGAGATCATCGAGGTCATCCTTGGCCCGGCAGACAAGGGCCCCAGCCGCGACTGGCTCAAGATCGTGCGCACCAGCGAGGCCAAGAGCAAGATCCGCAACTGGTTCAAGAAGATGCGCCGCGAGGAAAACATCACGCAGGGACGCGATGCGTTGGCCCGTGAGCTGCGCCGCGAAATGATCATCATTCCGGACGACCAGCTGGATGATTTTATCAACAGCTGCTCCCGCCGTCTGCGCCAGAACAACGCCGAGGAGCTGTATGCAGCCATCGGTTACGGCGGCATGACCATTGCAAACTGCCTGCCCAAGATCAAGGAAGAATGGCAGAAGCTGAAGGCGGCCGAGGATAAGAACGAGGAAGACCTGCCCAAGGTGGATCTGAGCCGTGTGCATGCCACCGACGGCGTGGTGGTGGAAGGCTTCGATAACACGCCCATCAAGTTTGCCAAGTGCTGCAGCCCGCTGCCGGGCGACCCCATCGTGGGCTTCATCACCCGCGGCTTTGGCGTGTCCATCCACAAGCAGAGCTGTGCCAACGCCATTTCCAGCATGAAGGATCCCACCAACGCCCCACGCTGGGTCAAGGCCTACTGGGCCGACAGCGTCAAGGACAGCTATAAGGCTGGCATCGAGATCATCGCGCTGAACCGCAACGAGCTGCTGCAGGATGTGCTGGCTGCGCTGGCAGACATCCGGGTGCCCATCTATGCGGTGAACGCCCGTCAGGTGGAAAACGGCTGTGCGATGGTCAGCCTGACCATCGGCATCAACAATACCGAGCACCTCAACCGCGTGGTCGCAAGACTTTCCAAGGTGAAGGACGTGCTCAAGGTGACAAGGAGCTAAAACATGCGTGCAGTCATTCAGGCGGTCTCTTCCGCCAGTGTGCGGGTGAACGGCGGCGAGCCCCGCGCCATCGGCCCGGGACTTGTGATCCTGCTGGGGGTCAAGGATACCGACAGCCTTGACATCGTGCCCAAGCTTGCCGACAAATGTGCGGGTCTGCGCATCTTTCCGGATGCTGAGGGCAAGCTGAACCTCAGCGCCCGGGATCTTGGCTATTCCGCGCTGGTGGTGAGTCAGTTCACCCTTTATGGTGACACGAAAAAAGGCTACCGTCCCAGCTTTATCAAGGCCGCAAAGCCGCCCCTTTCGGTGGATGCTTACGAGCTGTTCCTTGCCGAGATGAACAAGCACGGCCTCAAGGACGTGCAGCACGGCGAGTTCGGCGCGGATATGCAGGTGTCGCTTGTGAACGAAGGCCCCTGCACCATCATCATCGACACCGACGAGTGGAAGAAAAAGGAGTAAATGCCATGCAGGCTTTTCACATTCCGGCCGATGCGCCGCTGTATACCAACACCTTCCTGCTCATTTCCGATGCAGGCCATGCCGTGGTCATTGACCCGGCGGCAGATGCGCAGACCTACGATAAAATTTTAAAAGAGAACCATGCCCGGCTCACCACCATCCTGTGCACCCACGGCCACTACGACCATGTGGGCAGCGCCGAAGCCCTGCGCACCGAGTGGAACGCAAAGCTCTACTGTGAGGCTGCCGACCTTGCAGGCGACCGCATGTATCCGCTTTCTGCGGCAGACTGCGGCTATGCCGAGGACGGCACCGTGACGGTGGATGAACTGGTCTTTACGGCATGGCACACGCCCGGACACACCCCCGGCAGCGTGGTGCTGCTGTGCGGCGGTTATCTCTTCTGCGGTGACACCCTGTTTGCAGGCAGCATCGGCCGCACCGATCTGGAGGGCGGCAGCAGTGCACAGATGGCTGAGAGCCTGCGTAAACTGGCAAAGCTGCCCATCCCACGGGAAACGCAGGTGCTGCCGGGCCATGGCGAGTTCTCCACCTTTGGCGATGAACTGGACAATAACTACTATATCCGCAGCGCTCTGCGCGGCGGCGAAATTTAAAGAAAACCCTCTCCGTCATCGCTGCGCGATGCCACCTTCTCCTAGGATGGAGGTTTTATGCATCTGACGGTGATGCAGAATAAAAGCTCCCCTTTCGGGGGAGCTGCCGAGCGGATGCGAGGCTGAGAGGGTTGAAAGAGTGAACGAAAATGAAGATCTATATTACCGGCCTGCCCTCCGGCTACGAAGTGGAGCATCTGGTGCGTTTGTTTTACCCCATGGCACCGCTCACCCTCACCCCACCGGAGGACGCCGAGGACTGCGTCTGGGCAGAAAAAATGCCGGACGGCCTGCATGCGCTGGTGCGTCAGGGCGGCAGAAGTGCTGAACGGCACGCACCGCTGCCTGCGCCTGTGGAACAGGGCGGCGAGACCCCGGAATTCAGCCTTGCCAGCCTGACTTACGATCTGCTGCGCCAGTGGACGGGGCTCCGCCCGCCCTGGGGCAAAATGACCGGCGTGCGCCCGGTGCGGCTCATCCATGACAAGCGCGCCGCAGGCTGGACGGAAGCGGAGATCGACCGCTTTTTTCTGGAGCGGTTTGATTGCTCGCAGCAGAAATACACCATGGCCAAGGCCATTGCAGATCTGCAGGAGCCCATCCTGAAGGTGGGCAGTGAACCTAAGACCTACAGCCTGTATATCGGCATCCCGTTCTGTCCGTCCCGGTGCAGCTACTGCAGCTTTGTCAGCTGCAATCTGGACCGCGACCGCAAGATGGTGCAGCCCTATGTGGACTGTCTGTGCCGGGAAGTGGAAGAAATCCGCATTCAGGCCGACAAGGCGGGACTTACCCTTTGCAGCATCTACATTGGCGGCGGCACGCCCACCAGCCTGTCTGCCGACCAGCTGCGGCAGCTGATGGGCACGGTCCGGGCGAATTTTGACCTCTCGAAGGTCGTGGAATATACGGTGGAGGCAGGCCGTCCGGACTGCACGGATGCCGAAAAGCTGGCGGTCATCCGGGAATACGGCGCTACCCGCATCTCCATCAACCCGCAGACCTTCTCGGACGAGGTGCTGGCCGGCATCGGCCGCAAGCACTCGGCGCAGGACATTCTGGACTGCTATGCCGAAGCCCGCAAAGCCGGTCACGATGACATCAACATGGATCTCATTGCCGGCCTGCCCGGCGACACGGTGGAAAGCTTTGAGCGCAGCCTGCGGCAGGCCATCGCGCTGGACCCGGAGAACATCACCGTGCACACCCTGACCCTCAAGCGGGCTTCCCGCATCGTCATGGAGGACCAGAGCACCAACGACTACGCCGACGTCGCCGCCATGCTGGAAAAATGCCGCTTGCTGGCAGAGGCGGGCTATCGGCCCTACTACCTCTACCGCCAGAAAAACACTCTGCAGAATCTTGAGAACGTGGGCTGGTGCAAGCCGGGCCACGAGGGATATTACAACATCTATATCATGGAGGAAGTCCAGACCATCCTCTCCGCCGGTGCAGGCGGCAGCACCAAGCTGGTGGCCGACGGCGGCAAACGGATGCAGCGCATCTTTAACTTCAAATATCCGAACGAATATATCCAGCGTTTTGCGGAGGTGCTGGAACGCAAAAAAGGAGTGGCTGATTTTTATGATCACGATCTGGGTACCGAAACGTCTGGTTGAGGTCGATCTGTACAATGTGGCGGCCCGCAGCCCGCAGATGCTGGCAGATCTGAGCGAGCGGAGCTACAGGCAGCGTGTGGATTATGCCGCCCAGAAGGTGCAGCTCTCCGGCGCAAAGATCGTCATGCTCACCGGCCCGTCGGCCAGCGGCAAGACCACCAGCGCCCACTGTCTGGCAAAAGCTCTGCAAAAGCGCGGGACTCCGGCGCAGGTGGTCAGTCTGGATAATTTCTTCAAAGGGGCAGAGTTCTACCCCCGGCTGCCGGACGGCACGCTGGATTACGAAAACCCCGATACGCTGGACCTGCCCCTCATCAAGCAGTGCCTGCGGGAACTCAGCGAGACCGGAAAGACCGTGCTGCCAGTCTATGATTTCTCTGCAGAGAAGCGCTCGGAGCAGGTGGAGCCCATCGACCTGCAGGGCGGTGTATGCATCGTGGAGGGCATCCATGCTCTGAATCCGGAGCTCACCGGCCTTGTGAAAGGCGACGATATCTACCGCGTGTATGCCGGCCTGCGGGAGGAATACTGCATCGATGGCCGGAGAGTCATCAATACACAGGATATCCGCCTGTGCCGCCGCACCCTGCGCGATGCTGCCGCCCGCGGTCGCAGCCCGGAAAAGACCCTTGCCATGTGGGACCGCGTGCTGGACGGTGAAACGCGCTATATCAAGGGCTTCAAATCCACAGCGGACTTTTTGCTGGATACCTCCTTTACCTACGAGCTGGGCCTGATCTCCAAGCTGCTGGGCGTGGTGCGCCGTCAGTTCACGCTGGAAGGCCACAATGCCGAGCTGTGGGATGAGACTGCCCGCCGGTTTGAGCATGTGGCACCGCTGGAGCTGGAGCTGCTGCCGGAAGACAGTATGCTGCGGGAATTCTACGGCGGTGCGGCCGACCGCATGGCACAGGATGCCAATGTGTGAAAATGTCGTGTAAATTTAGTCTGAATGCGAAAAAACTGTTTCCAAACCGGCACCAAACTGTAAAAAATGCGGCCCGTTCGTTGCAAACGGGCGGCCTGTGCGCTATAATGGAGATAACATCCGCACATGGCCCACGATAAACAGGCCGATAGTAAGAGAGGTGTCTTTTATGGATTTCAACAGGATCAAGGAAATGGGTCTGGAATATGCCGAAAAAGGCAAGAACGCTGCACTGGATCTGGCCGAAAAGGGCAAAACGCAGGCTTTGATCGTCAACGAACAGGGCAAGCTGCTCAAGGCACAGCGTCAGCTGGGTGCATTGGTGTACAGTCTGGCCAAGGGCAAGGAAGAAAACCAGCCGCTGGTGGATAAGTATATCGAAATGATCGATAACATCGAGCAGGAGATCACCCGCCTGAAGGCATCGCTGACCCCGGCAGAAGCCGCAGAAGTGGACTATGTGGCGCACGAGGAGGAGCCCGCGGCAGAGCCGGAAGCTCCTGCCGCCGAGGCTGCGCCTGCAGAGCACAAGAGCTGCCCGCAGTGCGGCGCGCCCGTTTCGGACGATGCACTGTTCTGCAATAAGTGCGGCGCACAGCTGTAATCTCCGTCAGGCAACAGGGCGGCGCTCCCCGCAGGGCACCGTCCTGTTTTTTGCGGGATAGGCTAAAATACAGAAAATAAAGGCAAATTGCCGGAATTTGCCGGTGCTGTCTTGAAAAAACGCGGAAGATGCGGTACAATATGCAGTATCTTTTGCAAGGAGTGTGAGCACTGTGCTGGACTGGCAGCCCAAGGCCCCTTACACGGCAGAACAGCTGCTGGAGATCCTGCGCATCCTGCGGGACCCGGAGAACGGCTGCCCGTGGGACAAGGTGCAGACCCATGCCTCCATCCGGAAGAACTTTCTGGAGGAGACCTGTGAGGTGCTGGAGGCCATCGATGCCGATGACCCGGTGCTGATGCAGGAAGAGCTTGGCGATGTGCTGATGCAGGTGGCATTCCATGCCGTGATGGAAGAGGAGCGCGGACACTTTACCTTTGAGGATGTCTGCCGTGAGGTGTGCGAGAAGCTCGTGTTCCGCCACCCGAACATTTTTGCATCCTCAGCAGCGCAGAATGCCGGTATAAATGGCTGGGATGCGCTCAAAAATAAGGAAAAGGGCCGCACCACTCTGGCCGATGAGCTGGGCACGGTGCCCGCCACCCTGCCTGCACTGATGCGTGCTCAGAAGCTGCAGAAGCGTGCCGACCGCTGCGGTGCGGCGCAGCCGGACAAGACCCGGGCGCAGCAGGCTTTGCAGGATGCTCTGGACGGGTGGAGCCGGGAACAGGATGCCCGGACGGCGGGGGAGCTGCTGTTTGCTGCAGCCAACGCCATGCGGCTGGCCGGAGTGGACGCAGAGGAGGCGCTGACCTTTGCCTCCAAGCGCTTCTGTGCCGGGCTGCTGGAACAGGAGCCACAAAGCGGTACTCAGGTCGAGTGACCTGCTCCGATAGAGAAAGAAGAACACCAAGGAACAAATTTGGAGGGTATTTTTATGACGAAGACCGATCTGATCGCACAGGTTGCTGCGAACACTGAGATGAGCAAGAAAAATGCTGAGCAGGCTGTCAATGCCATGTTCGAGGCACTGGGCAAGGCCATGGCCGAGGGCGAAAAGATCACCATTTCCGGCTTTGGCACCTTTGAGGTGCGCGAGCGTGCAGAGCGTCAGGGCATCAACCCCCGCACCCGTGAGCCCATCACCATTGCTGCTTCCCGCAGCATCGTGTTCAAGCCCGGCAAGTCCCTGAAGGACACCCTGTAAGAAGCTGTTTTCTTTTGCCGCCGCTGCCTCGCAGGAGGTGCGGCGGCATTTTTCATCACAGGAGGATAAGACGATGCGTCTGGATAAGTATCTGAAAGTTTCGCGGCTCATCAAGCGCCGCACTGTGGCAAACGAAGTGGCCGATGCAGGCCGCATCCTCATCAACGGCAAGATCGCCAAGGCCAGTCAGGCCGTCAAGGCGGGTGATGTTATTGAGGTGACCTTCGGCAACCGTCCCATCAAGGTGCGGGTGCTCTCGGATGTGGAGCCCCGCACCAAGGATGTGGCCCGCGAAATGTACGAGATCATCAGCGAGTAAACGGTATAAAAGCTCTCGTCTGGTGCATAGGATGCACCAGAAAAGGGGAGACGAGCAATGCCGGAAAAAAACACCAGAAGCCCGCAGCCTGCGCCGCCGCATGACCTGATCTTAGAGGGCCGTGCACGCCTGACCGTGACCGGCGTGCAGAAGGTTTTGCATTGCAATGCAGACAGCGCTGCAATAGAGACCGGCAGGGGCATCCTGCATCTTGCCGGGGCACAGTTGAGCATGGCGGCACTGGACTTGGAGGCCGGGGAGGCAAAGTTCACCGGCCGCATCGACGCACTGGAATATACGGCCAGCGCCCCGGCGGGCAGCTTTCTGCACCGCCTGCTGCGATGATCCCGGTCCTGCCGCCCTCAGCCATTGCGCAGGAGCTGACCGCCTGCACGGTGTTGGGCGGGTGCACCGGTGTGGTGCGGGCCGTGTTCCCGGTCAGAGGCCGGGCGGCGTGGGTGCCCGATTTTCTATGGGTGGGCACGGTGCTGACCCTGCTGCAGAGCTATGCGGCGGGGCAGAGCCCGGCGGGCGTGCTGCGCTGGTATATGGCAGCAGCTGGCTTTGCCGGAGCAGGCGCTGCGGCCTTTGTTCTGGGCGTGCCGCTGCGCGCGGCAGGGAAGGCTTTGCAGCGGCGGGTGCTCCGGCCTGCCGCACAGCGGCGTGTCCGGCAGCAAAATGCCCGCAAATTACGCCGCAACGCAAAAAGAACCGCAAAAAAGCGCAAAAAGAACTTGCCAAACCAGCGCCGGATGATGTATAATTCATAAGTGACATCAGTAAGAACCAAATTGCAATGGGGGCAGAAGAAACAATGGCAGCACCGGACCGCAGAAAACGCAAGAAGAAAGTGGTCGTTAAAACGCTTGTGCGGGTGTTTTTTGTCCTGTTGCTGCTGAGCATGCTGGCAGCGTACATCTCCAATCAGGTCAGCATCAGCTCCAAACGCGCAGAGCTGGACACACTGAACGAGCAGATCGACCAGCAGAAAACCGAGAATGAGGAAATGCAGCGTATCCTCAGCGGCGATTCGGATCAGATCACAGAATGGGTCGCGCGGGATTCTTACAACTACGCCGCACCGAACGAGCGCATCTTTGTGGATGTGACCGGCAGCTGAACGGCTGCCGATACTATGGAAAACAAGGAGTATTGAGTTTTGGCAATTGAGGTAGGGAACGTATTCGAGGGCCGCGTCACCGGTGTAAAGCCGTTTGGCGCATTTGTCGCACTGCCGGAGGGCGGTACGGGCATGGTCCATATTTCCGAGGTGTCCAATGAATTCGTGCAGGACATTGCAGCAGTCCTGCATATTGGGGATACGGTCAAGGTGCAGGTCATCAATGTTGCACCGGACGGCAAGATCGCACTGTCCATCAAGCGTTTGCTGCCTCCTCCTCCGCGCCAGCCGCGTGAGGGCAGAGGCCCCGCAGGCGGAGCACGTCCCGGCGCTCCGCGCCCGGGCGGCCCCCGTGAGGGTGGACACTTTGGTGCAGGCCGCGGCGGCAATGGTCGTCCCCCCGTGAAGGCGGCAGAGGCCCTGCCCGTGACAGCGCACCCCGTGTGTGGCAGCCCAAGGCTCCGGTCCATTCCGACAACATGAGCTTTGAGGACATGATGAGCCGCTTCAAGAGCCAGAGCGAAGAGAAGATGGCAGATCTCGACCACGAGACCAACAACCGCCGCGGCGGTGGTTATGCGCCCCGCGGTCGTGGCGGACGCCGCTGAGAAACGGCACTTCTTCTCAGTCCGCTCTAAGTCAAAAGGATGGAACAGACCTGTCTCATTTGATCGGGCAGGTCTGTTTTTTCGCTGAAAGAAAGGAATTGCAATGCCTGCAAAATTTGAACTGATCGCTCCCTGCTTTTTTGGGTGCGAGTCCACTGCAAAATTTGAGCTGACCCGCATCGGCGCAGAGAACATCCGGGTAGAGGATGGCCGTCTGAGCTTTGCCGGCGGTGCCGATATGATCGCCGCAGCCAACCTCAACCTGCGCACGGTGGAGCGCGTGATGCTGCTGCTGGCCCGCTACAGGGCCGCCACCTTCGATGATCTGTTCGACGGTGTGTACGATATCCCGTGGGAGGAACTGCTGCCCGCAGACGCAGCCTTTCCGGTCACCGGCTCTTCGCTGAACAGCCAGCTGTCCAGTGTGCCCGCCTGCCAGAGCATCATCAAAAAAGCTGTGGTCAAGCGCCTGATGGCAAAGCACCACACCTCTGTGCTGCCCGAGACCGGTGTCGAGTACAAGATCCGCTTCATGCTGCGCAAGGATCAGTGTGAGATCATGCTGGACACCACCGGCGATGGTCTGCATAAGCGCGGCTACCGCCGCAACGCCATGGAGGCGCCCATCCGCGAGACCCTGGCAGCCACCATTGCAGATCTTGGCCGTGTGCGCCGCGACAGTCTGGTGGAGGACCCCTTCTGCGGCAGCGGCACGCTGCTGATCGAAGCCGCTCAGAAGGCCATGAACATTGCCCCCGGCCTGAAGCGCCGCTTTGCTGCCGAGCGCTATGGCTTTGTGCCGACAGCCATCTGGGCCGAGCAGCGTCAGAAGGCACTGGCCGAGGCCAAGCTGGACGTGGGCTTTGAAGCTTTCGGCTATGACATCGACCCTGCTGCTGTGGCGCTGGCCAATGCCAATGCCAAGCTGGCCGGTGTGGAAAAGCGCTGCCACTTTGAAGTGGCTGATGTGGCCGACTTTGCTGCAAAGCAGGAGGCCATCGTGCTGACGAATCCCCCCTACGGCGAGCGCATGAGCACCATTGAAGGTGCCGCTAAGCTGGCCCGCACGCTGGGCCGGCAGATGGAAGCACACCCCTGTGCAGGCGTGTACGCCATCACTGCCGATATGGATTTTGAGAACCACTACGGCAAGCGTGCCAACAAGCGCCGCAAGATGTATAATGGCATGATCCCCTGCCAGCTGTATATGTACTACAATGCACCCAAGTTTGAACACACCGCAAAGCCCATGCCGAAAAGCGGTTTTGACGGCAAGCGCACTAC
The DNA here is from genome assembly GCF_048320955.1 of Faecalibacterium sp. 9. NCBI lineage: Bacteria > Bacillati > Bacillota > Clostridia > Eubacteriales > Oscillospiraceae > Faecalibacterium > Faecalibacterium sp. 9. The sequence goes on from NZ_JBLWGB010000003.1 coordinate 552,531, forward strand.
GCCGAACCGTTTTGACAAGAAGTAATTGATAAATGTTACCTGCCGCACCGGAGCTGTCCCGTGCGGCTTTTTACATTACAGCCGGTAATTACCGGAAAAATCAAAACGGAAAAATTCCTGCCAAAGCAGGGGAAACGGACGCACACACAGAAAGTTTTATCCCATGTTCAGTGCTGTGTGCTGCAAAGATGAGACAAATTCATGCTCTTTTTACAAAGGATGGTTGAACCCGGGCTGAAAATGGATTATACTTACCTTACTATTCTGCGGTTCTTCCGAGGAGGAAAAGGTGTATATGAAGGGTAGGATGTGGCCATATCTGCCGGAGCTCACCATCCGGGATTACAATATCTACCTGCGGTATCTGCGCGGGGTGCGGCGCCAGCTGTACGAGGCATACGGATTATATTCCTGCCATCTGCTGCGGAGCAATGGCGTGCTGTTTGCCATCCTTTCAGACAGTCTGGCCGGGCGGCAGGCCACCTGCCAGCGCAAGCGGGTCCCGGGCACACTGGCCTGGCGCAGGCTCATGTGCCAGACCCAGGGCATCCGGCTGGCCGCACAGGTGGAGGTGCTGTTGGGCTGGCACAATTTGCAGGATCGTAAATACAGCGAACTGAAGCCGCTCAAGCGTCTGCGCCGTGCGGTGGACCGGCTTCTGCTGCGCCGCGCCTACATGCGTGCTGTGGAGGAGAACCCGGCACTGGAACGCCTGTTCGTGCAGGAGCGGGAGCAGGCTGTGACGCAGATGGAACTGAGCGCCAAAAACTACACCCTCGCAGCGGAACCCATGAGCAACATCTATGGTGCCCTGTATTCCACCCTTGCCACCGATGACCCCAGCCAGCGCAAGAGCATGCGCTACATTGGCAGCAGCATCGGACGCATCTTTTATCTGCTGGATAAGGCTGAGCGGTTTGAAACGGACAAGCGCAGCGGCCGCTACAACGTGTTTGTGGTGAATGAGCTGAAAGGGCAGTCTGCTGCGATGGAAAATGCCCGCCGTCAGGCGCTGGCGGTGGCCAACGACCTGATCCGGGTGTACAGTATGCTGGACATCAAGCTGAACCGCAGTCTGCTGGATAATATCATGCTGCTGGGCCTGCATCATGCGGTGGAGCCGCTGGAAGCAGGCGTTGAGAGGGAAAACTGGGAGATCCCATGAATCGGAAACATCAAAAAAGCTGGGGCATGGCTTACTGCGGCATCGTGACGGCACTGTGTGTCGCCCTGATGCTGCTGGGGGCCGTGATCCCCATTGCCATGTTCATTGCGCCTGCAGTGGCGGGCTTCCTTGTTGCAACAGTCTGCGTGGAGTGCGGGATGCAGCTGGCCCTGACGGCCTACGCTGCGGTCAGCCTGCTGGCACTGCTCTTTGTGCCGGATAAGGAAGTGGCGCTGATCTTCGTGTTCCTGCTGGGGTATTACCCGCTGGCAAAGCCGAAGTTTGAGCGCATCCGCCCTGCTGTTCTGCGCATTGTCTGCAAGCTGCTGCTGTGCAACGGCGCAGTGCTGGCCATGTATGGACTGGTATTTCTGCTGGTACCGGCAGGCAGCATTTCGCAGGAGCTGCGTACCACGGCACTGGCGGTATCGCTGGCAACGCTGGCCATGGGCAATGTTGCCTTTGTGCTGTACGACCGGGCACTGCACAACATGCTCATGATGTACCGGCTGGTCTGGCGGCCGAAACTTCATAAAACTCTGGGCTGGCGTTGAGCCAGCCTTTGTGTTATAATGAGGCATCAGAAAGGGGAGAGCGCAGCACACAGGTAACGCAAAGCGCCGGGCCACGCGGGTGACAGCCGCGAGGGTGACGAGGAGAGGAATCATCGAAAGATTCGGCGGATGTTTCTCCGGCTGAGGGCTAGACCAGCCGCAGAGAAGGGCAAAAAACGGCAGCAATACCGCAACAGATCCCTTCAAAGAAAGCCATACAAGAACATAAACTGTACAAGAGAGCTGACCGTGCGTCACTGCGCTTTTCTGCGCGGGAGCGGTCGGTATGGAGGTGTTTTGTATGTGCGGCATCGTTGGTTATGTCGGTAAGCGCAATGCACAGGATGTGCTGCTGGATGGGCTGGAAAAGCTGGAGTATCGCGGATATGATTCCGCCGGTGTGGCGCTTGCACTGGACGGAGGGATCTGCGTAGTAAAAAGCAAGGGGCGGCTCACAGCCCTGCGGGAAAAGCTGGCAGCGCAGCAGCTGGCACAAAGCTTCTGCGGCATCGGCCACACCCGGTGGGCTACCCATGGCGAGCCCAGCGATGTGAACAGCCATCCGCATTCCACGCCGCGTGTGAGCATCGTGCACAACGGCATCATTGAAAATTACGGGCTGCTCAAGGAACGGCTGGCTACAAAGGGCTATACCTTCCAGAGCGAGACCGACACGGAAGTGCTGGTAAAGCTGATCGACAGCTGCTATACCGGCGACCCGCTGCGGGCGCTGCAGCAGGCCCTTTCCAAGGTGCGCGGCAGCTACGCGCTGGCGGTGCTGTTCTTCGATTACCCGGACACCATTTTTGCGGTCAAGCGGGAAAGCCCGCTGATCGTCGGCTGGGGGGAAGGCGAAAACTTTATTGCATCGGATATCCCTGCGCTGCTCAAATATACCCGGAAATACAGCGTGCTGGAAGAGGGCGATATGGCCGTCTGCACGGCTGAGGGCATCCGCTTCTACAACGAATTTGGTGAGCCGGTGGAACGTCGGCAGCTCACGGCAGACTGGGATATGGAAGCGGCTGAGAAGGGCGGCTACCCCCACTTCATGCTCAAGGAGATCAACGAGCAGCCTGCCGCCATCACGGCCACAGTGAGCCCCCGTGTGGAGGATGGAATGCCGGAGCTGCGCATCCCGGCGCTGACGGACGAGGTGCTGCGCGGCATTGGCCGGGTGCATCTGGTGGGCTGCGGCACGGCGATGCACGCCGGCATGGTGGGTAAATCTGCCATTGAAGCGCTGGCCCGTGTGCCTGCCGAGGTGGACATTGCCAGCGAGTTCCGCTACCGGGACCCGATTTTGGAAAAGAATGATCTGGTCATCATCATCAGCCAGTCCGGCGAGACCAGCGACACGCTGGCAGCACTCAAGCTGGCCAGGAGCCGCGGTGTGCCGGTGCTTGCTATCGTGAATGTGGTGGGCAGTTCCATTGCGCGCGCAGCCGACTACGTGATGTACACCTATGCGGGGCCGGAGATCGCTGTGGCCTCCACCAAGGCTTACACGGTGCAGATGTGTGTGTTGTACCTGTTTGCCCTGCGTCTGGCCTACGCGCGCGGACGGCTGAGCGAGGCAGAGACCCGCCGCTTTACGGCCCAGCTGCTGCGCGCACCGGAGGTCATCAAGCCGCGCCTTGCAGATTGTGAGCAGATCAAGTACCTTGCCAGCCGCTATGTGAACACCCAGAGCTGCTTCTTCATTGGGCGCGGGTTCGACTATGCGCTCTCGCTGGAGGGCAGCCTGAAACTCAAGGAGATCAGCTATGTGCACTCGGATGCCTATGCAGCCGGTGAACTGAAACATGGTACCATCAGCCTGATCACCGATGGCGTGCCGGTGATCGCACTGGCCACCCAGAAACAGGTGTACGAAAAGACCATTTCCAATGCCAAGGAGACCCGCAGCCGCGGCGCAAGGGTGCTGCTGTTTACCACAAAGGACGCCGTGGTGCCCGAGGGTGTGGCCGATGCGGTGGTCCGGCTGGATGAATACGAGGATATCCTGATGCCGCTGCAGCTCATTGTGCCGCTGCAGCTGTTTGCCTACTATATGGCTGTTCTGCGCGGCTGTGATGTGGATAAGCCGCGCAATCTGGCAAAGAGCGTGACGGTGGAGTAATGGCATAAAACCGCGCTGGAAAGGCCCGCAGGCCGCTCTGAGAAGATGCGGACGCCGGACCGATGGATAGAACGAAAAAGCTCCCCTCTCTGAGCTGTCAGAGAGGGGAGCTGCTGTTTTTATAGAGCTTCCGGCTTACCAGAACCAGTAGCGCTTTTTCAGCACGATATAGGCGATGCCGATAATGATGATCGTCACGCCGCCGGCAATGAAGAAGGTCCAGTTGATGTTGGCAAATTTCAGGTTCTGATTGGTCAGCAGATAATGACCGGCGGTATCTGCTGTGATGATGCCGTCCGTGTAGCTGTTCAGGTACTGCCACTTGCCAGAGGTGGGGTTGTAGAGATACAAGCGGGTATAGGTGCTCACATCCAGATCGATGCGCACCGAGCAGGGAAGGGCTTTGCCCTTGTCCAGCTCAAACTCAATGCCCTCCGTGCTCTCGGTCAGCACGAGCATGGTATCCAGTTCACTGGTGGTGCTCTTGACGTTGCTGCCTGCGATCTGCATGGTGTAGCCGTCGCCCACCACGCACAGGGTCTTGCCGGTGGTGCGCAGGGCGTTGAGAATATCACCGGTCACAGTGGGAACTTCGGCCTGCGTAAAGACGATCTCGTTGTCCGTGCTGTCCTGGATCGCCTGCACCACGGGATCGATCTCAATGGGAGTATCGTCCTCCGGCTTTGTAGTGCTGCTGTCCGAAGATTCCTCCGAGGAAGCGGCAGAACGGTTGACAATGACCGTGACCATAGCAGAAGCCGTGCCGTTGGAGACCGTGATGGAGGTTGCACCGGTGCCCACAGCTGTGATCACGCCGCTGGGGCTGACCGTGGCAATGTTGCTGTTGGCGGACTTAAAGGTGAACTTCTGAGAAGCAGAGGAAGGCTTGACGCTGGCGGTCAGGGTGCGGGTGGCACCGGGCTTGAGCACAACATAGGAAGGATTCACCGTGATGACCTGACCGCTGTTGGAAGAACCGGTGCTGGCGGTGCCGGTTCCGGTTCCGGTTCCGGAGTTGGGAATGCTCATGACCGTAACATTGGTGGTAGCAGTCACCGAACCGCAGGTAGCGGTGATGGTGGCAGTACCGGGGGCGACACCGGTAACGCGGCCAAAATTATTCACCGTGGCTACCTTTTCGTTGGAAGAGGTCAGGGTGACGGTGGCATAATTGGAGGCCGAGGTGGGCCGCACCTGCAGCTGTGCCGATACCGAGTTGCCGACATAAATGGTATTGGAAGACAGGGAAAGATCCATTTCGGTCACGATCATGGAGGAATCCATGGAGACCACGATGGTGTAAGCACAGATCTGATTGCCGGCAGCAGCTGTGATACGGGTAGTACCCACACCCACGGCCTGCACAACACCGGTGTTGCTCACGGTCAGAATGGAGGTATCGTCCGATATATAGACCACCGAATCGGTAGAGTTGCGGGGACGCACCACGGGGGACAGCTGCTGAGAAGAACCCAGCAGCATATTGGCGGTATAGCTGCCGGCTTCAATGCTTTCGGCAGGTACATTCTGATCCCACGGCATGGTAATGCCGCTCAGGGCGAGGCCGGAGACCGGGCTTGCTGCGGCCGCAGACACAGCTGTGCCGCAGGCCAGCAGGCAAAACGCTGCCGCACAGACGGCCAGTTTTTTTGCGGTTGATTTCATAGTAAGTATACCTCTTTGGGGTGATTTGGCAGCGGCTGACAGTCTGGTTTTAATGGAACAGAACACCCAGTGCTTCCATTGCGTACTCAAAGTAAGTGATCTGGTCGTACTCCACACGGGCGGTAACGCTCATGCCGTTGGAAAGGTCTACCTTATCACCGCTCTTGCTTACCACGTAGGTGGTATCCGGCTTGATGGTCATTTTGTAGTAGGATGCATTGGTGCTGGCGGTCACATCGCTGTCAATCGCGGTCACGGTGCCGGTCAGAGTACCGTAGGAGTACTCCGACAGGCCGGTGATGGCGATCTTGCAGGGGTCGCCCACATGCAGCAGGGGACGGTCATTCACAGTGACCATGGCAACGACCTCCAGATCGTCGTTCTCACTGGCGACAGTAGCCAGCGGAGAACCGGCGCTCAGGACCATGCCCTCCTTATAGGGGGTATCCATGTGGATCACACCGGAGGTGGGAGCATAGATATAATAATCGTTGGCACCGGTGTTCAGGGTATCGATCTGGGCCTGAATGTTGTCCACGTTGCTCTGCGCACTGGTGATGCTCTGGGAAATGGACTGCATGGTGGAGTAGTACAAGGCCTCCACCTCGCTCTGGCTCTGCTCCATCATGGTCTTGATCTGAGCATCCGAATAGCCGGCAGCCTGATAGGCAGTAGCGTCAAAGGTCTTTTGCGAGACCTGACTTTTGTAGGTCTCGTACTGGTAGTAGTAAGGCTGATCTTCCGGGTTCGTCTCGCTGAAGTAGTTGGTGTCGTCCTGCACGCACTGCAGCAGCTTATTATACTGGTCCAGCTGGGTCTGGTAGATCTTGAGCTGGCTTTCCAGATTGTCCTGCTGCATATCGATGTCCGTGCTCTTGATGTGCGCCACAAGGTCGCCCTCGTTCACATAGCTGCCTTCCGAGATATACATTTCGGTGATGGAACCGGAATAGCTGGACATGATGTAGGTCTTGTTGCTGGCCTGCACGGTGCCGGTGTTCTGGCTGACATAAATGCGGTTGGTCTGGGTGCTCCACACCAGAAGGAACACCATAAAGATGCCCACCAGAATGACAAAGGCGTAACCGTAGGGCGGCACATCCCTGTCCAGCATGATACGGCGGTCCTGCAGGTCCGTCAGGCTTTGAACTTTCATTGTCATAATTATTTGGTCTCCATAAAGACATCGATCACAGCATCGTCAGAATCCTGATTGACATAGATCGTATAAGAAGTGCCGGTCAGCTTCTGGTCGTTCTCAAAAGCGTGGACCTGCAGCTTGTAGGAGGCCAGCTGGCTGTTTTCCATGGGGCCGGTGTAGTGGGCGTACAGGCAGTTCTTGACGCGCAGGATGGCATCCATGTGGTAGCCCGGGTCCATCTGAGGGATGAGCTGGGTGGCCTGCTGCATCATGTACAGGTGCATCTGATGATCCTCGCCCAGTGCAAAGGACTGGATGATGGGGCCGATGGGCTGAGCATTGTTGCTCTTGATGAAATTGTGCATCTGGGTCAGCACCACCGGCAGGCTGGCCATTTCTTCCGGACGGATCTCGCGGGAGAGCACATTGGTGAGCTTGAGGGTCTTGTTTTCAGCTACTTTGATCTCATTCATGATAAATACCTCTGTTTCGTTTCAGATTTACTTTACATCGGCGTTAGATAAAATGTGCCCGGAGGCGCTTTGTCTCCGGGCACACCATAGTAAGGCATTGTCACCTGAGCAGGCCGCGCCGCTTCAGGGTAACACCATCTTCCTTATTCAGGACAGACGAGACAAGCAGGTTTTCTGTTGTCAGCATCGATGGCCCTGGCAGTCATATTATGGAACCGGAACTTCATCCGATCTCAGCATATCAATAGGTGATCGACTCGCCGTCGTCATCCTCTTCCACGACAGCCTGCATGACAGGCTGCTTGGGTTCTGCCTTTTTCTTGCTGCGGTAAATACCCTGCTGCATGTTCCACAGCTCGTAGTATCTGCCTTCCTTGGCAAGCAGCTCCTCATGGGTGCCGCGCTCCACGATCTGGCCGTGATCCATCACCAGGATCATGTCACAGTCACGGACAGTGGACAGACGGTGAGCAACGATCAACATGGAACGATCCGCAAGCTGATCATAGATCATGTTGAAGATCAGGTTTTCCGTTGCAAAGTCGAGGTTGCTGGTGGACTCATCCAGAATGTAGAGGTTGGAATCCTTCAGGAAAGCACGAGCCAGCGCAATGCGCTGTTTCTCACCGCCGGACAGGCCGTTGCCGGCTTCCTCCAGATAGGTGTTGTACTGCAGGGGCAGATGACGGATAAAGTCGTGCGCATCAGCCTTTTTGGCGGCTTCCTTGACCTCGTCCATGGTAGCATCCATGCGGGAAACACGGATGTTGTCATAGATGGTCTTGCTGAACAGCTCAACGTTCTGCGGCACATAGGAAATTGCGCGGCGGACAGAATCGTTGGTATACTCCGTCAGGTTCACACCATTGAAATCGATCTCGCCATCCTCCGGCTCATAATACTTGAGCAGAAGCTTGGTGATGGTGGACTTGCCGCTGCCGCTGCTGCCCACCAGAGCCACCTTTTTACCGGCCGGGATGGTAAAGCTGATGTGATCCAGTGCAGGGGCACGGTTGCCGTAACGGAAGGTAACATCCTTGAACTCGATGTCGCCCTCCACCTTTTCCAGATCCGTGCGATCCTCGTCGCCGGCAGTCTCAGAAGGATAGTCCATGATCTCGGTCAGACGCTTCATGGAGATGTTGGCTTCCTGAATCTGCATCTGCAGACCGATCAGGTTGCTCAGCGGAGAAGTGAAGTAGGAAGACAGGGTGCTGAAAGCCATATAGCCGCCCAGCGTCATTTCGCCGTTCAGCACCTGACTGATGCCGACATAAGTAGTCAGCATGCCAAAGATCATGGAGATGAAGGCGGAGATCAGACCCTGTGTGGTGCTGATGCGGCTGGAACGCAGGCTGATCTTCAGGCTCTTGATGTATTCACGCTCGAGGTTTTCCAGCTCGGTGTCCTCGTTGGCGTTGCACTTGACGGTCTCAATGCCGCGCAGGCTTTCGATCATCTGGCTGTTCAGTGCAGCAGACTGCACCATGGTCTCTTCGTTGATCTTCTTATACGGCTGCTTGTAGATCAGCACCAGCAGGATGCTGACCAGAGCCATGAACAGCGAAATGGAGAACAGCATCGCGTTCATGCGGAACAGAATGATGCCGGTGATGATGGCCATGGAGATATCCATGATCAGACTCAGCGCAATGCTGGTGAAGATGGACTTGATGGTGTTTGCGTCCGAATAACGGGTGGTGATATCACCGGTCTTGCGGGTGGCAAAGAACTTCATGGGCAGGTGGAAGATGTGCCCGAAGTAGCCCATCATCAGCGGGATATCGATCTTGATGGACAGATGGATCAGCACCCACTGCCGGACAAAACCGACCAGAGTATTGGTCAGGTTGACCATGCTGAACACGAGAATCAGCGTGATCAGCAGATTATCCAATCCGTAGGGCAGCACCTCATCCATCAGGATCTTGTTGAACATGGAGGATGCAATGCCGAGGATCGTCGTGATCAGAGAGGCGAAAATTGCATAGAAGAAAAGCTTTTTCTGCGGCAGCAGCAGGTCGATGTAGCGCTTGATCATACCGCCCTTTTCCACCTTGCCGCCCTTGAACTCCGAGGTGGGGTTCATCAGCAGCAGAACGCCCGTAAAGTTCTTGTAGAACTCATCCAGACTGATTTTTTTCAGCTCTGTGGCGGGGTCGCCGATGATGACATAATCCTTGCACTTGTGCTTTTTGCCGTTCTTTTCGTCTTCCTTGGCGGATTCCGACTCCTTCAGCATGTGCTTGCGGCGCTCACCCTCATCCTTGATGGTGGTCTTTTTAAAGACCACCACAAAGTGGGCCAGACCCTGGTCGGTAATGACCTGTGCGATACAGGGCAAAGAGAAATCGCTGAGGAAATTTTCACGGTCCACGCGAACCGCTGCGGTGGAAAAACCCAACTCGTTAGCGGCTTTCTGCAAACCAACAAGGTTCGTGCCTTTCAGGTCAGTGCCCATCATATCGCGCAGGCGGGTGATGGTAACTTCCTTTTTGTAATGGAGGCACACCATTGCGAGGCAGGCAGCCGCACAGTCGGTAGTGTCATGCTGCCGGACGTAGGTATAACGCATAGATGCTTCCTTTGATCATATACAAATTTATTCAAACGACTGCAGAACACTTCCAACGGAAGCGGACGGCAGCAGCTCTGACAACGCAAAAAAACACAGTCTGTAAGCAGTATAAAAACCGGTGGCTTACCCCGTCCTGCGGAGAACGGCGGCAAAGCACCGGTCAGCTGCTGCTAAAAATGGCAAAATGCCCATGGAACTGTGTACCGGACTTTGGAAAATCAGATACTAATTTCCAAAGAACATAAAAAGTATACCACAATGCAACATCTTCTTCAAGTGGTCAATTTTTAAGAAATCATTAAGCTGAATGCTTTTTTCTGCATAGATGCTGCTTTTTTCGGGGCTGTGGACAAAGACCGGAGATGGTGGGGCGGAGGGGAAAATCCATGCGGCATCAGCTGCCGGATATGATACAAACAAAAAGAGCAATGTCCGCAAGGAACATTGCTCCGCTTTGGCGCCTCTTGCCTGACTCGAACAGGCGACACCCTGATTAACAGTCAGGTGCTCTAACCGACTGAGCTAAAGAGGCAGATCACAGCTGTGACTGCGAGAGATATTATACCGCATAAGAATGCCTTTTGCAAGCCCTTTTTTACAAAACCAGAAATTTTTTGCAAAAACAAAAAGCCCTGCGGCGTTTTAGAAACGCTGCAGGGCGGGAAATACATATTATATAAGGGAACAGAACGCTTACTTCAGCTTGCTCTTGGCCTTCATGCGCTGCTCGTGGTTCAGGATCTGCTTGCGGATGCGCAGATTCTCGGGGGTGACCTCCAGCAGCTCATCCTGTGCCAGGAACTCCAGACAGCCTTCCAGACTCAGCTTGCTGATGGGGATCAGGCGCAGGGCGTCGTCGGAACCGGATGCACGGGTGTTGGTCAGGTGCTTGGTCTTGCAGACGTTGACATCCACATCCTCGCCGGAAGCGGTGTAGCCGATGACCATGCCTTCGTAGACCTTCTCACCGGCGCCCACCAGCAGAGTACCGCGCTGCTGTGCGTTGAACAGACCGTAGGTGACGGCCTCGCCGGTCTCAAAGCTGACCAGAGAACCGGTGGAGCGATTGGCGATCATGCCGGCCCAGACATCGTAGCCGTCGAAGATCTGGTTCAGAATACCTTCGCCGTGGGTATCGGTCAGGAACTGGTTGCGGTAGCCGAACAGGCCGCGGCTGGGCATACGGAACTCCAGACGCACACGGTCGGTGCCCAGAGATTCCATCTGCTGCAGGATAGCCTTGCGCTGGCCCAGACCGGTCATGACAGCGCCCTGATACTGGGTGGGCACATCGATGACAACGTGCTCCATAGGCTCATAGGTCTTACCGTCGATGACCTTGGTCAGAACGTGCGGGGGAGAGACCTGCAGCTCATAACCTTCGCGGCGCATGGTCTCGATCAGGATGGACAGATGCATTTCGCCACGGCCCATAACGCGGAAGGAATCGGTAGTGGCAGAATCCTCCACCTTCAGAGCAACGTCCTTCAGCAGTTCCTTCTGCAGACGGTCACGGATCTGACGGCTGGTAACGTACTTGCCCTCACGGCCGGCCAGCGGGCTGTCATTGACGGAGAAGGTCATTTCCACGGTGGGGTCGTTGATCTTCACAAAGGGCAGCGGCTCCACATTGGAGGGGCTGCACAGGGTGTTGCCGATGGTCACATCGGGCAGGCCGGAGAAGGCCACGATATCGCCGGCGGTGATGTTATCGCAGGGCTGACGGCCATTGGCCTGGAAGTCGTACAGCTTGGTCAGACGGCCGCGCATCTTCAGATCCTGATTGTGCCAGTCGCAGACGACAACTTCCTCGCCCACCTTGGCAACGCCGTTCTGGATGCGGCCGATGCCAATGCGGCCCACAAAGTCGTTGTAGTCCACAGAGGACACCAGCATCTGGAAGGGAGCCTCGGGGTCGCCCTCGGGCGGCTTGATGGTGCTCAACAGAGTATCGAACAGGGGGATCAGGTCGGTGCCGGGCACATCCGGGTCCAGGCTTGCGGTGCCATCACGGCCGCAGCAGAACAGCATGGGGCAGTCCAGCTGCTCATCGGTGGCACCCAGATCCATCAGCAGGTACAGCACCTCATCGATGACTTCCTTGATGCGGGCATCGGGACGGTCGATCTTGTTGATGGCCACCACCAGGCTCAGGTTCTGCTGCAGAGCCTTCTGCAGCACGAAACGGGTCTGGGGCATGCAGCCCTCGGCAGCATCCACCAGCAGCAGAACGCCGTTGACCATCTTCAGCACGCGCTCGACCTCGCCGCCGAAGTCGGCATGGCCCGGAGTATCGACGATGTTGATCTTGACGCCCTTGTAGGTGCAGGAGCAGTTCTTGGCCAGAATGGTGATGCCGCGCTCACGCTCGATATCGCCGCTGTCCATGACGCGCTCAGCCACGACCTGATTGTCGCGGAACGCGCCGCTCTGACGCAGCATTGCGTCCACCAGGGTGGTCTTGCCGTGGTCAACGTGAGCGATAATGGCAACGTTGCGCAAATCGTTACGAACCATAAAATTCAACCTCTCTATTATTAAAACTCATAAAATACGAACGAACGTCATACAATCCTAAGTTTATAACAGAAGAGGGTGGTTTGTCAAGATTGTATAAAAATTTTTTCAGTCTTTCGGCAGAATGCCCGAGAAAAGCGGCGTGATTTGTGCGGCGTGTTCCTTGAAAATATGCTATACTAAGGGTGCAAAAGCAAAATGCGGAGAACGGGGTTGCGAGCCGGGGGCTTTTCCCGCAAAATTTCGGGGCTTCCAGCTCCCACCCTCGGATCATTCGCTGGGAAAACTCCCGGCCCTCAGCCCGGAGAAGTACCGATAAAATGCTGCAAAACCGGAGGTGTTTTTATGAAGATCACGTTTCTGGGCGCGAACCATGAGGTCACCGGTAGCTGTACGCTGATCGAAGCGGCCGGACGGCGCTTTCTGATCGACTGCGGCATGGAGCAGGGCAAGGATGTCTACGAAAACCAGCCCATCCCGGTTGCTCCCGGGGAAATCGACTGGGTGCTGGCTACCCATGCCCATATCGACCATACCGGTATGCTGCCGCTGCTGGTGCGCAACGGCTTCCGGGGCAACATCTATGCTACGAACCCTACGGTGGAGCTGTGCGGCATCATGCTGCGGGACTCGGCCCATATTCAGGAATTTGAAGCCGAATGGAAAAACCGCAAGGGCCAGCGTTCCGGTGCAGAGCCGGTGGAGCCCATGTATACCGTACAGGACGCCGAAGCGGCCATGAAGCTGTTCAGGGGAGTAAACTATGAACAGCGCGTGGAGCTGGCGCCGGGCATTGAGGCGCGCTTTGTGGATGTGGGCCATCTGTTGGGCTCGGCCAGCATCGAGCTGTGGATCACCGAGGGCGAAAATACCACAAAACTGGTGTTCTCCGGCGATATTGGCAATACGGACCAGCCCATCATCAGGGACCCCACCTACATCAAAGAGGCGGACTATGTCTTTATGGAGTCCACCTATGGCGACCGCAGCCACGGTCCAAAGCCGGATTATGTGAACGAGCTGGCAAAGATCCTGCAGCGCACCTTTGACCGCGGCGGCAATGTGGTCATTCCCAGCTTTGCGGTGGGCCGCACGCAGGAGATGCTCTACTTTATCCGTGAGATCAAGGAAAAAGGGCTGGTCAAAGGCCACGGCAATTTCCCGGTGTATATCGACAGCCCGCTTGCCATTGAAGCAACGCGGATCTTCCGGGATACCGACATGGAGTGCTTTGACGAAGAGACCCGGGCCATGCTGGCAAAAGGCATTGACCCCATTGCGCTTCCGGGCCTGCGGGTGACCGTGACCAGTGATGAATCCCGTATGATCAACGCAGACCGTGTGCCCAAGGTCATCCTCTCGGCCAGCGGCATGTGCGAAGCGGGCCGCATCCGCCATCACCTCAAGCATAACCTGTGGCGTCCGGAGTGCACGATCCTGTTCGTGGGCTATCAGGCGGTGGGCACGCTGGGCCGCACCCTCATTGATGGCGCAGTCAACGTCAAGCTGTTCGGTGAGCCCATTGAGGTACAGGCGGAGATCTGCCAGCTCACCGGAATGTCCGGCCATGCGGACAGGGAGGGCCTGCTGCGCTGGGTGGGTGCCTTTGAGCAGAAGCCGAAGCGGGTATTTGTGATGCACGGTGACGACGAGACCGAGGATCGCTTTGTGGAGACCCTGACCGAACAGGGCTTTACCGCCTGCGCACCCTACAATGGGGCACAGTGGGCCATTGGTGCCGAGGGTGCTGTCTGTCTGCAGGAGGGCTCCCGGGTGCGCATTGAGCACAAGGCATCCGAAGGGCAGAGCCGTGCCGCCAGCGTGTTCCAGCGGCTGGTCAGTGCCGGCAAGCGCCTGCTGCGTGTCATTGAGCACAACGAGGGCGGTGCCAACAAGGATCTGGCAAAGTTTGCCGACCAGATCAACGCTCTGTGCGACAAGTGGGATCGATAAGGCAAAACAATACAAGAACAATGTTCGCCGTTTCTACAAAGGAACGGCGAATTTTTTGTGCAAACCGGTGTCTGCCCAGTCCATGGCCGTTCTTCCCTGACGTAAAAATACCCCCGGAGCGTGCAGAGTTTTTGTTTTGCTCTGCCTGCTCCGGGGGACATATCATTTTGTGTCGTCTTTCAGAAAAAGCTCACCTGACTGCTTTCCGGCAGGTCGCCCAGAGCGCCCACCTGACGCAGGCGGTCCAGAATGCTGCTGCCGACGCCGGACGCCTGTTGCAGCTCCTCCACCGAGATATACTCTTCACCGTGGATGGTGGCACGTTCCAGCGCTTCGGCGGCGGCACCGCCCAGACCCTTCAGTGCACAGAAGGGCAGGCGCACCTTGCCGTCCTCCACCACATACTTGGAGCCGCGGCTCTTGCCCAGCTCAATGGGCAAAAACTCGTAGCCGCGCACCAGCATCTCGTTGACGAGCTGCAGGCTGACCAGCACATCCTCGTCCTTGGCGTTCTTCTCTTCCTTCAGGCGGCGCTTGACTTCCTCCATGTGGGCACGGGCCACTGCCGCACCGCCCACAGCAGCCTCGTAGTCGATATCATCGCCGCGCACGGTAAAGTACACGGCATAGAACTCCGGCGGGCGGTAGATCTTGAACCACATCAGGCGGATGGCCGACATCAGGTAGGCCACAGCATGGGCCTTGGGGAACATATACTTGATCTTGCGGCAGCTCTCGATGTACCAGTCCGGCACCTCGTGCTCCCGCATGGCTTCCTCCCAGCCATCCTTGAAGCCGCCCTTGGCTACCTTGCCCTTACGCACAGCCTCCATGATATCAAAGGCCATCTTGGGCTCCAGACCCTTGCGCAGCAGGTACAGCATGATGCTGTCACGGCAGCCAATGACCTCCGCAATGGTGCAGGTGCCGCTGCGGATCAGCTCGTCCGCGTTGCCGGTCCACACATCGGTGCCGTGGGACAGGCCCGAGATCTGGATCAGTTCGGAAAAGTTCTTGGGGCGTGCCTCCACCAGCATACCGCGCACGAAGTTGGTACCCATTTCCGGGATGCCGAAGGTGCCGGTCTGGCTGTCGATCTGTTCCGGGGTCACGCCCAACGCTTCCGGGCTGGTCAGCAGGCTGTACACCTTGGGGTCGTTCATGGGGATGCTGTCGATGGGGATACCGGTGTACTCCTCAAAATACTTGTAGAAGGTGGGCATATCGTGGCCCAGCTCGTCCAGCTTGAGCAGGGTGTCGTGCAGATACTTGAACTCGAAGTGTGTGGTCAACAGGCCGCCCGCCACGTCGTCCGCCGGATGCTGGATAGGGCAGAAATCGTAGATCTCGTAGGTGTCTGGCACAACGACCATGCCGCCGGGGTGCTGGCCCGTGGTGCGCTTGACGCCGGTGCAGCCCAGAGTCAGGCGGTTCTCCTCGGCGTGGTTCACCGTGCGGCCGCGCTCGTCCAGATACTTTTTCACATAGCCGTAGGCGGTCTTGTCCTGAATACCGGATACGGTGCCTGCCTTGAACACATTGGCCTTGCCGAACAGCTCCTCGGTGTAGCGGTGCACGTTGGACTGGTACTCGCCGGAAAAGTTCAGGTCGATATCCGGCTCCTTGTCGCCGTAGAAGCCGAGGAAGGTCTCGAAGGGGATGTCGTGGCCGTCCACCAGCATCCGGGTGCCGCAGTTAGGGCAGTTTTTATCCGGCAGGTCAAAGCCGTCATCCACGCTGCCATCGGTGATGAACTCGCTGTGCTTGCACTTGGGGCAGCGATAGTGGGGCGGCAGGCTGTTCACCTCCGAGATGCCGGAGAAGTGGGCCACGGCCGATGAGCCGACCGAACCACGGCTGCCCACCTGATAGCCGCCCGCGTTGGAGTAGGCCACCAGCTTGACCGCAATGACGTACAGCACGGCGTAGCCATGGCCGCAGATGGAGTCCAGTTCCTTCTGCAGCCGCTTTTCCACGATCTCGGGCAGGGGATCACCGTAATCACGCTTGGCGTGTTCCCACGTAGCATCGCGCAGCTGCTGCTCTGCGCCCTCGATACTGGGCGGGTAGGTGCCGCGCGGGATGGCACGTACATTGTTGTCGATCATCGCCGCGATCTTGCGGGGGTTCTTCACCACCACCTCGTAGGCTTTTTCCTTGGGCAGGTAGTAGAACTGTGCCAGCATATCCTGCGTGGTGCGGAAGAACAGGGGCGGCTGGTTGTCCGCATCCTTGAAGCCGTTGCCCGCCTGCAGCACGGCACGGTACGCCGCATCCTCCGGCTCAGTAAAGTGCACGTCGCCAGTGGCAATGACCGGCTTGTGCAGATCTTCGCCCAGCTTGATGACCGTGCGGTTGAAGTTTTTGATGTCCTCTTCGCTGTCCACCTTGCCATCCCGCACCATGTAGGCGTTGTTGCCCAGCGGCTGGATCTCAAGGATGTCGTAGTAGGCGGCGATCTTTTTCAGTTCCTCGTAGCTGGTGCCATCCACGATGGCCCGGTACAGCTCGCCGGCTTCGCAGGCGGAAGTGAGCAGCAGGCCGTCCCGGTATTTGTTCAAAAGGCTCCGGGGCACCCGGGGCTTTTTGAAAAAGTAGTTCACATGGGCTTCGCTGACGATCTTGTACAGATTTTTCAGGCCCATCTGGTTCTTGACCAGAATGATGAGGTGGTAATACTTCTTTTTCAGCACCTCGCGGTTGCCGCCAAGGCCGGTGTTGATCTCACTGACCTTTGCTACCTGTTTTTCTTCCAGATCCTTCAGCATGACACCAAAGATACGGCCCAGCGCGGCAGAGTCCTCACAGGCACGGTGGGCCTCGTAGGCAGGCAGCTCCAGATGCTTGTTGATGGTGCCCTGCTTGTAATTGTGCAGGCCGGGGTACATGGCCTGCGCCATGGTCAGGGTGTCGATATAGGTCGGCTCCAGCCTGATGCCGCTGCGCTTGGCGGCGGCGCGCAGGAAACGCATATCAAAGGCGTGGACGTTGTGGCCCACAAGGATGCGGTCTCCCGCAAATTTGAGGAAGGCTTCCAGCGCTTCCTTTTCGCCGGGAGCATCCGCCACCATTTCGTTGGTGATGCCGGTCAGCTCGGTGATCTTGGGGGTGATGGGCTTGCCGGGCTTGACAAAGGTGTCAAATTCCTCCACCACCTCGCCGTTTTTCACGATGACGGCACCGATCTCGGTCATATACTCCACGCCCGGGTCAAGGCCGGTGGTCTCGGTATCAAAGACACAGAACTCCCCGTCCAGCGGCTGATCCTTCACGCCGTACACGCAGGGGATCATGTCGTCCACAAAGTAGGCTTCGCATCCATAGATCAACTTGAAATCCGGATCGGATTTATGGATATCGTCCGCTGCCAGCATGGCTTCCGGATAGCCCTGACACACACCGTGGTCGGTGATGGCAATGGCCGGATGCCCCATGCGGTGGGCCAGCTTGACGATGCCGCCGGGGTCGCAGAAGCCATCCATGCTGGAAAGCTTGGTGTGCAGATGCAGCTCCACCCGCTTCTCCGGTGCGGTATCCTCCCGCTTTTTGCGCTCCACGATGAGCACATCGTAGGGGTAGACGATATAATCGTGTTCGTACTTGTCGTAGGAGCAGTCGCCGCGCACGATGAGGGTGGTGCCTTTGCCAAGGCTCTCCCACTTGGAGCAGTCCTCACCTTCCTGCGCGCGGATCTTCAGGTTGATGGAACCCTGATAATCGGTGATGGATACGGTATAAATTTTGCGGAAGTTTCCCTTGACCTCCGAGAAGAACACATCGCCCCAGATCGTGCACTTGCCGCCCTCGCCGCCAAGGTCTTTCAGCGGGGTGAGGTTCTTGGGGGTGAACATCTTGCCGTGGAAAATGGTGACGGGCTTATCGGTCAGGTCCAGACCATCCACCTTGATGGACGGTGCTGTGTTCTTTTTCTCAAACTTGACCACCGGTGGCGCGATCTTGCGCTCCAGCTTTTCTTCCATCTGGTGCTGCTCGGCTTCGCTTACAGCGCTTTGCAGCGTTACCTGCGGCGTTACCCCGGTGTGGGCCGCAATGCGCTCTGCCAGCAGCTTTTCAAAGTGCATTTCCTGCAAAAACTTGGTGCCATGGCATACGCCGATGGTGATCTTCTGTCCGATGATGTTGATCTTGCACCGGTCCAGAAAGCCGTTGATGGGCACGCCGTCCCGCTTCATCTCTTCCATCAGATCGCGCAGGGCCGCTTCGTCCAGCATGGCATAGCCAAACAGGTTCTGGATGCGCAGCTCAAAGCCCTCATAATCCGGCTGCAGGGATGCCAGCAGCCGGGCACAGAGATCTTTGTCCAGCGGCGCACCGCTGCGCAGGGTAAAGATGACCTGCCGCTCCTGCCG
Organism: Faecalibacterium sp. 9; assembly: GCF_048320955.1. Lineage (NCBI taxonomy): Bacteria > Bacillati > Bacillota > Clostridia > Eubacteriales > Oscillospiraceae > Faecalibacterium > Faecalibacterium sp. 9. The sequence goes on from NZ_JBLWGB010000003.1 coordinate 571,069, forward strand.
CAGCATCTGCGCATGCTCCACAATGACCTGCCCGAAGCAGGCCGCAAATGCCGGGTCCACCATGAACTGCGGCCACAGGTTGGATACGAGTGGTGTCACAAATGGTACTCCTTTTTATACAGCACAAACTGCCGCACCCGCTTTTTGCAGGTGTGGCAGCAAAAATGTGGTTTTATTTCTTTGCAAGTTCCTCTGTTCTGAAAATCTGGTAGCCCTCATAATGATAGCTTGCATCAATACCCTTCATATACACCTGACGGTCATTGATCTGTTCCGTCAGTGCTTTATGCAGCAGTACCTTGATTTCCAAATCTTTCACCGGACTGCGCTCCATGGCCATCAGATAGTCGCTTTTATCCACGCGGCTCCAATCCACCACCTGATGCAGTTCTTTTTTCAGGATGCAGTCCAGCCAGATACGGGTACTGCGGCCATTGCCTTCCCGGAAAGGGTGCGCCACGTTCATTTCCACATATTTTTCAATAATTTCATCAAACGTGGACTGCGGCATCCGGTCAATGCTTTCCAGTGCCGGGCGCAGATACATAACCGGTGCAAAGCGGAAATTTCCCTTTGCGATGTTTACGGTGCGCATCTGACCGGCAAATTCATAGATATCTTCAAACAGATATTTATGGATCATTGCAAGGCCTGCAAATGTTCCTACCGGAAAAGTATCCAGCAAACCCGTATCATACAGAGCCAGCGCCTTTTGTTTGCTGATCCTTTCCTCTTCACGGGCAAGCTCCAGTTCATCGGTCAGGCCCAGTTTATTTTGCAGTGCCATATCATTCTCCCACTTTACAGTTTATAGATCTCATCCATGAACTGATCCAGGATGTTGTCTCCGGTCAGCTTTTTGATGGGCTTGCCGTGGATGAACAGCACCGCCTCGCCCTTGCCGCCGGCAATGCCGATGTCTGCTTCGCGGGCTTCACCGGGGCCGTTGACCACGCAGCCCATCACGGCCACCTTGATGGATTTTTTGCAGCCCTGCAGCCGCTTTTCCACCTCATTGGCGATCTCGGTGCAGGGATACTGGGTGCGGCCGCAGGTGGGGCAGGTGATGACCTCCGGGCCTGCTACCGGGAAGCCCACGGCGCGCAGGATGTTGTAGCCCGCTTCCACTTCCTTTTCCGGCTCTGCGGCCAGCGAGACGCGGATGGTATCGCCAATGCCTTCCAGCAGCATTCCGCCGATGCCCATGCCGCTTTTCAGCAGACCCATCTGGTAGGTACCCGCCTCGGTAACACCCACATGGAGCGGGTAATCCGTGACAGCGCTGAGCTGGCGGTAGGCCTCCATCATGCGGGGCACATTGGAGTTCTTGATGGAAATGACGATGTTGTTGAAATCGAATTTTTCCAGCAGGCGCACATGGTACAGTGCACTCTCCACCATGGCCTCCGGCGTGGGTGCGCCATATTTTGCAAGGATGTGCTTTTCCAGACTGCCGCCATTCACGCCGATGCGGATGGGAATGTTCTTGCGCTGACAGGCATCCACCACAGCCTTCACCCGGTCATCGTCGCCGATGTTGCCGGGGTTGATGCGGATCTTATCCACGCCTACATCTGCGCAGGCCAGAGCCGCCTTGTAGTCAAAATGGATGTCTGCCACAATGGGGATGTTCACCGCATTCTTGACGGCTTCGATGCACTTTGCATCCGCCGGGCTGGGGCAGGTCACGCGCAGGATCTGACAGCCAGCAGCTTCGCACCGCTTTGCCTGCGCCACATTGCCCTCAATATCCTCCACCGGCACGTTGAGCATCGTCTGCACCGCAACCGGATTTTTGCCGCCGATGGTCACATTGCCGATCTTCACTTCCCGTTTTAACTGCCGCATAAAGCTTCCCTTTCTGTTTTTGCTCACATTACACCGGTCACAAGCCGGATGATATCATTATAGGTTGCAAAGAGCATCAGGCCAAACAGCAGTGCAAAGGCCGCAATGGTCAGTGTGCCCTGCAGCTTTTCCGGCACTGCATGGCCGGTAATGCCCTCAATGATCAAAAATACCACCTTGCCGCCATCCAGTGCCGGGAAGGGCAGCAGATTGAACACGCCCAGATTGATGGTGATGAGGGCCAGCAGCTCCAGCAGATCCTGCCAGCCGTAGCTTGCCGCCTGACCGATCGCTGTCACGATACCCACCGGGCCGGACAGATTGTTGATGCTCTCGCGTCCGCGCACAAGGTCTGCCAGCGAGGTAAACACGATGCGTCCGTAGTACAGGGTGCTGTTCCATGCTTCTTTTAACACATTGAGCGGTGTTTTTTTGATGCCGTACACCGTAAAGCCAAGGGTCATATGGGTCTGGCCGTCCTCATCCTGCCAGGTGTCGAACTGCACGTCCGGCAGTTCCACCTTCTGGCCGTCCCGCTTCACGGTGAACCGGGCGCGGTACTGTTCGGTGCGCACCAGCTCATAAAGGATGTCATTGGCCACAAAGCAGCGTCTGCCGTTCACGGCAACGATCTCATCGCCCGCCTGCAGGCCGGTCTGACCGCAGAGGGCGCTGCCCTCAATGGAGTAGATGACCCTGCTGGTGATGGGGCCTTCCTGCGCTGCCACAAGAATGACCAGCACCACAAAGCCCAGCACAAAATTCATGAAGGCACCTGCCGCCATCACCAAGGCACGCTGCCATACCGGGGCATCGTTCAAAGGGATGCCGGTGCGCTGCTCCGGCGGGATGGGGCTTGCGGTCTCTGCTTCCCGCTCGTCACGGGCTGCTTCGGCCTGCTGGCTCTCGGGGCTTTCCTCGCCCTCCAGCGCCACATAGCCGCCTACCGGCAATGCACGCAGACTGTACTGAGTGCCCTTATAGATCTTCTTCCACAGAGCCGGACCCATGCCGATGGAAAACTCGTTGACCTGAATGCCGCAGAGCTTTGCCACCGCAAAGTGCCCGAATTCGTGTATGGCGATCACCGCGCTGAACACGATCAGTGCGGCGATCAGGGTAATGAAAATTGACATTGCGTCTCCTAAAGCTGAAAAGTCGGAACCCCTCTCAGTCAGGGCTGCCGCCCTGCCAGCTCCCCCGAAGGGGGAGCTTTTGCACATCTGGCCTTACGCTTTTTGAAAGCTCTCCCTTCGGGAGAGCTGCCGAACGCAGTGAGGCTGAGAGGGTTTTTATAAGTGCGCTCTTACAAATTCCCGTGCCATACGGTCACACTCGTACACATCGCTGAGGGTATAGTCCCCGCCAAAGCTGTCGCTGTCCACGACTGCCTCCACCAGACGGCCAATGTCGAGGAAACCGATCTTGTCCTCAAGGAAGAGCCTGACGGCTTCCTCGTTGGCACCGTTGGCGGCGCAGGGGCCCAGGCCGCCCTTCCGGATGGCCTTTTTGCAGGCGGCAAGACACCGGAAGGTCTCGTCGTCCGCCACATCAAAGGTGAGCACCTTCAGCGCGGCAAAGTCCAGCTCCGGCACGACGCCCGGCACCCGCTTGGGGTAGGTGAGGGCGTACTGGATGGGAATGCGCATGTCCGGAACGCCCAGCTGTGCGATCACTGAGTTGTCGCTGAACTGCACCGCCGAGTGCACGATGCTCTGGCGCTGGACAACGATCTGAATCTTTTCCGGCGGCAGGCCGAACAGCCACACGGCCTCGATCAGCTCCAGACCCTTGTTCATCAGGGTGGCAGAGTCAATGGTGATCTTTGCACCCATGTTCCAGTTGGGGTGCTTGAGGGCGTCAGCTCTGGTCTTGCCGCGCAGCTCCTCGGTCTTCATCCCGAAGAAGGGCCCGCCGGAAGCCGTGAGCAGGATCTTGGTCAGGCTGGGGGCGCTCTCCTTATCCTGCAGGCACTGGAAAATGGCAGAGTGCTCGCTGTCCACCGGCAGCAGCTTTACACCATGCTTTGCCACGGCCTGTGTGACCAGATGACCGCCGGTGACAAGGCTCTCCTTGTTGGCAAGAGCTAGATCATGGCCGCTTTCAATGGCGCACAGGCTGGCACCCAGACCCGCAATGCCCACCACGCTGTTCAGCACCACATCGGTGCCGTCCAGTGCGGCCAACTGCTTGAGCCCCTCCGGCCCTATCAGCAGCCGGGGCGCATCTGCACGACCGGAAAGCTCTGCATCCAGTCTGCGGGCTGCATCCGGATCGGTCATGCAGACATAACGCGGATGGAACTCCTCGATCTGCTGCAGAATTTTATCCACATGGCTGTGGGCGGAAAGGCCGAACACCTCGTACCCCTGAGCCCGGATCACATCCAGACTCTGGGTGCCGATAGAGCCGGTAGAACCCAGCAGCGTGATTCTTTTCGACATCACACATTCCTCCCTTAATAGTAGAACACCGCTGTAATGACCATGGTCACAAAGGGCGCAATGAACATCACACTGTCAAAACGATCCAGAATGCCGCCGTGGCCCGGGAAGATGGTGCCGTAATCCTTGATACCGCACTGGCGCTTGACCACACTGGCAAACAGGTCGCCATAAATGCCCAGCACCGCGGCCACGCAGCCCAGCAGCGCAATGATCACATACATGGATACGCCAATGTTGGAGCGGGTGAAGGCTTCCATCCGGTTTGCTGCCACCGAGTACACCAGCGTGATGATCACACCAAACACCATGGTGCCCAGAACGCCGCCAATGGCACCCTCCACGGTCTTTTTGGGGCTGACCACCGGGCAGAGCTTATGTTTGCCAAAGGCACGGCCTGCAAAGTAGGCACAGGTATCGCCGCCCCAGGCAAAGCAGAGGATGAGCAGGATAAAGAACACCGCATCGTAGCCGTACTGCTCCACCGGCAGCAGTTCCTTGAGCCGGATAAAGGAATAGAAGCAGAAGATCACGATGCCGGAGAACATCAGCAGGCCGCTGGCCTTCTGATAGCTGATGGTGCCGTTGCGCACCACCAGATAGATGGCGTAAAACGTGACCAGCAGAAAGGACATCGGCATCACCAGCCGCCGCATGACCTGATAGTTGCTCGTCATGACCAGCAGTGTATACGGCACCAGCACCGCATACATCAGCCAGTCCTTCTTTTCAAAGCCGAGGGCACTGTAGATCTCGTGAATGGCGATCAGCGTAATGGCCGCGATGACCAGATTAAAGATCAGAGTGTTGAAGGTGAACATCACGCCGATCAGTACGATGATGCCCACGATCGCAGTAATAACACGTGTTTTCATAGATTGGATCTCCTTTTCACCGGTCGGGCGCCGCACCCCTCTGGATTAAGTTTGGCTCCGGCGAAGCCGCCGGGCCGTCCGGTCCCTGCACCGCGTGCAGGAGGTCTTGGGTTTACAGTCCGCCAAACCGGCGGGAACGATGGTTGAATTCCTCAATGGCGGCGTCCAGATCGCTGCGGGTGAAATCTGGCCACAGAACGTCCATTTCCACCAGTTCGGAATAGGCTGCCTGCCACAGCATGAAATTGGAGAGCCGCTTCTCTCCGCTGGGGCGCAGGATAAAGTCCGGGTCCTTCTGGCCTTCGGTATACATCGCGTCGCTGAGCATCTGCTCGGTGATCTCTTCCGGACGGATCTCACCGGCCGCTGCCCTTGCAGCCAGACGCTGCGCAGCGCGCACGATCTCCGGGCGGCCGCCGTAGTTGATGGCGATGTTCAGAGTCATGCCGGTCTTGACCGAGGAATCTGCTTCCAGCTGATCCATCAGCGCCTGCAGCTTCGGGTCCAGTACGGTGCGGTCACCCATGAATTTGATGCGGATGTTGCGGTTCTTATAGTCAAAGCCTTTCAGCAGATATTCGCCGAACAGCCGCATAATGGCGTTGACTTCTTCCAGCGGGCGCTTCCAGTTCTCGGTGGAAAACGCATAGAAGTACACCGACGAAACGCCCAGTTCGTCACAGTAGTCGGCAATATCGCTGAAGACCTCTGCGCCTTTTTTGTGGCCCGCAGTACGGGGCAGGCCCCGGTTTTTTGCCCAGCGGCCATTGCCATCCATAATGATGCCGATGGAAAGCCCCTCGGCAAACTCTTTCGGATGCTCCATTCCTTCCTCCCGGCGGTCAGACCGCCTCCAACAAAAGTGCCGCGCACCACAGAAGCATAACTCCTCACCAGCGCACGGCACCTTGCGTTCTTTTTGACTTTATGCAGCCGATCAGACGGACATGATCTCCTTCTGCTTCTCTTCCACTGCAGCATCAATGTTCTTGATATACTTGTCGGTCAGCTTCTGGACATCCTCTTCCATGGTCTTCTGGCTGTCCTCGGTCAGCTCGCCGGCCTTCTTCATTGCCTTGGCCTTGTCCATTGCCTCGCGGCGGATGTTGCGCACGGCGACCTTTGCATCCTCACCCAGTTTGGAGACCTCCTTGGCCAGCTGCTTGCGGCGCTCCTCGGTGGGAGCGGGGAAGTTCAGCCGGATGGTAGAGCCGTCATCGATGGGGGTGATGCCCACATCGCTTGCCATGATGGCCTTGCTGATGGGGCGCAGCAGGGTGCGGTCCCAGGGAGTGATGGTCAGGGTGCGTGCCTCGGCAACAGCCACAGATGCCACCTGCTGGATGGGCGTGGGGGCACCGTAGTAGTCCACGCTGACCTTATCCAGCACAGCGGGGTTTGCGCGGCCTGCGCGCACAGCGGCCAGTTCGCGGCTGAGATGCTCGACCGAGCTCTTCATCTTTTCTTCGTAAACCTTGGTGTTGCTGCTCATTGTGGTAGTCTCCTGTTCCTTTTTATCTCAGGGCGGTGCGCAGAGCACCTGCCCTATAATGTATGTCTGCTGCGGGCTTCTCAGCCCTCGTAAACCAGCGTGCCCACATTCTCGCCCTGCACGGCACGGGCAATGTTGTCCGGGTCGGCCAGATCAAACACGAGGATGGGCAGCTTATTGTCGCGGCACAGGGTCGCTGCAGTGCCGTCCATGACAGCCAGCTGATCCTCCAGCACCTTGGTAAAGGTAAGGGTATCGTACTTCTTTGCATCCGGGTACTTGTGGGGGTCCTTATCGTAGACGCCATCCACCATGGTAGCCTTGAACATTACATCCGCGCTCACTTCCACAGCGCGCAGAGCGGTAGCCGTGTCGGTAGAGAAGAACGGGTTACCGGTGCCGCCGCCGAACACGGCGATCTTGCCCTCGTCCATGGCGCGCAGGGCTTCCTTGCGCGTAAAGGGCTGTGCCACCTGCGGCATGGTGATGGAGGTGAACACCTCGGTGGGGACACCCAGCTGCTCCAGCTTGTCGGAGACAGCCAGTGCATTCATCACCGTTGCCAGCATGCCGATCTTATCGGCCAGAGTGCGCTCCATTTTGCCGCTGGAACGGCCGCGCCAGAAGTTGCCGCCGCCAACCACGATGCCGATCTGCACGCCCAGCTCGTGTGCTTTCTTCACGCCGCCGCAGATCGCGTCCATGGTGGGTTCGTCAAAACCCATGCCCTTTTCGCCGCCCAGTGCTTCGCCGCTGATCTTCAGAAGGATACGCTGATATTTCAATGCCATAATCCAAACACCACCTGTTTATATTCCGTCGGGTCTATGCCCGGCATTGTTATTCAAGTATATTTTACAATAAAACCTGAATAAAGTAAACAGGAAATCTGCGCGGAAATCCGGAAGCTTTTATGAATGGCTGCGCAGACCGCGCAGCAGCTGCTTCATTCCGGGCGGAATGCGGCGGCTTTCCATCGCTTTCTGGATGGTTTTGTTGTGGGTCCACAGATCCAGCCGCTTTTCTGTGAGCCACGGCAGCGCGGCATCCGGCTGCTTTGCCAGTGCTGTGGCAAAATACCATGCCCGCATCATATTGATATAGTATTCCGTGCTGCGCACATCGGCCACCCATTCCAGATATTCCGGCCGGAATGCATCATCCAGATAATAGCGCATCAGCATCTCCATGCCATAGCGCACGGTATATGCCTCACCCGAATCCAGCCAGCGGCGAATGGGCACCAGCAGCTCCGTCTTGTGCTTCGCAAACACTTTGGGGCAGAAGCAGTCGCAGGTGGCCCAGTTGTTGATGTAGGGCAGGAACGCTTCCGTTTCAGCCAGCGCCCTGTCGTAGTCCCGGATGAGCTCGATCAGGAACGCGTGGAGGTTGTTCTCTTCGTAGTATCCATGCGGCAGGGCCTGTAAAAACACCTCTGCCTGCGCTGTGCCCGCGAGCTGTTTTGCCAGCCTGCGCAGAGCCGGAACGCGCACGCCAATCACCGTTTCCGGCGGCACGGTGGGCATCAACGCACTGTGAAAGGTGCGGTATGCTTCATCCCGCAGGGTAAACAGCTGCGCACGAATGATCTCTGCTTCCGGCTCCATCCTCTCTCCCTCCGTTCTTTTCTATTGTAGCAGAGCCGTATGGAAAAGCAAGGCCGTTCCGGCATTCTTTTCCGGTGCTTTAAGGAACATACAAAAATTGGGCTGGACATTTGCGCCGGAACATGCTATAATATCGTTCGTAAATGCGGGCATCGTACATCGGCTAGTATATCAGCCTTCCAAGCTGAGGAGGTGGGTTCGATTCCCATTGCCCGCTCCACCATTTTTAGACGCTGGTTCGTAAAGAATCAGCGTCTTTTGTTATACTCTGACCCAGTTTTTGACCCAGTTTTATATTTTGAGGTTCCGAAAGCGCTTCTGAAATACGCAAAGAAAAAAGGCTTCCTCTGGCCGTTTCTGGTCAAAGGAAGCCTTTCTCATGCTATGGATTCAGGAAAGTTTTTGTTGCAGCCATTTTCGTGAGGTCCCGAAAATGGTCAATGTTTTCGTGGGGTCACGCAAACATCACATATAGGTCACATATAGGTCTTCTGGCTGCGCACCTGCGCTTCGATCATAGGCTTCAGGTAGCTGTCGAGGTCGCCAAAGGTCTCCTTGATGAACTTGATGGTCTCCTGCGTCAGGGCTTTCTTCGCAGCGGCCAGTGCGCGGCTGTAGGCGATGCGCTGGGCAGCCTCGTCGAACTTGTCCTGTTCCTTCAGGGCATCAACGTAGGTCTGGTTGACATACTGGACAGCGTTGAACACCGCGTTGGCGGCATTCTGGAGACAGGTCTGCGCAAACTTGTTGTTGATGTAGCCGTTTGCAATGCTGACACCTTTGTTCAGGCCCCAGCCGAAAATGACGGTCATTGCGGGGATGCAGGCAGTGAGTGCGACTTTCAGGAATTCATTCATAAGAGCTTATCCTTTCTGCTCGGTTTCCGAGCGCTGCTTTAAAATGTCCACAGCCTTGGTGATCGCTGCCGGGATCGGCAGTCCCATCAAGCCCGCGTTTTCAATGATGGAAATGGTCTCGTTACAGATAAAGCCGATCACAACGGCATCCCGCACAAAGGTGGAACCCATCACGGCATCCAGTCTGCAGGCTACCAGCACGATCAGCAGTGTTTCGCCCTTGCGGCACAGGCCCTTCCAGCCTGCGCGGCTTTCCAGCGTGCCGCTTTTGGTCTTGGGGCTTGCATGGAACACTCCTGCCACGATCAGCCCGGTGATGTAGTCGATGGCCATAAAGATGATGAGCGTCTGCAGCGCTGCGTCCCACCCGCCAAACAGGCTGGCAAACGCAGCGCCCAACGCACCCACCGCCATGCAGAAATAATCTTTCAAAAAGTCACCCCCCCTCACAGCGTCCACCGGCTCTTGTTCGGGCGGGTGTCCACGTGCACCCAGCCCTTTGCACGGCCTGCCTTGACCGGGTAGCGGCCCACGCCGCCCCAGCCGGGCATCAGGCTCTCGGCGTAGGCGGCAACGGCCAGTGGGTCGGTGTCCTGCACCTGAATGTCAGCGGCCCGGCCCAGCAGGTGTTGGCTGGATCTGGAGCCGCCCACCCTCGTGTTGTGACTGGCGGTGCGGTAGCCGCTGGTGATGGTCACAGGCTTGCCGAAGTGCTCCCGGATGCACTGCAGCAGCACCACAAGGCCCTCGTCAATGAGGATGGTGTCGGTGCCGTCGCGGCAGCGGAACTCCCGCACGCGAAATGCGGGGGAGAGCTGCTTTGCGCCGTCCTTCTTCAGGCTGTACTGTTTGATCGCCATATGTATCACGTCCTTTCACGGGGTCAGGCACTGGTCTTTTTGTTCAGCATTTCGGTCAGTTCTGCGTACTGTTCATCGGTCAGCTTGTTGGCGGCGTAGAAGATATCGATCTTCTCCGCCAGACCATCGGTACCGCCGCGCTCGATCATGCGCTTGCAGGTGCGATACAGAACCATTTCCGTTGCTTTGCTCATTGCCTTTTCCTCCTATCAGGTGTTCTCGGTGTCATCCGTATCGGAGACATTCAACTCCAGAAGGGTCAGGCGATAAGCCTGATCCAAGTTCATCTCGTCGGCGTCGGCCTGTGCGGACTGCAACTCGGTCATGTGCGCATTCCATTCGCTCGGAGTCATGTACTTGTAGCAGTTGACTTTAATAGATTCGCCTTTGCTGTATTGCTTGGCTACTATCGTACCGTCGGTCTTAAATGACAGGCCATTCTTATACGCATAGGATTGCCCCCGATTGATAGGGATTCTCCCGTGCGTCTGCTACAGTGTTTGCTGAAAAAGTAATAAAATCAGTGCCGTCAGGCACGGGGTCCGATGTAGTACCATTCCACTCCGAGATATAAACGACAATTGTACCGATTAAGCACGGGAATGCGGCAGAAACCTCGTACCGGAAACCGAGAACGTTTGACATTGCAAAATAGTACCCGCTGGTGATAGTCACAGTCAGCGTGCCATCTGCCCCAAATTTAATCTTGTCGGTTTTGCCATCATATGTAGCATACGCACTGCCTCCGCGCGCTACAACAGCGCATGTGTTGTCTATGGTGGTGCAGTCAGAGTTTGTAAGAACGACATAATCAACATCATCCGGGATAGTCATGCTTTTTGCAACTCTCTGGCAATATACCTGCCTCGACGTTAGCGAGCCGATATTGTTTAGCTGCTCCTGCAGCTTTGCGTGCTCTGCATCGGCCTCTGCTTTGGTGTAAAAGCTCCTGCTGTCCACCTCGGCCTGCAGGCTGTCCAGCATGGCCTTTACCTGCGCCTGCAGCTGTGCGGTGGGGATCCCCGTCACGCCGTCCCGCATGACGCCGCAGACGGCCTCGTCCGCGCGGGTGTCGGTGATGTCGGCGGCGGTGACAGCGGTGGAGCCTGCGGGGCGTCTGATCTCGGCAAGGCAGAGGTCATAGACCAGCTCGGTGCGTGAAATTTCCGGGGCCGCAGGGGCAGCGGAGTCCGGGGTGCCGTCCAGCACCTGCAGGCTGGTCTTTTTGGCGGCGGCGTCGTAGCGCAGCACGATGCGGTCAATGCGGCTGCGCACAGGGTCCGCTTCGGTGAGCACCACGGTGGTGGGCTGCTCCATGATGATGCTGCGGCCCTTGAACCGCGCCGGGCGCACCCATGCCTGACCGGCGCTCACCTGTACGCTCAGGCCGCCCTGTGCCGTGACGGAGAAATCCTCCTCGGCGCTGTATACGCCGCTCAGGCGGGTGGCGAGGAAGCCCGAAGCGTCGTCGGCGTCGTAGGTGATGCCGTTTTCGGGGTAAGTAATGATATCAGCCATAAGTCCTCCTAAGTCTTGTGCCATGTGGGCGTGCCCAGCCGGATGGTGCGGGTGGTGCCGCTGTCCTCGCTCTGGGTGATGATGTCGGCTACCCGCACCATGGCGGTGTAGCCCAGCTGGGGCAGGCTGGCACTCAGCACATCGCCCACCTGCAGGGTGTCGTCGTTCACGTCAAACTCGATGGACCCGGTGCGCAGCTGGCTCAGCAGCTTTTCGCCGCCCCGGTCAGCCAGCTTTTCCAGATAGCTCTGGCTGGTGCTGGTCTCGCCGTCCTCCGGCTGCACGTCCCGGGCGTCGATGTACATTTCCCGCCGATCGGAGCCGGTGGCGTCCACGTCACCCACCCAGACGGTGGCCCGCTTATCGCCCTCGCCTGCGCCCTGCACAAGGGCCACGTTGGCGTAATCGGTGTCGGCAAAGCTCCACCCGGAATTTAGCAGATTGCCCCACTGGGGGCTATATCTGCGGTTCGGGTCGAGGGTGGGCCGGAAGCACTCGAAGAGCAGCTTTTTCTTGCTGCCCTTGCCGTCCAGCACGATGCGGAACCCCAGATCACAGGCCTGCCCGATGGTCTGGCAGTAGTCGAACACCGTGCCGCCGGAGGTCTGCTTGGCAAAGACCGTGTCAAAGCCGTACTCGGTGCCCAGCTCAAGGCGGGGCCACGGTTTGGCGGCGCTCACAAGGCTGCGCATGGCGGCTTCCGCTGGTTGGTTCTTGATGCTCACTGCAGACACCCGCTTGGTCAGCAGCCATGTCGCCGGGTAGCCGCTCACGACCAAATTCGCGTCCTCGTTCTGGTTGGTGCGGGAGCAGATGCGCATGGGGATGCGGGGGTTCTCGTCGCTGCGCACCAGCCACCGGCCTTCCCGCAGAAGTCGCAAATTTTCTTCGGTGGGCCGCACCTCAAGGGTAAAACTGCCCTCGGAGTAATAGGGGCTGTCCCAGTAGAGGGAGTGCCATACTTTTACATAACCCACGCGGGCAAGGGTGTCTGCGTCCAAAACGTCTATTCTCATAGCGGTTCGGGCAGGATGCCCGCCTCCATCGGGTAAAAGCTCACGGATGCCTGCAGGTAGCCGGAGCCGTTCTCGGCCTGCATACTCAGCACGTTATCGCCGGGCTGCAATTCGGTGAGGGTGCTGTCCTCGTCCAGCTTTGCAAAGATATTCTCGGTCACGCCTGCCCGGGTCAGGGTGCAGGCCAGCCGGTCAGAGGTGCTGCGGTAGATCTCCAGCGTCTCGTCCGGCTGCAGGGTAAGGTCAAAGCCGATGAAGGCCCCGGTCTGCAGGTCCACCACCTTGGGATGTGTCACCGGCATGTCGCACCGCAAGGTGGCCGTGAAGGGCACCGGCAGGCTGCCCTCGTTGCGCAGCACTGCCGCCGTGCCGTCCCGCTTGATGCCGTAGATGTGGCTGTCGTAGCACACCGGGAAGCGGAAGGCGGGCTCGTACCCGCCCAGCACGCTGCTGACGGCGTTGAGGTCGTACCAATAGGGTTTCTCGCTGTAGAGCATCAGCTCACAGCGCGGGTCCGGCGTGTAGCTGGAAAAATAGGGCAGCTTTTGCAGCACGAAGCGGGTGAAATAGTGGTCGCCAAAATAGAGGGTGCCTTTGGTGAAGTAGGGCAGCTTTTTGGTAAAAGCTCTTGCACGGGTCAACGCATCCCTGCCCCAGAACACGACCGACAGGGTGCGGGACACGCCGGAGACGCTCTGCCCCTCCACGGTGTCGCCCACCTGATTGACACCCTGCGCGGTCTGCAGATCCACGTCGATGCCGTTCAGCGGGTCGAGAAAGTAAGGGGCGTCGTAGTCCCAGCCCAGATGCAGGACGGCACCGGCGTCGGTGACTATTTCGAGGTGATCCTTAAAAAGCACGGTGTCCTCCTTTCATCGTTTGCGGGCCTTGGCCTTGTCGGCCTCCCAGCGGGCTTCCCGCTGCTGTGCGGCGGCGGTGTCGTGGCCATTGTAGAAGTTCTGGGTGATATTGGTGTCGCCCTCCCGGTGGTAGCTGCGGGCGGCGGACACCACCTGTGCGGTGCCGGAAGCGGCCACGGTGGAGCCGAGGCGCATGTTGTCGGAAAGCACCAGCGCTCCCGCCTGCCGGATCATATCGGCAAGGGCAGAGTTTGTCTTTTCCAGCGCCTTGGTGTTGGCGTTGATGGCATCTTCCAGACTGCCGGTGCCGGTGGTGATATCCACGCTGCCCATGCCGCCGGAGCCGGACGAACCGCCGCCAGAGGAACCGCCGCCGGACGAGCCTTTCTTGCTGAAAGAGCCGCCGAGGGCGGCGACGATGCCTGCGATCGCGGCCACCAGCGCGATGCCCGCTGCGATCATCAGCAGGCCCTTCGGGGTCCCGAACCCGGTCGGCAACAGCGCCATGCCGATGGATTGCAGCATCGCCACAAACGCACCGCCAATGGCACCGATCAGGCCGCCCAGCGCAGCAAGGATCTCCGGGAATGCAGAGATCAGACCGCCTTGCAGGCCCTTGCTGATGGCGAGAGCCACCGCACTCAGCGGCCCCTGCAGGCCCTGAAAGACCGACACGAGGGTGGAGCCGAGGCCCTGCGCCTGCTGCCAGACCTCAGAGAAGCCGCCGGTCAGGCCGTTCACGATCTGGCCGCCAAGGTCGATGGCTCCCTGCACCAGCTGGTCGCGGGCACCGCCCAGCGCTTTGTTGAGCTTAGTCACGATGCCGAGGGCGAAGGACTGCACCTGCTGCTTCTGGTCGGCGGTCAGGCCGCTGTAAATGGTGCTTGCGACCCACTTGCCGACGGAGAGCCAGTCCTGATTCTTGACGGCGGTGTACAGGTCATCGAAGGTGCCCAGCACGCCGGTGTTGGCGCTGTCCTGCAGCTCCTTCCACAGGCCGTCAAAGGTGTCTGCGCTGGACTTTTTGATCTGCTCGGCCACATGCACGGTGCCGTCTGCGGCGATGGTCTTGACCCGCTCGATGGTCACGAGGGCACCGTCCACCACGTCGTCGTAGGTCTCGGTGATGACCTGCTTCTGGGTCTCGGTGCCGTCGGTCAGTGTCTCGGTGATGGTCTGGGTGGTGGTCTTGACCCCGTCTGCCAGCGTCTCGAAGGTGGAGGTGACCGTCTTGGCGGTCTCCCGCACTGTCTCCATGGTCTGCTTGACGGTCTTGGTGCCGTTTGCCGCCACTTCCGTGATGGTCTTGACATCTTTCAGCACGCCGTCCACCATCTGCCGGGAAGTCTCGGTGATGACCTGCTTTTGCTGTGTCTTGCCGTTGGAGAGCGTTTCGGTGATGTTTTCGGTGGTGCGGGTGATCTTGCCGTCGATTTCGGTCGTGGTGTCCGAGATGGACTTGACCACTTCGGCGGTGGATTTTTTGGCGCTTTTCGATGCTTTTTTGCCGGACTTGTCGATGGCAGCAGCGGCGTTGTTTGCCGACTGAGTAATCGATGCTGCCGTCTCCTTACCGGCCTTTTTGGCTTCTTCCTGACGTTCGGTCCAGCTCTTATTGCTGATGCCTTTCCCGGCCAGCGCGTCGGCGTGCCGCTGGTCGCGGTTCATTGCCCCGGCGCTCGTCGAGCCGGAAGAGGTAGAGCCAGAGGTGCTCTGGGTGATGCCGTTGACGGCGGCATTGCTGGCCGTGCCCACCAGATTTGCAATCAGGCCGCTGACCCACGAGGTCAGCCGGTTCCACATCGACGCGATGCCGTTGATGATGCCCTGAACGATGTTCTCTCCGATATGGCCCCACTCGTCCATGCTGCCGTCCCAGACGCCCACCAGCTTTGCCACGCAGGCGAGGGCGGCTTCGGCCAGATTTTCAATGCTGTAGAGGATACCGTCCACAAGGGTGGTCAGCATAGCCGCGCCGCACTCGAGGATCTTCGGCAGGTTGGAAATCAGCGCGGCGGCAAACTTGGCAATCGCCGCGCCTGCGGACTCGATCAGTGCAGGGAGATTGTCGGTGATACCAATGATGAGGCTCTCGATCAATCTGCAGGCCGGCGGTCATCATCTCGTCTGTGTGGTCACCGAGGTAGCCGATAAATCCGGCGATGATCTCGGCGGCGCTGGCGATCAGGTCCGGGATGTTGTCAACAAGGCCCTGTGCCAGCGCGCCCAGCACTTCAGCAGCCGTGTCCAGCATGGCCGGTGTAGCTTCCACGATGTCCTCAGCCAGCTGGGTGATCGATCTCCACGCCGGTGTTCATCAGGCCGGGCAGCTGCTCGGTAATGCCTGCCGCCAGATCGGAGAGAATCTGGCCTGCAGCCTGAAGCATGGCTTCGGGTCCGCCATCAGACAGGGCGGTGGTCAGCTGGGTGAGGCAGTCTGTGCCCCACTGAGTGGCATCGCTCAGAGAGGATTCCAGCGAGTCATACAGGGTGATGCCGAAGTTCTGGGCAGCCGTCTGCATGGTCTCCACCTTGTGCTGAAAGGTGTCGGTCATGGTCTCGTAGGCGGTCTCGGTAGCGCCTGCGCTGTTCTGCATCTGGCTGAGCACATCGTTGAAATGTTCAGCGCCGCCGGATGCCAGCGACAATGCACCGGTGCCTGCTTCCACACTCGACCACAGACCTGCAAAGGCAGTGCTGCTGCCGCCGACGCTCTGATACAAAATCTGCAGAACATCGCCTAGGCTCTTGCCCTCAGCATTCAGCTGAGCAAAGCTCTTGCCGGTCTGTTTCTGCAAAATTTTGCCGACAGTAGAACCGGCATCGCCAAGTTCGTTGAGCATGGACTTGGTGTAGGTGGTGGCTTCTGCCGTGGCAATACCATTTGCGGTCATGACGGCCAGACCACTGGACAGATTTTCGACGGTCACGCCATACGCTGCAGCCAGAGGAATGACCTTGCCCATGCTGGACGAAAGCTCATCCACGCTGGTTTTGCCCAGATTCTGGGTGGTCAGCAGCACATCCGATACATGGATGGCCTGATCTGCACTCAGTCCATAGGCATTCAGCGCGGTGGTCAGGATATCGACTGCCGAACTGCTGGAAGTGAAGCCAGCAGCAGCCAGCTTGGAAGCCTGTCCGGCAAAAGCTACGGCGTTTGCCGTATCCTGTCCGGCACTGATGGCCTGATAGGCTGCTTCGGCAATGTCTGCAGCGGCAACGCCCATGCTGCCGGATGTATCAAGCGAATCTGCTTGTTCAGATCGCCCACGGAGACCTTGCTCGTGTCGGCGATGGTGCCGACCTTGGCAAGGGCTGTCTCGAACGATGAACCAATATCGACCGAGGAAGTCACCAGCTCGGCCATTTTGCTGCTGGCCGATTTTACAAAGTCAGCGATCAGATTACCAGCAGCCACCGTCATGCTGGAAATGCCATTGGTAAAACCGCTGGTATCCAGTTTGGTGTTGCCGGTAACGTCAAAATCAAATGCCACTGTGTCCACCTCTCTCCATTCCAAAAGAGCGCGGGCACAAGGGCACAGGCTGTTATAACTTGATCTCTACCTCCCGCTTACAGGCGGGATTTTTGCATTTTACCCACAGGCCATGGGCGGATGCGGCATTTTCTGCCCACACCGGCAGCGCCCGCCCGCAGTATGGGCAGGGCACCGGGGCGCGGCTAGTGCCGGAACCGCGCAAGGAACGCAGCATCATGCTCTTCGACGGACACGACACGGGCGGCACCCCCTCTCAGCTCAGCAGGCAGGGCAAAGCGCTCCTGCAAGTCGGCATAGTGGGCACGCATACTGCCCTCGTACTCGGACAGGTCCATGGTGCGCCAGCTCATGATCTTGGCCATGAGGGTCTCCTCCGGCAGGGCCGCGAACAGCGCCCGGAACCGGAACCAGCGCACCCGCTCCCGGGTCAGGTCGATGCCGTAGGCCTGCTGGAACGCCGCCACGATGTAACCGGCATCACACTGGTAGTCGAAGGCAAGACCGGAAGAGGGCGCGGTACTGCTTTCAGCTGCGGCGCTTTCGGCTGCTTTTTCGCCCGCCTTATAAAACTCGATCATGTACCCGTAGGCGTCGATCAATTCTTCTGAGGGTCGTTCAGAAAACAGTGTGGGTCTTTGTAAAAACGCCAGAGGGCGCTGACCGCAAAACCGAGGGGGTCATCTCCTGTCTGGCCGCGCACATAGGCGTTCACCAGCCAGACCATGGGCCGGAAATCCGGGATCAATCTCGTGTCCGTGCCACCGGGTGGGCAACTCGTCCAGCAGCAGGTCAGACATGGCGCTCGGATGCCAGCTGCAGAGCGTACTCTGCCAGCTGCTGCATGGCATCGGGGTCGTCCCGCAGGGCATTCACAGCCTGCCGGGCATCGATCAGCTGGTCGGTCTTGCGGCGGGTCTCGGCTTCCGTGTCCGGCCAGAAAGTGTTGGTCTGGGTGATAGGCTGCTGCGCCGGGCGGCTTGCCACCTGCGGGTGGAAACCCTCGCTGCGGGACACGGGTTTCTGCTTGCGCTGCTGCTGCTTTGCCGCTGCGCGCCGCTGCTCGCGGTTCATGGGCATTGCAGCCGCCTGCTTTACGGTGGCCTGTTCTGCGGCGATGGCTTCCTTGATGGCGTTCGTCACACGGACACAGGCACCAAAGCTGTTTCCGTCAAGACCCAGACGTTCAGATGCACCCTCGCCCAGCAGCTCGTCGAAGTAGCCCATCATAAGGCGGCACTGGCCGCGCAGGATGTCGGCGGTGCCCGTATGCGAGCGCTTGCTCTCGCGGTCAGAAGCCGCCTGCATGTGCTGCTGTGCCGCGTCCATACGGTCGAGGTCGTTGGCGTTCAGCGCCGAAAATTCAAATTCCTGTCCACAAATAACCATGTTCTGGCTCCTTTCTTGGGCCGTGCCCGGTTCTGCCCCGGAGGAATAAGCTTTGTTCACGGCATAAAAAATCCCCGTTCCGGTGTGGAGCGGGGACTGTGTTTGAAAAAAATCAGCCCTTGACGGCCTTGGCAGGCTCAGCGGACTGGGTGGCGGGGTTGTAGTCAAACTCCTCCGGCGTGCCGATGACCTTCACGTCGCAGGCAAAGGTGGCCTTGGAACCGGCTGCACCGCCCACGTCGCTGGTGACGATGATGGAAGCGCTGCCCTTCTCGCCCTTGCCGGTGCGAAGGCTGAAATAGATGTACGGCCTGATGATATCGCTGCCGGTACCGTACACGATCTTGTGGCTCAGCACAAAATTCTGAAAAGCATCGCCCACGCAGCGGTCGCCGTTGACGGTAAGGGTGCGCTGGGTGCCGGTCTTTTCGGTGACGTTGCCGGTGCGGATGTACTGGGCATCCTCGGTGGTGGCGTTCAGGGAGCCGGAATGCTCCTTCACGTGGTCGGCGCAGACGATCCACTGGCTTTCCTTGGTCTGGGTGCTCTCGATCTGGAACGCCAGCACAAAATCGTTCGCCGTCTCAATACCGGTATACGACGCGCTGGGCGTGATGCCGGACTTGGTAATGGCTTCGGATACGGTCATATCAAAACTCCTTTCATTTTGGCATGTAGTAGGTCAGGCGCATTTGCAGCTGCATCTTACAGCTGCCCGCGCTGTTTGTGACGATGTAGCCGCTGTTTGTCACGGCAATGCCGGTAGGGGTCTTGCCCTCGCCGCAGGCCGAGAGGTCGGGCAGGTTGTGCCGGGCGTCCTGCCGCATGACCCACTCGGTGAGCTGCTCAAAAAAGCCGCTGTTCTGGATGCTGACGGCATCCACCTCGCTGTACTCCCGGCGGCTGAGGAAGAGGTAATTCTTCGACATTTCCCAGCCGGAGAAATACTCGGTGATGATGGGATCACCGGGGCTGTCCTCGATGGAAAAGGCGGTGGATTCTTCTTCCAGTCCGGCAATGCGGAATGCTGCGCCGGTGGCTTCCTGCTCGTCGGCGATCAGCGGGCAGGTCTTGAGCCATGCCCGCAGGGCGGCAATGGTGGGCTTTACGGTTTCGCTCATTTGTTCCCTCCCAGAAACTGCTTTGCGGCATCATGGGCGAACTTTTCCAGCTCGTCCTTGTGGTCGGCAATGGCCCGCTGGCCCCAATAGGAGCCGCGCAGGCCGTTCTCACCATGCAGACCCTTGCCCTGTTCATGCAGATAATACTGCCTGCGGGCATAGGGCGTATTGTACACCAGCAGACCTTCCTTGAAGTCGGATGCCTGATTCACGCTGTTCTTCAGCGTGCCGGTGTCAAAGGGCACATAGGGGTCTACCGTTGCCGCCACTTTCTGTGAAAAGGCAAACTGCAGCTTTGCGAACCGTGCATCCATGTCGGCCTGAAAGCCGGGCCGGAACGTGATCTTGAAATCAAAAACCGGTGCGCTCATGCGATCAGCTCCCTTCCACATGCCAGTGGGGCAGCAGCGGCTCCCGGTCGTCCGAGACAGCCGCCGCTGTGCAGCACAGGTGCGTTTTTTCAAGCCGGGCATACTCTTCGGCGGTCAAGGCAGGCACCGCGCCCTGCACCAGCTTCCAGCCGCGTTTCAGGGTCCAGTGCTTGGTCTTTTCCGCCGCAGACAGCGCCGCCCACTGGGCATAGGGCAGGTAGCCCACCGTACACACGCTGGCCGGGATGCGGATGTGGGTGGTGCGCTCCGGGTCTTTGGCGGTGCCGGAGCCGGAGGTGGAGCGGCATTCCCGCCAGCAGCACCCGGGGAACACCCAGCACACCGGCCTGTCTGTCTCGGTGGTCACATCGTGGATGAGGTTCACCACAGTAACGGCTGTCTGCATCACAAAATCCCCCTGTACAGCAGGTCGTGCGGGTCATTGCCCAGCGCGGTGCGGAGACTACTCGATAGGCTTCCTGCCGGGCGGCGGCGGTCACACTGGCATTGCTGCCAAAGGTGACGCTGTAGCCGTCGTTGGAGACGCTGGCAGCACCCGGCACAGCACCCGCCGCAGATGCAGCGGCCAGCAGGCCGACGATCTGCCCGCAGGCGTCCGCCAATGCTTCCCGGCAGGCCTCGCACCCGGCGGCGTGGCTCTCGGCCCGGCCAAAGGTGGCGGAATCGATCATGCGGGAAGCCCGGCTGCACAGCACACCGAACGCCGTTTCTGGCACCATGCCGCCCGCCGCCGTGTACTGGTCATAGGTGCAGTAGAGCATGGGGCCTCCTTATGCTGCGACGGCAGCTGCGGTCAGGAACGCAAAGGGGACTTTGGAGCGGTCGGCGTTCATACGGGTGGCAGGGTTCGGCAGTGCCCAGCCCATGCGCATGACCACACGCAGGGCCACCATATCCTGCTGGGCGAGGTTGTAAACGATCTCCTTGGTGGAAGGATCCTGAATAACGCCCTGATCCAGCAGCTTCACGGTGACGTCCTGACGGATGGAGTACACCAGCTTCTTGAAGTTGCCTGCGATCAGCTGTGCCTTGGAAGCATCAAAGCCGCCGTTATCCGGGAAGTACATCGGTGCGCCGTCCAGCGCGTAGGTGGTGGCACCCTGCATATCGGAACGGAACAGGGGACGGCCAGTGGTATCCACAAGGCCGCGCAGCTCTGCCTTGGCGGTCAGGTCGCCCACCACGGCGTCCACGCCGAAGCCGCCAGCCTCCACCTTGGAGAACAGACCGTCCTTGCCCAGCAGCTTTGCGTAGTCGATGGGGCCGGTGACTTTGTTCTTGGCCGCAAGGGTCAGAACATCGGTCGTCCACTCGGTGGGACGCTCGCCGCCGAACAGGATGGCGTTGTCGATCTTTGCGCCCATGGCTTCCCGGACGCGGGGCTGTACCTCGCCCATGATGTCAAAGCTGGAATCTGCCAGCACAGCCTCGGGCACAGGAACGATGACGGCCAGCTCTGCAGCGGTCATATACACGTTGTCCCATTCCTGCTTGCTGGTCTTTTTCATGCCGGTGTCACCGTTGACCCAGTAAGCCAGCGGCAGCATGGACAGCACGGGGATCTTGGTCTGGTTAGAGGTCATATTGGCAAGGCGGGTGCCCAGCTGCATGACGGTGGAGCTTTTGGGCACGTCCTGCTGGATGGTGTTCACCAGCTGCTCCCGGATCAGGGCCTCAGCCTTATTGCGAGCGATTGCATCAGTAGCCATAAGAATCAACCTTTCTGGCCGAACGCTGCGCGGAATGCAGCATTTGCGGCCTCATGTGTGTTTGCGGGCTGGCCGGGTGCGCCGGTCGCCGATGCGGAAAAACGTGCCATGCCGCCGTCCGGCAGAATGGCGCTGGGATCACTCTCTTTGAAAGCCTTGACATAATCATCAAAGCCCAGAATCTCGCCGTCCTTCATAGCAAAATTCTGGGCCTTTGCCTCGGCAAGGAACGCCTTGCGGGCGCTCTCGCTGGAAAATTTCAGGCCGGATGCCTTGCGTTCCAGAGCGTAGCCCTTTTCGAGGGCAGCGACCTGAGTCGCAGCATCGGTCTTGGCCTGCTCGGCCTTGGCCTTCCACTCGGGGTCGTAGCCTTCCAGTTTGCTGTTTGCAGTGGACAGCTGTTCGGTCAGGGTGGTTTTCTCGGCCTTGAGGGTGGTGATCTCGTTCACCTTGGCCGTGATATCCGCGCCGTGCAGGTTCATGATGCTGTCCAGCTGGTCCGAGGTGATACCCGGAATGATCTTGCTCACATCTTCGCGTTTCACTTGCGATGTGCTCCTTTCTTTTGTCTGTTGGGTGGATAAGTCCCTGCTGTTTTGTATCGCGGTTCTCATTCCGCACGGGACAAGACGGGGTACGCGCCGCCTTCCGCTGTGGTGCCGCTTGCGGGAGTTGAACCCGCCACACCCGGATTAAAAGTCCGGTGCTCTTCCAACATGAGCTAAAACGGCATGAAAAAACCACTGTTGTGCCTTTTTGATGGCATACAGTGGTTAAAATGGGGCATTTCCGTGAATGAAAGCTTACTTTTTGGGGTGCGGGTGCGGCGTGTATTTGTCGTCCTGCGCCTGCTGCACGGCGGATGCAATCATGAAGAACAGCCGGGCGCCGTTCAGCAGAACGATCTCCAGCAGCGCGAGGATCATCAGAGTGATAAGAACTGTAGTAACCATAGTGTACCTCCTGAAAAATTGGCAAAAGAAAACCACCGTCCGGGTGGATGGTGGTTAAGGTTATTCGATGCCGGGCGGGAGCTTGCCAATCCCTTTCAATGCATCATAGGCACAGCGCGATGCAAGTTGCTCAGGCGGAACATCATTGTCGTATGCTTCACATTCTTCATCATACGAGTGGTCAATCGGATGTTTCAGCAATGTTTCTTGAAGCTCTTTAATTACTTCTGGTGTGAAATAATCACTCATAGAACCGGATGCCATATTTTTTCATCTCCTTGATTGAATCACGAATTATGGATTCGGCTTCCTGAAGCAGTTGTTCGTCAGGCAATTGTTCCCTTGGAATGTCACTCAATGCATTTACTTTTGTGAAAAGCCGGGAAGAAATAGCCTTGATGGTATTCGAATCATACTCTGATGTTTTCTCAATCGCGTAAATGTGCCCGTTATGACCAACTGCGGTCAGAAGTTTTATAGAATCGTCGTGTGCGAAGTTGTACAAATCGCCCTGCGAAAAAATACTGCAATCGGGATGGGTGTGAATGAAGATATGCGGAACCGCTGTTTTTGGAGGTTTCACGCTTCCGCCACGAGCGGGCCCGATGATATCCTTCGTCAGCGGCTTCATCTTGATGTCGAACACCCTGCCCACTTCAACATTTTCCGGCTGCTTTGAAGCGACCATGAGAAGGCGCTTGTGGGCGTTTTTCAGCTGTTGCTGCCCGGCGGCATCCAGTGTGTCACAGCTGAACGCCTTAACATTTGCGATTGACTGCATTGTAACAGGTTTTGGCTCCATGTTCAAGCTCGAATAAACAGAGGAGTTTTTCTTCGCCGCCCAATTCGCCCTGCTGGCTTCACTCCTGCCGAACTTCGGCACGCTGACACGGGCGCTGTCCACACGGCCACCCGTGGCCTGTGCAAACTCTGCAAGGCTTTGGCGGGCCGCTCTCAGGCGCACGGCGGCGTCGGTGGTGTCCAGCCCGGCAGCGTCCTCGGCCAGATACCGCTTTTTCCAGCGGCGGACGTTCCGCTCCCGGGTCCGCTGCATCTGGGATATCTCGTAGGCGGTGTACTTTTTGCCGTTCCATTCGATGTTCCGGGCGTTCAGCTCCCGCAGCTGCTCCTGTGTCCATTGGGGCGGGTCGCCCAGCTCCGGGAACACCGCGAAAAAGGTGTGGCGGCAGTTCCAGCCGCAAAGGCCTGCGCCGGTGCCGTAGCCGGTGGCGGCTTCAAAATCCGGGTAGTGTCTGCCCTTGTAGTCCACCGCGCCGCCCCGGTGGAAGCGCCTGCCCTGCCACTCTGCATGAGAAGGACGGGCACCGCCGTGGGCTGTCGTCTCCACAAATTCGCAGCCCATTTCGTCCATGCGGGCCACCTGCAGCTTGCCAGTCGTCTGGTTCACACCGGTGAGCACGGCACGGCGGGCGGCCACCTCGATGCTGTCCTTGTGGCCGCTGGGATAGGTGACCATGGGCATCTCGTCTGCAAGGCTGTCCACAGCCTGTTTGACGGCTGTTTTGTAGTCGAAGGCACCGGTGCTCACCTTGAGCCATGCAGCGTCCAGCGTGCGCTCAAAGGCCCCTGTGACGGTGTTTGCCGTGGTAGCGGTGAGGTTCTGCCATGTGCCGCAGGTCTGCCGGGCACCGGCATCAAGCAGGTTGTTCAGGGCGGCGCTCTCTTCAAAGGGCGTCGGCTCCATGTCGTAGTGGTAGTAGATGGCGTCCTCCCGCTCCATGGCTTCGGTGGCGGCCTGCAAAAGCAGCCTGCGGATGGCCGTTTCGCTCTTGCCGGTGTACTTCGCCAGCAGCTTCACCACGTCGTTGCGCAGCGCCTCGGTCTGCTGGTAGCGCCACAGCTGCCAGTTAGCAGTAGCGGTCACTTTGTCCATCTTGCCGATGCGCCGGGCAACGTCCTGTAAGATCTCGTCCTCGACCTGCTGCCAGAGCTGCACAAAGGCGTCCGGCATCTGGTCGAGGTAAGACGGCGGCAGCATCAGGCACCCCCGAAG
>NZ_JBLWGB010000004.1:0-3356 GCF_048320955.1 Faecalibacterium sp. 9
CGAATTTATTGTAATGCTTTCTGCATTACAAGTCAATCGAGAACTAAGTGACATTTGAAATTCTCCATATTGCACAATATGTCAATCGTCAAATTGTTCAAAGCGCAAAATATTCATTCGTTAGAATAAATCTTTGGAGTATGCCCAGCTAGTGCTAGGTGGTGAGATTGAGCATTATCTCTCACTCGGTTGTGACCATGGCAGACTGAAATACTGACTTTTAATTAAAATATCCAAAGTAAACCAAGAGCCTTCTACTTGCAGTTGTTACAAATAGAGGGCTCATGGTTAGTTAGTAGTTCAACCTATTATGGTAACCATCTGAAAATACTGATACTGATATTCGTCTTCTAATACCGCCTGCATTTCTTCCATGTATAACGGGTCTTTCAACAATTTGGGATGAAATGCTCGCTCTCTCCAGAGTCGGACTCCAATTTCGGGAAAAAAATATTCCGTTCCCAGTTGCAAGTCCTTTTCGTTGCAAATAACGTTGTCCTTTTTCATTAAGCTATCAATAATACACTCGGCAGCTGTATTAAACATATCCATCCCGAACAATTTTATTGATGCCACTTTAGACAAATCACGCTGGATGCCGATTTCAGTAGCTTTTCCGTTCCGGTACTGCACAAGAAAGAACGAAGCGTTATCCATATATCGTCCGGTTATCAAATTAGGGTCATCGGTTTCCGCACAACATTCCATTTGCATTGCTTCATCAGAAGAATTCGACCAATGTTTCTTCATTTCTAGAAGAGCATTTTCTAGCTCATCTGACGTCATGCCTAATTTTAATTGTCCAATTCCAATATGTGGTATAATAATTATCTCTTTCATAACAAAACCTTATACCAAAAGGTAAACCACACAAATGCAGCAGTTGCACATATCATCAGAACCAGTAGTATCGTACTTGCAAGTTTCTTCTCAATGGAAACTTTCTGATTTTCGCATAGGACAATCTGCTGAAGATTGTGAAATTCGGCTTCGCTGACATTTCCATTTAATGCTTTCCATGCAGTGCAGCGATCTGTAACCAGCAAAAAATCGGACAGCATTTCCATAAAGATGACAGCGAAAAATGCCAGAGAAAAGAACCACATCCCATTCCATTGAAGTTCTGTCAACACACTCTGAAGGCTTGCAGGCTTTAATGACACTAACGAAATAATGTAAATCAACGTGTTGCAGAAGTCTCTTGCTAATGGCCCTTTTTGCTTAAGAAAATCCATTTTCAACCCTTTCCTTTCATCTTTATTTTTGAAATATGTGTTCTATTTTTCTGCACCGGAATCACCCTCTCATAATTTAGAATCAAAAGCAAAATTTATAAGATGCAAAGCGATTGTGCGTCATATTTTGCTTTATCAAAAATTGTTGAAAGCAGAACCCCCTCAACATTTAGGTTAGAAACGCGTTCTATAAGTTTTGTTTTATCATTGAAAGGGCAAAGTCTTTCAATAATGATTCCGTCAGTGTCACAGCAAAAATTCCAATAGCCTTCACTGTTTGTAATTGAATATTTCTTTCCATGATAAGCAAACTCTATTTCGCGTCCACAATTTAAATCCTCAATAATCATCTTAAACGGTACGTTGTTCACAGTTGTTCTCCTTAATATGCAGGCCCTCGTACGCCATTGTTCCAATCATGTCTATGGGGAAACGTATGGCCTGTTCCCCCGTGGCGATAATCAATATCCATATCCGCATTTCCATTCTTATCGTAATATCTTCTTTGCTTCACACCTTCACTATCTTCGAGATCCTTAGACGAATACGGGGTTCCGGTTTTAGGCAGAGAAGAGCCTTCAGAAGTACTTTGCGTTGAATGTTTATCTGTTGGTTCTCCAGTATTTTTTGCATCTTCATAAGCTTGTTCTGCTCGTTCAGCAAACCATTGAGTAACAGTGTCGTATACCCATGTGCCTACTTCATATATTAGTCAACGTAGTTTGCCTTGTGTTTGTGACAACTTTTTTGAAAAAATTTCTGCTTATTGTTATGTTTGTATGCTTATACAAAAAAGCACCATGCTATTTGTCAATTTCAACAAACAGCATGGTGTCTCATATTAAAATACGTTTTCAGCAATTCTCATAATCTCATCTCGGGAGGTGTTTCCCATAATCGTGTTTGAAACGCCTCCTCGCTCCCAGCTTAAAATATAAACGGCGTCTCCGTTTTCGCTTGCACTCGTTCCCAAAGTTGCATCTGCTTCTCCGACCTTTACGGTTTCGTACACTGTATGCTCATTATCAAATAGGGACTGCTGCCCCGGCTGGATAATTGAACAACGGACAGTGTAGCTTTCCTCTGTTTCTTTTGACGAGTAAACATGTAAAAAGTTTTCTGCTCGTTCAAATTTCTGCGCATCGTCCATTTCAAAGCCGTCCGGCACATAATGATCGCTGTATCCATCCGGTAATCGTTCCAACGGTTCGCCGTCCACTTGATACGTCAGCTGCATCTCAATGGGCAGGAACTTCTGAATCATCGTATAGACCGCCTTGCGGAAGTCTGCACTTACTGCAAGCGCACCGAAGGTCAGAATTATCAGCGTCAGGGCCGCAACAAGCACTCGCTTCAGCACCGGCGGCGTTTATGCAATGCCGCTTTCAGGCGAGCATCCCATCGGGACGTGTCCGGGTAGCGTTCCTTAAGCTGTGCTGGAGTTGGCAGTTCGTCCAGTTCTTTTTGTGCATCTGCACGGAGTGCCATCATCAATGCAGCGTCAAAAGAAACTTCTGTCCGCTCACTCATGGCTGTTTAGCTCCTTCCACAATAGTTTTCTTCCACGGAAAAGCCGCATCCGAACCACTTCATCCGTCAGTCCAAGCGATTCGGCAATCTCCCTGTTGGTGCAGCCCATTGCCAAAAGGCGCAGCGGATCACGATACATCGGCTTCATCTGTCCGATCAGTTCTGTCAGGTGTTGGATGTTATCGGTGCTGACTGCTGCATCATCCGGCACCGGGGCATCATCTGGTGCGTCCGGGACTTCTTCCAGCGGTTCTTCTCGCTGCTTGCGAAGCATATCGTAAGCACGGCTTCTACTACAACTAACGAGATAAGCAGCGAGTTCGTGACAGTTTTCTCGATGAATTTTAGAAAAATTTTTGGCAACGTACAAAAACACCTCTTGCAGTACATCTTCTGCCAGATACGAATCGCCCATAATTTTGTAAGCAGTATGGTAGACCAGCCGCTTGTAGGTATTGTATACATCTACAAATTGTTCTTCACCGCTCTGGTCATCCAGAACTGCCAGATACATTGCCAGCATTTTCGCTCACATCCCTCTTATCGGGAGGAATTATGTCAATTTGACACAATTCCTCTCTGCCCATTCAT